>JBMYSY010000014.1:0-61641 GCA_049603795.1 Magnetovibrionaceae bacterium
GCCTGCGAACAACATCCTGCTGAAAAGACAGCAAAAGCAATCTCAGTGACCCAATAGCGACGAAAACCGCCCTAGATGTTCAATCGCCCTCTAGACGGTCTCCAACCCTGTTAGATTTTCAAGCAAGACAACGCGCTCCGGCGGGATCGAAAGGGTCACCAGGGTACCAACCCCGATTTCGCTATCGATTGAAATTTCCCCGTCGTGCAGGGCCGCCAGGGACCGGGCCAGCGGTAGGCCCAGCCCCGTGCCTTCGAATTTCCGGGAGAGGTCTGAATCAACCTGACCGAAGGGCGTCAGGGCTGTTTCAACCTGCTCAGGAGTCATGCCGATTCCGCTGTCTTTCACCAAAATCTGCAAACCGGAAAAGCCATCCGCAACGGGTTCAAGGCCGCGGATATCTGTTCCCACGACCACTGTTACGGTGACCGCGCCGCCGCGTTCCGTAAACTTGATCGCGTTGCCGATTAGGTTTGTCAGGATCTGACGGAATAGACGGTTATCGGCCTTGAGGGCCAGCCTGCTGCGGACATGAGCAATATCCAGTTGAACACCACCGGCGGCCGCCTGCCCCGCCAGCCAGGGCCGGACCTCTTCGAGCGCCGCAGCGACACCGAATGTGGTTTCGGACAGATCCTGCTTGCCGGCCTCGACGCGAGCCAGATCGAGAATGTCATTGATCACCTCGAGCAGGTGCTTGCCGGAGTTGTGAATATGGAGGCCATATTCGGTCACTTTGTCTTTATCCGGGAACATCGAGATCATCTCGGCAAAGCCGATGATGGCGTTTAGAGGGGTTCGGAGTTCATGGCTCATGTTGGCCAGGAAATTCGATTTCGCCCTGGTCGCACTCTCCGCGTCTTCGCGGGCCTTCGCGTGTTCCGCCAGGACCAGTTCCAACCGGTCGGCCATCTGATTGAGAGACGTAACCAACTCGCCCAATTCGTCATTCCCGGCGGGTTCCAGGCGCTCGTGCAAATGACCTTCCCTGAACCGGCGCAATTGGTCGATCACCGTGTTCACCGGTCGTGTCAGAGCAGAAGCGAGCACAAGGGCGATGGCGACGACAATCGCGATCATCACAATGGTCGAGGCGGTCAATTCGGTCCAGGTGTTCCGCAGGCTGGCCAAGATCGCCGATTCAATACCTTCCTGTTTCGCCACAAGAATCTCTTCCTGCTCGCTCAACACAACTTCGAGGCGTTCTGCCGACTTGACGGCGGGAGCGTGAAAATCATCGACGTTCGCGCCCAGGGTGATGAAACCGAAGCCCGTCGCCCGGTCAGCATAGGGTCCGGTGTGGTAGGGGATGGCGGCTGCAGTCACCAGCTTCCATAACCCGGACCAGAAGATCTTAAAGGAGCCGGACTGGCCATGCTGGGTCAGATTGCGCCAACCGACACATTGCGGGGCAAACGCAAGCCAACGGCAATCAAGTCCGACCTGGCCAGCCGGGATTTGTTCCAGGGCGGGCCTTCTCTGGAGGGATTGATTGCCGAAGGGCTCCAAGGTTGCTGTGAAAGCGGCAAAATCCAAACCACTGGCCTGCCAGGCTTCCCAATCGTCCGCCGCCAGCCATGAGGCTGCGGGCAGGCCCGTTTCCGGGTCATAACCCGGTATGAAATAGTCCCTTGGGTGAGAGATGCTGCGCCCCCGGTAGTCCCACATAAAACCATAGTTGCCGCTGCCTGGATCGGGAATCGGCGTGTAACGATCATCCGTCGGCTTCACATGATCGGTGAAAGCCATGAGATGCGCGTGATCCAGGGCCAAAGAGACGTAACCGATCTTCCTGTCCCCTTCGAAAACCGGGGTTACCCAACGCACCAACCCCTCGAAACGCTTGCCCAAAGGGTTTTCCTTACCTGCAAACCCTGCCTTCTCCGGTTCAAAGGGAAGCCCCTTGGCATCGGTCCGGGCCTTCGTGTAGGGGCCAATCAGCGGGGCGGTGACCTGAAGGCCGATGACATCGGATACCCAGATTTCCCCCTGCTTCAGGTCCTGGATGGCATCGAAATAGGTTTCCGCTTTCCACCAGGTTTCCTGCCGGTCCGAGATGTCCCGAAGATCGCTCTTCCCGGCTGTTGCCCCCTTGCCAGGTGTTACCCCGGGTTGTTCCTTAATGATCTCTTTTCCGGAAAGATCGAAAAAAGTGATCTCCCGATAGAGTGGTTTCCGCAAACGCTCCAGGGCGTGTTCTTCGCCTCGATAGTTGAAAGAGCTCGCATTGTCCGGACTGCCGGGAACGACATCAGGAGTAGCTGAGCCCCCCTCCTCCCGCCCGACGGGTTCCCAAGCATCTCCGGCCTCATTCAACTGCCAATCCGGCTCAACCGGAATGAAGCGCACCTTTTGATCAACAAAGCTCCGGAAGGCCGAGGATGTTCTCGGAAGGGCTGCCGCTATCAAAACATCACTGTCACGATCGTAGAGGAAATCAGCGACCTGAAGCGCGATATCCGTTGTCCGGGCTTCGATCGCTTCACGCGCGCGATCATCAAGGGCGGCCACGGAATCCTTTACGGCGAGATCTTCCGCAGCCCCGATGCCGGACCGCATCTGGTCGGCCAGGTCTTCGGTACGGACCAAAACCTCATCGCCCAGATTCTGCGCGGAAGACCAGGCGATCAGGGCGATCAACGTAAGCGGAAGCACTTTGGTCAGGACAAAGATAACCAGTAGTTTCGACCTCAACCGCAGCCGAAACCACTTCTTCCATTGATCGGTCTTGTCCGATTGTTGATCCAACTCCCAGGGCCCCAAACCATTGAATTGTTGCTGAAATGTTACAGTGTTCGCGTCTATATGACAACGAAGTTCAAAATTGTTTTCCCGCCAGAATGATGACGAGCAGCCGTCTGGATCGCCATAGGATTTAGGAATATACATTTGCGGGACGAGAGTCTCGCCGGAAAGAGATTCGACCGTTCTGGTTTTTGATCGGCTTCGATCAGAGCCCTTAGCCGCCCTTAAAGAGTCGTTCTCCCCTCTCCTCGATCAGGCTCTGGTTGCGTTGTCTCTTTTGGGTCATCCTCGACGTCTAGTTTAGCGTTCAACCGACACGATCCGTTCTGCAAAGGGATTTCACACTTCATGCCGCTTCGCCATTTGGACAAGCTGTTCAATCCAGGATCCATCGCCGTCATCGGTGCCTCTGCCCGCCCTGAAAAGGTCGGACATGTGATCATGAAAAACCTGCTCCATGGCGGTTTCAAAGGGCCAATCATGCCGGTTAATCCCCGCCACAAGGCTGTTTCTGGCGTATTGACCTATCCGGATGTGGCCAGTCTGCCGGAGCAGCCGGATCTGGGGGTCATCTGCACCCGGGCGGAAAGTGTACCCGAACACCTGAAAGCCCTTGGCGAGTCCGGGGCCAAGGCAGCCGTGGTGCTCAGCACCGGCCTGCAAGGGGCCAAGATGGCAGATGGCCGCAGCGCGCTGGACCACATGGTTGAGATCGGCCGAGCACACGGCATGCGGGTGCTCGGCCCCAATTGCGTGGGATTGATGGTGCCCCGCATCGGGCTCAATGCCAGTTTCCTGCATCTCAAGGCGGAAGAAGGAAAAGTCGCCTTTGTGTCCCAATCGGGGGCTATGTGTTCGGGCGTGTTGGATTGGGCGGCTGCCCACGGGGTCGGCTTTTCGCACTTTATTTCAGTGGGCGACGGCGCAGACCTCGATTTTGGCGACATTATCGATTTTCTGGGCTCCGATCCGTTTACCCGCGCGATCCTGCTCTACATCGAGACCATCCATGAACGTCGGAACTTCATGTCGGCGGCGCGGGCGGCGGCGCGCAACAAGCCGATCATCGTGGTCAAGGCCGGGCGTGACGGTTTGGGTGCCAAGGCCGCGGCGACACATACCGGGGCCCTGATGGGATCCGACGCCGTCTTCGATTCCGCTATCCGCCGCGCCGGGATGCTCCGGGTGCAAACCGTGGCCGAACTGTTCGCCGCAGCCGAAACCCTTGGGCGCTACAGGCCGGTCAAGAAAGATCGCCTGGCCATTCTGACCAACGGAGGCGGATTGGGCGTTGTTGCAGCCGATGCCTTGGCCGACACCTCAGGGCGCCTCGCCCAACTGACTGAGGAGACAAAAGCCAAGTTGGACCGGGTCTTGCCCGGCACCTGGTCACATGCGGACCCGGTCGACATTGTCGATGATGCAAACGGGTCGCGCTACGGCAAGGCTCTGGAGGTCTTGGAGCAGGCCAGCGAAGTGGACGCGATCCTGGTGATGCACGCGCCCAGCGCCATGGCTGCCCCGCTCGACATCGCCGAAAGCATCATCGAGACTGCCAAGAAGAACAAAAAACAGGTCCTGACCTGCTGGGTTGGGGAGCATTCCGTAAAAACCGCCCGGGATGCTTTTGCCAAGGCCGGCATCCCGACCTTTACCATGCCGCATCTGGCCGTCGCCGCCTTCATGCACATGATCCACTATCAGCGGAACCAGGAACTGCTGATGGAGGTACCGCAGGCCGGTCCCAGCGGCTTCACACCCGACAGAGAGTCGGTCCGGAAACTCTTCGATGGCATCCTCGCCGAGGGTCGGGAGATCCTGACCGAGCCGGAATCCCTGTCCGTTCTCGAGGCCTATGGCATCCCGACAGTTGCAACCGGTGTCGCCCGAGATGTGGACGAGGCCGTCCGCCTGGCCGAGGAAATCGGCTATCCCGTGGCTCTCAAGGTGTTGTCTTACGACATCCGCTACAAGGCGCGGGCCGGCGGTGTGCGCCTGCACCTGGACAATGAAGAGGCCCTTCGGGATGCTGCGAAGACCATGAAGCGGCACCTGGCTACCCGCGCACCTCGTGCGGAAATTCAGGGCTTCACCGTGCAATCCATGGCACCCCGGGCGCAGTTCCCTGAATTGATTGCCGGGGTCGCCGTCGATCCGCTGTTCGGGCCGGTCATTTTGTTCGGTCAAGGCGGATCCGCCGTTGCCGAGGTCGGTGATCAGGCTGTTGCCCTGCCGCCGCTCAACATGCACCTGGCTGCCGAACTGGTTGGGAGAACCCGCGTCTCCGCCCAGTTGGAAGCCCGTGCCCGGGACGGCGATGTGGACCGGGAAGCGGTGCTGGTCAGCCTGACACGGCTCTCGCAACTGGTGACGGATTTCCCCGAGATCATCGAGGCCGACCTCAACCCGCTTCGCCTGCACGCCGTGGGCCTGCTCGCCCTCGACGGTCGGATAAGGATATCGGACAAGGGCGAAGCACCGCTCGACCGCCTGGCCATCCGCCCCTATCCGGAAGACCTGGAAGAGCGCTTTGACCTGCGGGACGGCCGCCCGACCCTTTTGCGTCCCATCCGGCCCGAGGACGAGCCGAAACACTATGAATTCCTGTCAAAGTTGACACCGGAAGACATCCGTTTTCGTTTCTTCGGCCTTGTGGGCGAGTTACCCCACGACCAGATGGCCCGCCTGACCCAGATCGACTACAACCGCGAAATGGCCTTCATCGCCAAGTCCCTGGTTAAGGGTCCGGATGGTGAGGACATTGAAGATGAAACGCTTGGCGTCGTGCGGACCGTGACGGATCCCAACAACGAACATGCCGAATATGCAATCGTTGTGCGCTCTGATCTGAAAGGACAGAAACTTGGCTGGAAGCTTCTGGACAAGATGATCCACTACTGCAGGGCGCGAGGAACCAAGGCCATCGTGGGCGAGGTCTTGTCCGAGAACCGGCCCATGCTGGACCTGGTCATCGCGCTCGGTTTCGTGGCCCGCAAGATCCCGGAAGAAGGCATCATGGAGGTGAAGCTGACCCTTTAGTCCGACCTTCGGATCGGATTGAAGGTCTCGTCGAAGCCTGCAAGGCTCGGTGGACCTATCCCCTCCTCCGTCTCGATCTTGCCGAGCCTGGCTGCATAGTCATCCAGGATGGCCGCCCGGGCCTCGTCCGAAATGTAGGGCACGTGCCAGCCGATGAATGGATCCAGAACCTCGAGCCCGACGTAGTGAAGAGATCCCCTGATCAAAGGGCGCAGCATGTCCTCGATCGGGCCGTGGATGCTATCGGGTCCGAACATGTGTTCGCGCCCGCCGAGCGTGAAGGTGAGCAAGGCCTTGCGGCCTTTGAGGCCACCCTGGTCATAGAAGCGCCGCCCGCCATAGGTCAGACCGGAAATCATCACCCGGTCGATCCAGCCCTTCAGGATGGCGGGTACCGAAAACCAGTAGAGCGGAAAATGCAGAATCAAAAGGTCGCAACGGATCAACTTTTCGACCTCGCCGGAAATATCGGATGCCAGCGTCCCGGCCTTGAAGTTCTGTCGCTGTTCAAGGGCATAAACGAGGTAATCCGGATCGGTGCGGGATTGGAAATCGTCCGCGCTGGCAACCGGGTTGAACGCCATGGCATAGAGATCCGAGTGGTCGACCTCGTGGCCATTCCGGCGCAACTGATCCAGACCACGTTTCAAGAGCGCCGTGTTAAAGGATTTGGGTTCCGGGTGGGCGGAAACGCAGAAGACTTTCATGCTTTAGAATCAAACCTTTCCTGGCTGACAAGCGCGGCATAAAGTGAACCTCTCCCCCTTGGAGAGGATAGCCCGATGTCAGGCAAGCCCTACTTTGATCCGAGTTTCGAAGCCGATACAAGCGGACTGTCCGACGCCTTTGCCGCTTTGCTGCTGCCTGACTCCGGAGAAGCGGGTGGTATTCCGGACAGTCTGCCGGAAACCGGCTTGGGCGAAAGTGCCGTGTTGAGAACTTTGGCCCCCCATGTCATCGACGCTGCCGCCAAGTTGGGGGCACCCGAAAGCTTTGCCCATATGGACCCGCCCACGCCCTGGATCACCTGGGCGATGGCGCTCTGGTGCGCGAGCCAAAATCAGAACCTGCTGCACCCGGCGACAGCGCCTTTTGCACGCTCTGCAGAAGAGCGGGTCATTGCCTGGCTGGCACCCGAGTTCGGTATGACCGGCGGCCACATGACACCGGGATCGACCCTGGCGAACCTGACAGCGCTCTGGGCCGCGCGGGAGGTTCGGGGGATCAGCCGGATCGTGGCATCGGCATCCGCACACATCAGCGTCGAAAAGGCGGCCAATATTCTCGGCCTGGATTTCGAGACCATCCCCACGGACAACCAGGACCGGTTGGACGCAGAGCAGCTGCCGGATCTGGGTGGCGCTGCGCTTGTCCTGACGGCGGGCACAACAGGGGCCGGTGCCATCGACCCGCTAACCCTCACGACTGGAACAAGGGCGGAATGGGTTCATGTGGATGCTGCTTGGGCCGGGCCGCTTCGCCTCACGCGGTATGCCGACCGCCTGGACGGAATAGAGGCCGCCGATTCAGTGTCTGTCTCCGCGCATAAATGGCTGTTTCAACCGAAAGAATCCGCCCTCGTCCTGTTCAAGGATAGGACGGGATCAGAAAAAGCCATCAGCTTCGGCGGTTACTACCTGGCAGCGCCCAACATCGGAATTCAGGGATCGCACGGTGCAGTGGCCATTCCGCTGCTGGCAACCCTGCTCGCCTGGGGACGGTACGGCATGGCGGAACGGATCGAACGATCCATGGCCCTGGCAGACGAATTGGCATCCCGGATCAAGGCGACGGAGGGCTTTTCCCTGTTTGCCGAGCCGGAGACCGGGGTCGTCTGTTTTCGGCGCATCGATGGTACGCCAATCAATGCCGGACCCCTGACGGCCTCCAGCACGCGCATCAAGGAAGAGACTTGGTCGCGCTGTGTGGCTGCCAACCCGCAGGCTGACCTGGACGCCCTCTTCGAGGCCCTTGGCCTTTAGAAACCGCGATCTTAGAAGTGGAAGGCGATACCGGTACCCGCTTTGTACTGGTGTTCGGAACCGACTGTTTTCACGATCGGGCTATCGGCAGCTTCCGGCAGCAGGTAGTCGTAACCACCAATGAAGGTCGCGCTCAGCCAGGGTTCGATCTGATAGCGAAGAGTGAAGGTCAAGCCGACATTTTCGAAGCCGTAGTCAGGCGTGTACTTGCTCAGGCCACTCTGGACCTCTTCCTTATCCTTAATGCCATAGTAGGTGGCCAGTTCGTTGCCGTTCATGAAGGTCGTGCCAAGGCGCGCCGTAAAGACCCAATCCTGATTGATCTTGGTGCCATATGTGACCCCAAAATCACCACGGAAGCCTTCGGAAGAGCCGGAAACAGCCTGCAGGGCGGTCACGTCAAACTTCCAGCGTTCGAACATGAAATTGAAGAAGCCACCGACTTGGACACCTGGATCCACCTCGTCGATGCCCGCCGGCATGTCGTCTGAACCAAAGTAGTATCGGACCAGCGGACCGGCCTTGTAGTTCTTCAGGTTCAGCGCGTTCCAGCCGAGGCCTTCCTGAACGTCGAGAAAGGCGACGTCCTTGTAGTCGATTCTGATCAGCGGCAAGGGGCGCACGGTGACGTCATCGGTACCACCCCCCCGATATTCCGGCACGACCATCGCACCGGCACCGACCGTGAAGTCCCAATCCTCAAACGTCGGGCCTGCTTCGGCTTTCGGCGACAGCGACAGGCTGAAGGCAATTGCCAGAAAACCGCCGAGAGCGGCACGGTGAAAACGTTGGGTGAAAGCGGGGACCATGGTTCGGGACTCTGTTCAGCTGTTGCAATCGGGCGATCATGCGCTAAACGGCCCGGAGACCTCAAGACCCAGACTCCTGGAATTCGTGCCCAGGGCGCAAAACGCGGCGGATTCATAAATCTTTAAGGCTAACTGTTGCGAAGAGACCACAGTCTGACGTTCGCCCTTGGAAAGACAGGCCTCAGCCTCAACATGCAAAACGCCATGGTTCACACGGGAGATTGCTGCATGAAAATGCTCCGCCCCTTATCCGGTTTATCTTACGTCTTGGTGATGGCGGGGTTCTGCCTTGCCAGTGCACTGATTGCCAGCCCTCTTCAAGCCAGCGAGCAAGCCCTATGGTCCGCCCTGAAAAGCGGAGAAGCCGTTGCCATGATCCGCCATGCCCTGGCCCCGGGTACCGGCGACCCTGAGAATTTCCGGGTCGATGACTGCGCGACACAGCGCAACCTGGACCAGAGAGGCCGTGACCAGGCCCGCGTCATCGGCCAACGCTTCCGCGACGCCGGTATTGCGCGGGCCAAGATCCTCAGCAGCGCCTGGTGCCGCTGCCTGGAGACGGCGGACATCATGGATTTGGGGCCGGTCGAAAATCTGCCGGCATTGAACTCGTTCTTCCGGAAATTTGAACGCCGGGAGCCGCAGACGCGAGCGCTCAGGGCCTATCTGAAAGGCCGCGAGGCAGGTCCCCTGGTCCTCGTAACCCACCAGGTCAACATCACCGCCCTGACCGATGTCTTTCCGCAATCGGGGGAAATTATCGTCGTCCGCCCGAAAGCGGATGGAAGCGTGACCGTCATGGGCAGATTACCGACAGCTGTCAGGTAATCTGAAGATCAAGCGAGCCGTCGTCCGCGACACTGACGTGGACGGCAGTAATCTCTTCGCCTTCGGCCATACGATCCAGCAGATGCAGGGACAATTCGGGCAGCAGCGAACCAGTCAGCAGATTGTCGATCATGCGTGCGCCTGAATCGACGCCGCCCGCCTTGGCCGCCACCGCGGCAACAAGGGCTTCGTCAAAGCTGAAAGCGGCCCGGTGCTGGGCCTCAAAGCGGCTGGCAATCTTGGCCAGCTTCAATTTGACGATCTGTTCCAACTCCACGCCATCCAGCGGAAAATAGGGTACGGCCACCATGCGTCCCAGCAATGCTGGCTTCAGATGGCGCACCAGGTCCGGGCGGATCAGGTCGCTCAAGCTATCCGCGCTTGGCCGTTGCAAGCCCTGACAGGCCTCCCATATCCGGTCCGAGCCCAGGTTCGTGGTCAGCAGAATGACCGTGTTGCGGAAATCGACAACCGTCCCTTCGCCATCTTCCAATCTGCCCTTGTCGAAGACCTGATAGAACAGCTCCAGCACATCGGCGTGGGCCTTCTCGATTTCGTCGAGCAGTACGACGCTGTAAGGATTGCGCCGGACCGCCTCGGTCAGCACCCCGCCGGTGCCGTAACCCACATAACCCGGCGGTGCGCCCTTGAGGCCGGAAACGGAATGGGCCTCCTGGTATTCGCTCATGTTGATGGTGACCATCTTGTCTTCGCCACCGTAAAGCAGATCGGCTATGGCGATGGCCGTCTCCGTCTTGCCGACACCGCTCGGCCCCGCCAGAAGAAAGACGCCCACGGGTTTTCCCGGCTCCTGCAGGCCCGCCCGGCTGGTCTGCAGGCGCTTGGCGATGACTTCAAGGGCCTGGGTCTGGCCGATGACCTTTTCGGCCAATCGCTGCTGCAAGGCGAGGACGGAGCGAACCTCGTCGGCCATCATCTTGCCCACCGGAATGCCGGTCCAGGCAGAGATCACAGCGGCAACGACACGGCCGTCGACCGCAGCCGGCACCAGGGGTTCATCACCCTGCAGAACCTCCAGTTCCAGACGAAGAGCGGCAAGGTCCTTGGCAGCTTCGCCTTCGGGCTCGGCCTCCAGGGCGGCTTCAGCGGCAAGCAACCGCTCCACGGCCTCTTTTTCAGCCTGCCAGCGGCTCTGCAGCCGGTCGCGCTCATCGCTTAGTCGAACGGAGCGCTCCTCCAGGTCGTCCAGGCGTTCCTTGTGATCGTAACCCGCATCAGCCTCGCGCTGCAGGATCTCGATTTCGCGATCAATGTTTTCAAGCGACCGGGCAAGACCTTCCAGTTCCGCCGGCTGTGCCCCCTGGGCAACCGCCACCCGCGCACAGGCAGTATCCAGGACGCTGACCGCCTTGTCGGGGAGTTGCCTGCCCGCGATATAGCGGGCGCTGAGGCGCGCCGCCTCTGACAATGCGCTGTCCAGAATGCGGACCCCGTGGTGATCCTGCAACTTGCCCACCAGACCGCGTAGCATTTCGGTCGCCGTATCCTCGTCCGGCTCCGGCACCTTCACAACCTGGAACCGCCGGGCCAAGGCAGCGTCTTTTTCAAAGTATTTCTTGTATTCCGCCCAGGTGGTCGCGGCGATGGTCCGCAAACCGCCGCGCGCCAATTCAGGCTTCAGCAAGTTCGCCGCATCCCCCTGCCCTGCTGCCCCACCGGCTCCAATCAGGGTATGGGCCTCGTCGATGAAGAGAATGATCGGCAAGGGAGCTGCCTTGATCTCGTCGATGACGTTCTTCAGGCGCTGTTCAAATTCCCCGCGCATACCGGCACCGGCCTGCAGCAGGCCCATGTCGAGGGTGAGCACGGCAACTTCCTTCAAGGCTTCCGGGACGTCGCCGTCTGCCACGCGCTGCGCGAAACCCTCGACCACCGCTGTCTTTCCGACGCCTGCCTCGCCGGTGAGGATCGGGTTGTTCTGGCGACGCCGCAAAAGGATATCGATGATCTGTCGGATTTCACTGTCTCGGCCCTGGATCGGATCGATACCCCCTTGGCGGGCCTGGTCAGTCAGGTCGATGCAGTAGCTCTGCAGGGCCTCTCCCTCAAGCTTTCGGGCCGGTTTGGGCTTGATCGGGCTCTTGGACGGCTTGGTCTTGGTCTTCACCGCCGGCTTTGCCGCGTCCGGCTCCACCGAGGGAATGCCGATCTCGATGGAACCCCAGACAAGTTTTTCGAACTTGTCGCGCACTTCACCAATACCGATGCGGCCCAACAGGGGCGCACTTTCGAGGACCTGCCCCCGAAGTGAGTCCGTCTCCAGCAGGGCCATCAGGATCACACCGGAACGCACCTCCCTCTCGTTCAACCGAAGCGAGGCGATGACCCAACTTTCTTCCAACAGCGTCGGCACCTGAGGCGACAGGGCGGGTGTGCGGCTGTTGCCGCGCTTAAAGCCGTCCATCGCCGCCTGTAGCTGGCCTTTCAGCCGATCCACCGGAATATCGAAATGACGCAGGATACGGTCAAAATCCGTATTTGGTGTTTCCAGCAGGCGGATCAGCAGATGTTCCACCTCCACGTTGAAATGGGTTTGGGACACGCAAAGCTCGGCCGCCTTTTCCAGGGCGGACCGGCAGGTGCCATTGAGACGCTGCACAAGGGATTTGATATCACTGCCCATGGGGGGCGTCCTCTTCCGGCGGGGCTTGAGTAAATGGCGCGGGCGGAGAAAGGCAGACCTGGCTGTCATCCCGGCTCCAGTCCTTGCCTTTCAGCCAGCTGGTCCAACCGAGGTAGGCGCTGGCTTCGTCCGGATTTCCCGAAAGCCGGAGCCTGGGTGCCTCCTCCCCTTCGATAGAGAGCCTGACGCGGAAATCCTGCTCGATGGGGACGTAGAAGCGAACAAGCGCCGTCAGGGCATCAAAGCTCTTGCCGACGGGCAGGAAGTCCAGGAACTGATCCCGGCTCATGGGCCCAAGCTTGATTTCAAAGACATCGTCTTCGCACCAGATACGGCTCCCGATCACCGCGCTGGAACCCAAGCGGTTGTTCTTTCCACCGAAGGGCTTGGCCGAGAGAACCAGGGTCTCGTCCTCTTCCAAGTCCAACCAGCGCCCAACAAAGGGATTCACCTTGGCCGGGACGCCGAAGTATTCGCTGAGGAGGATCTCAAGGCCGGTCGCCGAACGGGGGCGTTGATGCGCCAGAGCAGCAAACATCAAGAGCGCCCGGTCGGGCACGGCCATGCGGTCCTTCAAACCCTCTGTGCCCAGCCCCAGCAGACAATAGAGGTAATCGGCAAAATGAGTTTTTTCCGGTGACTTCAGTTCCAGGCCGACGCGGTGCTTTTTCTTTGCCCGGACAAAGATCGACACCAGCCGGTGAACGAACAGGTTCAGGAAATCCAGCATCACCCGATCGCGCTTGAACGCCCGGGCGTGGATCAGTTCAGCGAAGGACTGCGGCAGAGGCCCTGAGTTCCCGGTCAGACCGAAAAAGGTCTGTACCAGCTTGGTGGGCTTCTTCCGACCTGCGACCGGCTTGGGCTTTTCCAGCAAGTCAATTTCGGAAGCTGGGAAGCCAAGACCTGCGTTGTGGGCAAAGGAAATCGCCTCCCGATCCGGCTCGGTACCGGTTCCGACGGGGTCTGACTCCGGCTCTGCCGCCTCCAGGATCCGAACCGCTTGAAGGAACTCAAAGCGGTAGGGCTCCTGTTCGAGCAGGTCCTCTACAGAACGATTTGAGCGCCAGCGACGGGCGGCCATTGTTTCCAGGGTCCTTCAAATTGGCTGTTTTCGATTGCGAGCTGCGTGAACGAATTGATGCTGCCATAGAGGCCAAAGAAACGATTCAGCACGGTGGCCATCAGAAAGGCGGAGGAGCCGACAAAGAAGCGCTCGTCCAGTTCCAGTGTCAGTTCCGTGCCCTTCACAAAGCCGCGCCACTGATCTTTCTGAATCCGGCGCACGATGGGTCGGGCTTTGAGTTTGCGCAGGCCCAGAATCTGTTGTTCTGTCGCGGGGCGGGAACTGATGGCGTAGAGCTTCAGGATCTGGCGCAAGGCTTCCAGACTCTCATCATCGCCATTGAGGCTGAGATAGTTCACGGACAGATGACTGATCAGCCGCCAGAGTGACGGTCCGCCGAGGGGCGCGTACATCTGCGGAGTGGGCTTGCGGATCACGGTGATCGCGGCAATGGGGCCTGCATCCTCGATACTGAGGGCCGCGTCGGGTGGTATCTGATCGGCCAACCCCCGATTTGTGCAAAGCGTATGGGCGAAGACGGTTCGGCCCGCAGGTGCCTGCGGATTGAAATCAAGATCCACGAAGGACAGGTGCATATGCGTGCCGCCCAGGTCCGCTCGTTCGGTCTCTTCGCGCGTTGCATACCAATAGTTCTTATATTCATTGACCATACTGGCGTGCCTGAAGGAGAAGAACGGCGCATATTCCTGAGCCTCTTCGCGCACATCCGCACTACCGGAAACTTTCAGGATCGAATGGATCTCTGTCGTGCGCTCGAACCGCATGTCAGGAATGAGCCGGTACCGCGTGTCGGTTTCCGTCACCCGGATCGGCTCCGAGGTGCGGGGGAAAAGATTGATCACCGGCGTGCAGCCCAGAACAAAGGTCTCTTCGTTGATAAAGAGCGCCTCTCGCGGCGGCTGTTTCAACAGAAAAAGGATATCAAGGGTCTGTTCGGCACCATGGCCCACCAGGCCCTTGATATCAAAGAACAGAAACTTTTCCGGAAAGGCGAAATATTCCTGCACAAGGCGGTAGGCCGGATGGGCATGCCCGGGATGGGGCAGCAGGGCGTGTTCCGGCTCAAATCCAACAGGCTGTATGGAGTCATCAGAAATATGGTTCGGATGATCCTTCTTGTCGTCGGCAACCAAAACAATCCCGGCCAGATTGGCAAACAGGTTTTCGTAAATCGCACCGGCCATGGCAAGCTCGCCGGTGATGTGAAACCTAAGTTCGTCCACGTCCAATTCCGAAAGCGTGGACTGCCCGGCTGCCGAAAGCCGAATGCGCAGAACGGAAGGAATGTCGGTATTGTCGAGAAAATCATAGGCATGGGCGCTTTCGAGCACCGCATCCTCGATTTCAATCGGCCAGAGCGTCAGATCATAGGCTGTCCGGAACCGGCAGGTATCACCCTCCTCGGTATCCGTAAAAAGGGGCATATGCCGCGCCAAGGTATAACCGCTGGTGAGTTCACCCTGGGTCGGATCGGGGTCAAAGCGCGCAATCCCGAGGCTGGGCACCGGGTCCAGCAGATGAGGATAGAGCAGATTCAACAGGGCTGTCGGAATTTCCGGAAACTCGGAATCAATGCCGTGTTGCAGGCGGCCCGTCAGAAAAGCAAAAGACTCGATCAGTCTTTCCACATGGGGATCAGGGCTCTCGTCCTTACCCATCTGAAGCCGCGAAGCGATCTTGGGATACTTCCGCGCAAAGCCCGCGCCCACATCGCGCAAGTAGCGCAACTCGCGCCGGTAATACTCAAGCAGACCGCCGTGATAAGAACCGCGCATGGCCGTCAAGTCCCACCAGCCGGGTCATCCCCCGGCGCATTGATGTTCACGGGGAAGCTAACAGGTTCAATGATGCGACCGACCTTCAAGGTGCCCCCGACCCGCGCCTGCAGGCGATTTTCCTCGTGACTGAGATGTTCGATGTCCACCTGAACATCCACCAATCTTGGTTCAAACCGTTCGACCGTTTTGGCGATGACATCGGCCAATTGGTACTGGTCAATGCCGCTCAAGGATCCCATGGCACCGAAATCAGGAATCCCATAAGTCAGCACCGTGCGCTCATCGTGGCCTTCGATATCCAATTCCGAAACCGATAGCCGAGTGTTCAACAGCCGCCCAACTTCGCGCATGACGGAATCCCGCAGGCCATCGCGCGTCAGCATGCGGTAGGGGCGAGGCTCGGACACAAGCCCTTCGGTGTCGTTGACCAGCCGATCAAACAACGGAACTGCCGCACCTTCGATGCCGGGATCGCGGGCCATGGGACGTGTGTTCTACCTCAGCTGTGATCCAAAGAATCTTAGATCAAAGGTCTTAACAAAAAGGGGCCCGACGAGCGGGCCCCTGATCTCTTGGCTTTGCTTTGCGCCGGGCACCATCGCCCGGTCTAAGCCACCAACGCGTGAGCCCCGACTTAGGAGGCCGCAGCGCCCTTGGCAGCCGCCATATCGAATTCGTAGGCGATCTGGCCTTCCTGCTCCGCGTCGGTCTTTTGCTTTTTGTAGACCCACTTGATCTTGGAATAGTTCAGCGACATCGATTCGATCGGAACGTCACTGGCCCCGCCCGAGATCGACAGATCGGAAATCAGCACGTTGTCGAGCGTGTATTCCAGGAACAGCATGAAGTCGTCGGCACCATCCGCCTGGAAGCAGCTGATCTTAACGGCTTTGAACTCCTTACCGATCGAACAGTAATAGTTCAGCTTCGGCGAAGACATTTCGAACTTTTTGGTCAGCTGGAAATCGGTGTGCATGGTTTTGCCGACCGTCCGCTTCATGTTTGAAACGTCCCAGTTCATCGGCATGGAAACACCATGCTGGAAGCCGAGGCAGAGGATCTTGCCGACGTAGCCCTCAAGCTGGCATTCACCTTCAACGGCGTCTTCCCCGTTGCCGAAATCCAATACAATTGCGTCCATCTCATCCGCCTCCGAAAGCGTTTTTGTTCAGATGAGGAGGCCCAGTCAGGCCTGAGCCCCTCCCCGATCCTGTTCAGGTCATCAAGCCGCCGGCGGCGGGAGTTCCGCAACCAAGCGGATCGATGCGGTCAGTTCTTCCAGCTGGAAGTGCGGCTTCAGGAAAACGGTCGCATTATAGCAACCCGGCTTACCCGGGATTTCCGTCACATCCACCCGCGCTTCCCGAAGCGGGAACTGCGCCTTGATGCTCTGAGGGGCATCATCATCCAGCAGGACGTAGTCTGCAATCCAAGTATTGAGGAACTGTGACACATTACCAGCCGTCATGAACGAACCCACCTTGTCGCGCATGATCACCTTGATGTAATGCGCGAAACGCGATGCGTTCAGCAGGTAGGGCAACATAGCGGACAGGCGCGCGTTGGCGTTGGCCGAGTCCAGGTTGTAAACCTTTGGCTTGTTGGTCGTCTGACCACCGAAGAAGGCCGCATAGTCCGTGCCCTTGCAGTGGCAGAGCGCAATGAAGCCGAGATCGTTGAGTTCTTTTTCGCGACGGTCCGTGATGGCGATTTCCGTCGGGCACTTCAGGGCGATATCACCATCATCGGTCGGGAAGGTGTGAGCCGGCAGGCCTTCCACCAGGCCACCACCCTCGACACCGCGAATGGCAGCCGTCCAACCGTAAAGTGCGAAAGCATTGGTAATCCGCTCAGCCTTGGCCCAAGCGGCGGACGCCCAGAGATATTTGGAGTGATCCTTGCCGTCCACATCTTCGACGAAATCGAACTCTTCGACCGGCACGGTGTCCGGGCCATAGGGCAGGCGCAGCAGGATCCGCGGCATGCAGAGCGCAACGTAGCGGGAGTCTTCAGAGTCCCGGAAGGACCGCCACTTGATCAGCTCGGCGCTCTCGAAAATCTTTGCAAGATCGCGCGGGCCGGCGAGTTCGGTGAAGCTGTCCATATCGAACAGACGCGGGCTTGCGGCAGCGATCAAGGGCGCGTGGGCAGCGGCAGCCACTTCGGCCAACTTATCGAGGAAAGCCATGTCCATCGGGTGACGCCCGAATTCCCAATCAGCCATCAGGCAGCTGAAGGGATGCCCGCCAAAGGTGCCGTACTCTTCTTCATAGATCATCTTGAAGAGCGCGCTTTGATCAAACTCAACGGCCTTGTCCAGATCCTTCTGGAGGTCACCCCGGCTGGTGTTCAGCAGGCGAAGCTTCAGTCGCGTAGAGGTTTCGGTGTTCATCACCAGATAATGAAGACCGCGCCAGGAACCCTCGAGCTTCTGGAAGTCTTCGTGGTGCATCAGTTCGTTCAACTGCGCCGAAATGATGTCATCAATCTGGGCGATCCGATCGGTGATGCCTTGCACCACATCGCTCGGCATCTGCCCCTCTTCCGCTTCCGCGAGGACCGAGTTGACGAATTCGCCCACCAGATCGCGGGCGTATTCTTCTTGAGATTCATCCCGGGCCATTTTGCCGTCGTGGATGATCCGATCTAGCAAGCCGCCTTCTTCAGCCATGAAACCCTCCTGGCTTCTGCCTCACCGACGAAGTTCCCTGCCCTTCGCCGACGCCGGGCCGAATGACCCGATTAAATTCTGAGCCGCCATTGCGGCGCATCGTCATCTGTTACTCGAATTCGGACTTCAGAGTGGCCTGGTCGTCCGCATTCTCCAGAACACCGCGCAACAGACCATCCAGGTCGTCGTTACCATCCAACTTGGCCAGCAGATCCCGCAGGCGCTGACGCGCCTCGAACAGCTCCTTCAACGGGCCAACCTGTTTGAGAACGTTGACCGGCTCGAAGTCTTCGATGCTCTCGAACTTCAGCTCGACATTCATCTTGGAATCTTCGTCGGTCATGGTGTTATCGACCTGGAAGGCCAGCCTGGGGGTCGCGGAAGCCAGGACATCGTTGAAGTTGTCCCGGTCAATCTCCACGAACTTACGCTCTTTCAGCTTCGGCAGCGGCTCTTCCGGCTTACCCGACAGGTCCGCCATGATGCCGACCACGAAGGGAAGTTCCTTCTTCTCGATCGCATCGCCGATTTCCACATCATAAGTGATCTGGACACGCGGCGGCCGGACCCGGCTCAGTTTATGTTGGATGCTCTCGCCCATGGTTCCCGTGCTCTTCCCATCTGGTGAAGCCTGAGGGCCGATACCCCGATTGAGGCGTTAAACCCATTCATTCCGTTTGTTTGAAACAATCACAGGAAAACTAACGAATTCCTAAAATCGTTTCTGACTCTGAAAACAGACTAACAGAGAAGAGTCAGAAGAAAAACATTTTTTTCTATAGCGCTGAGAATGAAATCCGCAAAGAGTCCCCCCTACTAAATATAGGTGCAAGGCCAACATTAACCCCCAATGGCTGGCCCGGATATGGTTAATAGAACCTTGTGCATAAATCTCACAAGTCGCTGATTTCAATGGGTCGAATGACCCTTACACGTGCAGCCGGGCATCCCGACAAGGAAATCCGGAAGCTCTAAAGCTTTGTCCAAACAATGCTCTTTGAGAGGAATTCAGGCCAATTGAATCGATGGTCATATGGTTAATGAATACTTTGTAGGCCTGAGTTTTATTAACCATATCGAAACCGGCATTCCACCTCGGCCTCCAGAGCGGGTTCAGCGCGCCACGTTCGAGAAAAGACCTGTTTGCTGGAAAAGAAGAGACAAACAGCAAAGAAAGCGCCGATTTTAAGAGTTCATTATGCAATTTAGTCTTTCTGTTGTTCTAGATTTAGAACCAGTAGGATGGCGAGGAGAGGCCTCATGGGACATTTTGGCCAGACCAATGCGCGACGAAATCAGGTCATCAAGAATGACGCCAAAACGGCCTATTCTGTCGGCAGCTTCCTGGCCGGGCAACTGGTGCCTGTCGCCGCCCCCATTACCATGATTGTCGGGATGGTGACCGACGCCAAGGCCATCTACTCTACGCACAACCACTTGAAGGTCCTGAAGCTGATCCTCGCCGATATCATCAGCGACGGTCAGGGTGCTCTCGACGGCACCCAGGACGCCATTGAGCACTGCATCACCAAGAAAACCCACAAGATCGCCAAAAGGGGTGTGCGTTTACTGCCCAAGGTCGGTGGATTTCTAACCAGCGTCTACGGCATGGGGAAGTGGGTTTACAAGAAAGCGAAGGGAACCCTCGGCAAACACCGGACGGAAAGCGCGACGATCCTGTTGTTGAACTCCATGCAGGGTGATCCCTATGCGCTGCGCGCCTGTGTCAACCTGCTGGGTGATCAGCGCTTTCTTGAAATCTATGACTCCGCACGCGGCGGCGCATCTGACGAATTTGACGATGCGGTCCTGGTTCTGGCGGAGAAGTTTAAGTCAATGTAATGCGACCGTGTAATGTTCACGTCGCCTGCCGCTTTCATTAACCATGTTTCTAAGCTTGACTTGAATTTTCCTTGAAGCTGGGCTCAAAATAGTGGCACAGTTCTAAGAAACGGGAGCCATTTTTGGTTTTCGGTCGGCTTCATCGCCGCTTCATCCAGAGACCGGAAGGGGCCTCAAGTCATCGGGCCCCAGAGACCAACAGCCAGAGACCAACAGGCAGAGACAAACAGGCAGGGACAGACGCCATGGCCATGACGATCAAATTCAGCCAGACCGAAATCGCCGAGGAGGATTTCCCCCTCGACAACATGGTCGCGGTCGTAAAATCCAAAAAGGTTTTCGAACCCACCGTGGAAGGGAAAGACAAAACCACCATCAACCCGACCATCGAATTCATCGACGAAGGAGCCTACACCATCACCGGCAAGGTGCGCGACCTCGCAGCACAGGCCTTCATGGACAGCCGCATCGGCGAAGACCTGACCACTTCGGAAGCCTTCAAGAAAGTCAACATGGCCTTCAAGGGCAACGCCATCGCTTATGATGTCGCCGCTGCCGGAAGCTACGATCTCGCCACCTTCTTCGGCTATCTGCACGACAATCTGGGTTCGATCCCCGACGATCCGGAGCCGGAACCCGAGCCGGAAGAAGAAGAGGCCCCCGCCGAGGAAGCCGCTGAGGCCGAAGCCGAGGGCTGATCCTCTTCACACGAACTTCTCGCAGACGAAAGCCCTGCCCGACCCGGCGGGGCTTTTGCTTTTCCGCACCTTGCCCTTCCGCGCCCCGTCAGCGCCCGAGAGCCCCTCTCTACTTGGAGCGGGCGTGATAAACGCCCTGCCAATTGGCCGGCGGCGGACTGTCCAGGTAGGCCTGGCAGCGCTCGATGTAAACTTCGGGCAATCGGTCATCGGGGAAGCGGGTCAGGATGGCCTTGAACATCAAGATGGCATCGGCGAACCGACGTTGGCGATAGGCCAGAAATGCCTCCTCCGTCCTTTTGGCCAAATCTCGTCCGCGGTCCGAGGCGGTCATCGGTCCATAGGCCTCGTCATTTGCGGCGAGAAGCTGATAGACCATCATCGGCGCCGCCCGGCCCTTGACCACGACGAAATCCAACGGCCGGAACAGGAATTTATCACCAACGGCAGCATGGACGGATTCAGAAACACAGGCCTTCGTGCCGTAAAGCTTGTTCAGGCTCTCGAGCCGGGCGGCGACGTTTACCGTATCGCCGATGGCGGTGTAGTTCATGCGTTCCGATGAGCCGAGGTTTCCGACAATCACCTCGCCCATGTGAAGTCCCAGCCGCGTGTTCAGCGCGGGCTTGCCCTCCGCCTCGAACCGCTCGTTCATCTCGATGACCTTGAGCCTGAGTTCCACCGCCAAGCGGCAGGCATTAACCGCGTGATCCGGGTCCGGGTCAGGAGCATTCCAGAAGGCCATGATGGCATCGCCGATAAACTTGTCGATCGCACCGCCATGCCCCCGGATCAGCCTTGTGCACTCATCGAGATAGACCGACATGTGCCGCATCAGTTCTGCCGGCTGCATCTTCTCGGCAATGGTCGTAAAGCCCTCGATATCGGTGAACAGGATGGTCAATTCCTGTTGCTTGCCGCCCAACTCCATATCCGCGCCGGAGGCCAGAAGCCGCCGCACGAGGCCTTTCGGCGTATACTTCCCGAAAGCCCGCATCGCGCGTTTCATGGTGTCCATGGAATCCGCCAGGTCCTGAACTTCGCGGATATGCGAACGGACCTTGATCTCGCCTTCCAGGTTGAAGTCGGTGATCCGGGCGGCCTCATCCGACAGGATCCGGATCGGCTTGGCGATCCACCGACCAACAAGGACGATCAGGGCCAACCCTGCCAGAAGCGTGACAAGGCTGATGATCAGAGTGTTGCGCTGGGTCTCTTTCACCTCGCCGATGAAGTCATCCAGCGGTGCCGTGACCAGGATCGACCAGTCGCGCCCGAAACTGTCGGGGAACGGTGTCAGGCGCGCGACATAGTCCTCCCCGCCCAGGGTCACCGAGCGCTCCCCGCTCCGGCCATTTCCAAAGGCGTCCAGAGCGGCGATCAGAACAGGATCGGATAGCTCGCCCGAACTGGCCGGACGGAGCTTTCCGTCGTTCCCTTCCCTCACGGCTTCCGTGGGATCCGGATGGGCCACGACGGAACCGGTGATATCCAGTATCACAGCGGAGGAATTTGAGCTGATCGCCTGTTCCATCAGGAAGGTCGATAGCGCCTCCAGGTCCATGTCGGCCCCGGCGACCAAGCGCGCCCGGCCTCCCGGCGCTTCCATCGCGGGAAAAGCCGCTGTTATGCCCGGCTTGCGGAGACTGGCGAAGACATAAAGATCGGTCCAATAGGCGGATCCCGCCTCCCCTGCCCCTTGGTACCAGGGCCGGGCACGAGGATCATAGGTCACCTCCGGCGCGTGCTCGATGGCTGTGATCAGGCCCTGCTCGTCCACATAGGTCCAGGATTCCGCAGGCAGACCGCCGCGGCGGGACAGTTGGCGCAGCACATGGCGCGTTCCCTCCACCAGGGGCGTCGAATTGGGGCCGAAGCGGGTCATCCCCTCGGGCAGGTTGATCGCCTGCACAAAGCCGCCGTCGGCATAACCGATATAGAGGCTGTAAAGGTCGGGATAGCTCTCGAGGCTATCCAGCAGATAGCCGGCCAGCAGCGGAGAGGTCTCAACAGCCCCACTCCGTCCTGCGACACCGGCGGCAAGGCGCGCCTGGACCTGCAGGGGCTCCAAGTAGGCGATGGTCCGATCGATCACCGCCTGGCTCGCCCCGGCGATCATCTGATCGGCCATATTCAGCACGGCTTCGCGGTTTCGCTCGTAGGTGTACCAGCCCGTGCCAATGGTCAGCACCAGAAAGATCGAGACGAAGATCGTCACGATATCGAACTGCAATGAACGCCGCAGTTTTCCTTTGGTCTGATTTTGGTTGCTCACGGTGGTCGGGCTTCCCCTCTGCCGGGGATTTTCCTCCCCCTCGTCCGAGAGACTAGCCAATTGAAGCTTTTGGGAAAAGCCTGTTAGCCGACCGTACAGGTGATCCCGCGCCGTACGGCGTTCGACTTGGATTTGAAGGGCCGGGAAAGAGCCATCTTGGCGTTGCGCCCCAGGGTCACGACGGTTCCGCTTCGCGAACTTGCACCCTTCGACTGGGTATCGACCCGCCCGGTATGAACCGAAACACCGGCGATGCGGTCCTGTCGATAGCTGGGCGTATAGCGCGGCATTCCGATCCTCTGATCCTCACCTGTCGTCCAGGCTATAAAAGCGAATCGGACGACGTCACGTGGTTTAGGATCAAGGGATGCCCGTAAACGAAGACTTAAAGCCGGAAGGATCTATTCCGGCTCGACCACGAAGGCTTTGAGTTTCTCTGTCTGGAACAGCAAAGCTGCAGCAGCTTCGGCCTCCGAACGCGATTTAAAGCCGGTCAGACGGACCCCGTGCAGCCGCTTTCCATTGGCACCTTCTGTTCGGACCTGAGCCACTTGGTGGCCCTTGGTGTGTAGGGCTTCCGCGAGCCGCGCCGCATTAGCCGAACTGGAAAAGGCACCGACCTGCAGGGCAATCGAACCGGCTTTCGGCGGCGTAGGCTTTGACGGCACCGGTCGGGATGCAACAGTCGAGACGGTTCGAACGGCTGTCGGTTCCAACTGCCGTTTGGGCGCTTTGACCGGCACTTCGTCTTCGGCCTGGATCACGTCTTCCAGCCCAAGAGACGGCGGCAATTGTGTGATTTCTTCAGTCCTCGGCGCTTCAATCTCGGGGGCCAAGTTCCGGACTTGTCCTGCGCCAACCGGTGCGGGCGGAGCCGTCACCGGGCCTGGTGCGGGGACGGGAACGGGGGCGGGTGTGGGAGCGGGTGCCGCCGATGCCGATGGCAGCAGCGAAACCGGGCGTTCTGCCATTGGAGCTTTCGTTTTTTCCGGCTGGTTGACGAAGCGCTGTTCCTCCATGGCCTCCCGCCAGGCCTTGCGCTCCGGTGCCTCGACATGAGCCTGACCGAGGCTGAGCCCCAGAAATGTACCAGCCGTGAACAGGCAGGCCCCGACCAAAAACAACCCGGTCGTAACCCCTGCCATCAGTCCTTTGGTCAGGCGGATGCTCGGGGGGCCCAAATGCTGCAGCCTCGCCGGCTCGCTCTCCAGGGCCGCCATGGTCTTCGCGGGGGCCGGCATCGAGGGCTTCAACAGATCAGCCATATTGCGCGCTGCCTGTGCCATACGTTCGCCAGGCGAAGGGACCCAGTCGTTAGAAAGTTGGCTGCTGGCCCGTTGAGCCGACGCCTGCGGGTCGGCCTCCAGCGGCAAGGTCGTCTGGCTCGGCGGGAATTGATCAGTCATCGTCGTCGCTCTGTTTTAGGATTGGATTTACCGATTGGCCGGAAACGCTTTTCAACAGACCCCAGAAAACAGAAAAACCTTAAAATCGGCATAAAATGCCAATGCTCCAAAGACAAAAACCGGCGAATTCCCTGCGTGACTTAAGAGAAGCGAAAGAATTGTCAGCGAAACTAGAGAGAGTGCGCGCAACGCGATGTGATTGCAGGCTTTTGCCGCCTCCCCTAACATTGTCAGATGGCCAGCATGAAAATCCGCGAAGCAAAAAGGCCCGCACAGCAGCGGGGGACGAGATGAAGAACAGCCGTACTGCTTCCAACTCGCCCACGATGGCTCGCCGCTTCCTTTTGTCCGGCCTGGGATTGGCCCTTCTGACCGGCTGCGGAGCCCTGTCGCCGTTCAAGTTCATCCCGCTCCCCTTTCCCGACCTGTCGATCACCCGCACGAGGGTTTTGAACATGGAGGTCGCGGCAAGGGCCAACGAAAACAGCCCCATCGCCGTCGATGTCATCATTACCTACGACGAGGATATGTATAAGGCCCTGTTGGAGCTCTCCGCGCGGGATTGGTTCACACAGAAAGACCAGTTCCGCCTCGACTTCCCCACGGGCTACGATCTCTGGAGCTGGGAAGTCGTGCCGGGTCAGTTGGTCGAACCCGTTCCGCTCTCCGATGACGTCTCTCGCGCCGTGGGCAGCGTCGTCTATGCGGACTACGGTACCGAAGGTGCGCACCGCGCCAGGATTGATCAGCTTACCAATGTTTTGATCAGCCTTGGCGAACAAGGATTTACTGTCGACTCTTTCCTTCCAGCTTCGGTTACTCAATAAACAGCCTTGATTCCATTGTTTCTCTTGCCGGGAATCCCGCTTTAGCGCTAGGATGCGAACTGATCTAATGTGAGTTTCATTAGATTGGGCGTTAACTATATTTCGCGTTAACTATAAGGCTGGGCAGAAATCCTGGACTTTTTATCCTTTCGGGCTTTTGGCATTAACCCTGCCAGAACCCGCCGGTGAGTCGTCCTCAGGTGGATCGAAGAAGGGGTTTCAAGTCCAATGACAACAGGCAGGTCCGGAACGATCGATGAGTGACTTCATTCCGCCCGATGGCATCCAGTGGCACGAAGGCATGCTGTTGTCGCCACAGCATTTCCAGCAAATGACGCTCCGTCAGGAAGCGCTTTTGCACTATCACCTCGGTGCCATCCAGCCCTTCCACTGGGGCGTGCGCCAACTGTCCGTCGATCCCAGCCTGCTGGTGGATGGGACCTTCCGCATCAATGACATGGTGGCGATCATGCCAGATGCGTTGCTGGTCGTGCATCCCAGCGGCGAAGGCGACCTGGAACTCGACCTCGCCCCCTATATGGACGAGATCATGCAGCACCCGATGCTGGTTCACGTCGTGGTACCGGCGCTGAAATCCGACACGCCGAACCGGGGCGACCTGGCGCGCTATGAATCCGCCGAAGGCCCGCCGACAGCGGACTTCAACACGGGCGAGACCAGCGTGCGGATCCCGCGCATGCGCCCTCGCGTAGGCTTGTTATTGGGCGAAAAGCCGTCGGAAAAATACGTCTCCTTCCCCGTGGCGGAAATCGCCTACCGAAACGAGGCGCTGGTCCTGACCGATTTCGTACCGCCCTGCCTCTGGGTGCCGACGGGGTCGGTTCTGGGGCGGCGTTGCGCGCTGCTGGCCAAGACCTTGCGGGAAAAAGCCGTCTTCCTGTCGGAGCGGCTGATGGGTCCTTCTGCGCGCGCGGGCGATCCGATGGTGGCCGAAACGCAAGGATTGATCCGGGGGCTGGTCGCGGGCCTGCCGCTGTTCGAGGCTTCGATCAACACAGGCGTCACGCACCCGCACCAGATCTACCTGTCGCTCTGCAACCTTCTGGGCAATCTCGCAGCGGTAGGCGGTGGCTTTGTGCCCCCTGCCCTGCCGCCCTACAACCACAACGACCTTCGCGGCACCTTCAACCGGGCGCTCGACTTCGCGCTGCGCATGATCGAAAGCGTCAGGGAAGCCTATGTGGCCATCCCGTTCGAACGCAACGAGGGCCGGTTCGAACTCACCATCGACAAGGCCTGGGCGGGCGAATACCTGATCATCGGCGCGCGCGGCAAGCCGGGGGCATCGGAACGCGAAGTGGCAAGCTGGATGGCCGATGCGCTGATCGGTTCCGAAGTCGTCGTGCCCTCCATGGAAGAACGACGCGTTTCCGGCCCGACCCGCGACGTGATCGAGAAAGACGACGCGCTCGGCCTGATGCCGGTGCGCGGCGTGGCCTTGATCCGGGTAGCCAATGATCCGGCCTATATCCTGGCCGACGAAGTCTTGCAGGTGATCAATCGGGGTGACCCGCAGGCTGAAAACGGACCGGCGGACCTGGTGCTTTACATCTCCAACCAGGCTGCCACCGCGACGGGATCAGCGAAATAACAACAGGGACAGAGGCCTGAGGACAGCCATTTGAGCGCAGCAGAGACCACGCTTGGGACTTCCGTCATGGTGGACGCCTTCCGCGACTTCCATGCGGAACTCGTGCGTCTGCGTGAGATGGCTTCGCGCAATGATCCGGCCCTGATGGACCTCGCGGCAGCCGCCGATCCCAATCAAAGTGATGCTGAACAGACGGATACACCGACAGCGCGCGCAGGTGCCATCGGAGCCCGCCTGACCGCCAAGCTCGACAGTCTGGGCGTGATGGCGGAACGATCCGGAGGGGCCTATGCGGGGGTCAGGTTCAAGGATGCCCAATACGTCATGGCCGCGCTCGCCGACGAGAGCTTTCTGCATTTCGTACAATGGGACGGTCGCAAAGCCTGGGGCGAACGATTGCTGGAGACACGCCTGTTCGGCACCTTCGTTGCGGGCGAACGCATCTTTCAGCGGATCGAGGCCCTGCTGGCCAAGCGCGACCCGGCGGACCGGGAACTGGCCGCAGTCTATCTGCTGGCCCTGGCGCTCGGGTTCCGGGGGCGTTTCGTTGGCCAGGATGATCGCGGCAAGCTCGAAGGATATCGCCAGGACCTTTACACCTTCGTCAACGGGCAGTCCCTTGCTGCCGAAAAAGGCGACGGCGGCCCGCTGTTCGATCAGAGCTACCTTCCCCCTTTGAACAGACCGGCGACAGCCCGCCTGCCCTACGTTCGAAAGTGGATCATCGCCTGCATTCTGGTCGTGGTGTTGTTCGGCCTGGCCCAGCATGGGCTCTGGGTCAGTTCCATCGCTGGCCTGGAGAAGATGATATCGATCTCCAGCACCGAACTTCACGGCGGTTTCTCGTCCACCCTGCCACCGGTGGGGGACTGAGACATGTCGGAATTGCTCGATATCCTGCGCCCCTACCTGCCGCTGATTTCGGCCGCCGCCATCCTGGTGGCCCTGATCATCCTGGGCCTGCTCTGGGCGATGATTTCAAAAGCGGGCAAGCGCCCCGTTGCGGCGGAACAGATGCCGCAAGCCCCCGCTATCGCAGGAACGGAAGAACAACGCGCCGCAGAGATGGCCGCCGGCCCGATCATGGCCCCGCCGAGTGCCCTGCAAGCCGCATCGGATGCGTCCAAAGGCTCGCTCCGTCGTTCGTTCTCGAAGGCCTTGTCTGTCCTGAAGCGGATCACACCGGGCAAGGATTTCGAGTATCGGAAGCCCTGGTTTTTGATGCTGGGCGAGACCGGGTCCGGCAAAACCAGCCTGCTGGACGCCATGGATCTGGCCTTGCCCGCAGGTCGCCCCTCCATTCTGGGGGCCGCCGGGGAAGCTGATGGCAAGGCGCTGAACTGGTGGATGTTCGAGCGAGGCTTGGTGATCGACGTCGCCGGCGATCTGGTGTTGCGCAAAGCACAGGGGCTTTCCTCCCCGCCCGGTGGTGACGATAAGGGCTTCACCCGCCTGATCCGAAATCTGCAGCGCGTGCGCCCCCGGCGTCCGTTCGATGGCGTCGTCTTGGCGCTGTCAGTCGAGGACCTGCTCGATGCGGACCGGGCGGCCCTCATCGGTCCGCGCGCCGACCACCTGGCCAACCGCCTGCATGACCTGCAACGCGAAACGGGCCTGAGCTATCCCGTTCATGTGGTGGTGACCCAGTGTGACAAGATCCCCATGTTCAAGCCGTTCTTCCAGGCGGTGGCAAAAGACAATCGGGGCCAAATGTTCGGCTGGGCCAATCCGAATGTCCTGGAAGCGGCCTTCGATCCGATCTGGGTCGACGAAGCCTTCCGGTCTTTGGATCAGGAACTGCTGGCAACGGGGCTGAAAGTCGCCGTCGCGGCGGAAGCCGGCAAGGGTGCCGAGGCAGCTCTGCTGTTCCCCGGTGCCTTCCAGAAAATCAAGGAACCGCTCACAACCGCGCTGGAACGCATCTTCCGCCCCAGCGCCTATGGTGGCGGCATTGCCATGCGGGGACTGCATTTCACCGGTGATCTGGGCCCCGTTCATGGGTCCAAGCCGGCAGCAGTGACTGCCCCGGCACCAATGACAGAAGCGACGGGAACCCCGTCGACCGACAGCTTGCAGGCGCTGTTCCAGGGTCACAAAGCCGAAGTGGCCGACGAGGATGGCGCAGCTGACCTAAGCGCCAGGGAGCCTGCGCCAAGGCTCGCACCGGCTTCTTCCGGCGCGGACCTTGGGGCCGCGTCAGACCGCCCGGTCCCGGCCCTGGCACGTGATCTTTTCGCCAAACGCATCTTTGCCGAAACCGGACTGGCCAAGCCCCTGCCCGGACGCCTGGTCAGCCGCAACCGCTCGGTGCTCGCCGCCCAGGGGGTCCTCGCGGGCCTGATCGTCGTTCTCGGGCTTGGTCTGGCGCTGTCCTATTTCTCTTTGAAATCCGACATCGAATCCCTGGTCCCTGCCCTGGCCGATGTCCGAGAAGACATCCAGCGCATGGAATCGGACCGCAAGGAAAACGACGGCGTCGGTGATGCCGCCCGTACGGCCTTCCTGCGCGAATACAAACAAAACAGTGCCCTGCGCCTCTTGGAAGCCATGGCGCAAATCCAGACCAACACGCTGGGCGGTGTCTTCATGCCGTCGAGCTGGTTCAGCAACGTGGACAACGACGTCGTGGCCTTTATCAGCCGCGGCTTCGACCGGATCATCATGCGGGCCATGGTCGATCAGTTGGAAACCAGAACAGAGGCCCTGCTCGCCCCAACCGACCGTCGTTCGGCCTCCGCCGTTGCCGAGGTCCAGGCCAATCCGGCTTTGCGCGGCGATATTGAGGCCGCTCCCGAATACCAGCAACTCCGCCGTCTGGTCGAAGGTCTGGCCGAATTGGAAGAAAACATCGACCGGTATAATTCGCTCAGCGAAGACGCTGATCTGGAAGTTTTGGGCGAACTGACCCAATACCTGTTCGACATCACCATGCCTGCGGATTTCTTCTCTTATGGCGAATTCTATACCCGCGCCATCGAGAACGCCCGCCAGCGCCCGTTCGAGATCGAACGCTTCCGGGGCAAGGCCGTGGCCCGGACCCGTGATGTCACCTGGACGCTTTACGAGCGGCTGTTTCATTCCGGAGCCTTGTCGCAAAACCTCTATGACCTGACCCAGGCGCTTCGTGCCCTCGAACAACCCGCCGCAAGCCTGGAAGGCGAGGCCCGGGCCATGGTCGCCCTGGCCACCAAACTGGCCGAGACGGATCGTCTGTTGGCCAGTCCGGAATGGGCCTGGTTGTCGGGTGACAGGCTGAACGTCGGCCTTGGCTTTGGCCAGTTGTTGGCGCGGGTCGGTACTTTGTCATTCTTAGGCCCCGACATTTCGATCGAATTGATCACCCAGGGCCAAAACGGGTTCGAGCAGTTCAAGCGCCGCCTCGGTGCCTACAAGGCCCGGCTGGTCGGCCCGATCCTGGCGCGCAGCAACAACCAGATCCAGCTCGCGTTGAACCCCCGACTGGTCAGCCTGCAGAACGCGATCAACGACCTCGCCGCCCAGCCCTTCATGGCTGTCCTGGTGCGCCAGCAGATGGACACCTCCCTGAACCCGCTTCAGCGTCTGACCTGGGATGTGGCGGGGCTGGAAAGCGCGCTCCGGCTCTATGAGGCCTACGACCGCTTCCAGGTCGGTGCCCTGTCCGCCTTCCCACAGAGCCTGCAGAACCGTGTTCTGTCGCTTGCTCGCGACCGGCTGGACAACAACATGGCCAGCCTGATCGCCAACGCCCAGACCGTCGCAGGCGAAGGTGGCTGGTTGAATGCGCCGGAAGACGGCCTGACCCGCGAAATCCGCGACTTCGCGCAGGCCGCGCCCCGTTTGTTGTCGCTGTTGAACGTCCTCTCCGATCTCAACCTGGTGGAGACCTACGAGGACCTGCAGCGCATCTCGCTCGCCCAGTCCCGGGATCTCTTGAACCGATCGGACGATCTGTTGGACCAGGAAGCACTCTATCAGCCGTTCACGCCGATCAACCTCTGGCGCGGCAATCAGCCTGTCGCCTTCCATGCCTTCAACCTGGGCGATGACCTGGAGGTCCAGGCCTATCTGGATGCCATGCGCGAACGCGTCCGCTTTGTCCTGAAGGACTATGTCGAACCCCTGATCGGCTTCCTGTCGGACAGCAATTTCCGCCGCGCTCTATCCGGCACCCAGTTGGCCACCAAGTGGCGGCGCATCTTCGAGACGATTTCCCAATACGAAAAGCGCCAGCCCGGCACCAGCCTGGGTCAATTGGAGAAGTTCATCCGCTTCGACATGGTGGAGGCGACGGGTGCGACCTGTGCGCAAGTCATCGAACGCCCGGCGGACCGGCGGACAGCCGACTTCTTCCTTGCCCGCATGGACCAATTGCAAAGCGCGGTCTTCGAACAATGCAAGACGCTCGGTGTCGGCCAACTGGCCAACCTTTATGTGGAACTCTCCGACCTGTTCAACCGCCTGCTGGCCGGGCGCTATCCCTTTGCCGCCGTGGCCCTGGGTGAGCCGCTGCGCGAAGCGGAACCGGAAGACATCCGGACCTTTTTCCAGTTCTTCGACCGCCAGGAACCGGCGATCCGCGACCTTTTGAAGGAAAGCGCAAGGTTGGGCCCCGAGGCTTCGCGCGCCATCGATTTCGTCGACCAACTGGCTGCCGCGCGCGCCTTCCTCGCCCCCGTAATTGCCGCCGATCCGGGCAAGGTTGCCGAATACCCGATCGACGTCGCTTTCCGCGTCAATGTTCCGAACGAGGACGGCGGCAACCAGATCATCAGCTGGACCCTCGCACTCCCCGCGAAAGACCTCACCCGGCGCACGACCGAAAAGACCGGCACCTGGCGCGAAGGCGATCCGATCGGCCTCAGCCTCCGCTGGGCCAAGGACAGCCCTCGCAAACCAAAAGCCATCGCCAACGGCTCCGGGGTCGTCGAAGATCAACTGACTGCCAAGTGGTCTTACGAGGGCAAGTGGGCTTTGTTCCGCTTCCTGGAAATACACGAGAGCGATCCCGGCGACTTCGCCAGTGGTCTGGACCCGGACCCGCACACGCTTAAATTCATCGTCGATAACGCGCGTCCGGCCACCTGGCTGAACCCCGACCTGGTGGCTGAGGGTGAACGGCGGCGCAGCCAGACGCGGGTCTATGTGCATGTTGGCCTGACGTCTGCCGGATCGAAGGAAGAAGAGCCCAAGGCCCTGGTGCGGCCGAGCTTCCCGCTCCGTGCGCCGCTGCTGAATGTCGTCTTGAACTAAGGACTGCCGGTCGAATGAGCACAGCCATCAACAATGATCCCGGAGCGGCGCTCTACACCGACAGCCTGGTGATCCCGGAAGTCCAGCTGGATACCACACTTGACGTGGATCTGGAGGCTATCCTGAAAGGCTTCGACGGCGAGGACGGGCCCTGCGGGCCGTCTCTCCGCTATTCGCTCGAGATGGACACCATCCGCGAGGCCGGTCGCGCCGATGACCCGACCCTGCCCCAGGGTATCTGGCAAACTTCTCTGAAGCAGGCCGATTGGCGGGAGGTGCGCAAACTCTCCCTCGACGTGCTGCTGAACAAATCCAAGGATCTGCAGGTCGCTGCCTACCTTCTGGAAGCCCTGATCCATCTTCACGGCTTTGCCGGGGCGGTCCGGGGGCTCGAGGTGATGGCGACGCTCTGCGAGACCTACTGGGACGACCTCCATCCGCTGATCGAAGGCACGGACCTGGATTTTCGCACCGCCCCCATCGAATGGGTCAACGAGAAACTGCCCGTCGCCCTGCAACGCGTGCCGGTCACCAACCCCAAAACCGGCGACGATCCGCCCTATTGCTGGGTCGACTGGGACAAGGCGTTGCGCATGGAAAACCAAGCGCTCAAGCACAAGAAGTCCCGTGCCCAGATCGAAAAGGAAATCCGCGTCACGCGGGCCCAGGTGAACCGAGGCTTTACCCTTACGGAAACGCCCTGGCTGCAAAGCGCCCTCGGCCTGATCCGGAAGGCGGACGAACAGGCAAGCCGCCTGGAAACCTGGATGGACGAGGCCTGCGGTCGCGACGCCCCCAGCCTGACCCAATTCCGGGGTGCCCTGAAACAGATCGACGAACTGGTCGCCCATGCGCTGAATGAGCGTGGCGAATCCGAGACCGCCCCCGAACCGAACCTCGAGACCGAAGAACAATCTGAGACGCCCGTACCTCAGGAGGATGCAGCCATGGTCAGCCCCGACGGCATGCCCGAAGCCTCTACCCCAGCCTCAGGCCCCATCACCAGCCGCGCCGAAGCCTATCGAAGGCTCTCGGAGGCGGCGGATTTCCTGATCAAGACGGAACCGCACAGCCCGGTGCCCTACCTGGTGAAGCGCGCCGTGGCCTGGGGGTCGTTACCGCTGGGGGAACTGCTGACGGAACTGGTATCGGACAAGAGTGATCTGGCCAAGACGTTGAGTATTCTCGGGATCCCGGGGGGTGGGGACAAGAAAGGGTGAGTTGAGTGCCGAACCTTCTGAACACTCGATCCAATTCGTTGGCAGCATGATACTTCAAGGAAAATAGGCAGGACCGACGAGGTGACCGTCACATCAGGTTGCAGGTGAGTTTCGCTGTTGTTCGGCTCAAGGCCCTTGAGAACCGGGCGCAGGAGACGACAACGACAATCTTTTCGTTCGGTGGATTCTGGCCAATCGACGGTTCGGCTGTTAATCGGTGGGTACAGGCCGCAGAGTGAGTAGGATGGTTTCCCGTAACCTGGATTTCGGTCGCTACCCCATCCAAGAGCCGGAGAAAGCTGACAAAGACCTGATCGGCCGGGTGTTCGGTTGTGATCAAGACCTTCGCGGTCTGCCCCTCTGCACCCCGTGCGAAATCGACCACGAATATCTTTGTCTCGCCCGCTGCAACGTCTTGGCTGTCCATATTGTCGATGCTGTCAGGGGATATCGTAATCTCTGAATGTTCAGGCAGGGCAGCGGGGGTAATCACCCGATCGAAGATATCGACCAGGACCGTGTATAGAGGATGACCTTCGTCATGGTAGATTGAAGTCGAGTGGTTCCTCCAATTCTCGCCGCCAACAGCGTTGGCGTAAAACAGGTGGAGAAACCACTCCATCTGGCTGCCATCAGGGCCGTTGAAATCATCCTTTACGATGTCAGGTATGATTTTCTCGGTGTTCTCATCACTGATACGCGAAAAGAACTCGACAGGTCCTAAAAAGCTTGAATCACCCGACTTGCCTTGGCTCTCGAGAAAGACCCAAAGCGGCAGAGCTGTGTAGTGAAGACGCTTGTAGCTGCCGTCGGGATTATCCCACATGTAAGAGATAAAGGACGGATCGCCAGCGACATCCCCGGTGACCCATAGGGCTGCCCATGCAGCCGAACCCTCTGTCCACCATTGAAACGAAGAAGCATCTGTCGGAGCCCAATCAACCCGATAGCCAAAAGCGAACTGAATGCGGTGAAACAATTCGTGAGCCGGGACAGCACGGCGCGACTGCTTATATTCCCGCATGGTCGACGCGTGCAGTGCGATCGGTCCGTTTACTGTTGTAAAGCCATAGTAGTCAGGAAAGTCATAAATCTGCACGGCGATACGTTTGTGGATCGCGGCATTTCCTCGATAGGGTTTCTTGCCAAAAGTATCTTTGTACCGCGCGTAGGCGTCTTCCAGAAAACTACCGACTTCCTGGACCAACTGGGTCGATATTCTTTGGTTCGAGTCCGGGGCACCTGCCTGAGGCTGAAGAAACTTAATGTCAAAGTGACTGGTGACAACCTCGGCGTCGAACCGCGGGACGGCGCCCGAAATCAGTCGGCCAATCTCATCGAGCTGCGTCTCCGTCAGTGTGGGGTTCCGCAGACCTTGGTGAATCCTGTCTGCCAGATAGGTACCACTATAGCCTTGAGGATCGCCCACAACATCCTGAAGTCCCACGGGCAACTTTTCTATATTGTCAGGAGTCGGTTCGGGCCCCAGTGGCGGATAAAGAACGGAAACCAAGGCGTGAAGGCTTTGGAAATCCGATGGAACATCCCTATCCCCTTCAACGACTTTCTGCCATTCAGCCTCCGGCAGGGGATCGTGTTGGAAGCAGTGCCCAACCGCTGCTGCTTTCTCTATCACTCTGGCTACCATGCTCTTTCTCCCCTCGGGTCGACTTTCGGCAAAAATGAAATCGAGAGATAGACACTAGTTCAAGACGAAAGATTCCAACAACCCAAATAACAAATCAGCAGTAGAAACTGCGAAAATTCCGAGCATTTTCGTTGGCAATCTGTCCCATGGCAAAGAACCGCGGACAGAGAGCTGGAACCCATGCCAATCCCCCTACCAGCGCCAAAGCACCAAGTTCTTGGAAAGGATGTCCACCCAGACGAGGCCGGTCCCACCAGGCTAAGACACATCGCAGTAGACCGGCTTATGGTCACTTCCGCCTTGGGAATGATGCCGGGTGACGCCCGTGACCGTCACACCGTTGTAGACGAAATAGTCCAGCCGTCCGCCGCTGGTCTGTGTCGGGCCGGAGGGGGCCTTCCAGCTGGCTGTAATTGGGCGGCTGGAAGAGCCAAAATTCATGGTCGTTCGGCTGGCGCTCAATGCCGCGCTACCGGGTGTCACGTTGAAATCGCCGCCGATCACCCAGGGTTGATCACTACCGACCGCGTTGATGACGGCGAACCTCAGGTCCTGGGCCCCGACCCCACCGGAGACGGCATGGAGCGTGCCCACAAGGACGCCATCGAAGGCCGCGACGATAACCGACCGCCCGGTACCGGACGGACTGTAAACCGTCTCCGAGCTGTCTGGGACCGCCTTCGACAGCAGCGCCGTCGAACAGCGCGGATTGAAAGCGCCCGCCTGGTATTCGTGGATGACATTGGCCCCCGTCAAGACCGCCGGAACATTCGAGAGATTTCCGCATTCCTGCAATAGGATGATGTCGCAGCTGTGCCACAGGGTGCCGAGCACACCGGCCTTGTTGGTGTTGGTCGTTGGATCCCCACAGGTGTTCCAGGTACAGATCTTCATGAACGCTCCGCCGGGATCTGGGCAAATGCGAAGGCAGATGCCCACCCCTTTCAGGATCGTTCTAATCCGAGATGATTAATAAAAGGTGCAAAAGCGCGAGATTTCACACGTAGCTTGGATCTTACCCTGCCGCGTGGCGCCACCAGAATTTCTGGTTGATGGAAAACACCGGCTGGTAGTGCCGGATTCGACCCGCCTCGACCACTTGCTTGATCTGATTGTCGAGCACGTAGACCTTGCCGCCGTGGAAGGCCACCAGAACCGCATGACCGACTTTCAGGTTCAGGTCTTTCACCGCGACAACGCGCAAGGACTGTTCTTCCCAGCCCAACATTTTCAGGGTCACGTACTTGGCGATGGCGTAATCCTCGCAGTCGCCGAAACGCGACATGAACTCCGCCGGTGTCGCCCAGTAGTCCTTCTGGCCCCAGTTGTTCTGATCGGTGACGTATTTCGCCTTGTTCAGCTGGGCGTTCACCGTCTTCAGTTGGCTGAGCGGGTCCTTGCCTTTCAGGGCACCGACGAGCTTTTCCAGCTTGTTGTAGTGGCAAACGTTCAACTGCTTGGCATCGCAGTTGCCGGGCCGTGTCATCGCCGTTTCCTTGGCGAAGCGCTGCAGGGCGGCGTTCCATTTCTTGAACGGTTTCAGGTTGCTGGAACGTTTTTCGGTCGAACGGAAAAAGCTCGGCTTCACCGAGGCTTCGGCCTCGGCCACGAGTGCGAACGGGCCTACGCCCATCGCCAGGGCGAGACCGGCCGCACCGCTCAGAATGGACCGCCTTGAGATCATGGCGCTAAGATAGGGCAGGTCATTCCGGCTTTTCAATGACCGGCGTCACACCCGCTAAAACAGGTGCTTAAAACCATTCCAGCCTTGCTGCTTTCGCCCCATGGGTTAGGATTTCGCAACACCTCACCAAAGAACCCAAAGGCGTGAGGCCATAGAGGCGCGGAGATAGAGGGCGATGGCAGCAGAGGCGGAAACGAAAGCGGACGGCGAGCTTCGTGCCGAAGACCACAAGGCCCCGGAGGCCACGTCCTACAAGGCGGAAAAGGTCAAGCGACCGCTGAACGCCAAAGTTATGGGCCTGTTCGCCCTGGTCATCCTCGGTCTCGCCGCCGCCATCTTCTTCGCCTTCTACTTTGTGGAGGAAGAGCGCGAACGCGACCTGCGCGAATGGCAGATCAAGCTCGGCATCGTCGCCGACAGCCGCACGGCAGCCATCAATGGCTGGGTGGACGAAAACTTCGGCCACATCCGGGGGCTGGTCGAAAATGCCTCTCTGCAGCTTTATATGTCGGACGTGACCGATGTCGATCAGGACGACCCGGAGGCCGTGCTGAACGCCGAAGCCTCCCAGCAGTTTCTGCGCAACCTGTTGATCGCCACCGCCGAACGGACCGGCTTCGCCGCCCCGGAAGACGGCCTGGACGAAGTGGCGGCCAACGTGGAACGCGTCGGAGTAGCCGGGATGGGCATCGTGGACGCCAATGGCGTGCCTCTGGTCTCGACCCCCGGCATGCCGCCGATTTCGGGCAAACTTCGGGAAGCCGCCGTTCGGGCCTTGAGCGGGGAGCCCGCGCTGATCGATATTTACAAGGGGGCCACCAATCAGCCGACCATCGGCTTTGCGCTCCCGGTCTACGGCATCCAGTCCGACGGGTCCGAGGGCATTGGTGCCATCATCGGCATCCGCATTGTGGACGAGACCTTGTTCGAGCGACTCAAGCAGCCGGGCGAAATCGCCGAGACGGCGGAGACTTTTCTTGCCCGGCTTCAGGGCAATCAGGTGGATTACCTCTCTCCCCTGCGAGACGGCACCGGCCCACTGGAACGCTCCATCGCCCACGATCCGGAAGGTCTCGCCGCCTCTTTCGCCATCGACAAGCCGGGCGGTTTCTCGATCCGGCGCGACTACGCCGGTAACGATGCCCTGGTAACCAGCCGCGCGCTTGCCGGTGTGCCCTGGGTCCTGGTGCGCAAGGTGGACCGGGCGGAGGCCCTGTCCGGAACCGAGACCCGGCTTCGCACCATCCTGATCGTCTTTGTTTTGATGATCGCGGGCGTTGCCATCACCATCTTCGCGGTCTGGCGGCACGGATCATCGCTTCGCGCGACCGAGGCGGCGGAGAACTTCCGCGTCGCCGCCGAACGCTTCTCGAACCTGAGCAAGTTCATGAAGCTGGTGACCAACAGCCAGCCGACCGAGATCATCGCCGTCGATGGCGACACCCAATACACCTTCGCCAACGAACCGGCTGCCAAGGGGGCCGGTATTGGCGTCGACGACATGATGGGCAAGACCATGGCCTCCGTCATGGGTCCGATCCGCGCCAATGCCTTCGCCGAAGTGAACAAGGAGGTGCTGGCCGACTTCAAGAAAATGGAGAAGATTCACACCTTCGAGGAAGGCGAGGACCTTCAGGTCATCCGTTCCAGCCACATCCCGTTGCAGGGCGACCGGGACTATCCGCCGGGTGTGCTGATGATCCTGGACGACATCACGGAGCTGACCCGCGAAAAACGCCGCTCGGAAGCCATGCTGCGCCAGTTGATCAACACGCTGGTCAGCGTCGTCGACCGTCGCGACCCCTACTCCGCCCACCATTCGGGCCGGGTCGCGGAGGTCTCCAAATGTATTGCCACCGAGATGAGTTTGGAACCGGAGGAAGTCCGCTGTGTCGATATCGCGGGCTCTCTGATGAGCTTGGGGAAAATCTTCATCCCGCCGCACGTGCTGACCAAGACCGACAACCTGACGGCGTCAGAACGCGACATGCTGGCCCGCGCCTATCTGGTCAGCGCCGACCTTCTGGAAGGCGTGCCTTTCGAAGGCCCCGTGGTTGAATCGATTCAACAGATGGGCGAAAAATGGGACGGCTCAGGCCCGCTGGGGCTCTCGGGCGAGCAGACCATGCGGACCGCGCGCATCCTCCACGTCGCCAATGCCTTCGTGGGCATGGTCTCGGCCCGCGCCTACCGCGCCGCCATGACCTTTGAGAAAGCAAGCGCCATCCTGTTGTCGGAAGCGGGTGAAAAGGTTGACCGCAAGGCCGTCTCGGCCCTGATCAACTACCTGGAGAACCGGGGCGGCTCGGACGAGTGGGCCCACTTCCGCGAGCCGCCGCAGGATGATCCGTCCGGTGGCCCCAGCGGCGGAGACCTGCCCCCGCCGCCCCCGTCGGCGGCTCCCACACCCACGCCAAAACCTGAGGCAAAGGCCGAGGAACCGCCGAAGAAGCGCCGTCGGGTCGCCACCATTATCCAGGAGCCGGAACCGGAGCCCGCGCCCGCGCCTGTGCCCGGCGCGGAACCGCCAGCGGCGCCAAAATCGTCGAGTGGCCCGAAAATCAGCCTTGGTGCGCCTCGTTCCAGCCAGGCTAAGAAGCCACCGACATCCACGGCTGGCAAATCCGGGCCTGCCAAGTCGGGACCGAAAATCGGCTTGGGCAAGGCGACCACGGGTACGCAACCGCCCGCCAAACCCGCTGTCGCCCCGCCAGCCAAGAAAAAGCCAGCGATCGCCCTGGGTGCCACCAAGAAGCCTCAAGCCACTACCCCGAACACGCAGGCACCAGCCCAGCAAGCACCAGCCAAGCAAGCACCAGCCAAGCCAACAACGGCAAAACAGGCTCCGGCCAAGCGAGTCTTGCAGCCAAAACCTGCCCCCAAGATCGGCGTCGGCCCCGCCAAGGTGTCCCGCCCGGCGGAGCCAGGACCCCAGGGGCAGGTAGAGGGACGTGCAAAGGGAAAGAACAAGCTGATCGCGAAGCTGAAGAAGAAAGTCTAGCGGAACCCGATGGGCATTCACCCCGCCCCTCTTCTTCCCAAGGGAGAGAAAAGGCCGGGTTTGGCGCGCCCGGGTCTTGTGGGTGATCCCCAAGCTTTAGTGTGGCTAGGCCTGTGATTTACCACAGAGAACACAGAGAACACAGAGGTGACACAGAGAAAAAAGGAGGGCGGCTTCGCCGCCGGAGGACCTTTTGGCTCTCAGCATAAGAGGCTGTCGCCTCGCGAAACATGAGCCTCGAATGTCCCGCCTCTTTTTTCTTCTCTGTGAACCTCTGTGTTCTCTGTGTTCTCTGTGGTGAAAAACAGCCTCTCCGCCCGCACAACCCAACCCGTACCCCCTTGCCTTTCTCTACAAAAGTCATTTAATTGCCAGTAGCGATTACTTGACAACCTCCCCTCCCCACCTCGCACTCAAAAGAGGCCCACCCATGGACCTTTCCAACAAGACCGTCATCGTGACGGGTTCCACCTCCGGCATCGGGCTGGGCATCGCGACCGGTTTTGCCGAAGCCGGGGCCAATGTCGTGATCAACGGGCTGAACAATCCGGAAAAAGGCAAAGAGACCGCGAAAGGGCTCTCAGGCCATGGCGGCGAGGTGCTTTTCGATTGTGCGGATATGTCGAAGCCGGACGAAATCGTTGCCCTGGTCGAGCGGGCGGAAGAACGCTTCGGCTCGGTCGATGTGGTGGTCAACAATGCCGGCATCCAGGTGGTTGAACCGGTCGAAGACTTCCCGCCCGAGCGCTGGGACCTGCTGATGGCGATCAACCTGAACGCCGCCTTCCATACGGTGCGCAGCGCCATTCCTGGCATGAAGATGCGCGGGTGGGGGCGCATCATCAACATTGCCTCGGCCCATGGCCTCGTGGCCTCCCCCTACAAGTCGGCCTATGTGGCATCAAAACATGGCATTGTCGGCTTCACCAAGACCGTGGCCTTGGAAGTGGCGGAAGACGGTATAACCTCGAACGCCATCTGCCCCGGCTATGTGCTCACCCCGCTGGTCGAGAAGCAAATCCCCGAAACGGCAGAAGCGCGCGGCATCACCGAAGAAGAGGTCAAGCGCGACGTTTTGCTGTCGGCCCAATGGACGAAAAAGTTCGTTACCGTCGAGCAGTTGGCCGGGGTCGCGCTTTTCCTCTGTTCGGAAGCGGCTGAAAACATCACCGGTATTGCGCTGCCCGTGGACGGTGGTTGGACGGCGGCCTGATCATGGACGGCAAAGCCATCCATCCGGCAAAGCAGATTCCTTTCCGATCCGCGGGCAAGCGCGACAAGCCCTGTCGGGCGATCAACATCGCCCTGCAAGGCGGCGGTGCCCATGGTGCCTTCACCTGGGGAGTGCTGGATCGATTGTTCGAAGACGACCGGCTTTGGATCGAGGCCATCACCGGGACATCGGCCGGGGCTATGAACGCCGTCGTCGCCGCCATGGGCATGCGGGAAAACGGGGCTGACGGTGCCCGAGAGCGGCTGAGGCAGTTTTGGAAAGCGGTCAGCGAACTTGGCCACAGCAGTCCGATCCAGCGGTCCTGGCTGGCAAAGCTGAAGGGAGAGTGGTCGCTGTCAGACTCACCCAGCTTTCTTTTCTTCGACATCCTGTCTCGGCTCGCCTCGCCCTACGACCTCAACGTCATGGACTACAATCCGCTGCGGGATCTGGTTCGGGAATTCGTCGATTTCGGAAAGGTCTCAGCCTGCCAGGACATGGGCTTGTTCCTGTCCGCCACCGATGTGAAGACGGGGCGTGTCCGCATCTTCGCCCGCCAGGAGATCGACCTGGATGCGGTCATGGCATCGGCCTGCCTTCCGACTCTGTTCAAAGCGGTGGAAAAAGACGGCCATCACTACTGGGACGGCGGCTACATGGGCAATCCGCCCTTGTTTCCATTCTTCAAGAACAGCCCATCGGACGACATCCTGATCGTCCAGATCAACCCGGTTTACCAGGACTATGTCCCTGTGTCCGCCTTCGAAATCCAGAACCGCGTCAACGAGATCACCTTCAACAGTTCTCTGCTGCACGAGTTACGCGCGATCGATTTTGTATCCCGGCTGCTGGAAGCAGGCAAACTGGACCCGGCAGAGTACCGCAGCATGAAAGTCCATATGATCCACGCCGGGGAAGGCATGCGACACCTCGACGCGTCCTCCAAATTGAATGCCGAATGGTCCTTCCTTGAACACCTGTTCGAAATTGGTCGGGAAACCACCGACGCCTGGCTGGCAGAGAACTTCGACGCGCTGGGCAAGCGCTCCTCTCTGGACTTGCGTCAGATGTTCGACCAGAACGCCGTTGCTCCGACCAGTTTTGGCCCCTTGTAGGTCCCTACGCTCACTCAAACTCCATCTGCACAAACACCCGCCCGGCGTTCCGCGTCGCCAGTTCTTCAAAGGTATCCAGATGGGCGTAGGGGGATTGATCGACGCCGTAGGAGTCTTCCAGCGTGCCGCCCTCGTCCAACAACTCGCCCACCTTGCCGCGCAGATAGACCAGGTAGTCGTAGGTGTAACGCCGCACCTGGGCCATGTTGGTGGGGTGCCCGTGGCCGGGGATGACGTAGGTGGCACCCAACCCCTCGAAAGGCCCTTCCCAGGTCTCGACCCAGCCCGCCGTGTCGGTCTCGTCGAAAATCGGCAGAAGGCGTTCGTGGAACGCCGTATCCCCCGCGATCACCAGAGACTGCTCAGGCAACCAGACGACAATGTCGCCGGGGCTGTGGGCGGGACCGAGTTTCTTCACCTCGATCCGAAAACCACCCATCTCCACCAGACGCTCTTCCTCGAAGGTTTCCGTCGGACCCTGGATGCAGGTCTTGTCCGCCCGTTCCTTCAGGCGGCGCTTTGCTGAATCAAGGATTTGCGCGGCCCGGTCGTTGAATTCTTCTTCCGCCTCCACGTGGGCCAGGATCGGAACCCCCTGCTCCGCCCAGTAGCAGTTCCCAAGCATGGCATGGCCCTGGCCGTTTTCGTTGATCACCAGTTTAACCGGCTGATCGGTAATCTGCTTGATCTCCGCATGCAGGGCTTCCGCCAGGCCATAGGCCCCGCCGCCATTCACAACCACCACGCCGTCACCCGTGACGATGAAACTGAGATTGTTGTTGTGCCCACCGTTCTCGTAGGTCGAAGGCGAAGTCGCACCGATCGCAGACCAGACGTGGGGGATCACCTCCACCGGCTTTTGATAGAGCTGCGATCCCGGATATTGGTCGGGGATGTCCTGACTGGCGGAGACCACGGACGCCGTGCAGGTCAGAGCGCTGCCGACCAGAAGACCGATCAAACCCTTGCTGAGAAAATCCATTCTTGTACCCCCCGTTTCTCTTTCCCTTCATCATATGCGTAAATTCTAAATTAAATCCAGATGAAAGGCATCGCCGAAGCCCTTAAGGTAGGGAGAAGCCAAGAGTCGCGACCCGATCCAAGGAATCGCCTTCTGATGTCCGCCGCCTTTCGATTCATGCTCGTGCCCCCGGGGGATGCCGAGCCGGTTCCCTTGCCGAGCGCGAAGGAAATCCACCAGGCGCTGACCTCCCTGGGACCGGCGGTCCTGGGCGACTCCGGTGCGACTTTTCTCGAAGGGCTATTTCATGCCAGCACCCATGCGCCCGTTGATGGCTTCCTGGCCTTCGCACGCTGGCTGGAGATGGATGATGGTCGGTCATGGCTTTCGCTGGAGCAGTCCGCCAACCCTTCCAGTGCCACACTCAGTCTCCATCTGGATGGCGGGGAAGCATTCGGTCCGTTACACAAGGAACGTCTGGTTCGCTTGGCTTTGAAGACACCTACGATCCCCGGTGACCTGATGGGGGCCCTGGCTGTTGGTCTGGCAAAGGTGCTGGTTGGGCAGGACCGATCAGACGAGGCCTGGGAGTTGGTAGACGCCTTGGCCCCCGTCTGCCCCTCCTTCGTTGTCGAGGAGATGCGTTACGCCCTGGAAAAGCAGCGCGAAGGCCGCGATCCGGGTGCCGCCTTCAATGCCTACCTTGGCGGAAACCTGACCGAAGCCTTTGAAGGGAAGTTCTGCGACCGGCCGTTCAAACACCTGGAAATCGACGCCCAAGGCCAGGTTTTTGCTTGCTGCTCGCTCTATATCTCCACACCGATCGGCAACGTCCGGCGCGGAGAGCCCTTGGACATCTGGAATTCGCCCCAGGTCCGGAACATCCGCGACTCGATTATTGATGGCAGCTTTAAATACTGCCGGGCATCCCGCTGCCCCTTGATCCAACGTGACACGCTGCAAGACCGCGACACGCCCGAGGCCGAGGGACTGATCAGGCGCTACCAGGCGGCCAATCGGCGCATGGAACAGGTCGAGGAGTTGTTTCTCTCCTACGATCCGACCTGCAACCTCTACTGCGGCAGTTGCCGGAAAAGCATGATTGCCGCCAAGGGAGACACCCTCGCCTTCACCATGCACGTGGCCGACAACATCGTGCTGCCGCTGCTACCCGAGGCGAAAAAGATGATGGTGAACGGCTATGGGGACATCTTTACCAGTCAGTCTTCCCGGAAAATTCTGGCCAGCATCAACTCCACCGATCACCCCAATCTAAAGATCGACATGATCAGCAACGGTGTGCTGCTGACGCCGGAGGAATGGGCCAAGTTTCCCAACATCCACGATATGGTTGCCTCCATCCGCATTTCGGTCGATGCGGTCAAAAAGGAAACATACGATCAGGTGCGTCGAGGCGGCGACTTCGAAAAGCTGAAACGCAACTTGGATTTCATCGCTTCCCTCAGGCGGGATGGCGTGATTGAAGCCTTCAGGCTCTCTTTCGTTTTCCAACACGAGAACATGGAGGAAATGATCGAGTTTGCCAGATGGGGCGAAAGGCTCGGCTGTGACCGGGTTCTCTTCGAACCGCTGTTCAACTGGGGCACCTATGACGAGGCCGAATACCGCCGCCGCGCCATTCACCGGCCCGATCACCCCGATCACCATCGCTTCGTGGAGATCTGCAAGGCACCGGAACTGCGAAGTCCGCTCGTCTCGTTGACCCTGCCGGACGATCCGGCCCCGCTACCCGCCTAGGCGGACAATCCGTTCACCAAAAGGCCCCCGAAACTCGCCCGGTTGGAACACTTTGCCCGGCAGGTCATGAGCCCAGGCCTTGCAGCCAACCACAAAGTAGGTGCCCAGGATATGGCGGAGCGCGATCTCGCCTGTTCCGGCCAATTCGTTCAGATAGGGGAAGACGCCCCGGCGTTCCGGTCCTTGCGCGATATAGTCGGGGAACATGTAGAAATCATGCCAGACCAGGATCGCCTCCGGTCCGGCCAGATCCAAAGCCAAGCGGCTGTCGGCCTTCACGCCGCTATAGCTGTGATCGGCGTCGACGTGGAGATAATCAAATGCGGCGTCCCTCCCCTCCAGGGCTTCCGGACAGCCGTCAGCCGTTTTCCGAAAAATCTGTGTGATCTTGTCCGCATGGACCGATCCGGCGAAGGCTCGCCCCAGCGCATCGTCGCCGTTCAGGCATTTCAGGGTGTAATCTGAAGGCTCTTCGGCGGCGATATCCAAGGTCAGGACTTCAGCATCCTCGGGGCTGTTGGCGGCAAGGATATAGGTCGTCTTGCCTTGTGCCGTTCCGAATTCGAGAAGCCTCCTGGGCTGGAGAAGCCGCACAATTCCGGCAACGACGGCGTGTTCGTAAGGAAGGTAGACGGGCATCTGCCCCGATCTCTGTCCCAACGACAGGCTTGGGATCTCCAACGGCAGGCTTTCATCGATGCCGGGAAACAGATCGATCAGATCGGCGCTCGGGATGATGTTTTCGGCTGTCACGAGGCATGCGTTCCGGCAACCCGGCCCCCCATCGCAACCTCTTCGGCCCTTGCACCCGAAAGCGCGCCAGCACTCACGACCCTGGATTGCCGATAGAGGGCATTGACGTGGCTCCGGAGCAAAAGTCGCCCCAGTCCGTTGATCGTCTCACCGTATTGGTTGAGATAGGCTGTGATCAAGTCCCGCTGGTGCGCCGTGTGGGCCTGTTCGACCGTTACCCCCTCCGGTCGGTGGAACTGCAACGGGTCGGCCCGGAAAAGCGCTCGCTCCAACGCTGGAAAGTCGAAACTGAACAGGGTCTCTGTTGCGTCATCGACCCTGTTCAGCCGCGATTTCTTCGCAAGACTATAGTCCTTCAACTCGGCAAGATAGGTCTCGAGCACTGACGAGAGATGTCCGGCCTTCCGTAGACACTGACGCGCGGTCTCGAAGGCCAGGTCGTGGAGGGATTCCTGGCGGTGGAAGAAGACTTCGGCCTTGGCGGCATAGAGCTCGCCATTGCCCCGCTCCCCCGCGATGTACTGATCAATGATTCCCGGTTCCTGCAGATGCGCACCCAGGGCGATCCGGTCCGGCCAGAGCTTTTCGACGTTTTCTTTGAGATAGGCATCAAAGACGGGCTCCAACGGGCTTCCGGGGGCGCGGGCCAGCCGGTCGGCTGCCAGGACGAAATCCCGCCGTCGCAGACCGAGCACCTGAAACAGGCCCAGAAGTTCCTTGAAGATCCCGCCGTTATACAACAATTCGACCGACAGGTTGAAGGCGCGGCAATCGAGATAATCCTGGAAGCTGAGGCCGTTCAATTCGACACAGATCTCTTCCGTCTCCGCGACCGAAAGCCGCTCGCCCAGAAGATCGTAATGGCCGAAACAGCGCGGCAGGACCCGGTATCGGGTTTTGGCACCGAAGCGCCTGCGCGATTCGCCGGTGGCCATGTCCGTGCCGGGCAGCATCATGGCCTGGTACATCATGACGTCATTGACCTCGGCATCGACCATGGCCAGCACGCTCTCCCGGTGGGCTTTCGCCGTGTCCCCCGGCAGGCAGAGGATAACCTCGGAATAGCTGTTGGCCCCTAAGACTTCGGCCTGCTTTCCCACATCGACGATCTGTTCCAGAGAGATATTGTCGCGCCGCACGTTCTTCAGGACGTCCGGGCTCGTGCTCTGGACCGAGACCGTCAGCACCATGGCCCCATCCAGGACCCGGGCGGCCTCCAGCACCTGTTCTTTGCGGTTTTTGCCGGACGAATTGCGCAGATACTTCGGCCAGCCCTGCTCTCGCCGGAGCTGCGCCAGGACGTCGCAGGTCTCGAGGTCCTGCTTCAACATGCCGAAATTGGAATCCGACATGAAAAGGTCGGGGACCTTAGCCCTGGCGGCGATGTAGTGAAGTTCTTCGCGGATGCGGTCCGGCGACTTCTTTCGGACCTTCGTGTGATAACTTTCGCCGATCACGCAGAAGGAACACTGGAACGGACAACCCCGGTTCGTTTCCATGATCGGGATCAAACTGTCATCGAAGAATTTGTCGTTCAGGCCCAACAGGTAAGGCGAAGGCGTCTCTGTCAGGTCTTTCATCCGTTCCGGCGGCGGTGGGGCGATCAAGCGCCCGCCCGACAGGTAGTGAACTCCCGCCAGATCAGGCTCGCTGTCCTTCAGAACCTCAACGTCCATATCCACATCGATCAACATCCGCAACAGGGCAACGAAGGGCAGTTCTCCCTCCAGCGGGATGAAAAAATCGATTTCCGGATGATCGCACAGAAAGGCCTCCTGGCCGGCGGCATCAGTCGGATAGTTCGCGCCACCGAAGACAATGACCGTCTCGGGCCGGATTGTCTTGATCCGCTTCGCGAACCGGCTTGAAAGCTCGGCATTCCACAGGAAGCACGAAAAGCCAACGACCTCCGGGAATGTCCCTTGTGCCTGCGCCTCGCCGAGACTCTCCGCCAGATCAGTTGGGTATTTGAACAGGCTGCAATCAACGGCCTGGCCGAATTCTTTGATGGTCTGGGCGGCAATCAAGGAAATGCCGAGGGGAAAGGCATTCGCGGCGACGATTTGTCCAGTGTGGGTCAAGTCAGCCAGACTGACACGGACCATGGGTCCCCCTCGCTTGATCGAAAAAGCAACGCCCCCCGAACGCTCTCCGTCGTCGGGCCTCCGACAGCCTGCGTCCGAACCCTACTGAGATTCATCCCGAAAATCGTTAAAAAAACAGCCCGATGGTCAATTTCGTAACGGAAGTCACATTCCGCACTTCCGCAAAAGCTTGACCGGAGAAACAAGTGGTCCAAGAATGGTAGAGTGTTCTTTTTTAGGGGACGATCAGGTTTCTGGTCGTTGCAAAGGGGAAAAAAGGGGCTCAACGACGATTAGAACCCAATACGGCGAACAAAAAGCAAGTCAACAGAAAGATTCAGGCTGTAACGGTCCCACAGAAGTGGGTAACGCCTGATCGGGAGCTAGAACGGTGAAGTTTGTCTTTGCGACGTTTTCCGACCTGATGTCCTACCCGGCATCGATGCTGGCCCATCTTGCCCAGTCCCACGGATGGGACGTGGACATCATCTTCATATCGGATACCGCTGACGATGCGGAAATTGCCACCCAATTGGAAGACTGCGCGCCCGACATGCTGGCGCTGACGCTCAAAACCTTCGAGCGCCCTTTGGCAATCCGAACGGCCCGCGTGGCCAAATCCATGAACATCAAAGTTATCGCAGGGGGCCCGCACCCCACGGCGGTACCGCCCGACCTGGGCCGGACGGGCTATTTCGATGCGGTGGTCTCAGGCGACGGGGCCGGCGTTCTGCCCGATATCCTGGACGGCTACAAGTGGCTGGATAACGAACTCATTGTCGGCAAGCGCCACAAAGACCCGCTGGTCTACCTGAACCGGTTCTTTTCCGAACGCCAGGAAGAGCAGATCAGAAAGACCCGCCGCATTGATGTCTTCACCGCCCATGGCTGCCCCTATCAATGCCATTTCTGCGGCACGGCCCGAAAGGTTGTGGTGATTCCCCAGGCCAAGGTGATGGACGATCTGGAACACCTGGTCGATGCCTATGGGGTAAAGTGGATCATGCTGCACGATGATACCTTCACCTACAGCAAGAAGCGGGTGCGGGAGTATCGGACGCTGATCCAGGAACGTGGGCTGGATTTCCGCCATAACGTCTTTGCCAGGGTCGATTGCTTTGACGAGGAAATCGCCGACGAACTGCTGATGATGGGCGTAGACGACGTCACCTTTGGCGTCGAGACGCCGACGCAGCGCATGATGGATTTCCTGAAAAAAGACACCACGGTTGAACAGGCCTATGAGGCCGCCCGTGTCTGTCGGGAGAAGGAAATCGCTTTCAAGACCAACCTGATGTTCGGCATCCCAACCCAGACCGAAGAGGATTACCGGGCCGCCGTCGATTTCGTGCGGGAAGCAAAGCCGAACCGGATTTCGTGCTTCTTCTATGTGCCCCTGCCGGGGACGGTGCTTTACGACTATTGCGTCGATAAGGGCCACCTGCCGGAAGACTTCACCTACGACGACTTCCGCGACATCGGCAACGACGGAGAATTCCTGGGCTGGTCGGCGACACCCGGAATCCTGAAGGGTGTCGATTACGAATTGGGTGCCCGCTACATCGAGATGACCAAGGAAGCCGACGACAAGAACAACGGTCGTACGCAGTTGATCATGGACACCGCTGAACAAGCCAACCAGGGCAAGTGGCTGATCATCGGCGGCAGGCCCTATTTTTATTGGGTGCTTTCACAGGTTTCCAAGAAGAAGTGGGACAACCTTCTGGGCTACATCAACATCTTCGAAGAAGAGTTCTCTTTCGATAAGCCGTTCGAAATCTCCATTGACGAAATTTCCTGGGACAAGGACGCCGCCCCACCCGAAACCGTGGTCACCACCTTCCATAAGGGGCCGTACTTTTACGATTCCCTGATTCCGATGCTGAAAGAGAAATATGGCTATGATGGTCCGGTTCTCTCCGTCGGCACCCATGTTGCCTGAACAGAAGGGCCCGAGATGACGCCGATCATCGCCAACCAGATCGCCCTCACGCCCGGCGGGGCTGCGCCGGTCAGGCTGTTTTCCCAGACGACGCCTGAGGGCCGCTTCGAGGCAATGGAACTCTCGGACGTCCGGACGGATCCGGCTTTCGCCGCCGACTGGAACGCATTTGCCCGCAGCCATGGCGACGTCTACTACGCCATCGAATACCTGGAAGCTGAACAGCATCGTCAGGCGGGATCGGTGGTCCTCTGTCGGTACAACCATTCCCTCGGCACCGTCTATCGGGCTGTGGTCTTGCGCCCCATTCCCAGCGTCCTCGGCATCCAGGGTGCCTTTGATCTGCTGACACCCTTCGAATACAGCGGGCCTGTGGTTGTGGCAAAAGAACCGGGCAAAAGAGATCACCTGATCGATGCCTCGCAAACAGCCTTCGCGGCCTTCTGCACCCATCAGGGTGTGGTGAGCGAATTCACCCGGTTCCACCCCCTGCTCGGCACCCAGCAGGGTTGGGACAAACATTACGAAATCGCTCAGAGCTGCATGAATGTGGCGCTCGACCTTCGCCCCGGCCCGGATCGGTTTTTCGAAGGCTATTCGCGCAGCCAAAGGCGCAATGTCCGATTGGCCCGCCGGCATGGTGTTCGAATTGAACGCTGTCCATTGGGTCGCCCGGAAGTCGCCACAATGCAGGAGCTGTACCGCGACACACTGGATCGCTGGGGGGCTCCGGCGGTAATTGATTTTCCGCCGCGCTACCTCCGACGTCTGGGGCATGTCCCGGAGGAATGGCTATCGGTTTACCAAGCGAAGGATGCCGATGGGACACCGCTTTCCGTCCTGATTACCCTGCACGGCTCAAGGATCGGGCACTCCCACATCCTGCATACCGGCAACCGGGGCCTCGGCTTGAAGGTGAACAGCCTGCTGTATCACGAGGTCGCAATCGACCTTTTCGAACGCGGGCTGGAACAATTGCACTTCGGCGGAGCCGCCCGCAGTCAGGCCGGGGTCTATGAATTCAAATGCCGGTTCTCTCAAGACCGCTATGCCTATGCGATTGGCAAGAAGGTCTATGACAGGGAACGCTATTCCGCCCTGGTGAAGCGTGCCTCAAACCTTGGTGCGGACGTGAACTCGGGCTTCTTCCCTGCCTACCGCGCCGGGATCGGATGAGCGCCATCCGGTGTCCGAGGAAAACGTCCGGCTGAGCTTCAGTTTCTCGCCACTGCCCGGTGCCGTTGCCCTGACCCGTGGCAATCAGGTCCTCGCCTGCGGGCTGGAGGAAACCGTTACAAACCGCCCGGGCGACGACAACTTACCCCTCGGGGCGCTGGAAGCATCGCTGCTTCGGTCAGGCCTGGCAGCGGAAGCCATTTCGTCCGTTTGCTGTGTCGGCGACCCCCGGTTGGATTTCGAACGGCTTCTGGCCCGGGCACTCCTCTGTTTTCCCCATCTGAACGCCGCCGTGATGGACCGGGCGGCCCACCAAATCGAACGGGGATACCTGACACCGAAAACCCTCCTTCGCCAAAAGCTCGCCCCAAAAGCCGCGACGTTCGACGTCCAAGACCCGATCGAGGCCTGGGCAGCGGCTGCCGTCGGACTGTTGGATGCCGGGGAACAGGAAGAGGCAATCATTGCGGTCCTTTCGCCGCTTCCCGGACAGCAGGGCCTCGTGACCCTTCGTCATCGTCAGGGGCACTGGGTGGACCGCAAAATGCGCCCCGGCTGGGCCCGTACCATCCCTGCCCTTCTGCAAGCCGCCTATCGAGCCCTTGAGATCGAGCGGGGTGATCGACTGAAGGCGCTCTCGGCCCTGGCGGAAAGCTGCCCCGAAGAAATCGACATCGATCTAGCACCGCTTTTGGGACCGCCGGGAAGCGGGCTTCTGGCCCGTCGGCGTCAATACCTCGCCCTGATGCCCGCCCACCTGGCCAAAGGCTTGATCGATCTTTTTGGCCTGCCCAAAACAAGCCTGGGCGGGGAAAGGGCTAGGGCGGCAAAGGGCATCCTGTCCTGGATCGATCGGACGATGACTGCGGAGATCGCCTCTCTCGCCAAACAAACAGGCTGCAACCGAATTGTGCTTGCCGGGCTCGCCGGGCAATTGCCGCCGCTCGCCCTTCCGGATCTGGATATCCGGCGCGACCAGAGACCACTTGGGCTGACCGCGGTTCTGGGAGGGGCGGCAAATGGCGAAGACGTCAACCGTCCCTGTGGCCCTGAAGACGACGGCATGGAAGCCATCAAGGCGAGTGGCTTAGGCCTCGACCAGACCTTCCAGACACCTAAAAATGCCGCCGGACAAGTCTCCCGACACCTCGGATCCGGCGGGAAAGTAGCCCTCTATTGGGGCCCCTGGGCCCTTGGAGGAACCGACTTCGGCGCAGGTGTGATTCTGGAGACCGGCCAGCAGGATTCCCTGCTCTTGCCAGATCGACAGGCTTCGAAACTGCAGAACTGGTTGGACCGACCGACGGCTCTGGGCCCTTTCTCTTCCGGCCATGCACGATTGGCGGATGGGCGCGTCCCACGTGTCCTGATTCCGGCCGAGGCCGAGGACCCGCCGTTTGCCCTGCAGGTCCTCCATCACCTGCTTGAGGGCGAAAGTGCCAGTCCACTCTCCGCCAAACCTCTCGCCATGCCCAGTGAACCCCCGGTCTGTTCGGCCAACGCCGCCCTTCGGGCCCTGGCCTATAGTGACATCGACCTTCTGTTGCTTGACGATAAACTGATCAGCAAGAGAATAGCCCTATGAAACAGGCCGTCGTCCTGCCGCCCCACCCGCTGGATCCTCTGGATCTGGGCCAGATCGTCCTGGCCGTGGAGCAGCGGTCGCGGCTGAAGAATGCCGATGCTCCGGTCTGGTTCTGCTTCCCTCAGGCGGCGGAAACCCATGCCGCCCTTGCCGAGCGTCTGACCGGCCTCTCGATCTTGGCATCCGACAGCCTGTTGGCCTTCGACGAGGTGCTGTTTATCGAAGTCGGCTTGGCCTATGCCGCCAATCCGGCCCTGCCGCTCCATCGCCCGGATCGATGTTTTTCGGTCGACCAGAAAGGCGGCATCCGCCCGCTTCAGCGTCCCGTTGACGAAACCGACGACCCTGCCCTCGCCGACCACGCCTTCAACCAGTTGGGACCTCGGGGGGCGAACGCCGCCCTCGCCCACCATTTCTTCCCCTGGTCATACATCTACCGCGATGTCTCCTGGGGGCCGGTCAATGCCATGGGGCACCGAATCCAGGGGGACTATCAGGCCCTGGCTGACCGCGATCCCGATCACAAGGTTATCGCCTGTTTTGGCGGATCAGCGGCCTGGGGATGGGAATGCCTGGACGCCCAGGTCTGGACCAGCCTGCTGGAAGACCGCCTGAATGCCCGCGCCACCAAAGTGGGGGCCGACCTGCGGTTCACCGTGCTGAATTTCGCGGGCCCCGGGCACGTGATCCTGAACGAAATTTTCAACTTCGTCCTGTATTGCCACAAGATCACCTGCGACGTGGTCATCCACCATGGCGGCACCAACGATTTCATGAATTCCCAGTTGTCCGATGGCTACCTGTTGGCGCGCCACGACATCAACTATCAGGCCATCATGGAGAGCTGGGCCCAACGGCTGCACGACCGACGGGACCGCACGCTCGCCTACGATCCCAATGACGACCTTCGCATTTCCCGCAACCCGCCGGTACAGGTCGTGCGGTCCTATGTCGCGCGGGCCAGGCAGTTCCGGTCCATGGCGGAGGCCACCGGTGCCCGTTTTATCTGGGGCCTGCAACCGATGTTGTTCTCGAAAAGCGCCGTCCATGCAAAAGAAGCTGAGGTTGCTCATTCGGCCCGGGATGCCAATGCGCGGGAGAAGATACCGGTCCTGTTCAAGACCCTTTGCGACAACCTCCCCTTGGCCGACCAGGCCTGTTTCTTCAATCTGCACGAGGCCTTCGGGCGCTTCGGGGCAGATCAGAACCTGTTCTGGGACATCGTGCACCCCAACCCCGAAGGCCAGAGACAGATCGCCGACCTCTATATGGAACGATTTGGCGATGATCTTTTTGGCCTGACAAGCCGGTCTGAGGAATAGCGCAATGGACGCCCCGACCCCCGAAGCCTTGATCGAGGCTGCAAGGCAGGAATTGGCCGAAGACGGGCGATTCCGCCTTTCCGTCTGGTTCCTCGGATTGATGGGCGGACGTCTGGCGCAGCGGGTCGAAAGCCAACGCCGGGCCCGCGCCCAGCGGGAAGAGGAAAACAGCTTCATCTATACGATGTGGTGATCAGCCTCCCTTGGAGTAGACGGCTGTCAGCCGCTCGATCTCACGATCCATGCTGTGTTCCTCGTTATAAGCGTGGATGCTCTTCATGCAGGAATCGTAGTCGAAATCCCGAATAATCTGGGCAAGGTTGTCGATCTCGTCCGCCGCGACCGATATCCCAAGGTTGTTTTCCGCGGTCCAACGACCGGTATAGCGCTCGGCATTGACGATGCTAGGCAGGCCCGCCTCCAAATAGCTGAAGGGTTTTGTACCGATGGACCAGTCCTTCTGCCCCGGCCCTTCCAGGGTGTAGGGCGACATCTCATAGAGGTTGATACCGAAATCATAGTGCGCCGTCGCCTGGGCCAGAAGGTTGGGTTCGACGCCCGGCAGGACCCGAAACAGCGGGTATTGGTGGGTCAGCGCGAAGTAGGCACTGAAGCCTTCGTCTTCCGCTTCGGTCAGGGGGCGGTGAGGGTCATGCAGGACGTCGAGGGCCAACCCCTGGTCCAAAAGCCGTTTAATCATCGGCAGGAAGCCGCCGCCGAGAAAGATTTCGTGGGGATGATAGCGATCCAACGGGAAGGCTCCGCCGGTATAGACGAGGCGGATTATGCCGTCATCTTTTGACGGTTTTTCCGGCTGGAAGGCGAAAAACGACGGACAGGGATAGGGCCAAAACTGGACGATGGGAGCCATGGCACCATGGCGTTCCCTCAACTCCTCGTGAACCGGTTCCGGCATTCGGGTCAGGACGGCATCCGATTCCGTACAGATCCGATGTTCCATGGCCAGTTCCAAATCGACTTCTGGCGCGTCCCAGAGCCGGCAGAGATCATCGCGGGCCATGTAGACCGAGGTGATATCATAAAATTCCGACACCACCTTGGCCCCGCCCCTGTGATCCATGACCAGCCCGGCGAGGTAGTAGTTGAACATCCAGCATTCGACGTGGAAGACATCCGGTTCCAGCTTCGCGAGGATCTTCTCCAGCAGGCGCTTCGACTGGGACGCATGGGCAAAGCCATCAAAGTAGCGCCCCCAACTGTCCTGCAGGTCCTTGTGCCCCGGATCGCGGCAGAGCAGAAACACCCGGACCCCCCGTTCCCGCAGATAGGCCGCCTGGCGGAGACTTTGGAAGTAGGGCCAGCGGGAGACATGGACAATGGTCCGCCCGTCGCCCGCGCTTTCGTTTACGGCCCGAATGAAGGCACCGGCGACCTCGTCCGCCAGGCCGTCTTCGAACTGGTCGAGGACCGGAGCCAAGGGCGAAGCGAGCGTGCGCTCTGCCAAGAGCCGGACAAATTTGCGGAATGCCGCTTCCTGATAGCGATTCCCGGTCAAGGCCTGCAACTGACCTGCGATCGGAGCGCGCTCCTGGGGCGGCAGGGCCTGGATCAACGCCATCACGAAGGGAAGCGACTTTTCCGCCGGAATTTCGGGGAAGACCGGATCATTCTTCAAGGTGCCCAGTCTGGCGTCCATCTGCGCCCCATCCGTCTTCGGCGGAGCCCTGAAGTCGGGCCCCACCAGGGGCACGCGTCTTTCCTGTTTTTCAAACTCGAAGGCGAAGATCTGCTGTGGGGTCCCCGGCTCGCCTTGCGGATAGAACAGGCTGGCAATCTCGCCCTTCAAGGCGGGTTGAAGGAAAGTAAGATCTCCGGGTCGGACTCCTTCGGGAAGGTTGGCGATCACGGCTTCGCGGACTTCCTCCCCCCGATCAAAGGTGGCGAGGACGATATGATGGATCCGGCGGGCCTCTATGCCAGCGCTCAAGGCTCTCTGCCCCGCCGTCGATAAATCTTCGCCAAGCGTCACCACGGCACCGGCGCGATCAAGCGAACGGAGGCTCCGGATTTCCCGGATCAGCTGCGCCTCGCCCACCACGGCGGTATCCGGGCGGTTCATCTGGTCAATGGCTTCAATCGTCGCCAAACGATTGTCCTCAATGCTCCCGGCCAACAACCCCGAACAAAGCGCTTTGGAGGCATCGAGGTCCGCCGAAGAACCATCTCTTTCCCCCTCGGCCCTTTCCCCCTCATCCCTGCGGAAGAACATGAAGCAATCGCTGCCCGCCGCATCCCGGTGCGGAATCTCGACTTCGCTCACATAGCGGAACCCATTGCGGGCAAACAGGTGCTTGAGCGCGGGTCTGGCGTAATAGACCCAGGGCGAAGCACCACTGAAAACGTTCTCCATCAGTCGGAACCGCCCGTCCGGCGTTCGACTGGGTGTTTCCATGAAATATTGGTTGATCGCGATGGCAACCACGCCATCGGCCCTCAGAAGACGTCGGATGTGCTGAAGGGTCTCGTTGGGTTCTGAGAGACAGTAAAAGCTGTTCAGAAACAGCACCCCGTCAAAGGACCGGTCCGTCGGGTCCAGGTCGAACGCCGTGCCTTGCACGATCCGTTCAGCGCGAAACAGCCTCCGTCCGACAGCGACCGCTTCCGGGTCCGGCTCCACCGTCGTGAAGCAATAATCGTCAAAGGCGGTCGGACAGCCCCCTGACCCCACATCCAGCCAGTTCGTAAACTGCTCCGGCGGAAAGCGCTCCAGCAGAACCGCACGGGCCTCGGCATAATGCGGAATCTGATAGGTCTCGATGTGATGACGGATCCCGTCCTGGTTGGTGGAAAAGCGGTCGTAGTAGATGCGTCCGTATTCTTCGGTGTTCTCGAAGTTTGGCAGCGGGTACCAGCGACAGACTTCGCAGCGTTCGCAAGCGACGATCTCCGCCTCGCCGGGGTAGCGAACCATCCGATCCCGGCGGCGAAAATAGCCGGGGGCGACGGGTCGAAAGGCCGTCTCTCCGCAAACCGGACAGTTCTTCTTATGTGTATCCGACATGCTCGGTCAGACCGCGCCTTTGCTTTTCTTGCGCGTCATGCCGTAGCGGATTTCGCTGCTTTCGGAAAAATCGATACCGGCGGGTTTTTCAACGCTTCTCGTCCGGCAATGGGAACAGACCCGGCAGTCGTGGTTCATCTCCTCGGGCGCGCAGTTGACGCCTTTGCGGAAAGTCGCCAATCGCTCCGACGCCCAGATCTCATCAAGGCTTTCCTCGAAGAAATTGCCGATGGGTTCATAGGCCAGAGGACAAGGGTAGACGTCGCCGTTGGGCTGAAGGGACAATCGCCGCCAGGGCATGTCGCACCATTTGTGGCCCAGTTCCGCCGTCTCGGCCTCGATATCATCCGGCATCCCCCCTTGCAGATTGAAGGTGACGCCGAGATCATCGGCCCGGGTCGCCGCCTTACCGACGGCTGACTTGAAAGCCGCCATGTCGGCTGCCGGCGTCTCTGACACCTGCTTTGGGTCGAAGGCCGTCAGGTAACAGACCTGCACCCCTTCGGACATGTCGAATTCGTTGGCGAAATCGACCGCCGACGGCAGGCCTTCCAGGTTGCTCTGCATGGCGACCGTGGACAGGCGCAGCCGAGGCAGGTCCGTGCCCAGGCGCTTTTTGGCGGCGTTCAATCGGGCCAGATTGCCGCGCACGGTCTCCAGGTGATCCTGGCCCATATGTCGTTTATAGCTTTCGCGGTCGAAACCGGTCACCGAGATGGTCAGGAAGGTCAGGCGCCCGACGATTCCCTCGATGATTTCATCCGACAGCAAGATGCCGTTCGAAGAGAAATAGCTCTCCACCGGATGGGCCGCGACACGCTCAAAGATGGCCAGGAAGTCCGGGCAAGTCAGAGGTTCGAACTTGCTGAACAGGGTAATGGACCGCAGGCGGTGAAGCGCGGGTTCCACACGCTCGAACTCCTCGACCGTCAACCGAAGGGTCGACTTCGGGTCGAAGTAGCTGAGGTAACAGAAATCACAGCGCAAGTTGCACCGATTCGACAGGTCGATGTCGATGTGTTCCGGAAAATCCAGGTCGGGCAAAATGGGCGACAGCTTGTTCATGGGTTCTCCCATTCGTTTGTCGCGGACAAATCAAATCTCGGCCAAGGACGACTTCTGCGCCCCAGGTCAGATTGGCAGGACCGGCTTGAGGTTCCCCCCAACCCAGGTACCATAGCACAAAACCCTAACACAGAGGTCCTGAATTGAGCCAGCGTTTCGACCTTACCCTTATCGGGGCTGAATGCCTTACCCCTTCCGGGCGGGTGAAGACCGACATCGGCGTGCTCGATGGTCGAATTCGCGCCTTCGGCGACCTCGCCAAGGCAGACAGCGCGGTGCGTTACGACGCCAAGGGACTGACCGTCCTGCCGGGCGTGATCGATTCCCAGGTCCACCTGCGCGAACCGGGATCGCAGGAAAAAGAAGGCCTGGAACGGGGGACCGCCGCCGCCGCCAAGGGCGGGGTCACCGCCGTGTTCGAAATGCCGAACACCGACCCGCCAACCCTGGATGACGAAAGGCTCCGCGATAAGTGGCAGCGCGCAAAGGATCGGGTTTGGACGGATATCGGCTTCTATGTCGGAACCAGCCTGGAGAATATCGACGATCTGGCACGCATGGAATGCCTGGAGGGCGTTCCGGGCCTAAAGCTGTTTATGGGGTCCTCGACAAAGACCCTGACGATTGACCAGGAAGACCTGTTGATGCGGGTCCTCAAGGCCGGACGCAGGCGGATCGCCGTTCACAGCGAAGACCAAAGCCGCATCCAGGAGCGCCGCCCGATCGCCGATAATGCCGGTGGCGATGTCCGCCTGCATTCGGAATGGCGCGATGCGAAAACCGCCTGGCGGTCGACCGAGCGGCTGCTTCCCCGCGCCCGGGCCGTCGGGCGGCCCGTTCATGTCCTGCACGTGACAACCCGCCAGGAGGTAGAACTCCTGCAGTCCTATCGCGACATCGCGACGATGGAGGTGACACCGCTGCACCTCGCCCTCACCGCGCCGGAAGCCTATGAGCGGCTGGGGGCACGGGCGCAGATGAACCCGCCGATCCGCACGAAAGAACACAACGACGCACTCTGGCGGGCCGTTCGCGAGGGCCTCGTCGATTGTCTGGGTTCGGATCATGCCCCCCATATCGCCGAGGACAAGGCCAAAACCTATCCCTTCACCCCCGCAGGCCTGCCCGGTGTCCAAACTCTGGTGCCTCAGATGCTGGGTGCCGTGGCCGAGGGCAAGTTGACGCTGGAACGATTTGTCGATCTGACCAGCACCGGCCCCGCCCGCATCTTCGGTATCCGCAACAAGGGACGTATCGCGCTCGGCTATGATGCTGATTTCACCGTCGTTGACCTGAAGCGACGCGAAACCATTCGCAACGACTGGATCGAAAGCGTTGGCGGTTGGACTCCTCTTGACGGGATTCAAGTGACGGGATGGCCGGTTTCGACTATCATCCGGGGCCGGATCGTCATGCGTGATGCCGAACTGCTGGGTCCCCCGATGGGGCGCGCCGTCCGGTTTCTGGATGGCCTGGGTAACCCGGGATCGGACAAACTGCTGCGCGAAACCGGTATGGCCTGATCCGGTTCGGGTAGAATTTCCGGCTCTGGTCACCATACAGAAGTCAGACGGATACAGAAGCATCCGTTGCCAGAAGGCAAAAGCGAGGAAAGAACATGACCTCAATATCAAACAAGCCGCTGCCACCGAGCGAGGCTGCGGAAAGCCGGGCGGAAAGTCAGGTCGAGGACCGGATTGACGCCGCTTTCGAGCGGTTCCAGGACCCCAGAAAGATCTTCCATCATGTGGACCGCCTCTACGAGTTGCGGACCACCGGCGACACAAGACCCGTGCATCTTGGGCTCGGCCTGACCAATTACTGCAATCACAAATGCCCCTGGTGCTATATCAATTGGCATCAATCCGGGCGCGCCAGCGAACGCTCCGGGGCGGGCGATCGGACGCGCAGGGCGATCAATGCCGAGGACCGCATCCTCGAAGCCGTCGGCGAAGCCGTGGAAATGGGCCTGAAAGCCGTCACGATTGCCGGCGATGGCGAACCGACGCTGCACCCCCGCTTTCCCGAAATCCTGGACCGCCTGAAGGCCATGGGCCTCGATATCGGCATCTTCTCGAATTTCGGCACGGCGAACGACGCCTGCCTGGACGCCATGGCCCGCAACTGCTTTTTCGTCCGAGGCAGCATTGATGCCGCCTCCAAGGAAGTCCACGCCTACACGCACGGAGCAGAGGATTTTGATGCGGTGATCGCCAACCTGCGGCGGCTGGTTGATTTGCGGGGCGAGAACAAGCGTCCAATCATCGGCGTGCAATACGTCATGAATCACAAAAACATCTGGGAAGTGCCGAGGGCGGCTGAATTCTACAAGTCACTCGGCGTCGACTATCTGACCCTGAAACCCGCCTACAAGAACGAACTCAACCCGGCCCACCCCGAAAACGAAGTGGACGTGGCCGAGGCCATTCGGCTGATGACAGCGGCGAAGTCCCAAGAGACAAGTTCGTTCAAGGTTTACGCCAAGTTCCCACAGTTGAAGGAAGTCGTGGGCCACAAGACCAACGGCGGGCGCTATTACAAGAAATGCCAGGCCACCCCGCTTTCGCCCTATCTGGACGAAGACGGCAACGTCGAGATGTGCGGGAACCTGAAAGGGCGTGGCACCACCATGGGCAACGTGTTCGAAAGCTCCTTCCAGGAGATCTGGGCCTCGGCCCGGCGCAAGGAATGCCTGGCGAGCATTGATCTGAACACCTGCCCGTCCGGATGCAAGCTGGACCCCCTGAACAAGGTCTTGTGGGACGCCTTCTATCCGGATGTGGACAGCGTCCACCCGAACTTCGTCTGAGCCCGGAAAGCGCCCCATGCTTTTTGCCGGCCTTCACAACACGGGCACGATCAGTTCCGCCGCCCTGGTCGCCGACGGCAAACTGGTCGCGGCCATGGCTGAAGAACGTCTCGACCGCCGCAAGCACAGCAAATACTTCCCGCACAGGGCGCTTCAGGGCTGTCTCGATCTCGTCGGGAAAACCCTCTCGGACGTGGACACCTTTGCCATCGGCTGGAACCCGGCCCTTAACATAGCCGAGCGCTATCGGGCGGGATTTTCGGAATGGCCGGCCTATCCGGGGGAACGCTTCTACGCCAACCCCAATCAGCTCCTCCCCCGTCTTCAGCCGGAAGGCCTTGTGGCGACCGATCAGGTGTTCCAGCAGGCGGATGGCGGATGCGTGACGCTGACCTACGTCAACCACCACCTCTGCCACGCCGCCAATGCCTTCTATCTTTCAGGCCTGAAGGAAGCCGCGATCTTCTGCTGTGATGGCTATGGCGAACGTTCGACGACACTCTGGGGAACCGCGGGACCGGAGGGCATCGAGACCAGGCGCACAATCGAATTTCCCCATTCCATCGGGGCCTTCTATTCCGCGATCACGGAATTCCTGGGCTACGCGCCGGATGGTGACGAATGGAAGATCATGGGTGCGGCGGCCTATGGTGATCCGAGCCCCTTTCGGGCGGCAATGGCCGAATTGATCAGGCCCGAAGAGGACGGCGGCTTTTCCCTGGCCCTCGATTATTTCGATCATTTCAATTTCGACAGCCGGGGCTTCTTCTCTGAAAAGGTCACTGACGTCTTGGGCAAACCGCCTGAGGGTCCTGAAGATGACCGGTTCTTCGATCTGGCTGCCGCCGCGCAGGAACGCCTGGAGGCGATCCTGTTTCACTGTCTGACCCATGCCCGCGAAACAACCGGCGCGACGGCTCTTTGTTATGCGGGCGGGGTGGCTATGAATTCGCTGTTCAACGGTAAATTGACCGCCTCGGGTCTTTTTGACGATGTCTTCATCCCGTTTTCTCCGGACGACAGCGGCAATGCGCTGGGCGCGGCGCTCTGGGCTGCCAATCGGGCGGGCGAGCCGGTCGCCATGAAGCGCCGGGACCTGACCAGTTTCCTGGGGCGAGCTTTTGATGACAAAGAAATCAAGGCGGCTTTGGATCGTACAGGCCTTGCCTACGAGACGCTTCAAGACCCGGCATCGACGGCTGCCGATCTTCTGGCGGACGGCCAGGTGGTCGGCTGGTTTCAGGGGCGGTCCGAATTTGGCCAACGGGCCCTGGGTGCGCGATCGATCCTCGCCGATCCCAGAAACCCGGAGACAAAGGATCGTGTCAATCTCGCCATCAAGTACCGGGAGGCCTTTCGGCCCTTTGCTCCTTCTGTCCCCGTGGAAGATGCCGAACGGTTTTTCGAATTGCCGCCCGGCGCATCCGTCCCCTTCATGGAACGGGTCTTCCCTGTACGCGAGGCGGCCCGTTCAGCCCTGCCCGCCATTGTCCATGCCGACGGCACTGCCCGCCTGCAAACCGTCTCGGAAGAAACCCAGCCGCTCTATCACCGCCTGCTCAAGCGGGTCGAAGAAAAGACCGGCTTTCCCGTTGTGCTCAATACGTCGTTCAACCTGAATGGCGAACCCATCGTGGACGCACCCGAGGACGCTATCCGGACCTTCATGACCAGCGGGATGAATAGCCTGATCATGGGTCACCAGCTCCTCCGGAAGGCTTAGGCCAGACCAAAAATAATGAGCCGCATTCCGAAGAGAATGCGGGCCAGGAACACAAAAAATGAGCCCGCATTCCAAAGAGAATGCG
>JBMYSY010000014.1:61741-124216 GCA_049603795.1 Magnetovibrionaceae bacterium
AGAATGCGGGCCAGGAACACAAAAAATGAGCCCGCATTCCAAAGAGAATGCGGGCTCGAGGAGGATCGATCCGAACTTAAGTGGCGTAGAACGCCCCAGAAGCCGAACCGATCCGGGCGGGTCCGTGAAGGCCGGGGGTGAAGTCCTGGATCGCTTCTTCCAGGCACTGCTCGGCCAATAGTGTAAGATCGCTCTCGTCAAAAGGTTTGGGCAGAACCGCATCGGCACCGACCATCATGGCGGCCGACAGGGCGTGTTCCGCAGAGACATCGCGCCAACCTTCGCTCGCCGCGATGACCTGAACCCGGTCATCCAGGCGCTTGACCTGGCGGATGCCCTCGATACCGCCCATACCCGACATGAAGACGCCGGTGACCACGAGGCGGTAATTGTGCTGTTTGAAATCCAACAGAGCGTCTTCCCAGGTGCGCGAAGCAATAACGCGGCTGCCCAGCGGCTTCAGCGCCCGGGCCATACGGTCAATGTATTCGGGACGGCGATCGACGATCAGAATGCTTTCTTTGCGAAGGCCGGTCATGGGAGGAACTCCTTTGATCTTTGAGGTGGAGCCGCTTGTGGCCCCGTCCGTTGATCAAAGAATGCGTGTTTCGCCGCCCGACGTCATTCGAATGAGAAGAGAGAATATAACGTGAACAAATATAGGAAAAAATATATAATCTAATCCATTCAGCTCCGATGACGGGCTAAGCCAGCCAGAACCCGATGCCAGGTGGGCCCCGGACGGGCATAGGTCAAAGCCAGCTTGCCACCATGGTTTCGAACCACGAAGGCCTGGATGACGACTTTCATCGGACGATCCAGGAGATCGATCAGCAGGTGAAAAGTGATCGAGTCTCCTTCTTCGAGCCCCGGCAGCGTCTGTTCAATCAACAAACCTTCTGCGGAGATGTCCGCAACCGGCAGCTTGTGGTTTTTGATGACAGCCTTCAGGTCAGACATCTGGAACCTTGGGAAGCCTCGCTTATTGCCTTTGGCGACGGGTGCCTTCGGCTCAGGCTCTTTCTGGAATTCCAGGCTTTTGGAACTCGTCTCGCCCCAATAGAGAACCATGGTCGTTGCCCCCTTCAGATCTTGCCGTCGCGAATATCGTCCGGTGAACGGTCGGTGTAGAGGCCGACGTCTTTGGGCTCTACACCGATGTGTGAACAAATCTGTACGATTTCGATCTGATCGGCCAAGGTCCGAGCCCCGTCGGCTTCACTGATCGCCAGACAAATACGCATGATCAAATGGCCCGTTTCGGCATGGTCCGCCATGTAATCCGTCAAGGCCTTCAAGGAACGTTCCCGGCCCTTGGAACTGTCCGCCAGGATGGCGTCGGCAAATTCATTGAAAAGATCAACGCCTTCGTGCGGATCAAAAACCTTCAACTTGTCGAGGGTTTCGAGGATCTGGTCGACACGAACCTTTTCGCCCAGGCTGATTTGCCCATCAACACAGGCCATCAGCGCGCAGGCCGCCATCGTGGCCTCCAAAAAAGGTCGGTTACGATGGCGCTCAAGCTCATCATTGAATCGCCCGGTCAGGGCCTTCAGAAATCCACTCATTCCGCGCTCATTGGCTTTAATTGCGTCCCCGGCTTTATAGTGTGGCAAGACGCCAAAGTTAAGGCAAGTTCAGCCGACGGTTGGAGACGATCCTTGGTAATTGGATAGCCAACCCACATCTGAATAGGTCCCAGCCGAAGACGGGGTTGCCCCCTCCCCACGAAAGACCGAAGAGAGACAGCCAATGAGCCCCGCCTTCTGCGTTGAATCCCCTTCCGCCCTCACGCGCCTGATCGCATCCTGCCCCGGCGAATGGCGCGCCTATACCGACCATGCCTTTGTTCAGGGATTGGGAGATGGCACGTTGCCCGAAGGTGCTTTCCGGCACTACCTGGTCCAGGACTACGTCTTCCTGTTCCATTTCTGCCGGGCTTGGGCGCTGGCGGCAGCCAAGACCGACAATCTGGCCGACATGCGAGCCTGCACGGCTGTGCTCGATGGCATTCTGAACACGGAAATGGACCTGCACGTCAGCTATTGCGCCGATTGGGGGATTGATGCTTCGGCCTTGGAGAATAGCCGGGAAGAGGCCGCCAATATGGCCTACACGCGCTTCGTGCTGGATTGGGGGCAAAGGGGCGACCTGCTCGACCTGGTCACGGCACTCGCCCCTTGCGTCTTCGGCTATCAGGTTATTGGCGAGAAGCTGATGGACGACTCAGCCACCAAAAAAGTCGGAAACCGCTATATGAGTTGGATCGAGATGTATGGCGGCGAAGACTATGCGGAGGCCATATCGCCCCTGGATTCCCTGTTGGAGCGTCTGGTCGCCACAAAACTCGGGCCCGACCCGGAAAAACATCCCCGCTGGCCCCAGCTCGCGCGGATCTTTGCGGATGCCACGCGGCTGGAAGCCGGCTTTTGGGATATGGGCCTTGAGGGCACTTAAAAAGAGGGCGCTTAAGAAGAGGGCGCTTGAGGAAGAGGAGGCTTAAGCCGCCTCCGCCTGGAGGCCGTTGATCAACAGCCCCCCCTCCCCGGCAGAGACCTGAACGGCTTCACCTTCGCCAATCCGCCCTTCCAGGATCAGACTGGCGAGCGGGTTCTGCAGGTGCTTCTGGATCACGCGTTTCAAGGGCCTGGCCCCATAGACCGGATCATAGCCCGCATTGGCGAGCCACGTGACCGCAGCCTGGTCCAGGTCCATTGCAATGCCCCGTTCGCCCAACAGTTTGTGCAGGCGCGTCAACTGGATATCGACGATACCCGCCATGTGGTCGCGGAACAGCCGATGGAACAGGATCACCTCGTCCAATCGGTTCAGGAATTCGGGCCGGAAGGCGGCGCGGACGATTTCCATGACAGGCCCGCGCATTTCTTCAGAATCATGGCCGTCTTCCTGTGCCGCCAGGATGTCGGCCCCCAGGTTGGAGGTCAGAATGATAAGCGTGTTTCGGAAATCAACCGTCCGCCCCTGGCCGTCGGTCAGACGACCGTCGTCGAGCACCTGCAACAGCACGTTGAAGACATCCGGATGGGCCTTCTCGACCTCATCAAACAAAATAACCTGGTAGGGCCGGCGCCGAACGGCCTCCGTCAAGGCCCCGCCTTCGTCATAGCCCACATAGCCCGGCGGTGCCCCGATCAGCCGCGCGACTGCGTGCTTTTCCATGTACTCTGACATGTCGATGCGGATCAGCGCACTTTCGTCGTCGAACAGAAACTCGGCAAGGGCCTTGGTCAGCTCTGTCTTGCCGACGCCGGTTGGGCCCAGGAACAGGAAAGAACCGATGGGGCGGTTCTGATCCTGCAGGCCCGCACGGGCCCGACGGACAGCGTTGGAGACCGCGACCAGCGCTTCCTCCTGGCCGACGACACGTCCCCTCAGCCGATCCTCCATGCCAAGCAGCTTTTCGCGTTCACCCTCCAGCAGCTTGTCCACCGGAATGCCGGTCCAGCGCGATACCCCCTTGGCGATGTGTTCCGAGCCCACGGTTTCTTCCAGCATGGACTTGTTCGATTCTGCGCTCTCACCGTCCTGGATCCGCTTTTCCAACTTCGGGATCAGGTCGTATTGCAGCTCGCCCGCACGCTCGTACTCGCCAAGGCGCAGGGCCTTTTCCATGGCGATCTTGGCCTGATCGAGTTGCTCTTTCACCTTGGTGACGTCCGACAGGCGCCCTTTCTCGGACTCCCACTGACTGGTCAAGACGGCTGATTGACCTTCCAGGCTGGCGATCTCCTTCTCGACGGTGACACGCCGCTTGGCTGAAGCGTCATCGGTCTCGTTCTTCAAGGCTTCGCGTTCGATTTTCAATTGTATGACCTTGCGATCCAAGGCCTCGATCGATTCGGGCTTGGAGTCGACCTGCATGCGCAGACGCGACGCCGCCTCGTCCACCAGATCGATGGCCTTATCCGGAAGGAATCGATCGGTGATGTAGCGATTCGACAGGGTCGCGGCGGAAACCAAGGCGGCATCCGAAATCCGCACCCCGTGGTGCAGCTCATATTTCTCTTTGATACCGCGCAGGATCGATATGGAATCTTCCACCGTCGGCTCGGTCACGAAAACCGGCTGGAACCGTCTTGCCAGCGCTGCATCCTTCTCGACGTATTTGCGGTATTCGTTCAGGGTCGTGGCCGACACGCAGTGAAGCTCGCCCCGCGCAAGGGCGGGTTTCAGCAGGTTCGAAGCATCCATGGAGCCTTCGGCGGCACCGGCACCGACCAGGGTGTGCATCTCGTCGATAAACAGAATCACGTCACCCTCGGCGGCCTGCACCTCGGCGAGAACAGCCTTCAGCCGCTCCTCGAACTCCCCCCGGAACTTGGCACCGGCGACCAAGGCCCCCAGGTCGAGTGCCATCAGGCTCTTGTCTTTGAGGTTCTCGGGAACGTCGCCATTGATGATTCGCTGAGCAAGCCCTTCAACGATGGCGGTCTTGCCGACCCCCGGTTCGCCGATCAGCACGGGATTGTTCTTGGTGCGCCGCGACAGGACCTGGATGGTCCGGCGGATTTCCTCGTCCCGGCCGATAACGGGATCGATCTTGCCCTCGGCAGCCGCCAGGGTCAGATCCTGGGCATACTTCTTCAGGGCATCATAGGTGTCCTCGGCAGAGGCATTGTCCGCTGTCCGGCCCTTTCGGACGTCGTTGATCGCCTTGTTCAGGCTCTGGGCCGACACACCGGCCTCTTTCAGGATTTGCGCGACCGAGGCCCCTTCGGCCAGGCTCAGCGCCAACAGCAGGCGTTCTGCGGTCACGAAGCTATCGCCCGCTTTCTCGGCAAGCTTTTGCGCCTGGTCGAATACCTTGGCCGTGTCGCCATGCAGATAAAGCTGCCCGCCACCGCCGCCTTCGACGCGGGGCTGGGCTTTCAGCTCGGCATTGATCGCATCCATGGCCCGCGCGGGTTCTCCCCCGGCCATGGTGATCAGATTGGCCGCCAGGCCTTCCTTGTCTTCCAGCAGCACCTTCAAAAGGTGGGTCGGCAGAAACTGTTGATGGGACGAACTCAGCGCCAGTTGCTGAGCCGCCTGGATGAAGCCTTTTGAGCGCTCCGTGTAGTTCTCGAAGTCCATGGTCCCGATACCTCTTCTCTTGCGACGAAGCTCCTCGCCCCGCATCGGCAGCGACGAAAAGCCCCTCTATTGGTTAGGGTCTTAACGGATATAGCCTGATAGACTCTTCGTTCAATTATCGCCGCGCCTGAAGGCGCACGGAAGCCTAAATTCTGCAATGCCGCAGTGCGGAACGGGAGATTGACATCCTGGCCGGACAGCGCGATATCCAGAGGCATGTCGATATCGCTGACCCGTATCCGGCGTTACCCCGTGAAGGGATTGCGCCCCGACGACCTGGAACAGGCTGAGCTTTCGCCGGGCCAGGGCTTGGAGAACGACCGCCGCTTTGCGCTTGCCAAGGGGTCCACGGCCTTCGACGGGCCGGATCCGCATTGGCTGCCGAAGCACAACTTCCTTGTCCTCGCCAAGAACGAAAAACTGGCCCAACTGACCACGTCGTTCGAGGATACGACCCTAACGGTATTCCGAAATGGAAAGCAGGTCGCGCGCGGCGATCTGACCCAACCGATGGGCCGGACCATCATCGAAGATTTCTTCAGCGCCTTTATGGGCGAAGAAACCCAAGGCAAGCCCCAGGTCGTGGAAATGACCTCGGACCGGAAATTCTGGGACACGCCGGACGGCTACCTGACCCTGATCAATGCGGCCTCCGTGACCGACCTGGAACGGGTCACGAAAGCCCCCCTCGACCTGGAACGGTTTCGCGGCAATCTGGAGATCGAGGGCGCGGAAGCCTGGGCCGAGTTCGACTGGATCGACAAGGAAATCACCATCGGCTCCGTCCGCTGCAAGGTGGCGGGCCGGGTCGACCGCTGCGCCGCCACCACGGTGAACCCCGAGACGGCGGAACGTGACGTCATGGTCCCGCGCGCGCTCATGAAGGGGTTTGGTCATGCGGACTGCGGGGTCTTCGTCCACGTTCTGGAGCCCGGCGTGATCAAGCCCGGCGACACCATAACGGTCAGCTGAACCGGCCCTGGGCCTCCAAGCGCTCCACCACGCCCATCATGCGCCCCATGGCGCGCACCAGATCGCCTTCCCCAACCCCGTCGCGGAAGGCAAATTGCAGGTCCTCGCGGAACAGCTTGGCCGAACGTTCGGTCATGTTGGCGTAGAGCTTTGAGCCCAACTTCTCATCTCGCTCTGCGATTTTGAGGAGGATCAGCACGTCCTTTTCGTCCGCTGCGCGCAGGAAGTTCTGGATTGCCACGTCCTCGGTGGTCTTCAAGCGCTCGACAAAATCATGTGCCCGCTCGTCCGCACTTTTGCCGGCTTCCGCACCGGGCACCAGGGCACCGGTCAGCAGGACGAGGAGGTGCTTGATATCGGTTTCGTGCAGCCGGAGTTTGGTCTGGCCGATTAAAACCTCGAAGCTGCCATCGGATTTCTTGGTGACGTCTAGGCGCATGATGGGTTCCTGAGCAGTCAGTCAAAGCCAAGTTCGGACCGGATCGAGGCCGCCGTGCGACCGGATTCGCGAAGGGACCTTAGCGTAAGCGATCGGTCCCGCTTGGCAAAGCGCCGCCCCGTCTCATCGGTCAACAGCCGGTGGTGGTGATAGTGGGGTTGCGGCCAGTCCATCAGCGCCTGGATGAGCCTGTGGACATGGGTCGCCTCGAACAAATCAAGGCCCCTGGTCACCAGGGTCACCCCCTGCAGCGCATCATCGTGACAGACGGACAGGTGATAGCTCGTCGGCACGTCTTTTCGCGCCAGGACGACATCGCCAAAGACCTGCGGCTCGGCCTCCTGCCTGCCTTGATCCGCATCGCACCAGGAGAGCGGCCCGGCTTGACGGACGGCCTCATCCGTTTTCAGGCGGAGCGCAAAGGCGAGGCCAGAGGCCTTTCGGTCTTCCACCTCCGTTGCCGAAAGGCCCCGGCAGGTTCCCGGATAAATCGGTCCATCCGGCCCATGGGGTGCATTTCCGGCGGCTTGAATGTCCTTGCGCGTACAGAAACAAGGATAGACCAAGTCCCTTTCGGCCAAGCTCACCAGTGTCGCCTGGTAGTCCTCCAGATGATCGGATTGGCGCCGAGGCTGCTCATCCCAGCTTATCCCGAGCCAAGCCAGAATTTCGAGCAAAGCCACCTCGAAGCCGGGTTTGCAACGGGTGCGATCAATATCTTCGATCCGCAGCAGAAACCGCCCACCCGCATCCCTAGCCGCTTTCTCTGAAAACAGGGCGGAATAGGCATGGCCCAGGTGCAGCTCACCTGTGGGCGACGGAGCGAAGCGGGTAATGGCGGTGGGCTTTGACATGGGATCGGCAAGACTTCAGCAAAACAAGAGGGCTTCAGGGGTGACAGAGGTGATCAGCATGCGCTACGAAAGCCGGACGTCTCAAGTGATCCCCCGAAAAAGGAACCTATCATGGCTGAACTCCCCCGCCTGTCCGGCCCCGAACTCGAGCCCAAGGGCGGCAACAAACCGGAAAGCCTTGTGTTCCTGCTGCATGGCGTCGGCGCGGACGGGAATGATCTGTTCGGGCTTGCACCCTATCTGCAGATGGCCGCGCCCAATGCGCATTTCATCTCGCCGAACGCGCCCTTCCGTTTTGATATGGCACCCTTCGGCTATCAGTGGTTCTCGCTACAGGACTTTTCGCTGAAAGCCCGCGAAGAAGGCGTTATGATGGCGGCTCCCATTCTGGACGCCTTCATCGACGAGCAGCTGGACCGCTTCGGACTGGAAGAAAAAAACCTCGTTCTGATCGGCTTCAGTCAGGGCACCATGATGTCACTCTATGTGGGCCCCCGCCGGGCCAAGGCGCTCGCCGGTATCATCGGTTATTCCGGCATGCTGGTTCACGAAGAAGCCCTGAAGACCGAAATCCGGTCCAAGCCGCCGGTCCTGTTGACCCATGGTGAGCAGGACGAGGTTTTGCCGCCCAGTTGCCTGCCCCATGCCGTCGCCGGACTGGAAGCCGCCGGTTTGGAGGTAGAACACCATTCCCGCCCCGGTCTGCCGCACGGGATTGATGATGTCTGCATCCAACTGGGCCAGGCTTTCTTGAAGAAAGTTCTTTAGCCGTCCTGTTGAGTGATAGAAGCAAACCTGCGTCAAAAAAACTTCATTAAGAGAGGCTTTCGCTCTAGCATACTACATGTTGTATTCGGTTTGCGCCGATAGCGAATCGACCTGATGGGGCTCCAAGGGCTTCTGCGAGGTCGGTCCACTGCAGGGGAGGAATCGCGATGAACAGCGTCGCGAATACTTATCCGGCTTTGGTTTTGAATGCGGACTTCCGTCCGTTGAGCTACTTCCCTTTGTCCCTGTGGTCCTGGCAGGATGCCATCAAGGCCGTCTTTCTGGGACGCGTTTCGGTCTTGAGCGAGTATGACCGGGCTGTTCACTCCCCCACCTTCGAGATGAACCTGCCAAGCGTCATCTCCTTGAAGGAATACGTACCGCAGAACCGCCGTCCGGCCTTCACGCGATTTAACGTCTTTCTGCGCGACCGGTTCGACTGCCAGTACTGCGGCAACCACTTTCCGGCGGACGAGTTGACCTTTGACCATGTCGTGCCCCGGTCAAAGGGCGGGATCACCAGTTGGGAAAACGTCGTCGCGGCTTGTGGACCCTGTAACCTGAAGAAGGGCAACAAGATGCCCGGCCCCGGCTTCATGAGGCCGATCCGAACGCCGGAGGTGCCGACGGCCTTCGAACTTCAGGAACATGGACGATCCTTCCCGCCAAATTACCTCCACGAGAGTTGGCGGGATTTTCTTTACTGGGACTCCGAGTTGGAGCCCTAAACCCTGCATTTCAGGGCGTTTTCGGCCTTTACAAGGCCCTGACCATCCTTATAGTGCGCGCTTCTTCCTGGGAACGCGGGTCTCCGGACCCCGCTTCCTTTTGCTGATTTTCAGCAATCGGGGCCTACCGGGACAAAAACGGTGAAAACTTCGCGCCAACGAGCGCACCACCCATCGACAAGGTAACAAATCCGATGTCCAAGCGTTTGCAGTCCAAATACAAGATTAACCGCCGCCTCGGCGAAAACCTCTGGGGCCGTCCGAAAAGCCCCGTCGTGATGCGCGACTATCGCCCCGGCGAACACGGTCAGCGCCGCCGCAAGGCCTCCGACTTCGGCCTTCAGCTGAACGCCAAGCAGAAGCTGAAAGGCTACTACGGCAACATTTCCGAGAAGCAGTTCCGCAAATACTACGCCGAAGCCGTGCGCCGCAAAGGTGACACGTCTGAAAACCTGGTTGGCATTCTGGAACGCCGCCTGGACGCCGTGGTCTACCGCATGAAGTTTGTGCCGACCGTCTTCGCCTCCCGCCAGTTCGTCAACCACGGCCACGTGATGGTGAACGGCAAAAAGGTCAACATCCCGAGCTATCAGGTCAAAGACGGCGACGTGATCGAAGTGCGCGAGCGCTCCAAGGGCATGGCCCTGGTGCTCGAAGCAGTCGAATCGAGCGAGCGGGACATCCCGGAATACATCACCGTGGACCCGAAAAAACTCAGTGGCACTTTCCTGCGCACGCCTGCGCTGGCCGACGTGCCCTACCCGGTCCAAATGGAACCGAACCTTGTGATCGAATATTACTCGCGCTGATCCGGCGATCTTCACCGATTGGTGTTCACGAGTTCCGAAAGGCCCTGGGGTTCCAGGGCCTTTTTTCGTGTCTAGGGCGGTTTTCGTCTCAATTGGATCACTCGCATGACCTGGCACCTGACCAGAATCAGCCTCCAATCGATTGCTGGGATGGCGCATGGCGCTCTGGTGCCCACTGGGCCACCCTATCCGATTGGCTTATCTTTCCCCGGCATTCTTCAGCATGTAGATTGCTGGTGTTTGTATAAAACGAACAATCAGCCGAGCAATCAGGAGAATACGGGCATGGGTGCCGTCTTTGACACGGCCTTGTTGGAAAGCTTTCGCCTTGGCGTGCCGTCTATCGACGAGGAGCACCAGGCGATGGCCAAAACAATGGAAAAGGTTGGCAAGGCCATCGAGGCTGGCGACCATCCTGCCTGCGCGGAGCTGCTGGACGAGTTGATCAACATCTCCGCCGCCCATTTCCAGAGTGAAGAGAAATTCCTGGCAGAAATCGGCTATCCCGGGTTGGACAATCACCGGGCCTATCATGATGAAATGCTCGTAAAGGCGCGGTCGATCAAAGCAATATGCCAAAGCTATGGCGAGTTGGATCACCTGCGAAACTGCTATCGGGAAATGGCAGGATTTCTGATCGATGACATCGTAAAAGGTGACATGGCCTTCAAATCCTTCCTGGAAACCACAGATCGGATCCAGAAAACCGACTAAGGCCCTTCAGCCCAGTCGTAAAAGCAAGCGAGAGCCTCCGGATTCGTGAACAAAGCCTGTGACCGCCCCTGAATTTGGGCGGACAAATCCCGCCTCTTTTCCTTATCCTCGATCAAGCCTAGAACGCGGTCCACGTAGCCCGCCTCGTCCACCGAGACAAGACCACCCAAGCCGATGCTGTTCAGGATGGCCGTGGTGTGCCGCCCCCGGAGGTAGGTACCGGTCAACGTCACCGGGACTGGAGGTGCCACGCCCGACAGGGCTTCGAGGGTCGTATTGCAACCGGACCAGTCCGGCGTATCCAGCAGGATATCGGCACGCCCGACCAGTGAGAAAAAGCCCGCCTGATCCTGCCTCGGGTGCAGGGTCAACCGACCATCGGGTGCCACACCTCGGGCCTGAAAAGCGGCGCGGAGACGCTGATAAAAGGCCTGACTGACCGCGGGCTCGCCATGAGCGATGAAATGGAAATGCGCTGGCCCGGCCTGGGCTGCGATTTCGGCGAACAATCGGTCATGCCGCGGCAGGATTTTAAAAAGGCTCTGCGGGCAGACAAGATGAACCTTCCCATCGCTTGGCTTTGTCAGAGCGATCGAGGGCGGACGGGGATAGTAGAACGACAGCCCCGGGAGCTTAACCAATTGCTCCGTGTAATGGGCCTCTGCCCCCTCAGGCTCCATCCCGGCGGAACTCAGGAACGACCCTATGCTCGCCAGGCCCGTGGTGACCGGATGGCCCATGGCAACCGCCTGTTCTCTGCAAAGCGGGAGCGCTGCCAACAACAAGGACCGGGGGGCCATGCCCACATCCAAATAGACCAGCAGGTCCAGATCCAAATCGCGGATTGCCCGGGCAGCCTCTTTTGCACTGACAAAGGGGCCATGCAGACTGACCCTCTGCCGCAGAGCCTCCGTCGCCGCGTCCACCCTGCGTCCCAGATGGATGGCATGAACCTCGAACCGGTTCTGGTCCGCTTCGACCATCCAGGCACCGAACAGCTTCAGCATGGTGTGCATGTGCAGATAGGCACTGGCAAAACCGATGCGGCAGCGGCCGGACCTCTGTCGAGGCGTTGGCGCCTCAGCCAGGCCCGGAAAGGCAGCAGCAGAAACCTTTCCCGCGATCTCTCCGACCAGGCTCTGATAGGCCGTCACGTCCAGGCCGCTATAGGGGCTGAGGAAGTTCGGCAGTTCGCTCAGTGCCGACCGGGCATCCAGTACCCTGGATGGTGTCGACAGATCGAGCCCCCCACCCAGGCGCTCAAGGGCTGCCATTCCTCTGGCCGCCTCTTCTTCGATTTGGTCCTCACTCTCATAGATCAATGGGCGGCTCAAAGCCTCGGCGTACAAGCAACGGAAGTGATAGGCCGGTGCCCGGCCCCGAACCTGGGCGAGCAGTGCTACGCCCTCAGAGGTCAGGTTGAGGTCGATCAAGGCCCGTGCGCGGTTGAAGGAAAGCGCCGGATCATCCGTTTCGACCTGATCGAAAGCTGCCAGGGCCTCCGCTTTCCGGCCCTGTTCGCTCAGGATCAGGCCCAGCTGGGCATTCAAGCCCGCATGTCCGGGGCTCCCTTTCAGCCCCGTCCGGACAGCCATCTCCGCTTCATCCAAAGCAGCCCTGCGCTTCAGACACCGCGCACGCCCCAGGTGGGCCTCCGGTGCAACCGGTTGCAGGCGGAGAGCACGACCGAAAGCGGCCTCCGCGGCGGGCAATCGATCCAGTTCGCAAAGCGCGCGCCCCAGACCAATAAAGGCCTCGGCTGCCGCCCCATCCTCGAGGGTCAACTCGCCATAGACCTTGGCCGCCGCAGGCCAATCGCCCGCAGCAGATAGGACGAGCCCCAGATTGCTCAAAATGCTGGCCTCGCCCGGGGCTCGCGAGAGGGCATCCCGCATCCATCTCTCGGCTTGGGCCAGATCGCCCTTCTGGAAAGCGATCAGACCCAACAGGTGCGGAGGATCCGCTAAATGGGGGGCGAGCGCCTGAGCCTGCGCATAGAGCGGCTCAGCGCCATCAAGATCGCCCGCTTTGTGCAGGCGGTGGGCTTTATCGATCAACTGCTCGGCCTGTCTGCTCATGGCCGCAGCATCAACCGATTCTCAGCTTGCAGGAAGCATGAAACGAGAAAGAACAAAAAAACGGGGCCGACCCGTGCAGGCCGACCCCGTTTCAAATTCGCACCAGGCGAAAAAAGGCTTTAGGCAGCGGCGTGGCCAATGCCTTTGTCGTCGAGCATCTTCTGCAGTTCGCCGGATTCGTACATTTCGCGTACGATGTCGCAGCCGCCGACAAACTCGCCCTTCACATAGAGCTGAGGAATGGTCGGCCAGTTGGAGAATTCCTTGATGCCCTGGCGCAGATCGTCGTCTTCCAGGACGTTAATGCCCTTGAACTTGACCTGCATGTTGCTCAGCGCCTGAACAACGGCGGCGGAAAACCCGCATTGCGGAAACATCGGGGTGCCCTTCATGAACAGGACAACATCGTTTTCGCTGACTTCGCTTTGGATGGATTCTTGAGTGCTCATATTTTCATCTTCCCTGAAAGGGCGGAGGATCGGGCGGGCCCGACCCCCGCGCGGGTTTCACGCGTCTTCGGGAACGCTGGTCTGAAGTGCCAGCGCGTGGAGTTCGTTACCCATGCGGCCCTTGAGGGCGGCATAGACCAACTGATGTTGCTGAACCCGTGATTTCCCTTTGAATTCCATAGACTCGACCAAGGCACCATAATGGTCGCCATCGCCACGAAGGTCCTCGATGGTGACCTTCGCATCCGGAATGGCTTCCTTGATCATGGCCTCGATTTCGGCGGCATCCATTGCCATATCGGCATCGCTCCTAAGGCTGATCGTTCACGTTGCGGCCCCCCACAACAAACCAGGGGGTCATTAGATGCACCTGATATGGCGGAGAATGCGCCCTGCGTCAACTGAAGGAAACAAGGGGCTATTCCAGCCTCAAGCCCCCATTTCCCCCGCCATATATCCCGGCAACCAGTCTTCGTAAGCCCGTCTCAGATCGCTCAAGGAAACACTTGCACCGCCATAGGAAACAGCCTCGCCCCCCGTCGTGCCGATCCTCTGCACGGTCAGAGTCGCACCAAGTTCCGCGATGATGTCCTCCGCGCCGTCTGGAACGGTGACGATATACCGGCCCTGATCTTCGCCAAAAAGCCAGCCCAGGTCGTCCAATCCCTCGGGAGCGATGTCCAGTTCCGCGCCGATACCGCTTGCCAGAGCCATCTCGGCAATGCCCACCGCCAGTCCGCCGTCAGACAGATCATGCACGGCCGACACCCGATCGGACTGGATCAATGCGCGAACAGCATCCCCGGCGGCCTTTTCCTTGGCGAGGTCGACCGGTGGCGGTGCACCCTCTTCGCGGCCCTCGATGACCTGCAGATAGGCACTGGCACCCAGGTGGCCTTCCGTCTTGCCGATCAACAGGATGGCGTCCCCAGCAGCTTCAAAAGCGAGACCGGCGGCCTTGGTGACGTCGTCGATCAGCCCGACCCCGCCAATGGTTGGCGTGGGCAGGATCGCCTGTCCGTTGGTTTCGTTGTAGAGCGAAACGTTGCCGGAGACGACGGGATAGTCGAGCGCCCTGCAAGCCGCCCCCATGCCTTTGATGCAGCCAACGAACTGGCCCATGATCTCCGGGCGTTCGGGGTTGCCGAAATTCAGGTTATCCGTCACCGCCAGGGGCTTCGCGCCCACGGCGGTCAGATTGCGCCAGCTTTCGGCCACGGCCTGAGCCCCGCCCACCTCCGGGTCGGCCTTGCAGTACCGCGGATTGACGTCGGAACTGGCCGCCAGGGCCTTGGCCGTACCATGCACGCGGATCACCGCCGCATCGCCACCCGGGCGCTGAACGGTGTCGGCCATGACCATGTGGTCGTATTGTTCCCAGATCCAACGTTTGGAGGCAAAATCCGGGCTGCCCAGCAGGGTCGGCAGGGCCTTCAACGGCGCATCCGGTTGCGGCAGGTCGGCACCCAGGATCGGTTCGGCCTTCGGTGTCTCCACGTGGGGGCGGTCGTATTCGGGACTGGCCAGTGCCAGCGGGTCGATGGGCAGGTCGGCCACGGTCTCGCCGCCGTGCACAAGAACCATACGGCCCGTATCGGTCAGTTTGCCGATGATGGCAAAGTCCAATTCCCACTTCTCGAAGACGGCACGGGCCTCATCCTCGTGGCCGGGCTTGAGCACCATCAGCATGCGTTCCTGGCTTTCGGAGAGCATCATCTCGTAGGCCGTCATGTTGGCTTCGCGCTGGGGAACGGCATCAAGGTTGAGTTCGACCCCGACCCCCCCTTTCGAGGCCATCTCGAAGCTGGACGATGTCAGACCCGCTGCACCCATATCCTGGATCGACTGGATCGCATCGGTCGCCATCAGTTCCAGGCAGGCTTCCAACAGCAGTTTTTCGGTAAAGGGGTCACCGACCTGAACCGTGGGCCGTTTTTCTTCCGAGTCATCCGAGAATTCAGCGCTGGCCATGGTGGCACCATGGATGCCATCGCGGCCCGTCTTGGAGCCCACATAGACCACCGGATTTCCGACACCGGCGGCGGCAGAATAGAAGATGTTGTCCGCATCGGCGACGCCCACGGTCATGGCGTTCACCAGGATATTGCCGTCGTAGGAGCCGTGGAACTGGCATTCGCCTGCGACCGTCGGAATGCCCATACAGTTGCCATAGCCGCCAATGCCCGCAACCACCCCGGAGACCAGATGGCGGGTCTTCGGGTGCTCGGGGGACCCGAAGCGGAGCGCATTCAGGTTCGCCACGGGACGAGCCCCCATGGTGAAAACATCGCGCAGGATGCCGCCGACCCCCGTCGCCGCCCCCTGATAGGGCTCGATGTAGCTCGGGTGGTTGTGGCTTTCCATCTTGAAGATACAGGCCTGGCCGTCGCCGATATCGATCACGCCGGCGTTTTCGCCGGGGCCACAGATCACCCGTTTCGGCTCGACCTCGGATTCGGTCGGCAGGGTTTTCAGCCACTTCTTGGAGGATTTGTAGGAGCAATGCTCCGACCACATGACCGAGAAGATGCCCAGTTCGGTCAGGTTTGGCGCGCGCCCCATGATCTCCAGAACCTTGTCATATTCTTCCGGCGTAAGCCCGTGTTCGGCGACGATTTCGGGCGTAATGCCCTCGGCATATTGGATGGAAGATGTCGGCATGCGGAAACCCCTGATATGTGCGCGCCTTTTCTATCAGAGAGGCACCTGAGCGCAAGTCCGCTGCTGTCAGGGGGAAGCCCGTCCGCCTCTGTAAATTCCTGCCAAGGCCGATCCGTCGCAAGCAGAGCCAGAATCGTCTACAAAGAGACTGCGCAAAGGCTAAAGGAATCGCCGCTGATGGAAGGCCTACCCCCAACTTCCGACCCCACCCGAATTGGGCTGGACCGGGCGATTTCTGCCGCGATGGATGCCGGAAAACCGCTGCACGCCTTGAAAATCATCAGCCAGCAACTTCGCGGCAGACCAGCGACACGAAAGGACCTTCGAGACCTTGTGGAGCTCTATGCGATCCTGGGGGAGCCGGAAAACCTCGTTCTGGAATGCCAACGCGCCCTGGCCTCGGAGCGTGATTGCTGGTTTGCGACATGGATGGCAATCGGGCTGGATGCGCTGGGCCAGGGGGCCGAAGCAGCAAAGCTTATCGTCGCCGCTGATGCCTTGGCGGGGGACCGACTGGCGCTTGATAACGAGATTCGCAGGCGTGCCCGCCTGAACGAAGCGACGGAAGCTTCCGCCCATCCCACAGACCCCGCCCATCCGGCAGATCGCGGCGCGATAGAGGTGGTCAGCACCTTTTATGGCGAGGCTTTCTGCCGGACCGCATCCAGAATCATGCTGCCCAGCCTTTACGGCTGCAATCCGGATTTTCGGGACGCAAACACCATCACGCACCGCTTCTTTATTCGAGCCTGCGAAAGGCCCCTGATGGAGGCTGCCTGGTCCGTTCTTCGGGAAAGCGGCGTGAATGTGGTCGTTGATGACACGCTTCTGGACCGGATCGCTGACCTTCCCGCCGGACGGCGATATCACCTGCACCTCCCCTATCGGCAGGCTTTCCAGGCGGCCTATGAAGCGGGGAGAGCTGTCCTGATCGCACCTCCCGACCACGTTTTCGGTTCCGGGCTGCAACAGCAACTGGCCCGGCTGCCCAAAGGTGGATTGCTGGTGGCGGGGCATGCACGGATCGATTGGGAAAAGGCTGTCGCTCCGCTCTCGGAGGCACCTTGCACGCCAGCCAACGCAAACCTCGTCCGACTCTCGCTGGAAGACTACCGCCACCCGATGGTTCAGTTCGGCCTGGAAAACCCCAATCCCTATTGGACAGCGAACCGCCAGGGCGACAGTGTCGATGTCAGGTTCAAGGAACCACCGCCGCTGTTCATCGACCCCGTGCCCGATCTGATCGCGCTGATGGACCACGGCAGCTACATCGGCCCCTACGAAACGCTGGACCACGATCTCGTCGAATACACCTTTCGCCGCGACCGTCTGGCCTGGGTCGATTCCTCGGATGCGTTTTTTTGGGCGGAATTGACAGCACCGGAAGACTACGCACCGACGACCCTTAACCTCTATCTGACCCGGTCGAGCCTGCATTTTGCTCGGACACCGTTATTTTGGAGGGTCGGTTAATGCTCGAAGAGCCTAACCAGGTACAAAGGTGCTCCCCCTAAGACCGATCACGGTCTCGGGCGAAAAGCCGGGATCAAAACAGCCCCGGCGATAAAGCCGCCGATATGCGCCATCCAGGCGACACCACCGGCTTCAGTCGGGCTCGCCAGGAGATCGAGGACGACATAGCTGAAAACTTGATAACCAGCCCAGAGCCCGATCACGGCCCAGGCCGCAAGGCGCATCGGGATTTTCTTGAACAGTAAAAGGGTGACCTTCACCTTCGGGTAGAGGACCAGATAGGCCCCCATGATACCGCTGACCGCCCCACTCGCCCCCACCAGCGGCAGTATGCTGTCCCAATTGGTGGCCACATGGGCCAGGCTGGCGGCAACGGCAACCACCGCATAGAAGACCAGGTAGCGGTAGTGCCCCAACTCGTCTTCGATGTTGTCGCCGAAAACCCAAAGAAACAGCATGTTGCCGCCGAGATGCAGCCAGCCCGCATGCAGGAAGGCACCGGTCAGCAGGCTGGCCCAGGCTGGCACCAGATAAAGATCCGCTTCCAGCACCCGGCTGCCATTCAAGACCGCCGGAATGGTCCCCAGCGCATAGATTTCGCGGTTCATGTCAGGGGAACCGAGTTGCCACAGAAAGACCGCGACGCAGGTTAGGATCAGGGCCAGATTGACGTACTGGAAACGGATTTTCTTCAGGGGGTTCTTGTCGTGCAGAGGAATGATCGGCACGACGGTCGCCTCAGGCTTCAGGCCGCCAGACGCTCAATGGCACTCGCAAACAAGGCCCGCCCGTCGATCCCGCCCAGCAGGGGGTCCGCCAGCCGTTCCGGGTGGGGCATCATGCCCAGCACGCGGCGGTTGGAACTCAGGATACCGGCAATGTTGTCCAGGCTGCCGTTAGGGTTTGCCTCGTCGGAAACCGTGCCATCCGCCTCGCAATAGGTGAAGGCGATCCGGTCCTCAGCGCGCAGGGCATCCAGCGTCGCCGGATCCGCAAAATAGTTGCCGTCGTGGTGCGCAATCGGGATACGGACAACCTGACCGTTGCGATAGCCGGATGTATAGGGGCTGTCCGTCGTCTCGACCCGCAGGAAGACGTCCTTGCAGACAAACCGAAGCCCCGCGTTGCGCATCAAGATCCCCGGCAGCAGCCCGGCTTCGGTGATCACCTGGAAACCGTTGCAGATGCCGAGCACGCCGACACCCCGTTCCGCCGCCGCCTTCACTTCGCGCAGGATCGGCGAATGGGCCGCAATGGCACCGCAGCGCAGATAGTCGCCATAGGAAAACCCGCCCGGTACAACGATCAGATCGACGTCAGGCAGTTCCGTATCCCGGTGCCAGACCATGACTGGTTCCGAGCCCGCGACGTCCCGCAGGGCAACCTGGGAGTCCCGGTCACAGTTCGAGCCGGGAAAGACGATAACGGCGGTTTTCATGGGTCTCGGTCTCCCTCAGGCGATGTCCACCGTGTAATTCTCGATCACCGTGTTGGCGAGCAGCTTTTCGCACATATCAGTGACGGAGGCTTTGGCCTTTTCCGTGTCCGTCTCGGCAAGATCAAGTTCGATCACCTTGCCCTGGCGAACGCCGTCGACGCCGCCGAAGCCCAGGCTGCCGAGCGCGTGTTCGATGGCTTTGCCTTGCGGGTCGAGGACACCGTTCTTCAACGTGACGTGGACGATGGCTTTCATGAGGCTTACTCGCTGCTGATGGGTTTGCGTCTAGGAAACCCGCCGTCACTGCATGACGGTCGGGCCCTTCATGTCGCGGGGGCCGCTTTCGGGCATGATGCCGAGACGGCGGGCGACTTCCTGATAGGCTTCCTCCACCTCGCCGAGATCGCGGCGGAAGCGGTCCTTGTCCATCTTCTCGTTGGTCTGCATGTCCCAGAGACGGCAGGAATCAGGGCTGATTTCATCCGCCAAGACGATGCGCATCTGATCCCCTTCCCAAAGGCGACCGAATTCGATCTTGAAGTCCACCAGACGGATGCCGATGCCGAGGAACAGGCCGGCCAGGAAGTCGTTGATCCGCAGCGTCATCGCCATCATGTCGTCCAGGTCCTGGGGCGCCGCCCAGCCGAAGGCGGTGATGTGCTCTTCGGTGACCATGGGGTCATCCAACTCGTCCGACTTGTAATAATATTCGACGATGGAGCGCGGCAGCGGCGTGCCCTCCGCCATGCCGAATCGCTTGGCCAGGGAGCCGGCGACGACGTTCCGGACCACGACCTCAAGCGGGATGATCTCCACCTCGCGCACCAATTGTTCGCGCATGTTCAGGCGGCGGACGAAGTGCGTCGGCACGCCGATCTCGCCCAGCTTGATCATGAGGTATTCCGAGATGCGGTTGTTCAGGACGCCCTTGCCCGTGATGGTACCGCGTTTCTTATTGTTGAAGGCGGTGGCGTCGTCCTTGAAGTACTGAACGAGCGTTCCGGGTTCCGGCCCTTCGAAGAGAACCTTCGCCTTGCCTTCGTAAATCTGCCTGCGTCTGGCCATGGTGGAGTTTCCAACTGCATGGGGGCGGTGGCGACAGGTCGCCGACTGGCGATTTGGCGAACCCCACCCCGGGTCTTTCCGAACGCACCCCTTACACCTTCCTCGCCCAATCCACAATGGGCGACATGATCGAGCGGGCCTTAAAGTACCGATGCAAAGCTCGTCTGCCCCGGTCGTCCCGGCGCGTGGAGAAACTGTGCCTCCACTCCGGACCGATCCAGGTGCGGCAGGGCGATCAGGCTGGCCGAGACGGTCCCGAAGCCGGTGCCATCGCCGATCAGCATCGAGCCCCGCTCCGCCGATCCCTCTTCATATTCCGTTGAAGCCAGCAGTGCCTGCCAGGCAGCCCAATCGCCGCTCTCCGGGTCCGGCACTGCCGCCGTCTCGAAACGCGGGCGGTGGAATCGGATGCGTGCGCTCGAGTTGTCATTCAGACCATAGGCCGTGATCATACCAAGCCCCGGTTGGATTCGACCGCCGCCGACATGGGGCACCGCCGCGCCATCCTCATCATTTGAACCGTAGAGCCAATAGGCTTCCTTTCGGTCCGCAATCAACAAGTTGAAGCCTCGATAGGCCGAAGGATCGAGATGGCGCAGGGCCTCGAAGGCGGATTCCGCATCGGCATGATCGAGCGCTTCGAGTGGCAATTCACCCCTTGTGCGATACTGGCGGGATGGTCCGAGCGTCCCCACCCGGTTCAGCACACAGGCAAAGACACCGTAGTCGTTCAGCCCCAACCAAGTGCCGCCGGAAAGCTCGTCCAGGCCAGCCACGACGTCCGGTCGATCTTCCCAATGACGCGCAGGAGGTTTGCTCGGGCGGTCGGCCATTTCGTCCCGGTTGGCCGCAATCAGGACCGGCCAGGGATTTTCAGGCCGGATCAACACAACCACAGTGCACATCGTAACAGAATCAACCTATATTCAGAGTTAAGAGAACGTCAGAACCCTATGACAGGGTGCCGAGGGGTAAGAGGTCAACACCTTCGTGGCGTTACAGGGTTGAAGATCATTGAACAGGGAGAGAACCGGTGAGCGACAAACTCCGCGAACGGGAAATGGCCGAAGAAGCCAAATACAAGATGGACGAAGAACTGCGATTCAAGGCTGAATCTCGCCGGACGAAACTGTTTGGCCTCTGGGTCGCTTCGAAAATGAACATGCCAGAAGACAAAGCCGCCGACTACGCCAAGGAAATGGTCATGTTCGATCTGGATGAACCGGGTGTGGAAGACATCATCCGAAAAGCCAAGGCCGACCTGGAAGCAAAATCAATCACGGTCGACGAACAGGAACTGCGTGCCAAAACCCATGACTTTTACGCCGAGGCACTGGCCCAGTTGTCCGGCGACTATCCGGAACCGTTGGGCAACGATCACGCCCGGGTCGGCGATTAACCCGCGTCGGTGACGGATCCCAGCGTGAGCGACGGATCCCAGCGTCGGCGACGGATCAGCGTCTACTCGTCGCCCTTGGACAGTGCCTTGCGCAGGCGCCTGACCCCGGTCCAGACCAGGGCGATCACGGCGGGGATCGCTATTCCGACGGCAATTTCGGGATTGATCGGAAGCCCCGCCCCTTTTGCCGCCTTCGCACCATAAAGCACCAGCCCCACGAGGTAGTAACTGATCGCAACGACCGATAGACCCTCGACCGTTTCCTGAAGGCGCAGTTGGACATGTGCCCGCCGATCCATCGACTGCAACAGATTCCGGTTCTGCTCTTCAAGGGCCACGTTGACCTGGGTCCTGAGCAGGTCGCTGGCACGCGCGGTCCGTCGGGATAGGGTCTCCAATCGCTCGCTCAAGGAATCGCAGGTGCGCATGGCCGGTGCTGTTCGCCGCTCCACGAACTCGCCTGTGGGCTGAACCCCTTCCATCCGCTCTTCGCGAAGCTCACTCAGGCGCTGGGTGACGAGGCCATAGTAGGCCCTGGCAGCGGCGAAGCGGTAGCCGGTGGCAAGGCGGATCTGTTCCAATTCGGCCGACAGGGTCGACAGGTCTTTCAGCATCCGCTTGGCCGCCTCCATCTCGTCGAGCTCCGACAGCTCCGAGACGATGGCACCGAGTTTTTGCTCCGCTTCCACGGCTTTTGGCTGGAACCGCCGCGCCACCGGGAAGGCCAGCATGGCGAGCAGTCGATAGGTCTCCACCTCCAGCATGCGTTGGATCAACCGACCGGTCTGGCGACCGCTCAAGGCCCGGTCTCGGATCAGCAGACGGGTAAAGCCATCCGCCTGCAGCATATAATCGGTCCAGATTTCAGCCCGCCTGCCGAGCACGTGGGAACCGGTCACCGTGTTGCCATCAAAGAAACCGGCAATCTCCTCGACCGTATACTCCCGCTCCGCCTTGCCCATGACGAACAGATGGGTAGCAACCATGATCTGTCCGGGAATACGACCGATCCAGTCTTCCGGGATATGGCGCAGAACGGGCTCCTTGAAGGCACCGCTTTCGGCTTCTTCTTCATAGAAGGTGTAGGTCGAGAATTCGGTGTGGCGCTCCCACTTCAGCCAGCAGGGGCCGAGGTTGATCAGGAAGTGACCGTCTTTCTCGCTGGGCGGCTTCACGGCCATCATCTGGCAGAGCTTGGCGACGTGCTCCCGGTCCTTGGAGGGATCCTCTTCACCGGTCACGGCGGCCAGATGGCTGACCTTGATGGGCGAGTAATAAGCGCCGTAGGGCCGGGCATGGAGCTCTTCCGCCAGTTGGCGGCGCATGGGATGCTCGTTCAGGCCCGTCATTTCTCTTCCCTTTCAAGGGGCAAAGCCAGTTTGCACCCTTTCTAAAAAGCCGCTGGCAGCCCATATTATGCGGACACTGCTGTCTCGCGGTGTAACCAATGAGGACCTGCGAGGCAACGCCGAACATCTCCGCCCACCCACTCGGGCAGGCGGCGATTCAGCTGTAAGGAAAGGAAGCCCATGTCGGACCTCGCGCGGACGGATGACCTGTTTTTCAACGCGACCGAGCTCAGCCTGGAAAAGGCCGAAAGCATGACCCGCGAAGCGCTGGACGGTGCCGACGACGGAGAGCTGTTTCTGGAATACCGTCAATCCGAACAGTTGGTGTTCGATGACGGCCAGCTGAAAAGCGCAAGCTTCGATACGGCCCAAGGGTTCGGTCTGCGCGCCGTCGCGGGGGAAACCACGGGTCACGCCCATGCCTCGGACCTGTCGGAAGCAGCGCTCCGGCGCGCTGCGGATACGGTGCAAGCGGTCAAGGCGGGCCACGGCGGGACCATGAGTGTTGCCCCGTTGAAGACCAATGCGGCGCTCTATGGCGACGTGAACCCGCTCCAGGAAATGGCCTTCGAAGACAAGGTGAAGGTGCTGACCGAGATCGATGCCTATGCGCGGGCCAAGGACAGCCGGGTGCGTCAGGTCACCTGTTCGCTCGCCGGGTCCTGGCAGGCGGTACAAATTCTACGCGCCGACGGCCTGCGCGTGGCCGATATCCGCCCGCTGGTGCGCGTCAACGTCAATGTCGTGGTCGAACAGGACGGGCGCATGGAAAGCGGCGGCCATGGTATGGGCGCGCGGCTGGCCTATGATGGCTTCCTGACCCCAGAAAGCTGGCAGGGGGCCGTAGACGAGGCACTCCGCCAGGCCCTACTGAACCTTGACTCGGTCCCTGCCCCCGCCGGCGAAATGCCGGTGGTGCTCGGTGCCGGTTGGCCCGGCATTCTGCTGCACGAGGCCGTCGGTCACGGGCTGGAGGGGGATTTCAACCGCAAACAGACCTCTGCCTTCTCGGGCCTGATCGGGGAGCGCGTGGCGAGCCCCGGTGTCACCGTCGTCGATGACGCGACCATGGCCGACCGGCGCGGCTCGCTCAGTGTCGACGATGAAGGCACACCGGGCCAGAACACGGTCCTGATCGAGGATGGAATCCTGCGCGGCTACATGCAGGACCGCCTGAACGCGCGCCTGATGGGTCAGGAATCAACCGGCAACTGCCGCCGCCAATCCCATGCCCATGTGCCGATCCCGCGCATGACCAACACGGTCATGCTGGGCGGAGACCAGGACCCGCAGGAAATCCTCGAGAGTGTCGACGAGGGTCTTTTCGCCGTCACCTTCGGCGGTGGTCAGGTGGATATCACATCCGGCAAATTCGTCTTCAGCTGCACCGAGGCCTACAAGATCGAAAAGGGCAAGATCGGTGCCCCGGTCAAAGGTGCGACCCTGATCGGCAACGGCCCGGCTGCCATGAAGACCGTTTCCATGATCGGTAATGACCTGAAGATGGACCCGGGCATCGGCACCTGCGGCAAGGAAGGCCAGGGCGTACCGGTCGGTGTCGGCCAGCCGACGCTGCGGCTTGACGGGTTGACGGTTGGTGGGACTGCGGTTTGATGCCCTTCAGGCCGGAGGGGCCGCATTCGGGTCGGTGACGCCGAGTGTGATGATATAGCCGTCCGGATCCCGCAGGTTCAGCTCCCGCATGCCGTACCATTGGGTCAGTGGCCCCGATAGGATTTCTTCGGGCGCAAAACGGTCGACCATGCTGTCCGGGTCCGGGTGCTCAACATAGACAGTCCCCGAGGCCACGGGTTTCTGATCAGCGGCGATGAAAGAAAACTCTTCCGACAGACTATCGGCTGTCTGCAGCATCAGACGCGCTTCGCCGAACAGCAACGTCGCGAAACAGGCGTTCTCCACCACGCCGCCCTGCATATCGATATCCCGGTCCTTGGACACCGTGAACTCCAATTTGAAATCCAACTTGGACCTGTAAAAGGCCACTGAGCGACCAATATCAGCGACCAAAAGATTGGGAATAATCATGGAAGGCTCCTTTTAATCGCTGATCTTGTTCATTCAGGGCCGTGTAGACGCTCGGTCGGGCCTGTTGACTCTGTTTTTAGACGGGTTCGGGAGCGGACCTCCAAGATCGCTCAATAGGCATAAGCCTTAAACACCCGATCCACATCCCCCTTCCAAAGCCGCTCATAGGCCCCCAGAAGTTCTTCCGCCGGGGTGATGCCGCTTTCGGCGATCTGGTGCAGGGGATTGATGAAATGGGTCTCGTCCAGGCCGAGCCAGTCCTGGCGCGCCCGGTTGGTCAGACCGTCGTGGGCAATGGAAAGCACATCAAGCGCCCAGTCCTGTAGCTCGCGCCCCTTAAACTCTGTCTTCAGCGCCTTCACCGGCACGGCATCGCGCAGGTAGGCCTGATCCTCTGCCGTCCAGTCCTTGATCATCTGGAAAGCCTGATCGCGCGCGGTACCGTCATAGAGCAGCCCGACCCAGAGGGCAGGCAGGGCACAAAGCCGGTTCCAGGGGCCGCCGTCTGTACCCCGCATTTCCAGGAAGCGCTTCAACCGGACTTCCGGGAAAGCGGTGGAGAGATGATCTTCCCAGTCCTTGATGGTCGGGCGCTCGCCCGGCAATGCTGGCAGCTTGCCGTCCATGAAGTCCCGGAATGACTGCCCGGCCGCATTGATGTAGGTGCCGTCGCGATAGACGAAATACATCGGCACATCGAGCATGTAGTCGACGTAGCGTTCAAACCCGAAACCGTCCTCGAACACGAAGGGCAGCGTGCCGCAGCGGTCCGGGTCGGTATCGGTCCAGCAGTGACTGCGGAAAGACAGCAGGCCCGATGGCTTGCCGTTTCGGAAAGGCGAGTTCGCAAACAGGGCCGTCGCGACCGGCTGCAGGGCGAGGCCGATGCGGAACATCTCGACCATGCGCGCTTCCGAGCAGAAATCCAGATTCACCTGGACGGTACAGGTCGCCTGCATCATGTCGAGACCGAGAGAACCCCTGGTCGGCATATAGTCACGCATGATGCCGTAGCGCCCCTTGGGCATCCAGGGCAGCGTGTCCCGCGGCCATTTTGGTTGGTAGCCGAGACCGATGAAGCCGATGCCCATCTCGGCGGCGATTTCCTTGACCTGACGCAGGTGTTGCGACACCTCGGCGCAGGTCTGGTGGATGGTCTCGAAAGGTGCACCGGAAAGTTCCACCTGCCCCGCCGGTTCCAGGCTGATCGAAGCGCCCTTGTCGTCTTTCAGGGCGATGACATACTCCCCCTCGAAGACAGGCTGCCAGCCGAACCGCTGAAGGTTTTCCAGCAAGGCCCGGATGCCCTTTCCGCCCTCATAGGGCAGAGGCCTGAGTGTCTCCAGGTCAAAGGCGAATTTCTCGTGCTCGGTGCCGATGCGCCATTGCTCCGGCGGTTTGCAGCCCTTTTCCAGGTAGTCAACAAGATCGGCCTTGCCGGAAATTGTCGGGCGGACATCATCAGGCGCCATGTTTTTCAGTCCTTCATCTCTTGTCTTGGTGCGCGCCCGCCATCCCCGGCAGAGGCCTGCCAGATCGCCAGAGCGGCCAGGGCTGCGGTCTCAGCCCTCAGGATACGGGGCCCCAAAGTGGCGGCGTGAGAAGACGCCAAGGCGTCGAGGCTTTCAAGTTCGTTCTCGGTAAAACCGCCTTCCGGTCCGATCACAAGGCCGACATCGGCCCGGCCCACTTCGGTTGCGAGTTCCAATAACGGGCGGCCCGGCCCCTTTTCCGCCAGAAAGATCAGCGGACTTTCGCCGCCCCATTGTTCCAGTACGGCGTCGAGATTTTGGGGCTCATCAAGGATCGGAACGGTCAAGCGTTCGCACTGTTCGGCGGCACCGATCACCTGGGCCAACAGGCGGTCCGCCTTAAGGTTCCGGTTTTCAGTCCGCTGGGTGATAACCGGCGAAAGCCGGGCCCCACCCAATTCGACCGCTTTCTCGATCAAGACATCCATCCGCTGCTTCTTGATAGGGGCGAACAGAATACGCGGCCCAGGCTCCGGGCGCTGTGGCTTTAAACACGTCACGGGCCTGGCGGTGGCCGCCTTCTTGGTCAGGAGCACCAGTTCCCCTAGCCATTCACCATCGCGGCCATTGAACAGGCGGACGCAATCTCCTTCAGACTTCCTCAGCACGGCCCGCAGGTGGTGGGCGGCGGCGTCCGGCAAATCCGCTTCCGTGTCCCCGGCCAGGGTGACGTCACAGAAAATACGCGGCAATTTGTGAACCGTATCGGCATTGGGAATTTGCACAGTCAGAACCCGTCTCTTAAAACTCAGGCTCACCATCGGTCAGGGAACACCAGATGTCCACCCAGGGCGAGCCCGCCAAAGAACCGGACCTTAAAGGCAGCACGGACATGCCGGTCACCAGTTGGATCGACCGGCTGCCCGCGCCCATTCGCCCCTACCTGATCCTGATGCGCGCCGATAGGCCCATCGGCACATGGTTGTTGCTGCTGCCCTGTTGGTGGTCAATCGCGATTCCCGGACCTTCTTTTCCCGATCCGCTGCTTCTTCTGTTGTTTGCCATTGGTGCCTTCGTCATGCGGGGTGCCGGCTGCACGGTCAACGATCTCGCGGACCGGGACTTTGACGCCAAGGTAGCCCGAACGGCCATGCGGCCGATCCCCAGTGGTGCCGTCTCGCCGAAACAAGCCCTCGCCTTTCTCTGCCTCCTGCTTTTGATCGGTCTGATTGTTCTGTTGCAACTGAATGGTTTCGCCATCCTGTTGGGGGCGGCGTCACTCATCCTTGTGGCGGTCTATCCGTTCTGCAAACGGTTCACCTATTGGCCGCAGTTCGTCCTCGGCCTGACCTTCAACTGGGGGGCACTGCTGGGCTATGCGGCGGTGGCCGGAACACTGGGCGCACCGGCCTACCTGCTCTACGCCGCCGGGCTCTGCTGGACGCTCGGCTACGACACCATCTATGCCCACCAGGACAAGGAAGATGACGTCATGGTCGGTGTCAAATCCAGTGCCCTGCGCCTCGGAGACCGCACAAGGCCCTTTCTCTTCGTCATTTATGCCCTGACCCTGGCCCTGCTGGGGGGGGCCGGAATAGCAGCTGAACTGGGACCTTTATTCTGGCCGGGACTGGTGCTTGGGGCCCTTCACCTCTTCCGACAGGCGGCGACCGTAAAGACCGATGATCCGATGGACTGCCTTCGGCACTTCAAATCGAACCGGGAAGTGGGCCTGATTCTCTTCGTTGCCATCATGGGCGGACATTTGTGGCCCTGATCCCGAGCGGGAATGGTTGCGCGCGCCCGGCCAAGGCCTGACGGGTTTGCTTGCGGTTATCCGGATTTTCGATATTGCCGAGAATGAAGTCCGCCCGGGCACCTCGGTGGCCCAGGCCCTGGCGGATCGCATCTTGCACGCCCGCCTGATCCAAGGCGGGATAGAGCCTGCGCGTTGCCACCAGGGCCTGAAGCGCCACGGGTGAGTTGTTGAGACAAAGGGCCCCGGCCAGACTGACATAGGTGGCGGCTTGATCGAGCTTGAACCCGCGGGCGGTCTCAATCTCCACCCCCTCCAGCCAGCCAAATCGATAGTTCACGCCTAAGGCTTCGGTCTCGTGCATGCGCTCCAGCTGTCGCGCTGTCAGCCAGTTGATAAAGAGGGGTAACAGAGTCCCCTCCGACGGCCATAACGTCGCGGCAACTGACCCATAGCGCGTGATGTGCGCGGAATAGACGGAGTCGAAATCCTTCAAGGTCGCCGCCTCGGAAATCACCGGATCAGGTTCATCCGGCCCGAACTTCCGCTTCAGCTGATCAGGTGATTGGTTCGACCCCGATGCCAGAACAGGAACGCGGTCCACTGTCTCGAATGCCCCCTCCAGGACCGAGACGGCCCCCCGATGAAGGGCAAAACTGATTTCGGGAATACGGTACGGATAGCCGAGCGCGCGCTCGATGCGGGGATCCGGTGCCAAAGGCTCAATCGTCAAGCGGGCCGATAAACTTGTCGATATCGACCTCGTCGATCTGCTCCGGCAACAGGAATTTCTCGGCATAGACCTTGTAGATGCCCGACGTCAGGAACAGGTCGAACAACTCCGCATCGATGTGCCGGTCTTTCTTGAAGAACCAGAGGATCTTGATGCTTTCCGACAGGGTCTTGGCTTTCTTGTAGGGCCTGTCGGCGGCCGTCAAAGCCTCGAAGATATCGGCGATGGCCATGATGCGGGCCTGGACCGACATATCGTTCTTTTCCAACTTTTTCGGATAGCCGGAACCGATCAGCGTTTCATGGTGACCGCCCGCGAACTCCGGCACCCGCTTCAGGTGCTTCGGGAAGGGCAATTGCTCCAGCATCACAATGGTCTGGACAATATGGTCATTGATCTTGAAGCGCTCTTCGTTGGTCAGCGTGCCTCGCTTGGTCTTCAGGTTGTAAACCTCGCCCCGGTTATACATGTGCTCCGGCACGTCCAGCTTGAAACCGAATTCGTTGTCTTCGCCATAGGCGTGATCGGCTTCCCGGTAGAAAATGTGCTCTTCCTTGTCGAACAGCAGGTTCTCCTGGACCGGCAGGCTCGGTTTCACCTCGCGTTGCTTCCGCTTCAATTCCTCATGGGCGACGCCCAGATGGTCATCCAGGGTCCGGGTCCAGGTCTGGGCAGCGATCCTGTCGATCCGTTCGATCTTGTCGTCTGCCATGAACTCGCCGCCGATGTTGCACTCGGCGACAAAGGCGAAGTCGTCGTCGATCTCGGCCAGGCGGGATTCCAGCTTTTCCTTCAGCGCCTCGTCATCCGCCGGGTTATCGATCCGCGCCTTCAGGTAGTCGATCACCGCATCGCGCTTCAGGACCTCGAAACGCATCCGGACCTCGTGAATACGGTCATAGATGGTTTCCAGCTTGGTGGCTTTATCGACCACATATTCCGGCGTGGTAACCTTGCCGCAGTCGTGAAGCCAGGCTGCGATTTCGAGCTCATATCGCTCGTCCTCGTTCATCTCGAAGTCCTTGAACAGGCCCTCGTTGTCGTCGCGCGCGGCATCGGCCAGCATCATCGTCAACTCCGGCACCCGCTGACAGTGGCCACCCGTGTAGGGCGACTTGGCGTCGATCGCGCCACCGATCAGTTGGATAAAGGAATCCAACAGCTTTTTCTGGGCCGCCAGGAGGCGTTGATTGTCCAGAGCCACAGCCGCCTGGGAGCTCAAAGCCTCAACCAGGGGCTGGGTGTTGACGGGATCGAATTCGATAACCTCCCCCGTGTCCCGATCCTTGGCGTTCAGCAACTGCAAAACGCCGATGACTTCGCCCTCGTGGTTTTTAAGCGGAACCGTCAGGAAGGATTTGGACCGATAGCCCGTACCCTGGTCGAACTTCTTCGTGCCGGAGAAATCAAATTCTTCCGACACATAGGCATCCGGCACGTTGACGGATTTACCGCTCAGGGCAACATGGGTGGCGATGTTCTTGTGGTTGGGCTCGCCCGTCTCGTCATCGTACATCCGAAGCGGCGGAAAGCTGATTTCCTTACCCGTGGTCCCGCCCATGGCAATGTTGAGCGAGTCGGTCCGCATGATCTCGAACTTGAGCTGGTCGGTCTCCAGCCGGAGATAAAGGGTGCCGCCGTCCGCATTGGCGAAAGCCTTTGCTTCCAGCAGGATGCGCTCCATCAGGCGGTCAAAATTGCGTTCCGCCGAGAGCGCGATGCCGATATCGATCAGACGCTGGTAATCCGGCCTTGCAGCGGCATCGGCGGTCTTGGCGTGATCTCCGTCCATGGCGCTAACCGTTTCCATTCCTGACCCACAAGCCTGCGCCCATATGCCTCCGCCCACATGCCTCCGGGGCTTTGGATGCCATGGCGCTTATGCCCTCGGCTTCTCTTCAGCACGGAACGGCCCGCTTTTGTCCTTTGGGCCTTTCAGCCCCGGAAAAAGCTTGCCTGTTGGCAGCAGACAACCAAGGAAAAAGAAGCCCTTGGAACTGCTTTCCAGCCCGTCCTTGGGAAAAGGTAGACCCCATATCCGGCTTTGACAACAGACTGTAATGTCGAAAGCTGGAATGAGGTAAAAAAACACCCTCGTCTTCTCCCCGGCGGCGGCTATGTTCAGAAGGATCGATTCATCCCTCCTTCCCTTTCGTAGATATCCCGTCAACCGACAAAAAAGGCATCTCGCGCCATGGCCTACACCTCGCTTCGCGATTTTCTGGATGACCTGGAGGGCCGAGGCCTGTTGGTTCGGGTCTCGGAACCGGTCTCGACGGACCTGGAGATGACCGAAATCCAGACGCGCCTGTTGGCCGAAAAAGGCCCGGCGGTGTTGTTCGAGAACGTGATCAACGAGCGGGGCGAGAAGAGCCGCCACCCGGTACTCGTCAACCTGTTCGGTACGGTGGAACGGGTCGCGCTCGGCATGAGCAGGACCCCTCTGGGACTGAAAGAAGTGGGCGAAACCCTGGCTTTCCTGCGCCAACCGGAACCACCGGGCGGCCTGAAAGAAGCCGTCGGCATGCTGCCGCTTCTGAAAAAGGTCATGGCGATGAAGCCGCGCACGGTCAAATCGGCCCCTTGCCAGGAGGTCGTGTTCACCGGTGAGGACGTGAATCTGTTCGACCTTCCGGTTCAGACCTGCTGGCCGGGGGAACCTGCGCCTCTGATCACCTGGCCGCTGGTGGTTACCGAGGGCCCGCATTCAAAGGAAAAAGGCGGGGACCGGCGCGACGCGCCGAACCTTGGCATCTATCGGATGCAGCGCTTGTCCCGGAACAAGACCCTGATGCGCTGGCTGAAGCACCGGGGCGGTGCCCAACAGTACGCGCGCTGGAAAGCTGAAAAGCCCGAACCCCTGCCTGCAGCAGCCGTCATCGGGGCTGATCCCGGCACCATCCTGGCGGCGGTCACACCTGTGCCCGATACCCTGAGCGAATATCAGTTCGCCGGATTGTTGCGTGAATCCAAGGTCGATCTGGTGGACTGCAAGACCATACCGTTGAAGGTCCCGGCCACAGCAGAAATCATCCTGGAAGGCCATGTGAGCCTGGAGGAGTATGGCGACGAGGGGCCCTATGGCGACCACACCGGCTACTACAATTCCGTCGAGCCCTTTCCCGTGTTCACGGTCAGCGCCATTACCATGCGCCGCGACGCGCTGTATCTATCCACTTTCACGGGGCGTCCGCCGGATGAGCCGAGTGTGCTGGGCGAGGCGCTGAACGACGTCTTTGTCCCCCTGCTCCGCCAGCAATTCCCGGAGATCGTCGATTTCTGGCTGCCCCCGGAAGGCTGTTCCTACCGTGTCGCCGTGGTCTCCATGAAGAAGGCCTACGCCGGTCACGCCAAGCGGGTGATGATGGGTTGCTGGTCCTATCTGCGTCAGTTCATGTACACGAAGTTCATCATCGTCGTGGATGCTGACATCAACCCGCGCGACTGGAACGACGTGATCTGGGCTCTATCGACCCAGGTCGATCCGGCGCGCGACGTCACCATGATCGAGAACACGCCGATCGACTACCTGGACTTCGCCAGCCCCGAAAGCGGTCTGGGCTCCAAGATGGCGATTGATGCCACCTCCAAGATCGAGCCCGAGACCAAACGCGAATGGGGTACGCCCATCCGTATGACGGATGAGGTCATCGATCGCGTGGACGCTATTTGGGAGAACCTGTGCCTTCCGGGGTCGGGTAAGGATATCTGGCGGCGGTAAAGCGTTGACCCTGTGGGAGCACTGCGCTACCTCCCAGCCTTCCGAACCCCTTTTCCAACGGACAGCCCCATGACCGACAGCCTTCGCGCCCTTGCCGAAAAATCCAATGCCTGGCCCTTTGCCGAGGCGCGCGAGGTGTTGAAACGTCTGGGCGGCAAGGATCCGGCCAAGGGCTACGTCCTGTTCGAGACCGGCTATGGCCCGTCGGGCCTGCCGCACATCGGTACCTTCGGTGAGGTCGCGCGGACCACCATGGTGCGCCATGCCTTCAGCCTGCTGTCCGACATTCCGACCCGGCTGTTCGCCTTCTCCGACGATATGGACGGCTTGCGGAAAGTGCCGGACAATATCCCCAACAAGGAATTGATCGAGCCGCACCTGGGCAAGCCGCTGACCCAAGTCCCCGACCCCTTCGGCACGCACCCCAGCTTTGGGGAGCACAACAACGACCGTCTGAAGGCCTTCCTGGATGGATTCGGGTTTGAGTATGAATTCAAAAGCGCCACGGCGAGTTATACGGCTGGTGATTTCGACGAAACCCTGCTGAAAATCCTCGAACGCTACGACCCCGTGATCAACGTTATCCTGCCAACCCTGGGTGAGGAGCGTCGCAAAACCTACTCGCCCTTCCTGCCCGTCTGCCCGGAAACCGGCGTTGTGTTGCAGGTTCCCGTGGTCGAGCGGAACGTGGAAGCGGGCACCATCGTCTACGAGCGCGAAGACGGCGAGCGGGTCGAGACCACCGTCACAGGCGGGGCCTGCAAGCTGCAATGGAAGGCCGACTGGGCCATGCGCTGGGCGGCACTTGATGTGGATTACGAGATGTCCGGCAAGGACCTGATCGAGAGTGTCAGGCTGTCCGGCAAGATCAACCGGATCATCGGCGGCAAGCCGCCTGCGGGCTTCACCTACGAGTTGTTCCTGGACCAGAACGGCGAGAAGATTTCAAAGTCCCGCGGCAACGGCCTTTCCATGGAAGAGTGGCTGACCTACGCCCCACCCGAAAGCCTGTCGCTGTTCATGTTCCAGAAGCCGAAGGCGGCAAAGCGGCTCTATTTCGACGTCATTCCGCGCGCGGTGGACGAATACCTGCAGCACCTGGCGGGCTTCCCGAAGCTCGACGACAAAAAACGCATCGACAGCCCCGCCTGGCACATCCACTCGGGCGAGCCGCCGCATGAGGACTCGGGCTTAAGCTTCGGCATCCTGCTCAACCTCGCCAACGTCTGCCACTCGGAAGACAAATCGGTCCTCTGGCACTTCATCAGCCGCTACCAGCCGGAGGCAACCCCGGAGAACTCACCGATCCTGGACAGTCTGGTCGGCTATGCCATCACCTACTATCGGGATTTCGTTAAGCCCGCGAAGCAGTACCGGGCGGCGACGGAAGCCGAAAAGGCCGCGCTGATTGAATTGCGTGATGCTTTGAAAGGCATGGAGTCCGGAACCTCGGCGGAAGACATCCAGACCCAGGTCTACGAAATCGGCAAAACCCACGAGTGCTTTGAGAGCCTGAAGGACTGGTTCCGCTGCCTCTACGAAGTTCTCCTCGGCCAATCCCAGGGGCCTCGGATGGGGTCGTTCATCGCGCTCTATGGGATTGATGAGTCGATCACGCTGTTGGATCGGGCAATTGCGGGCGAAGATCTGAGCGCGGATTGATCGCCGCTGCAGTGACCGGATAAAACCCAGAACCGCTCGATCAAGCCGCTGCGTAGACCCGGAAATCGACGCTTGTCCGCCGGTAGTCGGAAAGGACCGGTAGCGGGTGGGTTCGATGAACCACCTTGTTGCGCATGACCACGACATCTCCGGGTTTCATCGTCATGGGCTTAAACAAGTCATCTCCAACCACATCATCACGCGAAAAGTACCCTTCCGTGTTGCCACGTGACCGCGTCACGAAGGGCAGGTAACTGCTGAACGGAAAGGGCACCACGTCCAGTTGGGGTGTCTCCAGGCAGGTCGTTTCCTTGCAGGTCCAGCAGGTCAGGAAGTCCGTCGGGCTGGGAAGGATCGCCGCATCCTGGTGATATTCGAGAAAGGTGTCTTCCTTAGCCCCGACTTTTCGCAGAACGCATTGATCCGGCCTGACAATCCAGTCTTTGCCCAGGAGGACGTCGATCAGGCTGCCTAGGCCGTCATCGCGGATAAGGTCGGCGAAGGTCTCGCCCTCTGTTTTTTCAAGAAAGCGCCACCAATCGTCCTCGAGCCGGAAGGCGGTCTCGACGCCCCATAGCTCTTCGGTCGAAATGGCGTCCCGGATAACAGAGCAGCCATATCGGGATACTTTCTCGGCGATCACAACCGGGCCCTCAGATAGGGTGGTATAGGGATCGAAGGCTTCACAAGCAGCCGCCAGCCTGCGCCTCGCTTCGGATACACACGCCTGGTCAAAATCCTGCTCAAAAAGGCTAGGCTTCAGGCGCGCGAGCCAAATCAATATTGCAGCCAAGTCCAACTGCGATCTGTCCGCCAAGCAGCGATCCAGCAGGTCATCCCTGCATTCGTCGAAGTGCCCCATATCGCAGCGGGCGAGGATGGATTCGAAAAGGATGACCGTCGGAATTGGCACACCGACTTTGGCCGCCAGCTGTGCCATCTGATTGATGATGGAGACGACCTGGGATGCGCGCCCCTGAGACCTAAGCTGGCGAAACTCCGCCGCAATCCTGGCACTACCCGCTTGATGAGTATGGCCGGCGGTCAGGACTTGTTTGAAAAATTCGTTCATGGCTCTTCTACGATCCGATCTCCTGATCGTCTCCTTTCGCTGACCGTCACAAGACAGATCGTTTAACGAAATCTGTGCGCATTGAGATCTTCACAAGAAAACACTGTATCGACAGTATTAAAGGCTGTTTTATTGCCCCCTCGCCCAGTCAAAGTACAACTCCCGTGCCTTGGAATAGAGCGGCCCCGGCTGCAAAACGCGGTCGGCCAGTTTTGTGCAGGGAAAGACCTTGGCGTAGTTGCCCGAAGCGAACAACTCGTCTGCTTCTTCCAAATCCTCAAAGGTGAGCGCCTTCTCGATCACCTCGATACCCGCATCGCGCAGGAGCCCGATAACACGGCGGCGCGTGATGCCATCCAGGAAGGTGCCGTTGGGGGCCGGCGTGAAGACCGCCCCGCCCTTTGCCATGAACAGGTTGGCGTAAGAGAATTCAGCGACATTGCCGACCGGATCGAGCACAACCCCCATATCGAAGCCCAGGTCGCCCACTTCGCGTAAGCCCCGCGCCACGTTGGGATAGAGGCAACTCGCCTTGGCTTCCGTCGGGGCCATGTCTTTCGCCGGGCGGCGATACTTCGTCAGCATGGCAGAGAAGCCGCTGGGCTCCGGCAGCGGGCTTTCATAGACCGACAACGCAAATCGGGTCGACGCCGGGTCCGGGTTCACGAAGCCGCTTTCGGCATAATACATCGGGCAGACGTAGAGTTCCGCTTGCCTGTCGAACTGCGCGATGCCTTCGCGGGCAAGTTCGGTAATCTGCTCGCCGGTGTGGGTCGGCTCCAGCCCCAGGATCCGCGCCGAGGTACAGGTCCTTTCGCAGTGCATGTCCAGATCAGGCACGACACCGTTGAAAGCCCGGGCGCCATCGAAGACCACCGACGACAACCACATGGCATGGCTTTTCGGACTGACCACCGGCGCCCCGTCTTCGCGCCAGACACCGTCCGTGTAGATCAAAGCCCGTCCGGCTGCACCCGACTTTCCCATTCGTCACCCCCGTACATGAAAACAGGGGCTCAGCTTAGCCCAAGGCGAGGGCCTCACGAAAGCCGGATTGAGAGCACTTGTTGGGTGAAGAGACGGCCTAAGACCACAAGGACGGCATCCGCCTCGGCCGCAGATGCGTCCAGCCCCCGACGACGGCGCTGCAGGCCGGCCTGATAGGCACCCGCGCAAAGCGGTTGACGCCTGCGCCGATAGCGCCCGGGCGGCGGTCCGTCATAAACACGATACAGCTGGCTGAGGGCTTCAAGAGTCATCGAATAAGACATACAACCTATTTAGATAAATTTTCCTTTAATGTCAAGTTTTCCGTCACGGCTCAGCCCCGTCCATGTTAGCCTGATTTAAAACAATGAGAGCGATCAGATGGACAGCCAAACCACCCAAAGCTCGGACCAGACCCTATCGATCACTCAGCGCCCCGATTGGCGCTATGTTCTGCGGGAATTCTATAACGTCTATCGGTTTTCATCCGCAGGCGGCAGCAAGCTGATCAGCGGCCACATGCGGACTGTTCAGTCCCGGCTTTCGAAGGCCATGACAAGCGAACCGGCGCTCCATCTCGGTCCCCCGGCAACAAAGCCGGTTACGGCACACCTGGGTCGAACGCTCGATAACGGAGAAGAGGAACGCACCCATTCTTTCGTGCGCGCCTTGGGAAAAATCAGTCACGAACTGATCTGGCAGTACGGCTATGAAGACATGCCCCGCAGTCTCGAAAACAAGTATGCCTATTCGGAAATTCTCGGGCCTCGGGGGCCGATTGTCTGGGATGACCTCATTCTCGGTCTGGTGCTGTTTGCACCAAACTGCACCTATCCCCGGCACAGCCATCACGACATCACCGAGAGCTATTATTGCCTCAGCGGGTTTGTGTCGCAGAACCATGCGGGCGTCTACACGCCGGGCTCACTGCTGTACAACGCGCCCGGGCACGAACACGCCTTGACCACAGCCCTGTATGAGCCCGTTCTGCTGGCTTATGTCTGGGTCGGCGATCCGGAAACACTCGATAAATTCCAGATGACCTTCGCGAAAAAACGCAAGAAATAAAGCGGGATAGCCTGGGCCTTCGGGCCAGAATTTTTTCATATCGTAACAATATTTGTCAGGCGCACCTAAACCTTGTAGCCTTTCTAAATCGAGGGCTCCCCCGATAAAAATAAAAGAAAATATTTTGGAGCTGAACAGAGAGGGGCAGATTCTGTGTCTACAGCAACAGAAAAACTTGTCGCAAAGTCAGGTTTATTTACCGGTTTACATCCGGGGATGGGCCTGGCCGCCAAGGCCATGGTTGCGGCCTTTGTGATTTTCACCGTTTTGAACGTCGAATTTGCCGGATCCGTCTACGGCGCGATCAGAGGCTGGATCGAGAGCGGGCTGGGTTGGTATTACATCACCGCCATGTCGGGCATGTTCTTCGTCTGCATCTATCTGATGTGCTCGAAGTGGGGCAATGTCCGCCTTGGAAAGGATGACAGCCGGCCGGAGTTCAGCAATTTCTCCTGGTTTGCCATGCTGTTCTCGGCGGGTGTCGGCATCGGCATCCTGTTCTTCGGCGTGGCGGAACCGATCTTCTACTTCGACAACTCGGGTGCCTTCGGCTATCCGAACAACCCCCATGCCGATCTGAACGGACATACGGAAATGACCATCCAGCGTGGTGTTGACGCCATGCGGGTGACCTTTTTCCACTGGGGCTTCCACGGCTGGGCCGTCTATGTGGTGGTTGGTCTCTGCCTCGCCTATTTCGGGTTCCGTAAAAAGCTTCCGCTAACCATGCGTTCGGCGCTCTACCCCCTGATCGGGGAGCGGATTTATGGCCCGATCGGCCATGCCGTCGATCTGCTGGCGGTCTTTGGCACGGTCTTCGGGGTCGCCACTTCGCTTGGGCTCGGCGTCAACCAGATGGCAACCGGTTTGAATGTCCTGTTCGGCATTGATCCCGGCATCCCGACCCAGTTGGTGCTGATCCTGGTGATTTCCGTGATTGGTACGGTCTCGGCCGTTTCCGGTGTCGGCAACGGCATTCGGATCATCTCCGAATGGAACATCTGGCTGTCGATCATCCTCTTGGCGGCCTTCATTGTTATCGGCCCGTTTGAATTCCTGATGAGCCTCTTCGTGACCTCGATTGGCGACTACATCTGGAACGTTGTACCCATGGGCTTCTGGACGGCGAACGAGGCTGGCAACTCTGCCTGGCAGGGTGGCTGGACCATCTTCTACTGGGGTTGGTGGATTTCCTGGGCACCCTTTGTCGGCATGTTCATCGCGCGGATCTCACGTGGTCGGACGATCCGGGAATTCATGGTCGGCGTGATGTTCGTCCCCACCACCATCGCCTTTTTCTGGCTCTGCATGTTTGGCGGCAATGCCATCTGGCAGGAATTGAATGCCGCCGGCGGTCCGGGTGCCGTGGGCGGTGCGGGCATCATCGAGACAGTCCGCGCCTGGAACCTTCCCAATGCCCTTTATGGGACCATTGCGAACCTGGGCACTACCTCTTGGCTGGGAGACATGAGCTGGCTCGTCTGGCCGCTTTCGGCTCTCGCGACCTTCCTGCTCGCCTCCTGGTTCATCACGTCTTCCGATTCCGGCACATTGGTGATCACCACGATGCTTTCCATGGGCGACGATGATCCCCCGAAAAAGTTCCGCATTGTCTGGGGCATGGGCGAAGGCGTCGTTGCCGCCGTCCTGCTGATGGCAGGTGGCTTGAAGGCCTTGCAAACCGCCTCCATCGCGGCGGCCTTCCCGATATCCTTCGTTCTGCTGGCCATGGTTTGGGGCCTGCTGAAATCCCTGAAGGAAGATCCATCCTATGTGGATATGGAACAGCAGGGCTATGCGTCAGACGGCACAAGATTGGCGCAAGACCTGAAAGCCTGACGGATCAGGGGAAGATTGTGACAGGAAGACCCGGACCGATAGTGGTCCGGGTCTTTTTTTTGTGAACCAGACCATGATCTTTTGTCCAACGAACCCGAATTGTCTTATATGTTCGTATTAGTCGCCTGACCCATTGATCAACGTGCCGCTGGGGAAACCGAATTGATGTCCGATACCATGTCCGAATTGAAAGCCATCGCCCGCCTGAAGAACCTCTTGAAGGAAGCGGAACAGGAAATTTCGAGCCTCAGGGCCGAGCGGGACGAATATCTTTCCATGGTCACGGACCTGCAGATCAACTGCAACACCATGGAAGTCCATATGGGGCACCTGACAGCCAAGACCCGAGACATGGAAGGCAAGCTGGACGAAGCGGGGCGCAAGTTCACGGAAGCGCAAACAGCCTTGGAGATCGTGAAATCCACCCTGAAGGAAGTCCAGGACCTCTCGGACGAAGCGCTTGAAACCGCCAAGCAGTCAACCTCCCGCGTCGAACTGGCCGCCAACCTGTTCAATATGGTCTCAAAGACCAAGCTGGATGATGAGTTGAAAATCATCGAGGAAACCCAGACCGAGATGGAAGAGGTCAAAGGTCACATCTGGAAGTAGAAAACGCCGCGCTTACGCCCTTCAGTTTTTTCTGGCCAACCGGGTCAACATTCTTCCTGTTAGGCTCTTCTCGGCCAAAAGGTGATCGAACAGCCCCTCGCTGCCAACGACACCTTCACTGCCCAAATCCGCCTCGACCTCTGCATCCGTGCGCCGGACGAACCCCATGGACCAGTCGCTGAACGCGCGCTCCTCTATGGGCTCTCGCAGAACAATCTCCGCACTGTGATGGCGGGGATCCTTTTCAATCTGGGCATAGAGATCCATCACGGCTGAGGACGCTCCCTCAAGGGCCTGGATAAACATCGTCTCTGTGACAATCAGGACCCCGGTCACATCGACACCGGAATTGTTGGCTCGCGCCACATCCAGGATGGATTCAATATCGCTGTCGCTGAGGCCATCGCTTTGTTTGGAAACATAAATCAATCTGATCATTTCGCCTTACCTTCTTGCTGGGCACGCTAATCACTTGGCCTTGCGGCTCCTTACTCAAATTGATGCAAAAGTATAAGATTTCAACAGGCTTGGTGGCGCAAGGTTGCCTGATCAAAGCTGTCCCCGGCAGGCCGGGGCAATCTCGTTCTCTCGGTCAGCCCAGCCTCCTCGGTGTAAGGCTTCACGGGCCTAAACCGACACACAAAAACCAAATGTGTTTCGATCCTTGTGCTCACCCGAAAAGCTCCCCTTAATTGACTTATGTCGTCCCCCGACCCAACCGCTCCCCTGCCCCGGCACCGGACTTTTTGGCCTTTCATCACCGGCTACCTGAAACCCTATGGCAGCCGTGCGTTCCTGGCGCTCGCCGCCCTTTTGATTACGGCAGCAGCAAGCCTTTCGGTCGGCCTTGGCCTGCGTCATTTGGTGGATAGCGGGCTTTCAACCCAGAACATCGGGGCCCTGACAGATGCGCTTCTCTGGCTGTTGGCCATTGGTGCCACGATCTCGCTCGGCAGCTTTGCCCGGTTTTACTTGATGACCTGGTTGGGCGAGCGGATCGTCGCCGATCTTCGCCACGACCTCTTCAAATCGGTCATCCACCGGGAAATCGCCTTTTTTGAATCCCGAAAGACCGGCGAACTGCTGTCCCGGATCACCACGGATACCACGTTGGTCCAGACCGTGATCGGTTCCAGTCTCTCGATGGCGATCCGCAACTGCATCATCCTGGCCGGCAGCCTGACCATGATGGTGGTCACCAGTCCTAAGCTGGCGCTGGCCTGCCTGCTGATCGTGCCGGTGGTGGTCGCCCTGGTGCTGTTTTTCGGGCGCCGGGTCCGCAAGCTGTCACGGGAAGCCCAGGACCGCGTCGCGGACGTGGGGGCCTTTGCCGAAGAGAGCTTCAACGCCATTCGCACCGTCAAGGCATTCAACCAGGAACAGGGCAATATGTCCCGCTTCGATGGCGAGGTTGGAAATGCCTTTGCGACGGCCCTCCGCCGCGCGACACTTCGCGGCTTTCAGACCGCCAGCGTATCGCTGACCGCCTTTTGCGGTCTGGGTGCGGTGCTGTTCCTTGGCGGGCAGGATCTGCTATCGGGAGAGATCTCGGCGGGAGACCTGACGGCTTTCCTGTTCTATGCGGTCATGGTCTCTTTCGCCGCCGGTGTCGTCTCCGAGGTCTACGGCGACCTGGAACGCGCCAGAGGGGCGTTGGAGCGCATCGTCGATCTCTTGCAGGAAAAGCCTTCTGAAGGGCAAAGCGAGGTCTCTCGGATCGTGCTTCCCCATCCCGGCAGGATCGAGATGCGGAACGTCAGCTTCACCTATGCTTCCCGTCCCGGCAGGCCGGCCCTAGACGACATTTCGTTCACCATTCAACCGGGAGAGACCATTGCGCTCGTCGGGCCATCGGGTGCTGGCAAGTCGACCGTGTTTCAGCTGCTCTTGCGGTTCTATCAACCGGACAGCGGCACCATCGCGTTTGGAGGCAGGGATATTCTCAGCCTGCCCCCTTCCTGCGTTCGCTCTAGCATCGCTCTGGTCCCGCAAGAACCCTTTATCTTTGGCGGAAATGCGATGGACAACATTCGCTACGGCAGGCAGGAGGCAACAGACGAAGACGTCATCCGGGCCGCCCGTCGGGCCATGGCCGATGGTTTCATCCGCGACCTGCCACAGGGCTACGACACCTACCTGGGGGAGAAAGGCGTGCGGCTTTCCGGTGGCCAGAAACAGCGTATCGCCATTGCCCGCGCCATTCTGCGCGACGCACCGATCCTGTTGCTGGACGAAGCAACATCGGCCCTGGACTCCGAGAACGAGCGCCTGGTCCAGGAAGCGCTTCAGCTGGCCATGAAAGGCCGGACGACCGTTGCCATCGCGCACCGCCTGTCGACCATCATCAATGCCACCCGCATCTTCGTTCTGGACCAGGGCCGATTGGTCGCCCAGGGCCAGCACGAGGAATTGCTGGAGACCTCAGCCCTTTATGCTGCATACGCAAGCAGGCAGCTGGGGCAAGACTGAACTGCGCCGATCCGGGAAAGGTTATTTTACCCACGGTTGCAGTCTTCACCCAAAAAGAAGTAGGATCGAGGAGGTTACCGCAGGGGGAGAACATGTTTAAAATATTAGCATTTTCCGGTTTACTGGCCGGATTGTTGGGCTTTTCAGTCGCAGCAACAGCCACAGAAGACTCCCGCCCGCTGGAATACGGATATCCGGATCAATCCGTCTGGACGACGCGGCTGAATGACCAGGGCCAGTTGGACAACCCACTGCTTCGCCTCGCCGGAAGAATCTTTGACGAAGCCGGACTGGAATGGACGTCGCGGGCTTATCCGGCGAAGCGGCTGTTCAAATCCCTCAAGGACGGCAGCGTGCCCTTTACGATGCTGGTCCGAGCCTCCTCGCTGCAAGAGTGCTGCCTTTTCGGATCGGAGCCGCTGACGAGCACGACGCTCCGGGTATTCCGGGCTGGGGATACCGCGGCCATTCAAGCGAAAGAGGACTTGGCTTCCAAGCGCGTGATTGTCATTCGGGGTTACAGCTACGGTGCCATCGGCAAGTTTTTGCGTGACCCTGGTAACAGTGTCGAACTCGTCGAGGCCGCGCGCCATGAAGAAGCCTTCGAACTGTTCCGCCGGGGTCGGGGCGACTATGTGCTCGACTACCAGGGCCCCGCGCTGGAGGCCATCGGCGACTTGGGCCTGGATGCGCTGGCGTCGGATGTCCTTCGCGAGCTGGATGTCTTTCTTGTCCTGAACAAGAACTTTCCCGACGCCGAGGCCCTAATGGCACGACTGCAAGCCATCGCCTCGGGGCTGGACCGCGAAGCGATTCTGAAGGCTTCGCAGTAGGCCGGCACCTGAGATGGAGACCCTGGGCGAGTGAACGACATCCGTGCCTCTGACGGAATGGTGATCTTGGGATCCAGGATTGGGCGTCGCGTCCTGATCCTGATCCTCGTGTTCAGTTCGATCGTCACCATCGCCTTGACGACCTTTCAGCTTTACATGGATTTCCGCCATGAAGTCTCGACCATCGAGGCACGGTTCGGTGAGATCGAGCGCAGCCGCCTCGACAGCCTCGCCCATGATCTTTGGAGCCTGGACACCGAGGCCCTGGACGTTCAGCTGGCGGGGATTCTGCAGCTCCCCGATATGCAGGCGGTCGAGATCCGGGAAGCCTCGACAACGACAGAAAACCCATTGGTATTGAAGGGTGGAAACTGGCGGGATCAAGCCAATCTCAGCCGAACCTTTCCGATCAGCATCAACAATGACGGGAATTCCGAAACGATTGGCGAGTTGCGCGTCCAGGCGACCTTGGAAGGCGTCTACGCCCGTCTGATCGACAAGGCCCTGGTCATCCTGGCAAGCCAGGCCGTCAAAACCTTCCTGGTATCGCTGTTCATTCTGTTTGTGGTGCATCGCCTGATCACCCGCCACCTGACGACGATCTCCAATTTCGTCGCGGGCTATTCGCTGGAAGGGGAACAGGCGGGCCTTCAACTCAATCGAAAACGCCCCAGGGAGCCGGATGAGTTTGAGCGGGTCGCCCTGGCCATCAACACCATGCAGGGCAACCTGCGCAAGACCTACACCCAGTTGCGCGATACCCACCGGGAGTTGGAGATTCGCAAGGAGCGCTTCGATCTATGTCTGGAGTTCGCCCTCTGTGGCGTCTGGGAATGGGACCTGAAGTCGGACCGCGTCTACGCCTCGCCCTTGTTCTGGAAGATGTTGGGCTTCAGCGATGACCATAAAGACGCCCCCTTCGACAACTTTCTGGACCACATACACCCGGATGACCGTTCCCGGGTAAAAGAGCATCTGAACATTTTGATCGCCCTTGGTGGCCCATTGTTCGTGGAACACCGGGTGGTGATGGCCGATGGTTCCACCCACTGGGTGGTGGAGCGCGCCGATGTCACCCGCACGGACGGCAAGGCGACCAGCGTTCTGGGCGTTGTGGCCGAGATCACGGAACGCAAGAAGGTCGAACAGCAGATCCTCAAGGCCAAGGAAGACGCGGAAAAAGCCAGTGCCGCGAAATCCCAGTTCCTGGCCAGCATGAGCCACGAACTCCGAACACCGCTGAACGCCGTGCTCGGCTTCGCGCAGATGCTGGAACTTGACCTGGACCACAATCTTTCTGCGCAGCAGCAGGAATACATCGCGGACATTCTGGCCGGTGCCAATCAGTTGCTCAGCCTCGTGAACGATCTGCTCGATCTCGCCCGGATCGAAGAAGGCCAGATCGGCCTCAACCTCGAGACGGTGGACGCGCAGGAGCTGATCAGGACCTGCCTGGACTATACCCATCGGCTTTCCCAGGAAAACGGGATAACCCTGACCGATAAAATTACCCTTGAACAGGAGGCCGTGATCCGAACCGACAAGGTCCGGTTCCAACAAATCCTGCTGAACCTGCTGTCCAATGCGGTCAAGTTCAATCAGCCGGGCGGTTCGGTCACCGTCACGGCAGAAATCAATGGCGGCGGATTTCTGGTCATCGCCGTCGCCGATACCGGCTGTGGCATCTCGGAGGACAAGCAACCGCGGCTGTTCGAGCTGTTCCAACGTTCAGATATGGACGCTTATTTGGCCTCGGAAGGCACCGGGGTGGGCTTGAGGGTCGCTAAACTCCTGGCCGAACGGCTGGGCGGCTGGATCTCCTTTGACTCGAAGGTCGGCGAAGGCTCCACCTTCCGCGTTGCCTTCCCCCTGGCGGACAACCGCGAAACCCTGATCTGGACCAAGGACTGGCGAATCGATATCGACGTCATCGATCGGGATCACCAGACGCTCTGCACCCTGGCCAACCAGGCATCCCGGCTGTCGGGGGATGAAGTAGCCCGCCTTCGGGCCTTCAAGCGCGCCCTTGACTTCAATGCCGCCCATATGGAGCGGGAACTGACCTACCTTGGCCATGACGCGGAAGCAAAAACCCAGATCCAGAGCGCCTATCAGGCCTTCTCAAAGCGGGCAGACCGCCTGCAGGAGCGTTTGGCTTTCGGCGAGGATCGGGAAGCGGAAGAAGCCCTCGCCCGGCTGCTGCGGGACTGGGTGAAAACCCACTGCACATCCATTCGATGGCAGCGCGAGGTATTGAAGCTGGCTGCTGAGGCGGAAACCCGGGCGTAAGTCCCGAGAACGCAATCACAAGAGCGCAAACAGAGGCCCTATTCGGCGGCATCCCCCATTTTCGCAACCAAGTAATGGAATTTTTCCCCTTGGATCGCGACGTGGCCGCGTAGGCGGCCGGCCGAAAGTTCAGCGTCCCCCAGCTTCAGGGCCTCAATGACCGCGCCGTGTTCCGCCAAAGACTGGGCCATACGGCCCCGCAACTGGAGCTGTGTTCGCCGGAAGGGTCTCAGCCGACGGCGAAAGGCCTCGGTTTCCTTGGCCAGAAAGCTGTTCCCCGAGGCGCGATAGATGATCGAGTGGAAGGTCTCGTTCTCGTAGTAGTAGCCATCGGTATCACCGTTTTCGGCGGCCAGGGAACAGGCCGCATTCGCAGCCGTCAGTTCTTCCAGGGCCTTGTCCGAAATCCGCACCGCGGCTAAGCGCGCACAAACGCCCTCCAACTCCGCCATGAATTCAAACATCTGAAGCAGGTCGATCGGACCCGGCTGCTTCACAAAGACACCTCGACGCGGGAGTTGTTCGACCAGCCCTGATTGAGCCAGACGCTGAAAGGCCTCCCGGACAGGCGTACGGGATACCCCGAAAGATTCGGCTAACCGGACCTCGTCAAGCCGGTCTCCATCCGCGTAACCGCCTTGAAAAATCTCGTTTTCGATCTTTTCGGCGATGTGGTCAGCCAATCTGTCAGTCATGCGACGGACCCTATCGGGAAAGGCGAAAAAATACAATTGAATTTTTCTTGTATACAAGATGATTGACTTTTGTCGACAGTTCGGACAGCGTTGTGTTCGTCGCGAAAGGCGGCGCCAATCAACGATAAATGTCCTGCACGGGAGCCAGGGGCTCTTGGCATACAGGGAGAGGAAATGATGAAGAAGTATTGCTTTGCTGCGGCAGCGACCGCTGTGGTCTTCGCCTGTGGTTCTCTTGCCAACGCGACGGAGCTGCGGCTGTCACACCAGTGGTCCAACAAGGACGTGCGCCACAAGGTCGCCCAGATCGTCGCAGATGAAGTCGCCGCAGCCAACGTGGACCTGGAAATCAAGATTTTCGGGTCGAAATCCCTTTTCAAGCCGCGCGAACAGTACAAGCCTCTCAGCCGTGGCCAGCTGGATATGACGGTCCTCCCGCTCAGCTACGCGGGCGGCCAACAGCCGGCCTATAACCTCACCCTGATGCCGGGCCTTGTCAAAAACCATGACCATGCGGCCAGGCTGAACCAGTCGGATTTCATGAAGGAACTTCAGGCCAAGATGGCCGCCGATGATGTCATGGTTCTGGTCCACGGATACCTGGCGGGGGGCTTTGTCGGCAAAGACAAATGTATCACCAGCCCCGATGACGTGAAGGGCCTGCAAACGCGCGCTGCCGGCAAAGCTTTCGAACAAATGCTCGCCGGTGCCGGGGCGTCCATCGCCTCCATGGCCTCGTCTGAAATCTACAATGCCATGCAGACCGGCGTGCTGAACGCCGCCAACACCTCTTCGGCTTCCTTCGTCTCCTATCGGATCTACGAACAGGTGAAATGCTATACGCCTGCGTCCGATGTGGCCCTCTGGTTCATGTACCAGCCGCTGCTGATGAATAAATCCACGTTCGATGGGCTGACCAAGGAACAACAGGCCGCCATCCTCGCCGGTGCCAAGAAGGCCGAAGCCTTCTATCTGGAAGAAGCCAAGAAACAGGACGCCCAGTCCGTCGAGGTCTTCAAGAAGGCAGGCGTGGAAATCGCGCAGATGTCCGACGCCGACTTCAAGGCTTGGCAGGAAATCGCGAAGGCCACCTCCTACAAGGCTTTTGTTGAAGACGTTCCAGACGGCCAAAAGCTTCTCGATATGGCTCTGGCCGTCGAGTAAGCATCCCCCTCCCGGCCGTCTTTCGGGGTGACCGTTCCCCCTCGGTCACCCCCCTTCTTCAGCCCCGCTTTTTCGGGGGCCTTCCTCCCAACATTCGAGAGCGATGGAGGCGTCGTTTTGGCGACCCATAGTAATGCCGTCGAGGCACATACCGGTCACAATCCCTTCCTGCGGATCGTCAATCAGATTTCCATCCTGGCAGGCTGGTGCTCGGCCTTCATGATCGTCGCAGCCGTCGCGATCACCTGCCAGATGATCGTGGTCCGTTTTGTGCTCAACCAGTCGACGGTCTGGCAAACCGAAGCGGTCATTTATCTGATGATCGCAGCAACCCTGGTCGGCCTGCCCTATGTGCAGCACCTCCGGGGCCACGTGAACGTGGACCTGATCCCGCTCTCCTTGACGCCCACCAACCGGTTTCGGCTCGCCGTTTTTACCGCTTCCCTGTCGATCCTGATCGTCGGCATCATGCTCTTTTACGGCTTCGAGTATTGGCACTTCGCTTGGTCCCGGGGTTGGACGTCGGACACGGTCTGGGCCGTTCCGCTGTGGATTCCCTACCTCGCGATCCCTGTCGGCTTCGGCCTGCTTTGGCTTCAACTTATTGCCGACCTGGTTGCCGTGATCATCGGCGTCGACAAGCCCTTCAGCCTGGAGGATTGATCCATGGACCCGCTCATCCTTGGGGCCCTGGTCGCCCTCATCACGATCACTGTGTTGTTTTCAGGCGTGTCCGTCGCCCTCGGCCTCTTGATCGTCTCCGCCAGCTTTCTGATCGTCTTTGACGGCATGCGGTCGCTCGAGCTGCTGCCGGAGATCTTCTTCGGCAAGCTCGACAACTTCGCCCTGCTCTCCATCCCGATGTTCATCATCATGGGGGCGGCCATCGCCTCGACGAGGGCGGGTGCCGACCTCTACGAGGCTTTGGAACGCTGGCTGACCCGCGTTCCGGGCGGCCTGGTTGTCTCCAATCTGGGTGCCTGTGCGCTCTTTGCTGCGATGTCCGGGTCCTCTCCGGCGACCTGTGCGGCCATCGGCAAAATGGGCATCCCGGAGATGCGCAAGCGCGGCTACCCGGACGGTGTCGCCGCCGGATCGATCGCAGCCGGCGGGACTTTGGGCATCCTCATTCCGCCCTCGGTTACGATGATCGTCTATGGCATCGCCACCGAAACCTCGATCGGTCGGCTGTTCCTCGCCGGCGTCATCCCCGGCCTGATGCTGGTCGGGCTTTTCATGGTCTGGTCGCTCTATTCCACCTGGCGGCACGGCGATTCCTCCGTGCTCTCGGCCAGAAGCTATAGCTGGCGCGAACGCATCGAGGTCCTGCCCCGGGTGGCTCCTTTCATCGCGATCATTATCGGCGTCCTCTATGCCATGTACGGGGGTATCGCGACACCCTCGGAAACGGCGGCGGTCGGGGCCCTGCTCTGCCTGCTGATCGCCATCGTCCTCTACAAGCTCTGGAGCCCGAAAAGCATTTGGGTCGTCCTTCGGGACAGTACCAAGGAAAGCGTGATGATCCTGTTCATCATCGGGGCTGCCGGGGTGTTCTCTTATATGCTTTCAAGCTTGTTCATCACCCAGTCGATCGCCGAATGGATCGGCACTCTGGACGTGAATCGATGGATTCTGATGGGGGCGATCAATATCTTCTTGTTGATCGCCGGGTTCTTCCTGCCGCCTGTCGCGGTGATCCTGATGGCGGCACCGATCCTCTTGCCGATCATCACGACCGCCGGCTTTGACCCGATCTGGTTTGCCGTCGTGCTCACCATCAACATGGAAATCGGCCTGATTTCACCTCCTGTCGGGCTTAACCTCTATGTAATCAATGGCATCGCGCCCGACATTTCGTTGAAGACCATTCTGGTGGGCTCCCTGCCCTTCGTGGCCTGCATGGTGATCGCCATCCTGCTTCTGTGCTTCTTCCCCGGTCTCGCCACCTGGCTGCCGAACGCGGTGATGGGAGTGGGCGTATGAGTATTCTGGGCGATCTGCTTTCGGTTCTTTTCGAGCGGCGGGATCGCCAATCGGAAACGCTCACGCAAGGGGTCCGACCGGTCAGCGAACTGGTCGAGGAACTGGTCGGTGGCCGCGGCGAGATTTCCGGCAGAGCCATCGCGAACCAAATTCTGGAAGCCTTCGGCGCGATGTCCGACACGGAAAAGCTCGAATTCTTCCGCTTCGTCTCCTCCGAATTGGATCTGTCCCCGACTGCCGTCCGCGAAGCGCTGGAGGCCTACGAAAACAAGCCCGGCAAGGCGACCTATCGGAACTTCATGGCCGCGACCGAGCCAAAGCGTCAGGAACTGATCCGCAGGCTCAACCAGGTTCCCGGTGCGACCGGCAGCCTGGTCAACATGCGCGCCGACCTGCTCAGGCTCGGATCCAAAGCCCCGGAGGCGGAAAGCATCATGGCGCTGGATATCGACTTCCGGCACCTGTTCGCTTCCTGGTTCAACCGGGGTTTCCTCGTGCTACGCCCGATCAGTTGGGAAAGCCCCGCCAACATCCTGGAAAAAATCATCGCCTACGAGGCCGTTCACGCCATCGGCAGTTGGGACGATCTTCGCTCCCGATTGGAACCGGCGGATCGGCGGTGCTATGCCTTTTTCCACCCGGCCATGCCGGACGAGCCCCTGATCTTCGTGGAGGTCGCGCTCTCCCATGGCATCCCGAACTCGGTACAAGAGCTCTTGGCGGACAACCGCGAACCGCTTGAACCCGGCGAAGCGGATACGGCTTGTTTCTATTCCATCTCCAACTGCCAGAGCGGCCTGGCCAGCATCTCTTTTGGCAATTCGCTGATCAAGCAGGTGGTATCCGACCTCCGCCAGGATGTTCCCAACATCAAAACCTTCGTGACACTCTCGCCCATTCCGGCTCTTACCCGGTGGTTCAAAGGCGAAGAAGGCCTTTCCGAACCGGCGACAGCCGAAGGCGTCAGAACCCTGGCCGCCCATTATCTCTTGAATGCGAAGCGCCCCGATGGCGGCCCCTATGACCCGGTCGCCCGCTTCCACCTCGGCAACGGAGCCCGGGTCCACGCGGTCCATGCGGAAGCGGATACTTCCGAACGGGGCCGGGCCCAGTCCTTCGGGGCCATGGTGAACTACCTTTACGACCTGGACCGCATCAACGAAAACCACGAGCGCTTCGCCATCAAACGGGAAATTGTCGCGACGGACGACGTTTTGAAGCTGAGCCAGAACGTCGAAGAATTATCCGTGCTAAGGAGTGACTGACGATGTCCAACCCTCTCTATGATGCCCTCGTCTCCGGACAGGCCGATCATCAGAAGCCATTTCTGGTTTGCCAGGATGGTGCTACCTGGAGCTTTGCCGACTTTTTCGGCCAAGCCGCAAGGTTTGCCCACGCCCTTGGTGACCTCGGGTTGGAGACGGGTGACAGGGTTGCCGTTCAGGTCGAGAAAACACCCGAGGCCCTGGCTCTTTACATCGCCTGCGCCCAGGGTGGGTTTGTCTTTCTGCCTCTGAATACAGCCTATACGCCGGATGAAGTTTCCTATTTCGTCTCGGACAGCGGCGCGAAAATTCTGGTTGCGGATGACGCCAAGCGTACCTCTCTCGAACCTGTCGCCGCCCAATGTGGAGCCAAGCTGGAAACGCTGAACCCGGACGGCTCCGGCAGCCTGAAGCAGGCCGCTTTGGGTTTGGAATCCTCATACCCCACCGTGGACCGCAGCGCAGACGACCTGGCCGCCTTCCTTTACACGTCGGGCACGACGGGACGGTCCAAGGGTGCCATGCTGACCCAGAGAAATCTGCTCTCCAACGCCGAAGCCCTGAAGGACTACTGGCGCTTCAGCGAAGACGACGTGCTGCTCCACGCACTGCCGATCTTTCACACCCACGGCCTTTTCGTCGCCAGCAACGTCATGCTGTTGGCCGGCGGGTCGATGATCTTCCTGCCGAAGTTCGAGCTGGATGCCATGCTGGCCAACCTGCCAAAGGCCACCAGCATGATGGGCGTACCGACCTTCTATACCCGGCTGTTGGGCGATGAGCGGTTCACCAAGGAACGGGTCAGCCACTTCCGCCTGTTCGTCTCGGGCAGCGCGCCGCTTCTGGCGGATACCCACGTGGAATTCGAAAAGCGGACCGGCCACCGCATCCTGGAACGCTACGGGATGACCGAAACCAACATGAACACATCCAACCCCTATGACGGCGAGCGCAGGGCCGGGACGGTGGGCTTTCCCCTGCCCGGCGTCGAGTTGAAGATCACGGATCCCGAAACCGGCGCGTCTCTGGCGACAGGCGAAATCGGCCAGATCGAAGTTCGCGGCGAGAATGTCTTCAAGGGCTATTGGGGCATGCCGGAAAAAACCAAGGCGGAGCTTCGCGAAGACGGTTTCTTCATCACCGGCGATCTGGGGCTGGTCGATCAAGACGGCTACGTCACCATCGTCGGGCGCAACAAGGACCTGATCATCTCAGGCGGCTATAACATCTATCCGAAAGAGCTCGAACTGATCCTCGACGAACAGGCGGGCGTTCTGGAAAGCGCGGTCGTCGGTGTCCCCCACCCGGATTTCGGCGAAACAGTCCTGGCGATCCTTGTCCCGAATGCTGGCCAAGGCCCCGACCTGTCCGCGATCGAAGAGGCGATTTCAAGCTCTGTCGCGCGCTTCAAACAGCCCCGGAAATACATCCTGGAAGCGGAACTGCCCCGCAACACCATGGGCAAGGTCCAGAAAAATGTCATTCGGGATCGCTATAAGGACCTGTTCGCCTGACCGATCAGGTTCTTAGCCCGAACCGCAGTTGTCGCGCCTGGGGCGGTTCGGCATTCTCCGACTATACGGCGACGCTATACAACGGCCGAACTGGCCTTGGCTCAAAAGGTGCCTTCAGTGCCTCTTTGTCGCGTCCATTTCATCTAAATTTTACGCCTAATTTTCGACAGAAGGACGAAACACGAGGCTAAGCTTATTCCCCTTCGCGTCTTCGCCCGTCACCGTGCCAACACCTGGTTTAAAACTGATGTAGGTGCCGGAAGCGACTGTCTGATCTTCGCAAGCAATCGACCAGGTACCTTGCGGAGGATTAGTCGTGTTGTACTTCCCCTTCGACCAAAGCCATTGTCCCGTGCACGGCACGGATGCCAATTGAAGGTCAATCCCGCCCTTGCCGCCATTCTGTTCGGCTGTGAAGGTACCTTGTACGTTGTCTGATCGGTTTGCCCATTCGCCGTTCAGTTTAAAAACTCGATGATTTGGACGGGGTTGCACGGATGCTGCATCACCGGTAGGCCGACCCACATCACCCCCCGCTGCTTGGGGTGCCGAGCTACTCTCCCGCACAAGCTTCTCGATTTCGTCTGCGCCCAGATTTCCGACGTACTGCGCATTCAAGTACAAGACCCTGCAAGCACCGCTCGGCCCCGTATAATCGCCTTTGCCCTGCTTACAGCCATTTCTTGCCGCCTTCAGGGCTGCCTCTAACGTCGGCTGTTCAGAGTAGTAGTGGTAGTAGAAAGAGCCTGAGCCCCCCCGGACACCAACCAGAGCCTTATGCCCCGCCTTGTTATCGTACTTGGCCTTGAAATGGTAAGGCACCGGCGTCTTCGACGTTTGGCAGGCTGACACCCCAAATGCGCAAACCAGAAGGATAAAAATCGCTCTCACAATGACCCCCGCTATCGAATTTTTCGGTGTGCATTCTCTGTTACAGTTCAACTATTATTCGGTAGCATGCAAGCATGTCTTTCAAAATTTTTATTGAGAACCGCCATTCCTATCAAGTTACTCCTCCTGCCCAAGAAGGCGCGGAAAGAGAGATCGCTTCCATAACTGACCATGCTTGAAAGATTCGGAACGGAAAAACTCAACATTTACGTGCTTCTCACTGGAACGACTTCCCGCCTGGCGCTTGGCTCAAGCCAAAACAAAAAAAGCTCCCCGCGTTGGAGAGCTTCGAAATTCCAGAAGTGGCGACCCCTACGGGATTCGAACCCGTGTTGCCGCCGTGAAAGGGCGGTGTCCTAGGCCTCTAGACGAAGGGGTCGTCTTGTCGGTCCGCTGTTGGGGGACCTGAGGCTTGCCTCGTTGGAGACGCGTGTTTACGGGACTGCGGCGCAGGGGTCAAGCGTGATTTCATCGAAAAGTCATCTGCCCCGAAACAGACTCCGCGCCATTTCGGTGCGCCATGCCACAGGCCTTGCCAGTTTGGGGGCACTGACTACAATCCCGCTGACTTTGTGGACGTGTAGCCGGGAGGATGTGCAGCATGATGAAAGGCAAGGTTCTGGTGGCCCAAGGGGGCGGACCGACCGCGGTGATCAACGAATCGCTCGTGGGCGCTGTCATCGAATCGCGCAAGTTCCCGAATGTCGAACGCGTCTATGGTGCCTATCACGGCGTGCGGGGCATCGTTGACGAGGATCTGGTCGATCTGACGCGCGAGACCACCCACAACCTCGAAGCCGTGGCCAAAACGCCCTGCTCCGCGCTCGGTTCCACTCGGGACAAGCCGGACCTCGCCTATTGCCAGGAAATCTTCAAGGTCTGCCAGGCCCATGGCGTCGGCACCTTTTTCTATATCGGCGGCAACGATTCGTCCGATACCGCGCGCATCGTGGCGGAAGAAGCAAAATCCCAGAACTACGACCTGACCTGCGTACACATCCCGAAGACCATCGACAACGACCTGGTGATCAACGACCACACGCCGGGCTTCGGTTCCGCTGCCCGCTTTGTCGCCAGTGCTTTCGCGGGCGTGAACCTGGACAACTGGGCCCTACCCGGGGTCTACGTCGGTGTCGTTATGGGCCGCCATGCGGGCTTCCTGACGGCAGCCAGCGCCCTTGGCCGTAAGCAGGCCGACGACGGACCTCATCTGATCTACCTGCCGGAGCGCGCCTTCGACATGGACGATTTCATCGTCAAGGTTCGGGAGGTCTACGCCAGGCATGGTCGCTGCATCATTGCCGTCTCGGAGGGCATCCACGACGCCGAGGGCGTGCCGATCATCACCAAGCTGGCCCAGAACATCGAAAAAGACGCCCACGGCAACGTTCAGCTGTCGGGGACCGGAGCGCTGGCGGACCTGCTTTGCGACGAAATCAAGCGCAAAACAGACATCAAACGGGTGCGCGGCGATACCTTCGGCTATCTCCAGCGGTCTTTCCTGGGCTGCGTCTCGGACGTGGACCAACGCGAAGCCCGCGAAGTGGGCGAGAAAGCCGTCCAGTACGCCAACTGGGGGGATTCGTCGGGCAACCACACCGGTTCCGTCACCATCCACCGCACGGGCTTTTATGCGGTTGAGTACCACCTGACCCCGCTGGACGAGATTGCGGCCAAGACCAAGGTCATGGACCCGAGCTTCATCTCGGACTGCGGCACGGATGTTACGGATGCCTTCAGGCTCTATTGTCGCCCTCTGATCGGCTCAGGCTTCCCGGAGAGTGCCCGGCTGCGTCTGAACAAGGTCGAACGCATTCTGAAGACCTGACCTAAAGGGCCGCCGCGTCCTCAATCTGGAACTGCACCGACACCCGGCCCATCCAGCTGTTGGGCCGCAGCCTTCCGACCAGATGCAGCGGCCGACCACCGGTGTTCAACAGCGCGTTCGCAAGGCCACTGTCTGCCGCCCGAAAGGCAATGGCTTCCAGCCGCTTGCCGCTAAGGTCGGTCAGCGTGGCTTTCACATGGCGGCCTTCTGCCCCGACGGGTGCCGCCTTTACAATCCGGGCCTGCGGAATCACGAAACGCGGCTCAGCATTCCCGGCACCATAGGGGCCCAATCGGTCCAAAGCCTCGACAAGCGCCATGTCACAGGCTCCGACGGTAAGCGCGCCGTCCACCTTGATGGTCGGGCGAATGTTCCGTGTCGCGATCAGGTCCGCGAAGCGTTCGTTCAAGAAAGACCGGAGATCATCGATCCTGTCGCGCGCCACCGTAAAGCCTGCCGCCATGGCATGCCCGCCGCCCTTGATCAGCAAACCCGCCTGACGGGCGGCGATCACGCCTGCCCCGAGGTCAATGCCGGTGATGGACCGGGCCGATCCCAAACCCCGGCCATCCTCGCCAATCCCGATCACACAGGCCGGCACCTGAAAGCGCTCTTTCAGGCGGCTGGCGACAATACCGACGACACCGGGGTGCCACCCCTCGCCCGCAACCAGTACGACGCCCCTTGCTGAGTCTCCTTGCTTGACCTGCTCGAAAGCCTGATCCGTTGCGGCCTGCAGAACGTCGGCCTCGATGGTCTGGCGGTCGGCATTGTACTGATCGAGCCGCATGGAGAGGCTGAGTGCGGCTTCCGCGTCCGAACTGCTGAGCAGGGTCGCGCCGAGATGGGATTCGCCAACCCGCCCGCCCGCATTGATGCGCGGGCCCAGGACGAAACCGAGGTGGTAGGCCGTCGGGGCCTCGTCCACGCCCGCCACATCGGCAAGGGCCCGGAGCCCCACATTACCCCGCGCCGCCATCACCTTTAGGCCCTGTGTGACATAGGCGCGATTGAGACCGGTAAGCGGCACCACATCGCATACAGTACCCAGTGCCACCAGATCCAGCAGGTCCATGATGCGCGGCTCAGGTCGTTCGTCGCCATACCAGCCAGCTGTCCGCAGCACACGGTTGGTCGCAACGACCAGCAGGAAAGCGACACCGACCGCCGCCAGATGCCCGAGACCCGGCTCGTCATCCAGGCGGTTCGGATTGACGACGGCCACGGCCTCCGGCAGGTCGGGCTCCGCCGTGTGGTGATCGACCACAATTACGTCGAGGCCAGCGGCCTTGGCTGTCTTAAGTGCATCGAAGGCGAGTGTCCCGCAGTCCACCGTGATGACCAGCTTGCTCCCCTGCCCGGCGATCTTCTCCATCGCGGGTCCGTTCGGGCCATAGCCCTCGGTTAGGCGATCCGGCACATAGAGCGAAGGTGCCTTCCCCCCGGCTGCCAGGGCAAAGCGGGTGAGCAGCGCCGAAGACGTGGCACCATCCACATCATAGTCACCAAAGATACAGGTGGCCTCACCCGCCCGGATGGCGGCGGCAAAGCGCTCGGCCGCCTTGTCCATGTCGCCAAGGCGGCTCGGGTCCGGCATCAGGTCTTTCAGGCGCGGGTCGAGAAAGCCCTCGGCCTCATTAAGCCCGACGCCGCGGGCCGCCATGACGCGGGCTACGACCTCCGGCAGATCGAGGCGCTGGGCCAATGCCATCGCCACACGTTCATCCAATGGGCGGGGCTGCCAGCGCTTTTCTGTCGCGGAACAATCCACGCCCAGCACGAGATCCGGTCCGGATCTGAGATCGATTCCATCCATGACAGAAGTATGCCAGACCGCAGCCGGCCACGAAATCGCTTAAGCGCCGAGCGTCTCGATCCGGATCAGGTTCGGACGCTCGGTGACGGCATCCAGGGCCGCGATGGCATCCAAGGCACCTTGCAGCTTTTTCTCCGGGGCATCATGACAAATCAGCACGACCGAGACCGGCTCTTCCGGCGAACGGGAGCGTTGGACCACCTGTTCCATGGAGACCTCATGGTCGCGGAGCGCCGCCGCGATGTCGGCGAAGACACCCGGGCGGTCCACCACGGTGAGCCGGATGTAGGAGGCACCCGTGCGGGCCTCTATCGGCAGGGTATCGGTCACCTTCAGATCACCCGCCGGCACCCCGAAGGTGGGCACAGAGATGCCGCGCGCGATATCCAGGATATCCGCCACCACTGCAGAGGCCGTCGGGCCTTCACCGGCACCCCGGCCTTCCTGCATCAGGGTATCGACGAAATCGCCGTCGGTGACCACGGCGTTGAAGACATCTTCGATGTGGGCAATGGGGTGGGTCAGCGGCACCATGCAGGGATGCACGCGCTGTTCGATGGAATCCCCCACCATCTGGGCGATGCCGAGCAGCTTGATGCGATAGCCGAATTCATCCGCGAAGGCGATATCGACAGGCGAGATGTTGCGGATGCCCTCGGTATGGACCGCCTCGAAGGCTACCTCGCAGCCGAAGGCGACGCTGGCCAGAATGGCAAGCTTGTGGGCGGCATCGACACCGTCCACGTCAAAGCTGGGATCGGCCTCGGCATAGCCCAGTTCCTGCGCCTCTTTCAGGATCACGTCGAAGTCGCGACCGGTCTCGCGCATGTTCGTCAGCATGTAGTTGCAGGTGCCATTCAGGATGCCGTAGACGCGGCTGGCACGATTGCCGCCCAGACCTTCCCGGATCGCCTTGATTACCGGGATGCCACCTGCGACGGCTGCCTCGTAGTTCAGGCTGACACCGATGGCCTCGGCACCGGTCGCCAGGGCTGTGCCGTGATGAGCGACGAGAGCCTTGTTGGCGGTCACCACGTGCTTGCCGGCCGCGATGGCACGCTCGCAAAGTTCACGAGCCGCCCCTTCGGAGCCGCCGATCAGCTCGACGATCACATCCGCATCCGTTTCGGTCGCAAGCTTCACCGGATCGTCGTACCAGGCATAGCCGGAGACATCGACGCCCCGGTCCTTGGTCTTGCTGCGGGCGGAAACAGCCGTGATCTCGATGGCGCGCCCCGCCCGGGAAGCGAGGAGATCGGCATTTTCCGTCAAAGCCTTAACAACACCGACACCAACGGTACCAAGGCCGGCGATAGCCACCTTCAAGGGGTTTGTCACGATCCGCTTGCCCTCATTTTCTCGGCCTTTTCGATGACCTGATCATAGTTCTGCAGGAAGGATTTGATGTTGCGGACGGCCTGGCGGATGCGATGGGGGTTTTCCACCAAGGCTATGCGCACGAAGTCGTCGCCATGTTCGCCAAACCCGAGGCCGGGTGCCACGGCAACCTTGGCCTCGCTCAACAACAGCTTGGAAAACTCGACACTACCCAAGTGCTTGAAAGCCGGTGGCAGCGGTGCCCAGGCGAACATGGTCGCACCGGGGCTGGGCACGTCCCAACCGGCACCCTCCAGCCCCTCGATCAGGACATCGCGGCGATTGCGATAGAGCGTACGGACCTCCTCGACACAGTCCTGGGGGCCATTGAGGGCTGCGACAGAGGCCACCTGGACCGGCGTGAAAGCGCCATAGTCGAGGTAGGACTTCACCCGTGTCAGCGCACCGATCAGGGTCTTGTTGCCGGCGGCAAAACCGATGCGCCAACCCGGCATGGAATAGGTCTTCGACATGGAGGTGAATTCCACCGCGATATCCCGTGCCCCCGGAACTTCAAGGATCGACGGCGGCGGATTGTTGTCGAAGAAGATTTCGGCATAGGCCAGATCCGACAAGATCCAGATATTATGATGGCGGCAGAAATCCACGACCTCGGCATAGAAATCCAGGTCCACCAGTTCCGCAGTCGGGTTGTTCGGATAATTCAGAACCAGCGAAGACGGCTTCGGCACCGAATGCTGCACGGCACGTTCCAGCGCCTGCATGAACGCCGGCCCCGGCGTCACAGGGATCGAGCGCACGGCGGCACCGGAAATGATGAAGCCGAAGGGGTGGATCGGATAGCTGGGGTTCGGCACCAGCATCACGTCGCCCGGCGCGGAAATCGCCTGGGCCAGGTTCGCCAGACCTTCCTTGGAGCCCAGCGTGACGACGCATTCACTCTCCGGATCGATCGAAACGTTAAAGCGGCGTTCGTAGTAGGCTGAAAGCGCGCGCCGTAGGCCCGGAATGCCGCGAGAAACCGAATAGCGATGGCTGCGCGGGTCCTGGACGGTCTCCGTCAGCTTGGCAACGATATGCGGCGGGGTCGGCTGGTCCGGGTTCCCCATGCCGAAATCGATGATGTCCTCGCCTGCCGCTCGTGCGCGAGACTTCATCGCGTTCACTTCGGCAAAAACATAAGGCGGAAGCCGCCTTGTGGCGTGGAATTCCCGTTCCATCGATTTGATCCAATCCGTGTCTCTTCAGGGCTTTGGGAAGAAAGCCCCTCCCCGGGGCAACACCCGCCCCGGTTTAAGCCCTAACGACCGGTGCGGAGTCAATTTAGTTTTCGAGGAAAATTTCTGCTCGACGGTTGCCGGCTTCCCCGGACGGCATGACCTCGAAGTATTTCGGGTCACTGTCCGAGACGGCTGCGACAACGATTGCCTCGCTGGGAACGCCAAGGCGCATCAGTTCGCGGGTGATGACTTCGGCCCGTTGGACGGACACGTTGTAGTTCACCATCATATGCCGGACCTTATCCATATTCTGGGTCCGGCTGGAGGCATGTCCGACGACGCGGACCCGCCCACCCCGCTCCTGCTGGAGCTGACGGACATCCCGCAAAATCCGGCGATCACGGGAACTCAGCGCGGAAGATCCATCGCGGAATTGAATCGTCGCCACATGGGTCGCGCCATCCGGCACATCGGCGCTGGCACCGGTAGTCGGTGTTCCGGCGGCAGAAACCACCTGGGTCCCGAAATCCGGGCCGCCCTCCACACCCTCGGCACCAACAACCACGGTCTCGAAGGGGTTGCCGCCGGCCACGGGACGAATGTCCATGGTGGGCGTCCCCATCAACTCGTCTGTCCGACGCGCCATCTCCGCCTGCATACGACGCTGTTCATCCAGTTTGGCCTGGTAGAAGGCGATCACGTCGGCCCCTTCGGGCGGGCGCGTCGGTAAAGGCACCGAAGCATCCGTGGCAATCGCAGTACCCGCCGTCCCTTGCGGGGCTCCTACTGACGAAGGAGACGTCCGCCCCGCGATCACCGGATCGGTGGCGGGTGTGGCCGGTGTTATTGTTGAGGGTGCCATGGTCGAAGGCGCGGAGCTGGCCGGGGCCTGCCCCACCTCGGGCGGCGGCGGCGGCGCATCCGAGCGCAGCGGGTTAACAGCAGCCCCCTGGCGCTGGATCACCTCGTCGGAATATTGACGACCGTCACGATCCGCAACCAGTCCCTCTGCCAATTCGGCGCGTTCTTCCGCCGAGGAACGCTTCGGCGCATCGGAGGGGACGGCATTCAAATCTGGGAAGTCGGCATCGGCACCCGGTGCCTCCTGACCGCGTTCGGCCCGGACGGCGGCAGCTTCCTCTTCGGGTGTCCCTTCGGGGGTGGCCTCTTCTTCGTCGCCGGAAAAAGCATCGCCGACGCTCTTGGCCCATTCAACCGGATTGGCCGCATCAGGCACGGAGGAACAGGCGCTCAGGACCATGACAGTGCCAAGGGCGGTTGCCATGGCAATTGTGCGGAACGGGCGGGCCAGCAGGTTCTTGACCGCAACCTGGCCGACCTTGAAGGCTTGGCGAGACTGGAACAGATGCGCTGTCTCCGGAAACGGGCTCATGGTTGTTTTATGCTTCATGGCTCTTTTCGTCGTCCTTGCACCTGATCAATCGCCCGTCACCCCGGGTTTGGATCGACCCTGATTGATGTCTCTGGTTCCAGGGCGCATGGATCTTCGACGCCCAGACCGAATCCGACCCAGTAGGCCCGAGGGGTCTTAATATACCTTTTACACCGGCAGGTTTCGCAACCGTCTCATCCCTGGCCCTACTTTTACAAGGGCTTTCAGCCGAGGAAAAGCACGTTGCCCTCTTCTTTTGGAGCGTATAGAAACAATCGCGCGCGGCATTTTACGGCTAAGGAGTGAAGATTAGGGCCTTTTAATCAACCGCAGTGGGATTTTACGTGGCGGATTTTCACCACATGCCTTCCCCGCGGACGTCAGGGTGAACCCCACCAAATACAGGTCCACTGGAAAAGCAGAAGCCTTAGCCCGAGGAAGTCTTGGCCCGAGGAAGTCTTGGCCCGAGAAGGCCGATAAAGGTGCGCGCAACGTGCAGTCAGAGATTTGTTTCGTATCCTGGGGGGGAACGTGACGACAATAGCGCGAGGCTGAACAAGCCACCGCTTAAACGACAAGGGGAATAAACCATGGCCGAACAACCGGGGCTCGACCCCCGTCTTCCCGACGCAGAAAAACTTGCTGAAGGCTGGACCAACATCGCTGAGAGGTCCCAACGCATCGTCAGTGATTTCCTGGTCCGCCAAAGCCAGGAAGCGACGACCATGTTCTCGGACCCGCTGGGCATCGGATCCGCCTTTATGGAATGGTCCCAGGCGATGATGACCAACCCCAACAAGTTGGTCGAAGCCCAAATGACGCTCTGGCAGGATTACCTGACCCTCTGGCAGTCGACGGCCAATCGCATGATGGGTGCGGACTCCACCTCCGTCGTTGAGCCGGACCGGGGCGACAAGCGGTTCAAGGACGACGCCTGGCAGGAAAACGAAATCTTCAACTACATCAAGCAGTCCTATCTGCTGACGTCACGCTGGCTGACCAGCACGATCAATGATGTGGATGGCCTGGACGACAAGACCGCCGAGAAGGTGGACTTCTACACCCGGCAGTTCGTCGATGCCTTCAGCCCGTCCAACTTCCTGATGACCAACCCGGAAGTGCTGCGCACCACCATGGAAACCGGTGGCGAGAACCTGATCAACGGCCTGCAGAACATGCTGACCGATCTGGAACGCGGCAAAGGCCAGTTGAAGATTTCCATGACCGACATGGAAGCCTTCACGATTGGCGAAAACATTGCGACGACACCAGGCCAGGTGGTCTTCCGAAACAACCTGATTGAACTGATCCAGTACACACCGACGACGGAAAACGTCGCCAAGCGGCCCGTGCTGTTTATCCCGCCCTGGATCAACAAGTTCTACATCCTGGACCTGCGCGCCAAGAACTCGATGGTGAAATGGCTGGTCGATCAGGGTCACACGGTCTTCCTGATTTCCTGGGTGAACCCCGACAGCGAATTGGCAGAGAAAACCTTTGCCGATTACGTCACCGAGGGTGTGCTCTCCGCCGTGGATGCTATCGAGCAGACCACTGGCGAGAAGGAAATCAATGCAGCCGGTTACTGCATCGGCGGCACCCTGCTGGCGACCACGCTGGCCTATTCTGCCAAGACCGGCGAAGACCGCATCAAGTCGGCCACCTTCTTCACCACCATGACCGACTTCGAAGAGCCGGGCGAACTGGGCGTCTTCATTGATGACGACACCATCGCGTTCCTGGAAAGCCAGATGGAAGACACCGGCTACCTGGACGGTTCGACCATGGCCGGAACCTTCAACATGATGCGTTCCAACGATCTGGTCTGGTCCTTCGTTGTGAACAACTACCTGCTGGGCAAGGACCCCTTCCCGTTCGATCTTTTGTACTGGAACTCGGATTCGACCCGGATGCCTCGGGCCATGCACAGCTACTACCTGCGCCAGTTCTATCAGAACAACGCGCTCTGTAAGCCGAATGTGCTCGATATGCACGGTGTTCCGATCGATCTCAGCGAGATCAAGGTCCCCTGCTACATGGTTTCCACCAAGGACGACCATATCGCCCCCTGGAAATCCACCTTCCGGGCGACCAGCACCTTCAGCGGCCCGGTTCGCTTCGTGCTGGCGGCTTCCGGTCACATCGCGGGGGTCATCAACCCGCCGGCGGCCGGCAAGTACTGCCACTGGATCAACACCCGCAAGGTCAAGGATCCGGACAAATGGCTGGATGGTGCCAAGGAAGCCGACGGCTCCTGGTGGCCCGATTGGGACGGCTGGCTGAAGAAGCAGGGCGGCAACAAGGAAGTCCCGGCCCGCGACCCCGAAAAGGGCAAACTGCCGGCTCTGGAGCCCGCACCTGGATCCTATGTGAAGATCCAGAACTAAATCGCGTCATCACTTCCACAGGTGAATTCAAAGGGGTCGGTTCCGCCGACCCCTTTTGTTTTGCGCTTTGACACTGATGTTAAAGCGTTTTGTTTTTAATATGGCGCATAGCCGGCATGCCTAAGGAAGTTGGTG
>JBMYSY010000015.1:0-116924 GCA_049603795.1 Magnetovibrionaceae bacterium
CAAAGGAAATCGGTTCAGACGATATGCTGGACCGCATCGGCCAGGGGATGGGCCTTTTCGGCTGATCCAACCTGACCACTTAACTTCCGAAAACGGCGCCCAGGGTAATGTCCCTCGGGTGCCGTTTTCGTTTTTTGTTTCGTGCCTTTGGGTTTGGGTGCCAGGGTTTGGGTGCCAGTCCACTAAATTCTGGGTGCGGTGTTTCAGGCGTCGGTCGATTTCATGCGCGGTCGCTGGAAGAGCATAAGCTGACACTCGAGAGACAAAAAAGCCACCCGGTTGGGGGTGGCTTGATTGTCTTTCTGCCGGGTCAATGGAATACCATTTCGCGTCAACTACACCCACTCGTAGACCCACAGGTCACGCACTTCAGGCAGGTCCCGTTCCGGACCAGGGTGAAGTTGCCGCAGTCGCCGCAGGCGTCGCCTTCGTAGCCCTTCATGCGGGCCTCGCGGATCGCATCCAGGCGGTCTTCGGTTTCTTGCAGGACTGTCTCTTCGACCTCGACCGAGACGGCTTCGGCGCGCAGCTTTGTGGCGACTGTTTGGGTTCCCCCGCCGCCGGTAGAGACCTCTCCGCCACCGTTGCCGCCCTTGCCTGAGCCGCCCTTGATGACGACCAGGTTGTTGCGCAGGTAGCCGTGGCTGGCCACCTTGCCGAGGACTTCCTCCAGGGCCTGGGCCTCGCCTTCGGTGGCCAGATCGCTCTCGGCCGAGCCGTCGCCGATGGTGTCCGGCAGCAAGTCTTCCGGTTCCACGTGGGCGAGGTCGGTGCGGCCCAGGTAGCTCACCGCCAGTTCCCGGAAGATGTAGTCCAGGATCGAAGTGGCCATCTTGATGGTGTCGTTGCCCTCGACGATGCCCGAGGGATCGAAACGGGTGAAGGTGAAGCTCTCGACGAATTCCTCCAGCGGCACGCCGTATTGCAGGGCAATCGAGATGGCGATGGCGAAGTTGTTCATCAGCGAGCGGAAGGCCGCGCCCTCTTTGTGCATGTCGACGAAGATTTCCGCCAGGTGGCCGTCCTCGTATTCACCGGTGCGGAGATAGACCTTGTGGCCGCCGATGACGGCCTTCTGGGTGTAGCCGCGGCGGCGGTCGGGCGGGCGCTTGCGGCTGACCTGTTGGACCACACGCTCGACGACGCGCTCGGCGATCACCTCGGCCTTGGCGGCCAGGGGCTTCTCGGCGACGTCCTCGATCTCGGCGAGATCTTCCTCATCCAGCAGCGCGGCATTCAGCGGCTGGCTGAGTTTGGAGCCATCGCGGTAGAGCGCATTGGCCTTCAGACCCAGACGCCAGGAAAGCATGTAGGCCTCTTGGCAGTCCTCGACGGTGGCCGAGTTCGGCATGTTGATGGTCTTGGAGATGGCCCCTGAGATGAAGGGCTGGCTCGCCGCCATCATGCGGATGTGGCTGTCTGCGGAAAGATACCGCTTGCCGATCCGGCCACAGGGGTTGGCGCAATCGAAGACGGGCAGGTGCTCGTCGGCCAGATGCGGTGCCCCTTCCAGGGTCATGGCCCCGCAGACGAAGGTGTTGGCGGCCTCGATATCGGTGCGAGAGAAGCCAAGGGCTTTCAGCATGTCGAAGGTGGGGTCGTTCAACTCGTCGGTGCCGAAGCCCAGAACTTCCGTGCAGAAGGCCTCGCCCAGGGTCCACTTGTTGAAGACGAACTTGATATCGAAGGCATCCTTCAGGGCGGCTTCGAGTTTTTCGATCTCCACCCCGGTGAAGCCCTTGGCCTTCAGCAGGTCGTGGTTGATCCCGACGCCGTTCTGCAGCGTGCCGTTGCCCACCGCATAGCGGATGATTTCGGCGACCTGACCCTCGCTGTAACCCATGACTTCGAGCGCCCTGGGCACTGCGCGGTTGATGATCTTGAAGTAGCCGCCACCGGCCAGCTTCTTGAACTTCACCAGCGCGAAGTCGGGCTCAATGCCCGTGGTGTCGCAGTCCATCACCAGGCCGATGGTGCCTGTCGGTGCAATCACCGTGGTCTGGGCGTTGCGGTAGCCGTGCTTCTCGCCCAGCTTCAGCGCTTTGTCCCAGGCCTTCTTGGCGGCGGTGCCGAGCGGGCGGTCGGGAAGGGCCTTGTGGTCGAGGGCCACCGGGATGACCGAGAGGTCTTCATAGCCCTGGGTTTCCCCGTGGGCGGCGCGACGGTGGTTGCGGATGACCCGCAGCATGGCGGCCTTGTTCTTCTTGTAGCCCGGGAAGGCACCCATTTCGCCGGCCATCTCGGCCGAGGTGGCATAAGACGTGCCGGTCATCAGGGCGGAGATGGCACCGCAGATGGCGCGGCCTTCCGCCGAATCATAAGAGATGCCGGACGTCATCAGATAGCCGCCGATGTTGGCGAAGCCGAGGCCGAGTGTGCGGAACTCGTAAGATAGCTGAGCAATTTCCTTGGACGGGAACTGCGCCATGATCACCGAGATTTCCAGGGCGATGGTCCAGAGCCGCGTGCCGTGCTCAAAACCCTTCACATCGAAACCGCCGGTGGGCTTCTGGAAGGTCATCAGGTTGAGCGAGGCCAGATTGCACGCCGTGTCGTCCAGGAACATGTATTCGGAACACGGGTTGGAGCCGTTGATCCGGCCCGATTCCGGGCAGGTGTGCCATTCGTTGATGGTGCTGTCGTATTGCAGCCCCGGATCGGCCGACGACCAGGCGGCGTAGCCGATGTCTTCCCAAAGCTCCTTGGCCTTCACACGGTCGGCCACCCTACCGTCCTTGCGCCGGATCAGATCCCATTCGCCGTCCTCGATCACCTTTTTCAGGAAGTCGTTGGTGACGCGCACGGAGTTGTTGGAGTTCTGGCCGGAGACGGTGAGGTAGGCTTCGGAATCCCAATCGGTATCGAACGTCGGGAACTCGATTTCGGTGAAGCCTTGGCGGGCGAACTGGATCACGCGCTGGACGTAGTTTTCGGGCACGGCCACGGCCCGTGCGGCGAAGATGGCATCGCGCAGCGCCTTGTTCTTCTTCGGCTCGAAGCGGTCCTCGCCTTCGCCTGAATTGATGGCGGACATGACGTCCTTCAGGTGCTTCTCGGTCATGCGCGAACCGGCGACCAGGGCAGCGACCTTTTGCTCTTCGCGGACTTTCCAGTTGATGAAGGATTGGATGTCCGGGTGATCGACGTCGCAGATGACCATCTTGGCGGCGCGCCGGGTGGTGCCGCCGGACTTGATGGCACCCGCCGCGCGGTCACCGATCTTGAGGAAGCTCATCAGGCCGGAGGACTTGCCGCCACCGGAGAGCGACTCGCCTTCGCCCCGCAGATTCGAGAAGTTGGTGCCGGTGCCGGAACCGTACTTGAACAGCCGCGCCTCGCGGACCCAGAGGTCCATGATGCCGCCCTCGTTCACCAGGTCGTCCTGGATCGACTGAATGAAGCAGGCATGGGGCTGCGGATGTTCGTAGGCCGACTTGGACTGGGTCAGCTTACCGGTGCGGAAATCCACATAGGCGTGGCCCTGGGCCGGGCCATCGATGCCGTAGGCCCAGTGCAGACCGGTGTTGAACCACTGGGGCGAGTTCGGCGCGCACATCTGGCGGGCCAGCATGAAGCGCATTTCGTCGAAGTAGGCACGCGCGTCCACCTCGGCATCGAAAACGCCTGCTTTCCAGCCCCAGTAGGTCCAGGTGCCGGCCAGGCGGTCAAAGACCTGCGTTGCGGACTGTTCGCCAACATAGCGGTCTTCCTCGGCCAGCTTGGCAAGGGCTTCCTTGTCCGCCTCTTGGCGCCAAAGCCAATTCGGCACATCGTCTTCCTGGACCTTCTTCAGGATCGCGGGAACGCCGGCTTTTCGGAAATACTTTTGCGCGATCACATCGCAGGCCACCTGAGACCAGTCGGTCGGTACGGTGATGTCGTCCTGCTGGAAAACCACCGAGCCATCCGGATTCCGGATCGAACTGGACGCCAGCCGGAACTGAATGGCCTCATACGGTGATTCGTTTTCGCGCGTAAAAAAGCGGGCAATCTGCATAATACCCCGACCCCTCGATTGCTTGCCGCTCATGTTTTGAGCTGGCGGGTTTGAAGACTCCTCTCCCCTTCTTGCCTGCCCGCCGGCGTCTCCGGGTGAAGGCAAGTTGATGGGGCGCATTCTTTTGTTCTGAACGGGTTACTGCCGAACCAGCCCTGTTGGTCCCTGTCCCTGGTGGAACCCACTAGATGGCGTGTTCATCGTCACCCGACGCCACAATTTGTAGCGTTGTTCAGGCTTCAACCGCAAGCGGGAATTTCTAGATATTGTGGCCCGATGGTTAAGCCCACACAGGATTTGGTGGTTTAGTTAACAATTAGGTTTTTATTAGGTTTTTCGGGGGGTTATCGCCCCAACCTTGCGAAAAAAAGCCAGCCAAGTCGGCTAACTGGGATCGAAGAGTTGCTTGCTGTTTCAACAACTTCCCGCACTGCAGCATGTTAATAATTTTTTTCTGCCCTGGCCTTGGCCGTACGAGAGCTGGGTGCTCTGCCCCCAAGTTACAGGCTACCGCGCCAAGCGGTTACCCGGGAAATTCGAAGTTTGCGGAAAGTGTCCGGGGCAGGCCAGAACGCCAAGGCACTAAGACATGAGTAGGGGTACAAGGCCATGGACATTGGCGGCGAAAGTACCACCTACATCAATCTAAAGTCTTCACGTGGGGAGACGGGTTGGCCATTGATCGGGTAAGATGGCTGGCAGATCTAAGATGGCTGGCAGATCGTGATGGCAAACAGACAACGGCTGGCAAGACGCAAGAATCGGATTCTTGCGGTCTGAACTCAGCCCGTCCGCCATTCGTATCAAGACTGCCACCGGACCTGCGGGGGCAGATGCCCGATTTGCCTGTTGAAAGGCAAGGCGGCTGAGGGGCATTTGGGTTAGAGGGAGAGAACATGAATTTGTCGAACCGTGGTATCGGGGTGAGGGTGGCTCTCGCGCTCAGTCTGCCCTTGATTGGCTTGTTGTTTTTTGCCGGGGCCATTGTCATGGACCGGTATCAGGTATCCGAGGAAATGCGGAAGCTGGATGTCCTGGCGGAAAAGGCGCCGATCATCAGTGCTCTTGTCCATGAGATGCAAAAGGAACGGGGGGCTTCCGCTGGTTTCATCGGGAGCGGTGGCGGGGATGCCTTCCGGGAAAAGCTCGGCGCGCAACGCAAGCTCACCGATGACCGCCGGACCCGGTTGGAAGAAAAGCTGGCCACCTTCGATTTCAGCCCCTTCGGCGCTGATCTGACAGACCTGGTCGACAGGGCCGAGACGGCTTTGAGCCAACTTGCCGCCAACCGGCAGTCGGTGAGTAATCTGGAATTTTCCGTTGGACAGATGGCCAAGTACTACACCTCGACCATCGCCAAGCTGCTGGACGTCATCGTCCACATGGCGGCTATCAGCAATGATGCGGAAGTCACCAAAGCCATTTCCGCATACATCAATTTCCTGCAAAGCAAGGAACGCTCCGGCATCGAACGTGCGATGGGCGCAAACGGCTTTGCCAAGGGTGCCTTTGCCCCCGGCGTACACCGTCGGTTCGTTGAACTGATTGCGGCCCAGGAGAGCTATCTCTGGAGCTTCCGCGCCATCGGTAAGGCGGAGCACTGGGCGTTCTATGAAAACACGGTCAAGGGCGATGCCATCGACGAGGTGAACCGCATGCGCCAGATCGCGATCCAGAATGCCTATGGCGGTTCGACCGAGGGCATCCAGGGGACCTATTGGTTCGACATGATCACCCAAAAGATCAATCTGCTGAAGACGGTCGAGGACCGGTTGGCCGAAGACCTTGTCGCCGATCTTCATGCGACGGCGGGGCAGGCACGGTGGGATTTCTGGGCAACCATTTCAGCGACCTTGATCCTTCTGATCGCAACGGGTGCCTTCTGTTACTGGATCGCCAAGGGCATCACGCGCCCCATCGGCAAGCTGACCGCCGAAATGGGGCAGCTGGCCAAAGGCAACCACGCGGTCGAGGTTCAGGGCACGGAGCGGGGCGACGAAGTGGGCGATATGGCCCGGACGGTACGTGTCTTCAAAGACCACATGCTGGAAGCCGACCGTCTTCGGCAGGAGGAACAGGCGCGTGTGGCAAGGCGGGAAGCTCGGGCCAAGTCCATGGAGGAAGCCATCCACCGGTTCGAAGGGGGGATCTCCGATATCATGAGCCAGTTGAGTTCCGCATCCGACGAATTGCGGCAGACCGCGGATGTCATGAACAACACGTCCTCCAACACCCGAACAAACGCGCTGGAAGTCGAGGAGGCCTCTTCTCAGGCCAGCGGCAATGTCGAGACGGTCGCCGCGGCAGCGGAACAAATGTCCGCGTCGATCGGCGAGATCAGTCGCCAGGCCCAGGCCTCTTCGTCGATTACCGAGCAGGCGGCCCAGCGGGCGGAGGAAGCGGAACGCTTGATCGATGGTCTGGCCAAGGCCTCCGACCGGATCGGCGAGGTGGTCGTGTTGATTACGGATATCGCCGAACAGACCAATCTGCTCGCCCTGAACGCGACGATCGAAGCCGCCCGCGCTGGCGAAGCCGGGAAAGGGTTTGCCGTCGTGGCCTCGGAGGTCAAGAATCTCGCCAATCAAACGGCCAGGGCGACCGAGGAGATTTCCCAGCAGATCACCGCCGTTCAGGAGGAGACCGCCGGATCCGTCAGGGCCATCAATGATATCGCCAAGATCATTGACGAAATCAGCGAGGTCACAACGGCCATTTCGTCTGCCGTCGAAGAGCAGAACGCGGCGACCCGGGAAATCGCCCTGAATGTCCAGCATGCCTCAGAGGGGACGCAACAGGTCAATTCTTCCATCGAGAATGTGACAAGCCTGGCCGTGGAAGGCAGTCAGGCGGCGGATAATGTCCAGGTTGCCATCGAAGGTCTGTCCAAGCGAACCAGCGAGTTGGGCGGCATCGTCAAAGGCTTCCTGGGCGAGATGCGGGCCATCTAGCCCGCGTACTCGCCCGGCCAACGGGTCTAACGACGGCGGGGCATCGCGCATTCGGCGCTTAGCACCCTGGACGGGCTCGTGCGGCTCTTGTATCTTGCGCTCGCAAACCGCCTCCGCTTTGGCGTAAACGGGGAGCATCGCGTCAACGGGGCCGTGTTAACGGGCGCATGATTGGGGATGTCATGAACTTGCTGAATTTCAATATCGGGACCTGGCTCTACACGCTTCGCAAAGGCGAACAGGTGGGCACGGACGAATTTGGTAACCGGTATTACCGTGGTCGGGGTGCCAAGCTGCAAGGCCGGGAAAGGCGCTGGGTGATCTATAAGGACGAGGTCGAGGCCTCCCGGGTGCCGCCCGAATGGCATGCCTGGCTGCATCACACCGTTGATGAGCCGCTGACCGAAAAAGCGGCGCAGGCCCATGCCTGGCAGAAAGTGCACGAGCCGAACAAGACCGGGACGGTTGAAGCCTACCGCCCGAAAGGTCATGATTTCGCAGGCCGCAATCGCGCTGCAGCCACCGGGGACTACGAGGCCTGGTCGCCGGAAGCCTGATGAAGTGCTGCGTTTGCAGGCCTTTTGTCCGCATGATCTTCGACTGAAAGGCTGATCCCATGTCCGAATCCCTGATCGAAAAGCTGATGGGATTCGGCGTCCTCGGCCTGATCATCATCGTTTTTTCCGTAACATCGCGCCCCGTCTCCGACGTGGGCGACGGCTATTATCAGGTCACGGCCGGATTCAATCGGGTTGACGGGTTGGAAGTCGGAAGCCCCGTCCGCATGGGCGGCGTCGATGTCGGTTCAGTGGCCTCCATGAAACTCGATTCCCAGTTTCGCGCCATGGTCAGTCTGACGGTGCGCGACGACTTCAAGCTTCCGCTCGACAGCTCCGCCGCCATTCATACGGACGGCCTTTTCGGGGCCAAGTTCATCGAAGTCGAACCGGGCGGCGAACTGGACTACCTTCAATCCGGTGACGAGATCGATTTCACTCAGGACGCCGTGATTGTCAGTGAATTGCTGGATCTCATCATCGCCCAGGGCAAGGCCGCCCAGGCCCGCGCCGCCGAGACGCTGAAGCAACTGCAGGACCAACAACAGCAGAATACCGAACAGGGACAGGAGAACTGAGCCATGGGCCGCGGCATGATCGAAACCGTCATGGGGGCTGTGGTGCTGGGTTGCGCAGCACTCTTTATCTTCTTCGCCTATGACCTTGCCAACGTGAAGGCCGAAGCCGGGTATCAGGTGACGGCGACTTTCTACAAGATCGGCGGTCTGCAATCGGGCAGCGATGTGCGCATGAGCGGGATCAAAATCGGAACGGTCAAATCGGGCCGGCTCGATCCGGAAACCTATGATGCGATTGTTGATCTGCATATCAATGAAGGGGTCGAATTGCCGGCCGACACCGTTGCCGTGATCGCCGACTCCGGCTTGATCGGGGGCAAATACGTGCGCCTGGAGCCGGGGAAATCCACTGATCGCATCACGGCCGGCGGTACGATTACCCAGACCAAGGACTTCCGTTCCCTGGAGGATCAGGTGGGCGAGATCATCTTCCTGGCCACCGGCGGCAACGGTCAGAACTGATAGACGCTTCCGATGGCGCAAACCTGGGATCCAAAAGAATATGCCGAAAAGGCCGGCTTCGTTGCCGATCTGGGCCTGCCATTGATCGATTGGCTGGCACCAAAGCCTGGCGAACGCATCCTTGATGTGGGCTGCGGTGATGGTGCCCTGACAGCGCGCATCGCCAAGACCGGTGCCGATGTGATGGGTGTCGACAAGAGCCCGGCCCAGGTCGCCGCGACGCGGGCGCGCGGGCTGAATGCCTTGTTTGCGCTGGCGACTGATCTGCCTTTTCACGACCAGTTCAATGCAGCCTTTTCCAATGCGGCTCTGCATTGGGTGACCGATCCGGAACTCGCCATTGCCGGTGTGGCCCGGGCCCTGATGCCGGGCGGGCGATTTGTCGCCGAGATGGGCGGCGAGGGCAACCTGGCCACGGTGATTGCCGCCCTGAAGGCGGAACTGGAAGAGCGGAACCTGCCGGAACCGGAACCCTGGCCCTGGTTTTTCCCCTCCGCCGAATCCTATCGCGGGCTGCTGGAAGAAGGCGGCTTCTCGGTCCGGAAGATCGAACTCTTTTCCCGCCCGACCGCGTTGGAAGGCCCCTTGACCGACTGGCTCGATGTCTTCGCCCAGACCTTTGTGGAACCGGTGCCGGAAGCGGACCGGGCAGACTTCAAGCAGGCCGTTTCGGATCGGGCCCGCGCGCTGAAGGGCGACGATGGCGTCTGGCGGGTCGACTACGTTCGCCTTCGTTTTGCCGCCGTTCTGGCGTAGGTAGAAGGCCATGATCAAACGAATCGCTCTCCTGTCGGCCTTGGCCGCCGCCCTGCTGCCCGCAAGCCTTGCCGCCGAACCCCATGGTGTCGCCGTCCTCCAGGCGCTCGACAAGGTGACGGGTCGCGTCTCGACCCTAAAGGTGCCGGTGGGTGACGTTGCCCGCTTCGGTAACCTGGAAATTATCGCGCGGACCTGCGACAAGCGCCCCCCGGTGGAACCGCCCGAAAGTGCGGCTTTCCTTGATATCTGGGGGCCGAAGGACAGTTTGCCGGACGCCAGCCTGTTCCGAGGCTGGATGTTCGCCTCCAGCCCGGCCCTGAATCCACTCGAGCATCCGGTTTACGACGTCTGGGTCCTGGACTGCGAGGTGCCGATTTTGCCGGCGGAATAGGGGGCGGTTACGCTTTCGCTTTGTCAGCTTGGTTCTCAGCGTCCACCTTCCGCTTCCCCAAGGCCCTCACTCCCCTGCAGACCACATAGAATGTCGGTGTGAACAGCAGGCCGAAGAAGGTCACGCCCAGCATTCCGGCGAAGACCGAGGTGCCCAGGGCCTGGCGCATCTCGGCACCCGCACCGGTCGCGATCATCAGCGGAACCACGCCCAGAATGAAGGCAAAGGAAGTCATCAGGATCGGGCGGAGCCGGACGCGGGCGGCTTCGATGGCCGCGTCGAACCGGCTCATGCCGTCTTCCTCCGCCTGTTTGGCGAATTCGACGATCAGGATGGCATTCTTGGCCGCAAGGCCGATCAGAACCACGAAGCCCACCTGGACCAGGATGTTGGCATCCATCCCTCGAAGCCCGACACCCACGACCGATGCCAGCAGGCACATGGGTACGATCAGGATCACGGCGAGCGGCAGGAGCCAGCTCTCGTAAAGGGCGGCGAGCAGGAGGAAGACGAAGACAACGGCCAGGGTAAAGGCGAAAACGGCGGTATTGCCCGCGAGTTTTTCCTGCAGAGCCAGTTCGGTCCATTCGAAGGCGAAACCGTCGGGAAGGGTCTCGGACGCCTGCTGTTCCACTCGGCCCAGGGCCTCGCTGGTGGACACGCCGGGCATCGTTGCACCCAGGAGCTCCGTCGCGTTGTAGAGGTTATAACGCGGGACCCGGTGCGGGCCGGTGATGTCCCGGAATGTGGCGATGGTGCCCAGGGGAACCATGCCGCCGTTGGTGGAGCGGGCGTAGAGCCGGGTCACGTCTTTCGCCTCGTCACGGAACTCTCCATCGGCCTGAGCCGTTACACGATAGGTGCGGCCGAGGAAGTTGAAGTCGTTGATGTAGGCGGAACCGACATAAACCTCGAGCGTCTCCAGTACAGACTCGACCGGGACGTCCAGGATTTCCGCCTTGACCCGGTCAATGTCGGCAAAGACCTTCGGCGTTCCCGTGTTGAACAGCGTAAAGGCGCGGGTCAGCATGGGATCCGCATTGATGGCACCGGCGAGTTCATTGGTTGCAGCTTCCAGCGCCTTGATGCCGCGGCCTGAGCGGTCCTGGACATAGAGCTTCCAGCCCCCGCCCGTCCCGATGCCGCGCACCGGCGGGGGGGCGATGATCAACACAAAGGCTTCCTGAATCTGGAACAGGCTGCCCTGGACCTCCCCCAGGATTCGAGTAGCCGGATAGCCCCGCGCGGCCCGGTCTTTCTGGTCGGTGAGGGTGAAGAAGACCGCACCGCCGTTTGGCGCATTGGTGAAGGTCGCCCCGTCAAAGCCTGCGAAACCGACCGCGTGTTCGACTTCGGGATGCTGAAGAATGATATCGATGGCTTTCTGCACAACGGCATCGGTGCGCGCCAGGCTGGACCCCGGCGGCAGTTGGATCGCCGTAATCAGATAGCCCTGGTCCTGTTCCGGGATAAACCCGGTCGGTGTCGTGGTGAATTGTTGATAGGTCAGGCCCACGAGACCGCCGTAGACCAGCAGGACCACGACCGCCATTCGCACCAGCTTGCGGGTGAGGGCACCATAGCTTTGCTCCAGTCGGTCGAACAGCCAGTTGAAACCATCCGAGAATTTCCGGAACGGCAGGCAGATCGCGGCGATGAAGCTGGCACCCGGCCGGACCTGTTTTTGCTTTTTCAGCATGATCGCGCAGAGCGCGGGCGACAGGGTCAGCGAGACGACGGTCGAGAAAAAGGTCGCCGTCGCGATGGTGACCGCGAACTGGCGATAGAATTGCCCGGAGATCCCCTCGATGAAGGCCGTCGGTACGAAGACCGCGATAAGCACCAGAGAGGTGGCGACCAGAGCAGACCCGACCTCATCCATTGTCTTGTGTGCGGCTTCCAGGGCACTGAGGCCTCGCGCCATGTAGCGCTCGACATTTTCCACGACCACGATGGCGTCGTCCACAACGATCCCGATGGCCAAGACCAAGCCGAAGAGGGTGAGGTTGTTGATGGAGAAGCCCAGGGCCGACATGACCAGAAAGGTTCCGATCAAGGAGACTGGGATGGCGATAACCGGAATAAACGAAGCGCGCAGGTTCTGCAGAAAGATCACGATCACCAGGACCACCAGGATGACGGCTTCCAGGATGGTCATGTAGACCGCATCGACTGACTCCGCGATGAAGTCGGTCGGGTTGTAGACAACTTCATAGGCGACGCCATCGGGAAAGGCCTGTGACATTTCCTCCATGGCGGCCAACAGGTTATCAGCGGTTTCCAGGGCGTTGGATCCCGGGCGCTGGAAGATCAGGATCGGCAGCGCCGTGGATTTGTCCAGATAGCCGATGTTCGAGTAGTCCTGCGAGCCCAGCTCGACCCGGGCGATGTCTTTCACCCGGACAGTCGCCGTGCCTTCGCCGCGCTTGACGACGATGTTCTCGAATTCTTCCGGGGCCAACAGGCGACCCTGGGTTTCAACATTGACCTGAAAGGCGCTGGGGTCCGGAACCGGCAACTGATTGATAATGCCGCTGGCCACCTGGACGTTGTTCTGGCGGAGCGCCGCCACGACTTCCCCGGCGGTCAGGTTGAAGCTGGCGATGCGCTCCGGATCCAGCCAGACCCGCATGGAATAGGCCCTTTCCGCAAACATGCGGGCCTCGCCGACCCCGTTGATCCGGGCGAGCCGATCAACCACCTGGGTCCGTGCATAGTTGGAGATGTAAAGCTGGTCCCGCGAGCCGTCCGGAGACAGCATATGGATTACCATCAACATGTCCGGCGAGCTCTTGGCGACCGTGACCCCCAGGCGTCTGACGTCTTCCGGTAGCCGGGCTTCGGCGATGGCGACCCGGTTCTGAACCAACACCTGGGCGAAATCCAGATCGGTGCCGAGCGCGAAGGTGACCGTCAGATTGAGCCGACCGTCGCCGGTCGATTCCGACTTCATGTAGAGCATGCCTTCGACGCCGTTGATTTCCTGCTCCAACGGGGTCGCAACCGTGTCCGCCACGGTCTCCGCCGAGGCTCCCGGATAGCTGGCCGAGACCTGAATGGTCGGCGGAGCGATCTCGGGGTACTGGGCGACCGGCAGGCCGAGGTAGGCGATGGCCCCCGTCAGGGTGATCAGGATGGAGACCACGGTCGCGAAAATCGGGTGCTCGATGAAGAAGTGCGTAAAGCGCATGATCGGGCTCTTTCAGGCGATCAGTTCGAGAGGAGGTCTCAGGATCCGGCCAGGGGTTCCAGCGTGCCATCGGACTTCAGCTTCATCTCGGTCGGCACCACCGAGCCACCCGGGCGCGCGCGCTGAACGCCGCGGACGATCACCAGATCTTCGAAGGTCAGGCCTGACCGAACGACGCGAAGGCCATCGTGCAGGGGCCCCAAGGTCACGGGTTTGGCGGAAACCTGGCCGTCTGCGTCGGCTGTGAGGACAATCTTTCTGTTCTGATCAGACAGAACAGCCGCATCCGGTATCAACAGGGCCTCATAGGCCGAGGACGCCCCGACCCGAAGGCGACCAAAGACTCCGGGGGTGAGGAACTCGTCCGGATTGGGAAAGATGGCCTTGGCGCGGATGGTCGCCGTCTCGGGCGAGAGCTCGTTATCAACGAAGTCCATGGTGCCCTTGTGCGGCCAGCCTTCTTCGTCCATCAGGCGCAGCTCGACCGGATGGGCTGTGGTCCGCGACGATGCGCGATGACCGGCCGAACTCAACCGGGAGTACTTCAAGAACTCCGCTTCCGAGGCCGTAAAGGTGAAGAGGATCGGATTGGTCGAGACCAGTGTGGTCAGCACAGTCGATTGGGCGGAACCGCCGGCGACCAGATTACCGACGTCAACCCGGGCGTCGGAAATGCGCCCGGTAAAGGGGGCTCGAACCTGCGTGAATTCCAGGTTCAATTCGGCGATGCGGACTTCCGCCTGGGCACCAAGCACTTCCGTGCGAGCGGTTTCCCGCGCTGCGCGGCGTTCGTCGACCTGTTCACGAGAAATGGTATTGCGTTTCAGCAACTGTTCACCGCGCTTGAGTTCCCGGTCCGCGAGATTAAGCCTGGTCCGAGCGCCTTCCAGGCCGGCTTGCGCGACCGCGAGTTCTGCTTCGAAGGGACGGGGGTCGATCACGAAAAGCAGCTGCCCCTCTTCGACAACTTCGCCTTCGCCAAAGTTGACGGAGTCGAGAAATCCGGAGACGCGAGCCCGGATTTCAACGCGGTTCATGGCCTCGAACCGTCCGGTGTATTCGTCCCAGTCCACGACCTTTTTCTTGGCCGGTTTGGCCACTGTCACGGGCATCGGGCCTTGTTGAGCGAGGACGACGGTTGGCAGGGAGGCGAGGCCTAAGCCCATGCTTAGACTGAGACTGAGGCTCAGGCAGAGGCACAGGGCTCTCGCCGGGCGGAGACGGGGGAATCTAAACACGGGATTGGCGTCCTCTGATTGCCCTTTGGCCCCGAGTGGGGCCAGCAGGGAGGGGCTGTCGATGACCGGGATGCTTCCATGATGTGGAAAACTATTAAAACAAATAAGAGCTTTCGACTTTCTGAAAAGTGGGAAAACTCAAATCGCTGATGGATCGGCCTGCTCAAAGACCTGGATAAAGCCATCAAAAACGATCTTGGCCGATGCTTCGGCATCGCAGGCGAAACCGGGGGAAGGGCCGCTTGATCGGGCGAGCCAGCAGAGATTTCTGAACCGCTCCGCCGCCGGGGTTCCGTTGCCGGAATGGAATTGAATGCAGTCTGACGCGGCCTCGCCCAGGTGGCTGGTCACCTGTTTTGTGATCACGTGCCCGCCAAGCGCTGAACCTTCCAGCACGTAGAGGACCCCGAAGACGCCTCCGGCTGTCTCCGGCAAGCCATCGGAGAGACTGGTATCCACCGGCGGCGGGGCGAGCTTGATGCCGGCCAGGTCCGATTCCAGGTCCGACAGCCGCGACCAGGTCTCGTTCTGATCAAAGCCGGCCAGCCTGAAGCCATGGATGTGCAGCCAGTGCTCCATCGGGGCGACGATGCGATGGGTTTCGAAAAGCAGTCTGCCGTAACCGGAAAGCGTCAGGTCCGGGCTCATCACACGGGCGGCAAGGGGTGTTGCCTCGACCCTTTGGTGGCGGCTCTCGGTCGATTGTCTGAGTTTCGAGATGATTTCCGGAAGAGGCCCCTGCATGGGCGGAGGCTACGCCTGTGCGGCCACCACGTCCAGGAAATGCAGCCCGTAGCGCTCCAGCTTGGTCTCCCCAATGCCGTGAAGGCCCGCCAGTTGGTCTAGGGTGCCTGGCTTGGCCGCGGCGATTTCCATCAGGGTCCGGTCGGTGAAGATCACGTAGGCGGGAACACCCTGTTGCTTGGCGAGCTCGATCCGTTTGGCTTTCAAGGCGGACAGCAGATCGGCATCGACCCCGATGGGCAGCGGCGCGGGTTCGCGCTTGCGTGATGTCCCGACGGAAGCCGCCTTGAGGACGTTGACCCGGAGTTCGACCTTTTCCTCACCGCGCAGCACCGGGCGACCCTGTTCGCCCATCTGCCATGCGCCGTAGTCTCCCGTCTCGAAGGTGGCTATGCCGAGCGCATAGAGTTGGCGGAAGATCCCCCGCCATTCCTGAACCGAATGATCTGCGCCGCAGCCAAAGGTGGGAAGCTTGTCGTGCTGCCAGCGTTCGATCATATCGGTCTTGGTGCCCCGCAAGACGTTGATCAGGTGCTCCAGCCCGAAGCGCTCGCCGGTGCGCAGGATTGCCGAGAGAGCCTTCTGTGCCTGGATCGAACCGTCGATGACTTCGACCTCTTCCTGACAGAGATCACATTTGCCACAGGGCTCCGACTGCGTCTCGCCGAAGTAGGCCAGCAGGGTTTGGCGTCGGCAGCGCGGTGCCTCGCAGAGTGCCACCAAGGCATTCAGGCGCAGGTGTTCGCCGCGCTTGCGGTCTTCGGGCAGGCCGCTGTCGTCGATCTGCAGGCGTCGCAGTTTGATATCGTCGACGCCATACAGCGTCAGGGTATCGGCATCCAGACCATCCCGCCCGGCGCGACCGATTTCCTGGTAATAGGCTTCGATGGATTTTGGTAGGCCCGCATGCAGGACGAAGCGCACGTCGGGCTTGTCGATGCCCATGCCGAAGGCGACCGTGGCGGTCACGATGATGCCGTCTTCTTTCTGGAAGCGGTTTTCGACCTCTTCTCGCGCATCGGGCTCCATTCCGGCGTGGTAGGCGAGTACGGTTCGATCCCCCGTGCTCAGCCCTTCCGCCAGGCTTTCGGTCTGTTTGCGCGATGTGCAGTAGATGATCCCGCATTGGCCGTCGCGGCCCTTCAGAAAGCCTTCGATCTGTTTGCGCTGACTGTTTTTGGGGGCCATGGCGAGGCGCAGGTTGGGGCGGTCGAAGCCGGTCACCACACGTTCCGGTTCTCCCGCGAACAGAGCCCGCGCGATGTCGTCGCGGGTGGCCGGATCGGCTGTCGCGGTAAGAGCCAGAACCTGTGGCCTGCGCAGCCGGTCCCAGGCTTCGCGAATGCGGGTGTATTCAGGTCGGAAATCATGGCCCCACTGCGAGACGCAATGCGCCTCGTCAATCGCCAACATGTTGATCGGGAAGGCGGACAAATAATGCAGCGTATCCTCGCCGATCAGCCGCTCGGGCGAGAGGTAGAGCAGCCTGAGTGTGCCGTCGCGCAAGGCCTCGTGTACGGCGGCCCGGTCTTCAGGGCTCGACTGGCTGTTCAGGCTGCCCGCCGAGACGCCGGCAGCTTTCAGGGCCGATACCTGGTCGCGCATCAAGGCGATCAAGGGCGAGATGACGATGGTCAGTCCGCCCCGGCTGAGCGCCGGCAGCTGGAAGCACATGGACTTGCCCGCACCCGTCGGCATCACCGCCAGCACATCGCGGCCCGCCATCACATGGTCGAGGACGGCCCGCTGGCCGTCGTGCAGCGCCTCGTAGCCGAACACGCTCTGCAACAGCGTGTTCAGGCCTTCCAGCCGGGGGAATTCATCGGGTTCGGGGATTCGATCCATAGGAGGCAGTCTGAGGGGCCGCCTCGGGCAGATCAATCGATGATCCTGTGGACAAGCGCCGTTTTCTGCCTATCTAGAGGCGATGATCGATGACCCGCTCTTCTATGCCGCCGCCGTCCCTGCCGTGTTGATCGCAGGTATCTCCAAAGGTGGGTTTGGCGGTGGGCTCGGGGTCATGGCGGTGCCGCTCCTCACCTTGGTCATGGAACCGACCCTGGCGGCGGCGGTCATGCTGCCGATCCTCTGCAGCATGGATCTGATGGGGGCCTATGCCTATTGGCGAAAGTGGGATGGACCGACGCTGATCCTGCTGGTCTTGAGCGCCTGTATCGGGATTGGGCTTGGTGCCGCCTTCTTCCACCTTCTGGATGCGGACATGATCAAGCTGATGGTCGGGGTGATCGCCATTGGATTCGCCCTCGATTTCGTGTGGAAGAAGCAGCGGGGAGGAGGAAAACTTCGATCAAAACCCAATCGTCTCTTGGGCGCATTTTGGGGCGGCGTGGCAGGTCTCACCAGCTTCACCGCCCACGCGGGCGGGCCGCCGGTGAATGTTTATTTGCTGAAGTTGGGCCTTCACAAGACGACCTATCAGGCGACGACCGTGGCCTTCTTCCTGCTGATCAACTACGTCAAACTGGTGCCTTATACAGCGCTCGGTCTGTTTGACGCCGCGACCCTGGGGGCGGCGGCGGTCTTGCTGCCGGTGGCTGTGCTGGGGGTCTTTGCCGGCGTAAAGCTGCACGACCGGGTGCCGCAAGACCTGTTCTTCAAGGCCTGCTATATCTTTCTTTTCCTCACAGGCTGCAAACTGGTCTCCGACGTGGTGTTTTAGACGCCTTTCCAGTCGGGCTTCCGTTTGGCCAGGAAGGCCTCCATGCCTTCGCGGAAATCCTCGCTCATGTAGGCCTTGACGATCAAATCCTCGTCCTCGATAGCGCAAGCGGCCTCCGTCAGGCGGCGGAGCGCCTCCTTGGTGCAGGCGAGAGTGATCGGGGCCTGATGTTTAAGTGTCTCAGCCAGGTCCTTCACGCGATCCATGAGGGCACCATGGTCGGGTACGATTTCAGAGACCAGGCCGATGGCCAGGGCCTCGTCGGCTTCAATCAGGCGGCTGGTGAACAACAGATCCTTGGTGCGCCCCGGGCCCAGAAGGTGAGCGAGACGGGCCAGTCGCTTGGCTGACAGGCAGTTTCCCAGGGTTCGAGCGATCGGAAAACCGAATTTCATGCTCCGGGTTGCGATCCGCAAATCACAACTCGCTGCAATGGCTCCTCCGCCACCGGTGCAGGCTCCCGAAACCGCGGCGACGGTTGGGATCGATAACGTTTCCAGCGCCTCGAACACCCGGTCCATCTTGGATTCGTAGTCGATGGCGTCCTGGGGCACCGTCATGTCCCGGAATTGGGCGATGTCCGTTCCTGCAGCAAAGGCCTTCTCGCCAGCTCCCGTTATGACCAGGACCTTGATGTCGAGTTCCCGCGGGTCCTCTGAACAAATTGACCGAAGGCCTTCGTACATCTCGTAGGTCAGGGCGTTTCGCGCTTCGGGCCGATTAAGAGTCAGCCAGCCGACGTTGTCTATCACCTCAAACGTTAGGTTTGGTCCCAAATCCATCCGTTGCTCCTTTGCGTCTCGATCCCGGCTGACAGCCTTGAGGCGCGCCCATGCGAGCATCGACCCTCGTCGCTGTCAATCGACGAAGCGAGGGTCGAGCGGAGCGGGGCTTAACGGAAATACAGCCTTGAGCCGCGCCGATGCGAGCATCGACCCCAATCGCGGTCTAACCACAAAGCGAGGGTCGAGCGGAGCGGGGTTTAACGGAAATAATGGTGCCCGGGGGCGGATTCGAACCACCGACACGCGGATTTTCAATCCGCTGCTCTACCAACTGAGCTACCCGGGCACGGGTCGGTTGGACCAGACTGTCCACCGTGGGAGTTGCGCTTATAAAAGGTCCCCGCCGGGCTGTCCAGCACCGCTTGAGGCTTTTTTGACATAGCCCCGTCAATGGTCTCTAGCGAGCGTCTTCGCCGTCCGGATCCATATCTTCGTACCCATCTTCGTCGTGCACCGGAATGCGGTAGCTTTCGGTCAACCACTGGCCAAGGTCCAATTCCGCGCAACGCTTGGAACAAAAGGGTCGGGTGTCGAGTGATGTCGGCTTGCCGCACATCGGGCAACGCCCGGGAACCATTTTGACGACCTGGGCCTTGGCTTCATCGTTCATAGCGAACCTCTTGGGTTGAAACAGGCTCAGCCTCCTCCAGGGCAATGGTGATGGCAAGCCGTTCCTCGATCTGAGCCCTGAAAGCGGCGGACTGCCCTCGCCGCAGGTCCTCGACGGTCGCACTGGGCGCGCGAAGGCAAATCCGCCCCCCAGCCGGATGATCGATACCCAGGCTTTGCGCCTGGCGAAGAAGCCGAAAGGCCCTTGCGGTCGCATTTCCGGGCCCGCAGAGGCTTCCCAGGCTCGACCTGGTGCGGCGGAGGGTGAACTCCATCAGGCCCTGTGAGGTAATCCCGCCGATATCCGCCTGGACCTCTTCCCGGGCGAGGGCCGCCTTGAAGGTCTGAAGGGCTGGCGAGCCGACGGGGCGTTTCTCAAGGCTCAGCCCATCAACCACCACATGACCAGAGAGGCCTCTCAGCCTGATCTGGGCAGCGAGCGCCCGCATGGCCTCGGTGTTGGTGATGCGCACCACCTCTGTTCCGGTCTTCAGCCCGCCACCGGAATTCACATCCACGGCAAGCACGGCGGCGGTCTGTTCCAGCACTAAAGAGCCCCCGGACGGCAGAGGCACAACCGGCGAAAGGGCGGCTTCCAGTTTCTCCTCGAGGCCGTGAGCCTCAAACAGCCCGGCCTTCGGGTTCGATACCTTCGGGGCCATCCCTGCGAGCGCTCCTAAATGAGAGGCGATCACGGGATCGTCCGCGATCAGGCCATCGGCCCCACCGCCCTGGCTGAGAAAAGCCGAGATCAGATCGGCCAGGGGATCACTGCTAAGCAGTCGTCGGCTGCCCTTGCCCCCTGAGGCCTCTTCCTGAACGCGCAGCCATTGTTCGGTCAGGCGCACCGCTTCCGCCCGCAGGTCGTCTTCGCCGGTGACGAGAGAGGAACGCCGCAGAATAAAGCCGTCCTCGTCCGTCTCCCGCCCCTCCAGGGCTGCCAGAGCCTGCGACCGGGCCTGCTTCGGAAGGGACTTGGAGGGCTTCAGGCCGCTGGCACCGACGGTCAGGATCAGTCGCGGGCCTGCCAAGTTGGGTCTTGCGGTCAGAACGGGGCCTTTATCGTCCCGGGCGGGCGCACGGACCTGGACCAGAAGGTAATCACCTTCCGTGGCGGTCACGCCGCCCTTCAAGGGCAGAAAGCCGTCCGGTCCCGTGCCAAGATCCACAAAGGCGGCCTTCATCGCCTTGACCACGCGGCGGACTCGGCCTTGATAGATGTCCCCCGGACCGGGCTCCTTGCTGTCGCGATGGATCAAAACGTCGACCAACTCGCCATCCCGGGTCAGCCCGGCACGCAGTTCCCCCGGCTGACTGTTGACGATCAGGCAAATCTTTGCTCGGTCCGTCATGATCTAGTCCTCAGGCCGCCAGCCAGCGCCGTCCAGAAGACGAACCGTCTCAAAGAGGCTGAGCCCGACCACATTGGTGTAGGAACCGCTGATCGATTTGACGAAGGCTCCGGCCCGGCCCTGTATCGCATAGCCGCCTGCCTTACCATCTCCGTCTCCGCTGGCGATGTAGTGGTCGATTTCGGCTTCATGGAAGCGCTTGAAGGTCACCGCCGTCACCACCTGGCGTTCGAGCAGGCGTCCATCGGCGCAGGCCAGCGCGATGCCACCGATGACCCTGTGGCGGCGGCCTGACAGCAACCGGAGATAGCGCTTTGCTTGCCGGGAATCCTCTGGTTTGCCGAGAATGCGCCGACCGACCGCAACAACCGTATCGGCCGCCAGGATATAGGCATCGGGCAGGGCGAGGCGGACCTTAAGCGCTTTTTCCCGTGCCAGCCGTCGGGCATGATCGCGCGGCAATTCGCCCGCCAGCACGGTCTCGTCCACATCTGCGGGGACGACCTGATCAGGCGTAATACCGACCTGCGCGAGGAGTTCGAGCCGCCGGGGGGAAGCTGAGGCGAGAATCAACTCCGGCCTGGCCATCTTGCGGCCCAGTCCGGCTTACTTATAACGGAAAGTGATGCGGCCCTTGGTCAGGTCGTAGGGCGTCATTTCAACGTTCACACGGTCACCGGCCAGGACGCGGATGCGGAATTTGCGCATCTTACCGGCGGTGTGGGCCAGAATCTCATGGTCGTTGTCCAACTTGACCCGGAACATCGCGTTCGGCAGCAGTTCCGTCACCGTTCCGGTAAATTCAAGGACTTCTTCTTTCGCCATGAAGCAGGTATTCCTCAGTTGATCCTGGCACAAATGAAACAGGGTCCGGAAATTCGGGACCCAATCTGGCGCACATCATCCCTTTCGACTCGGAAACGTCAAGCCCCGACTGAGGTCTGACACGGATAATTTTACAGCGAGCCGATGCGTTGTGCGGGGAATTCTTCTTTGATCTTGGCCAACAACTGATCCCGCACGGCCCGGTAGGCCTCCAGGCGCTGTTCTCGCGAGCCTTCGACGATCGAGGGATCCAGCGTATTCCAGAACAAGACATCACAGGCCATGACCCGGGTCATTTCCACGGCTTTGTGCTGAGCTTCCGGCGATAACGAGACCACCACATCGAAAGAATTGTCTTCAAGATCGTCAAAGGTTTTCGGTTGATGATCGGCGATGTCGATGCCGATCTCGTCCATCACGGCGATGGCAAATCCATCGGTCATCCCCTCCCGGGCACCAACGGAGTCCACGTAGATTCGGGTTCCGTGGAGGGAACGCAAAAGACCTTCCGCCATCGGAGAGCGCACCGCATTCATTGTGCAGGCGAACAGGACGGCGGAGGGCAGGTCAGTCATCAGCACCAACCTGGTTGGCACCCTCGATGTTGCCGTCCGGGCGAATGTGCATGACGCAGATCAGGGTGAAGAGCCGCCGGGCGGTTCCCTGATCAATCGTCACCTTGCCTTCCAGGCGTTCCTGCAGACGTTCCGCGCCTTCGTTGTGCAGGCCACGTCGGGCCATATCTATGGCCTCGATCTGGCTGGCGGTCTTGGTCTTGATCGCCTTGAAGTAGCTGTCGCAGATCAGGAAGTAGTCCTTGATCACCGACCGGAGCGAGCGAAGCGACAGGTTGAACCGGGTCAGCGGCTGATCATCGGTATCGTCGATATCGAAGATCAACCGGTGTTCGGCCATGGAGAGCCGCACCTTGAAGGGGCCATCGAAGTCGCCGAGCGGCTCGAACGTATTTTCTTCCAGAAGGTCGAAGATCGCGACTTTGCGCTCGTGCTCAATCTGCGGGCTGTGGCGCACCCGTTCGTGTTCTTCGACCCGGATATCGCAAATCCGACGTTGGTGACTCATGACCCGACCGGTCCCTTACCCACCTGCGGAGGGCTAGCCCCCCTGGTTGGTCCGCAGTGCGACCGAAAGCGCGTGGGCCCCCAGCCCTTCCGCTTCGGCCAACGTGATTGCTGCGCCGCCGATCGCCGAGAGGCTGTCGGGCGAGCATTGAATGATCGATGAACGCTTCAGAAAATCAAGGACGCCGAGTCCGCTGGAGAACCGGGCCGACCGCGCCGTCGGCAGAACGTGGTTCGGGCCCGCCACATAGTCCCCGATGGCCTCCGGCGTGTGGCGCCCCATGAAGATGGCGCCCGCGTTTCGAATGCCTTGGCTGAACCTGTCCGGTTCTTCGACAGCAAGTTCCAGGTGTTCTGGTGCCAGGGCATCGACCAGAGGAAGCGCGGCATCCAGGGTTGGGACGGTGATCACGGCACCATAGGTCCGCCAGCTTTCGGCGGCGATTTCCGCCCGGGCCAGGACCTTCAGGTGTGCCTCGACAGCGGCTTCCACCTTGTCGGCGAAGTCCGCGTCGTCGGTGATCAGGATCGACTGCGCGGCCGTGTCGTGCTCTGCCTGGCTCAACAGATCGGCGGCGGTCCAGGCGGGATTGTTCTGCCCGTCCGCGACGACCAGAATTTCCGACGGACCTGCGATCATATCAATGCCGACGGTGCCGAAAACCTGCCGCTTGGCCGCGGCCACATAGGCGTTTCCGGGGCCGACGATCTTGTCCACGGGGCGGACTGTCGCTGTCCCAAAGGCCAAGGCACCGACCGCCTGTGCACCGCCGATCTTGTAGATTTCATCGACGCCCGCGACCTTGGCTGCCGCCAGAACCAGAGGGTTCAGCACGCCTTTCGGGGCCGGTACGACCATGACCAGGCGCTCGACCCCGGCCACCTTGGCCGGCAGCGCGTTCATCAGGACAGAGGACGGATAGGCGGCCAGCCCGCCTGGCACATAAAGCCCGGCGGCCCCGACGGCTGACCAGCGATAGCCGAGGCGCACGCCAGCCTCGTCGGTGTAATCCAGGCCTTCCGGCATTTGTTTGGCGTGGAAATCGCCGATGCGCTCAGCCGCCACTTCCAGCGCCTTCAGCGTTTCCGCCGAACAGGCGGCCACCGCTTCATCGATCTCGGCTGCGGTAACAGCGAGTGTTTCCGGCGTCAATTCCAACTGGTCAAAGCGGCTGGTATACTCGATTACCGCTTCGTCACCCCGAGACTTCACCTCGGCCAGGATGGCCGCGACGGTGTCATTCAGGTCTTGCTCCGTCTCGCGTTTGGCACCGAGCAGATCCTGGAACTTCACATCGAAATCGGGGTCGGTTGCGTCAAGCCGAATGGGCATCCAGAGCCTCTCTGAAACGGTTGATCCAGTCGGTAATTTCGGTCGAACGGGTCTTCCAGGCTGTTCGGTTGACCGCCAGCCGGGAGGTGATGTCGCAGATATGTTCCACCTCGACCAGGTTGTTTGCTTTGAGTGTGGAGCCCGTGGAAACCAGATCGACAATCCGCCGGCAAAGCCCCAGTTGGGGTGCCAGTTCCATGGCACCGTTCAACTTGATGCACTCGGCCTGTACGCCCCGCTCGGCAAAGTGCTTTCGCGTAATCGAGGGATACTTGGTGGCGATGCGGACATGGCTCCAGGTTTCCGGATCATCGGCTTCGCTCAGGCCTTTGGGTTCGGCGACCGCGATGCGGCAAAAGCCGACACCCAGGTCGAGCGGAGCATAAATTTCCGGATAATCAAATTCCAATAGCACGTCGTTGCCGGCAACCCCGAGGTGCGCGGCGCCGAAGGCAACAAAGGTCGCAACGTCAAAGCTGCGCACCCGGATGATATCGACGTGATCCAGGTTGGTGGTGAATCGGAGCTTGCGCGAGGAGTCGCTATCGAAGTCCGGCTCCGGTTCAATTCCGGCCGCGCGCACAATCGGCATCACTTCTTTGAGGATGCGGCCCTTCGGCAGGGCGAGGATGAGTTTTTCGGGCGCATCCGTCATGGATCGTCTGGCCTTGTGCAGCTTAGGGCGAGGGTTCTACCCCTGGAAGAGCCGCATGCTTAAAGGGTTTTCGGCAGACTTTCCAGCCCCGAGCGCCCTGCTGTTGGCTGATGGGAATCAGTCCTTCAGGCGCTCGATATCGGCACCGCAGGCGGCCAGCTTGTCTTCTACCCGCTCATAGCCGCGGTCCAGGTGATAGACCCGGTTGACAATGGTATCGCCCTCTGCCGCCAAGCCTGCGAGAACCAGCGAGACCGAGGCCCGGAGGTCGGTGGCCATGACTTGGGCTCCAGACAACTTCGGCACGCCGCGCACGATGGCGGAGCGTCCGTGGACGTTGATATCGGCCCCCATCCGACAAAGTTCCGGCACGTGCATGAATCGGTTCTCGAAGATCGTCTCGGTGATCATCGCAGCCCCTTCCGATACGCTCATCAGCGCCATGACCTGGGCCTGCATATCGGTCGGGAAACCGGGAAAAGGCTCTGTAATGACATCCGTGCCAAGGATGCGGCCGTTCTTGCGGGTTACCGTGAAGCCGTCGTCCGTGTCGGTGAACGCGACTCCGGCGGCGACCAGCGAGTCCGCTATGGCCTCTATCAGATCAAAGCGCGTACCTTTGAGCGTTACCGATCCGCCGGTGATGGCGGCGGCGACAGCATAGGTGCCGGTCTCAATCCGGTCGGCAACGACACTGTGGCTGGCGCCGTGCAGGCTTTCCTTGCCCTGGACGCGGAGCGTATCGGTCCCAAGCCCTTCGATTTCGGCCCCCATGGCGATCAGGCATTCGGCAAGGTCGGTGATTTCCGGCTCGCGCGCGGCATTGGCGATCACAGTCTCGCCCTCGGCCAGGCTGGCAGCCATCAGGGCGTTCTCCGTGCCGCCGACGGTGACCTTGGGGAAGAGGATGTGCGATCCCTTGAGCCGGCCTTTGCAGGTCGCCTCCACATAGCCCTCGGCCAATTCGATTTCGGCCCCCAGGGCTTCCAATGCCTGGAGATGCAGATCGACAGGCCGCGTGCCGATAGCACAACCGCCGGGCAAGGAGACACGCGCCTTGCCGAAGCGGGCCAGCAGGGGCCCCAAGACCAGGACGGAGGCGCGCATCTTGCGGACCAAATCGTAGGGTGCCGTGGTTTCCTTGATGTTGGCGGCATTCAGTTCAAACACCCGACCGGTGTGGTCTCCGCCCGGCCCATGGCCGTTCATGTGAATCTCGACGCCCAAGTCCGCAAGCAGGTGCGACATGGTCGAGATGTCTGCCAGATGTGGCAGGTTGGAAAGGGCCAGGGTCTCTTCCGTCAGCAGGCTCGCTGCCATCAGGGGCAGGGCTGCGTTTTTGGCTCCGCCGATGGGAATCGTCCCATTTAGCGGCGCGCCCCCCCGGATGCGAATTTTGTCCATTCGGATTTGAACTTTCTTAAAACTAGGCGAAGGTCGGCTTCACAGCTTCGGTAGCGTGACGCCCTGTTGGCCCATGTATTTACCCGCCCGGTCGGCGTAGGAAACCTCGCAGAGGCTGTCGGCTTTCAGGAAGATGAACTGACAGGCCCCTTCACCGGCGTAGATCTTGGCGGGGAGGGGGGTGGTGTTGGAAAACTCCAACGTCACGTGTCCTTCCCATTCGGGCTCCAGCGGGGTCACGTTGACGATGATGCCGCAGCGGGCATAGGTCGATTTGCCAAGGCAGATCACCAGAACATCCCGAGGGATTCGGAAGTATTCCATCGTCCGGGCCAGGGCAAAACTGTTGGGCGGAATCACGCAGACGTCGGTTTTCCGATCAACGAAGCCCTGCGCATCGAACTCCTTCGGATCCACCACAGCCGAGTCCACATTGGTGAAAATCTTGAATTCGTCGGAGACCCGGGCGTCATAGCCGTAGGACGACACCCCGTAAGAGATGGTGCCTTCTTTCTTCAGGGTTTCGACAAAGGGTTCGATCATCCCGTTGGATGTCGCCTGTTCGCGGATCCAACTGTCCGGCATCACACCCATGGTATATCTCCTCAAGCGTCAGCGGCGGGCCTCAGGACTGACCCGCTTGCTCCAGGGATTATGGGGCGATTCGGGCAAATGTGAGGTGCAATGACGTGGCATAGCCGATTGCCCCTCTTTCCTCAAGGTCAGTCACTTCTCTTGTGCGGCGGATCTTGGGTGGCGGAGCCGTCCGGCTCGCGGGGGGGCTTCGCTGGTGCTTTGCGACGGCGAAGGTTGGCCCGAAGCGCATCGGCCAAACGTTGCTCGCGTTCGGCGGCGGCTTTGGATTTTCCGGTCGAGGAGGTGTCGTTGTCCGCCTTGCTCATGGATCAGAGATGCCGAACGAAGAGGCCTTGGTCAAGAAGCGTATCGAGGGCCTTGTCAGAGGTGAACCTCTATGGCATGTTCCGCGCCTCGCGAGGGCACACCCCACGCAAAGCCACCAAAATGCTGCCGTAGCTCAGGGGTAGAGCACTCCCTTGGTAAGGGAGAGGTCGAGTGTTCAATTCACTCCGGCAGCACCATTTTTTCCGTTAATCCCCGCTCCATTGGCACCGTGATTTGCAGCTCCTTCGATTGTCAGGGCGGCTGAGCGGGGCCGGTTGTGTTTCAACGACGGTTCAGTCTGAGCGCTCGGCCTGCCATAGCAGTCTTCGGGCCGCTGTTCGGGCGAAAGTCAGGGTGATGGTTTTGCGCCTCGTGCCGTTGACCTTACGCCTGACCGAAGGCCGGACGATGTCGGCACCAAATGAATCGGCGATGATCAATCCCTCTTCCGAGGGCAGAATGTCGCGCGGGAAATCGGGGGCGACGGCGAAGAAGAACTGATCGCAGTAGTCCAGATATTCCGGCCATTTCGAATCGGCGCGGAAATCGGCGACCGAGGACTTGATCTCGCAGACGATGATCTGGCCTTTGGCATTCAGGCCCATCACATCGACCCGACGATGGTTGTTTAATCTGACCTCCGCCAGGGGGGCATAGCCCAGATTATCCAGAAAACGCATCACACCTCGGCAGACCGAAGCGGCGACGCCGCTTATCGCTTCTGGGGCAGGGGGCGGGTTGGATGGGTCGAACAGTTCCATCCTCAGACCCTATCAAGGAAGGGATTAAAGGTTTGTGAGCCTTATGCCGGATACTCTTATCATCTGGAGAGGGGTTTGAATCCCGCGCCCGATTGGGTAGACTGTTAGTCCCTATTCGCAAAAACCGGCCAGCAACCTCAAAGCGTTGGATCAAACAGAGCCGGAAGCCATAAAGGGTCAGTGTCTCGGTCGAGCGGGCGCAGGCGGGTCGCCACGCTTTTGTTCTATTGGAGCTTGTCGTGTCTGGAGCCCCAGCAAATGCGTAAACGAAAGATTGCCATCGGCGATCGCCTTGTCAAAGTTGACGATCCCAAGACGGTCTGGATTGTCGATTCACCAGGCAGCGCCCATAATCCCATCCCACATTACCAGCTGGTGATGGACGGAAACCCGAATCGCCGTCGGACCCTGTCGGAGAATGTCCTGGCGGATCGGGATTTCTATCGCCCCTCGCCGGAATAGGCGGGCCGAACCTTTCGGCCCCCTGTTCGGTGGACTTGAGTTGGGTTAGGGGGCTGATCAGGGGGCGGATTAGGGGCTGCTAGGCACCAATGGAAGCATTGACAACTTTGGCCCTCGGGCTCGGAACGGCCTGGGCGTCCGGCCTCAATCTCTATGCCACCGTTCTGGTTCTCGGGGGTCTGGACCTCTTTGGGTTCATCGACCTGCCGCCGGAATTGGAGGTGATTTCCAGCTTCTGGGTCATCCTGGCGGCGCTTGGGCTTTACGCCGTCGAGTTCATCGCTGACAAGATCCCGGGCGTGGATTCCCTCTGGGATGCCTTGCACACCTTTATCCGGATCCCTGCCGGGGCCTTTCTTGCCGCCGGCGCCTTGGGTGGGACGGGCTTGGACTTTGGGCTGGACACGGGATTTGGTCTCGATACGCAGATGCTCTCGGGGGACCTGGGTACGATCCTCGCACTGCTCGCCGGGGGTACGGTGGCAGGGGCCAGCCATCTGACCAAAGCCGGGTCGCGCGCCGCGATCAACACCTCTCCGGAACCCTTTTCAAACATGTTCGCTTCTGTCGTGGAGGATGCCCTGGTTTTCGGCGGATTGTTCCTGGCGCTCTTCCAGCCCTTGGTTTTCGTCGGACTTTTTGTGGTTTTCCTGCTGTTGGCGATCTGGCTACTGCCGAAGATCTGGCGGGGGCTGCGGGCATTGTTCGGCTATCGGGAGAGCAAGGTCTTTGGCCGGCCCGGCATGGCCGCCGGGCCACCACCCGAAGACATCCAACCCGACTTTCCAAAGCTACCTCGCCGCGACCCCTAAAAACCAAGCTCGTCTCTCCTGGCCGGTACAGGTTGAGATATCACAGTGATTTGATGTTTAAAATTTTTATTTCACACAAAAATTGTTAATATTTTTGTTGACCCACACAAAAACTGGTTTAAATATGCTGCACATGCTCAGCCGGCACCCGATGGCCGGGGTCCCGATAAGCGGTGACGTACAAAAATTCCAGCGGGCAAAAATTCCAGCGGGCAGAGATTCGAGCGGGCAAAGATTCTAGCGGAACGGATAGATGCGCCATTACCCAATTTACATGGACCTTATGGATCGCGATGTCCTGGTGGTCGGCGGGCACGAACGGGCAGAGCCCAAGGTGCGGTTGCTGCAGAAGGCCGGTGCCCGGATATCGGTTGTTGCTCCGCGCCTCGGGGCCGAGATTTCTGCAGCCGCCAAGGGCGGTCGAGTGGCCTGGATCAAGCGACCCTTCGAAGCTCGCGACCTTTTGGGCAAGGATCTGGTGTTTGGCGCGACCGGGATTGACCCGGTGGACCGGCTTGTCGCGAAGCTCAGCAATGCCCGAGGGCTGCCGGTCAATGTGGTTGATCGTCCGGAACTTTGCCGGTTCATCACACCATCGATCGTTGACCGGGATGGCGTGGTTGTCGCGATTTCAACCGGCGGAAAGTCGCCGGTTTTGGCCCAGCGCTTGAAAGCTCTGGTCGATCAGGCGCTGCCGAGCCGATTGGGGCGTCTTGCCGCCTTCGCAGATCAGTTCCGCGAAAGCCTGAGCCATCGTGTGGGCTCGGTGCCGGCCCGCCGCCGTTTCTGGAAGAGTTTTTTTGATGGCCCGGTAGCCCGAGCCGTGCTTGATGGGGACGAGGCTTCTGCCCGGTCCGCCATGGTCAAGCTGATCAATCGCGCCGATTTTCGCCCAGGGGTGGTTTCCCCCACCGGAAGAGTGGCCCTGGTCGGTGCCGGCCCGGGCGATCCAGATCTTCTGACATTGAAGGCGCACCGGCTTCTGGGCGAGGCGGACGTGATCATCCACGACAGCCTGGTCGCGGACGATATCCTGGACTATGCCCGCCGCGATGCCGACCGTATCTTTGTCGGCAAACGCAAGGGGGCCCACGCCAAAACCCAGGACGAGATCAATACCCTGATGGTCGAGCAGGCCCGGAAGGGGCGCTTCGTGGTTCGCCTGAAGGGCGGCGACCCCTTTCTGTTTGGTCGGGGTGGGGAAGAAATGGATGCCTGCGAGGCAGCCGGAATTCCCGTTGAGATTGTTCCCGGCATAACAGCGGCGCTAGGCGCCTCGGCAAGCCTCGGCATGCCATTGTTGCAGCGGGAAATCGCGAGCCGTCTGACATTCATCACGGGGCACGGTCGGGACGGCAGCCTGCCCGGCAATCTGGCCGCCCATGCCGGTCCGGGGGCAACGCTTTGCATTTACATGGGGGCCAGCCGGGCGCGTGCCCTTCAGGATCAACTTCTGGCCGAAGGGCTTTCGCCAAGCCTGCCGGTGAGTATCATTGAGAACGCGACCCGTCCTTCCGAGCGCGTGCTGCGCGGACGGCTCGACGACTTGGGGGATATTTCCGAGGCGCAAGAGATGCACGGACCAGCGCTGATCGTGATCGGCGAGGTTGCGGCGAAGTGTCTTGAGCGTCGTCTCGAACTGCCGGTTCAAGAAACCCGGCTGGCGGTCTAAGGAGCATTGGAACAATGGCAAAAAACGCAACCAAGGGTGCCGCGAAGGCGCTGACGTCCAACAGGCTCGGTGACGGCTTGGTGGTCTATTTCACGAGCGCCGGCACCTGGTCGGAAGATCTGGCGGATGCGGCTGTTTACGACGACGGTGATGCCCTGGTCTCTGCAACCGCAAAGGCTGAAGAGGACGTTGCGAAACGCCTGGTCGTCGGTGTTTACGCCTTTGATGCTGTCCAGAGTGACAGCGGAGTGGAAGCCGTCCACTACCGGGAGCAAATCCGCGCCAAGGGGCCGACGGTTCGTCCCGATCTTGGCAAGCAGGCTGCCTGATGCCGGTCTTGGATCGGCTGATTTTGGAATAAGAGACAGACATGTACGCATATGATGCTTTCGACCATGACATGGTTCACCAACGGGTGGAGGAATTCCGTGGCCAGGTGGCCCGGCGCCTGTCCGGCGAATTGACGGAAGAACAGTTCCGTCCCCTTCGTCTGATGAACGGGGTCTACCTGCAGCTTCACGCCTACATGCTGCGTGTCGCCATTCCCTATGGTCTTTTGTCGGCCCGCCAGATGCGCACCCTGGCGCAGATCGCTCGCAAATACGACAAGGGCTATGGTCACTTCACCACACGCCAGAACATCCAATACAACTGGCCCAAGCTGGACGAGATCCCGGACTTGCTGCACGAACTGGCCGAGGTCGAGATGCACGCCATCCAGACCAGCGGCAACTGCATTCGGAACACCACCTCGGATCAGTTTGCCGGTGCCGTACCCGGTGAGGCAGACGATCCCCGGGTCTGGAGCGAGATCATCCGCCAGTGGTCAACCTTCCACCCGGAATTCACCTATCTGCCGCGAAAGTTCAAGATCGCGGTGACCGGCACCACCGAAGACCGCGCGGCGATCCGGGTCCATGACATCGGCATCGAAATCCGCACCGATGACGAGGGGCGGGTCGGTTTCGGGATATTTGTCGGGGGTGGCCAGGGCCGCACACCGATGATCGCGAAGGAAATTCATCCCTTTGTGCAGCAAGCCGATCTGCTGGCCTATATTGAGGCGATCCTGCGCGTCTATAACCTCTATGGCCGGCGCGACAACAAGTACAAGGCGCGGATCAAGATCCTGGTCCACGAAGAAGGCATCGACAAAATTCGCGATGAGGTCGATGCCGAGTTCCAGGCCATCAAGGATGGCGTATTGGGCCTGGACGAGGCGGATATCCAGCGTATCCGGGACCATTTCGCCCCACCGCCCTATGTGCACCTGGATGATGCGTCTCAGGCCCTGGCTGCGGACAGGGCTTCCGACAAGGCCTTTGATCGTTTCGTTGCGACCAACGTGACCGAACACCGCCAAGCCGGATATGCCATCGTCAGCATTTCCCTGAAGCCGATTGGCGGCATACCGGGTGACGCCTCTGCCGATCAGATGGATCTGTTGGCCGATTTGGCTGACCGATACAGCTTCGGCGAAATTGTCGTCACGCACGAACAGAACCTCGTCCTCGCCCATGTGCGCCAGGACAACCTGAAAGCCCTCTGGCTGGCTTTGAAGGGGGCCGGACTCGATACGCCGAATGTGGGTTTGCTTTCGGACATCATTGCCTGCCCCGGTATGGACTATTGCTCGCTCGCCACGGCGCGCTCGATCCCGATTGCTCAGGAGATCGCCGAGCGCTTCAACGACCTGGATCGCCAGTTTGACGTGGGTGGCCTGAAACTGAACATCTCAGGCTGCATCAACGCCTGCGGTCATCACCACGTGGCGCATCTCGGCATCCTTGGCCTGGAGAAGAAGGGCGTCGAGAGCTACCAGATCACCCTGGGCGGGGATGCCGGGGAACAGGCGGCTGTCGGGAAGATCTTAGGTCCCGGTTTCGGAGCCGAAGAGATCGTCGATGCCGTCGAGACCGTGATCGACACATACTTGAAAATTCGCACCAGCCGGGAAGAGCCGTTTATCGAGACGGTTCGCCGACTGGGTCTTGAGCCCTTTAAGGAGGCCCTCTATGCCGCTGCTTAAATCCGATGGACTGGTAAGCGACCCCTGGGTCGCACTGGCAGATGATGAGCGCCCGACAGCCGGAGCCAACCTCCTGGTGCCGTTCGAGCGATGGCAGGCGGAAGGCCAGAGCCTTCAGGCACACGATGGTGAACTGGGTCTGGCGCTCCCCGGGGACGTTGACCTGGAAGAAATCAAGGATGAGATTTTCCGCTTTAAGTTGATCACCTTGTCCTTCCCGACGTTCATGGATGGCCGGGCCTATTCGGCGGCGCGCCTGCTGCGCGAACGCTTCGGTTTTTCCGGTGAACTGCGGGCCGTGGGCGATGTTCTGCGCGACCAGGTGCCGCTGATGGCACGCTGCGGGTTTGATGCCTTCGAGGTTTCGGACGAAAACGCCGATGCCTCCTGGCTCGGCGGTGTTATCGAACGGGCTTACCAACCAGCAGCGGACGGGCGTCAACCGATCCCGCTGAAACGCCGCGAGGCCGAGATGTCCGACGCGGAAAAGCAGGCGGCCGAGCTCCAGGAGGCCTACGGCAGCCTTGATGCAAAAGACCTCCTGGAAGCCATGATCACGCGCGAATTTGCCGGGCGTCTGGCCTTGGTGTCATCTTTCGGGGCTGAGTCGGCTGTGCTTTTGCACATGATCTCTCGAATCGAGCCTGCTCTGCCGGTCGTCTTCCTGAACACCGGAAAATTGTTCGGCGAAACAAAGAGCTACCGTGACCGGCTGCTGGACGAACTGGGCCTGACCGGACTGCGTGAAATGAAGCCCGATCCGGCGGATCTGGAGGCCGAGGATGCTGATGGGGTGCTCTGGAAGGCTGATCCGGATCACTGCTGTCATATCCGGAAAGTAAAGCCGCTGGCCCGCGCGCTCGCCGGCATCGATGCCTGGATTACCGGCCGGAAGGCCTATCACGGTGGCGACCGTTCCAACCTGCCAACCTTCGAGACCGAGGATGGGCGGATCAAGATCAATCCCCTGGCCAATTGGGATCAGGAAAAGATCAAGGCCTATATGGACCTGCATGACCTGCCGGCCCACCCCCTGGTGGCGGATGGCTATCTCTCCATCGGATGTATGCCCTGCACCGACAAGGTGAAGGAAGGGGAGGATGTCCGGGCCGGACGTTGGCGGGGACAGGATAAGACCGAATGCGGCATTCATTTTTCCGCCGATGGCAAGCCTGTCCGGGCGGCCTGACAGGCGTCCCGGGAGAGGGCGTCCAACAGATTGATTGTCGCGGCGCACTACTCTCGTTGAACGCGTGAGTTGTAAATGTTCTGGACGTCTGTCCGGCTAAGCCCCTATCATAGGCCAGGTTTGGGGAAACCGTAGGGGTAACAAGAGAGTAACGCGCCGCTGACTCAAAGAGGGCGTCGCCAACTCACATGGGGCCAAAGTCTCTATGACTACGTTCAGCGATCTGGCCGAACGATCAAAAATTTTGGTGGTGGATGACAACCCCACCAACGTTCTGCTGCTTGAGAAGATCCTGGAAAGCCAGGGCTATTCACAGGTGACGACCACGACGGATTCGCGCGAGGTCGCGGGCCTGTACGATGAGCATCATTTCGATCTGATTTTGCTAGATATCCGCATGCCGCACATGGATGGTTTCCAGGTGATGGATGCTCTCGCTGTCGGTATCGAGGATGACTACCTGCCGATCCTGGTCCTGACCGCTCAAACGGACACGGAAACCTGTCTGAAAGCGCTCGGCAAAGGGGCAAAGGATTTCATCACCAAGCCCTTCCAGCAGGTCGAGGTGCTGCACCGCATCCGCAACATGCTGGAGGTGCGCCAACTCTATAATCAACAGAAGCATCAAAAAGAGATTTTGGATCAGGCGGTCCGGGAGCGGACGGAGGAGTTGCGCGAAACCCAGTTGGAGGTGATCCGCCGATTGGGCCGCGCCGGCGAATACCGCGACAACGAAACCGGCATGCACGTGGTCCGCATGAGCAAATCCTGCCAGCTTCTGGCCCTCGCCAGCGGGCTATCCGAGGCCGAGAGCGAAGTGATACTGCATGCCAGCCCGATGCACGATGTCGGCAAGATCGGTATCCCCGACGCCATCCTTTTGAAGCCCGGCAAACTGGACCCGGAAGAATGGGCGATCATGCAGACCCATGCCCAGATCGGTGCCAACATTCTGGGTGAACATCAATCCGACCTGATGAAGAAGGCCTGCTCTATTGCCCTGTCCCATCATGAGCGCTGGGATGGCAAGGGCTACCCCAACGGGCTGGCCGGGGAGGCGATCCCGGTCGAAGGACGCATCGCTGCCATCGCCGATGTCTTTGATGCCCTGACAAGTGAACGACCCTACAAGAAAGCCTGGGCGGTCGAAGATGCCGTTGAGTTCCTGAAAGGGAATGCGGGCAGCCATTTTGACCCCCGCCTGGTGGACCTCTTTGTGGGGATCCTGGACGATATCCTGATTGTGCGTCGTCAGTTTGCGGACCCTGTCGAGGGCGGCGAGGGCGCGCCTGTTCAGGACGGTACGGTGGTTCGCGCTGCCGGTCTGAACCGGAGTTGACGGCTGATGGCCGGCTACAATCTCGAGCGGCTGAACTTCCTGGTTGTCGATGACAATCGGCACATGCGCCATTTGGTGAAAACCATCCTGCATGCCCTTGGGGTCCGTCAGGTCGCCGAGGCGGAGGACGGTGCCGAGGCCTTGCGCGAATTGAAGAGCTTTCCCGCCGACATCGTGATCTGCGACTGGAACATGGAACCGCTGGATGGGATGGATTTTCTCCGCCTTGTCCGGACAGGCTCCGATAGTCCAAACCCCTATGTTCCCGTGGTCATGCTCACCGGGCATACCGAGCTCTCGCGTGTTGAAGAAGCCCGTGACAGTGGGGTCAACGAATTTCTGGCCAAACCAATTTCAGCCAAGGCACTTTACAGCCGCATTCGCGCCCTGATCGACCGCCAACGCGAGTTTGTGCGCACGAAACGGTATTTCGGCCCTTGCCGCCGCCGCCGCGATGTGGATTACAAAGGCCAGGACCGGCGCAAGCCGGCGGACGGGGGCCTCAGTCAGGATGAGGTCGAGGCCCTGCTGAACGGGTAACGATGGGCGGTCGCGCCCTCAGGGTGTGTGAGTGAGAGCCCATGGAACGCAGAATTTTTCTGGCTACCCTGGCGCTGTTTGTTCCGGCCTTCGTTGTTCCCGTAGCCTTCTACCTTAACGGGTTGCTGGATGGCGATCATGCGCTTCTGCTGCTGGTCCTGCTTTTCGCCGTTGGTGCCTTGGCCAAAATTCTCTGGCAGCCGATTGAAGCGAAAGCGTTTTCTGCTTCAAGGCCGTCGAAAGAACTCAAACCGTCCGAGAAACTGGCTGAAGCCGAAGCGAGAATCGAACTGCTGGAAACCCTCTGGCGGAATTTTCCCGATGCGGTTCTGCTGGTGAATGAAAAGCGGGAGCTGATCGCGCTCAATCCATCGGCGCGGGAGCTCTTCGGGACGCAGGGTGTCGTGGGTGCTGATTTGGCCCGCACCCTTCGTGCGCCCCTGGTTCTGGATGCGGCCAACAACCTGCTTCAGCATGCTGCGGACGAGCCGCGCAGTCTGGACGTGGAATGCCAACTCGGCGGTGCCACGCCCCACGAACTGGTCGCCCGCATGGTCGCTTTGCCCCGGAAATTCAGGTCTCGAATCGCCCTGTTCATCGCCATTCACGATCTATCCAGCGGCAGCCGTGTCGAGCGCATGCGTGCGGAGTTCGTCAGCAACGTCAGCCATGAGTTGCGGTCCCCCCTGGCCTCCCTGATCGGCTTTATCGAAACCCTGAAAGGGCCCGCGAAGGACGATGCAAAAGCCCGGGACCGCTTTCTGGGCATCATGGAAAAAGAAGCGGATCGGATGTCGCGCCTGATCAACGATCTGCTGTCGCTTTCGCAGGTCGAGGCCGCCGAGTTCGTGCGCCCGAAGGAACAAGTGGAACTGTTCGACATCATCGGGCGTCTCTTGGAGGTGCTGGATCTGCGGGCTGCCGAGAAAGGCGTGGCCTTGGTATTCGAATCGGGGGATCTGGCTCGTGTTGTGGTCCAGGGGGACGATGATCAGCTGACTCAGGTGTTCCAGAACCTGTTGGACAATGCTTTGAAGTACGGGCCGGAAGGACGGCCCATATCGGTCCGCCTGGACGTGCCGGACCTTGCCCGGAAGGCTAATGAGCCGGCCAGGCTGGAAGTGCGTGTCAGCGTCCGGAACGAAGGCCCCGGCATTCCGGCTGAGCACCTTCGGCGCCTGACCGAGCGGTTTTATCGGGTCGATAAGGGACGGTCCCGGGCCATGGGCGGAACCGGCCTGGGACTTGCCATCGTCAAGCATGTCCTGAATCGCCATAAGGGGCGTCTGAGCGTATCCAGCAAACCCGGCCAGGGCGCGACTTTCACCGTCCATTTGCCGGTGCTGGAAGTGGACTACAAACCGTCGCAGGCCACCGATCAGGCTGCGCATTGAGGGTTTTTTTGTCCCAAAATTCATCTGAAAAGTGCTTGGGGACAAAAAAACGATTTGTGGGTGTTGATTCTGGCCTCTGTGTCACAAAAGCGTAACCGCCGAGACATAAAAGGGCACCGTGCGGCACGTTAGTGTCGATCACGTCTTACGGGGGCGCACAGGAGAGGCGCCCCGAAAACACCCAAAAGCCAAAGCACATCGGAGAGAATCCATCATGCTCAAAAAATCCCTGGCTCTTGCCGCGGTCGCAACGGTTGCCGTGGCGGGCGCAGCGGAAGCCCGTGACCAGATCCGTATCGTCGGCTCTTCCACGGTTTACCCGTTTGCCACGACTGTCGCCGAACAGTTCGGTAAAACGACCGACTTCAAGACCCCGGTAATCGAATCCACCGGTTCCGGTGGTGGTCTGAAGCTGTTCTGCGCCGGCGTCGGCGTTGAGCACCCGGACATCACCAACGCTTCGCGCAAGATCAAAAGCTCCGAAATCGAGCGTTGCCAGAAGAACGGCGTGACCAGCATTACCGAAGTCAAGGTTGGCTACGATGGTATTGCCTTCGCCAACTCCAAGGCGGCTCCGCAGTCCAGCTTCAGCAAGCAGCAAATCTTCCTGGCTCTGGCCAAGGACGTTCCGGACGGAAAGGGCGGCTTCATGCCGAACCCGTACAAGAACTGGTCCGACGTTGACGCTTCCCTTCCGAACAAGCCGATCGAAGTTCTGGGCCCGCCGCCGACCTCCGGCACGCGCGACGCCTTCGTCGAACTGGCCATGGAAGGTGGCTGCAAGAAGTTCGATTACATCAAGGCCATGAAGAAGTCCGACAAGAAGGCTTACAAGGCCATCTGCCACACGATCCGTGAAGATGGTGCCTACGTCGAAGCCGGCGAAAACGACAACCTGATCGTCGGCAAGCTGGAAGCCAACGCTAATGCCTACGGCATCTTCGGCTTCAGCTTCCTCGACCAGAACAGCGACAAGGTCCAGGGTGCCATGATCGATGGTTCCGAGCCGACCTTCGAGAACATCGCCGACGGCAAATACGCCGTGTCCCGCCCGCTGTACTTCTACGTCAAGGGCGCACACGTGGCCGTTATCCCGGGCATGAAAGAATACCTGGCTGCCTTCACCAGCGAAGCAGCTTGGGGCCCGGATGGCTACCTGGCCGACAAGGGCATGATTCCGATGCCGGACGCCGAACGTCAAAAGTTCGGTTCCGACGCGGCGAGCCTGACCAACAACCTGTTCTAATTGAACGGTTGACGGGATGCCGGGGGCCTTTCGGTCCCCGGCAAACCGGCCTCAAAACAAACCCGTTACGCCATACGCCAGGAAGCTCTTTTTGTGGATTGCCGGTACCATCGGTATTTGGCCATCGACAAAAAGCGTCGCCTACCGGTCCGGACAAGCGACAGAGATCGCCCCCCAGGATATGCGTGTCAGGCAATTGGAGACCCGGTGGACCCTGTCTTCCACCACATGACGAGGGGCTGATATGCCGCTTTCCTACATCGCACTCGTGATCATCGTTCTCACGATCATCGGCTTCTGGCTGGGACGTTCCCGTGCCATGGGGCAGGCGGGTGGTAAGTCGATCAACCTGCATTCCCTGCCAAGCTATTACGGCTTCTATGTCGCCATCTGGTGCGCTGTTCCGGCGCTGATTGTGATGGCCGTCTGGTCGTCCTTCGAGGGCGCGATTGTCGAGAACATCGTCCTCGGCGCGATGCCACAGGATTATCAGGAATATACGGATGCCAAGCTCGGCCTGCTGATCAACGATATCCGCAATCTCGCGGCGGGCGGGATCGCTTCCAGCGGCTCTGACAATCCGGCTGTCCAGGCGGCGGTCGCCCATTACCAGTCCTTGCACGGCACGTCGGATTTGGCTCTGACCGTGGTCGCCCTGGCCTTGGCCATTGCCTGTCTGAGCTGGGCCCGGACGAAGATCGCGCCCCGCATGCGGGCCAGGAACAAGGTCGAAGCCGCACTCAAGGTGCTGTTGATCATCTGCTCGACCATCGCGATCCTGACCACCTTCGGTATCGTAATGTCGTTGTTGTTCGAATCCATGCGGTTCTTCGGCAAGGTGCCCTTTACAGAATTCCTTTTCGGTACGGAATGGAGCCCTCAGACCGCTCTGCGATCCGACCAGGTGGGCAGTTCCGGGGCCTTCGGGGCGATCCCGTTGTTTGCCGGCACGCTGTTGATTTCCTTTATCGCCATGTGTGTTGCCGCACCGATCGGCCTGCTGGCAGCGATCTTCATGTCCGAATATGCCAATCCCAAGGTCCGGGCCTGGGTCAAGCCGATCCTGGAAATCCTGGCGGGGGTGCCGACCGTGGTTTACGGCTTCTTCGCGGCTCTGACCGTGGCACCTTTCCTGCGCAACCTCGGTGTCGATATCGACTACATGATCGAGTTCGTCGTTGCCGGTGCCGAGTTCTCCATCAGTTCCGAATCGGCGCTCGCCGCCGGGTTGGTGATGGGGATCATGATTATTCCCTTCGTCTCCTCGCTTTCGGACGATGTGATTTCCGCCGTGCCGCAGTCGCTGCGGGAAGGTTCCTTCGGTCTGGGAGCGACCCGGTCCGAGACCATTCGGAATGTTGTTTTTCCGGCGGCCTTGCCGGGGATTGTCGGCGGGCTTCTGCTGGCGGTTTCCCGGGCCATCGGGGAGACGATGATCGTGGTGATGGCTGCCGGCTTGGCTGCCAACCTTACCGCCAACCCGTTCCAGGCGGTCACGACAGTTACCGTTCAGATCGTGACGCTGCTTGTGGGTGACCAGGAGTTTGACAGCGCCAAAACCCTGGCCGCCTTCGCACTGGGCCTTGTGCTCTTCTGCATCACGCTCTGTCTGAATGTTTTCGCGCTTCATGTGGTGAACAAGTACCGTGAACAGTACGATTGATACGATGACGGCTTCTTCGAACATAACCGATGGTTCCGGCGGCTTGCGTACCGTCGCCGCGACCGAGATCGTCCGCAAGGGCTTGAAAAAGCGCTACGCAGCTGAACGCCGGTTCCAGATCTATGGTGGCGTCGCGGTGGCCATGGCGCTCGCCGCCATCGTGATCCTGTTCACGACGATCATCAGCACCGGTCTGCCGGCCTTTACCCAGACCATGATCAAGCTGGAAGTCAGCCTGTTCCCGCAGGACTTCTTCCCCGACGGTGTCCGCCCAACGGATCCGGACGAGTTGCAGAAAATCCTGTCGGGTGCCAATTACCGCACGCCGATCCGCCAAGCCATGCAGGACCTCTTTCCCGAGGTCAAATCCCGGCGGGACCGTCGCGCGATGCAGGATCTGATCAGCCCGGGTGCGGTCTTCATCCTGCGCGAAATGGTGATGGAAAACCCCGATTTGGTCGGGCAGCGTATCGAAGTGAAAATGCACACGTCCGACGATATCGATCAGCTCAACAAGGGGCAAATCGATGGCAGCCTGCCCGAGGGCGACCGTCGCGTGAAAGACAATCAGATCGAATGGTTTGAGCGTCTTCAGGATCGCGGCCTGATCGTCACGGAATTCAATACGACCTTCTTCACCGAAGGGGATTCGCGCGAGCCGGAGCTCGCCGGGATCTGGTCGGCCCTGAAGGGGTCGTTCTACGTGATGATCGTGACCTTGGGGCTGTCCTTTCCCGTCGGTGTCCTGGCGGCTGTCTACCTGGAAGAATTCGCACCAAAGAACAAGTGGACGCAGCTGATCGAGGTGAACATCAACAACCTCGCGGCTGTTCCCTCCATCGTCTTCGGTCTGCTGGGGCTGGCGATGTTCCTGAACTTCTTCGGAATGCCCCGATCGGCCCCCCTGGTTGGTGGCATGGTGTTGGCCTTGATGACCCTGCCGACCATCATCATCGCGTCACGAGCCGCCCTGAAGGCCGTCCCGCCCAGCATTCGTGAAGCGGCCCTCGGCCTTGGTGCCTCGAAGATGCAGGTGGTCTTCCATCATGTCCTGCCGCTCGCCATGCCGGGCGTGCTAACCGGGACGATCATCGGCATGGCTCAGGCGCTGGGTGAGACAGCGCCGCTGCTGATGATCGGTATGGTGGCCTTTATTGTCGATATCCCGCAGGGTGTTACCGATCCGTCGACGGTGATGCCGGTGCAGATCTACCTTTGGTCGGACAGCCCGGAGCGAGCCTTTGTCGAACGGACATCGGCCGCCATCATGGTGCTGCTCGGCTTCCTGATCCTGATGAACGCGCTGGCTGTCGTCCTGCGTAAACGATTTGAACGTAAGTGGTAAGGATACACCCATGACCGCGCCCGAATCCGCTGTTGCCTCCGCCCTGCCGACCGGTGCCACCGGGGCCTCGACCGACCTGGTTACCTCCATCAAGGCCCAGGACGTCAGCGTCCACTATGGTGAAAAACAGGCTCTGTTCGATGTCAACTTGGACATCCTCCGCAATCAGGTGACGGCCTTTATCGGTCCGTCCGGCTGTGGCAAGTCGACCTTTTTGCGCTGCCTGAACCGCATGAACGACACCATCGATATCTGCCGGGTGTCGGGCCTGATCGAGTTGGATGGCCAGAACATCTATGACCCGTCCATCGACGTGGTGGAGCTTCGCGCGCGGGTCGGGATGGTGTTCCAGAAGCCGAACCCCTTCCCGAAATCGATCTACGACAACGTCGCCTATGGCCCGAGGATTCACGGCATCGCGTCGAGCAAGGCGGAACTCGACGAGATCGTGGAAACCAGCCTGACCAAGGCCGGCCTCTGGACGGAAGTCGCCGACCGCCTCCAGGAGCCGGGCACCGGCCTTTCCGGCGGTCAACAGCAACGCCTCTGTATTGCTCGCGCCATCGCCGTCTCCCCGGAAGTGATCCTGATGGATGAGCCCTGTTCGGCGCTTGACCCCATTGCGACGGCAAAGATCGAAGAACTGATTGACGAATTGCGCAAGAACTTCACGATTGTCATCGTGACTCACTCGATGCAGCAGGCGGCCCGTGTGTCGCAGCGCACGGCCTTCTTCCACCTTGGCGTCTTGGTCGAAGTGGGTGATACCGATCAGGTCTTTACCAAGCCCAACGACCAGCGGACCCAGGACTACATCACCGGTCGCTTCGGCTAAGGTGAAGGGAATTCGGTTGAGAAAGGCCGGTTCGGGATGTCGCGGATGCCTGCGACCAAATGCAGAGAACTGAAGCAGGAACGACCAGGATGAACAACAATCACATCGTCAAGTCCTATGACCGGGAATTGAACGACCTCGACAAGATCATCGCTGAAATGGGCGGTTTGGCCGAGGCGCAGATTGCCGATGCCATTGATGCCCTGATGAAGCGCGACGAGGAAAAAGCCGCCCGCGTCGTTGCGTCGGACAAGCGCCTCGACATGCTCGAGCACGAGATCGACGAACAGGCGATCAAGATGATCGCGCTTCGCCAGCCCATGGGCGAGGATCTGCGGTTCATCGTCTCCGCACTGCGCTGCGCCAGCGCCATCGAGCGGGTCGGCGATTACGCCAAGAACGTCGCCAAGCGCGCCGTCGCCCTTTCGAATACGACACCGATCGGGCCGGCCAAGACGGTGGTGCGCATGGGCCGTATTGCCCAAACCATGCTGAAAGACGTCCTCGACGCCTATCTCGAGCATGATGTCGCCAAGGCCGATGCGGTGCGCGAGCGCGATGAGGAGGTCGACGCCCTGCACACAACGATGTTCCGGGAACTGGTGACCTACATGATGGAGGATCCGCGCCAGATCACGTCCTGTACCCACCTGTTGTTCGTTGCCAAGAACATCGAACGAATCGGTGATCACGCGACAAACATCGCGGAACATATTCATTTCATGGTAACCGGAGAACTGCTGGTGGACGAACGCGTTAAGAGCGACGATTCGAGTTATCTGGTGGTCGAAGAATAAATGGTGACGACGTCGTGAGTGACATTAAGCCCTATATCCTCGTCGTCGAGGATGAAGCCTCTCTGATCGAACTGCTGCGCTACAACCTCGAAACCGAAGGGTTTCGGGTCGAAGTGGCCGAGGATGGGGAAGAGGCCCTGATGAAAATCAACGAGGATACGCCGGATCTGGCGCTCCTCGACTGGATGCTGCCGAAATTGTCCGGCCTGGATGTCTGCCGCCGCCTGCGCGGACGGATGGAAACCCGCAACATGCCGATCATCATGCTCACCGCCAAGGGAGAGGAAGAGGATCGGGTGCGTGGATTGGACACCGGTGCCGATGATTACATCACCAAGCCCTTCTCCCCCTCCGAACTGGTCGCCCGGATTCGGGCGGTTCTCCGGCGGATCAGGCCCGCCCTGGCCGAGGAACGGCTGGCCTGCGGTGACCTGACCATGGATCTGGCCTCCCACAAGGTCGATCGCTGTGGTCGCGAGGTTAAGCTGGGGCCGACCGAATTTCGCCTGCTGCGCCACTTCATGGAACATCCGGGGCGCGTGTTGTCCCGCGATCACCTGCTGGATGCGGTCTGGGGCCGGGATGTCTATGTGGAACAGCGCACGGTGGACGTCCATATCCGCCGCCTGCGCAAGGCGCTGAATGGCGAGGGCGAGGCGGATATCATTCGCACCGTCCGCTCGACCGGATACGCCCTGGAACCGCAACCGGTTCCTGCGTCGGAGACCGCTTGAAGCGAGCCTCGGCTCCGATTCAGATTCAAATCTTGATGTTGACCCCGCCTGCCGCACTTGCGGCAGCGGCTGCTGCTGCGTCGGCGGCCTGCTTGGCCTGTTCCGTGGCCTGACTGGCGAGCCCTGCGGCAGCCTGCTGGCTGTCGAGCGCCTGCTTGATCTGTTGAAGGCTGATGTCCTGACGGGCTTGACCCGTCTTTGCCGCGATGATCGCGGTGGCCGTGGCTGCGATGTCCATTTCGGGTTCTCCCTTATCAGACAGACAGAAGACCTTAACACGTAACCCGCTTGCCACCAAACGGCTTGTGACGCAGGTCACAGGGGCCGCTTTAGCAACGGATCAATTTCCCGCTGAGGCCCCGTTCCAGGAATCCACCGGTTCCGGGGCTGGCCTGAGGGGGTAAAACAAGGCTAGAATTCTTCAAATTTTAGGTAAATGCCTCTGGTCCTGTGACCCCAATCACAGGGGCCGGAACCCCCATTTTGATAAACCGTAATGGGGTTCAATAGCCGGGTTTTGGCCGCCTTGGGCAGCGGTCGCGGAAAACCGGCAAATTCAGGCGTCTGGCACGCTATGGAGAGCAGAATGGAAAGACCGGGTCCGGGATCAGAACAAGGGCAGTCGGAAGGCTTGCGGGCCGGAGAATCCGGCTCTGAGGTAACACCCGACTCCACCCCCCTGACGATCGAGGCCCCCGCTCAAGGCCCCATCGAAATTCCGGGCGACCTTCTGCTTCAGGCGACCTTCCAGCGTGTCGGTGGGAACCTTGTCATCATTGGCCCTGATGGTTCCGAAGTCGTCGTTCGGGGATATTTCACCGTCGAACAATCCGCCTCGCTTTTGTCCCCTGACGGCGCGGTCATTCCGGCTGCCGTTGTCGAGCGCCTGGTTGGCCCACTGGCACCGCAACAGCTCGCTCAGGCCGGACCGTCCGCCGGGGCCTCCGGACCCATTGGGCGGGTCGAGACCGTGGAAGGCGAGGTCGAGGTCATTCGGACCGACGGCACACGCGAACTTCTCGCCCAGGGCGATCAGGTGTTCCAGGGCGATGTGCTGGAGACCGGCGATGCCTCGGCGGTCGGGATCATCTTTGCCGATGATACCACCTTCTCGCTGGGTCAAGCGGGCCGGATGGTCCTGGACGAGATGATCTATGACCCGGGCACTCAGTCCGGGTCGGTCAGCCTGTCACTGCTGCAGGGGGCCTTTACGTTCGTATCCGGTCAGGTGGCCAAGACCCAACCGGACGGCATGGTGATCAACACGCCGACAGCGACCATCGGTATCCGGGGTACGGCGGGTGGTCTCAACGTGGACGGTTCCGGTGTTGTGACCGCCGGTCTGTTCCCGGAAGTCGGAGCCAACGGCACGACCTTCGTCGGCGAGATCGTCGCCACCAACGATCAGGGGACGACCGTCCTGAACCAGAACGGCGACGGGACGCGCATCGCGCCGGGCAGTGCGCCGAGTGATCGGTTCACCTTTTCCGTTGCCGATATGGGCCGAGTGTTCGGTTCCGCCGTCCGGGTCCTGCCTGGCGCGCAGGAAAAACTGCAGACCGATTTTGCCGAGCAGGTCCTCCAGATCGCCGATGAAATCTTCGGTGGTGATGCCATCGAGGGCGAGGACACCGGCGAAGGCGATGTGGTCTTGCAAGGGGGGGCCGGCAACGATGTCTTTGGCGAGGACCCTGTTTCCGATCTGATCGGGCAACTGGGTCTGGTTGTCTCCATCCCGCCGGCGCTGCTTGGTGCGCGGCAAGTCTTCATTCCGCCTCCGCCGGAAGCCATCCTGAATGTCGGGCCATCGCCCCAGAACGACGTCAACGCCGAAATCGCCTTCAACAATCTGACGTCGGTCATTACCCAGATTAAGGAAAAGTCCTCGCTCGCGTCGACGCATTCCACGACGATGGCGCTGCCGGATACCTCCGAGTCGGAAAAGGACCGGTTGAAGAAGCAGGTCGATACTCTTGACACCGAAATTGCCGAGCTTCGTCAGCAAAAAGAACAGTACGAACAGGAAGTTATCTTTTGGGGCCAGCAGGGCTCCAGCAAGGGTCAACGCTTTATCCTGAAATTGACCCAGGATGTGGACGGTGACGGGTCCGGCGGTATTCTGAACGACTTCGACGACGCCATTGGTGAGATCGAGGCGGCGGTCACGGTTTCCTCGGGCAACGCACCCGATCTGGCGCAGGATTGGTTCAACGGCACGGCGCAGTCCCGCGCGGCGGCCAGTGCCTCCGCACTTACCACGGCGGAAGCGACACTTGCCACGGCGAGCACGGCCTACAGCAATGCAATCTCGTCTCTTGCAGACGCGAGAACGGCCTACCGCGATCCCTTTATCGAGGACGCGCGGGCTCAGGCCAAGGCGACGGCCCTGCGGGCTGCGGCGGATGATGCCGCTCTGGAGGTCGTGGTTCCCAACCAGAACCTGCAGGTCGCCCAGGACGCCCTGGATGAGGCGGCGACCCTGGCCCAGGACGCGCGGACCGAGGCGGACGCCAACCCGGATGATGCGGACCTCGAAACAGCGGCGCTGGCGGCAGAAAAGCTGGAAGCCGATCTGACCGCAACGCGCGATCACCTGAAAAACATCCGGGACCTTTGGCAGCAGGCGGCGGACGATGCCGATACCGAGGCCGATACGGCGGAAGCTGCGGCGGCGGTGACCAGTGCGGCCCTCAATACCGCCCAGACAAACCTCGATGCCGCCCAGGATGCAGCCGATACGGCCCTGGCCGACTACCTTGCGGCAACCGATGCGGTATCCACAGCCCGCATCGATGCCGCACGCGACGCGGCCTACGCCGTGATTGCCCAGGCGGTCGCCCAGGCGGTCCGGGAGGCCGAGTTCGAACAGGCCGTCCAAGACCTGGTGGATGCGGTGGAGGCCGCAGAGGAAGCGGCGGAATTGGTGGAGGCCGCGACCCTGCGGGCCGAAGCGGCGGCTGACAGCAACAGCCCGGATTCCACCGCCGCGCAGACGGCCGCCGATGAAGCGCGCGCCCTTGCGATCAACCTGCGCGGGGTCTTCGACGAAGAAACGGAAACCGCGCCCGACCAGACCTTGATTCAGGCGGTCACCGAAGCACTCGAAGCCGTCGAAGCCTTTGAGAGCGATCCGGATGCTCCCGCCGACGTATCGCAGCGGGTCACCCAGGCGCGGCAACTGCAGACATCCGTGCAGGCCCTGGATGCAGAAGCTTCGGCCAACGTGAACTTGGCCGATTCTTATGTGGATCTGGCGACCGCGCTTGAGACCAATACGGGCATTGAAGACAGCCTGGGTGCCGTCAGCACCCTTCGGGGGACGGCGGACGACAAGGCAAAAGAGGCCGCCCAGGAAAGGGCGAAGGCCGAAGAGCAGGAGGCCGAGGTCACCGCCGCCGAGGCCGTGAGCCATGCCGCCGTTTCCATTGGCAGGGCGGCGGCTGCCGCTTCCGATATCGCGGGCGAGATCGCCGGTGACATTCTGGTCGAGGCCCAGACGGCGGAATCCGTGGTCGGCGAACGCGCCATGACGGCCTCTCAGGCTGCGGGTGATGCCGCGCGCAGCGCCATTGAGGCCGCGACCGAAGCGCAGTTCACCAGTAACCTGAATACCCTGAAAGACGCGGCCAGTGATGCGCTGACGGCGGCGACGACGGCGAATACGGCAGCCCAGGCATCCGGATCACTCGCCGAAGCCCAAGCGGCGGCAGCGGCCCTGGCACAGGCCACAACAGCGAATACGGCGGTCCAGGCGGCCGCCGACGCCGCAACGGCGGAGACCAATCTCCGGCTTCTGGCCCAACACGTTGCCGATGTCGCCCGGTCCACCGCTGGGGCGGGCCGGCGTGCCGCCCAGGCCATGCCGCCGGGCGATCTCGCGGCTGATGCTCAGGAAGCGGCGAAGGATGTTTTTGACGCGGCGCTGGCTGCCGAGCTTTCCATCGAAGCCCTGATCGCCGGGACGGCAGCCGATGGTGCGGCCCAGGCACGTCTCGCACTGTCCGCATCGGAACGCGCGGGCGCACCTTCGTCCATTCTCTCCCCGGCGGCCTTGAGCCTGGGCGAGGCGGATCAGGCTGTCGAGGCCGCTGCCAGTGCTGCGGCCCAATCGACGGCAGCGCAAAACGCGGCGACCGCCGCACAGGCGCGGACTGCAGCCGATGGCGCGGCGGGCTTTGCCGAGGAAGCCCTGTTCTATCTGCAAAGCGCGGATCGGTTTGCCGCCAGCGCAGCCCGTGCCGCCGTGCAAGAGGCCTTCCTGACCACCGAGGCCCAATACAACATTGCTCTAAGCCAGTCCGCCTTGGCCGAAAGCCTGGAAGCCCGTGTTTTGGCGACCAACGACGCGGACGAGGCGGAATCCCTGGCGGAGGAAGCCCAGGCCGCACGGGAGGCTGCGGAACTGGCCTCGACCCGGGCACGCATTGCTTCCGAGAACGCGGGCTCCGCGGCCAAGGGGGTCGAGGGCCGGGAAGTCGCCGACTTGGCGGATGAAGCCTCGCAACTGGCCGAGGAAGCCGCCGAATTCGCCGGGACGGCGGAACGGTCCGCCAACAATGCCAGCGACCGGGCGGACGATCTTCGTGCGGCTGCCGATTTGCTGGATGTTCAAAATGCGGCTGACGAAGCCGCTGCCGCCGCCAAGGCAGCCGCCGAGGCCGCAGCCCAACAGGCCGCGGATGACGCCCGGTCCAGTGCCGAGGCTGTCGTGCAGGCGAAGGCTGATGCCGATGCGGCTGCGGAGGTTCAAGTTCAGGGCTTTGCCGACGAGGCGGCAGCCCAGGCCCAGATCGCCCAGGATCAGGCAACATTGGCAACGACGGCGGCGAACGAAGCCGATGCCGCTGCGGCCCGGACAGCGGCTGATGCGGCGCAGGCGGCAGCCGACAAGGCGCTCGCCGCCTCCAATGCCGCTGGCGAGGCAGCTGCGGGGGCCGGTGCGAACGCCCAGGCGCAGGCTGCTGCGGCGGCTGCCTCGGCGGCCCAGGCTCAGGTGCAATCGGGCTCGGCTTCTGCTGCTGCGACGGCCGCGGAAAATGCGGATGCGGCTGCGGATGCTTGGCGAGATGACTCGGCAACGACCGATCGGGCGGCCGCCGTGGCTGCAGCCTTGTCGGCGGATTCGGTTGCCGATGATGCTTCCATTGTGGCCGTGGCTTCGGCGAACACGGCTTCGAGCGCTCTTACGGCCACTGTGCAGCCACTGGTCGATGAGGCTGCGGCGCTGGCGACCCAGGCGGCCCGTGCCACGGCGCTGACAGATGCCCAGGCCCGATACAATACGGCTCTCAACGACGGGTCCAGTCTGGCTGTCCGCAACGCCTGGGAAGCGGCACGCGACGCGGCGCAAACAGCCTTGAACGATGCCAATGCGGCAGCCACAAAGGCCAGCGCGGCTGCTCGCGCGGCGGAAAACACAGCGGATCTCGCCCAGCAGGATGCCGATGCTGCTGCCGCTTCGGCGCTGTCCGCGCGTGCTGTTGCGGCGGACGCGGCAGAGAAAGCCGGGTTTGCCATCGCTTTTGAAGAGCAGGCGCGTGGTGCCGCGGAACGGCAAGCAGACGCGGCCCTGGATGATGCCTTCAGCGATGCCGAATCGGCGGCCAGTGACGCGGCGCAAGCGGTCGAAGATGCCCTGACGGCTTTGAACAATGCCGAGACGGCGGCCAATCAGGCTGCTGCGGTCATCGATGCCGGCGGCAATATCGACCATACCGATAATGCGGGCGACATGGCCGACATTCTGGCCGCTGTCCAGGCGGCCACAGCGGCCGTGACGGCGGCCCAGACCGCGCTGACGGCGGCCAATGCCGCGAGGACGGCAGCGGATACGGCGCTGACCCTGGATGATCGCGCCAGCCTGGTCATCAACCGGGCTTCTGCAACGGCGACCTCCAACGAGGTCACGACCCTGCAGACCGGTGCATCGGACGCCAAGGCGGCGGCAGACGCGATCCTCCAGGCGGCGAATTCCTACGAGGACCTGGTTCGCGTCCTCGCAGGCGATCCTGCCTATGGCGGCGAAACCCGGACAGACGCCGAAAATTCAGCTGCCGCAGACGATGCAGCAGCCCGAACGGCAGCAGACGGCGCGGTTGATCAGGATACCATCGATGCCGCACGGTCCGCCTCCCAGTCGGCTGCGGCTTCCGCGCGGGATGCCGATGTGACGGCAGCCGAAGCGGCGCTGACAGCGACACAGACGGCTCAGGCAGCGGCTGAAGCCTCCCGCGATGCGGCGCAGACATCCTTGAGTGCGGCCACCACGGCGCACAACAACGCCATCGCCGACGCGACGGCAGCGACCCAGGCCTACGACGATGCCGTGGCCGCAGACGTCAACAATGTGGATCGGGAAGCCGTGGCCAAGGCCTTGGCGGCCCGGGATCGGGCTATCCAGGCGCGCGACAATGCGGCGGATGCCAAAGCGGATGCCCAGGCAGCCTATGACGAGGCCTTGGTGCAGTTCACCATTGCGGACACCGCGCTGAGCGACGCAACCCAGGCCGTGTCTGACGCGCAGGACGCGCAAACCAATGGCGAGCCGACGGCGGGTTTCCGGGCGGTTGCCGAGGGTGCACAAGACAAGGCCGAACAGGCCCAGGCTTCGGCTACTGTTCAACAAACGGCTGCTGCGGCCGCAGCCACCACGGCCTCATCCGAGGAAACAAAAGCAGACACGGCCCGATCCGACGCCGAGACCGCAGAGGCCGAGACCCTGGCTTCCGTCGACGCGGCAGCCGCCCGCGGGACGGCGGATACGCAACTGGGCATTGTTCAGGCCAGGTTGGCGACCGCTAACACGGCGCGGGATACGGCGGCGACGGCAGCGCAGGATGCTCGCACGGCTGCCAATCAGGACCCGCCGGATGTGACGGCAGCGAATGCGGCCTTGACCTCGGCAAACACAGCCGTCGACAGCGCCACGGGTGCGGTGACCGATGCCCAGGCTGCGTTGACTGCTGCCAGGACAGCTGCCGAAGCGGCCGATGCGGCAGCCGCACGTTCTGATGCGGGGCCGGTGGCCACGGCGCAGGCCACGGCTGCCAATGCCGCAGTGACCCAGGCGGAAAGCCTGGTGACGGAAGTACTGGCGGCCCGTGCAGCCGCCGTCGCTTCCCAAACGAACGCCCAGGCCCAGGTCGATCTGGCCGAGGCCGATGCGGCGGACCGCGCGGCAGCTATCGAAGCGGCCAACGGTGCAGCGATCTCGGACGCCAAGGCGGCAGCCGACGAGGCCGCAGACGCGGCGGAGGCTGCAGCCACAGCGGCAACCGCTGCCTACAATTCGGCTTTGGCGCACTTTAATGATGCGACAGCCGATCTGGCGGCCTTGAATGCGACCCCGGTCCCCTCGGACGCCGACCAGGCGACGGCGCGGACCACGGCGATTGCCAATGCCACCGCCGCCGTCGCGGAAGCCGAGGCCGCGAAGGACGAGGCGAATGCTGCTGCCGGCCGGGCCAATACGGCTGCCGGCCTGGCGCGCGCCGCATCCGATTCGGCAAATGCGATTTCGGGCACGGCCGGTAGCGACGTCACGGATGCCCAGGGCTTCGCCACGACCGCCGCCGGTCAGCGCGATACCGCCGAGGATGAAGAAGCCCTGGCCGAGGCGCAGGAAAACCGGGCCGAACAGGCCGCCGGTCGGGCCGATGCCCAGCGGGAAGATTACGAGCAATTGCTGGCCCAGGCAGCCCAGGAAGCCGCCGAGGCAGCGGCCCAAGCCGCCCGTGACGCCCAGGCGGATGCCAAGGACGATACCCATACCATCAATGAGGACGAGGCAGACCTCGCCGATCTCACCATCTCTGTCCTGGCCAATGATAAGCGGGCAGACGGGGGCAATCTGGTCGGCGGCGAAGTGGTCTCCGTTGGTGAGACCGCCAACGGCGGAACGGTAACAATCGCCGATAACGACACCGATGTGATCTATCGCCCGGCGGCCAACTTCTCGGGCACGGATACCTTCACCTATACAGTCCGGGTTCAGACCGGGACAGATGGTGGGGGCCAACCGGTCTATTCCTTCTCGACCGCCAAAGTGACCGTCACGGTTACGGAGGTAAACGACGCGCCGACCCTGAAAGCCGACGTCGGGACCGTCTCGGATGAGGTTTCGACCATTACCATCAATGTTCTGGCGAACGACAGCGATCCGGAAAACCAGACCCTTTCGATCACGGGCGTCGGCAGCGGCGACGACCCCGCGACCATCGATCCGTCGAATGGCGTTGTGGCGATCACCGCCAATGGGCGTGTGACCTATACCCCCAATGCGGGCGATTTCGATTATCTGGCCAAAGGCGAGACGGCGACGGATACCTTCACCTACACCGCATCTGACGGTAGCGGTGGAGTGGCCACGCAGACGGTTGTGGTGACGGTTACCGGCACCAACGACGGACCGGTCGCGAGCAGCCTGACCGTTTCCGGCAATGAAGAAACGGATATTCAAGGAACGGTCTCGGCCACCGATGCCGACACGGGGGCTTCCATCACCTATGCGGTCACCTCGACAGGTGGACCCTCTAATGGTTCCGTGGTGATGAATTCGGATGGCAGCTTCACCTACACGCCCGACGATGACTTCGCCGGGACCGATACCTTCGTTTTCCGTGCAACCGACAATGAGGGCGCGACCTCCGACGAAACGGTCACCGTGACGGTCAATGACGTGAACGACGACCCGATCGCGACGGACGACACGGCGAGCGTAAATGCCGGTGCTTCCGTTACCTTCGACGTCTCCACCAATGATAGCGACCCCGATCCGGACACGACGCTATCGGTCTATTCCACGGGGAATGCGGCGTCCGGGTCGATATCGGTGAACGGCGGCGAGATCACCTATACGGCGGATGGCAGCGGCCTTGATGCCCTGGCGGCGGGCCAGAACCTTACGGATACCTTTGAGTATACCATCGAAGATGGCGACGGCGGCTTTGATACCGCTACGGCAACGGTCACCATCAACGGTGTCAATGACGCACCTGTTGCCGGCGATACACAGACGTCGGCGGATGAAGGCGGCAGTGTCACCGTCTCGGTTCTCGACAATGTAACCGATGTCGATACCGGCGACACGAAACGTCTGCAGTTGATCGGGCAGGGGACCTACGGCGACGTCGCCATCGCGGCAAACGGTACGGATGTCACCTATACCCCCGATGACGACTTGACCAATTCTCTCGCTGTCGATCAGGTCCAGATCGATACCTTTACCTATACGGTGGTCGATGGTGCCGGTGCGACCGATGTGGGAACGGTGACGGTCACCATTCAGGGTACCAACGACGCGCCCATTGTCTCGGCGAGCCTCTCCGATCAGACGGCTGAAGAAAACAACGCCTTTTCGTTCACCGTGCCATCCGATGCTTTCACGGATGTGGATAGCGGGGACAGCCTGACTTACGCTGCGACGCTTGAAGACGGCTCGGCGCTGCCCGGTTGGCTCAGCTTCAACCCCTCAACGCGGGTGTTTTCGGGCACCCCGGGCAATTCCGATCTGGCCACTCTATCGGTCCGCGTGACGGCGACGGATGGCCAAAGTGTCAGCGTTTCCGATGTCTTCTCTCTGTCGGTTACGGAAACCGACGACCAGACCATTGTCGGTGACGATACGGACAACGTGATCACACCGGGGGCGGGCAACGACAGCGTCGATGGTCGGGGCGGAACGGACCGGGTGATCTTCTCCGGGCTTGCGGCGCAATATACCATTACCGATAACGACGACGGGACCTACACCGTCTCGGGCCCGGACGGCGTCAACGAACTGCAAAACGTCGAGGAACTGCAGTTCGACGATCAAACCATCACGGTCGGTCGCGGCAGTACGGGGGCTGACCAGTTCCAGGGCGGCAGCGGCAGCGACAACTACAACGGCGGCGCTGGTGACGATGTTCTGGATGGCGGAGCCGGTGACGACATCCTTAAAGGCGGCGCGGGTAACGACAGCGTCCTGGGCGGAGAAGGTAACGACCAGCTGATCGCCGGTACCGGCAACGGCGACGATCTCTACGACGGGGGGACGGGGTCCGACTGGATCACCTTCCCCAGCACCTCGTTGGGTGTCAGCGTCGATCTGGCCAACGGGACCGCCAGCGGTTCCGAAATCGACAACGACACCATCACCAACGTCGAAAACGTCCTCGGTGGATCGGGCAACGATACGATCCTGGGCGACGGACAGGCCAACTCGCTCCTCGGCGGCGACGGCAATGATTTTCTATCTGGTGCCGGCGGGGTTGATGCTCTGTTGGGCGGCGATGGTGATGACACCCTGAAGGGCGGCCTGGGGACGGATTTTCTGACCGGCGGGGCCGGAACGGATCAATACCAGTACACCCAAGGCGACGGTCGGGACACGATCCTGCAAACCGGCGACGACAGCGGGGCTGACTGGGTCAATTTCCTGGGTGGTACCTATGCCGACGTGGATTGGGGCCGGTTGGGCGACGATCTGCTGATCGCGGTCAAGGCTAGTACGTCCGACGGAATTTCGACGAATAACCGCATCACGGTTTCCGGTCACTACACCACCACGGTCAGCGGCATCGCCTACTTCGAAGCCGATACGAACGAAAACAGCTTCTATTCGCAAGACGGTTCCACGACGCGGATTTTCACGCCCGATACGCTCTCGGGTGCCGATCAGGGCATCTATACCGAGCTTCTGCAGGGGACCAACTTCGCCGACACCATCACCGGTGGCGGCGGCTACCGCGATTACCTCTTCGGCTATGGCGGCAACGATGTCCTTGAAGGGTCCGATGTCACGCGGGATGAACTGCGTGGCGGCAGCGGAAATGACGTCCTGCGCGGTCGAAGCGGCGATGACCGCCTGCGCGGCGATGCCGGCAACGATACGCTGGACGGCGGTGCCGGTAACGACATGGTTCGCTATGACAGGGCGAGCGAAGGGGTCACGGTCGACCTGACGGTCCAGGGTGCCGGAAACGCGCAATCCATCAGTTCCGGCCAAGGCAACGATACGCTGATCGATATCGAAAGCATCCGGGGGTCTGACTTCGCCGACACCCTGACCGGCAGCAGTGCGGCCAACACCATCGACGGTCGGGCCGGCAACGATGTGATCAACGGAGGTGCGGGCAACGACGTTCTGATCGGCGGCAGCGGCACGGACCGGGCCATCTTCTCCGGCTCGATTGGGGCTTATTCAATTACCCATAGCGCCTCCAATCTCACGGTCATTGGGCCGGACGGGACGGACGTCCTCCAAGACTTCGAACAGCTGACCTTCGATGAAGGCACCTATGACCTGCTGATCGGCTCTGCCGGCAACGACACCCTGGCTGCCGGGACCAATCCGGCGATCTTCTTTGACCTTGGTGGATCGGACAGTTTTACCGGCGGCTCAGGTGCCGACTGGATCGTCTATAGCACCTCGGCAAATCTGGCCATTGACTTGGGCCAGGAACAGTCGGTCGCCGGATCGGATGTGGATGATCTTTCCGGCATTGAAAACGCCGTCGGGGGATCGGGCGACGATGTCTTCCGGGATGGCCTCGGCAACAACATCATGTCGGGTGGCGATGGTGCCGATACCTTCTTCGCTTTCACCGGCAATGACACGATCCTGGGTGGTAGTGGAATTGATACGGTCGTCTTGTCGCCGACCGAAATCCTGACCAATGCCACACGCAGCGGCAACGATCTGGTTCTGACCTATCTCGATTACGCGGCGACGAGCTATACGATAACGGTGCCCGGACAATATGGCCCCGGCGGCAACCTTGAAATCTGGCAAGACGTCGGAACCGATGGCTCCACGGATTACAACATTCTGGGCAGCCTGACAGGTGGATCGGGCGATGATCTTTTGGTCGGCACGGGAGGCGCAGATTCGATCACCGGCGGTGACGGCGCAGACATCATCTATGGTGGTGCAGGAGACGACAGCATTCTGGGCGGCGACGGTCTGGACTTCATTGATGGCGGGACCGGGACCAACAACCTGGATGGCGGATCCGGTATCGATATCCTGTCCTACCAAAACGCCTCGTCGGCCGTTTCGGTCAACCTGATCAGTGGAACGGCGGCCTCTTCGGACGGCAGCATTTCGGATACGGTCTCTAACTTCGAGGCCGTGTTTGCCTCGGACCATGCGGATACCCTCCTCGGCAGTACAGGCTCCGATATTCTCTATGGCGGAGCGGGCGACGACACCATCGCAGGCGGCGGCGGGGCGGATTCCCTGGATGGCGGCGACGGCGACGATGTGCTGTTGTTCAGTGGCTCGGAGAACATTCACGGCGATGACGGCCAGGATACGGTAGAGGTCCTCTCAGGGGCCGATCTGGACCTGACCTCTGCAATCCTGTCGGAAATCGAGGCCATCCAACTGGCGGATGCCGCCTCCCAGACGGTTACACTGGACGCGGACAGCGTCTGGTATTCGGTCGATGAAAACAATGAGCTGATCATCAAGGGCGACGATTCCCATACGGTTCGGAATGTCGGGGACTCGTTCGGTCTGGCCGGTCTGGAAACCATCGAAGGCCAGGACTATTCGGTCTATACGGGCGAATACAACGGCGAAACGGTCACGCTGAAGATCGATGATGATATTTCCCTCGAAGGTTTCTCGGCCGCGCCGGTGATTACCGATCCGGGAAGCAGCCTCAACCTGGACGGGGCGGACGATTACATTTCGCTTGGCGATCCCACAGCCACGGACCTGGAGCCGGCCGGAGACCCCTTTAGTGCCTCTGCCTGGTTCTACTTCGATCCGACCCAGACAGGGGACCGGGCCATTCTCTCTCTCGGCAATGATGAGAGCGCCACCGAGGGCTTTAGTGTTTTCCTGAGTGGTTCCGGAAGCAGCACGGAACTGGTTGTCCGGGTGAATACGGGCGGCGGTGTTCAGAGCCGGATGGCTGCCAGCCACATTGAGATGCCTAGCGAAGAAGGCTGGTATCATGTGGCCATGGTCATCGATGGCTCAAGCGCCAGCGGCGAAGACCAGTTGCTCGGTTACCTGAATGGGTCCAACTCAGGCTGGGTGCCGGGATATGGGTCAATCTCCGAAGACCGCCTGACGATTACCAGCTCCGGGATCGAGGGCAACGGACGACAGTTGCTGATCGGTGCCAGGGACGCCGGAAATGATGGGATCGAGGATCATTTCACCGGTGCCATTGCGGATGTTCAGTTCTGGGACAAGACCCTCAGCGCCGAAGAGGTCATCGATGTCTTACACGGCAACGTGGACAATGCCGACGCCGATCTGCTGGCCCGCTACGACTTTGCCGACAGCGCCGATTTCGGTGCCGACATCGCGACCGCCAACGGGACCTTCAGCGGGGTGACAACCGGTCAACCGACCCAGGGGACCTTTGCCGAGCCGAACATCTTTGTGGAGGGACAAGGTGCCATCCGGCCGCTTACCGGCCTGGCGTTTTCCGATCCCGACAGCACCACCTTCGACGGTGGTCAGTTGGATGTGACGATGACCGGACGATCCGGTTCCGACTCCTTCATTCTCTACAACGGTAACGGCATCACTTTCGGTGCCAACGACGCCGTGCTCTACAACAATGTGACGTTCGGTACCCTGTCGAACTTCTTCCAGGGCCGGGTCACCCTTGACCTGAATGCCAATGCCGATATCGCTGCGGTCCGCGCCTTCGCCGGAAACATTGGCTTCAACAATTCGACCGAAACGCCGACAGCCGGTTTCCGGACCATTGGGATCACCTTCGATGACGGTGATGGCGGTGTTCTGCAGGACTTCGAAAAGTCCATGTACGTCAGCCCGACAAACACGGCTCCGGAAATCCAGACCGGCATCGCGTCGAGCGAAGAAGAAGTCCTGATCGGTACCACCACCACCGAGGACCAGTCGCTGCCGGAAGCCGTTCAACTGGCCGATGGCAATGTCTTTGTGGTCTGGCGGAACGAACGGGATGGTTCGGGTGTCAACGATGTTGGCGGGATTTCGGGCAGCATCATCGATCCGGAAGGATCGACCGTCGTTTCCGAATTCCTGGTCAGCACCAGCCAGAATTTCTTGCAGTGGCGTCCGCAGGTAACCGAGTTGGCAAACGGCGACATTGCCGTCGTCTGGGTCAGCCGGCATTCAGGCGAAGACCTGATGGCGCGCATCTATCAGCCCAATGGCCAGCCGCGGACCAATGAACTGACGCTTTCCGACAATACGGTGGGTGATTCTGCCGGCGGAACGGGTATCCCACAGATCCTGTCGCTGGATGGCGATGGTTTTGCTGCTGTCTGGATGACGGGCGGGGATATCAAATATCAGAAGTTCTCGGACCTCGGGGTTCCGGATGGCACACCATCGACGGCCAATACGATCACCACGGGGACGCAGAACCGTCCCCATGCCGTGGCCCTCGATGGCGGAGGCTTCGTGGCCAGTTGGCTGGATGAGAACCTCGGCATTCAGGTGCGCCGCTTCAATAACGACCTATCACCGGCGGATACGGTGGAGATCTCGGTCGATGCCGTGCCCAGCGGAAGCGAGGGCTATTCAGCGGTCGCGCCCGTCGCCGGCGGTGGATTTGTCGTGGCCTGGGTCGATGGCACCTCGGTCTATGCCCGCCTGTACAATGACGCTTCAGCGCCCCTCGGGTCCGAATTTGTGGTCGGAATCGCGACGGCGATCAGCGGACCGATTGATCTGGTAGCCGATCAGGACGGGAATTTCGTCGTCCACTGGCAGGACGTGACAGGCGGTGCCGACGCCAAGGAATCCATGTTGGCCCGCTTTACCAGCGATGGTGCCTTGCTGGGTGATGCCATCAGCATTGCGGAACATGCCGATGGCGATCAGGCCAATGCCAAGATCACGCCCCTGGATGACGGGCGGTTGTTCGTTGTCAGTGATACCGCGAGCACTGACGGCGGCTATGAATCGGTCGACGTTGTCTATCGGATTTTCGATCCGGGTTTCTCAGGCACCTATGTCGAGGATGGCGCTCCCCTGCAGGTCGACCCTGGCTTCCTGGTAACGGATGTGGATTCGGGCGATTTCGAAGGCGGCTCCCTGACGGTTCAGGTCACCGAAGGCGACGACGGTGGCGATGTCCTGACCATTGCGGACGAGGGTAGCGGAACCGGGCAGATTGGCTACCTGAGTTCGGCCGGGACGGTTTTCTATGAAGGAGACCTGATCGGGACGGTGACGGGCGGCGTGAACGGTCAGGCCCTGGCCATCTCCCTCAACGATGCGGCGACACCGGAGGCGGTCAGCGCTCTCGGTCGCGCAATTCTGTTCTCGAACGAGGCCTATGAGACGGGGAGCGACGACCGGACCATAACCTTTACCGTCAACGACGGTCATGGCGGCCCGACGCCGAGCGCGACGATCTCCAAGGCGGTCCAGATTTCGCCCTCAAACGATGCGGCCACCCTGTTCGAGCCGCCGATTACGCATAGCCTATCCCTTGATGGGGCCTCCTATATCGATCTCGGCGACCCCTATAACGACTCGTCGCGTGAACCCCTGTCGCCGGACAACGATCCCTACACGGTCGAGGCCTGGTTCTACTATCACCCGGACCACAGCGGGACGCGCTCCATCGTTTCCTGGGGCAGCCAGACCTATGATCAGGAAGGCTTCAACATCTTCCTGACGGATGCGGATTCTGATGGGGTCGATGAACTGGTCGTTCGCGCCCACACCTCGACCACCACGAGCCAGAGCCAGATCGGTGCCAGCCATATCGAAATGCCCCAGGAGGAGGGCTGGTACCACGTCGCCATGGTGATCGACAGCGATAACGGCAATGCGGACGACACCATTATCGGCTACTTGGACGGGGACAGCAGCGGCTGGACCGCAGGCCATGACAGTGTCACCGACGATCAGATTGACCTGACATCGTCCGGCATTGATCCGAAAACGGGGGTGAGCGTTGCCATCGGTGCTTCGACCGACAGTGACGGCAATCCTGGCCAGTATTTCACCGGCGAGATCGGCGACGTGCGCTTCTGGCGCGAGGCGCGGACAAGGGACGAAATCGAAGACGGCATTCAAGACGGCGTGGCGAGCGATGCGGCCAACCTGGAAGCGCGATATCTGTTCAGCGCTCCGGAAGGACCGGAAGTGGATGCAACCGGGAATGTGCCGGATGGCCTTTCCGTCGGATCGCCCGGCGTTTTTGTTGGGCTGGGCATTCCCCTGTTCATCGAAGGTGGCTCTCCGGCGCGGGTCGGCAGCGAGGTCAAGGTTGATGACCCGGACAGCAGCGATTTTGCCGGTGGTACGCTCTCGGTTTCCATTACGGCCGGGGTAACAGGCGATACCCTGACCATCATCGATGGCGGCACGGACGGCGTCCAGATTTCGGGCAGCAATGTTCTCTATCAGACCGCTTCGGTCGGCACGTTGGTCAGCACGGGAACGGATTCAACACCGCTTGAAATCACATTGAACGCGAATGCCACGCCTTTGGTGGCCGAGGCGATTTTCGGTGCCATCGGCTTCGCGGCTGGTTCTGACGCGCCGGGTTCGAGCCGGGACCTGACTTTCTCGCTGACCGACAGCGCCGGCGGTGCGGCGGCGCAGTTGAACCAGACGGTCTATATCCAGGAACAGAACGACGCGCCGGTCATTGCGGGCAGCGATGGATCGGCCTCGGATGAGGCCCGGGTCGGGACCAACTTCGCGGGCGATCAGACCCATGTCTCCGCGGCTGAACTGCCGGACGGCAACGTCTTCATGGTCTGGGCGCAGCCGGATGACACGACCACGGCCAACGACCACATCGTCTCGATGATCATCAACCCGGCGACGGGGGAGGTGATCCAGCCGGAAACCAAGGTTTCGATTATCGGCGATCAGTTCGGATACAAGACTCCGCAGGCTTTGGTTCTGGCCGACGGAAATGTCGCGGTCGCTGCCACAGGCAGCTCTTCCAACTACAACCAGATCGTCGTCTATGATCCGGAAAATCCGTCACCGCCCCTGCTGGGCGCAACGGCAATCGGCACCAACCCGAACCTCGGCAACGAGGACCGGGCACCGAAGATGGTGCAACTGGCCGATGGCGATATCATCGCCGTGGGGTCCGATGGTTCGACCATCAGCGCCTATCGCATCAATGAGAATGCCGGGACCTATGCCGGCGGTTCGCCTTTCTCGGCCGCCATCAGCGAGAGCACAGGCGGGTCTCGGCTCTATGCTGATGTTGCGGCTCTGAGCGACGGCGGCTTTGTGGTCTCCTGGCACGACAGCTCCAACGGGGTCATGGTCAGGCGGTTTGACGCCGACTTCACGGAACGGGATGCGAATGACGTCGCCGTGCTGGCCTCGCCTTCCGGGACGGAAGACTACACGTCGGTGCTCGGCTTGGACGATGGCGGCTTCGTGGTCGCCTGGGCGGACGATACGGGCGTCTTTGCGCAGCGATACGACAACCTGTCCCAAGAGGTCGGCAGTGTTATGTCGGTGGCGTCGGCTTCGGTCGATGCGCCGATCAACCTGAGCGCGCGGGCTGCCGGTGGCTTCTACGTCACCTGGAATGATACAGAAGCGGAAGGGGCCGGCGATGGGGCCGCCTATCTTCGCATGTACGACGAAAATGGCGGCTCGGTTGGGATCGCGATCAAGCTTGCTCAGTCGGTCGATGGTGATCAGACCTATCCGACGGCCTTGGAGCTGTCCAACGGGAACCTGTTCTCAGCCTTTTCCAGCGAAAGTTCAACCGAGGGCTACAACGGTCTGGATGTCGCTTGGCGAACCTTCACCGGCTTCTACGTGGAAGACGGGGCACCGAAGCAGATCGATCCGGCCTTTAGCGTTTCGGATGTGGATTCGACCGATTTTGATGGCGGTTACCTGGACGTCACGGTCACCAGCAATGGAGAGTCCACCGATCTGCTCACGGTCGCCAACATCGGGACCGGCACAGGCCAGATTAGTCTCAGCGGGACGGATGTCAGCTACGAAGGCACCCTCATCGGTTCGATTTCCGGCCAAGGTGAAGGGCAGACCCTTTCCATTGATCTGAACGCCAATGCCGATGCCGAGGCCTTGTCGGCCCTGGGCCGCGCGATCCGGTTCGAGACCACTTCCGATACGCCGGACATCAATGTCCGAACAATCCGTTTCGAGGTGGACGATGGCGATGGTGGTGCCACGGCGACGGCGACCCACGACGTAAGCCTCAGCCTTCTGGCGGCGAACGATGCGCCGACGGTAGAGATCGAAAGCGGTGTGGATGACGCGCTTCGGATCGACAACACAAACGACTACCTGATTGTCTCCCCCGACGACACATCTGCACTGTCCAGCGCTTTCACGGTCGAGGGCTGGTTCAAATTCGAAGATGGCAACCTGTCCCAGGAGTACGCGCCTCTCGTCTTCTCGGGCTATGCCTCCTATTCCGGCTCGCTGGAAGGCCTGCACGTCACAATCGGTAGCGGCGGTGTGGTCAACGCCAAGGTCGGTGACTTCTCCAACGGTTATGACGAGGTAACCGGCTCAACAGCCGTCAATGATGGGTCCTTCCACCACGTGGCCGTCACCTTCGACGGGACGAACCTGAAGGTCATTATCGACGGCGTTGAAGACGCGAGTTCGGACGTTTCCCCGATCGAACCGGCCTTCGACTACGACATCCGGGTTGGTTACGACGAGGTCGAGACACCGGACCTTAGCGTCGATACGACCTTCTGGGACGGCGATGTTTATGGCGTCCGGGTCTGGAGCCAGGCACAGTCCGCGACGGACATCGCCGCCGACATGAATCGCACCCTGGATGGGAATGAAACCGGGTTGCTGGTGGATCTTCCACTCGACGGGGATCTGACCGACAACACAGGCAATACCGATACGGCTCTCGTCTATAACAGCACGGGCTCCATCTCGGGCAGCTTCGTCAGCCAAGGTGCGGTTTCCACAACCATTGCCTATACCGAAGGAACGCCTGAGGTCGTGGGGACCAACATTACGGTCTCCGATCCGGACTCGGCCAACTTCAACGGTGGTCAGATCATCGCCGAAATCACAGCGGGTGGTGATTCCTCCGATACCATCTACATCGGTTCATCCGGTCTCGTAACCGCGTCCGGCGGCTCGGTGTACTTCGATTCCGCGCCCGTTGGCACCTATACCGGGGGCGGTGCCAAAGATGACCCTCTTGTTGTCACCTTCAATGCCATTGCCGATGCGACGGTTGTCCAGGGGGTGGCCCAGGCGCTGACCTTCGACAATACGTCGGGCGCACCTGTTACCACCGACCGGACCTTCTCGATCTTTGTCAGCGATGGTGATGGTGGGACCTCTGTCGAGGCCACGCGGACGATTGAGGTTTCGGTTATCAACAGCGACCCGGTCGTGACCATCAACGGCGCAACGGAAACCTATACCGAGGGCGGTACGGCCATTCTGGTCGATGAAACGATCACGGTCAGCGATAGCGACAACGCCAATCTCGACGGCGGATCGCTCTCGGCCTCGATCACCGTTAACGGTCGGCCAGGCGATGCGCTGGCGATTAAGAACATCGGCACCGGCACCGGAGAAATTTCCGTATCCGGTAGCGCGGTCTCCTACCAGGGCGTTCAGATCGGGACCTTTGCCGGGGGTACGATCAGTTATGATGCCACGCCTATTGTCGAGACTTTTGAGGATGGGATCAGCGACTGGCGTCTGACCCAAGACGGTGAGAACGCAGCCCACGTATTGACAGGCGGTTCCGACAACTCGACCTACTTGAGGGGCGAAGACGGAGCCGTATCGGGCTGGTTCAAGTTCGGCAACGATACCCTGTTCAATGGTGATCGCTCGGATTTCTATGGCGGCGAACTGTCCTTCCAACTGAAAGACAACCAGATTGCAGACTCGGGCACAGATGACTCGGACGTCATTATTCAAGGCAACGGAACAAGTATCCGTATCTCCCTGGACGGCCAACCGGGCAGCGATTGGACGGACTTCACGGTTGACCTGAATGATGCCGCAGGCGGGTCCGGTTGGCGCCTAGGATCCTCAACCGGGCCGTTGGCCACAGAGGCTGAGATCCGCGGGGTTCTTGGCGATATTACGGATATCGAAATCCGGGGCGAGTTCTCCTTTACGAGCAGCGATGTCGCCGGGCTCGATAACGTAGCTTTGACCCCACCGGTTACGGCGACCCCGCTTACCGTGTCGTTGGATGCGGATGCGACGCCCGAGGCTGTTCAGGCTCTAGCCCAGGCTCTGACCTTTGTCGCCTCCGGTGACAATCCGTCCGAATTGGACAGGACCGTCGAAATCACGGTCAACGACGGCCTGGGCGGGACCGGTTCCGCGACAAAGACGGTCAGCGTCGCTGCCGTGAACGACGATCCGGTTGCCGCCGGTGATCTGGTTTCCACAGGCGAAGACACCGCCATCACCTTCAACGTCATCCTGAATGATACGGACGTTGATGATCCCGACCTGCTGACCGTTTCCTCTGTCGGCTCTGCCACCTATGGCACCGTGACGATTGAGTCCAACGGGAAAGAAGTGACGTTCACGCCGGGCAGTGCGGCGGACGCCCTGACGGCGGGACAGGTTGTCGAAGACACCTTTACCTACGTGGTCACCGACCCCCATGGAGCCACGGATACGGCGACGGCGACGGTGACGCTCACCGGTACAAATGACGAGCCCTTGGTAACGGCCAGCAGTGGCTCGGTGGCCCATTCGGAAGACGGAGGTGCGACTGTCGTCGATGGATCGCTGACGTTGAGCGATCCGGACAGCGCCAACTTCGACGGGGGCAGTCTGACGGTAAGGGTTACCGGCAATGCGAACGTCGGCGATACGCTGACCGTCAAGAATATCGGTACCAATACCGGCGAAATCGGCTTTGACGGGACCGCCGTCACCTACGGCGGGACGACCATCGGCACGGTGTCCGGCGGCGAGGTGAGGGCCGAAGTTATCCGCTCAACTTTCGAGACGGGGACCGAGGGCTGGACCGCCGTCAACAATCACAGCAATTTCGGCCAGACCTCCACGGGTGGTGTTGATGGATCGGGCGGCATTCGCGCGACCGATCAGGGTGGCGACAATTTCTACTTCGTGACTCCCACAGCCTATGGCGGCAACCGCTCCGCTTACTACGGGGGCACGTTGTCCTTCGATATGCGGGTCAGCAGCGCCAACAGTTCGTCGGCAAGCGGTCCTTATCTGCAGGTCGTCGGTGCCAGCCAGACGCTTTTCTTAAGCGGTCTCGACCTGCCCGGAACCAACTTTACCTCGATCGAAGCGGTCTTGGATACCAGTGCGGATTGGCGGGTCGGATCCCAGTCAGGTTCGGTCGCCACCGAAGCCGAGATCAGGGCGGTTCTTTCCGATCTTCAGGAAATCCAAATCCGGGGCGATCATACCGGTGTCTTTGAAACCACGACTTTGGACAATGTCGAACTGGCCCCGGCAAGTGCCCTTGAGATTTCTCTGAACAGCAACGCCACGCCGGAAGCGGTCGAGGCTTTGGCCCAGGTCATCACCTTTGAGGCCGACAACAACAGCCCCGATACCGGTGACCGGACCGTCAGCTTCACGGTGAGCGATGGTGACGGTGCCACCTCTACAGCCAGCCGGACGGTGACGGTAGCGGCGACCGACGATGCGGCCAAACTCGGGCTTTCGGGCCAAGGCATTGATCTGGCGGGTGGGGATACGCTTTCCAGCAGCGACGCCAGCCTGCAGCCCGGTGTCGCGGCCTTCTCCGCCGAGGTCTGGTTCGATTGGAACTCGGCTGACGCGACCGGAAGCCCGCGGATCATCATGGGCAAGGGTGCCGAAGCGGCAGGCGACACCGGCTGGTCCGTCTTCCTGGATGGCACGACGGGCAACGAGACGCTGACCGTCCGTCTGCGGGGAGCCAACAACACCACGGCGATAGAGCGAACCATTGCGCTCGACGGCAACGCGGACGAAGGGTTCAACCACCTGGCCTTTGCCGTCGATCCGGAATTCGGGACCCTGACGACCTGGTTGAATGCCGATGACGACAACTGGACCGGTCCGATCGACCTGACCGAGGGCGGTACGGTCACCAGTGCGACCAATTCGATCACCAGTTCGGATGACTTTATCGTTGGCGACGGCACCTCGGGCGGGGCGTCTTTCGGTAGCCGCCTGGACGACATTCGGGTCTGGGATCGGGCCCTGTCTGCGGCAAATGTCGAAGACAACATTACCGGTTCGACGATCTCCAATGCGGATGAAAGCCTCGTCGCCCGCTACACCTTTGAAGACGATCAGGCCTTTGGTGACAATGCCTCCTCGAACGGCGCATCACTGGACCTTGCGCTCTCCGGCACCGCAGCGGCGGTCGACTTCGATCAGGCAACCACTTTCGAGGGCGGCGGCGGTGCCGTCCGGATCGACCCCGATCTGGTCTATGGCGATGTGGATTCCGAGCCCGCCAGCGGGGCGACCGTTACGGTCAGCTTCACCAGCGGGTCCGAGACTGCGGACAGCCTGGGCATCCTGAATTCGACCGATGGCAAGCTGACGGCTTCCGGCGGCGGCATCACTTTCGATAGCACACCGGTCGGGACCTACACAGGCGGCACGGACGGTTCGACCCCCTTGGTTATTACCTATAATTCGGCCGTGACCGAAGAGGCGATCCGGGCGACGCTTCGGAACCTGTCGTTCAACAATTCGGCGGGTGATCCGGACAATACTGACCGCGTTGTCAGCATTCAGGTCCAGGATGCCAACGGCACGACGAATTCGATCTCCCGGACCCTCTCTGTCGTGGATGCCAATGTGGCACCGGAAGCGGGGCTCTTGGCCACCGGTTCCGCCTTCCAGTTCGACGGGACGCAAGACAACCTGCGTTTCGATACCCAGACCGAATTCAATCCGGCCAAGGGCGATTTGACAGTCGAACTCTGGTTCGAATGGGACGGCACCACCAACGACACCCAGATCCTGTTCCATAAATGGAACGGCAGCGGCGGGTATATCGGCAAGATCGAAAACGGTGTCCTGCAGCTCTATGCCGATACCAAGGGCACGGGGGCTGTCGATGCCGAACTCGCCATGCAGCGGATCGATCTTTCCGGAAATGGCGTATCTGCGGGGTGGCACCATGTCGCCATGGTCATCGACGGCGATGGTACGACAGGCACCGTCACGGGCTACCTTGATGGCAGCAACGCCAACTGGACCAACGGTGACGGCGGTTCGGTGACCAGCAATACCCTGACCTATGATGCCGATGGCATCACCCAGGGTGCGCCGCTCTGGGTCGGTTCCGATACCGTTTACAACTACAGCTTCAATGGCGGGATGGATGAAATCCGCGTCTGGACCGAAGCGCGGACGGCCGCTCAGATAGCAGAAGGCGTCAACACCGTCGTTGATAACCCGACGGGGGAGACGACGCTGGCGGGTTACTGGCGGGCGGCGAATGCCACGGACACCTCGGTTGTCGATAGCTCGGGCAATAATCACCACGGCACCTATACCAACGACGCGCATGTGGTGGGCCACCTCGGCACCGCCTGGCAGGGGACGACCGCCAACTCAGGGATCGAGGTGGCGGCACCCTCAACATTCAGCAACTCGAGCAATTTCTCGGTTGAAGGCTGGGTCCGGCTGGACAAGGACGCCACCGGCATTCAGACCGTCGTTTCCCAATGGGGCACGGCGGATGCCTATGCTGATGACCGGAGTTTCCAACTGTTCCTGACAGACGGAGACGTCGGCGATGGCGACTTCAACCTGACGGCCAGCATGAGCCCGAACGGCGACCTCACCGATAACTGGAATGTGGTGGGCACCAAGTCCATCACAGCCGGCCAATGGCACCATGTGGCCATGACCTATGACGGCTCCATGCTTCAGCTGTATGTCGACGGCGAGACGGATACCGCGGTCACCAATGCAGCCGGTAGGAATTTGGGTTCAACAACACCGGTGGGCATCGGTGTGCGGCACAACAGTCCGACCAGCCCGGAGTATCCCCTGGATGGCCAGTTGTCCGATGTTCGGATCTGGACGGTGGCCCGTGATGCCGCAGGTATTCAGAACGGAATGGACGGCTCCGTCTCGCATGAGACCACCGGGCTCGAGGGCTATTGGCCCCTGAACGAGGGCACGGGCACGACGGCGCAGGATGTGACCGGTAACGGCAACGACGGTACCCTGTCTTCAGCCGATACCTGGGTGAATACGGCCCCCGCTATTTATTCGGATCTGGCCGAAGGAAGCACCTTCGAAGATCAGGCGATCTCGGGCGTTATCGGTCGTTTCGATGCGGATGGCGATACGGTTGCCGTCACGCTGGAAACCGATGCGGCCAACGGCACGGTGACGATCAACGAAAGCAACGGTGTCTACTCCTACGTCTACACGCCGGATGCCGACTTCGATGCCACGGATAGCTTCCAGGTTCGTCTGAATGACGGCAGCGGTGCCTCCAACGCGGAGGTGGTGAAGACCTTCACGGTCAATGTGGAGGGAACCCAGGATGTCCCGGTCGCCAATCTGACCGACCAGGTGGCCCAGGAAGATACCGACCTCGTGATACAGCTTTCGGCCGAGGACCCGGATACGGGCGACAGCCACAGCTACACGATTACGGCCCTCCCCACCACCGGCGGCAGGCTCTATCAATACGATGGCAACGCCACCGATGATCGGGGGGCCGAGATCGTCGAACCCAACATTCTGGTCGCGGATTCCGCCGGGCGCATCATTTTCGTACCGGATGCGGACTTCGCGGGGACCGGTCCGTCCTTTGCCTATACGGCCAATGACGGCACGGATACCTCGCCGGCCAAGACGGTCAACATCACGGTCACCAATGACAATGATCAGCCGGGCTTCGCAGGGGTATCGGCGGGATTTGAATCCTTCCAGTTCGATGGTTCGGGTGCCGGCCTTTCGGTGGCTTCGGATGCGTCCTTGAGCCCGGGAACCGGAGACCTGACGGTCGAAACCTGGTTCTATTGGGATGGCTCGCCGCCGAGCGGAACATCCTATGCCCTGTTTGAAGCGAGGCCGGGTTCGGGCGGCAACGGCGCCTACATCGCCAACATCCATGAGTCCGGATTGTTGATGACAACGGTGCGGACGGGTTCAAACAACTCGGAGAATGATACCGCCGTTCAGCGCATCGACATCAGCGGCCTGGAACACGGTTGGCACCATTACGCGATGGTGCTCGATGGCGATGGCATTTCCTCTGGCACCGTGACCAGTTACTTGGATGGCGAGACCACCGGGTGGCTGAACGGGGATGGCGCAACCATCACGGATAATGTCTATGGCTTTACGGGCAACGGTGGAAGCCTGGACTTGAATGATCCATTGCGGATCGGTCATTGGAACTCCGGTTCCACCGCTCATTTGAAGGGGCAGATGGCCGAAATCCGCATCTGGGAGTCCGCCAAGAGCCAGGACGCGATCCAGCAGGGCATGTTCGAGGCCGTGGATGATCCGGCAAACAATGCCGATCTGGCACTTTATTTGCGCCCAGACCAGGCCACCGTGTCCGGCGTTACGGACCTTTCGCCCAAAGGGAACGACGCGGCGAATGTGGGCGATGGCCCGCAGGTTTTGCACCACCTCGGCAATGCGGTCGAGCTTCCGGGTTCGGGTGAGTCCATTCGGGTGACGGCAACGGAAGAGCTTTCCGGCATGGATGCCCTGACGTTGGAGACCTGGGTCAAGCTGGATAGCGTCACGGGCAATCAGGCGATCTTCACGACCAGCGAACCGGGAACCGCCTGGTCCCATCAACTGACCACGAACGGCAGCGAATTGAGTTTCCTGGTCAGCAGCGATGGCAGTTCGGCTGATCTTGCTGACCTTCAGACCTCCGGATTGGGGCTGGAAACAGGCATCTGGTACCACGTCGCCGCCACCTGGGACGGCTCGACCTCGACGATCTATGTCAACGGCACGGTCGCGGGCACGAACAGCGCGACCTCGGGCACGGTAAAGACGGGCGCAACGGATCTTGCCATCGGCTCCAGCATCGATACCAACGGTGACGCGACGATCACGTTGGATGGCCAGTTGGCCGAGGCCCGGATCTGGGGCGTGGCACGCACGCAGCTTCAAGTTCAAAGCAGTGTCGATGGTGACGACATCTCCGCCAACGCGCCGAACCTGCTCGGGTTCTGGCCCATGGAGGAAGGTGCCGGTACGACCGTCCATGATGTGACGGGCAACGGCCTGGACGGAACCTTGCCGAGTGCCACTGTCTGGGCGGACACCAGCGTCCCGCAGTTCTCCACCAGCGAGACGATTGACCTGTTCGAGGATTCCTCGACAACCGGCCGCCTGAAGGTTTTCGATGCGGATGCCGGGGACACCCTGACCGTCACGGTCGATACCGATGCCACCAACGGCTCGGTCACGGTCTTCCAGGATGGCGGCGAATGGAAGTTCACCTATACGCCCACGGCCAACTACGCCGGTTCGGATAGCTTCACCCTGCAGGTGGACGACGGTACGGGCGAGTCAAACGCAACGAAGACGCAGACCTTCACGGTCGAGGTCGAAGCGGTCAATGACACACCAGTAGCCGAGGTGACCAGCGGCTTGCAGATGCAGAAGGGCACCCAGCTGGTGCTTGATCTGGAAGCGACCAACCCAGAGACCGAGACGGTGGCCTTCACCATCGAGGCCCTTCCGTCCAACGGTGCGCTCTATCAATACGACGACGGTGCCGCCGACAAGCGGGGAGCGGTTATTCAATCCTCCGGCACGGCTGTGACCGATGTTGATGGGCGGATTGTTTTCGTGCCGGATTCGACCTTCGAAGGCACGGGTCCTTCGATCCAGTTTTCTGCCACCGATGCGCAGGGGGCAAAGTCGGATACGGTGACCCAGGCGATCGAAGTGCTGGGGTATTCGGAGACGATCCATAACCAGAACACCGACCTGACCTGGGAGGAGTCTGCAAACTGGACTGCCGGTCTGCCCGGCGTGGCAAGCAAGGCGACCTTGACCGGTTCCGGTACAGTGACGCTGAACGCCGACGTCTCGATCGCCGAGTTGGATGCCGATACGAACCTTGACCTCAAGTCCAACACCCTGACCGTATCGGCGCTTGGCGACATAGCAGCCGGCAAAACTCTGAAGCTGGAAGGCGGCAATCTGGCCGGCGATCACAACATGACCGTCAACGGCACCTTGTCCTTCCAGTCCGGGACCCTGAGTGGCCTTGGAACCACAACGGTCGAAGGTGGATTCCAACTGTCCGGTTTGACGGCGGACAAGACGTTGGACGACCGGACCATCGCTCTTGGCTCCGGGGTTACGGCCACGATCAAGAACGCCACATTGCTGGGCGACGGTGAATTGACCAGCGCCGGTACCCTGACCCTGCAACGGACGGTCAGCCTGGATCCGGCCTTCGCCAACTCGGGCAGCATCGCCATCCAGGCGATTTCGGGTGTGTCTGCGGTCATGAATCTTGATGGCGGTCTGACCAACACCGGCACGATTACGATGGACAGCATCGCGACTGCGGAAACCAGGGACGTTGGGATCAACGTTTCCTCGGCGGCAGATGGTTTCGTGAACGATACCGGCGGCACGCTCCAGGTTCTGGGAACGGTTGCTGCCGGTATCCGCTACGTCACAGGGTCTGTTACCAACAACGGCACCTTCGATATCGACCACGCCTTTACGGTCAATAACGCCAGCGAGACCTTCGATACCCGGGACGGGGACATTGATGTCGCCTCCGGCAAGAACATGACCATCAATGCCGGGACGACGATTTTCGGGACGGATACCGATCTTTCCGGCACCGGTAGACTGACACTTTCCGGCACCCATGCGCTGCAATTGGCCGAAGACTTCACCTTTACTTCCGATACGCTGGAAATGCGCTTCGGCAACGTATCGGTCAGCGGCCCGGGCAAGCTGATCAACGACGGGACCTTCACCTTTGAAAACGGGTCTCTGAGTTTCGCGACCGAAATCTTGAACAACCAGGACGCCAGGCTTGAAGTCATTTCCATCAACGGCACGGAACTGACGCTGAACACCTCGTCGGATATCACGACCAACGGTCTCTTGGTCATGGATAACCAGGCGACAGGTGAAACGCGCAGCCAGTCCCTAAACCTGACAGGTTCTTCTAAGCTGGTGATCGGATCGACGGGCGAGCTGCAGGTGGACGGGACGGTCGCGACCGGTTTCCGGACCATAACGGGGTCGGTTCAGAACCTCGGCCTGATCGACGCCAACTACAGGCTTGATGTGGCGAACAGCGGCGAGGTCTTTGATAGCCAATCAGGCACGATCGACATCGCCAGCGGCGTGGTCATGGATATCGACGCCGGGACGACACAGTTCGGCACAGGGACAACGGTCCAGGGGGCCGGTCGTCTGACGTTGGGCGGTACTCATGAGCTCGACCTGGTCAGCGACTTCACCTGGGATTCCACCGAGACAGACATTTCCTTTGGAAACGTGACGGTGACGGGGCCGGGCTCCCTCCTGGTCGATGGCGATCTCACCTATTCCTTTGGATCGCTGAGTTTCGAGACCCCGATCGTTGTCGGGGACACGGGAACACTAAATGTCTTCGGCGCGAATGGGGCGGATCCGGTTCTCAATACGTCGGCCAACATTACGGTCAATGGTGACTTGGTCCTGGACAATATCCAGGTGGGCCAGACGCGGTCTTCCTCGATCAATGTCACCGGGGCATCTGAACTGGTCATCGGCCCGACGGGCGAACTGATCGTGAAGAGCACGAACGCGGGCTCCCGCGCGCTTACCGGCTCCGTCGATAACGACGGCGTTATCGACGTCCAAGGGGCCTTCGTTATCAACAACGACGGGGAAGTTCTGGACAGCCGGGACGGCAAGATCACCATCGCCAGCGGCACCAGCCTGACCATCGATGACGGCACGCTTCAGTTGGGTTCCGGTGCAGAGTTGACTGGCGAAGGGACTTTGGCGTTCACAGGTATCAACACCATCGATCTGGTCAGCGATTACACCCACGACGCCGATGATCTGACCACAACCTTCGGGACGACAACCGTCTCTACCGAGGGTTCGGCCCGGTTCATCAACATCGGTGACATGAGCTATTCCCACGGCAACCTGGATTTTGACGCATCGCTGCGCAACACGGGGCAGTTCACGGTGGCAGGCGGCAACGGGGCGGACCCGAACCTGCGGGCCTCGGCGGATATCGAAAACCAGGGCACCTTCATCCTGGATAACCAGCAGGTCGGCCAGACCCGGTCGGCGACCGTTACCCTTGAGGGCGGTGCCGAATTCCTGAACCAGACCGGCGCGACCCTTTTGGTTCAGGGGACGGTGGCCAGCGGCTTCCGGACCTTGGTCGGTGATATCACCAACGCGGGCACGATAGACGTCGATTACGGTTTCGGCGTCACCAACACCGGCGCGACGCTGAACAACCAGGCGGGCGTGATCGATGTTGCCGAAAGCCGCAGCATGACCATCACCGGCGGCACCCTGGAATTGGGTTCGGCGGGGACCCTGACCGGTAAGGGTACGCTCGCGTTCTCCGGTTTGACGACCGTTGACTTGGTCACCGATTACACCCATCGGGCTACGGATCTGGACCTGACCTTCGGGACCACGACTGTCCAAGGTTCCGGCACCTTCATCAACGCCGGGGAGCTCGATTTCACCTATGGCAATCTGGATTTTGATACGGGCCTCCAGAACGAAGGGGTCTTCGGGGTCATCGGTGGAAACGGTGCCGATCCCGTCCTGACGACCTCGGCCACCATTCAGAACCAGGGCGTCTTCATCCTGGACAACCGCCAAGCGGGCCAAACCCGCTCGGCCGCCGTGTCGCTTGAAGGTTCGGCCATCTTCAACAACCAGTCCGGTGCCACGCTGCGCGTTGACGGAACGGTCGCCAGCGGATTCCGCACCCTGACCGGTCCGGTTACCAATGCCGGCGTCATCGATGTGAACTACGGCCTGACGGTCAACAACGCCTCGGCGACCTTGAACAACCAAAGCGGTACGATCGATATCGCCAGCGGCAAGACCCTGACCGTTGACCAGGGCACCCTGCAACTGGGGACCGGCAGTACGCTGCAAGGTGAAGGGACGCTGTACCTGAGTGGCGCAAATACCGTCGATCTGGTTTCCGACTACACGCATACCGCAGCCGACCTGGCCTTCACCTTCGGCACCACCACGGTCTCGGGTGCCGGCAATTTCATAAACGACGGAACCCTGAACTTCAGCTTCGGCAACCTGGATTTCGATACCACCTTGCAAAACACCGGTACCTTTACGGTCACCGGCAACAATGGGGCCGACCCGGTCTTGACGGCTTCGGTTGATATCGAAAACAGCGGCCTGATTGTCCTGGACAATGTTATCCCGGGTCAGCTCCGCTCGGCGGGTATCACCATGGAGGGCTCTTCGGTCCTGGTGAACCAGGCCGGCGGTATACTCCGGTCGTCCGGCACCATCGCCAATGGCAGCCGGACGATCACCGGTAGCGTCGAGAACCTGGGCACCATTGACGTGGACTATGCCCTGTCCTTCGCGAACACCGGCGAAACCTTTGATACCCGCGCCGGCTCCATCGACCTGGCAGCCACCATGACGGTGACGGGCGGCACGGTGCAGTTTGGGTCCAGCACCGAATTGACAGGCAACGGCATTCTCAACCTCGCGGGGACGACGACGCTGGAATTGGTCAGCGACTACACCCACGCCACGGACGGGGTGGACCTGAACTTCGGTGGGAACGTCACCGTTTCCGGGGCCGGTGCCTTCAATAATACCGGTGACCTGCGCCTCGATACGCTGAACGATGTCTTCAATGTGGATTTCAACAACTCTGGTGAATTGGTCATCACAGGGGCCACGAACACATCCGCTTCGATCACCTTCAACAATGACCTGACCAATACCGGGACCCTGGTCCTGGATAACCAAGCGAGTGGTCAGACCCAGGGTGCTGCGGTGACCATGGGCAGCGGTGCAACCCTGGTGAACGAGGCGGCGGGGACGATCCGCATCGACCGGACCGTGAACACGGGCACCCGGATCATTCATGGCGATGTCAGCAATGCCGGCCTGATCGACGTCAACGACGGGACGCGGATCGGAACGACCGGAGACACCTTCACGAACACGGGGATTATCGATATCGCAGCAGGCGAGGCGCTGCTCATCGAAGCCGATACCTTCGTCAACTCAGGCACCATTCAGGGCGAAGGCACCCTCATTGTTACGTCTTCGTCGGTCAGCAATACCGGCACCATCATTGTCGCCACCGACGGGACCACCGGTGCGCTGGACTATCAGGATGACTATACCTCCAGCGCCAGCAGCACCATTACCCTGGACGTCCATTCCGCGACCGATCGGGATCTTCTGACCGTCGATAACCTGGATCTCTCGGCGGTCGGTGACACGCTGGAACTCAATCTGGCAGGCGTGAAGATCGGCGACAGCTTCACGGTCATGAACTACGACAGCGTCACCGGGACCTTTGACAGCATCGTCCATAACCTGCCCACGGGTTACACGCTGACGCCGACCTATGGCGCAAACAGCCTGAGCTTCGTCGTTGGGGCTTCGGCGTCGACGACCACCATGAACCAAGCCGTCGACAGTGCCTGGAACAACTCCGGCAACTGGACCAATGGCCTGCCGGATGCCAACACCATCGCCATCCTGGATGCCAATGCGAGCGACGTTGTCTTCCCGTCCGGCACCATCACCGTGCTGGGGCTCGAGGCCAATACAGGGCTCAGCCTCAACGGCGGGGATCTGATCATTCAGGGCCCGGGTTCGGTTGCGTCCGGCCAGACCTTCACGGTCGATAACGGCGATCTCACCATCAATGGCGACTTTGTCGCCAATGGTCCCCTCAGTTTCTTCGATGGCACCATCGGCGGCACGGGCAAGTTGATCGCGAAGACCGGCGGTACCCTTGGCGGCGACTTGACCAACTTCGCGTTGACGACGACTTTGCAGAACGAAGGGACCTTCACCTTCCCGGGCGGAAGTGGCGATTTCCTGATCTCGGGCAGCGGTGTTCTGGACAACCGCAGTGGCTCGACCCTCAATTTCACCGGCAATCAGGATATCACCTGGTCCGGGTCGGCGGGCAGCATTCTCAACGATGGTGCGGTGACGTCGAGTTCGACTCTGGCTGTGATCGATGTGCCCTTCCTGCAATCGGATGATGGGACGCTGACGGTTTCCGATGGCACCTTCCGCCTGAATGAACCGGGCTCCGTGCTCCGCGGGACGGCGGATACCGGGGCTTCGGGCTATCTGGAAATCAACGCGGCGACGACCCTGGAAGACGGTTTCCTGCTGAACAGCGGCAATATCGTGCACGACGCCGGGGTGGCCACGGTCAAGGACATCACCATCGGGGCCTCGGCAGCCTTCCAGTTGGACAGCGGCGACATATCGGTTGCCAGCGGCAAAACCATGGAGGTGGATGGCACCCTGCAATGGCTCACCGGTGATCTGCTGGATGGTGGTGGCGTCCTGCGCATTGATGGCGAGTTGGATCTGCAGAGCACGGCGGCCAATCGCTTCATCTATGGCACGCTCGAGAACAACGGCTCGGCAGAGGTGCTGGGGACCGGCGATCTCTACATTCAGCCGACCGGGGTGATCCGGAACAACGCCGGCGGGACCTTCACCTTCCTCAGCGACGCCGATACGAGTTTTTCCTCGTCCGCCGGCGAATTTATCAACGCGGGGACCCTGGCAAAGGCGACTGCCACGGGCGCGACCTATTTCTATACAAAGCTGACCCAAACGGATCTCGGGACCGTCGATGTTGATAGCGGCCAGATTCGCTTCCTTGTCGACAGCCCGTCCGTTGGCGGAACCTTCGATGCGGCCAGCGGGGCCGAAATCGAGATTGCTTCGACCATGACCTTCGAGGAAGGCGTGACCTTCCAGGGCTCTGGCGTGACCGAAATCCTATCAGGCGGGGAGGCTGTCTTTAGCGGCAATGCGGAAGTTGCCTCGGGCGGGACCTTGCAACTGTCCGGTAACGGTCCGCTGACGGTCAATGCCGGCAAGACGCTGGAAGTCGATGGAACGCTGAATTGGACGACAGGGACCATTGATGGTGCCGGTACGATCCGGATTGATGGAACGGCCCAGGTCAGCAGCAGTGCCAACAAGTTCCTGGAAGGCGATATCGTCAACACCGGCACGATCACACACACGGGTGCCGGAGATATCTATGTCCAGAGCGGCGCTTCCCTGACGAACGCCATCGGCGGGACGTTCAATCTGCAAGGCTCGGGCGAGCTGGCCTATTCGTCAGCACCGGGTGAATTCGTCAATGCCGGGACGATCCATAAAAGCGTGGATACCGGCAGCCGGAATTTCTATTCGGAATTGACGCAGACCGAGACCGGCTTGGTCGATGTGGATACCGGGTCGCTGTCCTTCCTGGTCGCCAGCGATTCAGTCGCGGGGACCTTTGATGCGGCCAGTGGTGCCAGCATTAATTTCGGTGCCACGATGACCCTGAAGGCTGGAACCACCTTCCAAGGGGCCGGTACCCATTCGATCTCGTCCAGCGGCAAGCTGATCATCGACGGCAGCGTATCGGTGGCGACGGGCGGTACGATGTTGGTCGGCGGCGGCGAGGTTCAGGCCAATGCCGGAGAAACCCTGGATATTGACGGTACACTGGAGTGGACTTGGGGCGGATTTTCCGGGGATGGTCTTGTTCGGGTCAATGGTGACGGCGAGCTCTCGTCCGCTTCGAACAAGTCGCTGCTGGGGACCCTGGAAAACCACGGTTCACTGGCCTTCACAGATACCGGAGATTTATACCTTCAGGCCGGTTCCGTCTTCAGGAATGCCGAAAACGGGCTGTTTGATATCCAAACGGATTCAGACATCACCTACGGTGCCGCCCCCGGTGATTTCGAAAACCACGGGGTTGTCCGAAAATCTTCCGGCTCTGCGACCACCGATTTCGACACGACCTATACTCAGTCCGTCGGGGCAACGCTGGATGTGGATAGCGGCACCATTCAGCTGTTCGGAACCGGCAACACCCTGGCCGGTGTTGTGGATGCAGCATCCGGTGCTTCTCTCATGGTCAGTGGCAACACGACAGTCCTGGCCAAGACGGTGTTCCAGGGGGCCGGCACCACAGAAGTCGCTCATTATACGACCAGCGTTTCCGGCGACGCCTCTGTTGCATCCGATCATACGTTCAATGTCTCGGGCGGTACCCTTACCATTGCGGACGGCATAACCCTGGATGTGGATGGCTCACTGGATTGGGACGGCGGAACCATCGCAGGCGACGGTGTGGTCATCCTTGATGGCGACGCGACCTTTGCCGGGAATGCCAACCGGACCCTGACCGGGACGATTGTCAACAACGGTTCGGTCACCATGACCGATGCGGGCGATATCTTTATCGAGACCGCTGGGATCTTCCAGAACGCGCTCGGCGCGACCTTTGAAGTCCAGGGTTCGGGTGATCTCTCGAATACGACTTCCGCGGGCAGCTTCCAAAACGCCGGCACCTTCATTCGCAACGGCGGCGTTGGGACCATGAACCTGGATGTCCTGGCATCCAGCAGCGGCGAGATTCAGGTGCTGACCGGGAATCTTCGCTTTTCCGAGGGGCTGACCAACTCCGGTCGGATCGAGATCGCTGATGGCGCGACCCTGACCGTATCCGGCGGCAACTTCTCCAACACCGGCATCATCGAAGGGGCGGGGACGTTGAACGTCACCACCTCAGGAACGGTTGCAAACTCCGGCGATATCACCGTTGCGACCGACGGCACCGTGGGCGCGCTGAACATCGAGAGCGACTTCGCGACGGATGCCCAGAGTGTCTTCAAGTTCGACCTGGCTTCGGGCACCAGCTTCGACCATCTGACGGTTGACGATTTGGACCTCTCCGCCTCGACCGACACCATCGAGCTGGATTTCAGCTACCTGCCCTTCCCGGGGTCAAGCTTCGAAATCATCACCTACACCGGTCTCACCCCGGACACGACCTTCGACAACGTCGTTCATAACCTGGACGACAATTATGAGGTAAACCTGAGCTACGGTTCGACCGGGCTGACCGTAACGGTCAATCAGAACTTTATCGTCCACGACCAGGCGACGGACGCGGCCTTCCATACGGCGACGAACTGGACGAACGACACGCTTCCGACGTCAACCGACGCGGTGCAACTGGCCGCAAATGCTTCCGACGTGACCCACGGGTCCGGGATCACGACGGTCCGCCATCTGGATGCCGATACGGGACTTGCGCTGACCGGCGGGACGTTGAATGTCAGTGGCGAGGCCGATTTCGCCAGCGGCACCACCCTGACCATGAGCAACAACGCCCTCTACACCACGGGTGGGATGACCACCATCAACGGGACGGCGGTGTTCAACCAAAGCCAGATTTCGTCAACGGACGGCGGGCTGACAGTCGCCTCGGGCGCGACGGCCAACCTGAACCTCGACACCTCGGGCGGCATCACCTTCAGCGGGATGGATGTGGTCAACAACGGGACGGTGAATGTCCAGGGCGAAACCTATGTGGTTCAGCTCGCGAGTGCTTCCACCTTCACCAATGCCTCCGGTGCGACTTTCGATCTGAAGGACGATACCGACCTGACCGATTCGGGCTCCGGCAACGAGATGTACAACGCCGGGACATTTGTGAAATCCGGTGGGACCGGGTCTGCCGAAATGAATGTCCATCTGGACAACACGGGCACCCTGGACATTGACGCGGGAAGCCTGGACATCAACGACGGCTTCACCAATCTGGGCGGCACCATCGATATCGCATCCGGTGCGACATTCCTGCTCGATGCGTCATCGACTGCGAACCCGGCCGTCTTCGGGACAGGGACCACGATCCAGGGTGACGGTTCGATGGTCTTCTCCAATGGCCTGACCCAGTTCACCGCCAACACGACGCTGGGCGACAATGTGTCCTATTCCATGGTGGACACGGGCACCATCGAGCTGGCGCAGAATGTCAATCTGACGCTGGCCAACGATTTCACCTGGACCCGCGGTACGATCGGAGCCAGTGGGACCAATGCCAAGGTCATCAATGCGGTTTCCAACCCGCTGACCCTGCACACCGTTCTCGGCAGCGCCACTCTGGACGATGTCGAACTGGAAAACCGGGGCACCCTGACCTGGGAATCGGGTTCCGTCTACGGTCTGACGATCGGCAACGGATCATTGCTGGACAACCAGTCCGGTGCCACCATCGTGATCAAGCACGACAAGAACATCACCGAAAGCGGCTCCGGAAACAGCTTCGTCAACGCAGGCACTCTTCAGAAAACGGTGGGTTCGGGATCCTCCGATCCGACCGATATTCAGGTGGCGACCACCAACTCGGGTACGATTGATATCGATGCCGGTCGGCTGGAATTTTCGGACTCGTTGACCAACTCGGGTGCGATCGAGGTGGCTGCCGGTGCCAGCCTGTTCCTGGATGCGACCTCGAACCTGGACATCGCGGCCTTCAATGCCGGGAGCTCCTTCTCGGGCGCCGGTGACGTCTATTTCTCCATGAGCCGGGCCGAGATCAACACGGACCTGACCCTTGGTGACAATCTGACGTACCACTTGGACGACACTGGTCTGATCCTGGTCGGCTCGAATCGGACCCTGACCCTGGATGCTGATTTCGACTGGCAGCGCGGCGGGTTTGACGGCTACAGCAGCTCCTACCTGTTCAACAACGCCGGCAATACGGTCACGATGAATACCCAGAACGGGATTTCCTTCACCGCGCTGAATGTGGTCAACAGCGGCGTGATGGATTGGGTGGAGACCTCTTCCTACAACCTGACCATTTCCGACGGTGCGGACTTCACCAACGCGGCATCGGGGACCTTCTATATCCGCCATGACCTGGACATCACCGAGTCCGGTTCCGGCAACCAGATGACCAACTACGGCACGATCACCAAGACGGCCAGCGCCGGCGGGTCGGCACGCACCGATATCTCCGTGCCGTTCGAAAACCAGGGCACCATCAACGTGGATGCGGGCATCCTGGAGTTTTCGGATGCCTACGTCAGCCAGGGTGGCACCATTTCTGTTGCTTCCGGGGCCGAGGTTCTGTTTGACGCCACATCCACCACAGACATCACCCAACTGGATGGCACCACCAGCTTCACGGGATCGGGCGACGTCACCTTCTCCATGACAAAGGCCCAGATCGTCGATGATCTGACCCTCGACGGTGGCCTGAATTATCAGTTGGTGGATAACGGTACGATTGAAGTCGCCGCTGCAAAAACCCTGACCCTGGATGCCGACTTTGATTGGTCACGGGGCTTTTTCTCTGGCGATGGTGCTTTGGTGAATAACGCCGGGAAGACGGTGTACATCGACAGCCAGAACAGTGTGTCCTTCGATGCGTTGACGGTGACCAACAACGGCACCTTCGACTGGGAAGCCTCGTCTATCTATAACCTGACGATCTCCGGCGGGGCCCAATTCACCAACGCCTCCGGTGCGAGCTTCCTGATCAACCACGATAAGGACATCTCGGAAAGCGGCTCCGGGAACCTGTTCACCAACGCAGGGCTTCTGCGCAAAGTGACGGGTGACGAATCCACCGGGCGCACCGACATTGGTGTCCCGGTCGTCAATACCGGAACCATTGATGTGGTGGATGGCATTTTGGAATTCTCGGATTCCGTCACCACGACAGGTTTGATGAGTGTCGGCGCGACAGGCGAGATTGTCTTCGATGCTACGAGTGCCACTACCGGGATTGCCACGTTCAACGATGGAGCCAGTTTCTCTGGCTCCGGTATCGTCAACTTCTCTATGTCCAAGGCGGTGGTCGACACAGATCTCAGCCTCGGCGGTTCGATAACCTATAAATCGAGCGACAACGGCGCGATTGAGGTGACCAGCGGCCATACCCTGACCATGGATTCCGAGTTTGTCTGGTCCCGGGGTAAGTTCGAGGGGGCGGGTGCCGTCAAGAATGCCTCCGGCAATACCTTGACGATGAACACGTCGAACGCCATCACCATCGACGAGGTGGATTTCACCAACGAAGGCACCGCGACCTGGGCGTCGACATCCAGTTACGACGTCGTGCTCTCCAATGGTGCGTCCTTCACCAACGCGGTCGGCGCGACCTTCGACATTCAGCACGATAGGGATGTCATCGAGTCAGGCTCCGGCAATCTGTTCACCAATGCCGGGACGCTGGTCAAATCTGCAGGCGCGGGCGGCAGCAGCCGGACTGAAATCCAGTCAGACTTCGTAAACAGCGGTACGCTGGAAATCCAGGCCGGTGTGTTCCGGGCGACCGATGATTTCACCAACACAGGAACGATCCGGATTGCTGATGGCGCGCGGCTGGATATCACCGGTGCCACCTTCAACAACTCGGGCAGCATCGAGGGCGAAGGCACGATCTTCATCGCCAGTTCGACCGTGGTCACCGATACCGGCGACATCACGGTGGCGACGGATGGTACGACGGGTACGCTGTCCTTTGCGTTGGACTTCGAAACCGGTGCCGGCACGGCGCTGAACCTGGATGTGGCCGGGGCTTCCGATCATGACGTCCTGGATGTGGTCGGTGGCGTGAACCTCTCTGGGGCCGGTGACGTGATTTCGGTCAGCTTCGGTTCCTACGAACCTGTTGCGGGCCAGACCTTCACGGTGCTGACCAATGACGGATCGGATGCGATCTCGGGCAGCTTCGACAGCATCATTCATGACCTCGGCACCGATTGGAAATTGACGGCGGATTATGCCGGTGGCGACGGCAATGACCTGGTCCTGACGGTCGAGGCCAATGGCCCGACTGTGAACGCGGACTCGCTGACCGGCACCTCTGGTTCGGATACGATTGATGGCCTGGCCGGCAATGACACGATCTTTGGCCTTGCCGGAAATGACACCCTCAAAGGCAACGACGACAACGACATCCTCTACGGCGGCGATGACAACGACCTGCTGCAGGGTGGTGCGGGCGATGACACCATGGAAGGCGGCGCGGGCGATGACATCATCCAGGGCGGCTCCGGTACCGATTTCGCGGACTACCGAAACGCGACAGGTGCCGTCCATGTTCAATTCGCCAATACGTCGTCGCAATCCGTCGGCGGCGGGCAGGGGGCCGACACCATCAGCCTTGATGTTGAAGGCTTCCTCGGCTCGGCTTACGGCGATACCTTCGAAGACATTGCTGTTTCGTCCTACGGCAACGTCTTTTATGGCTATGGCGGGGATGACTCGCTCCATGGCGGCGGTGGCGTCAACTCGCTCTATGGCGGGGATGGTAACGACCTTCTGACAACCGGCGGACAAGGCAGCCTCTATGGCGGTGCAGGCAATGACAGCCTCGTTGGCGGTATTGGCAACGACCTTTTGGACGGCGGAGCGGATAACGACACCTACGAGATCAGTCGAAGCGATGACGTGATCTTGGACAGCGGCGGCACCGATACCGTCGTGTTCAATTCGACAGAAGGTGGCGACTACGGCGGTGACGGTGTCATTCGCGATGTCTACCGAAGCGGCGGCGATATCGTCTTCCGCACCAGCCTTGACTACGGGGGCTATGACTCCACCCTCACGGTCGCCGATGGTGTGATCGAAACTTTTGGATATCGGGAGAACGACGAGGGCTCTATTACAACGGATACTTGGTCAATCTTTTCGGGAACCAACGCGAGTTCGGAAACCACGGACCAGGCCATCATCGGTACCAGTGGTGCTGATGTCCTGGTTGGGGGAAGTGGAAATGACATCCTTTCGGGTAGCGATGGCAATGACGACCTTACAGGTGGCGCGGGCGATGACCTCTTCCTGATTGGCGGCGGGAGCAATACTGTCGATGGCGGTGCAGGGCAGGATGAGCTCTATATCGGGGCCAATCTAAGCTACAACATCAACCTTGTGACCGGCACGGCCACTTGGTCGAGCCTGACCACGACGTTCTCGAACATTGAAGATGTGACCGGCGGTGCCGGGGCTGAGACGATCATCGGGGACAACAACGCCAACCGCCTGTCAGGTGGTTACGGGGCGGACACGATCTCCGGTGGCGGTGGCGACGACACCATCGAAGGCGGCAAGTTCAACGACATTCTGAACGGTGGTGCCGGCGACGACACGATTAATGGGGGTGCAAATAACGACACCATTGACGGTGGCGATGGCATCGACATTGCGGAGTTCACCGGAAACTACGCCGATTATACCATCACGGCAGGTGATGCGGGGCTGACGGTCTCCGGCACCGACGGCACAGACATTCTGACGGATATCGAACGGCTGCGGTTCGATGATCAGACGATTGCCGTCCCCGAAGTCCTCGGCACAAATGCGGCCGGTGGCTTCGCGCAGTTCGACAAGGCGGACCAAACCTACCTCTCGGCCGCCCATGACTCGGCGCAGCAGCTGGAAAGCTGGACGATCGAGGCCTGGATCCAGACGGAAGACGACGCCAACGTGATCGGGCGTATCGTGTCCAAGTCCGATGGTGCCAACAACTCGCATTTCTCCCTCTATACCTGGGGCGGCAAGGTCTGGGTTCAGGGAACCGAACCGCCGACCACCCACGTAGACCTTGGCAGCACGACCACGATCAGCGACAACCAGTGGCACCACGTGGCCGGTACCTATGACGCCGCGACCGATACCTTGAAGATCTACGTGGATGGCGTTTACGAGGGCCAGCAGACCAATGTGGGGCCCTTCGTTTCGGCGGGCGGAAACCTTGAGATCGGTCGTTGGAGTGACAGCGTCGGCCAGTACTATGACGGTGCGATGGACGATGTCCGCATCTGGTCGGAAGCCAAGACCGAAGAGCAAATCCGCGAGGGCATGAACCGCCCGGTCAGTGAGCCGACGACGGAAAGTACCCTCGTTGCCTCTTACGATTTCGACAGCGCGTCAGGCACCACTGTCACTGACGGCTCGGCAAATGGCTTCGATCTTTCCACGGTTTCCGGCCAGGCACCGAACTTCACCTCGCCCAATGAGATCATGTTCAGCGTCGATGGCTCGTCAGGCCAGGGGGCGTCGGGCGATCTGTTGCTGACGCAGACCAACGACCTTTCCATCGAAGTCACCTTCATGTGGAACGGGACCGATACGTCCGGCGACATGGTTCTGGCCTACAACGGGACCTACAGCACCAACGGTTACGGGCTGATTTTGGACCGGACCGGGGCGGACACCTACAAGCTGCAGGGTGAATTGGGCGGTATCGGCGGGCTGCATACCGATTTCACGGTGAAGGCCGGCGAAATCGTCCAGGCAGCCCTGGTGCGCGAGAGCGGAACCTGGAAGATCTACGTCAACGGCGAAGATGAAACGATCACGGCAGGCACCATAACGACCAATCCGGTCACGCCCACCGGCAGCTTCCACGTGGCGACCACGGGCTCGTCCGCACCGTTCTCAGGCCTGGTGTCGGATGTTCGTGTCTGGTCCGATGCCCGCACCTCGACCGAGGTTGCCAACAATCGCAACGGCTTGACCGCATCCCAACCCGAACAGGGCCTGGAAGCTTGGTTCCCGCTGACCGAAGGATCCGGCACGACTTTGGTCGATGCCTCCGGAATGGGGCATGATCTGACGGTCTCCGGCGGCAACTGGTACAGCGGTATTCCGCCGGTCTATGACGACGGGGCCGTAACGGTCATCGAAGACCAGCCTTTGACCGGGGTGATCGGAACCTACAGTTATGCCTCCGGTGACACCCTGACCGTCAGCCTGGTGGGTGCGGATGGCGGTGCTGCCAAGGGGGATGTCAGCCTCACCCAAAGCGGTTCCTCCTGGCTCTATACCTACACGCCGGACGAAAACGCCACAGGTGCGGACAGCTTCTTCATCGAGGTTTCCAACGGCACGACAACAACCCGCGAAGAAATCTCGGTCAGCATTACCGGTGTGGCGGATGATCCGGAGGTATCGGGCCTCGGCCTTTCTGACGGCGCAATTACCCTGGACGGCAGCGATGACTACATCGATATCCCGGACAGCGGCGGACTGAACAAGGCGCTCGATGCCGACTACACGGTCGAGGTCATGTTCCGGACGGATCATGATTCCACGGGCGAGCTCCATCGGATCCTCACAAAAGTATCGGATGACCATACCTCTGCGGAAGCCTATTCCTTCCGGATTGCCAACAACGAGCTGAGCTTCATCGCCGGCTATGACAGCAATGGTGCAACGAGCGGCGGCGCGGCTTCTGTTTCGGTCGGTTCACTCGGAACCGTTAATGACGGTGAGTGGCATCGGGCTTCGGCAACTTACGATAGCGCCACGAGCACGGTAACCCTGTACCTGGATGGTGTCCTCCAGGGTTCGACGACCATGCCGGAAGACAACCTGGCATCAACGAATTCAAATCCTGTCACCATCGGTCGCTTCAGTTCCGTTCATGGGCAGTACTACAACGGCGATGTTGCCGATGTACGTGTCTGGAACACGGCCCTGGATGGAACAGCCATTGCGGCCTCCGATGATATCCGGATTGCCGACCCGACCAATGAAGCCAACCTGATCGGCTATTGGAAGCTGGACGAAGGCGAAGGTGCCTCGATCGCAGACGCTTCGGGTAACAACCTGAGCGGCACGCTGTACGGACAAACCTCCGGCTCCGAGACCTGGGCGGATGACAGCCCGTTCTACTCGGAAACCGTTTCCAGCCTCAGCGTCATCAAGGATCAGGCCGAGGTCGCGACCCTGCAGCTTCTGGACGGCGACGGCGACACGGTTACCGTCAGTTCTTACTTCTCGCCCAGCAACGGTACCCTGGTGGACCTGGGCAATGGCCAGTTCCGTTACACGCCCGACGCCGGCTATACCGGTGCCGACAGCTTTACGGTCAACCTGACCGACAGCAGCGGCGCGAGCGTGGCGCGGACCATCAACATCACCGTTGCCGCGCCGCCAGTGGTCCTTGGTGTCACGCAACCCGCTGATTTCGTTCAGTTCGATGGCGTGAACGACCACATCAACGTACCGCCCGACCTTGGCATCACGACAGGCGATTTCACGGTGGAAGGCTGGATTTATCTGGACAGCCTCGGCAATTACAGCACGGTCTTTGACAACCGCTCGGATGCCAACAACGGGTTCCTGTTGGGTGTGGACGACCAGAACAAGCTGACCGGTCTTATCAACACCACCGGTTCCGATGTGACGATCCAATCGTCCGGAAGCCTGTCTGCCGATACCTGGTATCACGTTGCCTTCTCCGGTGATCGGGACGGCAATGGGACGATCTACCTGGATGGCGAGAATGTGGGCTCGGCGAGCATTTCGGCCCAGTCCGGCAGCGTCGAAGTCCCGAGCGGTCAGACAGCCGTGATCGGCGGGGCCGCGGGGACCAGCACGTCTTGGGCTCCCTTCAACGGGCGCTTGTCGGATATTCGTCTGTGGTCAGACCTGCGCACGGCTGAAGAGATCGACACCTACAAGACAGCCGAGATCGAGAACCCGGGTACGACGGCTAACCTTGTCGCCTATTGGCCCTTGGATGGGGATACGGTCGACGAGACCACCGGCGCTGTGACCGATCTGTCCTCGGGAAGCCATGACGGCACGCTGGGTGCGTCGTCCGCTTCGGGTACAGATGATCCGTCGCTCCAGGAAATGCACTTTGCCAAGGGCCTGTCGGTCACCGGTTCGACCAGTTCCTATGGGGCTGTGAGTGATTCCGGCGGTGTCTTCAATACCTCCGAGTTTACCGTTGAGGGTTGGGTATACCTCGATGATCTGAGCACGACGCGCGAAATCTTCGAGCGCGGCGGCGGATCCTCCCACGCGCTTCGGGTCAACACCAACGGGGCGCTGAGCTGGTATGTCTACCAGGGTATCTCGATGTCTTCGAGCGCCGGAGATGTGACGACGGGCGGCTGGCACCATGTGGCCGCCACCTTCAAAGACAACGAATCCGCATACCTTTATGTGGATGGCGAGGAAGTCGCCTCCACGACTTCCGGGGTCGGGACGTCCTGGAAGTCCGGGACCACGGCGGACTTGGGACGGGGCTTTGACGGGCAGTTGGCCGACATGCGGGTCTGGAGCGTTCAGCGCAGCCAGGCCGAAATCCAGGCGGACATGAACCACTTCCTGAACCCCGATACCACCGTCGGGCTTTCTGCGAACTGGCGCTTCGAAGACGGTGACTCGGCTGTCACGGCAGAGGATGAATCCAGCAGCAACCTGGATGCGACGCTGAACAGTGCTTCGCTGGAAGACACCACGCGTGTCCAGGCGACGGCAGATATCATCACGGCGGAAGATTCGGCCTATGGCGGCGTGATCCAGGTCGATCAGGTCGATGGCGTCACCTACACCTATGGCGTAGCCGCCAATGGCGATCCATCCAATGGCACGCTGACCGTGGACGCGAACCTCGGCACCTTCGTCTACACGCCGGATGCCAATTACAATGGCTCCGACAGTTTCACTGTGACCGTGAGCAATGGCACCCTGACAACGACGAAGACCATTACCGTTTCGGTCACATCGGTTGAAGACCGTGTGACCTCTGACGTCACCGACTCTGGCGGCACGCCGATCACGTCGTTCAGCACGGACGAGGATACGCCCTACGCCGGCAAGGTAACCGCCGTCGATCCGGAAAACACCACGCTCACCTATAGCGTCGATACCGACCCCGCCCACGGAACGCTGACGATCAATTCCTCGACCGGGGACTGGACCTACACGCCGGACGAAGAATACCGGGGTTCGGATGCCTTCGCGATCAAGGTCGTCGACGGGGCGGGGCTGTCTTCCCTGAGCGAGATTTCCGTTGCGGTGAATTCTGTCGACGATGCGCCTGTGATCACCGGTGTCCGTTCCGACGATGGTCCGCTGACCTTCGATGGGTCGGATGACGTGCTCTCCGCCTCCGCGGTCAGCTTGGGAACGGGCGACTTTTCGCTGGAAGCCTGGATCTGGATCGATCCGGCGGCAACCGGCGAGAACACGATTCTGGATACTCGGGACAACTTCACCGGCGTGGTGTTTGGCGTGAGCTCTTCCGGCACGTTGGCACTGGGCCTGAATGACGGAACCAATTCGGTCGAGTTGTTCGGGACCACGGCGATCCAGGAAGCCCAATGGGTCCATGTCGCTGCCACGGCGGATCGGTCCGGGAATGGTTCACTGTTCATCAATGGAACCGCTGAAACGCTGAGCGGCGGCGGAACGACGAAGGATGTTTCCTCAGTAAACCTGACCTTGGATGGATCACAGCCGACGTTGATCGGCGGGCCGAGCGCCAATTCTACGGCGACGACCTGGGACCCGTTCCACGGCAAGATTTCCGATGTCCGGGTCTGGTCGGATCTGCGAACCTCGACGGAAATCTCGGATGCCGCATCCGGAGATGCTCTGGCCGACAGTACGGGGCTTCTGGCTTCCTGGGATCTGGAGGCCGTGCGCCAGGGCAAGGTTATCGATACTTCCGGCAATGGTCATGATGCCACGCTTGGCGCGGATGCCGGGGCCGGTTCGGACGATCCGTCGCAAACCGTCACCCATTTCGAACGGGCTGCGACCTTTGAGGGGCAAACCAGTTCGCGTATCGATATCGCGGACAGCAGTGGCGACTACAACACCAGCGAGTTCACGGTCGAGGCCTGGATTTATGTCGATGATCTGAGCTCGAGTGCGACAATCTTTGACCGGGGTCCGGGAACATCCCACAGGCTGACCCTGAATACCAATGGCTCGCTCTACTGGTATGTGTATCAGGGCGGGACGGCGACGTCCCCGGCGGGCTCGGTGACGGTCGGGGAATGGATTCACGTCGCGGCCACCTTTACCGATGACGACTCCGCCTACATCTATGTGAACGGCGAGGAGGTTGCCTCTGATACCTCCGGTATCGGAACCTCCTGGAAGGGTGGTTCATCGGCCCTGATCGGCGAAAATCTGGATGGTCAGATGGCGGACGTCCGGGTCTGGAGCGAGGCACGAACCCAGGCCGAAATCCAGGCCAACATGAATACCTTCGTGGATGCCGGTTCCAACCCGACCCTGCAGTCAAACTGGCGTCTGGATGACGATGCGAACAGCACGACCGCAGTGGATTCGGGCAATGCCGGGAACAACGGTGGCCTGAACGGTTCTTCGTCCATCAGTACGGCCCTGCCGCCCAGCTTCGTGAACGCGGCTGACGGTGTTTACACCGATGAAATGACGGTGCTGGAAAATGTGGCCTTTGAAGGATCCGTCGGCTCGCCGGACGGCGACAAGGAAGGTCTGACGTTTGACCTGGCCAGTGGTGGCGAGCCGTCAAACGGTACGATCACGCTGGACGGCGGGACCGGTCAGTTCACCTACACGCCGGACGACGACTACACCGGTGCAGACAGTTTCACGGTCGAGGTGTCGGACGGGACAACGACCACCTCCAAGACCATCTTGGTCAAGGTGGCGGCTTTTGACGAAGCGCCTCAACTGCAAGGCATCGCCGCAGATCTGCCAGTCCTGCAGTTCGATCCGGACGAGACCATTATCGGCGGTGTGCGTGGCACCTCCGACGCGCTGGCGATCATCGGCGATATGACCCTGGAAGGCTGGATCAATCCGCGCGAATTGCCGACAGGCTCCGACATCTACCTGATTGCGAGCTTCCGGGGCGAGGGTGATACGGCGGCGGCCAACGAGCTCTACTCCATCGGGCTGAACGCCGCAGGCGATCTGGTCTACCAGCACGAATACGCCAACGGGTCGAAAGAAACCCATGTCTGCGATGCCAACCTGACAGCAGGCGATTGGGCGCATATCAGCCTTGTGCGGGACGACACGGGATCGGGCGGTACGGTTCAGCTTTATGTTGATGGTCAGGCCGCCGATACGCCGAAGACCTATACCAATTCACCCACCGGTGGGGCGGACAGCGAGTTCTTCATGGGGCTGGCCGGGACCGACGTTAAGGGCTTTGACGGTCAGATGTCAGGCCTGCGTCTCTGGAGTGAGGCGAGAACCGCAACGGAGGTCGAGGCAGCCTACGATCAGGTCATCACCGACCCAACGGCCGAGACGACCCTCGTGGCCGACTGGCGAACCAGCGAAGACGAACTGCGCACGCTCACCGACCAGACTGGTAACGGTAACGCGCTGGTGGTCGGCAACATCACTTCTGCTGCCGAACACAACGTCAACACACTGGCGAGCTATGTCAGTTTTGATGGTGTTGATGATGCGGTTCGGATTGCATCGGCCGACCTGACGAACCTGAACGGTTCGGCTGCGCAGACCTGGACGGCCTGGTTCAGAACTGACGGCAACTGGGACACCGATAACGGCAGCGGCGGCGAAACCGCCATGCTGATGGGCCGGACGGACAGTTCTTCTTCTCTCAATGGCGTCAATGTCCTGATCAGCAAGACGAACGGGGCCCTATCCGTCGAAGCCAAATCCGGTACGACGTCCGTTCATTCGACCTCCGACACCTCCACAGACGTGACAGACGGCGAGTGGCATCACGTTGCCGTTGTAATGGATCCGGATCTTGGCGCGGACGGTGCGCTGACACTGTATGTGGATGGTCAGGAAGCCGGCAGTTCCACGGGAGCCGGTACCTGGTCCATGAACGGCAACGACTTCCGTATCGGTGACTCCCTTGTCCAATACTGGGAAGAGTTCGTTGGCGATGTTGCCGAAGTGAACATCTACACCGGCAGCCGGTCGGCGGCTGAGATCGCCGCCGAAGCCCAGGCGGGTGTCTATCCGGATGACAACACGCTCGCCCTGCAACTCGGGTTCGATCAGGGGACGGGCGGTACGGCCTTCAACAGCGCTGTGGGCACTGGTGCTTTCGCGGACGGCCACGGGACCCTGTCGGGTGGAACCGTCTGGCACAATGCGGCACCATTGGGGATCACAACGGCCAATGCCAAGGGCCTGGACCTGAATGGCACCTCGACCTCGGTCGGCATCAGCAGTGTTACTTTGCCGAACAATGCTTTCACTGTCGGCCTCTGGGCAAAGCTGGATTCTTCCAGCGGTTACGAAGATCTAATCCGGCTTGGTGGGACCGATGGGGCCTTTGCGATTTCGGTTGGCTCTGAAGGCGAGATCCAGTTCTCCGTCGGCGACGGTGTCTCTGGCGATACGGTCAACAATGCGGGCAACCATGGTTGGCAGTATGGCGAGTGGCATCACTGGACCTTGTCCTATGACGGGTCGACGGCAACGCTATTCATGGACGGCGCTGCGGTCGCAAGCGTCTCCCCCATCAGCCTGACCGTTTCGGATGCGGATGGTGCCATGACCATCGGCAGCGGTGCGGGCTTCGCGGACGGCATCATCGGCGAGGTGACGCTGTTCAATGCCGCCATGCCATCAGATCAGATCGCAGAGCTTCAGTTCGGCCCCAGCGATGATACCTTGCCCTATCTGATCGGCCATTGGCCGCTCGACGAAGGCACGGGAACCATCGCCCGTGACATTTCGGGCAATGCCAATCACGGAGCCATCACGGACCCGGTCTGGAGTGAAGCTGCGGCACCTGCAGTCAGCCAGGTGCAATTGGTCGAAGAGGATCAGGCGGTTCGTGGCCAGTTCGTGATTGTTGATCCGGACGGCGGTTCGACGACGATCTCCAGCCTGACGGTCAGCGATCAGCCGGACAACGGCTCGGTCACGGTGACCCAGGTCGCGAGTGGTGTTTACGAATACGTTTACAGCGGGAACAAGGACTTCAACGGGACCGACAGCTTTACGGTCACCATGACCGACAGCAACGGCCTGGAAAGCCAGCGCACCGTGACCATGGACGTGCGGCCACGCAACGACGGCCCGGACACCGGTCAGCCGGGTGGCGCGCTGGACTTGGGGGCGACCGACTATCTGCACAGCTCGAATACGGCTTTCAATCCGGGGACATCGGACCTCACGGTCGAAGGCTGGTTCTATTACGATGGAACGAACCCCAACGCGACGCGCACGATTGTTTCCAAGGGCAGCGGGACGACCCTTGATCCCGGCTGGAACATCGCGATCGACGACGATGGCTCCACCAGCACGCTCAGCATCAAGGTTGCCGGGGTTGGCGGGAACGCTGTCACGCTGGACAAGGATCTGACGGGTAATATTCAGACCGGTTGGCACCATGTTGCCATGGTCATCGACCAGACGGCGGATACCGTGACCGCCTACTTGGACGGCTCGACCAGCGGGTTCAGCGGCAGCCAGGACCTCGGTGCCCTGACGACAACCATTACGACCACAAAATCGTTCGTGGTCGGTGCCGAGGACGAGACAGGATCGTTTAGCGCACACTTCAAAGACCGGGTCGACGAGATCCGCGTCTGGAGCGAGGCGCGCACGGAAGATCAGATCCTGGAGAACATGGAGAGCATCATCTCTTCCAGCTCCGAGTCGAGCCTTGTGGCGCAGTACAGCTTCGAGAACGCGTCCAGCCTGGGCCAGGATTCCGCGGACAGCTCTGCGATCAATCTCACGGCCCAGGGCGGTTCTCAGGCCGGTGCGCCGCCGGCCATGGCACCGTTCCACAACGAGGTGTTGGATGTCGCGGGCGACGGCTATGTCAGCCTGTCCGGTTCAGCAGATCACGATCCGGGCACCGGCTCGGTGACGGTCGAGATGTGGTTCCAGAACTTCGATTCCAATGGCAGCCGCCATTACCTGATCGACGAGGGCAACCTCTACTCCGCCTATATCGAAGACGGCACCCTGGTGGTCGATTTGACCACGGATACGCCGGCCAGCAATGCCAACAGTGCCCAATGGCGCTACGAACTCGGTACCCAGGATGAAGACTGGCACCACCTGGCCCTGGTCATCGACCAAAGTGGCTCCAGCGGCGAATTCCGGGCCTACCTGGACGGCGCGGCGACGGGCTGGACCCAGGGTGATTACAACAGCAGCTTCACCAAGGGCACGCTGACCGATTCAGCCAGCCTGGTGTTCGGCGCGAATTCGGGTGGTCTGGAAGGCTTCGACGGTCTGATCGATGACGTACGAGTCTGGAATTTGGCCCGCACGGAAGCCGACATCGCCAAGGACATGGACCGCAATCTGGAAGGCAACGAGACCGGTCTGACCGGCTATTGGACCTTCGACGAAGGTGTCGGCACCCTTGTCTATGATCTTGCAGGAACCCACAACGGGACTGTCACCAATGGCGAATTCCTGAGCCAGCGCAGTCAGGTCCTTGTGGAACCGGGCGATCCGATCAGTGTCCGTCTCACCGCAGCCGATGTGGATGGTGACGAGCTGACCTACAGCATCACCTCTGTCACCGGCGGTGCCGCCACCGTGAACGGTGACAGCGGCGTCATGACCTTTACCGCACCGGAGACAACGGGCAATTACACGGTCAACTATCAGGTGACGGATCCGGATGGGCGCTCCAACACGGGTTCGGTGTCGTTCAGCGTCGCCCTGCCGGAAGTGGCGATCCAGGGGGCGGAGGCCGATACCACCGTTCTACAACTGGATGGCCAGAACGATTTCCTCGATGTCCAGGGCGATCTCGGCACACTGGAAGACTTCACCTTCGAGACCTGGATCAACCTCCGCGAATTGCCGCCGACCTCGAATGACCTCTATTCGCTGCTCTCCCAGAACGGCTGGGCTCTGGGCGATCTGCACGTGAACATTCTGAGCGACGGCACGATCGAATTTGCCCGCAACGGCGATAACCCATATGCGACGACGAGCGATCTGTTCACCGGATCGGGCCAGGGCCTGTTGAACCAGTGGGCCCATGTGGCGATCGTGGCCGATGGATCGGCCAATACCTTTGATATCTACGTGAACGGCGATCATCTGGAGACCGTCAACGATACCATCGGCGGTACCTTCGACCTGTCAGATGCTTCTTTGGGCGCCTGGCAGGCCGACAGCGGACTCGTGAGCCGCCATCTGCCAGCCTCGCTCGATAACACGAGGCTCTGGTCCGATGTGCGCAGCGCCGACGAAATCAAAGCCAGTTTCCAGCTTTCCGATCCGGTTTCCAAAGACAACCTGACAATGAACCTGACCTTTGATCAGGAATCGGGCGGGGCCTACGTGGACAGTTCCGGCAACAGCCACCACGGTGCCTTTACCGAGCGGGCCGGCGCTGGCCAGGCTGGCGCGCCGAACGGCTATGCGACCGCACTGAACGGCTCGACGGACTACATCGTTACGGCAGCGACGGGAACCTATACGGATTTCACGGTCGAATCCTGGGTCCGCGTCGATACGATGCCGGGCAGCGAGGATGTTGATGTGCTGTTCGGAACCGACAATTTCGTCGGTGGCGACTTCACGGTTGATCTGTATCACAAGTCCGGCGACGGCAAGACCTACCTTCGCTATGCACCGGGTGTCGGGGCTGGAAGTGCGGTCGCGGAAGTGGAAATCGACCCGACGACGTTTGAAGGTCTGTTCAACCATGTTGCCGTTAGCTACGACGCGAACAGCGATACGATGAAGTTTTATGTCAACGGCAGCCTCGTGCATACGGACAGCCCCTACGGTATCGCTGCCGTGCAGGTCGATGGTTTCCGAGTGGGCACCTATAATGACGGAACGAGTAATGCCCGGTTCCTCGATGGTGCTTTTAGTGATGTTCGCTTCTGGTCGGATGTTCGCAGCGAGAGCGACATTCAAAACTCGATGTATACCGATACGCCGACCAATGCCGACAATCTGGTCTTCAATTACAAGCTGGATGGTCAGGCGGACGGTGGCGTTGCTGACAGTTCCGGCAATTCGAACAACGGCACGATCCAGGGCCAGGCCGGGACGATTGTGGGCGGTGTCCAGGAGCTTTCGCCGCCGCCGGCAGCGCTGACTTTCGACGGTACGGATGACCGCATCGAAGTCACGGACCTGCAGGCTGCTCAGAATGCCTTCACCTTCGCCTTCTGGGGGAATGTGCAGTCGTCCTATGCGGGTTCGGCCCACGACTACGCCATTCAGTGGGGCGACAATGGCGACAACAGCGCCCTGCGGTTCGAATATGGGCCGGAAGGTACGATTTTCGCTTCCATCGGCAACGGCAGCACCCTTGTCGAACACTCGGGCGTTGGTGTGGATGTGGGATGGGGCTACGACGAATGGCACCACTGGGCGGTCAGCTACGACGGCAGTCGGGTTACCATCTACATGGATGGTCAGGAGGTGAACTCCTTCGCGGCCACGCTCGATATTACGGGGGCCGACGGCAAGCTGCGCGTGGGCGACGGTTACACGACCGGAGCTGAATTCGATGGCCAGATGGCGGACTTCCAGTACTGGTCCACGGCGTTGGGTTCCAGCGCGATCAGTGCCGTCAAGAATGGCAACATCACCGGGAACGAGGACGGCCTGGGGCTTTGGTGGCCGATGCAGGAAGGCTCCGGAACCGATCTCTTCGATGCTTCGGGTAATGGCTTCGATGCAACGGTGACGGGGGCAACATGGGCGGCGGATGCCAACCCGGATGTCCACGACGAACAGGCCGTTGTCGAGGCTTTCCAAGGAGCCCCAGTTACCGGTCAGGTGGCAGCGACGGATCTTTCCGGCGACACGATCACCTTCTCGGCTTCCGGTGCCGACGGAGGGGCGGAGTTCGGCACGCTGACGGTCGGCTCGACCGGTATCTACACCTACACGCCGGATGACGGCTTCTTCGGTACCGATTCCTTTACCGTGAAGGTGACCGCCGGGGGCGAAGAGGAGTACCAGCGGATCACGGTCAACGTGGCCCCTGCCGGGGATCGCGAAATCGATAGCATATCCGATTTGGACGGCATCAACGGCTTCGAGATGGCGAGCTCTTCCTCCTCCGATGGACTGGGGCGGACGGTCGCCAACCTGGGCGACGTGAACGGGGATGGCTTCGACGACTTCGCGATCAGTGCGGCCGGACTCTCCAGCGGGTACAGCAGCGAATGGGCTTCCTATGTGGTCTTCGGCAGCGAGGACCTGACGGCAAGTTCGCTCGATGTCTTCAACATGAACGGAACGCCCGGCTTTACAATCCACGGGGAGGGCACAGCGGCCAACCTGGGAACGCCCCTGGCGGGCGGTGACGTGAACGGCGACGGCTTCAGCGACATTGTCCTGATGGACCGGAGCCTGGATGACGGCAGCTATACGGTTGGCGGCGTCTATGTCCTCTATGGCGGCGCTTCCGTCGGCAGTACCGGCTCCATCGACCTGGACGGGCTCAGCTCCGGCGTCGGCAAAAGGATCGACGGCCCAGAGAACGGCGAGGAATTGGGTGGCTCGAAAACCGGCGGTCTTGCGGTCGGTGACATCAACGGCGATGGCCTGGATGATATTCTGATCGGCCAGAACACTGCGGCCAGCGGCCAGGGGCGGGTCTATGCGCTCTACGGCAGCACCAGCTTTGCCTCGACAAGCCACGACCTTTCTTCGATCAGTGCGTCCCAGGGCTTCACCATGACAACGGCCGTCGCGGGCGCGAACCTGGGCGACCGCATCGAGGAAATCGGCGATATCAATGGCGACGGCATCAACGACATGGTTGTGCGGGGCTATACGGGCGGCGACACGAACAACGAGTTCACCAAGGTCGTCTATGGTCAGGCTGCGGACCGGACAGGTGGACTGATCGACATCGACAATCTGTCCACCGCTCAAGGTTTCTCGCTGACAAGTGCTTCCAAGCTCGGCGATCAGCGGATATCCGGCGTCGGCGACATCAACGGTGATGGCTTCGAGGACTTCGGGATCGAAGCACACCTGGGCCACAAAGGCTTCGTCATCTTTGGCGGCAGTTCGGTCGGCAGCACGGGTACGATTGATCTCGATAACCTGACGACCGGACAGGGGATCTCGGTGACCGGGGCCGGCAATGATTCTCTCGGCTTCTTCAGCGCAGCCGGGGACATAAACGGTGATGGCCTTGATGACCTGATGGTCGGTGCTCCCCATACGCCGAACGGGACCAACTATTGGGGCAAGGGCTATGTCGTCTACGGCTCCGAGACACTGGATGATTCCACGACGCTTTCGGTCACTTCGGCAACGCACTATGCCGGTTCGGATCTCGGTTTCGGGATTTTGGGTACGGGAACCCAGGCCTTCTTCGGTTCGGTCCTGACCGAGGGCGGAGATTTCAACGGCGATGGCTTCGATGATCTGCTGATCGGTGCGCCATCGGATGACTCGAACACCACGAATTCCGGCGAGGCCTATGTGGTCTATGGCGGCGATTTCACGGATGACGTCGATGTCCTGGGTGGTGCCAGCGACGACACCCTGACCGGCACCGCAGGGGCCGACATCATCGTCGGCGGGGGCGGGGACGATACCCTGATCGGTTCCGGCGGCGCGGATGTTCTGAAAGGCGGTTCCGGCGACGACGTCCTCAGGGTCACCGATGGCTCCTTCAAACGGGCCGAAGGCGATGGCGGTAAAGATAAATTGCAGCTGGATGTGGGCGCAGATATCGATTTCAGCTCGATCACCGGTGTCGTCACCGACATCGACATGATCGACCTCTTGACCGATACCGGGGCCAACGCTGTAACGCTCGATGCGGAAACCATCAGGGCCATGGCCGAGGGCGTGAACGAGTTCACGCAAACCAACGAGCAGTTGGTGATTTCCGGCGATGCCTCCGACAGCGTCACCCTGTCCGGTAACTTCACCAACCAGGGCACCTCGAACGGCTATACGGTCTATAAGGATGACGATTCGAATACGACGGTCGCCATCGACACCAACATCACCGTGACCTGAACGGTTAGACGTTTTAGAGTTCAGGCACCATGGCGAAAGCAAGTACCACAGCGACCGCGAAAGCGCGCAAATCCCCCACCAAAAAGCCGCGGAAACGCTCGGCAAAGGCTGAACCCGCGCCTGCGCCATCTGGCGAATTTCAGATTTATGCCTCGCCACACTTTGCGGGCTGGCTGCACGAACAGAACGTTAGCCTCGGCTTCACGACCTATCAGGCCGGTAAGTTATTTCTGATCGGACTGAAAGAAACCGGTCAGATCTCGGTGGAGGAACGTTCCGTTGACCGCTGCATGGGCATCGCGGCCCATGACAACGCGCTCTATGTTTCGAGCGACTATCAGATTTGGCGGTTCGAGAATGCGCTCCTTCCGGGCCAGACGGTGGATGGCTATGATCGTGTCTACCTGCCCAAGACCAGCCATGTCACCGGCGCGATTGACGTACACGAGATGGACCTGGACGGCGAAGGCTATCTCGTTTTCGTCAATACCAAGTTCTCTTGCATCTCGACTTTGAATGACCGCTATAGCTTCGAGCCCATCTGGTGGCCGCCCTTTATCTCAAAGCTGGCTCCGGAAGACCGTTGTCATATGAACGGCATGGCGCTGGTTGATGGCCAACCCTCCTATGTTACGGCCGTCGCTGCCACGGATACGCCGGAAGGGTGGCGGGAAAGACGCACTGATGGCGGCGTGGTGATCGATGCCTTCGAAAACGAGACGGTCCTGGGCGGGCTCTCCATGCCGCACAGCCCCCGCTGGCACCGCAATGGGCTCTGGCTGTTGGAATCGGGTACCGGTTGGTTTGGCCGCGCTGACCTGGACGCGGGCGAGTTCGAAGAAATCACTTTCTGTCCGGGCTATGCGCGCGGCATGGCAATGTATCGGAACTATGCCGTTGTCTGCGTCTCGCAGCCCAGGGACGAGGCGACCTTTGGCGGCCTTCCCCTCGATGACAATCTTGAGCGGGCAAAACTGAAAGCGGCCTGCGGCATTCTGGTGATCGACATCGAGCGGGGCGAGATCGTCCACTGGCTTCGGCTAGACGGCCCCATCCAGGAACTCTTCGATATTGCACTGATGCCTGGCGCAACGCGCCCGCGAGCCGTGGGCTTCAAGGGCGACGAGATCAAGTATGCCGTCTCCCTGCCGCCGACGGTGGATGGCGGCTGAAGAAAAAGGTCTCTTCTAAGAGACGATTATGGTCAATCTGATAGTCGTTGCTAGGCGAAATTAAACCTAGACAGTTTTCCTTTCATTTCCCAAGTCTAGGAAAATCCCTAAAAATTAAGTAGGCGGAACATACTCCTGACATGCTGCAGAATCTCAAAACCAAACCAAAGATCACGCTCGCGACCCTAACACCTCTACTTTTGTTCCTCGTTGTGGGCGGCATTGTCCTCAGCAATTACCTGTCTCAGGAGGAGGACAAGCGGTGGGTTGCCCATACAAATCACGCGATCCAGGCTTCGGATGCAATCATTGCCGCTGCTGTGGATATGGAAACCGGCATGAGGGGCTATCTTCTTTCCGGTAAGGAAGAATTCCTTGACCCCTATAAGTCCGGTAATCAGCACTTCTTCGATTTGATTTCCGAACTAAAGAAGAAAGTAAGCGATAACCCGAGACAGGTTGGCCGTCTTCAGGAAGCCGAAGATGTGATCTCTGAATGGAAGGCAAATGTCACGGAACCGACGATCGAGCTGCGCCGGCAGATTGGTGATGCGCCGACCATGAACGATATGAGCCAGCTTGTCTCTGAGGCACGGGGCAAAACTTTTTTCGATAAGTTCCGCAGCCAGATCGCGCTTTTTATCGAGCGGGAAGAAAAGCTCCTGGGTGAGCGGGAGGCGCGGTTCTCTTCTGACGTTTCGGCTGGAATTGTGAACGCGGATACCATTCGCGAAAACAGCATGTGGGTGACCCACACCTATAACGTCATTGCCGAGGCCGGACGCATCCTGGGGGCGGCGATTGACATGGAGACGGGCATGCGCGGCTTCCTGCTTGCCGGGCGGGAAGAATTTTTGGAACCCTTCAATAGAGGGTCTGGTTTGTTTGATCGACTGGTGGCAGATCTTGCCGTCACCGTCTCCGACAATCCGGCCCAGGTCCAACTCCTGGGCGAGATTTCCGATACCATCAACGAGTGGCGTTCGACCGTCGTGAAGGAAATGATCGATCTTCGACGGGTGATCGGCGACGCAAAAACCATGGATGACATGGCCGATCTTGTCGGCGAAGCGCGTGGCAAGACTTACTTCGACCGTTTCCGGGGGCTGATGGCCGAATTTAAGGGTGAGGAAGTCGACCTGTTGGATGCGCGTTCAGAAGCCAGCGCTGCGGGTGCGCAAACGGGCCTTGTTCTGATTTTCGTGTCCATCGTCATTGCCGTTGTTCTGGGGATCATTCTTGCTTTGTTTGTGGGCCGGGGAATTGCCGGTCCGATTGTGGCCATCACGGAGTCCATGGCAGCGCTGGCCGACGGCAACTTGGATGTCGACGTCCCCGGGCGCGGTCGAAAGGATGAAATCGGCTCGATGTCTGATGCCGTGCAGGTGTTCAAGGAGAACGCCCAGGAGGTCAAACGGCTGGAGCAGGACCAGCAACAACGTCTGAGCGAAGAACAGGAGAAGGCTGAGGCCCTGGCGGCATTTGCAGGAGAGATCGCCGAAGTGTCCAGGTTGGCGTCCCAAGGTGATCTATCAGGGCGGCTCGAAGAAGCCGGGCGGGAAGGTGCCCTGTTGGATGTGGCACAAAGTCTCAATCACATGCTTGCGATGGTTGAGGACTGGTTGGAACAAGCCAGTCGGATTCAAGGCGCGCTCGCCGAGGGGAACCTCAATGTCCGCATGTCCGGTACCTACGAGGGTATCTTCGAGGAACTGAAAAACGACTCCAACAGCACGGCCGAGCGTTTGAAGGTAACCGTTGGAGCCATTATGTCGGCTACCGAGCAAATGGAACTGGCTACCGGCGAAATCGCCTCCGGCACCAACGATCTGGCAGAGCGAACCGAGCGCCAAGCCTCGGAACTGGAAGAAACGGCAGCCGCTATGGAGCAGTTGACGGGGACCGTTCGTCAGAATGCGGATGCTGCCCAGCAAGCCAGCACGCTTTCCAGCACAGCCCGAATGGAAGCGGAAAAAGGAGGGATTATCGTCTCCGACGCCGTTTCCGCAATGGGCCGGATTTCAGCGTCTTCCGAAAAGATCTCTGAGATCGTTGATATGATCGAAGAAATTTCTTTCCAAACCAATCTTCTGGCATTGAATGCAGCCGTTGAGGCCGCCCGGGCGGGCGAGGCTGGAAAAGGTTTTGCCGTTGTCGCCGCAGAGGTTCGGAGCCTCGCCCAGCGGTCCAGCGAAGCGTCGAAAGAGATCAGCGGTCTGATTTCAGAGAGCTCCAGTCAGGTCAAAGACGGCGTGGAGCTTGTGAACAAGACGGGCCTCACCTTGGACGAGATCGTTGTCGCCGTGAAACGCGTCGCCGATATCATCGAAGAAATCACTGCAGCCAGCAAGGAGCAGTCCACGGGCATTGACGAGGTGAACACGGCGGTTGCGGGTATGGATGAGATGACCCAACAGAATGCTTCCCTTGTGGAGGAAACCACGGCTGCCGCACAGTCCCTGGACCAACAGGCAAAGGAATTGGCCCGCCAGGTTGCTTTCTTCCGCACCGACGAACCCGACCTACGAGACGCCGGGACGATCCGGCCCTCGCCCTCAAATTCTGCCGTTTCGAAGAAAATTCGACCGGTCCGGGCACAAGAGATGGCTAAATCCATTTCGGTTCCAACAAAAGGGGGCTCCAAGCCCAGGGAAGACAAGCGCACTGCTGCCCCATCTGCTGCTGAAGAGGGATGGGATGGTGATGACTCCGAATGGGAAGAGTTCTGAGAAATGGTGACTGACCACATGGCCCAGGCCGATTTCCTGACAGAGCCGCAAGATGGCCGGGAATCGAGCAGTACTCAGTTTGTGACCTTCACCTTAGGATCGGAAGGTTACGGCGTAGATATCCACACGGTTCGTGAAATTCGGGTCTGGTCCGAAACTACAGATCTTCCAAATGCACCTCAGGATGTGAAGGGTGTCATCAACCTTCGTGGCGTCATCGTACCCGTATTTGATCTGCGGTTTCGATTTGGCAAAGGTGCCACGACACCGTCCAAACGGCATGTCGTCGTCATCATTGCCTTGACCGACCACTTAATCGGGATTCTCGTGGATGCTGTTTCGGACATCGTCGAGGTTCAGCCAAGTGAACTCCGCCCTGTTCCCGAGTTGGAGTTTGGCAGGGAGAGTGATTTTTTGAAGGGGCTCGTCGCCATAGGTGATCAGATGATTGCGATCCTTGATCCGCAGACATTGATGCGGGGCCATGTGGTTGCCCAGTTGACCGGATAGGTCGTTGGTTTGAGCGTGATAACGAAAAAGGCTCCGCACCGCGCCACATCGGTAAGGCCTGTGATTAATTGATCGGCAGGGTAATTCGCGCCTCCGTCCCCTTACCCTGTTCTGATTGTAATGCCAGAGTACCGCCCTGAGCCTCGATCAGTTTTTTGGTCAGAGGCAGACCGAGGCCGGTTCCCTCGTATCGACTTGCCAGAGGACCTTCTGCGCGACCGAAGAATTCCATGGCTTTGACCAAATCATCCTTGTCCATACCGATGCCGGTATCGCGGACGATAAGGGAAAGGCTATCGTCATCCGCGACCTCCACCGATAAGGATACCGCTCCGCCTGGATTCGTGAACTTGATCGCGTTGGATAAAAGGTTCACCAGGGCCTGTTTCAGTCGGCGCGTGTCACAGGTCAGGAGGGGAATCCGGTCCGGAAGGTCGACGGTCAATGCCACATTGCCATCCCGAGCCCGTTGACGAACCAGCAAAACAGAGTCCTGGAGAATAGGGTGTAGATCGGCCTCTTCCCGATAGAGTTCCAGCCGTCCGGCCTCAATGGCCGACAGGTCGAGAATGTCGTTGATCAGGGCGAGCAAGTGGCTGCCGGAACTCCGGATGTCATCGACATATTCCAGGTAACGATCATTGATGGGGCCGAAGATGCCGTGTCGGATGGCTTCGGAAAAGCCGATGATGGCGTTCAGGGGGGTGCGAAGCTCATGGCTCATGTTGGCCAGCATTTCCGATTTCGCCCGGTTGGCCGCCTCAGCCTCGGTCTTCGCCTTACGAAGTGCGTTTTCTGTGGCGACGAGCGTTGTCACATCCACAAAGGTCGTGCAAACGGCAAGGCCACCTTCCCAATCAATCAGGAATGAACGGTTGATCACCCAACAATTGGATCCGTTGAAGGGGGCCAACTGCATGATGTATTCGACCGGTGCCTCCCGACCCGCCAGACGGGCGTCGTGATAGGCTTCAACCCGTTCTGTTTCTGTCGGGTGCAGAAAGCTTTTGGTGTCTTCCAGGGCAAGAAAGGCTTTTTCATCCGGAAGGCTGATCATGTTCAGCAGGGCCGAATTGGCGAAGAGTGGGTTAAACCGGCGGTGCACGTAGATTCCCAGGCTTGAATTTTCAACCAGCGCCTTGAATTGTCCCTGACTTCTGAGCCGCTCTGAGTCAGCCACGCGCCGGGCGAGGCTGGTATCGGCGAGGATATCCAGTGTCTGGTCGAAGGCTTCGGTCACGGCTTCAAGCCGGTGAATTTCGTTCCGCGATGGGATTCCGCCGGAGAGTGGGGATTGATCTTCACCCCTGGGTGCAGAACTGTCCGTCGAGCGCTCCTTGAGATCGTCCAGTTTTTGAACGACGAGGTTCAGGTGACGAGCTGCATACTGTCCGAAGCGCAAGGATAGAAATGACAATAATAATATTGTTATAATAACAAAAAATGAAACTATGAATAAGTTTTTCCGATAACTATCAAACTTCGTATTATTTAAATTTTCTATTTCCTTGAAGAAATTGCTTCGAAAATTTTCGATAAATTCTCTTGTTTTGACATATATTTCAGTGGCCTCGATCAGGTTGCTGCGGGCCAGCTCCGGATCGACTGTGACCAACTCGAAAGCGGTTCTGATCGCATCCTGGTAGTTCTTGAGCTGATCCTCACCGTACAGGCACTCTTCAAACAAGCCGGTGGGCAGGGTCGGCTCCGCTTCCAGCGTCCGACAGATGACGTCTAGACGCGCCGGGAGTTGGCGTATGACGTCTAGTTGGGCAACGGTGCGGTCATAGATCTCACCTTCAGCGATGTTACCGATGCCCCCGGCAAAGAGGACTTCGACAATTTTCGCATGGGCGATGCTATGGTCTTCAAACAGACTGGCGGCATCAACCGTCAGCTTGTTCTGGGCCGACCAACCGGCTGAAATTCGGTCTTGGTTCCGGTTGGAGGTGTACCAAAAGAAACTCGAGAGCAGGACAGCAGTGGCGATAGCCAGGATGGGGCCGAGCAAAACCAGATCCCGAACGGAAAGCCATCCGGGGCCTTTCTCCGGTGTTCTTGGCCGGGATATTCGTGGCCGATCCAACGGCATGTCACCTTTCCGATGCTTGCATCCAGATCTCGGGCGCTATTCGGGCTATGGGGGCAAGCGGCGTCGCGCTTTCGGGATCAAAGACGAACATCACGCCTTCCGGCTTGGGCCAGATCTTAACGGCCTCACGCAGATTACCCGTGTGTGAAACGATGACGGTGTTTGTCCCACGCACCGGGGGAGTTTGCAATTCTTGGCGCAATTCCTCGGCGTCCGAAGCCCGTTTTTCCGGGCCGGATAGAGTCGAGAAAGCCAGAAAATCGTGCATTTCCGCCTTGCCGAAAGCCATTTCCGCTGTTTCCGCACACCGACAGTAGGGGCTGGTAAGCACAAGCCCCACCTTGATATCAGCCTTCTCGAAGGCAGCGCCGATTTCACCGGATTGCTGGCGGCCCAGGGCCGACAAGTTCCGTTGGGTCGAGCAATCAGAAAAAAACACGTAGGAGCGGTCTTTCTGGCTGTGGTCCGTCGCCGCGTGTCGAAGGTAGATGACATAGCCCCCAGGCTGCAGAAGGGCCGCAGCCTGTTCTGAGCTCTTTATCTCTATCGGAGACGTTTCGGTGGCCTGAATGGGGGCGGAAAGGGCGAAGGTTATTGCCAAGGCTGCAAGCGCCAGTCGCCACTTCGTGCGCATTGCCTTTATACCCCCAAACCAAAACAGTGCACTCGGTCGACATTATGCGACCTTCGGTGTGGAGAAGGCAAGATTCCCAAAGTCCGTGAGGGTGGGGATAAGAGCCGAGCTTTGGGAGCGGGGGCCCTACCCATGACAAAGAAAGGGCCGCTCTGAGGAGCGGCCCTTTTAAAAAAGCGTCCCGAGAACATGATCTAAATCGACTGCCGGGTCACGAGAGTGCCCCGGCTTTGGCCGATCAGGCTCTGGGGCGGACTTCAGCCGATAATCGCGTTTAAGGTCGCACTCGGTCGCATGGCCTCTGCGACCTTGGCCGGGTCGGTGTGGTAGTAACCGCCGAGATCAACAGGGGCACCCTGCGCACCGTTGAGTTCGGCCATGATGGTGTCTTCAGCCGCCGCCAGTTTCTCGGCGATGGGCTTGAAATGGGCGGCGAGATCACTGTCTTCAGTCTGTTCCGCCAGCGCCTGGGCCCAGTACATGGCAATGTAGAAGTGGCTGCCACGGTTATCGATTTCACCCACCTTGCGGCTGGGCGACTTGCCGTTGATCAGCACCCCTTCGGTAGCCTTGTCGAGCGCCTTACCCAGGATGGACGCCTTGGCGTTGCCCGAGGTTTCCGCGAAATGTTCCAGCGAGGCACCCAGAGCGGCAAATTCGCCCAAAGAATCCCAACGCAGGTGACCTTCCTCGACCAGTTGTTGGACGTGTTTCGGCGCGGAACCACCCGCACCGGTCTCGAACAGGCCGCCGCCATTCATCAGCGGAACGATGGAGAGCATTTTGGCCGAGGTGCCCACTTCCATGATCGGGAAGAGGTCGGTCAGGTAATCGCGAAGCACGTTCCCCGTGGCGGAAATCGTGTCTTCGCCCTTCTTCATGCGTTCCAGAGAGAAACGGGTCGCTTCGACGGGAGCCAGGATCTTGATTTCCAGGCCAGACGTATCGTGTTCGGGCAGGTAGGCTTCGACTTTCTTGATCAGTTCGGCGTCGTGTGCGCGGTCCTTGTTCAGCCAGAACACCACCGGGGTTTGGCTGGCGCGGGCACGCTTGACGGCAAGCTTGACCCAGTCGCGGATCGGGGCGTCTTTCGCCTGGCACATGCGCCAGATGTCGCCTTCTTCCACGTCGTGTTCCAGGATCACGTTGCCCTTGACGACGACCTGTATCTTGCCGGCAGCGGGTGCCTTGAACGTCTGCGGGTGGGAGCCGTATTCCTCCGCCTTCTGGGCCATCAGTCCGACGTTGGAGATCGAACCCATGGTGGCCGGATCGAAGGCACCGTTGGCTTTGCAGAAGTCGATGGTTTCTGCATAGACGCCGGCATAGGACCGGTCGGGAATGACGCATTTGCAGTCGCCTTCGGCACCATCCGGGCCCCAACCTTTGCCGCCGGCTTTGATCACGGCGGGCATGGAGGCGTCGATGATGACATCGCTCGGCACATGGAGGTTGGAGATCCCCTTGTCGGAGTTCACCATGTACATGTCCGGGCCGTCATCCAGGGCCGCTTTGATATCGGCCTCGATCTCCGCCTTCTTGTCTGCGGGCAGGGCTTCGATCTTGGCGAGGACGTCGCCGAAGCCGTTGTCCACATCGACACCCAGTTCCTCGAAGGTGGCACCGTGCTTGTCGAACAGGGGCTTGAAGTAGGCCTTCACGGCATGGCCGAAGATGATCGGGTCGGAGACCTTCATCATTGTGGCCTTCATGTGCAGGGAGAAGAGGATGCCCATCCCCTTGGCATCGCAAACCTGTTCCGCCAGGAAAGTGGACAGGGCGGCGACGCTCATGAAGGTGGCATCGACCACTTCGCCTTCCTGCAGCGGTGTCTTTTCTTTCAACACGGTCGTAGAGCCATCGGCCCCGACGAACTGGATGACGGCGTCGCCCGCCTGATCCATGGTGACGGATTTCTCGTTGCCGAAGAAGTCGCCCCCGGACATGGACGACACGTGGGTCTTGGAATCAGATGCCCAGGCACCCATGCGGTGGGGGTTCTGCTTGGCGTATTGCTTGACGGCGGCCGGTGCGCGGCGATCGGAGTTGCCCTCGCGCAGCACAGGGTTCACGGCTGAACCTTTGATCTTGTCGTAGGTTGCCTTGACGGCCTTCTCTTCATCCGTGGACGGATTCTCGGGGTAGTCGGGCAGGGCGTATCCCTGACCCTGCAATTCCTTGATGGCTGCTTTCAACTGGGGCACGGACGCCGAAACGTTCGGCAGTTTGATTACGTTGGCTTCCGGCAGCTTGACCATTTCGCCAAGGTCGGACAGATGGTCTGCGATCTGTTGGTCGTCCTTAAGGTAGCCTGGGAAGTTCGCCAGGATCCGACCGGCCAAGGAGATGTCCATGGTGCCGACGGTGATTCCGGCGGGACCGGCGAAGGCCTTGATGATCGGTAGGAACGAGCCGCTGGCCAGTTCCGGTGCTTCATCGACCTTGGTGTAGACGATGTCGAAAGGCTGTTTCATGGAGTGCTTCCCCCTTTTTTGATGGCCCCGTATCCGATTTAGCGGTCTTCCGGCGCTTTCCCCGGCACCTTTGTCCGACCACCTCGAACGGCGGCATAATCGCTCTTCCGCACAAAGGGGGAAACCACAAAATGACGTGATTTCCCCCCGATTCTGACGTTTTTGGTCTTGTGCCCCCCCATTTAGAGGCTTCGATGGCCGGTTCCTTTTACCAGGTGGCCATCTCTTCCTGCAGGTTCTCGTCCAGCTTGGCGAGGAACTGCTGGGTCGTCATCCAGCCCTGATCGGGTCCGATCAACAGGGCGAGATCCTTGGTCATGAAGCCGCTTTCGACCGACTGAATGCAGACGCGCTCCAGGGCTTCGGCGAATTTCTGGACGTCCGGTGTTTCGTCGAACTGGCCGCGGTAGCCGAGTGCGCGGGTCCAGGCGAAAATCGAGGCGATCGGGTTGGTGGATGTTTCCTTACCGTCCTGGTGCTGACGATAGTGACGGGTCACCGTACCGTGCGCTGCCTCGGCTTCGATGGTTTTGCCATCCGGCGTCATCAGAACGGAGGTCATCAGGCCGAGGCTACCGAAACCTTGAGCCACCGTGTCGGACTGAACGTCGCCGTCGTAGTTCTTACAAGCCCAGACGAAGCCGCCGTTCCATTTCATGGCGCAAGCGACCATGTCGTCGATCAGGCGGTGTTCGTAGGTGATTCCGGCGGCGGCGAACTTGTCCTTGAATTCTTCGTCGAAGACTTCCTGGAACAGGTCCTTAAAGCGACCATCATAAGCCTTCATGATGGTGTTCTTGGTCGACAGATACACCGGCCAACCCAGGTTCAGGCCATAGTTCATGCAGGCCCGGGCAAAGCCGCGGATCGAATCGTCCAGGTTATACATGGACATCGCCACGCCGCCCGACGGGTAATCGAAAATTTCGTGGGTGATCGGTTCGCCGCCGTCCGCCGGCTGGAAGGTCATGGTCAACTTGCCGGGACCCGGTACGACCATGTCGGTTGCGCGGTATTGGTCACCAAAGGCGTGACGACCAATAACGATGGGGCGCGTCCAACCCGGCACCAGGCGCGGCACGTTCTTGCAGATGATCGGCTGGCGGAAGACGGTGCCGCCCAGGATGTTGCGGATCGTGCCGTTCGGCGATTTCCACATCTTCTTCAGGCCGAATTCCTCGACGCGCTGTTCGTCCGGCGTGATCGTGGCGCATTTGACGCCGACACCGTGTTCCTTGATGGCATTGGCGGCGTCGATGGTGATCTGATCGTCGGTCTCGTCCCGTTTGGTCATACCGAGATCGTAGTATTTCAGATCGACGTCGAGGTAGGGCAGGATCAGCTTGTCCTTGATGAACTCCCAGATGATCCGCGTCATTTCGTCGCCATCGAGTTCCACGATCGGATTTGCGACCTTGATCTTGCTCATGTGCGAAAGGCTCCCCTTGAACCAGGCTGTAGGGTTTGCGAAGCGCCCGAGTCTTTGGGGTTTCTGTTCGCCCCTTGGCTTTGCCCGGCTTTTGCGCGTTGGATTGGTCTGAGTAACGTATCCCAGCCCCCGAATTTGATGGTCGGCAGACTACGGTTCACCCCTTGCCAGGGCAAGAGGGTCATCGTGTGAGCGCGCCATCGTCCCTTGCGATGGGCCGTGCTTTTGGCCGGGCTTCTGATCGTCTTAATCCGGCTGGCGCGCGAGGTCTTTCAGGAGCGACCGAAAGGTCTCAAGATCGGGAAGATCCTTGCCGACGATCTTGCCTCCCTCGTCCCAGCGGCGGACGGCCAGCGCATCCTCGAAATGGGGGTCGTGAACGAAGGCCTCTGTCTCGGCGGCGCTCATCAATCCGCCTTGAAGCTCCAAGGATCGGCGGGAAGCCGGGGAGAGGGTTTGCAGATAGCCGGGCTCGACCTTGGCCCGATAGCGCTTCGCGTCCACATGCAGGCGAATGGGCTCGGTTACGGCCCGGCCAAAGAGACCGCTCAGACCATCCGCGCCATGGTGTTCGTGGCGGTCATCTCTGCCTTCTTCCAGGTCCAGGGTCGGGTCTTCGGCGGCAAAGTGGCCGATGTCGTGCAGCAGCGCGGCTGCAATAAGGGCAGGCTTGGCCCCCTGTCTGTCGGCCAGAACGGCGCATTGCAGCATGTGCTCTGTGGTGGTCACAGGTTCCCCGATGTAGGTTGCCTGGCCGTCGGTCCGCATCAGCTGAAAAAGGTCGTCGATGGAAGTAAAAACCAGTCGTGAGCCGTCCATCATGTCCCCCTGCAGGAAAGCCCTTTACCACGGGCGATTCATCTTGCACGCAAGGACGATGGGGGATGGCTGTGACGAAGGTATGACCGTTCCGTGAAATCTGCCCCGGGTGCGCCTCAAGGTCATTCGTGAAGGGGCAGGCGCGCGTGATGGGGCAGGCGCGCGTGAAGGGCCAGGCGCAGGGACCGCAGGCTCAAAGGTGGCTGGTCAGCACACGGTCATCGACTTCCGGTGCATTGGCGAGCGCCTCGAAAAGGCCATCCACACTACTGGCAACCGAATAGAGGTCTTGGACCGAGGGATGGGCGAATCCACCCGCCACCGTTTCTTCGACAAGGCGGGTCAGGCCGCTCCAATAGCCGCCGAAATCGGCGATCACAATCGGTTTGTCGTGCAGGCGCAATTGCTTCCAGGTGATGATTTCGAAGGTCTCGTCCAGTGTCCCGAGACCGCCCGGCAGGGCGACGAAGCCATCGGCGAGCTCTGCCATCCGGGCTTTTCGGGTGTGCATGGAATCGACCACTTCCAGCGTGGTGCAGCCGGGATCGCCGACTTCCAGGCGCATGAGGAACTCCGGGATAACGCCTGTCACCTCGCCTCCGGCATCCAGGACCGAGTGGGCTATTTCCCCCATCAGGCCGATGCCGCCGCCGCCATAGATCAGGCGAATGCCTCTTCGGGCCATCTCCTGGCCCAAAGCCCTGGCTTGGTCCATATGAGCCGGGTCGGCTCCTTTACGCGAGCCGCAAAACACAGCCAAAGCGCTGATCTCGGTCATGAGTGATCCTCTATGGAGAAAGCGGCCCCGTTTGGGGTCGGCGGAAAACCATAATGCCGGCCGAAAAATTTCGCCAAGGGTTTTTAGAGAGTTTTCATTGCGGTCCCATGACCGCACTTCTATACCGGTATATCAGTAGCTTCCGTCTTGAGTCGGGCAGGTCATGGCCGAAACGTCGTCCAGTCGATTGTTTGCCATCGCAGGGATTGGTCTTGCGATCATCCTTGTTGCCATCGGCTTGAATTTTTTTCTGGATCTGGATGACGGCTCAGAGGACGAGCCGGGACCGGTGGCTCAGTCCGCTTCTGATTCCGGTGGAGGGCAGGGGGCGGTCTTGGAAGGCCCCGATGCAACCCGGCCGGACCCGCTGCAGCCCAGTTTTGATGTGGTTCGCGTCAATCCGAAGGGCGATGCCGTCATAGCAGGCCGGGCGGAGCCGGGCAGCACCGTGATCATTCTGGACGGGGAAAACGAACTGGGTCGGGCCACGGCCGATGACCGCGGCGAATGGGTTTTCATTCCCGAAATCCAGCTTGAACCGGGCGAGCGCCAGCTCAGCTTACGAACCGAGGCCCCGGCGGGCGAGGAGCCGCGTGAATCCGAGGCGGCGCTGATCCTTGTGGTTCCGGATCCACAAAACGGGGACGGGGCGGCGCAACCGGTTCTGGCCCTGAAAGTGCCGAAAAGCGGCGAAGGTGCCCCCCAGCTGATGCAGGGGCCGGTTGTGCGGGATCCCTCGGTCGAACTTGGGATCAACGTTGTCGACTATGGCATTAACGGGGAACTTTACGTCAGCGGTCACGCACCGCCGAACAGCGACATTCGGCTGTACCTGGACAACAACCTCATTGGCCAAGTCATCGCCGGAGAAACCGGTGATTGGTCCGTCAGTCCGTCGGAACCGATCCAGCCCGGACTTTACACCCTGCGCGCGGACCGGGTCGCCCCGGACGGCAAGGTGCTCAGCCGTGCCGAGATTCCCTTCAGTCGGGTCGATGAATTGCCGAATATGGAACCGGGCTCTTTTGTTGTGGTTCAGCCTGGGAATTCTCTCTGGCGGCTGGCCCGACGAACCTATGGTTCGGGCTTCGCCTTCACGACGATCTACGAAGCCAATCGCAAACAAATCCGCGATCCCGATTTGATTTATCCCGGCCAAATTTTCGAGATGCCGGATCCGGACTAACCAAATCCCGCGATCCAAAGCCTATTCAGGCCGCCGCGTGTGAATCCGGGGCGGGTAGAGCCGCGTTTGTTTCAGCCGCTGACGGCCTGACCGGCGGATTGACGACCAGTTCAAGCAGAGCCAGATAGGGACGAGCCTCCAACAGCAGCTTGGCAAGAGAGCCGACCAGCTTTTCCGGTGTCAGCTTTCCGTCGATGCGGATGTTCTCCATCAGCATGATCCGCTGATTCCGGGTGAACCGAAACCGGCCGCCCCTGGATTTCACGGCAGACCGGATCACAGTAATCGCATTCAGCCGATTGTTCCCGGATTCGGCGGTGTAGGGCAGGCTTCCCAGGTTTGCGTGCACCTTGATTCGTGCCGCAGAACCACCGTCTTCCACTTCCGCCCGGACGGCGAAGAGAAAGCCCCGGTAATCAAAAGTGAAATCAACCGCTTCGCCGCGGCCTTCCAGCATGTCGCGTTCGTTTTTCAAACCCAGTGCCGCCAGTTCGCTGGCGGTCCCATCGTCCTTGGCCACGGAGAGCAAGGACCGAACGCCATCAGTCGACGAATCCGGCATACATACCCCCCTAGACCCCTTCGATAACGACTTTTGCCGTTCCCGCCAACATCTTAGCTTTAATCCTTCGGAAGGGAGAACCCTTTTTTGCTGCGCCGCGACCTGCGCGGGCCGCAGGGGCTGGTGTAGCGGACAGCCGAACAATGAACTACTTTTTACATGTGGTAAGCTCGCCCGGCTTTTGTAGGCCCCGATTTTGTGCTGTAACTCCTCGGTCCTATCGTCTCGAGGCCCTAAGTTTCCGAAAGGCTGGTTCGTCCGTGTTGAAAACCGTTCTGGTCCCGCTGCATCCTGCGGGTACGCCCTTTATCCTGATCTTCGCCGCCGCCACCGTCGGGCTCTGGTTTGTCTGGCCGCCGCTGGTCTTTGTGGGGGTCGTGCTCACGGCATGGTGCGCCTACTTCTTTCGTAATCCGGACCGCGTCACACCTGAAGGTGACAATCTGGTGATCAGCCCGGCAGACGGTGTCATCCAGTCGGTCGTCAAGGCTGTGCCCCCAGCCGAGCTTGAAATGGGCGACCAGCCGTTGACCCGTGTTGCCGTCTTCATGAACGTCTTTAACGTCCACGTGAACCGCAGCCCCCTGGCCGGTACCATCACCAAGACGTCCTATAAGCCGGGTAAGTTCTTCAACGCCTCGCTGGATAAGGCGAGCGAGTTCAACGAACGCCAAAGCCTGAAGGTAACGTCGCCAGGCGGAGTGGACATCGGCTTTGTGCAGATTGCGGGGCTCGTTGCCAGACGGATTCTTTGCTTCGTCAAGGAAGGGGATCTGATCGCAGCGGGGGAGCGTTTTGGTCTGATCCGGTTCGGTAGCCGAGTAGATGTCTTCCTTCCCGAGGGAGTTGCCGTCCTGGTCGTGCCCGGGCAAATCGCCGTGGCAGGGGAGACTGTTTTGGCAGACCTGACTGTCCAGGGTGAAGACAGAACCGGCGGAGTGCGCTGATTGTGACAGATAAGACGCCCGAACAGGAGGAGACTCAGCCGCCCGAGTCCCCACAGCAGTCCGATGCGCAGGCGGCGCAAGAGCCGCCGCATGTCACCAGAGAGAGGCGGCGGCGCCTGAAAAGGCTGTCGGTCAACAAGCTCATTCCGAACATGATGACGCTGGGTGCTGTGGCCGCGGGAATGAGCGCGATCCGCTTTGCCTTTCTGGAACGGTGGGAGCATGCGGCTCTGGCGATTGCCATAGCCGCCATCCTTGATGGCCTTGATGGTCGCGTCGCCCGAATGTTGAAGGGGGCCAGCAAGTTCGGAGCCGAACTGGATTCCTTGAGCGATTTTGTTGCCTTTGGCGTGGCCCCCGCCATGGTGCTTTATCTCTGGGCCTTTGAAGATTTCAATCGCATGGGCTGGGCCGTGGCCTTGGCCTATACGCTCTGCTGCGGGCTTCGTCTGGCGCGTTTCAACACGGCCCTGGAAGACCCGAACGAGCCGCCCTGGGCGAGCCAGTACTTTTTGGGTGTGCCTTCCCCTGCGGGGGCTGGCTTGGTGATGCTGCCAATGCTGCTGCACTTCCAGACGGATGTGGATTTCTTCCGTTCGCCGGCGGTTGTGGTGGTCTTTCTGCTGGGCGTGGCAGCGCTTCTGGTCTGCCCCTTGCGGACCTTCTCGTTCAAGCGCGTGCGGATTGCCCGTCGATTTATTCTGCCGGTGATGCTGGTTGTGGGGGGCTTGTTGGCAACCCTGTTTGCCTCGCCCTGGTTCGCTCTCACGGCGATCCTGGTGGCCTATCTCATCTCGTTGCCATTCGGGCAGAGGGCCTATTCGGCACAAATGGCCCGATGGGAAGCGGCCCACGAGGTCGCGACTGAAGAAGCCTCGAAAGAGCCCAACAAGGCCTGACCTCTCAGAGAGGATAAAACAGGTGGAGCCGAGCCGTGCTTGCCTCAGGTGGCGTGAGGACCTGCACAGCCCCGTCCTGAATCTGAATGACCGAATGTCCGCCACCTTCGTTCATGCCGTTTTCTGAGAACGCGATGTGGCCGAAGAAAGTTTCCAGTTCTGACTTGGCGAGGGCCTCCCGGATAGCCTCCGCATCGGTTCCGGTCAGGTTTTCAAGAGCGACGCTCAAGGTAACGAGAACGGCGACACAGGAAGCATGGACAAAGTCCGGCTCATATCCCGCCCAATCCAGGAAGGCCTGCGAGAAAGACCGCGCATCGGGCCAGGGGCCGACGCCACGGGATGTGACAGCCGGGTGCCACCAGGTGTTCGAGGTAATACCATTGGCAAGTGCCCCCAGCCGTTCAATGAATTCCCGGTGGGCGGGGCCCGAGGTCATAGTAACGACTTTGGCACTCAGGCCGATTTCCGCCATCTGTTCTCTGATGGTAACGAGGTCGCGGGTATAGCCCGTCACGTAGATCCAATCCGGGGCGGCTTCCTTGATCTCGCTCAGCGCTGCGCCGTGTGCCTGGGTCCCGATGCTGTAAAACGCGTCGTAGACCACTTCCAGGCTCTGTGCTTCAGCTGTCTTGAGCAGTTCTTCCGCCATGGCCTTGGGGAAGATGTCTTCTCGGCTCAGGATCGCGATGGTCTCGAGGTCCGGGACGGATTGACGAACATATCCGACCATGTCCGCGACCAAGCGGGTATGGGGAGCCAGAGTGCCGAACAGATAGGGATTTCCTTGTTCATAGACCGATGTCGATGACGAGGCACAGGCGAGGATGGGGGTCTCGAAACGTTCAGCCACCCGGGCGGCGATTTTCGAATGGGCGGAACCGAAGGGTGCCAGTAAGACATCGACCGAATCCCGGGTGATCAGAGCCTCTGTGGCTTCTCCGGCATACTGGCTATCCGCCTGATAGTCATAGATGATCAACTCAACGGGTCGGCGCTCTCCGCCGATGATCAGGCCGCCCTCTGAATTGATCTGATCCAGCCAGAACTGAAAGGCAACTTCCTGTTTCTCGCCCTCTGCGGCCAAGTCGCCCGTCAAAGCCAGGGGTGCACCGATCCGGAAGGGTTCGGCCGAGAGCTTCGCCAAGGGCAAGACGATCAGGCACAGGCCGGTCATGAGGCCCACCAGGGATCGCTCAGCCTTTCGCATGTGGGTCATTTTCCGATAGACCATGGAACCCTTCACCCCTCACCATAGGCTTTATGGGACCCCGAAATGGACCCTTTTGGCAAGAGGAGGCTCCGCATCTATGACGTCTCAGTCGCAAACCCATTGCTTCCGGGAGCCGGAATCCGCCGATCTGGATTGGATGGTGGCTTTGAACAAGCGGTTCGAAGTGGAGATGTCTCCGATGGATCGCAGCGAGCTCGAAGAAATCCTTGAACAGGCGGTCTATCGGTCCGTACCCGTTGAAGCGCCGGCAGGCTTTCTGATTGCAATCGCGCCGGGTGCCGCCTACCAAAGCCCGAATTATCGCTGGTTTTCGGATCGCTACGACGCGTTCGTCTACGTGGATCGCATTGTCACCGATCCGGCCTTTCAGGGCCGCGGGATTGCCCGGGGACTCTATGAAGATCTCTTTTCCCGGACAGCCGAACTCGGCCTGAAAAGGATCTGCTGCGAGGTGAATGTCGATCCGCCGAACCCCGGTTCGGACGCCTTTCATGCGGCCATGGGATTTCAGGTTGTCGGAGAGGCCGAACTGCCGGGCGGGAAGAAGCGCGTCCGTTATTTCGTCCGAGAAGTGGCTTGACGGTTCAGGCGCGCTGCGATGTCCATTTCTGACAGCGCTATTGCGGTTTCGCCTTTTGAACCCGTCTTAAGGAATGCCGAAAGATCGTCCGGCTGGTCGATATCGAGCCCAATGCTGGGCAAGAGGGCCACATCCAGGGGCAGGGGGCGTCCGTGGATGATCCGTTTGGCGGCCTGTTGGCGGTGGGCGCTGAAACTGTCCGGACCGAAGCGGAAAGGGAGCGCTGTGGCGGGTGAAACCAGCAGCAAGTTCGTGCTGACCCGATGGCGGTCCGGCACGATGCTGGCCGCTTCGACGAATGTGTCCCTCTCGCGATGCGCCCCACCATGGCGCTCGATCAGGTTGGTGATCTCTGCCGGATCTGCGGCGGGCAGGTCCGCCGGAACAACCAACATCGCCGGTACACCTTCCGACGTCAGGGCCAGGGATGCCCGGGCGAGGGCGACGTTCAGGCTGGTCTCCGGTGCTTCCACCAGGACACCTGCGCCTTCCCAAGTGGCAATTTCGCTGGCCTCGGGGTCGCGGGTAAGAACGCGGATGCCGGCCAAGCCTGCGACGCGCTTCAGCATGTGCAGCACATCGCGAAGCAGGGCGACAGCCAGCTTTTCGCGCTCGTGATCATCCAGGAAGCCCGCAAGGCCGGCCAATGCGCGATCAAGGGGTGCTACGGGAACGATGGCTGTCGGTCGGCCAGCGGTTTGCTTTCCCCGGTCCGTCATTGTTCCGGCACCCCTTCTCCCCGGCGAGAGGTCAGGTGAGAGGCCAATCGGTCGGCCCCTTGGTGGTTTTTTCCGGTTTTCATATCACCGTTTGTAGCATGGGCCGCCGTCCAGTTCTTTCACCTATTCGGGCTAGGGCGGTTTTCGTCGCTATTTGGTCACTGAGATTGCTTTTGCTGTTTTTTC
>JBMYSY010000016.1:0-111912 GCA_049603795.1 Magnetovibrionaceae bacterium
AATGCCATTCAGAACACGCCGATCATCGACGCGTGGCACCCCTCGTGATTTCTGAGGAAGGATCGGCTCAATCGCGGACCATTCAAAGTCCGAAAGGTCATATCGGGACATTACAAACTCCTTTGGGAGTTTGAATCACACACAGGCCTGTTTGGGAATCCCGTTTATAAGTACGGCCTAAGCCCATCCCCCGGCAATCGGGATAACATGCCCGGTTACGAACCCGCAGCGCCCTGACGCAAACAGCGCCACCAGTTCGGCGACTTCCTCCGGTTCCCCCAAACGCCCAAGTGGGATGTTTTTCAGCATCTTGGCCATGGCGTCCTGGTTGGCCAGCAGTTCGGGCGGGAAGTAGTCGGGGTTTTTGATGTAGTTGGGAGCGATGGCGTTGACCGAGATGCCCCATTTGGCGAGCTCTTTCGAGAGGCTCGGCACCAGGGCATTCTCGGCACCCCGTGCTGCGGCGTACATCGTATAGTTCGGGATGCCGGTCAGCGGGGCAGCGGACGAAATGATCAGGATTCTTCCTGCGTTTTGAGGCTTCATCAAGGCTGCCGCCCGGCCCAGCAATTGGTAGGGCCAGACAATCAGGGCCTCCAGCGCGCGTCGGAACTCATCCGCATCCGCCTCATCGATGGGGGAGCGAACAGCCGGGTAGGGGTCGTTGGAGACCAGGGCATCCAGACGGCCGAAGCGGGCCTCGATTTCACCGACCACGCCAGAGGGTTCCGTCGCGCTGCAGACCTCTACGCCCGGGTGTTCGGCCTGGAAAGCCGCCCGCTTGCCCGGGTCGGCGAAGCTGCGATCATGGCAGACCAGGACGCCGTCCTCTTTCGCCAACCTTTTGACCGCTGCCGGGCCGATGAAGTGATGGACGTGGGTCAGGAGTGTGACGGGGGCATCAGACATGGTCGAACCGTACAGTTTGTTTGCCTACAGCCAGGATAGGCCAAGCGAATGCCCTGTGGGAACGCCTTATTCTGCGGCCATCGAGTGGCCATCAGAGACAGGCTGGTGTTGATCTTCGGCCCGCCAAAAGCGATCCAGGGGTTCGATCACCGTGGCGATCAGATAGACCGGACAGCTCTCCTGCTGCTCAATCCTGGAGGCCTCTGCCGCTTGTTTTTGCTCATCCGAGGTAACAAAGATCGCCGAGCGGAATTGTGTCCCCAGATCAGGTCCTTGGCGGTTGATCTGCGTCGGGTTGTGGCAGGTCCAGAAAGTAGCCAGCAAAGCGTCGAAAGAGATGATTTCCGGGTCGAAGGTCACATGAACCGTTTCCGCATGGCCCGTCCGTCCCGTACAGACGTCTTCATAGGAGGGATTCTCGGCCTTGCCGTTTGCGTAGCCGATCTCGGTCGAGACCACGCCCGGTCGGTCGCGGAAGGCCAATTCCACGTCCCAAAAACATCCTGCTGCGAAGAAAGCCTGCTCCTGCATCACTGAACTCCCGCCGCTCGCGTGATACCGTCACATGGTGAACGAGGTACACCCTAGAACCGCAGTGCCAGTGCTTCAAGGACAGTGTTCTTTTCGCCCGGCTTTTTAGCGTGATAGTCTCCGCCGCACCGTAACCCCCAATAGGAGGCCAAGCATGCCCGACAGTGCGGAGCACGCCGCCAGCGATCTGAAAACGTTGACGAAAATTCCGGCGACTGTGATCACGGGGTTTTTGGGTGCCGGCAAGACGAGCCTGATCAAGCACATTGTGGAGCATGCAGGGGGCAGGCGTCTGGCCCTGATCATCAACGAATTCGGCGACATCGGCGTGGACGCTGGCATCCTGGACGGCTGCAAGGACCCCGATTGTGAATTGGAAGAGGTGGTGGAACTGGCCAACGGCTGCATCTGTTGCACGGTGGCCGATGATTTCCTGCCGACCCTCCAAGCGCTGGTGGACCGGGAAAATCCGCCCGAACACATCATCATCGAAACGTCCGGTCTCGCCTTGCCGAAACCCCTGGTTCGCGCCTTCAACTGGCCGGAGATCAAGACCCGCGTCACCGTTGATGGCGTACTGGCCGTGATCGACGGTCGGGCCGTGGCGGACGGCCTGTTCGCCCATGATCCGGTGGCCGTGCAGGATCAACGGGAATCGGACGAAATGCTGGACCACGAAAGCCCGCTGGAAGAGGTTTTCGAAGAACAAGTGGCCTGTGCGGACCTGGTGGTGCTCAACAAGGTCGATCTTTTGGACGAGGTCTCGAAGGCCGGTGCCATGGCCCGCGTGGCGGAAGAAATGCGCCCCGGCGTGCAGGTGATTGGAACAGCGCAAGGAGCCGTCGACCCGGCGGTCCTGTTGGGCCTTGGCGCGGGGGCGGAAGACGACCTCGACAGCCGCCACAGCCACCATGACCACGGCGAAGACCACGAACACGATGACTTCGAAAGTTTCCATGTCAATGTCGCCCCGGTGGCGCATCCCGATGACCTGATCGCGAAACTGAAACCCGTGATCGAGGCCCATGGTATTCTGCGGGTGAAGGGTTTCGTCGCTGTCGAAGGAAAGCCGATGCGTTGCCTGATCCAGGGGGTCGGTGCCCGGCTGCAAAGCTACTACGACCGGGATTGGGTGGAAGATGAAGATCGCCAGGGCAGGCTCGTGGTGATCGGCCTGCACGGATTGGACAAAGCCGTGATCGCAGAAACGCTGGCGGGCTGATGCACCTTCTGGCGGCAACTCCGGGCGGTGATGCGGATGGTGCCGAGGCCGTAGACCTCGCTCAGACACCCGGCGATATCATCGTGCTATCGGCTGCCGATACGGATTTGGCCGGTCTGGCTGCCGCGGTAGACGGGAATGTGCCCAGCCTGCGCCTCGCCAACTGGATGCAGCTTGGCCACAACTACAGCGTCGATCTCTATGTGGACGAGATCATCGCCGGGGCCAAGCTTGTGGTTGTGCGGCTGTTGGGCGGGGTGGGTTATTGGGCCTATGGCGTCGAGCGGATCGAAGAGGTCTGTCGGCGCAGATCGATCCCGGTGGCTTTCCTTCCCGGTGATGCCAAGTCCGACCCGGAACTTTCTGAACGATCAACCCTGGCCCCCGAATTCCGAGACCGGCTTTGGCAGTATCTGCTGCACGGCGGACCCGGGAACTACGCCCAGTTCCTGAATCTCGCGGCCACACTGGTTGGCAAGGCCCGCGATTGGCAGGAGCCACGTGAGCTGGTCTCTGCCGGTCTCTATTGGCCGGGCCAGGCGGAGCCGACCTTGGAAGATCTGAAGGCCCGTTGGAAGCCGGACCAGCCGGTCACGGCGATCACCTTCTATCGGGCACTCTTGCAGGCGGGAAATCTGACCGCCGTGGACGGATTGATTTCGGCGCTGGCGGAAACGGGCCAGAACCCACTGCCGATCCATCTGGCGAGCCTGAAAGACCCTGTATCCAGTGCTCTCGTCTCAGGACTCTTGGCCGAGGCGAAACCGGATGTTGTTTTGAATGCGACCGGCTTCGCCATCTCGACACCCGGCGCGGCCTTCAACCGGGGAGCCTTTGAGGCGACAGACGCGCCCATCCTTCAGGTGATCTTTTCCGGCCAGAACCGCGATGCCTGGGCGGAGGGCCAGGCGGGTCTGAGCGCGCGGGACATCGCCATGAACGTCGCCCTGCCGGAGGTGGACGGGCGCCTGATCAGCCGCGCGGTCTCCTTCAAGGCCGAGGCTCGGTTTGATGAACGGACGCAGGCCTCCCTGGTCACCTATCGGGCCGAGCCGGACCGACTGGCCTTTGTTGCCCGCCTGGCTCGGGCCTGGGCAAGACTGCGCCGCACGCCCGAGGCGGACCGGCGGATCGCCTTCGTGCTCGCCAATTATCCGAACCGGGATGGGCGGCTCGGTAACGGGGTGGGGCTCGATACGCCGGCGGGCCTTCATGTGGTTTTAGAGGCCATGGCGAAACGGGGGTATCATCTGGAAGATCTGCCCCCGGATGGTCAGGCGCTGATCGAACGTCTCGCCGCGGGGCCGACCAACGATCTGGAGGGCCGGAATGATCGACCGGGTGGGATTCTTTTCAGCCTTAAGACATATCGCGGGTTTTTCGAACGGCTCCCGAAGACCGTCCAAAAGGCGGTGACCGAACGTTGGGGCGATGCCGCAGACGACCCCCATGTCTCCGGCGATGACTTTCGTCTCGCTGCTTTTCGGTTGGGCAACATAACGATCGGGCTGCAGCCGTCGCGCGGCTATCACATCGATCCCGTCAGCAGCTATCACGATCCAGCACTGGTTCCGCCCCATGGCTACCTGGCTTTCCATGCCTGGCTCAGGGAAGAGGTTGATATCCACGCCATCTGTCATTTCGGCAAACACGGAAATCTGGAATGGCTGCCGGGCAAGGGTGTTGCCCTTTCGGACAGCTGTTTCCCGGAAGCGGCCCTCGGTCCTTTACCGAACCTCTATCCCTTTATCGTCAACGATCCGGGCGAGGGCACGCAGGGCAAACGCCGCGCGCAGGCCTGCGTGATTGACCATCTGACCCCGCCGCTGACCCGTGCCGAGGCCTATGGGGAGTTGGCCGACCTGGAACAATTGGTCGATGAGTATTACGAGGCGGCGGGAGTGGACCCGCGCCGTATCGCCGTCTTGCGCGAACAGATCCTCGATCTGGCAAGCTCGCTCGGTCTCGACAAGGACTGCGGCTTCGAAGCGGGAGAGGCGGATGAGACGGCGCTGGCGAAGCTCGACAATCACCTTTGCGAGTTAAAGGAGCTGCAAATCCGCGACGGCCTCCATGTCTTCGGGGCCGCGCCGGAAGGCGAGCAGCGCCGCGACCTGCTGGTCTCGCTGGTACGCGTGCCAAGGGGCGGCGACGGCGGTGTTGACGCGTCCATCCTGCGCGCCCTGGCCGCAGACCTGGGGCTGGAGGGGTTCGATCCGCTGGATACCCCGTTGGGTGATCCCTGGTCAGGCCCGAAACCGAAGAGGTTGTCGGGAGAGGCCCCCTGGCGCACCAATGGCGATACGGTGGAGCGGCTGGAGGCCCTTGCCGCCCGATTGATTGCAGGTGACGAGGTTCCGGATCCGGTATGGGAGAGGACAAGGGTCGTGCTGGACCACGTTTCAGGCGAGCTTGGCCCCCGGGTTGACGGTTGCGGAGCGGCGGAGGTCAACGGGCTGCTCGATGGCTTCGACGGGCATTTTGTTGCCCCTGGCCCCAGCGGTGCGCCGACCCGTGGACGGCTGGATACCCTGCCGACAGGTCGGAACTTTTATTCTGTCGATAGTCGAACCGTGCCGACACCTGCGGCCTGGACGCTCGGCTGGAAATCCGCCTGCCGCCTGATCGATCGTCATCGCCAGGACCATGGCGACTGGCCGAAGAGCCTGGCCATCTCCGCCTGGGGCACGTCCAATATGCGAACCGGCGGCGATGACCTGGCGCAGGCGCTTGCGCTGATCGGTGCCCGACCGACTTGGGATTCCGCGTCCCGGCGGGTGACAGGGTTCGAGATTTTACCGCTCTCGGTGCTTGATCGGCCGCGCGTCGATATCCTGTTCCGAATTTCGGGCTTTTTCCGCGATGCCTTTCCGGCGCAGGTGGCGCTCTTGGACCGGGCCATCCGGGATGTCTCGATGCTGGAAGAGCCGGATGCACAGAACCCGCTTGCCGCCCGTCGGCGTTCGGAAGAAGCGATCCTGATCGCGGATGGTGTCGGAGAGGAAGAGGCGCGCCAGCGTGCCGGAGCGCGGGTCTTCGGGTCCCGGCCCGGTGCCTATGGTGCGGGACTTCAGGCCCTGATCGACGAGAAGGGCTGGGAGTCGCGCGGCGACTTGGCCGAGGCCTATATCACCTGGGGCGGTTATGCCTATGGTGCCAACGGCGAAGGTCAAGCCGCCGAGGATGGCCTTCGGAGGGCTTTGGGAACGGTCCAGGCCGTGGTGCAGAACCAGGACAACCGCGAACATGATTTGCTGGACTCTGACGACTACTATCAGTTCGAAGGCGGCCTGACGGCTGCGGTCGAAGCGGCCTCTGGCGAGCGGCCCGTGGTCTATCACAACGATCATTCCAGGCCCGAGTCCCCTCGCATCCGGACGTTGGAAGAAGAGATCGCCCGCGTCGTGCGGGGGCGGGTGGTGAATCCTAAGTGGATCCAAGGTGTCATGCGCCATGGCTACAAGGGTGCCTTCGAGATGGCGGCGACGGTGGATTATCTCTTTGCCTTTCAGGCGACCGCCAACTGTGTCGGCAATCATCACTTCGATGCGGTCTATTCGGCTTTCCTGGATGACGCGGATGTGTTGGACTTTCTGGAAACTAAGAATCCGGCAGCGCTGAGCGAAATCGCAGGCCGGCTGAAAGAGGCGATTGAACGAGGCCTCTGGCGGCCCGGATCGAACGAGGCACCCTTCAAGCTGGACCATCTGATGGCGGGGAACAAACCATGAGCGATACAGAAGACTTCGAGCGGGCCAATGCGAAAGCCGCCAAGAAAAAAGCCGCCCGCGACAAGATGCTGGCCACCAAGACCATCGAAAAAGGTCTGCTGATCGTCCACACCGGCAAGGGCAAGGGCAAGTCCACTGCAGCCTTCGGTCTGGCGGCCCGCGCCGTCGGCAACGGCATGAAGGTGGGCGTCGTCCAGTACGTGAAGGGCAAGTGGGAAACCGGTGAACGAGAGGTGCTGGAAGCCTTCCCCGATCAGGTCGAAATCCACACAATGGGTGAAGGCTTCACCTGGGAAACGCAAGATCGGGAACGCGACATCCGCGCGGCCCAGGCCGCCTGGGCCAAGTCGAAGGAAATGATCGAGGCCTGCCGGGGGGAGAATCCGGCTTTCGATCTACTTGTGCTGGATGAGCTGAACATTGTCCTGCGCTACAACTCGCTCGACCTAGCCGAGGTGGTGGACACGTTGAACAATCGCCCCGAGATGCTGCACATCGTCGTCACGGGGCGGAACGCCAAGGACGACCTGATCGAAGCCGCCGATCTGGTCACCGAGATGACCCAGATCAAGCACCCCTTCCGCAGCGGTGTGAAGGCACAGAAGGGTATCGAGTTCTGATGGCACCCACGCGCCCGCCAGCCTTGATGATCCAGGGTACGGGCTCGGATGTGGGCAAGTCTCTCTTGGTTGCGGGCCTCTGCCGGTTGTTTGCCAACCGGGGTCTCAGGGTTTGTCCGTTCAAGCCCCAGAATATGTCGAATAATGCCGCGGTCACGGCGGATGGCGGCGAGATCGGTCGCGCCCAGGCGTTGCAGGCCCGCGCGGCCCGCCTGCCCCTCAGCGTCCATATGAACCCCGTGCTTCTGAAGCCCCAAAGCGAAGTCGGTGCGCAAATCGTGGTGCAGGGCCAGGTCTTCGGCACAGCCAAGGCGCGGGATTACCAGAAACTGAAACCCACCCTGCTGGCCAAGGTCCTGGAGAGCTTCGAGACCTTGGGGCGTGAGGCAGACCTTATCCTGGTCGAGGGAGCCGGCAGCCCGGCGGAGGTCAATCTGCGCGCCGGTGACATCGCCAATATGGGTTTTGCGGAAGCTGCTGACATTCCGGTCCTGCTGGCCGGCGACATCGATAGGGGTGGCGTGATCGCCCAACTGGTCGGCACCCATGCCCTGTTGACAGAGGCCGAGAAAGCCCGCGTGAAGGGGTTTCTGGTCAACAAGTTTCGCGGCGACGTTAGCCTGTTCGACGACGGGGTACGGATCATCGAGGAGCGCACGGGCTGGCCGTCGCTAGGCGTCGTACCCTACTTCGAACCGGCCCGCAGCCTGCCAGCCGAAGACGCCATGGCGGTCGATCACTATTCCAGCACGGGTGCGGAAGCCGCCGTAAAGGTCGCCGTTGCGGCCTACCCCCGGGTGTCCAACTTCGATGACCTGGATCCACTCCGAGCCGAGCCCTCGGTGCGTCTCGAGATGATTCGCCCCGATCGCCCACTGCCCGGCGACGCGGATCTGATCATCCTGCCGGGATCGAAGTCCACCATCGCTGATCTGGCCGCCTTGCGCGAGGCTGGATGGGATGTGGACCTGCTGGCCCATGTTCGCCGGGGCGGTCGCGTTATCGGGATTTGCGGCGGCTTTCAGATGTTGGGTAAAGCGGTCCACGATCCGGAAGGGATTGAAGGGGCGGCGGGCACAGCCCAGGGGCTCGCCCTGCTTGATGTGGAAACCTGGCTGGAGGGCAAAAAGGCGCTCTACGAGGATCAGGGGGTGGAAATCATCACCGGGCAGGCCGTCCGGGGTTATCACATGCACATGGGGCGGACGACCGGGGCGGGCCTTGAACGGCCCTACCTCACCTTGACCCAAGGGCCGGACGGGGCGGTCTCTGCCGACGGCCGAGTCGTGGGCGGATATCTTCATGGACTTTTTGCCTCGGACCTCTATCGCAGGGCTCTTCTGGATGGGCTGCAAGCTGGCGCGGGATCGGGCCTTGACCACGATCAGGTGGTGGAAGACACCTTGGATCAATTGGCGGAGCACCTTGAAAGGGTATTAAAGATCGACCTTTTGGAGCAAGTCGTTCAACCCGACGGCGCACTGGCATGAGCCGATTGAACCTGTTAAAGGTATGTCCTGCTTGGTTTTTCTGAAGAGGACTGATTCATGATCACTCTTGCCGCACGCTGGTTGGCGATGCCTCTTTTGGTGATGGGGCTGCTTGCCCAGGCGACAACAGTTTCCGCACAGCAGGGAGCCGAGCCAACCCAGGAAGCCTTGGCCGACGCCCAGGAACTGAGCACGCTGGATACGCCGGTCGGGGATGTGGTCAACGGTCGTGGAACAGACGGGATGGAGGAGTGACCGCCATGTTTAAGGCACTTCTGATATCGTCGGCGCTCCTTGGCATGACGGTGGCCCTGAGCGGTTGTCAGACCATGGGATTTGGCGATGACGGACTGGCCTATGACGCACCATACGGTTCCATCGCCTATTCCGATTCGACGCGCGCCTGGGCTGTGGTCAGCGACCTGCCGACCCCAAATGCAGCCCGGGCGAGCGCAGTGGCCACCTGTGGCTTCGACGATTGCAAAGCTCTGACCGTCTTTGGAAAGGGCATCTGCGCCACCATCGCCCTGGATGGGGAATGGGTGAATCCTCACTATCAATGGGCATTGAACAAGAAACCGCAGAAAGCCAAATCCCTGGCCTTGCAGCGCTGTGAAGCCGGTGGCGGGGCCGACTGCCGGACCTCTCCGCCGGTCTGTAACTAAGGGTCACGACCCCGCAGGCCCAATCGTATAGGTCAGCTTGCGTCCTCGATTGTCTTCGCCCTGTCCGCGAGCCCCCTTGCCACTGCCGAGGGCCTGATAGGTGCCGTCCGCGATCAGGCCCCCCTGGCAGGTTAGGACCCAGGTTCCCCGGGTTCGATCCGTTGGCTTGTAGGTGCCGATGCAGGGACCGTCGGGTGCCGGAATGGGGATCTCGAAGGTGTTTTGGTTTCGGCCCTGGGCAAGGTCGATCCTGCGTTCGATCGGTTCAAAACCATCCCAGTTGACCGTCAATTTGCGCGTCGAGGGTATGTCTCGGAAGCGTTGGTGAAGGAGATTTGCCGCCGGTGGCTGTTGAATTTCCGCCCGTTCGAAGACCCGACCGGAATCGTTCCAGTTTCGACGGCCGCAAACAACCTTGCCTGTTTTCAGGTTGTAGAAAATGTTATCGCGCAGGCCCCGGGTGGAGACGTCTGAACTGACCCAATTCTCTTCACCGTAAGAGACGGAATAGACGATGATGTCTTCGGTAATCTTGCGTTGGGTGTCGACCGCATCGCCGCTGGATCGATTGATGATACAGTTCTGCGCCAGGACCTGCTTGGCCCGTAGGGCCTCGGGACCTGAGATCCCAAAATTTCCAGTCCCGCAGGCGGCCAGGCCACAGGCCAAGGTTGCAACAAATAAGCATCGGTTGAACATGCTATACCCTCTTTTCCGTGCAGCGGGGAGAATGTCCGATTGTTTGTGATTCGTCAAACTGCCAGCTGCCGGGGGGGCCGATTCCTTCTTTTTTTCGGCAGTTCGCGATGCTTGCAGGCAGTGCATATTTCATTTAATTCTGAATATCTAGAAATTATTGAATTATGGAGAAATCTCTCATGGAACTGACCCCCACCACCGAAAAATTTGTCCTGCATTGGGGCGAAATGGGCTCCCGCTGGGGGGTGAACCGGACGGTGGCTCAGATTCATGCTTTGCTTTTCGTCTCGACCGAACCGATCAATGCGGAAACGATTGCCGAGGTTTTGGGGGTCGCTCGGTCGAATGTGTCGACCAGCCTGAAAGAACTGCAATCCTGGGATTTGATCAAGACCGTTCATGTGATGGGGGACCGGCGGGATTATTTTGAGACCGATACCGATCCCTGGGACATCGCCTTCAAGATCGCAGAAGGCCGCAAGCATCGGGAACTGGACCCGACCCTGAGCCTGCTCCGCGATTGCGTCACGGAAGGCGAGCGCGACAGGCACCTCGACCCGGAGGTCCTGGCGCGCATGAAGGCGACGTTGGACTTCATGGAACAGCTCATCGCCTGGTACCTTCAGGTCAGCAAACTGCCGACGAAAACGCTGCTGAAGATCTTGAAGCTGGGAGCGGGGGTGCAGAATTTGTTGGGGCGAAAGTAGACTGTCGGTTGGTTGTACAAAGTTCCTCAGTAGTGGATGGCAGGAAGGCTGTGGTCTTCGCTGCCGCCCAATCGGACTGAGCTGCCAGAGAGCAAGCGGTTGGCCGTCCAGGCCATGATGGCGGCGTCGATCAGATCGTCGGGGGCGATAAGCTTGAGCGGCCAATGGCTCAAATAGGTCTCGATCCCGCCGAGACCGGCTTCACTCAAGAGCGCAAGCCGCCTTGCACGTCCGGCTTGTTTGCGTTTGGGCTCGGCCAATGGTTTTCCGTTGTTGAGTGCGGTGAAGCTGACTTCCGGGTGGCTTTCGAAGACGGGAGAAGCTGGTCGGAGGGCGACCCATTCGGCCACTTCCCGGATCTTGGGAAAAAGGTTGAAGGTTTGCTGGCTGAGGCCCGGCGCATCAGGCCCGCTGGCCCGGTTCACGCGCTTGGCTTCTTCATAATCGGTCGCACCCAGGGCCGCCTGGCAAGGGGGAGAGAATACACTTGAAGTCCGATGGGGCTTCAAGAGGGCTCGCGCTTCCGCGTCACAGGCTCGCCCGCCGGGCTTGGCGACCCTATCCAAGCCGATGGGAATGTCGATGGATATAATGTCGGGGGGCGGGTTCAAGTCATCCAGCTCCGAGATTTTACCAATCAGCTGAACCGCCTTGAGGCGAAGGGGATTGGCCTCGGCCAGCACCACGGCCCATCCGGCCCGGCAGCCGTCGATGCCCGCGACCAGACCCATGGGCTTATTTGGAGGTCAGAACCCAGACGCCGTTCCAGTCGTCGCCCGGCGGCTCCGCCTTCATGTGGTTGCAGCGTTCGATATAGGTCTCAGAGAGCTTGTCGTTCGGGTTGGCCTTCAGGCATTCCTCGAAAGCCTTGATCGCCGGATCCCATTTCTGGGTGCGGAACTTATGAACGCCGTCCTTGAAGTAGTTCACCACGTCCATGACGTTCGGGAACTGGTCTTCGCTGTAGAAATCCAGAACTTCGACCACACCGACGGGCTGGGTCTTGCCCTTCACGACGACCAGATCCACGTCGCGGGTTCGGTAGGTGCCTTTCAGCTGCGCCTGGGTGTATTCCGAAATCAGCAGCTTGGCCGAGTACTGCTTGCAGGCGCTTTCCAAGCGGGCGGCGAGGTTCACGCCGTCGCCGATCATGGTGTAGTCCATCCGCTTCGGGCTGCCGATGTTCCCGCTGACCACGTTATCGGTGTTCAGGCCGATGCCCATGTTGACCGGCAGCAGCCCCTTGGCTTCCCGCTCCACATTCCATTTGTCGAGTTCCACCAGCATGGTGATGGCCGCGCGCATGGCGCGGTCCGGATCATCATCGTGGCCCACGGGCACACCGAATCCGGCCATGATGGCGTCGCCGATAAACTTGTCGAGCATGCCGCCTTCTTCGGTGATGATGTCCACCATGATGGTGAAGTATTCGTTCAGCAACTGGACGGTGCCCTGGGCCCCCAAGGATTCGGTGATGGTGGTGAAGCCGCGTACGTCGGAGAACAGAACCGTCGCCTCTGTTGACCGGCCTCCCAGAATGTCCTCCCCGCCTTCCATCAACTGGTCGGCGAGGCCCGGATCCATGTAGCGGGACATGGTGGACTTCATCCGCTTTTCAGAGCTGATGTCTTCGAACATCAACATGGTCCCCAGCTCTTTTTCCTCGGCATTGACCAGGGGCTGGATGGTCATGTTGACCGACAGATGCTCGCCGTTGACCTCAAGCCCTGCATCCATCAAAACGTCCTGAGTGGCGAGCTTGTTGCCGTCCTCGTCGACTTCCTCGAGCTTCTTGATCCGCTCCAACACCCAGTCATTGGGCTCGGCGAAGATCTCCGTCGCCGGTTTGTTCAACATGTCGCGGGCCTTCTGGCTCAGGATGCGCAGCCCGGCAGCGTTGCAGGTCACCACGTTCTGTTCTTCGTCCAGCGTGATCACGCCCGAAGACATACTTTCAAGCATGGCTTCGTTGTAGTTCTTCATGTTCTGCACATCGTCGAACAGCTTGGCGTTTTCGAGCGCAATAGCCACCTGACTGGTAAAGGCCTTCAGGCGTTGTTCATCCTCGTCCGTGAAGGGCCCGCCGCGCTTGTTCAGGCATTGGGTCACGCCGATCACCTTGCCGGCCTTGTTGGTCACGGGGATGCAGAGGATGGACCGGGTGAAATAGCCCGTCTGCTTATCGAAACTCGGATTGAAGCGCAGATCGGCGTAGGCGTAGGGAATGTTGACCGTCTGGTTGGAGGTGAAGACGGCACCGGCGATACCGACGGAATTCGGCAGGCGGATCTGGGCGGCCAGCCCTTCGCCCACCATGGCCCAAAGTTCGTTGGTTTTTTCGTCGTTCATGAAGAGCGTGGAGCGATCCGCCTGCAGCATCCGCGTGGCTTCGCCCATGACCCGCTTCAACAGCACGGCCAGGTCGATTTCGCTTGTTACATCCGAGACCACGTCCAGGAATTCCAGTTCCTGTTCGCGGGTCTTCTTCATCTTCTCGACAAACTGTGTGGATTGCAGGGCCACGGCGGCCTGGGTGGTCATGGCCTCCAGCAGGTCCTGATCCTCAACCGTAAAGTCGCTGCCTTCCTTGTTCAGCATCTGGGCGGCACCGATCACGTCACCGGTCACGGTCTTGATCGGCACGCAGAGGATGGACTTGGTGCGGAAGCCGGTCTGTTCATCGATGGTGCGGTTGAAGCGCGCATCCGCATAGGCATCGTGGATGATCGTGCCCTGGCCGGTGCTGAAGACGTGGCCCGCAACACCGGTGTTGTTCAGGATACGGATCTCCCGGTTGAAGTTGCCCTGGGCCACGCGGGAATACAGCTCGTTGGTCGCCGGATCGTTCAGGAACAGCGTGCCACGCTCGCACTTGATCTCGTAGTTGGTCATCTTGACGAGAGTGGCCAGAACCTCGTCCAGGCTCTCGATCGCGGCGACCTTGCGCGACAGGTCCAGCAGCATCTCGGCCTGACGCAGTTTGCGTTCCAATTCCCGCACGCGGGCCGGTTCTTCCGTCTTCTCGCTAATCAGTGCGGGGGAGGGGTCCTGCAACTCGCCGGGGGGCAGAGAGGGGTCCATATGTTCGGAGGTAACATCGCGAACCCGCACACCGGCGGCCGCCGCGACGGCAGCTTTCTGCGCCCGGCTGCGACCGTTCCCCGACTTGACGACCCGGGGCTTTCTCGGTTGTTGGCTGCCTTCCATCGTCCTGCTTGCCTCTCACTCGACCGGCACGGTTAGGCCGGTTCGACCTCTCTCGCTTCCAGTCTATCGCGAAGCGCCTGAATTGTATCGTGTAATTCCGTTACCTCATCCCGATGGGCCCGGTGCAGGTTCTGAATCTGCTCTTCGTATTGCCCCCGGATGGTGTCCAACTGGTCCCGCAGTTCCTGTGTCGTCGATTTCAATTGGCGGATTTCGTCTTGGCCTTGAGCCGTTGCCGTCTGCACGGCCTCCGTCTTTTCGAACCGGACGTCGTCAACCTTGTCGCGCAGTTCCTGGGCGGTTGCTTTCAACTGCCGGATCTCATCGGCATTGGCGGCAACGGCGGCCTGAACCTCCTGGGATTTCTGCGCCATGATCTGGTCCAACTCGTCCCGCAGGGCCTGGGCCGTGCTGCGCAACTGGACGATCTCATCATGGTTCTGGGCACGGGCGCGCTGGACGTCCTCGTTGGCCTGAAAGCGCGAATTTTCCAATTCGTCGCGGAGCGCCTGGGCCGTGCGCCGCAACTGAACGATTTCGTCGTTGGATTGCGCGCGGGCGAGTTGCACATCCTCGTTGGCCTGGAAGCGCGCGCCTTCCAGTTCCTCTCGCAGCGCCTGGACGGTTTCGCGGAGTTGCCGCATTTCCATCTGCGCTTCGTGCAAGGCATCGTCGCCGGCTTCTGCAGGCTTGGATGCGGCGGGTGGGGCACTGGCTTCTGCCACGATCCGCTCCCTCTGATCCGCTTAAAAACAGCTCTTAAAGTCGCCGTAACAGGCGGTTTTTAGAAGATTATTTATCCCTCATAGCAGGGAGGGACGTCAAGCGGTGATGGTGCAGCATTGTGGTGGCTGGCTTCCCCGTGGGGCATCAAAAAACACTTTTCCGTACTCAAATTCTCCTTAGGATCGTTCTATGGTCGAGTTCAGGCTGTCTGCGCCACGCTGGCCAACATCAAAGGGATTGAGCAATGACATCAAACATCGCGACAGCCGAAGCGGCCTGGCCGGGTGAAGGGGCCGAAGAGATTGCGGGTGCATCCCGCCAAGGGGCTGCGGAGCCGCCGCTGGGCGATGGAGTGACCTATCATGGCAGGTTCCCAGACTTGTTTGTCTTGCTGTTCAAAACCGGCATCCTGACCTTGCTGACAATTGGCATCTATCGATTCTGGGCAAAAACACGGGTCCGTCGGTATCTTTGGGACAGTGTCGAGATTGATGGATCTCGTTTTGAATATACCGGGACGGGCAAAGAGCTTTTCGTCGGATTTCTGATTGCCGTTTGTGCCTTGGTGCCTCTGGTCTTGGGGCTGAATTTTCTGGCTTCACTGCTTGCGAATTCGGTCGGGTTTCCGCCGCTGGCCCTGTTGAGCTGGGTTCCGATTGGCTGGGTCATTCTGTTCGCGGCTTTCCGGCTCTGGCGGTATCGGTTGTCGCGGACATCCTGGCGGGGTGTTTGTTTCCGGATTCAAGGCAAGGCGACTTCTTTCGCGAACTACGCGGCCCTTCAATACCTGCTGGTCCCCTTGACCCTTGGGCTTTACCTGCCCTGGGCGGACGCCAAGGCCTGGCGCTACCGGATTGAGCGAACCTCTTTCGGCAGCCAGGGGCTTTCGTTCGAAGGGGATCCGAAGAAGATCCTGTTGCCCTGGCTCGTGGCCTGGGCCTTTTTCGTCGGGGGCTACGCAACCATCGCCGGTCCGCTGATTGAACTCTTCCTGGGCATGGATTCCTTTTCCGGTGACGTGCTGGTCCAGGTGGATAGCCTCATGCTTGAAGAATCGAACCTCTTTGCCGGGCTGATCGGCCTCGGTGTCATCGCGGCCTATGTCTACGGTTTCCTGAAGTTCCGCTTCTTTTTGAGCGGTATCCGCATGAACCGGCTTCAGGTCCATAGCAACCTGAAGCTGACGACACTGCTTGTCCTCTGCGGATGGTTTTTGGTCCTGTGCCTCGGCCTGTTTGTGCTGACCATGGTGGTACTGGGGGTTGGTGTGGGTCTGTCTTCCGCAGGCCTTCCGATCCAATTCGTCATACCGTTGGTTTTGCTCGTGCTATACGTGGTCCTGCTGGGGCCGCTCTTCAGAGGGGTCGTCTTGAATGTGATGCTGGGTGCGGTCTGTAAAACCATGACCATCAAGAATGCGGATGAACTGTCCAAGGCGGCACAGTCCGGCGAACGCGGACCGGTGCAGGGCGAAGGGCTGGCCGATGCCCTGGACGTCGGCGCTTTCTGATCGTGTCGGAGGGGCTTTCTGCCGGGTTTCACGACGGCCTTACGGCTCGCCATCACAGGGTCGAGGTGGATTTGGGCCCAAGCCACCTATCGATCCGGGGGGAAACGCTCGACCAGGAACGGTCCTGGCCCTTGGGCCAGGTGCGCCTCGTCTACCGCGACAAGGAGGCTCCCCCCTTCGCGCTGCGCGTCATCGATGCGGATGCGGACGACGAGAGATTGATCATCCAAGACCGCGCGGCGCTCAAACGGCTGGAGGCCCATTGCGGGAACCTTCGTAAAAGAGGGGCCGTCGAGCGAAAAGAGCTGCGGCGATATTTCTGGCTTTCGCTTGGGGCTGTCGGCTCCATCGCGCTGCTGGTGACGGTTGTGATCCCGATGCTCGCCGGGACACTGGCGACCTGGGTGCCGCAATCCTTTGAAAGGCGGATGGGCAGCCAGGTCTTGACGGCTTTGGAACGGGGACCCTTTACCAAGGGCCGATGCACTGGCGAGGCGGGCTTGTCGGCCCTGGATGATCTGTTCCGCCGGATACAGGTTCCCCTTAAGGGTGACGATGCGGACGCGGCTGCGGCGGCCGAGTTGGTGGTCCTGGACTGGGGTCTGGTCAACGCCATGGCTTTGCCCGGTGGCTTCATCGTTGTCACAAAAGGCCTGCTGGAAGCGGTCGATGACGCTGAGGCGATCGCCGGTATTCTGGCGCACGAGCTGGGCCACGTGATCGAACGCCATGTCATGGAAGCCTACATCGAAAGCTCGGCGCTTTCGGTGTTCACCGGTTTGATCTTCGGCGATGTCACGGGAGGGGCGGTCCTGGGCGTTTTGCTCGATCAATCCCTGGCCGGGCTCTACAGCCGGGAAGCGGAACGCGAAGCCGATGCACAGGCCGCCCGGATGCTGCTGGCCCAGGGGATTCCGCTAACCGGTCTTCAGGCTTTCATGGCCGGTTTGGCCAACCGGGAAGCGACGCGCGGTTCCATGGGCACCTGGCTGTCTTCCCATCCTGCGAGTGCGGAACGCGAAGACTTCTTCCGAACCAGGGAAGCCGAACGCAGCCTCGATAATCCCTTGCCCCGCGGCACCATCGCCATCCTGCGCCGGGCCTGCAATGGTTCTTAGAGCCCAAAAGGTCCCACGCGGACCAGAATGCCCACAAGCACGACCATCTGCACCAGATTGACCACAACGCTCAGCTTGTGCAGCGTCTTGAAACGATGGGCGGAGGTCTCGTCGCCGGCTTGAGCCTTGTCGCGGGCCTCGTTGATGCGCGGCGTCAGGTACTGACGCGAAAACAGAAAACCGGCGGCAATCAGGATCATGGCCCAGGATTCGAAGGGGCGCTGCAGAACCGAGAGCAGGACCGCCGGGGCGAGACTCATGCCAATCCCGAAGATGTAGTATCGCGGGAAGAAACCCCTCAAAAATCGACCCGCCGGGGCTTCGTCCAGGAAGTGGAAAACGCTAGGGGCTACGACGGCTGCAAAGAAAATCATCGAGACCAGAAGGCCCGAGATCACGATCAGGCATAGCCACATCAAAACGGCGAGGGTCATGGAAAGGGGCTCCGAGTGGGCGCGCAAGGGGGCGCACAAGTGGGCGGGGGGAGTGAATGGATACCGTTACCGGATAGTCCGCCAGGGGAGGCACTGCAAGTACGCTTCAGTCTTCCTTAACCAAAAATGGCGACAGTAGGTCGGGATTCAATGTTGCCAGCCCCGTCCGGCTGCGGGAACCTTTGCCTCGATGACCAGACCGTCACCCGCCCTTTTCCGCCCATTCGGCCTTCTGACTGCAGGCCTTGGCATCGCCGTTGTATGGGCGGCGACGCTGTTCTCGCTGCCTGTCCAAGCGGATGGTCACCTGGGTGTCGAAGGCGGCATGGCCGATGCCACGATCCTGTTTGATCGCAGGCTGGCTCAGTCTGCCGAGAAAATCGCCGCCGAGGCGCGGTTGCTGGAAAGTGCGGAGCGCATGGCCGAGGATCTGTTGGCCGGACGCCAGCCGTCAAACAAGAACCTCGTCTTCCCCTGGCCGCGCATCGCCGCGCGCATGGATCAGGTGGTCCAGAGCTTCGGTGGAATTTCCGTTGTCAGCGATTTTGACGAGAAATCCTTCGCCAATGATCTGGAGGAGTCTCGGGTCTGTGGTGTTCAGGTGGCCGCGTTGAAGCGGCTCAGAGCCCAGTCCCGCGCGCTTGACCTGGGGGTCAGCCGGGCGGGCCAGTACCTGGCCGGGCTCGACCGTCAAGCCGACCAGATCGAGCGCATGAAAGAGATCGTGACCAACCTGATCGACAATCGGGCGCGCTTGGACGGCAACCAGTTCGCCCGTTACGTCTTCGTCGGCGATTGGTCTGCTGTCGAAGTGGCGCTGCTGCCATCCTTGTTGGAACTGGAGCGGCTGACCCGGGAAGTGCGGAGCCGCATGAAGCGTTCAGAGACGGCCTTTGGCGAAAACCTGGAGCGCATCGATGACGTGATCGAGCGGACAAAGGCCCGAAAATGCGCCATTGCGGGGCGTTGGTACGGCGACTGTGAAGATGCCTTCGGGCGTCCTACACCGGCGATGAAGCTCTCGCTCTCGCTCAGCGAAGATCGGAAAATCGGCAACCTACAGGTGGGCGACAAGAGCTGGCCGGCGTCCGCCTTGCGTTTTTCGGATCGTTCCGAACTACGTTTCCGGGTTCAAAGCGGCAACAAGTCCTACCGGTTCGAAGGCCTATTCTCGGCAGATTTCCGCTCCATCGACGGGTATATGGGAGATCGCACGGAGCCGAAATTCTGGACCTGTAATTTCGTCACCGAATAGGGTCGCTCAGAGATCTATCCAGACCGCCGTCAGATCATCGGTCAAGGTGGCGGGCTGCTCTTCATCGAAGTCCCGCATCAGCTGGACAAAAGCGTCGGCGCGGCGGATTTTCATCAGCTTTTTCGCCAAGTGCTCCGGCCCGTTGGCGAAACCTTCGATCCAGATATCGGAATAAAGGAACAGGGCCCGCGCTTTCCCGAGGTCGGCCTGGCGATGGTCGTACCGGGCCTTGGCGGAGATCCCGACGGGCAGTCCCGCTGTTTCAAGGGCTCTTGGTTCCATCCCCGTGCCTCTGACCAGAAAAGGCGGAGGGCAGCCCGCAGCCGCGTAGTGCAGATGCCGGTTCGGCACATCCAGGACGCCATAGAAAAAGGTTGCGTAGTGCTCCCTCGGAAGCAGTTCGACCAGGGTCCGGTTGACCTCGTCGATGACGGCGACCGGGCGGTCGGGTTCCGAGCCCAGGCTTGCCATGATAGCCTGCAGCCGGAAGGTGTTGACCGCAGCCCCCATGCCGTGGCCGGCGAAGTCGGCAATGAACAGGGCCAGCCGGTTTCGCCCCAGCGCCCGCATGCCCCAGATGTCGCCGCCGAGTTCGCTGGAGGCCCGGACCTCCGAACGGATGGTCAACCCCATCGCTTCGCCGAGCATCTGTTCTTCTTTACGTGACGGGAAGAGCGCGTTCTGCATCCGCCGCGTCAATTCCAGTTCCCGGTCCAACCGGTTCCGCTCGCTGGCCAGGACGCGTCGCTCGGTTTCCCTCTCGGTGAAGCGCGAAAGGCGGGCCAGCAATTCCTCGTCGCTCAAATCAAAAGACCAGACATCCGCAGCGCCGGAGGCCAGATAACTGCACCGCTGCTTGCTGTTGGCCGCCCGATCGGCCAGGACGATGACAGGGGCCGGATGGGAGAGCCAAGTGAGTGCACGACTGCCGGGAGAAACGGTGCCCTCCACCGGTGCCGCCGCAACAAAACAGATCAAGCCATCGCTCTCGACCGTGTCCGTCGGGGCCCGAGAAGGCAGGCAGGGAAGTTTGCTAAACGGGTCCACTTGGCGGAGCAGGTTTGCGATGCGCCGGGGCCTTGTGGATTCAGGATCATCGGCAACCAGCGTCCAGGAAGGTCCGGTCCGCTTCACGGCTGATCCTCCTCTGGTCAGCTGCTGCTGGCCGGTGGCAGCCGGAAGGTGATGGAAATCCTGTTGCCGGGTGGGTGCACGATAATGTTTTCGGCGAAGCTTTCCATGATAGCCAGGCCGCGCCCGCAGAAGGCATCCGGTCCGGCATCGCGTTTCTTCCGGGCGGCTTCGATGTCGAAACCCTTCCCGTCGTCCTCGACGTCAATCGTTAACGTCGCATCCCGGAGCGTGATGGCAATGCCGAGACGGCGATTGGCAAAAGACGGGTCGCGCAATCGTTCCGTCACCGCGTCATAGAAGGCCTTGAGCGCTTTGGGATCCCGCGCATCCGCCGCAGCGACGCCGAGGTTGCCGTGTAGCAGTGCATTGGCAAAGGCCTCGTTCAGGACGGTCGCCAGGTCATCTACGGGAAGAGCAACCCCGGGCCAGATGCGCGCTATGGCATCGGTCACGATCTGGGCGAGCGGCAGCGGATGTGCGGTCGCGGTTGTCAGTGAATAGCAGATGCCGCCGTCTGCCAGGGCCTGCTTGAGGATGGGGGAGAGGTCTACCGGTTCCGGGACTTCGATAAAGGCCCGGGCCGCTTCGGCGAGGCAATCGGTCACCGAGTTGACGCTCTTGCTATCAAATAACACGGTGGCGTCCGCAGAAGCGGTATCGATCCGCTTCTGATCCTTTGACGGCTCCACACAGGCTACAGCCTCGCCCTCATCCGCCATCTCGTTCAAAAGCTCCCGCTTGTCGGCCCCGTCTATCGATCAATCACCGTGCGATCAGTTGATGTCCATCAACTCCCCGTAGCGCGATACATCCAGTAGGCGGGCGACCTGGCCTGACGGACCTTTGAGTCTAATCTTGCCGCCCACCTCATCTACGGCATCCTTCAATAACAAGAGCATACCGAGACCGGCGGAGTCCATATTTGATAATCCGCTCAGCTCAACCGTGACGTCATTCGGGTGGTCTGCCGTGATGCTTTCCACTGCCGTGCGGATCTGGTCATTGTCGTTAAAGCTGAAATCCCCCGTCAGCCCGAGGGTCCATGCCGATCCTGATTTCTGAATGTTCAATTGCATGTTTTCATCCTCATCTGATCAGGCCTTTTTCAGCGCTGAAAGGAAGTCTGTCAGGTCGCCCTTGAAGCCATCCATGACCGAACGTTGATCGTCTGCCGCCCAGAGAATGCGGATCGACGAACTGTAGGATTGCGCCGAAGACTGAGTGACGTTGCCGACACGGTCGGCGACAAGTTGGGCATCATCGCTGACGCTGGTGGCGTTCCCGGCGATTTCGTTGGTGACCGCGTTCTGTTCCTCGACAGCCGCCGAGATCGCCGTAGCGATCTCGTCCAGCGAGCCGACGGCCTCGGTGATATCGCGTATGGCATCCACGGTGCCTTCCGTCGATTGCTGGATGTCGCTGATCTGCTTGGATATCTCTTCCGTCGCCCGACCCGTCTGATTGGCGAGGTTTTTCACTTCAGAAGCGACCACGGCAAATCCCTTGCCCGCTTCGCCCGCCCGCGCAGCCTCGATCGTGGCGTTCAGAGCCAGCAGGTTGGTCTGCTCGGCGATATCGTTGATCAGCTCAATCACCGTGCCAATCCGCGAAGCCATCTCGACAAGGCCATCGACCCGACCGCGCGCACTTTCCGCAGTGGACTTGGCCTGTTGCGCCGTTGATGTGGAGAGCGCGACCTGCTGCGTGATTTCGTTGATCGAGGCAGAAAGCTGCTCGGCTGCGGCGGCCACCGTTTGGATGTTGGTGGAAGACCGGACCGCGGCCTCGGCCACTTCCAAGGATCGAACCGCCCCGGCATTGATCCGGCTGCCCGTCGCCTGGGCGGCGTCGGCGATTTTTTCTGTCGAGGAAGCGACTGTCCCAAGCGACGAGCGGGCCCTCTCGTCGTAGGCCGCAGCCAGTTCTTCGATCCGCTTGGCGCGTTCGGCGCGCTTGTGTTGTTCCGCTTCCTGCTGTGCGCCCAGACGGTCTGCCTCGATCTTGGTCTGGCGAAAACTCTCGAGCGCCCGCGCCATGGAGCCGGCCTCGTCTTCGCGGTCCTGATTGCGAACCTCGGTGGTCAGGTCGCCCCCGGCAATGCTTTCCATATCCCGCGCGACACCGCCCAAAGACCCTTCCATGTCCTTGCCGATGACATAAACAAGACAAAGTGCCAGGCCGGTCATGACGACGGCTATTGCCAAGGTCCACCAAAGCGAGGCCATGAAAACGTCAACCACATCATCGGTGTAGACTCCTGTGCCGACCATCCAGCCCCAGGGCTTGATCTCCATACCCCAGCTGACTTTCGGTATGGGATCGGCACCCTTGGTCCGCGGCCAGAGATAGTCCAGCCTGCCGCCTCCGGCGTTCGCGCGGGCGGCCTCGACCAGTTCGCGGATCACATAGACATCGTTGGTGTCCTTGATGTCCCAGAGGTTCTTGCCGACAAGATCAGGCCTGACCGGGAAGACCACATTCGTCCCATCGAATTCGTAGACGAAGACGTAGTCGTTGTTGCCATAGGTCATGCCCTCCATCGTCGTCTTCCAGTGGGCTTTGGCGTCTTCCCGGGTGATGTCGCCTGCCGAGACCTTTTCCTCCAGCTTGAGGGCGGAATTGACGGCCGTTTCGGTGATGGCGCGAACCATCCCGACCCGCTCGGCCATCAGGCCCTTGTACTCAAAGGTCAGGACAACGGCAGTTGTCATGCCGAGCGTGACAACCAGTGTGGCGACGATCGCCGTGATTTTTTGAAAAAGGCTGAGTCTTCCCAACATGTCGATACCCCCCGATATCGCGGCCCGGCCAGGGCCAGGTGCGGGGAGAAATCAGCAAGTTCTTTCAGGGCGCGTCGTTGCGATCGGGAGACGGGATGCCGTCAACCCTGCAAACGTTTCCAACGCTCTGAAATCTTTCCCCCCATAGCCTACGACTGTAACTCTTTTGACATAGAGAGTCTACGGACCTGCACACATATGAACCCGCGGCCCGAAAACAGCTCTAAGCAATGGCAGAAAGTGAAATCTCGATTTGGCCGGAGTCGTTCTCGCTCACCGAGTAGCCCCGATGACTGCCGGTCTGTTCCACGTGGATTTCCTTCTGGCCGGCCTGGATGACCAAGCCGCCGTCGCGGGTTTCCTCCACCGAGAGGTCGTCCAGGTTCAGATCTTCGAAGACGATGGAATCATCGACATCCAACAGGTCAATGATGTCCTGGCCTCCGGCGAGAGCCTTGGCATCGTAGCGGTATTCGTCGGAACCATTGCCACCGGACAGCAGGTTGTTCAGGGCGGACGACAACAGCACGTCGTCGCCTTCTTCACCGGCCAGGCGATTGTCGAAGCCCATGTTTCGGGTGTAGTCGCGGATCTCCGTCCAGTTGTATTCGCCGCCCCAGAAGTCGCTCTGATTTTCGCCACCAGCGACCAGTAGATCATGGCCAGCACCACCCTTGATGTCGTTGTAGCCGACCCCGCCGATGATCGTATCGTCGCCAATCCCGCCTTCCATGACCGCCTTGGAGAAAGTGGCCCCTGCCGTTTCTCCATGAGACATGCTGCGCTCATAGCTGAGGTATTCGGTTGCGCCGAAGATGACATCGTCGCCAGCCCCGCCGCTCAGCCAATGGTCCCCGGCACCGCCCATGATGGTGTCGTTGCCGAGGCCACCGTCGAGTTGCTGGTAAGAACTCAAGTGGCCGCCGGTCTCGTAGGACGAGATCGAGGTGTTAACGTTGGCGCGGGTACTGGCCTGCATGATGTCGTCACCGGCACCGCCGTGCATGTTGTTTCCACCAAAGCCGCCAACCATGAAGTCATCGCCATCGCCGCCGTCCATGTAGGTGTCGGCTTGGGCATTCTGATAGAGCATATCCAGGTTCCCGGCACCTTCCCCGTCGCCGACACGCTGGATGTTGCTGTTGATGGCTGCTTCCGATGCGCCCAGCATGATGTCGTTCCCGGCACCGCCCATCAAAGAGTTGGTGCCGGCCCCACCGATCAGGGTGTCGTTGCCTTCGCCGCCGTTCAGTTCCTGACTGGCCCAGGTGTAGTTGGATTCGTAGGTCACGATTCCGGCCTGGTTGACGTTGCTGCGAAGCGTGCTGTTCTGGATGGTGCCACCCACAAGCAGGTCGTCGCCTTCGCCGCCGTTCAGCCGATTGTCGCCCGCACCGCCGTAGAGACGATCATTGCCCTCGCCGCCATCGAGCAGCTGCCAGGCGTTCCGGTCCTCTGCGCGCTCCGTGGTGTCGCCCCAGCTGCTGGTCATGTTGGCACCGCTCAAGGACCGTCCGCCGATCAGGATATCGTCGCCCGATCCGCCAAAAAGCTGGTTGTTGCCGTCACCGCCGATCAGGCGGTCGTCGCCTTCTTCGCCATCCAGGCGGACATCCGCCGTGTCGTCGCTGAAGGGGTTGGAGTAGCGATAAAAGCTGGAATAGTCGGAGGTTTCGCGGATCAGGCTCTCATTGCGTTCGCCGACCAGCGTGTCGTTGCCGGCACTGCCGGTCAGGCGCTCTTCACCGCTTTCGCCTTCAATGACGTCGTCATCCCGGCTCAGCAGGGCTTCCCGCAGGCGGCTGGCGTCCTCGGCCGCCAGGGTTTGAGCTTCTTCCGGGCTCAGTTCGGTCACCTCGGTTTCGGTCAGGCGCTGACTGGGGGTGCGCAGGTTACCGAAATCCTCGCCCTGGTCTTCGGATTGGCCTTCTGCTTCCGGGCTGCCTTCGCCTTCGCCTTCTTCTTCAGCTTCGGCATTTTCTTCCGCCCCGGTCTGCGGTTGGGCTTCGGGCTCTGCGGGTTGGGCCTTTTTGCCCTTGCCTTCACCGAGTCCGAAATCGTTGCCGTGGTTCACATGGGTCGGAAGGGCCTTCAGGGCTCCTTCGAACATGCCGACCACGTCGTCCTTATCCATCTGAATGGCTTTGATCGGTGCCGTATCATAAGACGTCACGGTCGCGACCTGATAGGGCTTGTTCAGGGTCTGAATGCCGCCGTCGTTCATGATCACGACTTCGCCGATCTGACCGTTGGATTCTTCGAAGATGACCACGTCCAGGCCGTCGCCTTCATCCAGGTTCAGGCCCAACTGGGTGCCCCGGATCGCCAGGCTGGCGAAGGGGGTCGTGACCATCATGGCATCGGGGGAGGTCTTCGCGATGAAGCCGGAGACGATGGTGAAGACGCCCTTGACCACCGAAAGGTTCAAGGCCCCTTCTTGGACTTCAGGATCGTAGATCATCTCGTCGAGGACCATCTGGCCACCTTCGCCCATGGCAAAGGTGGTCTCGTCGGCGAGAACGATGCCGATTGCCGAGGCATCTCCGGTTTCCAGGGTATCGCCCTGGAAGAGCGCGGATCCCTCGCCCAAGGCCTCGCGGATGCCGTCGGCGCGAACAGCGAAGACCTGGCCTTCCGCATTATCGACAAAGCCGATCGGCTGAGCGCCCAGGCCCTGCCCAAGGGAGGACCCGAGGGAGGCGACCTGGCCCGGTGCCATCGGCCCGGCCAACTGCTGGATCAGATTTGAAGACAAGCTGGCACCGCTGGCGAATTCCACCGATGCGGCTTGGCCGCTGAAGTAATCGCGGATGACCACCTGGCGTCCGTCGCCCGCCGTAACCACCAGGTCAAAACCGGAACGGCGGAAATCGGCATTGGCGAAGCTGACCCAATCCGGCAGCTCAATCGTCTCGCCCGTGACGGCGATCACGGCAGCTTGCTGGGCAGCCTGTTGGGCAGCCACATCCGCCTTGCGGTTCAGCGCGTCACTGGTCTGGTTCAGTTTGTTGCTCATCGGGTCTGTCCCTGCTCGAAGCTGATAGGCTGGCGCTCTATCCATGCTTGGAGGCTAGACCCGGTTCGGATATCGGACCGTGATACCGGTCACAAGGTATCGTTAAAAAATACTTTCAAAACAATTCACTAGGCAAAAATTGCCCAGTAGAATCAGCCCCAGTTCCGCAGGCGGCGGAGGGGCTGATCTTTCTGTGATCCAGTAAAGACCCGCCGCCCTTAACAAAGCGTAAACGGACGGTGGAAACCGAAGGAAAGAAGGTTTTGGTACAAAATCCCTCAAAACGTAGAATCGTTACAAAAAAGCCTTCACCTGAGTAGGGCCAATCGTGCTAGGCTTTTTTCAGAGCCTCCAAGAACCCTCTTCAATTTGGGCCGGGGCGAAAAAAGACTTTCGGCAAAAGCCGAAGAAACAACAAAGCGCCGGCTTTCAAAATGACCGGACGAAGACGTTCGGTGGCCGGTAAAACAGGGAGAACCAGCCATGCCCATGCGTCGCCTGAGCGATATCTGCAAAAATCAGCACCTTGTCAGCGTCACCCCTGGGACCACGGTCCGGGAAGCCGCTCGCCGTATGGCCGATGCCCACGTGGGCACGGTTCTGGTGATTGAGCAGGGTCAATTGAAAGGTATCTTGTCGGAACGCGATTTCGTGCAACGAATCGTGGCGGAATCCCGAGATCCCGATACCACGCTCACCGCCGAAGTGATGACTCCGAAGCCCTATGGCCTGGACGGGCGCAAGACCGGTTTGAACGCGCTGGCCCTGATGCACGAACACGGCATCCGGCACATCGCCGTCACCGGGCTTGAAGGTGAAGGTTTTGGTGTCGTTTCCATCCGGGACTTCGTATCCGCCGAGCTGCATGCCGCCGAAGAGGTCGAGGCGCAGAAGCAGGAACTTTGGGAACACGTCTGATCAAGGTCGTGATTACCTCTTAAGCGGGGGAAGCGGCGGGGGTCTCTATCGGTCGGGCTGTGGCCGAAGGGGCCCCTTTGCCGTTTGGTCTGATCCAAACGTCAATCGTTGAGTGAATCATTGCTTTTCAAGAAGGCTATGAACGGCAGGCGGCTGAGCACAGACCAGGTCAGCCAGAAGCCGATCACGACGGTGACGACGGTCGAAATAAAGAAGCCGTAGCCATAGAACGGAAAACCGAGGTGCAGTCCGATCATCGTGAAGGTGCCGTTCGTGACCAGCAGAACCGTATGAATGATCGTGAGGTACCGCCGTCTGTCGAAATAGGACAGCAAGATCAGCTGATACATGATCAGGGTATGGAAAAAGGCCCCGAGGACTCCAAAGCGAAAGATGCCCAGCTGGGAATAGCTGATCCCGAATAGATCAAAAATCCGGGGTGCCGCCAGGATCGTCACGGCTGCAATGGCACCTTGCAGGGTGATGAGGACCCGTGAGCTCCTGAGGATATCGTCGATGATGGCCTGCTGATTTTCCTGCATGCGCTTGAGGCTGCAGTGGTCCTGGATATCGGCATAAAAGCGCTGGTAGGAAATAAAGAATCGCGTTTCGACGGCGATCATGAAAAGCGCGAGGGACGGGATCGTGGTCAGATAGGCCAGAAACATCGCGCTGTCGTAGTCGGAATAAAACACGAAGCCCGCCAAGACCTCGCGTTCAGGGGCCCACCACATGATCCATTTGTCGATCCAAAGGGCGACATTCATCAACAGCCCGATGGCGGCCAGTTCCCAGTATTTCCGGAAGTAGCTCAGGAAGGCGAAGGGTTTGCTGACCAGGTAGGGGAATTCCGCGAAGACCCGCGCCAGCAGCCCGAAAAAGATCAGGGCCAGGCCCAGGTTGAAGCCCACCAGCATGCCGATCAGGCCAAAGGCCTGACTGCCCCAGATGGTCGCGGCGGCGGAGACGGCCAGACCAAAGGCGAAGGCCCGCGTAATCGCGGTATAGTCCTTGAGCGCAGAGACATAGACATTGACCAGCCAGACCCCGGTGGTCAGGAAAAATCCCCAGATGCCCATGATGGCGATGAGCACCGGCAGATCGGTCATCCAAAGGTAAAACCCAACGACAACCGGCGTGCAGACGACAAACAACAGCAGCATCGAGCCGAAGAGCGCGCCAACGGCACCTTGGATTTCCCGCAGATAGATCCGATCCGCCAGATACCGGGTCACCACCAGGATGATCGGCCCTGAAAAAACCAGCGAGAAGGCAAAATTGTAGATCACGATGATGCGGAAAGTCGCGATGTCTTCGATGCTGGCGAAGGCCCCGGCGAACAGGTTGATCGACGACAAGGCCAGGATCGTAATAACCCAGGGCCCGGCGGAGATCATTGCAGAATAGGCATATCCCTGCGCGATCCCGATCAAGTCGTCGCGTTGCGTCAGCCGTCTAAGGACAAAGCCGATCCCTGCCATCAGGCCACCGCCTCCGGCGGGGGGACGGAGATATCCCTTGCGGTGGGTTGCCGACGATAGTGGTCGTAGATCGCAAAATAGCGCCGGTCGATTTCGACCTTGTTGTAGTAGCGCCGAACCCGTTCCTGGATCGCTTTCGAACAGGCTTCCCGGCGGGCCGGGTCGGTCAGCAGGGCACCGATGGCCTGGGCGGTCTCCGCCGGGTTGGACAGCCCTGTCACGATGCCGCCTTCGCCCAGTTTCGGGGTTTCGTCCGGCATGCCTTCCAGCATTTCCCGGCAGGCCCCGACATTTGTCGCGACCGTTGGGACACCTGCAGCCCCGGCTTCCAGAATGACCAGGGGCTGGGCTTCGCTGATCGAGGTCAGGACAATGGCGTCCAGCCGTCCAAGGTATTCATCGATGCGCACTCGCCCGGTAAAGGTGACGATGGAGCCGAGCCCGGCGTGAGCGACCATTTGCTCGCATTCTTCAAAGTAGTCCGGGTCCTCATCGGTGGGGCCCATGATGAAGGCATCGAAGTCGGGCAGGGCTTGCGCCAGGATCCCGCAAGCCCGGATGAAGGTTTTGACGTCCTTGATCGGCACGACCCGTCCGATCAGGGCACAGGCAGGGCGGCGCTCGGATTGATCGCGGCGAATTGCGGAAAACCGCTCGAAATCGATGCCGTTCGGGATGACCTTCAGCTTGTGATCCTCGGCTCCGTCGAGCCGTTGCAGGTCCTGGTTGCCGGAATAGAGCGTGGTGATCAGGTCACAGCCCTCGTAGCAGATGCGGGCATAGTTGACGAAGACCGTCAGCCACATGTCGCGGATATCCTCGCGCGGTTTGTCGACCAGCAGACCGCTGTCCACGCCTTCCGACAGCCAGGAGGCCGACGTGATCTCGATGCGGCGTTCATTGGTGTAGATGCCATGTTCCGTCAAAAGGGCAGGGCGTCCGGTTTCGACCCGGGCCCGTGCAGCCAGAAGCCCGGCGTAGCCCGTCGAGATGGAATGATAGACCCGGGCGGTTGGCAAAGGGGTCAGGAGCGCCGCAAGCAGGCCACCGATCAGGCCCCGCCAGGTCCAGAAGTAGTCGATAAAGGAATAGCCGTCGAAAAGCGTTTGGTAGGATCGGCAGATGCTGCGCCAGGTCGCCTCCGAGTTCAGCAACAACCGGCTGCCGATCTTGTCCCGAAGTGGATTGAGGATGCTTTGGATGCGGTGGAGGGAGGCCAGGTCGGCTTCGCCGGACTGCAGCAGGATGAAGTCTTCCTCCAGCTGCCTGACAATGCGGTCGATGCCGAGCAAGCGACGCTGCCCCTTCGGCAGGTTGTGGATATAGACGTGCTCGAGGCTCAGGACGTTCGGCGGTAGCTCATAGCGCTGCTCGCGTCGGCTGTTGTCCGGCATGATGCTGATCAGGTGAAAACTGAGGTCGGTCTGTGTGGCGATCAGATCGTGCACCCAGGTGGAGACACCGCCCGGGATGTAGGGATAGGTGCCTTCCAGGATCAGGCAGACGTCGGCTTCCTGGCCTTCTTGTTGCGGAGGGCGACCCAACATCAAGGCCTCTCCCCGTCCATTGCCAAGGGCGCCTGAGCGGCCCAGAGCCGAACCACATCGCCCAACATTCGCGAGGGCTTCTGGTTGTCGGGATCAAGGCTGTAGTGGCGCTTGGCGGCCCGGCGCAGATCCGAGAACCGGCCCAATCGGAAAAGACATTCCAGTTCCCAGTCATCGAGCCTGGCATCCTCCAGACCTGCTTTGCGCGCCCTCTTGATCCAATCGGCGGCTTTCTTCGTGCGGCCGGCGCGGATATGGCCCCGGATGATCGGCAGCAGCGCACCTGTCTTGCTGCGATCGAGGTCGAAGGCCAGTTCGAAATGATCCAGGGCCTGACGGCGGTTGTCATCCGATTGTTCTTCGTCCAGCAGCCCCGAATAGGCCTGATTGTCCAGAAAGGACGCCATCTCGAAATGGGCGTCCGCGCTGTCCGGTTCGGTCTGCAGGCGGCCCTGCAGTTCGATGGATCGGACCAGATCGGCGTTCTCGATCTCGGCCTTCGCGGTGGCCGCACGAACACGGATGGCGGCATTTTCATCGTCCAGGGCTCTGATCAGGACGGGCGCAAAATCGGGCCGGAAGTGTTTGCTGATCAGCGCCAGAACGGCGAGTTTTTGTTCGAAGGTCCCGAAGCTCATGATGTCATTGAAGGAGACCACGCCCGCGCGGCTGTCCAGACCCTCGCGACCCGAGACGATCTCGTCATAGAGCTCTTGGGCGGAATCTTTTTCGTCTTCAGGGAACAGCGACAGATACCAGTCCTCGAAGGGTCGGGCATTGCGGCTGAAGATCACAAACAGGCTGCAGGCATAGAGATGCCCCAGCGCCCCGAAAGGCCCCAGAAACATCAAGCCGATGGCCAGCAGGGAGCCGCTCCGGCTCCAGCCAAGCCGGGGATAATTGACCCCGACCCAAAGCGCCATGAGGCCGCTCATGGCGATCTGCGCGGAGACGTATGTCCAGACCTCCAGTTCGCCGGTCAAGGCAAGCAAGAACATCGCCCAGGACAGGACTGTCAGGACCAGCGAGACGGCAATGACTGCGAATGGATTACGCAGCCCCACCCCATCCGGAGCAACGGGACCGGCCTCTTCCGGCTCCCCTTCGGCCTCTGTCCCGGCAGCGCTGTTTTTATGATCTGCCATGGACCTGCTTGCCTTGCACCTGTTTACCTTGCGCCTGGGGGGGCTGAGTCTGTGTTCCCTGTTTTTGTTGCCCCGGTGCCGGGTTTCTTTGCTGGTTGGTGGAGCCATCGTGTCGGTAGAGCTGTTCGAAGGCGAATTTGATGTCGACCGTCAGGCCCCTCGACGACATGCGTTTGGCAAATTCCGAAGACAGCTTCCGGGCAACGATTTCCGAGCCGGCCCTCGGGGTGTTCGGCAGCACAAGGGTGTGATCGTATTCCCGTTGCTTGCGGTTGAAGACCACGTCCGTGTGGCGCAGAACCGTCTGGACGGACTCCCCCAGAAGGCGAGTTACCTCGCGTTTCTCGCTGCCAGAGAGGCCATCGGCACCGTCCAGCCGCACCAGGATGACGGAGATATCAAATCCGACCCGTTGGGCGATGGAACGCAGAATGGTGGTCAGGCGCTCATAGATGTTGGAGGTCATCATATTGATTTCGGGGTTGAACGCGATCTGCTGTTCCGCGCGTTCATAGGCACGGGCGTTGGCATGGGCCGCCGCCAGCCAGTCGCAGAGGATGCGAAAGTTTTCGACCGTTGTCATGTTGAAGTCGAGGAAGCTCAGTTCCTCGATCTTCAGCATGCCCATAACCTCGCCGGTTTCCTTGTCGACCAGGGGCCCGGCGATGATCCCCTGGCCGTCCATGATTTCTTCGCCCTGGGGGTCGGCGACCGTGACGACTTCCTGCCTGCCGATCACGATCCGAAACAATTCGTCCCGCTCGTCAAAGTCCCGGCGGAAGGCGTCTTCGGGGGTCCAGCCCCGGCCCGAGACAGCCTGGAGATGTTTTCCCTTCAGCAGGAAGACGGAATGCTTCTGCGGCCCCAGGATGGCCTCGATCAGGTTCGACATGCCGAGCAAAACCCGCCCGACACCGCGTGCTTCCAGGGCCTTGGCCGCTTGGTAGGTGGACAGCACGGTCTTCAACTGGCCCGCGACCCGTTCTTCCAGGCGCGATTTGACGGCGCGCAGTTCCCGGTAACGACGGTCCAGGACGGTTTCGCGCTCAATCGCGGCGCTCAGGTCGGCCCTCAACTGATCGCGTTCCATGATCTGGCGGACGCGCAGTTCGCCGAACAGAACGGCTGCGACTACCCATAGAATGGGGGTCAGGCCGATATCGAAGAGATAGGTGTAGAGGTCTTGATCGACCCGTTGTTCCGGCAGGTTTCCGGCGAGCAAGGCTATCGACGCAACGAAGGCCGCGAACAGCCCTTCCGTCGTGCCGTACTGAATGCTGAGCAACAGCACGATCAGCCAGAAGGGATGAGGCTGGAAGTCGATGAAGCGCTCTCCGGCACCAAACAAAAAATCGCCCAGCAGCGCCAGGGAAATGAACAGCGTCAGTTCCACCAATGCGACCAGTCTGGGCTTGTTGTCGCGCTTGACGGTGATCGCCGACAGCGCATTGGTCAGGTTATGGCCTTCATCCTCGCTTCGCCGTCCGCCGGGGCGCCTGCGGTCCTCGTTCCGCCGCGAGCCGCCGCGCCTGTCTTTCAGTAGGTTTGCGCGTTTTGCCATGGCGGGGCGGCGCTTTCGGACTTAAGGCGCGCGGAACTGCGCGGCGAGGGGAGCAACCATCCGCTGGATGACCCGCTGGGCGAGCTGATTGACGCTTTCGGCCCGTTTGCCGTCGCCCACCTCCGATTGGCTGCTGGACCAGATCACCCGACCATCGGAACGGCGGATCAGCCGCACATTAAAGCCGACGGCAGGTTCCTCCTTCAGGGTGTGCTTGTAGCCATATTCGGAGACACTGCCTGTCAGGACGGCATCCACATCCAGCTTGTCGGCGAGTGCTTTCGGATCGGGGAAGGGGCTGCCACCGCCAGCGGTGCCATCCGACATCTGCCCGAGGGCCGCAGCCACGCTGCTTTCCGGGGCCAACTGAAACAGGCCCTGGCTGTAGAATTCGCTCGCCAGCAGTTGGGCCGTAATTTCACCGGCGTTCGGGCGATTGGTCCAGTTGTCGAGCGGCAGAATGGCGACGCTTTCCACCGCCGAAAAGTCGGTCATGTCGGCGACAAAGTCGCGCTCGACCGGTGGGGCCACCTGTGCGCAGGCGCTGACCAGAAAAGTCAGGAAAGCCGGAATCAGGAACTGCCCGGGACTTGTCTTTGCCGAGAAGAAGCCCGAACCCTCGGGGCTTCGCCTAAAACTCAAACGCCACATGGCCGCCAAACTGTTGAACAACGTCATCGCCTCCTTGGCTTGAAGTAATGTTTTGGACGAAGCGGAGTCCCAACTCAACCCCACTGAAGGGCTCATAGGCCAGGCTCAAGCCGCCGAAGAAGCCGTCTGAATTGAACCGGTCCCAGCTGTACCCGATGAAGCCGGCCAGGGTGAGCCGTTCCAATAGCTTGCGGTCGTAGGCTGCCTGGAAGCTGTGGATCTCACGCGTGACCAGACCGAGCGGTCGATAGGGATCGCTGCCGGTGTCGAACTTGACCTTCTGGCGTGTCAGGTATTCCGGGTCCAGCAGGTAGGACAGTGCGAGGCCACTCCAGAGCTTCCCCTCGCCCGTCGGGCTGTAGGTCAGGGTGATCGGAACACCCACCGCCTGGGCGGCATTGACCGTACCATCGATACCATACTGATTGAGGTTTAGGCCAATACTGCCGGTGAAGGGGCCTTCCTGCCAGGTGAAGGTGGTAAAGGCCCGGTGGCGGGTGGCATTGTGCACGACGCCTTCGATCAGCCCCCAGTAGGGCTCGTTGAACCTGGCACCACTCGTGATCGCGCTCTGGGATCCGATCAATTCCGCCAAGTCTAGCCGGACCTCGGCCCCGGCACCGACCGTCTTTTCCGCCCCATAGAGTTTGGCAGAGGCCTGCCAGATGCCGCTTTGGGCCATCACCGCCTCGACCTGCCCGCGAATCTTGCGGCCCGTGAAGGCTGCCGTCCGCCCACCTGGCCCTCTGATAGAGCGGGACTTCACATCGCGACGTTCCACCCGTGCCTTGAGCTCGACGGCTTGTGTCGCTTGAACCTCGCCTCTGGCAATGGAGATCACCTGTCGGTCCGACTCCCGGATTTGCTGAATGGTCGTTTCCGCTTCGACGCGACCAGAACCGGGACCATCAGGCGCACTCCCACCGCCTTCTCCGGCACCACTCAGGCTGGCGGAGAGGTTTGTCTTGGCTTCCCGGATGTCCTTGTTGTCCGGTTCCAGTTCGAGGATGCGGTTGTAATAGAGCAGCGAGAACTCCGGACGCCCCAGGTCGCCTTCGATACTGGCCAACTGCAACAGAAGATCGATCCGGTCGGGGTGTCGGTCCAAGAGCATTCGAATGCCCCGGCGCGCCTCCAACAGCCTCGATTGCGCCTGGAGCAGACGGGCGCGGGCAAGTTCGAGACGGATGGAGGCCTCCTCCACATCTGCAGGCTTCTGGCGATTCCCGCCCTCGGGCAGGGGGCTTCTCTGCAGTTCCAGGCGGACGATGCTGGGTTCTGTCGTCACACGACCTTCCACACCGTCGCGCAGCACGAAAAGGACCGAATCATAACCACGGATGGCGAAAGCAACCCAGTCCGCTTGTGTTGCGACGACCTCGTCCAGGCGCTGTGGCTCAAAGGGTTTCGAGAAGGTGATGACGATGTCACCGTCGTCCTTGCGCCAGGCGGCTTCCACGGGGGACGGCCAATCCATCTGGAATTCGACCCGATCCGCGGTTCCCTGGACCGATATCTTGACCTCGGCAGAAGCGGTCGAACTCCCGATCATCCAGGCGCAGAGGATCGCAAACAGCCCCAATAGGGCGGCTTGCGGTTTGCCGGTCCTCTGCCTGATCTCTTGTTTTGCCACGCGGAATTCGCCAGTTGGAGTGCTCCAACGGACAGGATGGCCTGAACAGGGTTAATTTCGGCTAAAGGAGAGGCCGGTCGGCCATCGCGTAGGGTCAAAAAAATCAGCGCAAGGCCGGGCTCAAAACCCGCTCGGCTAGGCTGAGCTGGTCCTTTTCGATCAACAGGTTGGCGAAGGCGATCCGTGTAGAGAGATCGAACGGATCGTTGGCCAGAATCCGGCTGTAGAGTGGTTTGGCCCGTTCCGCGTCCGAGGCCAGTGTCCAAAGCCCGGCGAGACGTTTGAGCGCGGCCTCGTTCAGTGGGCTTTGCCGTTCAATTTCCTTCGCGGCTTTCCGGGCATAACGCCGGCTTTCACTGGTTTTTCCCGATCTTTCAGTCAGGCCTGCCATGATTTCGAAGATGTCGGCGTCTCCGTCGGCCTGTTCCAGGAACCGGCCCAGATGCCTTTTCGCCTCCGCATCCCGCCCGGAAAAGGCTGCTGCGAGCCCGAGGCGACGCAGGTCTTCCGGCTCAAGTTCGTCTTCTCGATCCAAGCGTTTCAGCAGCGTATAGGCCAGTTCGAACATGCTTTCCGAATAGGCTGCACGGCTGAAAGCCAGTTGATCGGCGGAGCTGGCCTCCGCCTTTGCCGTTGCCGTCAGCAGCTTTTGGAAGGCTTCACGATCCCCTCGGGCCAGATGCGCTTCCAACAGGATGCGGTTGATCGCCGGGGGGCGGGGGGACTTCAGACGTTCGATTTCTCTGATCACGGCAATCGGGCCACCATTGCCCAGCATGGCTCTCAACCAGCCGGTCCGATCCTTCAGGTGCTTCGCAGAACGGACCCGCTTTTGCAGCCAGGCCAGGCGTTCGCCCTCGGGTCGAGGGCCCCAGAGAAACAACAGCTGTTGCACGTCGGGCGATTCAGGCCCGGCGTTGCGGGCGAGGTCGAGGTAGACCTTCTCGGCAAGAGCCTTTTCGCCCTGCTGCAACAAGGCGAAGGCGGCACCCCGGCGTTCCTGTCTGTCGGTTTTCGGGTCCAAAGCGCGCCGGATCTGCCAGTCTCGCAATTCCTGGCGGAGGCCCAGGTCGGCGAGAGCTTCCTGATAGGCATAACTCCAGGAACCACCGCGTGCGATGGCCCGTTCTTTGAGGTAAGGCAGGGCGGGTTCCAGGCCAATCTGGTCGCGGAGAGCGAAAAGAGCCGCGTCCATGGCCCGTGGTGATAAGTCCTCCGAACGTAGGCGAGCCTCCAGGAAATCTTGCAAAGCTTTTCTGTTTCCAGTCCTCAAGGCGGCATCGATATAAACCCCGGCCCAATCGCCTTCCGTCTCCGACTGTGCCAGTTCGAGCAATGTCGGAAGCGCGCTGGCATGGTCGTTCAGGTCAATCAATTGACGAACGGCGGCGATCTTCTGGTCTGTTGAGAGTTCCGGCTGGTCGAGTTGCTTCAGAATCCGGTTTCGGACGTCATCGCCGACGGATCCCTCAAGGTCGAGCGCGGTCTCGAGGCTGACCACATAGGCCGCCTGGCGGGCCACCTCGTCCAGCCCGCCGGTCCGGATGATCGGCATCCAGGCTTCCGGCAATTCAGAGAGTAACGGGGCGAGGGTGCTTCTGGCCCGCTTGCGTAAAGTCGCCGAGGCTTCCGCATCCAGGGGCCGTTCGATGACCGCACGGGCACCTGCCAAGAGGCCGCCAGGATTACGTTCGCCCAGGACCGTCTCTAACAGACGGTTCCTTGCGGCCTCGCTGGATCGGACAAGATAACCGCGTTCCGCCACGGCCAGTCTCAGCGCGCGCGCACCGAGATCGTTTGCTGTGAAAAACAGATCGGCGAGGAAGGGGGCGGAGAGGTCTTCGTTCGCAGCCCCGTTCAGCCAGGCCAGGGCGCGGTCTGCCTTGCCCGCCTTCGTGGCCAGGATGGCCCAGGCGGTGGCGATTTCCGCCTCGTCTTGGCGCTTCCGATAGCCCTCGAATACCACCATCCCGGCCTCGGCCTGATCGGCTTTGATGTAGGCCTGTAAGAGATCGCTGAACAGAGCGGGGTCATTTTCGCCGTCATCAATGGCGGACCGCAGCAGGGCAATGGCGCGTTCGTATTCGCCAAGACGTTCGTATACATTACTCAGGCTAATCCGCTCCGCCACTGTGGGGGCCTGCACAAGGGCTGCGATTGCTGCCCATTCTCGGGCCTCCACTTCATTGCCGGACGCCAGATAGACTTCGGCGGCGAGGGCGGGCCGGTTTTGCAGGAAGGCTGTGCCCAGATCGGCGATCATGAATTCGATGAAATCCAGTCGATTGTCGACAACCGCGATCTCTGCCAGGGCGACCAGGATCCAATCAGGCATCAGGGCGAGTTCAAAGTCCTGACCGATGCGCAGGGCGAGGCTCCGGTTCCCTTCATCAATGGCTAGGTCGATCAGGATGTCGGCGGCTGCCTGAGGCAGGTTCCCTTGGTCATAGAGCCTCTTCAGTCGCGCTTTGGCTGCTGGCGTTTCTCCCTGGGTGATTTGCAGCCGGGAGTATTCAGCAAGAAGCCCCGGGTTTTCGTCCAGGACCCCCTCGAGCGGGCGCAAAAGGGCAAGCCCCCGGTCCGGAAATCCCTTGAAGCTGAGCTGGCTTGCAAACCGTGCCGCCGTATCCGGCGGATTGTCGAAGCGCGCCAGCCAGCCTTGCGCCAGGGACAGCGCCTCGTCCGGTTGGTTGGCATCCAACAGCAGGCTGGTCATCAGCTCCGCGATATCCGCATCAATTGCATCGGGAAACCGGGCCTGCAGCAACCTGAGCGTTGCCAGAGCTGCATCCCCTTGGCCACGGCTGGCCTGCAGCGAGGCCAGGACCCGGTAATCGTCCGCCTGGTCGGGATAGAGTTTGATCAGCCGGACCAGCACCTCAATCTGTGAAGGGAAATCGGCTTTGAAGTTATAGATATCCGACAATTCCCGCAGCCGGGGTTCCGTCGGGTTCATGTCTGAGAGGACTTCCAGGTTTCGGATGTAGTCTTCCGATCGCTGGGCATACTGGTAATAGGTTCCAAGCCGCTCGCGGGCGTCTTCGTTGTCCGGATTACGGGCCACGAATTCTTCCATCAAGGCTGCCGCGCGATCCACTTGGCCCTGTTGAAGATAAAGTTGCGTCAGCGGTATCACCACGTTGACGGACCAATCGCCAGCGGCCAGTTGTTTTTCGAAGTCACCGAGGGCCGCCTCGAAATCCTGGTCCTTGAACCGCATCAGTGCCAGTTCCCCCTGGTTCGGGATGATCAGCAGGCTGACCCCGAACCCCAGAAGCGCACAGGCGACAATGGTGAAGAACAAGGTCCTCATTGCGTCACCTCTGGTGCCCGCAGCTGTACCTGGACATCGGCTTCCCGCCCGTCCAGGCGAGGCAACTGAACGGTGAAGCGCCCATCTTCAATCACCGACTGCCCGATGCCGGTCCGGTTGCCGCTGATCCAGACGACGTCGGCAGAACCGGCCCAATCGGTGACCCAGGTTATCTCGGCCGCGCCGAAGCCGGATGTTTTAAACGAGATGCCGTCGGGTTGGCGGGATAGGCCGCGAACATTCCAGCTCGCTTCAACCAGATAGGGCAGGGTCGCACGGGGCGAACGGTGGGGTTCCCGGTCGGCTTTCAGCGCGATGACGGGTTCCGGCGTATCCGGGTCGAGGGCGACATAGAGGCTGCCTTGTAAATGGTGCTGGCCGAGGACGCCGGAGGACCGCTCCAGATCGACCGCCTGCAAGGTTGCGTGGTCAAAGCGGATGGTGTTCAGCTTTCCTCGGTTCTCGATACGCCAGCGCCGGGGGCCGAGTTCGGTGAAGCGGGTCGAGAAGAAACCGTTTGCGATCCGCGCGAAGTGGCTGGTGAAAATCCCGATGGCCCGCGTTGTGCGGACATGATCCAGATTGGCCAACAGGGCGTTCAGGCTGGACGGTCGTTCGCCCGAATACATGTGATAGTAAACGTTTACCGGCTTGATGCGTTTCGGCGTTTCCGTATTCCGAATTGTCCGCAAGAGGTGCAGGAAACCGAAATAGCGGCCCTTCCATAGGTCCGTGTAGGTGTTCTCGTTGCTGTTCGAGGCATAGATCTGCAGGCCTTCGGCCAGGTTGATCCCGATCGGTGAAACGGAAGCATGGGACGGGAATTCCCGGTCAAAGCGCGTGTCGCCGCCATTGATGTTGGGAAGGCCCAGATCGGTCACGGCCTTCATCACAGTCGGGCCGGGGGATGTGTCTCCTGACCATTGATAAAGTTCGACTTTTTTGCCTTCGGGCAAGAGAGACTGAATGAAGGCGGTGGATCCCTTGGTTTCCAGTTCCAGATCAAAGGGGCGGCGCATGAAGGCCCGGGGGCGTTCGTAGTCGCCGATGCCTTCGGGATTGCCGCCGCTATCGCTTCCCGAGATGCCAAGCCGCTCGACCAATGCGCTGATGCCGGCGATGGTCTGCTGGTCGAATGAGACCTCCCGATCCCGGTCATAGTCTTCGAAGAACTGCCAGTAGAAGGGGTGGGTATAGGTGTGGTTTCCGGCCTCCACATGAGGCAGGGCGAAGATTTCCCGCGCGATCCGGACCGTTTCTTTGGTTCCGACGTAGTCGGGATCAATCTCGGCCACAACAGGACCGACGGTCACCGGCAGGTCCGGGTAGGCTTCCAAGGCTTCGCGCAGGATCACTTCAGAGGCCAGGGTTCGCTTCTCCCGATAGGCCTCAATGTTGGAAACGTTGCGCCAGCCATCGCCATCGATGTGGCTGTAAAAGATCCGCCGTCCGGCAAGCGTCGTGGTATCGGGGATGGGCAGATCCTGGGTCGCGAAGGCGGCGCGGAAGAATTCAAACGGATTGAGGTGCCAGAAATTCTGCTTCGTCCTGGGGTCCGTATGGACAATGTAGCCGCCCGCAGCAAATCCACCCTCGGGGCCCAGGATGATCAATTGACTGTCTACGGTTTCGGCCGCCCGCCGGGCCGTCAGCAACGGCGTCGCATAAGGGCTGGCGAGCCGGTATTGTTCGAACGGGGGTAGCACGCCGGAAAGGGGGCGTTCGAATTCCACCATCGGGCTGTTCTTTTCGACCAGAACAACATCGTAGGTGAGATTCAGCCAGTCGCGCTCCGAGCGAATGCCAAGCCCCTGCAGGTAGCGGTTGACCGCAACCAGCGGGGTCGCCTTGCCCTCGCGGTCGGTCTGGACCCCGGGGTCCCCCAGGACGACAAAGCGAAGGCCCCTATTTCGCATCTGCTCCGCCCAGTCCAGATAGGCAATTGGATCGACCAGACTGTCGGTTGCAAACCAGGTGAGGACGCCACGGACATCATCCAAGCTCTGGTCCAGGGGGAGCGGCTCGTTGACATCGTGATAGCGGATCGTCAGGCCAAGGTGGTTGAGGGGCATTTCGGCCAGCCGGTGAAGCCGCGTGCCTCGGATACCGCTTGTCTCTTCGGTCGAATCGAAAAGGCCCAAGATGACCCTGGGGACAGCGCCATTCGTCCGGTCCTGGCTCACCTGCGCGACGACCGGCGCCGACAGCACAACCGGGCACAAGATCAGAAGCAGGAGACACAGTCGGGCAATCATGGCTCAGGAATGATCCGGTTCAACAACAGGGTCGAAACATAGGGCTCGAAGCCCTCTTCTCTTTGCCGGGCATAAAGGTCCCGAATCGGGGCCGGGTCGTCCGGGTCCCAGTAGTCCAGGGTCATCAGCCGAAGGTCCGGATTGAGCGCCAGGAGAGCTTTCATTTTTTCGCGCTGCGGGCGGCTCAACTCTTCGGGGACCCTGCGATAGACCTCGTTTTCGAAATCGTAGTCGGCCCGGACGGATTCCCCCAATACGGCATCAATATCATGGGCCAGGGCAGGCAGGATATCATACGCACGGTTGATCATGATCAGCAGGTTAGGATAGTGCCGCCGGATCGCCTTGATCAGATTGATGGAGGCCCGGGTCATCCCGGCGTATGTCTCGGGTTCGACCTCTTCGAGGTAGAGCGGGTTGTCCATCGTATCGACAAAAATGCCATGGAACCCCTTGCGAAGGATCTGGGGGATCAGTTCCTCGATCACGCGGACTGTCCAGCGGAGGTCCCTGACATCAATGAAGTAGCTGTTTTCCCAAAACTTGTTTTCTCGCAGCAGCAGGCCTTCCGCCTTCAGGTCCTGATAGTGCGGGCGGATGTTTTCGACTTCACCCAAACTAAGATAGCCCAGGAGAACCTTGCCACGGTCGATCAGGGGGCGGAGCGGGGGATGCGTATCCCGATCCAGAACGACCAGACCATAGGCTTCGAAGTCGGCGACCGCAGCCTGGTCCGAATAATAGACAACCCAGGGTTTGTCCTTCGGAATCTCGATTGCCATCGAAGCGGTCGCGGACAGAAAAACCGCCAGGAAGGCCCAGAATGGTCCGACCCATTTTGCGGAACCCGGCATTCAGGATGTCCTCCGGCTCAGGCGGCTCGTTTGTCTTTCCAAAGCCGGCGGATGGTGTTGGCGAGCAGGCTGAAGTCGATGGGCTTCGGGATCAGAGCCAAGGACCCGAGCTTTTCATAGAGTTCTCTATGCTTTGGTTCGGCCAAGGTGGTGATGAAGATGGCATCCAGGCTTTGCAGACCCTCAAGCTGGCGAAGATGGACCAGGGTTTCCGGACCACTCATGCCCGGCAGGCGCACATCAAGGATGGCGAGCTGCGGCCGAAACTCTACAGCCCGTTTGACCGCTGTTTCCCCATCCTCGAAGCTAAGGAGTTCGAACCCCTCGAGATCGGCCAGGATGTGGTGCACCGCATCACGCAGATCTTCGTCGTCTTCCACATAAATGATGCGCTGAAGGTCCGTCATGGGCACCTGGCTCCTACTGCTCTTTGAGGGCGCGCGAGAAGCTCGCCATCACAGGATCTACTAAATACGACAGAATGCGTCTTTCCCCGGTCACGATTTCGAGATCGGCGAGCATGCCGACACGGATCGTTGCCGCGTCTTCCACATCGGACAACTGGACGATAGCGGCGAAATATGATCGATCCGCGTCATCCACCAGCCGATCGGGGGAGACCTCGGAGACGGTTCCCGCCAGGACGGGGGCTTCCCGGCGATCAAGCGCCGTCATGCGGATGGTGACTGGCAGGCCCGGCTGAACCACATCGATGTCATCCGGTTTCAGACGCGCCTCGATCACAAGGTCTTCATCGCTCGGGACAATATCCAGCAAGGCTTCCCCCGGTCCGAGGACTCCGCCCCGCGTACTCAGGCGGATCTGCGTGACGATACCGTCCACAGGGGCGGTGATGAGGGTTCGGTTCAGGATGTCGCGAGCCGCCCGAAGCTGTTCTGTCAGGTCGGACAGTTCGCTCTCTGCCGCACGCAATTCCGTTTCCACATCACCCTGTTGGACCTTTTCCACCTGCAGCTTGCGCACGGAAAGTTCCCGAATGCGTTGTTCCGCCCGAGCCTTGTCGGCATCCAACCGCCCCACCTTGCCGCGCACATCCGCCAGACCTGATTTCAGGCCCAGAAGCCGGGATTTCCGGGCATAGCCACGATCGACGAGTTCCTGGATATCGTCGATCTGGGACTGGATGAACGTGGCCCGTTCCGTCAGCGCTTCCCGTTCCGATTGGATGCCGCTGATTTCCAATTCCAGTTCGCGAGCCTGTTCCTCGATCAGGGTGATCTCTCCGCTGGACGCGGCCCCTCGGGTCTTCAGCAGAAGCCTCTGCTTTTCCAAGGCCTGGTCGATCAGGGCCTGAAAATCCGGTTCCCGGGCGATCACCTCTTCGATCCAGGGGGCGGTCAGACCTGTTGGGGGGGCGAGTTGGCCAGCACCGGTTTGTTCTGTGCTGGATTTGTTTGCGCCGGATTGTTCTGCGCCGAGGCGGGCGACTTCCGAGAGCGCGGCGGCATAGCGGGTTCGAACAAGATCGTACTTGGCCCGGGCTTGGACGTCATCCAGCCGGGCGAGCCTGTCACCGGTTCGCACGATGGAGCCTTCTTGGACGTCCAAGGCCACAAGGATGCCGCCTTCAAGGTGCTGGACGGTCCGGCGACCCGACTCCGTGGTCACCACGCCTTCGGCAATCGCCGCGCTGGAAACCGTGCTAAGGGCGCTCCAGCCCAGCAGGCCACCAACCCCCAGCAGGGTAATGGCGAGGCCCGTCCAGATCAGCGGCCAGACGCTCAGGCCTTCCGGATGTTGGGGGGGCGCATGTCGGCTCATCTTATCCTTGGCCCTCCAGCCGTCCGGAGGAAATCGGCAGGACATTGCCGGCCCCCTGATCTGGAAGGCGGCCAGACGCGGACGGTGCCGGGGTCTGTTGGCTGATCTCGCCATCGGTCAAGACGACGACCCGATCCATCCGTCGCAGCAGGGAGCGGCGTTGAGAGATCAGGATCACGCTTACGCCGAGCTTGCGGAGCCGGTCCAGAAGCGCGGTGAAGCTGGCCGCCAATCCCGCGTCCAAAAAGGCCGCCGGTTCATCCAGAACCAACAGACGAGGAGGGCCGAGCAGGGCGCGGGCCATCTGGACGGCATAGACTTCACCGGAAGAAAGGCTCTCCGGACCTGTGATCCGGGTGTTGTAGCCATCCTCCAGCGAGGTCAGCAGATCATTGACGCCGGCGAACAGGGCGGCGCTCTGGGCGTCACCCAGCCGTGCCGGGTTCATTCGGGCGATGTTTTCGCCCACGGTTCCGGCATAGAGTTCAGGTGCTTGTGGAACGAACCCGAAGAGCGCTTCGCGGGTTTGGTCATCCAGTGTCGCCGGGTCAAGGCCGCCGACGCGGATCTGCCCGGCGCGGGGCACACCCAGGCCCATAATCAGGTGGGCGAGAAGGCTTTTGCCGCCACCCGAGGGGCCGGTAAGGCCGATCTGTTCACCCGGGGCCACCTGGAAGCTGAAGCCCTTGTACAAGAGGCCGCGTCCCCGGCTGTCGGGATGAACCAGGTCTCTGACCGACAGGTCGATGCCCTTGGCCCCGGGGGTCAGGGTGTTCGGAATTGGGCCTTGCCGGCGGGAATGGGCCGCGAGGCGCTTCAGACCGTCCCGGACGCCGCCATAGCTGGACCAGGCTTCGATTGCGCCTTCGGCAGGGGTCAGGGCGCGCGCGCCCAGGATATTGGCGGCGACCATCATGCCGATGGTGACATCGCCATTGATCGCCAAGGCCGCCCCGATGCCGACCAGGGCGATCTGAACAAGAAACCGGCAGCCTTTCTGCAGTCCGGTGATGATGCCATCCTTGTCCATCCGCCCAGGATTCAAGAGACGCCCTGCCTTTGCCTGGTGCCAGGTCCGGCGGGATAAGGTGCTGGCCATGGCCATGGCCCGGGCCGCCGGCAAAACCGTTGCCGGACCGGTCGGGGTGCCCGAGGTTGCGCCAGAGGCTGCCGCAGCGGTTCTCACCTTCCAGGCCGACAGCACCATGGCGAGGACGATCCCGGCCAGGACAACGCAGCCCAGCAGCGGGTGAAAGACGAAAAGCAGGGCGGCATAGACTGCGGCCCAAGGGAAATCGAACAGAACAAAGGGCTGGCCCGTGCCAAGAAACCCTTGAAGCGCCTTCAGGTCAGCCAAAGGCCCGGGGCCAAAGGCTTGGCGGTGATTCTGCAAAAGCCGCTGTTCGATCACCTGGCCCAGCCGAACCGAAAGCCTGCGCCGGACGACCTCCAAAGCCATGAGGAGAATGATCGAAAGGAGGGCTCCGATGGATAGCGCGATCAGGGTGTCCAAACTGCGCGTGCTCAGGACCCGATCAAAAACCTGAAGCGAAAAGAGCGGCACGGAGAGTGTCAGAAGCCCGATGGCGAAACTGAACAGGCCCATCGCCCAAACGGCAGACCGCAAGCCATGTGTCAGATCACGTTGATCCGTTGAACCCGCCACTGTTACCCGACCCGCCGCGTTCTTAAGTTGAGAATGTGTCTTTCTGACATTCTAAAAGGCGCACATAATTCCTTGAAATATACCTACTTTTAGAGTCTGACAAGAACCTGACAGGCGTCGAATCCACTGCTATATGTCTGCGGTGGAGCAGCCTTGTTTGCCTCATGCTTTCGGCTGACTATCGAGCCTGTTATCGGGTTGATAAACAGCCCATTAGGTATACACTCCGGCCCTGTCGTAGCGTCTATCTCCGTGCCGTGCAGAAGACTTCTGATCCGACTTCGTAAAGCGAAACCCAGAGAGCGCATCCCGCAAGAGTGCGTCCTAGAGAGCGAGACACATGGCACCGCCGCCCCCCACATTTACGGAAGGCCCTGACTCCGTCCTCCTGGAGGAGACGGATACCGGCCTTATTCAGGACGCGCTTGGCGGCAACGACGTCGTGACCGGTTCCGGCCTTGGCGATACGATCTTTGGTGGTGGCGGCGACGACTTCCTGTTCGGCGGCGAAGGTGATGACCAGCTTTCGGGCGGTGACGGTGTGGACGGTCTGTTCGGCCAGGGCGGCGACGATACGCTCGACGGCGGCCTCGGCAACGACTACCTGGAAGGCGGTACGGGTAACGACAGCCTGATTGGCGGCGATGGGGTCGATGGCCTGCACGGCCAGGAAGGCAATGATTGGCTGTCGGGTGGTGCCGGGGATGACTATGTGGTCGGCGGCGACGGTGATGATTGGCTTTCCGGCGGTGACGGCGTCGATGGCGTCCACGGGGAAGCCGGGGCCGATACGATCGATGGCGGCGCGGGCGACGACTATCTGACCGGCGGTGCGGGCAACGATTTCATAAACGGCGGCGATGGCATTGACGGCATCCACGGCGAAGATGGCGACGACGTGCTGCAGGGCGGCGCGGGCAACGACTACGTCACCGGCGGCTTGGGCGACGATACCCTGGACGGTGGCGAGGGCGCGGATGGCCTGATCGCCGGCGATGGCGCGGACTCGGTGTCCGGTGGTGCCGGGGATGACTATGTGGAAGGCGGGCTCGGCAATGACGTCATCGACGGCGGTGACGGCGCGGACGGCTTGAACGGCCAGGATGGCGACGACTGGATTTTCGGTGGTGCCGGCGACGACGTGATCGCCGGTGGTGCGGGCAACGATACCCTCGAAGGCGGAGATGGCGCGGACGTTGTCACCGGCCACGACGGTGATGACGAACTGACCGGCGGTCTTGGCAATGACACCCTTGCGGGCAACGAAGGCCATGATGTTCTGAACGGCCAGGAGGGCGATGACGTCCTTTTTGGCGATCAGGGGAACGACGTCCTATACGGCGGCGACGGCGACGACGAACTGTTCGGCTTCACCGGCGATGATACGGTGATTGGCGGTGCCGGGAATGACCGCGTCGGGGGCGATCCGGGAGACGACCTGGTCATCGGCGGTGATGGCAATGACCTGATGTATGGGCACTACGGTGCCGACCAGGTTCTGGGTGGCGCGGGCGATGACCGGCTGATCTTCCTCGTGGGGGAGGGCGACGAAGACATCAGTGATGGCATCGACGAGCTGAACGATGGTGGCACCGGTCTTGATACCTTGGAGATCAACGTCACCTTCGATCATCTGGATGATGCACAGTTGATCGATGATCTGGTCGCTGTCCGACACTTCATCGAGGCCAACAGCGACGCGAGCTCGGACGACGGTGTTCGCGGCTCTTTCGCCAATCTCGGCCTGGAGATCGAAGACTTTGAAGCGATTGCTTTCAAAGTCGGCGAGTTGGATCAGGAAGCGGAATTCAATCCCGATTTTCCGGACGCCGAAGTGGCGCTGACGATCCATGCCAGCCTGACCGAAGACCAGGCCGGGCCGCTCTCCCTCTCGGCGGAGGTGACGAACTATCCGGCGCTCTATGACCTTTCGGTTACCCTGTCGGGCTTGCCCCTTGGTGCCAGCCTGAACAAGGGCGAGGTCCAGGCCGATGGCTCGGTCGTGCTTTCCCCGGAAGACCTTGCCGGGCTGGAGTTGACACCGGCCCCGAACGACAGCGCCGATTTCGATCTTTTGGTTTCTGTTCGGGCCGTGAACCGTCTGACCGACGAGGAAACCCTGATCGAGGATCAATCCCTCGTCACGGTCGATGCGGCACCGGAAGCCTCGATCCTCGACGGTGCGGAAGCCTCTATCGGCGATTTCGGCAGCGATAACGACGCGGACCGCCTGCGCGGCAGCCAGGAGGCCGACGTCCTGGAAGGCGAGGGCGGCAATGATCGCCTGATCGGCAAGGCGGGCGACGATATCCTATTCGGCGACTATGGGCCGGAGGACCTGACCCTGGCCATCGACTTCCAGGACCTGTTCGACGACCTGGCGGGCAATCGCCTGCTTTCTGTCTCCGTCTCCGGCTTGCCGGAAGGGGCGGCCCTGTCCGCCGGGACAGTGGATGGCAGTGGGGCGACCGTGCTGACCGAAGCCGATCTTCCGGGTCTGACCCTGACCCTCGATGACGGCATGGCCGACTTTGACCTCGCGATCACCATGGCGGTCGAAGAAACCGACCCGGATGGTGGCCAGCCCTTCAGCTACACCTCGACCGCTACGCTCAGCGTCGACGTGGCGGAAATGCAGTCCGGCGACGACCGTCTGCACGGTGGCAGCGGCGATGATGACCTTTACGGCGGTGCCGGTGATGACCGGCTCCACGGCGGTGCGGACCAGGACAGGCTGTTCGGCGGGACGGGCGATGACCGGCTGCGGGGCGGCGACGGGGCCGATCTGCTGGTGGGTGATGCCGGGCGTGACCGCCTCTATGGGGGCGATGAAGACGACGACCTGTTCGGCGGTGCCGGCAAGGATCGGCTCTTCGGCCAGGATGGTGCCGATGACCTGTTTGGCGGCAGCGACGACGACTATCTGTTCGGCGGCGATGATGACGATCTTCTGAACGGCGGCGGCGGTGATGATCGCCTTTATGGCGGTGCGGGCGATGATCGGATTTTCGGCGGCACAGGAAATGACATGATGAAGGGCGGGGCCGGTGACGACCTGTTCGTCATCGAGGCCGATGGCGGGCATGACCGGATCAAGGATTTCAAGCCCGGAGAAGACCAGATCGACCTGCGCTTCCTGCAACTCGACAGCTTTGAAGACGTCCAAGACATGATGGACGGTTCTCGGCGCAGTACGGTTCTTCAGATTGACGATGACGATACCTTGACCCTGACGGGCGTCACGGTGGATCAATTGGATGCCGACGATTTCCTGATTTAACCTAACCGTCTTGTCGGCACGCAATTGGCCCCTCAATCTTGTGTCGGACCCCGGACCGAACCGCGTTAGGGAATTCGAAGATGAAGCGCTATCTCGTGACGGGCGGAGCCGGGTTCATCGGGTCCCATCTCGTGGATGCCCTCATTGCCAGGGGTGATCGGGTTGTCGTTATCGATGACTTCAGCACCGGGAAGGCGGAAAATCTGCCGGAAGACTTGCCCGATCATTTCCACCTCATCAAAGCCGATATGCGTGAAGCAGCTGCCCTGCAAGAGGCTCTGGCGGGCGGGTTGGACGGCCTTTTTCATCTTGGTGCCGTTGCTTCCGTTCCAAAGTCCGTTTCCGATTGGGTCGGGACCCATGGGGTCAATCAAACCGCTTTCATTCAGCTGTTGGATGCCCTGGGTAAAGCGCGATCGGGTTCCCCGATTCCGGTGGTCTATGCGTCTTCCGCCGCCGTCTACGGGGATCCGGGATCCGTCACGGAGCCGCTGGTTGAAACCCAGCCCTGCCAGCCCCAGACCCCCTATGGCGCGGACAAGCTGGCCTGCGAATATGCGGCCCGTGTGGCGGGGCAGATACACGGCACACCAAGTTTCGGGTTGCGGTTTTTCAACGTCTACGGCCCCAGGCAGGACCCGGCTTCGCCCTATTCCGGGGTGATATCGATCTTTCGTGACCGCCTGAAAGCGGACTTGCCCGTGACCATTTTTGGGGATGGCGAACAGGTGCGGGACTTTGTCTTTGTCGGCGATGTGGTTTCCATCCTCATGGCGGCCATGGAAAAAGCCTCCGTTGATGCCCCGGTCTCCAATGTCTGCACCGGTCGGGCGACCTCCGTAAACGAGTTGGTCCGGATGCTGTCACAGTCCCTCAACCGCACGCCCGATATCAGCTACGAGAAGGCCCGTTCGGGTGATATTCGGTTTTCAGTGGGATGTCATTCCATACTCAAATCGCAACTGTATCCGGATGATCTATCAAGGGCAGATGACATGATTTCGTTCGAACAGGGCGCAAAAATTTTCAAGTAGGCCAAATTTCTTGGGGTTAGAACGCTTTTTCCGTTCGAATGCTCTCTCTTTGAGACGAAAAAAGCCCCTCCGTTAAGGAGAGGCTTTTTTAATTGGCTCCGGAGGAGGGATTCGAACCCCCGACCGATCGATTAACAGTCGATTGCTCTACCGCTGAGCTACTCCGGATCAGAGTTTCCGCACATCCCTGTTGTGAATGTCGGAAGCGGTGCTTTTCCACCACCCGTCGCTCTTCGTCAAGAGCCTTTTGGATGTCGGAAGTCTGACCCTGGAGGCGCGAGCCGGAATCGAACCGGCGTACACGGCTTTGCAGGCCGCTGCGTAGCCACTCCGCCATCGCGCCTCGGGTCTGGTCTCCCCACCCGGCTCGGTGGCTATCGAGGCGGGTCAACGCGGGGAGGGCCGGGAACCTAGCCGCTGGTGCCCGCCCGGTCAAGCAGCCTTCGTGGCTTGCGACGCCCGGCTCACGGAAGCGCGCGATAAGCGCGGTAGAACGTTGTTTCCGTAACAACAGAGAGCTATAAGCAAGTGGATAAATTTCCGTGGACCGTTGGCGCAAGGATTTGGGGGCGCGGCGATCCGGATCGGAGCGTTCCAATAGGGGGAGCAGCAGACATGGATTTCGCCAAAGCCCGGTACCTGATGGTGGAAAACCAACTTCGGTGCGTCAAAGTCTATGACGAGACCATCCTGGATGCCTTCTCGAACCTGCCGCGCGAACGCTTCGTGCCGAAGGGGCAGGCCGGGCTGGCCTACATGGATGAAGCCGTTCCGGTGGCCGATGGGCGTTATCTCATGGAAGCAATGATCCTGGGCCGCATGCTGCAATCCGCGCACGTCGGCGCAGAGGATGCCGTGCTCATTGTGGGCTGCGGTACGGGATACAGCGCGGCTGTGCTGGCAGACCTCTGCAGTGCCGTTGTGGCCCTGGAAGAAGACACAGCTCTCGCCGCCCTGGCCAACGCGACTCTAGCCGATCTGGGCGCCGACAACGTTGCCGTTATCGAAGGACCTCTGGCGGAAGGCTATCCCAGCCAGGCTCCCTATGATGTCATTGTGATCGACGGCAGTGTCGATCTGGTGCCGGACGTGATTCGGGACCAACTGGCTGATGGCGGTCGGCTCGTCACAATCATCAACGAAGACGGCATCGGCCGGGCCCGGTTGATCACCCGGGTCAGCGGTACGCAGTTTACCGAAACGGACCTGTTTGACGCCGGCTCGCCGAAGTTGCCGGGATTCGATGTTAAACCGGCATTTGCTTTTTGACCCGTGGCTCGATTTTGCGCATAAAACTCAGGCTTTCTTGGTCTTTCTTATCGACTATCGGACCTTCAACTGAGTCTTCATTGCAACAGCCGGGGTTTAACTTTTAACGCCGGTCCCGCCACTCTTAGCTTTATCTTGACAGATTTCGGGTTATCCCGTTGTCTCTATTCGGGATTCGTGCGAATCTTTCCGTACCGATTCGTTTTTACGTTGATTTCGGAAAATGGCTCTGCCGAGAGCTGGGGTTCTAGTGGGTTGAGGTTTCGGGTATGAAAACGCGGTCAAAGCTTCTGGCTGGCCTCTTAGGTGGGCTGATGATGCAGGTCACTGCCTCCGGTGCCCTTGGCCAGAGCCTGGAAGAGGCCCTGGTCACGACCTATCAGAACAACCCGACCCTGCTCGCCGCGCGTGCCGCCCTGCGGGGCGTCGATGAGGGTGTGCCTCAGGCGCTCGCGAACTGGCGCCCGGATGTCGAGGTGACGGCCGAATACGGCAGGTCCCGTGTCTACAACAACACATCCAACCCGGAAGTCCAGAACCGCAAGCCCACGAACTGGGGTATTTCCCTGACCCAACCCTTGTTTCGCGGCGGTCGGACACTTGCGGCGACCAGTTCTGCGGAAAACAACGTGAAGGCGGAGCGTGCGAGCCTGAGCGATACGGAACAGACCGTCATGCTGGAGGCGATTACCGCCTACCTCAACGTGTTTCGTGATCAGGCCACGCTCGAGTTGAACCAATCGAACGAAAGGGTGCTGCAGCGCCAGTTGGAGGCGACCCAGGATCGCTTCGCTGTCGGTGAAATCACCCGGACCGATGTGCACCAGGCGGAAGCCCGCTTGGCCCGGTCAACGGCAGACCGTATCCAGTCTGAAGGAAACCTTGAGGCCTCCAAGGCGGCTTTCGAAAACGTCATTGGTTTGCCGCCTGGGGAACTCCAAGTCGTGACCGTGCCGAACGACATGCTGCCGCTGTCATTGGAAGATACCGTCAAGGTGTCGCTGGCCAACAATCCAAGTCTGATTCAGGCAGAGTTTCTGGAGAAAGCCTCCGTTGATGATGCGGATGAGGTTTTCGGGGAACTGATGCCGGAATTGAACCTGACCGCCTCGGCGACCCGCGCGCTTCAAAGTTCTTCCGAAGTCAGCCGCGTCGATACGCTGCAGGCGGCTCTTGAACTCACGGTGCCGATCTATCAGCAGGGTGACGTCTATTCCCGCCTGCGCGAAAGCCGCCAGACCATTGCAGAAGAGCGCCAGGACCTGGATCAGGCGCGACGCGATGCAATCGAATCTGCAACCGCCTCCTGGCAATCCCTGCAGTCCGCCCGGGCGCGGGTCGATGCCATCAAGACCCAGATTGTCGCCTCTGAAGTGGCACTCGAAGGGGTGCAGCGCGAAGCGGCCGTCGGGTCGCGGACTGTTTTGGATGTTTTGGATGCCGAACAGGAACGCTTGGATGCCAACGTTTCGTTGGTCAGCGCTGAACGGGATCTGAACGTCGCCGCTTATGAGCTTCTGTCTGCACTGGGCAAACTGACGGCCTCCGACATGAACCTGCCGGTCGAAGTGTACGATCCCTTGGAACACTACGACGAGGTCCGGGACAAATGGTTTGGTGGTCGCTCGAGTGGCCAGGCGGATTGATCGTTTAGACCCGGGGCAGAATGGGCCCGCAGAAGCGTAGGCTAAGAAGGGAGAGCGGGGGGGCTCGGGTGACCGACAATCCTCCCACCGCCGGATGACCGAGGACGATACCCAAGAAGACGGCCAAGAACCTTCGATGGAGGATATCCTCGCTTCCATCCGACGCATTTTGTCGGAGGACGAGGAAGAACCTCAAGCTGAGCCGGAACCCGCCCCCGAACCGGAGCCAGAGCCGGAACCCGAACTCGATATGGAGGATTGGGGGCTAGAGCCCGAGTTCGAGGAAGAACCTGAGCCGGAACCCGAACCGGAGCCAGAGCCGGAACCCGAGCCTGAGCCCGAACCGGAACCCGAGCCGGAGCCGGAGCCGGAGCCCGAACCGGAACCTGTGTTTGTACCCGAACCGGAGCCCGAACCGGAGCCAGAGCCAGAGCCCATCTTTGTGCCGGAACCGGAACCGGAGCCCGTTTTTGCTCCTCCGCCTCCGCCTCCGCCACCGCCCCCACCTCCGCCGCCCCCGCCACCACCACCTCCTCCGCCACCGACGGATGATATCCTGGAGTTGACGGCGGCCATGGTCGCCAGCCCGCACGACGTGGTGTCCGGGTCAACGGCCCAGATGTCGTCGGATGTGTTGTCAGAGCTGGCCCGCGCCATTCTGGATCGCCGTGACCTGAACATTTCCAGGGAAGGCCAGACCATGGAAGGCATGGTGCGCGAGATGCTTCGGCCGTTGTTGCGGGAATGGTTGGACCGAAACCTGCCTTACCTGATCGAGCGACTGGTGAAGAAGGAAATCGATGTCATGATCAACCGTGCGGAACGGTTGGACGATTTCTAGGACACCTTCAAAAAGAAGCACGACAAAGGCAGCAAAAAAGAAAAGGGCTACCCGAAGGTAGCCCTTTTTTCTGTGAACCCTTTAAGCCGAAAAATCGTCCGGGGCGCTTACAGCGTCGAAACCTTCTGTGCCTCAAGAGGGTCAACCGAAGCCCTGGCTTCGCTGTCCGGCGTGGTCAGCCTTGTCTCTCCCTGGGCGGAGGTGACATGTGCCAGGCCTTTGCCCGTCAGTTTGATGGTCGATAGGCCACCGCGGTGATTGATGTAGACCGGTCCTTGCGCATGCACCATGGCAGCGGGGGTCTGTACAATGACGCGCCCCTTGGTCTGGCTTGCGATTCGACCAGGCTCCAGGCGGAAAGTGCCTTCGGAGAGGCTGATCGTCGCGCCATCATGGCCGGCCCCAAAGCTCATTTGATCGACCCGCATCATGGAGTTGGCTTCCAGCAGGAGCCGGGTCCCGTCCTTGAACATGATTGTGGCCATGCCATCCGGGCCGACCGAGATCGTATCTTTGAAAACGATCGCCGAGCCCTTGTGCAGCGGGCGGTTCAGTCCGGTCTGGTCGGCTTTCAGCGCGCCCGAGGTCTCGGCTACCCAGCCCACCAGCAAGAAGCGCTTGGGCGCTTCCCCTTGGGCATGACCATCGGCCCTGGCGGGTGATGTCAGCAACAGCCCGGCGAGGATGGTTAGGGAAAGAAGGCTGAGAACGATACGCATGGCAGCGACCTACAATGGTTGAGAAATGGATCGGACGTCTTGGCATGCCAAGTTCCGTCGGTCCCGTTATGCCCTAAATCAGTTAAGAAAAAGCTGACGCCCCTCCGGCGGATCATCCTTTGAGGGCACACCAGACGGGCGTGTGGTCGGAGGCCTTTTCCCAGCCCCTGGGGCGTCGGTCCACCCCGGCCCCTTCCAACAGGTCAGCAGCCTGTGGGCTCAGAAGCAGATGATCGATCAACATGCCGCGGTCCTTTTGCCAACCGCCGCCCCTGTAATCCCACCAGGAAAATTGCCCAACTTCGGATGTCGTGGCACGGAAGGCGTCCGTCAGGCCAAGCCACAGCAGCCGCCGCCAGGCTTCCCGGGTTTCGGGCTGAACAAGCGCGTCGCTGGCGACATCCTCGGGGTCGTAAACATCGCCTTCTGTCGGGGCAACGTTATAGTCACCGCCGAGAACGAAAGGGATCTCATTCGCCAGCAAGTCTTCCGCCCGCGCTTTCAGCCGCTCCATCCAGCGAAGCTTGTAGCTGAATTTTTCGGTCCCGATCGGATTTCCATTGGGCAGATAGAGGCTAGCGACCCTCAGGTCCATGCCCTCCAAAGCCACTTCGAGGTAGCGGGCCTGTTCGTCCGTGTCCTCGCCCGGCAGATGGTCGATGATGACGTCGTGAGGCATGCGGCTCAGAACCGCGACGCCATTATAGGTTTTCTGCCCCTTGGTGGAGACATGATAGCCCAGGCTTTCCACCTCCAGCCTCGGAAAGGCTTCGTCCTGGCATTTCAACTCCTGCAATAGGACCACATCGGGCTCTGCCAATTGGACCCAATCAAGCAGGTGCTGCGTCCGGGCCTTAACCGAATTGACGTTCCACGTTGCGATTTTCATGATCTGAATCCATCGGACGAAACCTCGATAATCCTAATGTGACTCGTCTCTTGGATTCGGCCAAGGCTTTCAGTCTGCGGCCTTGGGGCGAGCGCTGCGCTGGCGCTGCGGCGGCTTGGGGAGAGGTAATTCCGCGAAAAATTCGGTTCGGGTGCCGGGCTCGCTCACGTAGTCAAGCAGGCCACCATGGGCGTCGATGATCACTTTGCAGATCGACAGACCGAGGCCCGTTCCGGACTTGTCCCGGCTGTCGCTTGTGTCCACCTGCGAAAACGGCAGGAACATCTGGGGCCTGAAGGAGTCCGGAATGCCGCGCCCATGGTCGATCACGGATATTCGGGCGGCATTATTGGCCAATTCGACCCGCGCGATCACCTTGGTGCCCGGTTCAGAGAACTTCGCGGCGTTTGAGAGCAGATTCGCCATGACCTGGGCCAGCCGGGATTCATCGCCCGAAATGATCATCGGTGCCAAGGCCCTGTCATCCAGCATCAAGGACACATCCAGACGTTCAGCGTAGGGCTGGTTTTCGTTGACGGCCTTGGAAACCAGGCTTGCAACATCGATCATCTGGGTTTGCAGGCTGATCTTACCGGCTTGGATTTTTTCGATGTCCAAAAGATCGTTGACCAGTCGCGTCAGCCGCTCCGAGTTCTGCAGGGCAGTGCGCACCATATCGCGGGCGCGCTCCGGCAGCTCCCCCAGCGCTCCGCCATCCAGAAGGCTCAGGACGCCATGAATGCTGGTCAGCGGTGTCCGCAATTCGTGGCTGACATTGGCCAGAAAGGCTGATTTCGCCTCCGCCGCGCGTGCGGCTTCTTCCAGGGCCGCCGTCATACGGTGTTCATCCTGGACCTGCTCGGTCACATCAAAGCCGACGCCGCGATAGCCTTTAAACTTGCCGTCGATCCCGAAGATCGGGCGGCCCGAAATGCGCAGAAACCGTTCCGTCCCGCCGTTCAGCCGGATCGGCAGTGTCACGCCCGAATAGGAGCGGTGGTTGCGTTGTTCCTCCTCAACCCGTTTCCAGACTGATTTGTTTAAGTCCGTTCTGTCCTGATAAATATCCGCCCGGCATCGCCCGATCAGGCTGTCTGTCGGAATTCCCGTCAAGTACGCAAATCTTTGGGATACGAAGGTGAAGCGGAAGTCCTTGTCCTGTTCCCAGAACCAATCGGAGGCTGTTTCCGCAAAATCCCGAAATCTCTCCTCGCTCTCCCGGAGCGCAAGCTCGACCTGCTTGATCCGAGAAATGTCACTGACCACGGAAACGATGTCGCCGGCCGCAGACCGCCTGTCCTTGACCAGAACCCAAAGGTCCGGTGCCAAGTGCCGCTCGACGATCGTGTCGCCGGCTTCATGATCCCGCTCCCGGCTGTTGATCCAGGCCTCTCGAGATAGATTTTCCTTGTTCAGAATAAGGCCGCGATCCCAGGCTTCGGAATAGCCTTCCCGCCAGTGCATCCCTGGTACCAGAATGTCCGCAATGCCCGACCAGTATTCTTTGTACTTCTGGTTGCAATAGACAAGCCGATCCTCTGGGCTGAAGAGCGCAATGCCCTCAGCGATTGAATCGAACGCAGCCTTTATTCGGTCATTTACTGGCATAGCCCACCTTTTCTCCAAGGTAACTTAAAGTTTCCTCGGGGAATAGATGTCTGAAAGGATGGTCGTCCTTTCGCAGTATGGCTATGGCGGACCGGGGTTCAGATCAGATCGAGAATGACGTGCCGCAACCGCAGCTCGAGGCGGCATTCGGGTTCTGAATCTTAAAGAAAGAACCGATCAGATCATCGACGTAGTCGATTTCCGCTCCGTTCACCAGATCAAGCGACACCTCGTCGATGATCACGCCGGTCTCCCCGTTCCGAAAGACCTTGTCATCATCATTCAAAGTCTTGTCGAGATCGAAGTGATACTGAAAACCGGAGCAACCGCCGCCGGAAATGGTGATGCGCAGCATCAGTTCCGTGTCGCCTTCATGCTCGGCCAATACCATGATTCGCTTGGCGGCATTGTCCGTCACGCCAAAAGAAGGGGTTGTATCCGTCGTCATTCCGTCTGGGGTTCCGTCAGGCATGGTCTCGTTCCTAACCTGGGCTCCGACAGCCTCTTTAACGAGGCCTTGCGGTCCTCATACTCGCCGGATGCCTCTCCGGGAGGGACGCGCGCTTGAACGGAGCCGATTTCTCCAATGTGTCCCGAATGTAGTCCGAAATGGGGTCCGCGCCAAGCGGTGGGTCGTCCCAGAGGGCGAAAACCTTGATCCTTCGTTGCGCCGGGGCCGATTCGGGCCTTAACCTCCGGCAGATGAAGAAGCGCGCACCCGCCGTCTACGCCTGCACCTCCGATGCCAGTCGGGGGCGTCTTCACGCCGAACCGGAAAGCCAGACCCGATCTGCCTTCCAACGGGACAAGGATCGGATCATCCATTCGGCAGCCTTTCGCCGCCTGGAGTACAAAACCCAGGTCTTCGTGAACCACGAGGGCGATTTCTTCCGCACCCGGCTGACCCACAGTCTGGAGGTCAGCCAAATCGCGCGCTCCGTCTGTCGCGTGCTGGGCTTGAATGAAGACTTGGCGGAAGGCCTGGCACTCGCCCATGATCTGGGTCACCCCCCCTTTGGCCATGCGGGGGAAGATGCCCTCCAGGAGGCGATGGAGCCCTACGGTGGGTTTGACCATAACGCACAATCGTTGAAGGTCGTGACCAAGCTGGAGGCGCGCTACGCCGACTTTGACGGGCTCAACCTGACCTGGGAAACCCTTGAAGGACTGGTGAAGCACAACGGTCCGCTTTTGAAGCCAGATGGCTCGGGCATGGAAAAGTTGCCCGAAGCGGTTCAGCGCTACGCCGAGGAACAGGACCTCTGGCTCGCCACCTGGCCCAGCCTTGAGGCGCAGATCGCAGCCCTTTCCGATGACGTCGCCTACAACAACCATGATATCGACGATGGGCTACGAGCAGGATTGTTCACGATCCGGGACCTGCTCGACGTGCCGCTTGTCGGACCGGAAATTTTTGATCTCCGCAAGCGTTATCCCGATCTGGAGGAATCCCGCCTGATCCATGAGACCGTGCGCCGCCTGATCGGATTGATGGTCGAAGACCTGACCGCTGAAACCGAGCGCCGCTTAGCGGAGGCCAAACCGCAGTCCGTCGACGACATCCGAAACCTGAGGCAGCCCATGGCCTCTTTTTCCGATCAGATGAAGCAAAACGACCGGGAACTGAAAAAGTTCCTTTTCGCCAACATGTACAGGCACTACAAGCTGAACCGCATGACCAGCAAGGCGCGCCGGGTCGTTCGCGATCTGGTGGCTCTTCTTCTTGATGAACCGGGATGTCTGCCGACCGAATGGCGGGTTCAGGCTGAAGGGGCCCGCCCCCCTCATGTTGCCCGGATCGTCGCGGACTACGTCGCCGGAATGACCGACCGCCTTGCCCTGGATGAGCACCGGAAACTTTTTGACCTGCAAGGCCGCATATCGTGAATGTTTTTGCCCATTTCCGTACCCTGATCGTCGATTGCCTGAAGGAACTCGGCCAGGATGGCTCCCTTCCGACCGATCTGGAGACCAGCCGGATCAGTACGGAGCCGCCGAGAGACGCTGCCCATGGCGATATTGCCACCAACGCGGCCATGGTCCTGGCCAAGCAGGCCAAGATGAAGCCGCGCGACATCGCAGAGTTGCTGGTCGGGAAGCTGGCGGTCCTGACGGCGGTCGAGTCTGCGGATGTCGCGGGTCCGGGTTTCATCAACCTGAAGATCGCAAAGGCCTTTTGGAGTGATCGCGTCGGCGACATCCTGGAGGCGGGTGTCGACTATGGCACGTCCCGGATGGGCGGAGGCAAGCAGGTCAACGTGGAATATGTTTCCGCCAACCCCACGGGTCCGATGCACGTGGGCCATGCCCGCGGTGCGGTCGTCGGCGATGCGCTCTCGGCCCTGTTGGAGAAGGCGGGCTTCGCCGTCAGCCGGGAATACTGGATCAATGATGCCGGTGCCCAGGTCGATGTGCTGGCCCGTTCCGCTTACCTCCGGTACGCCGAAGCTTTAGGCCAAGAGATCTCCATTCCGGACGGTCTCTATCCAGGCGATTACCTGATCCCTGTGGGCAAGGCCCTGGCGGACGCGGAAGGTGACAAGTGGCTTGATCAACCGGAAGACGTTTGGCTGGAGCCTGTGCGCGACTTTGCCGTGGACGCCATGATGGACCTGATTCGCGACGATCTGGCGGCTCTCGGTGTTGAACATGCGGTCTTCACCTCGGAACGGGGCCTGGTGGACGCCGGCAAGGTCGATGACGCGCTCAGGTTCCTGGAAGAACGAGGCCACATTTATGTCGGCGTGTTGGAACCACCCAAGGGCAAGACTCCGGATGATTGGGAACCCCGCCCCCAGACCCTGTTCCGGGCGACCGAATTCGGCGACGACGTGGACCGCGCGTTGAAGAAGTCCGACGGCTCCTGGACCTACTTCGCCACCGACATCGCCTATCACCTGAACAAGGTACAGCGCGGCTTTCCGGATATGATCAACATCTGGGGGGCCGATCACGGCGGCTACGTCAAACGGCTGCAGGCAGCGGTGCGCGCCGTCTCGGAGGGCGAGGGCAGCCTGGATGTGAAGCTCTGCCAGATGGTCAACCTGATGGACAATGGCGAGCCGATGAAGATGTCAAAACGCGCAGGCACCTTCGTGACCCTGCGCGATCTGATCGATGCCGTCGGCAAGGATGTCGTGCGGTTCATCATGCTGACCCGCAAGAACGATGCCCAGATGGACTTTGATCTGACCAAAGCCAAGGAACAGTCGCGCGACAACCCGGTGTTTTATGTGCAGTACGCCCATGCGCGTTGTCATTCGGTCCTCCGCCATGCGTCAGAAGAATTCGGCGATGAGGCGGTGGCCCGCGAGGCCTTGAAAAAGGCCGACCTGCATCGGCTGATGGACGAGGCGGAACTTGACCTGATCAAGCAGCTTGCGGCCTGGCCCAGGGTCGTGGAAGCCGCTGCCGAGGCCCATGAACCGCACAGAGTTGCCTTTTATTTGAATGATGTAGCGGCTTCTTTCCACGGTTTGTGGAATAAGGGTAAAGACGAATCGACGCTTCGGTTTATCCTGACCGAGGACCAGCCTCTGACGTTCGCCAGGCTGGCCCTGCTTCAAGCGGTGATTGATGTGGTGGCGAGCGGTCTCGGCGTCTTCGGGGTGACGCCGGTGAAGGAAATGCGCTGATGGCCGATACCGGAGACAAACCGCCCTTTGACGTTCGCGATGGCGCTGGGCCTGATGAGGGGCCTGAAGAGGGGCCTGATAATGTGCCCGGCCAGCCCGGCGGGCCGGACGAAGGGTTCCGGCTGGATCGGAACGATGCGCTCGATTTCGAACCACTGACCGTAGAACGCCCGCAGAAATCCGGCGGCGGCAAGACCATGATCTGGCTTGGACTTGGTCTGGTGGTGGCCTTGGCCATCGGTGGTGCAGCGGCCTGGGTCATGCTTGGCGGAATGCCGCAGGAAGACGCCCCGGCGGCAAAAGTGCCCCTGGTGACCGCCACGATCGACGACATCAAAAAACGCCCCGAGACCCCCGGCGGTATGGATGTGCCGGACCGCGACAAGCTGGTCTACGACCGGGTCGGCGGCGAAGAGGAACCCCGGGTGGAGCGGCTCTTGCCAGGGCCGGAAGAGCCGAGACCGGCACCGGAAGCCGCGCCCCCTGCACCAGAGCCCCAGCGGGTCCGTGGTGCGGACGAGCCCCCTTTGCCCAATGCCCAACCGCGCGCGCCCGTCTCGGCGAGTGAACTTTCGGATCCGCAGCCCTTCACGGCTCCGCCGCCCCCGGCACCGACAGCGGAGCAGATTGCCGAGGCTGCTCCGCCGCCCCCGGTGGTCGTGCCCTCTGCCCCGCCGGTCAATCCGGCCAGCGATGCGGCGGTCGGCACGCCGGCAGCACCGCCGGCACCTGCACCTGTCGCACCGACGGCGGAACCGCCTCGTGGTGCATCGCCGTCGGACGCCTTGGTTGCTGCGGCGGAAACGCAATCTACGGCTCTTCAGCCGGGGTCTGCAGCGCCGACGCCTGAACCGGCATCGACTGTGGTGCAGCCGGCCCTCGGTGGGGCCTATGCCATTCAGGTTGCCGCCGTGCGCAGCCAGGACGCGGGCGAGAAGGAGTGGAACCGGCTGAAAAAGGCCAATCCCGACCTGTTCAGCGCCCTGGAACTGTCGGTGGTGCGGGCCGATCTGGGCGAACGGGGCATCTTCTACCGGTTGCGCGCCGGACCCCTGGCCAGTCGGGCGGACGCCAAGGCGCTTTGTGGGGAATTGAAAACCCGCAAGCTCAATTGCCTGGTTGTGAAGCGCTAAAGGCGCGGCCCGGGTTCCATGTCCATGGCCGCAAATCCTCCTCTCGCCCTGATCGTTGGGTGTTCGGGTAAATCCTTGACGGCGGAAGAGCGCGCGCTGTTCAGAGATCAGAACCCCTTGGGTTTCATTCTTTTTGCGCACAATGTCGAGACACCGGATCAGGTCCGGGCTCTGGTCGAAAGTCTGCGCGACACGGTGGGCCGCGCGGATGCGCCTGTTCTGATCGATCAGGAGGGGGGGCGTGTTCGGCGCTTGAAGCCGCCCCATTGGTTCGATGCGCCTTCCGCCGCAACCCTGTCCCATGCGAAGGACCCGGAACGGGCCTGCTGGCTGTCGGCCCGCCTGATCGCTGACGATCTGCAGAGCCTCGGCATCACGGTTGATTGCGCGCCGGTGCTCGACGTCCCGCAGCCGGGGGCCGATCCGATTATCGGTGACCGTGCCTTCGGGACGACGCCCGAGACGATCAGCCGGCTGGGCCGGGCGGTGATGGAAGGGCTGCTGGCCGGCGGCGTGTTGCCGGTGATCAAACATATTCCGGGCCATGGAAGGGCCGAGGCGGACAGCCACAAGGAATTGCCGATAGTCGGTGCGGACCGGGCGACGCTGGAAGCCATCGATATCCCGCCGTTCCAGGCGCTTGCCGATGCCCCCTTGGCCATGACCGCCCATGTGGTCTACGAGGCCTATGATAAAACGGCCCCGGCAACGACCTCGCCGACCGTGATCAATCAGGTGATCAGGGGGCTCTGCGGCTTTGAGGGCCTGCTGATCTCTGACGATTTGGCGATGGAGGCCCTGGAAGGTGATTTGTCTGAGCGCGCGCGCGCGGTGCTTTTGGGCGGCTGCGATCTCGTGCTCTACTGCAATACCGAGTTCAAGGGCCTGGATACCGTCCGGGCGGTGGCGGAAGCTTGCCAGCCGATGACAGCATTGGCACTTGAACGGCATGAACGGGCCGAACGTGCCCGCCGGGCCGGTCTCCAAGCTGGCGCAGACTGGGACCGGGAACAAGGGCTGGCCGATTTGAACAGCCTGCTCGGCCGCTAAGCCCTTTATCTCGGCAAGTCAGGCTGGGCGAGAGGAGACCGTCTATGGATTTTCAAGCCATCGCCTATGCCCTTTCGGTCTGGACGATTCCCGTCCTGATCGCGGTGACGCTGCATGAAGCCGCCCACGGTTGGGCGGCCTGGAAGCTGGGCGATGACACGGCCAAACAGTTGGGGCGTGTGACCTTCAACCCGATCAAGCACATCCACCCCATGGGCACGGTGATCCTGCCCGCAGGTCTTCTGCTGCTGTCCGGTGGCAAGATGATGTTCGGCTTTGCAAAGCCGGTACCGGTGAATTTCCAACGGCTCAACCATCCCCGGCGGGACATGGTGCTGGTGGCCGCTGCGGGCCCTGGAATGAACGTCCTGATTGCCCTGGCCGGTGCGCTCAGCATTCACCTGATCGGCAACCTGCCGGATGATATCCGCGATTGGGTCGGTGCCAATCTGGGGGCCTTGATCTGGCTGAATTGCCTGCTCGCCGTGTTCAACATGCTGCCGATTCCGCCCCTGGACGGCGGGCGTGTTGCCGTTGGCCTTTTGCCGCTGAAGCCCGCCATGGCGCTTGCCCGCCTCGAACGCGTCGGCATTTTCATCGTGTTGGGTGGGTTGTTGGTCCTGCCCATGCTGGGCCAGCAGGTCGGCGTCGATCTGAATGTCTTCCAGTGGCTGGTGCTGGCACCGGCGGATGGGCTGCGCGAAGTGATCGGCCACCTGGCAGGGATCTATTGATGGCCGAGGAGCAGGATCAGAAAGCCGCTGAACTGGCGGAAGCCGTTGAGGCCTTTGAAGGGGATGGGGCCGAGGAAGGGGCCATGCCCCGCAGCCTTTTCCACGTCGATGTCGGCGGTTTCGAAGGCCCGATCGATCTGTTGCTGCAGTTGGCGCGGGACCAGAAGGTGGATCTGACCCAGATATCCATCCTCTCGCTTGCTGATCAGTACCTGGAATTTATTCGCGAAGCGCGAAAATCCAACCTGGAACTTGCCGCCGATTACCTGGTGATGGCGGCCTGGCTGGCCTACCTGAAATCCCGCCTGTTGTTGCCGGATATCAGCGATGGCGAGGAGCCAACGGGTGAGGAATTGGCCGCAGCCCTGCAGTTTCAGTTGCAACGCCTCGAAGCCATGCAGAAAAGCGGCGGCCGCCTGGCGGATCGGCCGAGGCTTGGCTTCGAGCGGTTCAGCCGGGGGGCGCCGGAGGGCTTCCGGGACGAGACCATCGAGGTGGTCGATCTGTCGCTCTATGAGCTGTTGAAGGCCTATGGCCGTCAGTTTTCCCGCCAGCAGACCGGATCGCTGCATATCGAGGCATTTGATATCTACACGGTCGAGGATGCGCTGCAGCGTCTGCGCAAGCTGGTCGGCCATGTGCCCGATTGGCAGGCGCTTTGGAGCTTCCTGCCCGAAGACCTGGCGGACCAGGGGCTGGTGACGCGATCCGCCATCGCAAGCACTTTTGCCGCAAGCCTGGAACTGGCCAAGGAGGGAAAGCTCTCGCTCAGGCAGCTTGACACCTTCGGCCCGATCTATCTGAAATCCAGTGACCGTGCCTCCGAAGAGGCGAAAAGCCTCGCCTCTCCGCCCCGACGCGCGCCCGACAGCGCCAATGAGAATGATCCGACCGAATGATGGCTGACGACGAACAACAAGAGCCCGTTGTGGCAGAAGATGAGACGCCACCCGTAGCGGAAGAGCAGGGGCCGGCACCCGTTGCCCCATTCGCGTCGATGGAGACCACTTCCGATCAGCTGCGCCTGCTGGAAGCGATCCTGTTTGCCGCGCCCGAACCCCTGACCGAACGCCAACTGGCCAACCGGTTACCCGAAGGGGCTGATATCAAAGGCCTGCTGAAGCGCCTGCAGGGGGACTACGAGGGCCGGGGCATTGAGTTGACGCGTGCCGGGAAATCCTGGGCGTTTCGCACGGCAGATGATTTGGCACCAATCCTGTCGAAGCAGGTGGAGGTGTCGCGCAAACTGGGCCGGGCCCTGGTCGAGACCCTTGCAATCATCGCCTATCACCAGCCGGTCACGCGCGGCGATATAGAAGAGATCCGGGGCGTCTCGATGTCCAAGGGCACGCTCGATCAGCTCCTGGCCCACGGCTGGATCAAGCCCCGTGGGCGGCGGGAAACGCCGGGCAGGCCTATGCAGTGGGGGACCACGGATGGCTTCCTGGATCACTTCGGGCTCGAGACCTTGAGAGACCTTCCGGGCGTCGAAGAGCTCAAGAAAGCCGGGCTTCTGGATACCCGCCCGGCGATCGAGGCCTATGCCACGCGGGGCGATGTGGCCGGTGCCCAACCACCCCAGCAGCAAAGCCTCGGAATCGAAGGAAACGAAGAAGAAGAGGCGGAGCCCCTTGATCCGCTGGGCTGAAAGTGAAACATAAGCCTATGGGAAAGGGGCTGGGCCAAGCTGTGACAGGCTCTGGACAGTTGCGTGCCTTGGAACCGACCCGCGTGTGGTTTGACAACCTCCCGCTCCAATGACAACAACGAAGGTGCGGTCTGATCGACCGGGCCTCAAACGACAGAAAAGAGACGCTTCATGGGTACTTTCAGCATTTGGCACTGGCTCGTGGTCCTGGTGGTCGTGCTTGTGCTTTTCGGCGGCGGCGGCAAGATTTCGCGCCTGATGGGTGACTTCGGCAAGGGCCTTAAATCCTTCAAAAAGAACGTGAAGGAAGAATCCGAATCGGCAGAAGAACCCAAGGCCATAGATGCGGAAACCACGGCTCAGGCAGCCGCTGAGGAACCCAAGGCTACGACGGTTGAAGCGACGGCGGAACCCGCCAAAAAGGAAGGCTGAGCCGCCTCGGCTTGGCACCCTTCAGGCCCGCCAATCGGCGCGGGCCTGACTTCTTTTGGCTTCAGGGGCGCAGATTGGCGCCTTTTGGCTTCAGGGGCGCAGGTTTGCGCCCGGGCAGACGCCCGATGGCTCGTTCCATCGGCACAGCGGGTATAGCGGTTCGGCCTAGATGTTCGATATCGGTTGGCAGGAAATATTCATCATCAGCGTGCTGGCGCTTCTCGTCGTCGGCCCGAAGGAACTGCCGCGCATGCTGAAGACCATCATGGCGATGGTCAAAAAAGCCCGCGGGCTGGCAGGCGAATTCCAGACCGGCATCAACGATCTGGTGCGCGAGGCTGAACTGGAAGATCTGAAAAAACAGATCCAGGAAGCCGACAAGATGGATCTGAACAAGAAGATCAAGGACACGGTCGACCCCAGTGGCGCGCTCGAGAAAGACCTTGATATGACGGATATCCAGAAAAACCTGGATACGGCCGCCAAGGATGCGGCCGGTCGGCCCAAGGCCAAGAAAATGAACACGGACGCCCCGACCTCATCCAAGTCGGCTGAATCCAAGCCGGCGGAAAGCACGGGACCGGAGCCGACCCCGGCTGAAAACGTTCTCGCCGCAGCGGAGAAAGCACGCGAAAACGCCCAAGCCGCCAGGGATAACCTGGCCTCCGCAACACCTGTGACAGAAACGGCTCCCAACGCCACATCCCCCGCATCCGGCGCGGATGCCGACAGCAAGACCGGATAACCCTGTGGCCGATACCCTTGATCCGATCGAAGAAACGAAGGCTCCGCTGCTCGAGCACCTGATCGAGCTGCGCTCGCGCCTGCTCAGGTCGTTTGTCGCGCTGATCGTGCTGTTCTTCGTCTGCTACTACTTCGCGCCGCAGATTTATAACTTCCTGGTGCAGCCCCTGGCCGAGATCCTGGCCGATATGGGCGGCGAGCGCCGGATGATCTTCACGGCCCTGCACGAAGCCTTCTTCACCTACATCAAAGTGGCCTTCTTCGCAGCGCTTTTCCTGGCCTTCCCGTTTATCTCGATGCAAATCTGGATGTTCGTGGCACCGGGGCTCTACACCCACGAAAAAAAGGCCTTCTTGCCCTTCCTGATCGCGACGCCGATCCTGTTCTTTATCGGTGGCGCGCTGGTCTATTACCTGATCTTCCCCATGGCCTGGACGTTCTTTCTCGGCTTCGAGACCGCCGGGGTCGATGGGGGCCTGCCGATCCAGCTGGAAGCCAAGGTCAACGAGTATCTCTCGCTGGTGATGCGGCTGATCTTTGCCTTCGGCATCTGTTTCGAACTGCCGGTGATCCTGATCCTGCTGGGCAAGATCGGCGTGGTCTCGGCCAAGGGACTTCGGGAAAAACGCAAATACGCCATCGTTGTAGCCTTTGTTGCCGCTGCCATTCTGACCCCGCCGGACGTGATCAGCCAGATCGGCCTCGCCGTGCCGACGATCATGCTCTACGAAATCTCCATCTGGGGCGTCGCCTTGGTCGAGAAAAAGCGCCGCGAGGATGCCGGTGAGACCGAAGAAGACGACGAAGATGACGACGACGATTCCGAACCGGAATGGCCCGAAGAGGCTGGCGACTGGGACGACGACGACCAGCGCGATGCCGATGAGCGCGTGAAGAAGGCGCAAGAGAATACGAAGGACGACACGGACAAGGCTTAAAGGGGTGGGAGAGCCTTGCCCGCCTAAACATGAGGGGGACCGATGGCCCGTCCGGGCACGGTCAAAAGGTCATGCACGACATCAAATGGATCAGGGATAATCCGGAGGCCTTCGACGCGGGCCTCGCAAAGCGGGGAATGGAACCCCAGGCCGAGGCGCTGATTGAGCTGGATGCCAAGCGCCGCCAGGCCTTGACAGAAGCCCAGGAAATCCAGGCGGGGCGCAAGGCGCTCTCCAAACAGATTGGCCGCGCCAAAGGGCAGGGCCTGGATGTGGAGCCCCTCTTGGCTGAAGTCGCCAAGTCCAAAGAGATCGAGGCGGATGCGGAAGAAAGCGCCAAGTCCTGTGGCGAGGCTCTGGACCAGGCTCTATCGACCCTGCCTAACTTGCCTCTCGACGACGTGCCGGAAGGGCCGGACGAGAGCGCCAATGTCGAGATTCGTTCCTGGGGGGACCCGAAGAACTTTGATTTTGAGGCGAAAGACCACGTTGCCCTGGGCGAAGGCCTGGGCCAGATGGATTTCGAGCGGGCGGCCAAGCTTTCCGGCGCGCGATTTGTGGTGCTGACCGGCGCATTGGCCAAGTTGGAGCGCGCGCTGGCTCAGTTCATGTTGAACCTGCACACGACGGAATTCGGCTACACAGAAGTCAGCCCGCCGATGCTGGTCCGCGACACCGCTCTCTTCGGCACCGGGCAGTTGCCGAAGTTCGGCGAGGATCTGTTTCAGACGGCTGAAGGGTTCTATCTGATCCCGACGGCGGAAGTGCCTCTGACGAACCTGCTCGCTGATGAACTGATAGCGGGGGAGGTTCTGCCGATGCGCTTCACGGCGCTGACCTCCTGCTTTCGGTCGGAAGCCGGTGCGGCGGGCAAGGATACGCGCGGCATGATCCGCCAGCACCAGTTCGACAAGGTGGAACTGGTGAGCATCACCAAGCCTGAGGAAAGCGCTGCCGAACACGAGCGCATGACCCAATGCGCCGAGACGGTCCTGCAGCGCCTGGAGTTGCCCTATCGGGTGATGACACTGTGTACCGGCGACATGGGGTTCTCGGCCCGCAAGACCTATGACATCGAGGTCTGGTTGCCGGGACAAGACCTCTACCGCGAGATTTCTTCCTGTTCGGTCTGTGGTGATTTCCAGGCGCGGCGGATGAAGACCCGGTATCGCGATAAAGGCCAAAAGCAGACCACCTACGTCCATACCCTGAACGGCTCCGGCCTGGCTGTGGGCCGTTGCCTGATCGCGGTTCTGGAAAACTACCAGGAAGCCGACGGCTCCATCCGGGTGCCGGACGTGCTCCAACCCCTGATGGGCGGGATCGAGCGGCTTGCGGCTCGGGACTGACGGGGCTGGGAAATGAACCTGAAGGGCAAGCGCGTTCTGGTCAGCAATGACGACGGCATCAACGCGCCGGGCCTGAAGGTTTTGGAGAAGGCGGTCAAGGGACTTGGCGCCGAAGTCTGGGTCTCGGCACCCGAGACCGAACAAAGTGCAACGGGCCATTCCCTGACGATCCGGCGGCCTCTGCGCATTCGCAAGGTCTCGGGCAAGCGCTATGCGGTTGACGGCACGCCCACGGATGCGGTGCTTCTCGGCATGAAACAGGTCATGACCGATCGCCAGCCCGATCTTGTGGTTTCCGGCATCAATCGGGGCGGCAACCTGGGCGAGGACGTCACCTATTCCGGCACCGTTGCGGCGGCGATGGAAGGGCGACTGCTCGGGGTTCCGGCAATCGCTTTCAGCCTTGTCTACGATGACGCCATAGGCCCCCGCTGGTCGACAGCAGAACATTGGATCGGGCCGGTGCTGGAAAAGATCGCCGGTTTCGATGTGCCTACGTCTGTCCTGCTCAATGTCAATTTCCCCGATGTGGCACCGACGGAAGTGACCGGGATAGAGGCGACCCGCCAGGGATATCGCAAGATCGGTGGCGATATCCGCGAAGCCCACGATCCCCGTGGCCTGCCCTACTATTGGATCGGCGCACAGCGGGTCGAGGACCGGTTTGCCGAGGGAACGGACCTGGAGGCGGTCCATCGTGGGGCGATCTCGATCACGCCGCTCAGCCTGGACTTCACCCACAAAGGCACAGCGAAAAAGCTGAAAAAGGCCCTGAAAGAAAGATCGTGATCCCCGCGGCCCGCATGATGCAGTTGCTGTTGTCGGTTCGCTCCGGTGGGGTGACGGATCCGAAGGTGCTTGGCCGGATCGAGGCGGTGGATCGCTCTCTCTTCGTGCCTGACAGCTTCCGTGATCAGGCTTTCAACGATACCGCCCTGCCGATTGGCCATCACCAGACGATCAGCCAGCCCCTGGTGGTTGGCCTCATGACCCAGGCGCTCGAGGTTTCGCCCCGCCAAAAGGTTCTGGAGATCGGAACGGGGTCCGGCTACCAGTCGGCGGTTCTGGCCCCGCTCTGTCGGCGGCTTTACACCATCGAACGCCACAAGCCCCTGGCGGCGGAGGCCGAGGCCCGGTTCCGTCATCTCAGGCTCGACAACATCACGACATGTGTCGGCGACGGCACCAGGGGCTGGCCGGAACAGGCCCCTTTCGAGCGGATCATCGTCACGGCCGCCGCGCCGGACCTGCCGCCCGTCTTGATGGACCAACTCGCACCCGGGGGTATCATGATCCTTCCGGTTGGCGAGTCCGGCCATCAACGCCTGCTGAAGGTGACCGCACCCGCTGATGAGCATGGCGAGCCGGAGATCCTAGATTTACTCGGCGTGGCTTTTGTTCCGCTGGTAGAGGGCGGACCAGCCTAAGGGCTTGGTAACCCTTTTCGGCCACAATCGATCCTATGCGACAGGCGAAACCGTTCGGGCTGGCGATTGTGGTGCTCTGCATGCTTTCTGGCTGTGGAGGGCTTCAGGTCGCCGGAACGGGAGCCTCCTCAAGCGGGGCGGGCAGCGCCTCGGCCAACGGCTCGGGCCCGCCGCCGCCACCCCTGGCCCTGCCTCGGAACATCACGCCGCCGAAGGCCCCGATGCAACGCCGGATCGCAGCCGTGGCGAAGGAGCGACGGGACGATGGTCCGGCTGTTCCGCGCAAACCCTCGGTTGCCCGGTCAGAGGCCGGGACCTCGCCAGGCGAATACGACCCGTACTTTGCCGAACGACCGCCGACCAAACCCCAATCCGGACAGACCCCGGCGTCTCGTAACCCCAAGGCGGCGGCCAGCCAGAGCCCGTTGGAAGGGGCGAGGCGGGTGACGGCCGGCCCGGGCGATACGGTCTATGCCCTGTCCCGGCGTCACAGTGTCAGTCCCAAGGCGATCATTCGCGAGAACAATCTGAAACCGCCCTACAAGTTGCGGGTGGGCCAGTCGGTCATGCTTCCCAGGTCCCGCTTTCATGTGGTCAAGTCGGGCGAGACGCTCTATGGCATTTCCCGCACCTATGGCCTGGATCGATACGAGTTGGCTCGGGCGAATGGTCTTCGGGACCCCTATCGTCTGACCGTCGGTCAGCACCTTCAGCTTGACGGGCGCGTCGCCCTGGCCCGTCCGGCCCCGGCAGCCAGAGAGCCTGAGCCAGGGGGCCGTTTTCCTGAACCGCCACGAAAGATCGTTCCGGGCGACTATGATCTCGCTTCGGTCAGACCGCCGCGGAAAAATCAGTCTGGCGCGACGACAGCCCAGGTCCGCCCTGTCGAGAGGGTTGCCAGACGAACGGCACCAGCAGACCGCAGCGTGGTCCCAAAGCCGCCCGCAAAAAGCGGCAAGGGCTTTGGCTGGCCGGTCTCAGGGAAAGTGGTCTCGTCTTTCGGGCCGAAGGAGTCCGGTCGGCACAATGACGGGATCAACATTTCCGCCCCCGCCGGAACACCTTTCCGCGCGGCTGAAAACGGCGTGGTGGCTTACGCGGGCAATGAACTCGCAGGCTTTGGGAATTTGCTGTTGATCAAGCACCAGGGCGGCTGGGTGACAGCCTATGCCCATGCGGAACAGTTGAACGTGCGCCGGGGCGAGAAGGTCAGCCGGGGACAGGTGATCGGTCGTGTCGGTCGTTCCGGCAGCGTCAGCCGACCCCAATTGCACTTCGAGATCCGCAAAGGCCGCCAGGCCGTCAATCCGAAAAAGCACCTGAAATCGGGCTGAAGCTATTCGCCGGCTTCGGCCAGATCTTCGCTGTCCATGTGGATCGATGTCGGCGGTGGCAGGAAGCGCAAAGTCGCCGTGGTGCCGACACCTTCCTGGCTTTCCAACATGAACTGCCCCTCGTGCAGGTCCATCAAGGCCTTTACCAGGGCCAAGCCGAGCCCGGTGCCGCTGGTCTCCCGGTTGAAGCGGTTGTCAACCTGCTCAAAGGGTTTCAAGACCTGTTGCAGCTTGTTTGGCGGAATGCCGATGCCATTGTCGATGACCTGTATCTCGATCCCGCCATCGGTCAGGGCTCTGGCCTTCACGGTGATCGTGCCTCTTGATTCCGTGTATTTGATCGAGTTCGACAGCAGGTTGAACAGAATCTGTTTGCAGGCCCGCTCGTCGCCATAGAGCAGGGGCAGGTTGTCTTCCAGGTGCGCCTCCAGCACCAATCCGGCGGTTTCCGCCTTGATGGCCATCATGCGGACGCTGCCCATCAGGACGTTGGCAGGCGGGAAGAGGGTCGGGTCGATTTCCATCCGACCGGCTTCGATCTTGGCGATATCCAGAATGTCAGTGATCAGTTCCAGCAGGTGCGCGCCGCTGTCGTGGATATCGTTGACGTAGTCCCGGTAACGGTCGTTCTCGAGCGGCCCGAAAATCTGACTTTGGATCATTTCGGAAAAACCCAGGATGGCATTCAAGGGCGTGCGCAGTTCGTGGCTCATGTTGGCCAGGAACTCCGACTTTGCACGGTTGGCGCTTTCGGCGGTCAACTTGGCCTGGAACAGTTCCTCTTCCAGCGCCTTGTGGACGGAAATATCCGTCTGTGTGCCGACCATGCGCAGGGGCGTGCCGTCCCAGTTCCAAGAGACGATCCGCCCGCGCGCCATGGACCAGACCCAACTGCCGTTCCCATGGGCGAAACGGTATTCCGCCTCGTAGAAGTCCTTTTCGCCGCTGAGGTGGGCATCCATGGCCTCCAGGGCGGGGGGCAGGTCCTCCGGATGGACGCGGGCCTGCCAGGAATCCATGGAGGTCTTGGTCCGGTGGGGCTCGGAGCCATAGATCGCCAGCAGAGTATCGTTGACGATGATCTCCCCGGTTTTGAGGTTCAGGTCCCAGAGGCCCGCGCCGCCGCCTTTCAGCGCCAGTTCCAGCCGTTGCTCGTTGACGCGCAGGGTCTCTGCCGCTTCTTTCTGTTCGGTGATATCGGATTGGATACCGACAAGCCGCAGCGGCGCACCCTCTTCGGTCCAACTGACAATCCGGCCGCGGGCCATCGACCATATCCAGTTCCCGTCTTTGGTCTTGAAGCGGAACTCGGCTTCATAGGACGAGGACCGGCCTTCGATGTGGTCGATCAGGGATCGAAGCGTTCGCGGGGCGTCTTCCGGGTGCAGGTGTTGCCGCCAGAACTCATAATCGGGTGTGACCTCTGTCCGGGTGTAGCCGTAGAGCGCCAGATATCCGTCAGAGAAAAATACCTCGGACGTCTGGATATTATAGTCCCAGAGCCCGGCACCTGCACCGGACAGAGCCAGGGCCAGTTGTTCCCGGCTGTCCCGTAGCGCTTCCTCGGCGTGTCGGCGGTCGGTGATATCGTGGATGATGGAGTAGAGCAGGTTCTGACCTGAAATGTGGATCGGCCCCGAATGCACCTCCACATCCCGCGTCGATCCTGATTTCAACCTGTGAATGAACTGGAAGTAGTTGCGTTTTTCGGTCTGTGCCCGCGCCATTTCTTCGGCAACCTGTTCCGGCGAGAGACAGTTGATATCGGTAATGGACATCTCTCGCAGGTCTTCGATGGACCAGCCGTAGAATTCGGCGGCAGCCCGGTTGGCATCGCAGATTTCGCCATTTTCGGGATTAATCAGCAACATGACGGCCCGGCTGGCCTCGAAGATTTCCCGGTAGCGTTGTTCGTTTTCCGCCAGAGCTGCGACCATCTGGTTACGCTCGGTCACGTCAACGGAAACCGAGACCGAGCGGAGGTACTGGCCCTCCCGGTCTTTTTCGATCACCGCCGTGGTCAAAACCTCGATCAGATCGCCGTCGGCATGTTGGAACATCAAAGGTTCATCGGTCAGGCGTCCATCCCGCAGGAACCTCGGCAAAACCTCGCTGTCGGCGGCTTCGCGCTGACTTTCCGGCATGAACGCGCTGAGGGGGCGACCGACGACTTCGTCGCGGCTGTAGCCCAAGTGGTCCAGCCAGAAGTCGGAAACCTGAACAACGACGCCATCCTGATCGATGGAGTGCATCATGACCGGGGCTGCATTGTAGAGAAAGGCGAAGGAGTCCTTGCTGGAACGCAGGGCTACCAGGGCGGAGACCAGTTCGTGGGTCCGGTCGGAAACGGCATTTTCCAGTTCCGCTTCGCGCTTGTTGAATTGTTGCCGGCTGCGTTCCTGACGGGCACGGAAGAGCGCGACCAGCAGTCCGCCGATCACGACGAAACCCGCAGAAAAGAAACCGGCCCGCACCCAGTATTCGTTTTCGAGGCCCTCTTGGGCGGGGCGGTTGATCATGCCATGGCCATCGGGCAGGGCTTTTGGCGAAATACCGAAGCGTTGCAGGCCGTTCCAATTGAACACCCAGTTGGTCCCGCCGCCCCAAATGATCGGCAGGTCTTCCGGTTTCATGCCATCGAGAATTCGAAACAGGCGTTCGGCGGCAAACCGACCGTGTTGTTCGCCCTGCTGAACCATACCGCCGATCATATCCCCGCCCAGAAAATGCCTGAATACGGGAAACACGGGTCGGGCGGACAGTCTGCTGATGTCAGCCAGTTCGGTCTGTTCGTTCACAAACCGTCCAGTCGGTTCCCGGTGGTAATGCAGAGCGATGACCAGGGTGTCGTCGGCCAGGGTCGCCAAGTGTTTTTTCAGTTCGCCAAGGGGGAGATCGGGGGCGGCCTGAACGTCGAGAATACCGTTGAGGGCGATCAACTGGTCGCGGGCGTCATCGGCGATGGCGAGCCCACTCGGCGTTTGATCATGCAGCAAGAAGAGGTTCTTGGTTTTAGGGAACAACTCCAACGCCAAGGCGACGTTGGAACGGACATCGGTCACCTCCACCATGCCCGTCCAGTCCCTGTGGCGGTCCAGGAAAGCCCGATCCGGGTTGTTGAGGCCGATAAAGATCTTCGGCACGGCCTTCAGCCATGCAAAACGGGGATCCGACTCGAAAAAGGTGTTGATGAAGGTGAAGGCGTTGTTGTCGGCCGCGATGATCACATCAAAGCGGTCGTCGGCAAACTTCTGGGCGTAGAGATCGCGCAGGCGCGCCTGATAATCCGGATTCCATTGTCGCTTCGAATCCAAGTGTTCAACCCGGAGCCGGATTGCCCGTCCCTGGCCCGCCACGGTTGAATTGAAACCTTCCAGGAGGTCCCGCGACCAAGGCAATTCGGCATGATAGGAATCCAGATAGAGGACGCGCGGCAGCGATTCCGCCCAGGCAGAGCGGAAGCCCGCTGCGGCGACGCAAAGCCAGACCGACAGAACGATGAAGCACCCGACCAGGCGGGTCATCGCCGTCCGGGACATGTTCCTATTCCCCCAATCGTGACGGTCACCGGTTGACCGTTCCGACCTCTGACGTTCTGTTACGGCAACCGACCAAGCGGTTGAACAAAACAGTCATATATCTTCTTAGCGGTTTTCGCGGGGGGAGTGAAGCTGTTCTGGTCGGAAAGCGCGCTGATTTCCCGCATGCGTCTTGGGCTAAAGTGCCTCAGGCGTCGAGTGGCTTTCCAAGTTCGCCGGCGAGATCCTGGATGAACTGCCATGCGACTCGCCCCGATCGGGCCCCCCGGGTGACCGACCATTCCAGTGCCCGTGCCTTCAGCGTCTCCGGCTCGATGGCCAGGCCGTAATGATCGACATAGGCCGTGCAGATGGCGAGGTAGGTTGTCTGGTCGCAGTTGTGGAAGCCGAGCCAAAGACCGAACCGGTCCGAGAGCGAGACCTTTTCCTCAATGGCCTCCGCCGGGTTGATGGCGGTGGAGCGCTCGTTCTCGATCATGTCGCGCGGCATCAGGTGGCGCCGGTTCGACGTCGCATAGAACAGGACATTTGACGGGCGGCCTTCAAGGCCCCCCTCCAAAACAGCCTTGAGCGACTTGTAGGCGGCATCCTGTCCGTCGAAGGAAAGGTCGTCGCAAAACAGGACGCAGGCCCGATCACTGCCATCCAGGATGGAAAGCAGCTTCGGCAGGCTCGGGATGTCTTCGCGGTGGATCTCGACCAGGGCCAGGCTGCCGGGGTTTTCCCGGTTGGTTTCCGCATGGACGGCCTTGACCAGAGAGCTCTTGCCGGTGCCGCGGGCCCCCCAGAGCAACGCGTTGTTGGCTGGCAGACCTTTTGCGAACCGCCGGGTGTTGGCCAAGAGCTGGTCGGCTTGGCGATCAATCCCCTGCAACAGCGAGAAGGCGACCCGGTTGACCTCTGCAACAGGGATCAGATCGGCCTTTTCGGCCCGCCAGACAAAGGCATCGGCGACGGAGAGATCAGGTGCGGAATCTGCCGCCGGTGCGATGCGTTCCAGAGCCGTCGCGATCCTGTCCAGCAAATCCGCGAGATCTGACGGGTTTTCGCTTTTGAACATGGCGCACAGCCTAATGTCGGGGAGCGGAAGCAGCAAGGGGGGCGGTTTGCATTTGCACTTCCGCGCATCACCGGTATAGTCCGCGAAATAGCGGAGTTTCCGGGCGCTTGCGCTCCCTCCGTCGGCCGCTTTATCAGGCCTCTTGTGTTCCGGGCACCGAGTGTTCCGGGCCTCAAGTTTTCAAGGCCTCACGTTTTCGCCTTATCGGGAGTATCTCATGTTTGTTTCGCCGGCCTACGCTCAGGCTGCCGGGGGTGCCGGGGGGTCCGGTCTGGAAGCCCTCATTCCTCTGGTGCTGATTTTCGTCGTTTTCTATTTCCTGCTGATCCGTCCCCAGCAGAAAAAGATGAAGCAGCACAAAGCCATGTTGGAAGCCGTCCGTCGCGGCGACAAGATCGTGACCGGCGGGGGCATCATCGGCACCGTTACCAAAGTGACCAGCGATGAAGAGGTCCAGGTCGAGATCGCCGACGGCATCAAGGTGCGCGTTCAGCGCAGCATGATCGCTGCCGTCCTCGACAAGACCGAACCGGTCAAGGACGACAAAAAATCGGAATCCAAGTCCGACGATGCCGCCAACGGTGCCGCCAACGATGATGCGGACGAGGACAAAGAAGCCGCGGCCCAGGAAAAGGCCGGCAGCAAGCTCAAAGGCCTGTTCGGCGGAAAGAAAGACTGACCGGCTTGAGCCTGGGGGTGGCAGCGCCCATCTCAGGCTCCCGTCTGGCGCTCTCTTCGGTCTTGCCTCCGAACGATCCCATCGACGAATAAGAGTTCAACGCCATGGTCTACTTCGCGAAGTGGAAAATCGCCCTTGTTCTGGCGATCTGCCTGCTGGGTGTGGTCTACGCTTCCCCCAATGTGTTTCCCCGCGACGAATCGGCTGTCGACGATCTGAGTGCGCTGGTTCCGCACAAGCAGATCAACCTCGGCCTTGATCTGCGCGGTGGCTCCTACCTGCTGTTGGAAGTCGATGTCGACTCGGTGGTCAAGGAGCGTCTGGAAAATCTGGTTGATGATACGCGCGCGGAGCTGCGTTCGCTGCGTATCCGCTATCGCGGGCTTGGCGTCCAGGGTCAAGGCGTCAACGTCACGATCATCCAGCCGGAAAAACTGGAAGAAGCGAGAGGGGTCCTGCGGCAGCTTGATCCGGATACCCAGACCACGGTCGAAGAGGGTGGCCGCATTCGCCTGGAATTGACGGAAGACGCCATCCAGCAACGGCGCGTCGCGGCCGTGGAGCAATCCATCGAGATCGTCCGGCGCCGGATTGACGAGACCGGTGTTCGTGAACCGACGATCCAGCGCCAGGGCGAAAACCGCATCCTGTTGCAGTTGCCCGGCGTCGATGACCCGGAACGCATCAAGGACCTGCTGGGTCAGACCGCGAAGATGACCTTCCACCTGCTGGATCCGAACAACACGGCGGAACAGGCGGAGGCCACAGGGCGCATCCCACCGGGCACGCGCCTTCTTCCCGATGCCCAGGAAGTCCGCTCGGACGGCAGCCCGGTCCAGTACCTGGTGCGTCGCAAGGTCGAGGTCTCGGGTGACAGCCTGACCAGTGCGTCCGCCGGCGTCAGTCAGCAATCGGCGCAGCCCGTGGTGAATTTCCGCTTTGATGCCTCGGGTGCGAAACGCTTCGCCGACATTACGGCGGCCAACGTGAACCGGCCCTTCGCCATCGTGCTGGATGGCAAGGTTTTGAGTGCGCCGGTGATCCGGGAGCCGATTCTGGGCGGTTCAGGCCAGATTTCCGGAAACTTCACCATCGCGACCGCCAATGATCTGGCGCTGCTGCTTCGCGCCGGTGCCCTGCCGGCACCGCTCACCATCTTGGAAGAGCGGACGGTCGGGCCGGGCCTTGGCCAGGATTCGATCGAGGCCGGGCAGATTGCCTCGATCATCGGCCTGATCGGCGTTGTTGTTTTCATGGTGGTCGCTTACGGCAGGTTCGGCGTGATGGCGGACATCGCGCTGGTCTTCAACATGATCATGATCGTCGGGGCGCTCTCGGTGCTGCAGGCGACGCTGACGCTGCCCGGAATCGCAGGCATCGTGCTGACCATCGGTATGGCCGTGGATGCCAATGTTCTGGTGTTTGAGCGTATTCGCGAAGAAGCGAGCCTGGGCCGAACGCCGATTTCGGCGATTGATGCCGGCTACAGCCGGGCCCTGTCGACGATTATCGATGCCAACGTGACAACGCTGATCGCAGCCCTTTTGCTCTACACCTTCGGCTCGGGCCCGGTGCGGGGCTTCGCGGTGACACTGGCCATCGGCATTGTGACCTCCATGTTCACCGCGATCATGCTGACCCGGCTGATGGTGGTTGTCTGGCTTCGGAAGACGAAGCCGGAAACCTTGAAGATTTGAGGGAGCGGAAATCATGTTGCTGCGTTTGATCCCGGCGGATACCGCGATCCCCTTCCTGTCTTTCCGGAAGTTTGCCTTCATCTTCTCGCTGGTTCTGGTGTTGGGCTCTGTGGGGCTGTTCTCCCTGAAGGGCCTGAACTACGGCATCGATTTCATCGGGGGTCTGATGGTCGAGGTGCGGGTATCTGATGGCCGCACCATCGGCGATCTTCGCCCGACGCTGGAAAGTCTGCCGCTCGGAGACGTGTCCTTGCAGGAATTCGGTGCCCCGACGGACATCCTGATACGCATTCAACGTCAGGAAGGCGGCGAACAGGCGCAGCAGGCTGCTCTCGCGATGGTGCGGGATGCGCTTGGGGAAGGCGTCGAATACCGCCGGACGGAAGTGGTCGGGCCTGCGGTCAGCGAAGAGCTGTTCTGGGATGGCGTGATGGCGGTCGGCCTCGCGCTCCTGGGAATTCTGGTCTACATCGCCTTCCGGTTCGAATGGCAATTCGGGATTTGCGCCATTGCGGCACTGTTCCACGATGTGGTCTCGACCATCGGGCTTTTTGCGCTGATCGGACACGAATTCAATCTGGCGACGGTAGCTGCCGTGCTGACAATCGCGGGCTATTCGATCAACGATACCGTCGTGATCTTTGACCGGGTGCGCGAGAAGTTTCGGAAGTACAAGACCCTGGGCCTTCAGGACCTGTTGGACCTCGCCATTAACAAAACCTTGGCCCGGACGGTGATGACCTCCGTCACGACCCTGCTGGCCCTGGTGGCGCTCTATTTCCTCGGCGGTGCCGTGATCGCTGACTTTGCGCTGGCGATGATCTGGGGTGTGCTGATCGGGACCTATTCGACGATTTTTGTCGCCGTGCCGCTTCTGCTGATCTTCCAACCCAATCGGGGCAGCGGCGAAGAGGCCGCCAACGGCGAAGCCGCCAACAGCTAGGACGAGCCAACCATGGCCGTAGACATTTCGCCGATCATCGAAGAGGGCCGCCAGGTCGTGCAGAAGTACGGCGGCGGGAACTTTACGATCTCGGGCGAGGTTTATGGGCAGTCTGTCATTGTCTTTCCCAACCGCACGTTGGCCTGGGGTGCCACAGGCCCGGAGACCATCGACGAAGCCGGTCTGGCACCGATTTTCGAGGCGGCTGATACCCTCGACATCCTGCTGATTGGTGCCGGTCCGAAATTCACTCCGCCGCCGGTCCCGCTTCGCAACGCGCTGAAAGCTGTCGGAATTGTCCTGGATTGGATGGATACGGGTGCTGCCTGTCGGACCTACAACGTGCTGATGAGTGAAGACCGGGCTGTGGCTGCGGCTCTAGTCGCGGTCGATTAATCCTTTCCTGCCCGTCCTTTTGCCAGTTGGCCCTTTAAGGTCGCGACCTGATCACTTATAACCATTCTAAAGCCCCGGTTGCCGGGTCCTCCGGTAACCTTTTGCCGCCCGGTCGCCGGGTTCTCCGGTGTCCTATTGACGATTAAATGAGGATCTCTCGATGCTGCATAAGATGCTTTCCAAGCTCGACTCCGCCAAGGGTTTCGAGGCTGCTGACGCTCACTGCGATATTCCCTGCAAGATCTACGACCCGATTGTTGCCCAGATCGCCGCTCTGACCGCGATTCGCATGATCGACCAGATGAACGAGCTGGAAGAGGGTGCCAAGGAAAAGGGCCTTTCTTACGAAAACACCAGTGCCCGCCTGATCGCCGAAAAGGAAGAGCAGGTGGAAATCGTCAAGCACGAGGTCCGGGTCATCTGGGGTGATTACATCAAAGCCCCGCAGATCGAAAAATTCCCCAACCTGCACGAACTGGCGCACAGCATCATGCTCGCCGGTTCCAAGGTGAAGCAGGGCACCAGCCGTGAAGATGGCTTGGCGCTGCTGGGCCTGGTCAACGACTTCGCCGAAATCTTCTGGGCGACCAAAGAGGTCAAGACGAAGAAAGCCGTCTGCCCCTACCCGCCGTCCGAAGAAGTCGTCTACCCGGACCTCTGATCCGGCGGATCAGCCTTGTTCCGCATCATCCGCGTCAGCGGAGACAGCATGTGGCCCCGGTACCGCTCGGGGGAATACGTTGTGGTGGCGACCGGGCAGTTTGTCCGGTCGTTGTTTTTCAAATCCTTCGTCGAAGGGCGTGACGTGGTTTTCCGGGATGCCAAGGGGGATTTGATGCTGAAACGGCTGGGGCCGAGGCGTGAAGATGGCCTTTGGTCCATCCGGAGCCTGAATCCGGAAGCCCCCGAACTGCCCGATGTGGCCGAGGCGGCCATCCTTGGCGCGGTGGTCTGGTTGGTCAAAGGCCCGAGAGCCGGGGGAGGGCACCGTGGCTGAGGTTTCCCAAGACCTGGAAAGCCGCTGGCTCAGCGATCTTCGCCGACATGATCGGGACCGAGCGCTCTGTCTGTTGATGGCACCTGATGAGGTGCGCGCGGACCTGATCGCGCTCGCGGCCTTCAATCTGGAAATCGCCCGCATCCCCGAACAGGTCTCCGAACCGATCCTGGGCCAGATGCGTCTCCAATGGTGGCGCGATGGCCTGGATGACCTGTTCGGCGGCCGGTCACCCCGTCATCCCTGCGCAGAGGTTTTGACCCGGATTCACAAGACCCACGGCCTGGACCGGGAGCGCTTGGAGGCCTACCTCTCTGCCCGCGAAGGGGATCTGTTCGAAGGCGGTCCTGCCGACCGTGCAGCGCTGGAAGGCTATATCCGCGATACCTCCGGCGTGATCGCGGGCTTTTCGTTGTCCAGGCTTGGTTTGAAGCTGGACGAGGCGGCAATCCGGGCGACCGATCAAGCCGTCATGGCATTTTCGATCGTGGGCCTCATTCGGGCTTTACCGTTCCACGCGGCAACGCGCAGGCTCCATCTGCCGGCGGACATCATGGCCGAGGTTGGTCTTTCGGCTGAGGCGATTTTTGCGATGAAGCCTTCGGAAGAGCTCTCCGCAGCCGTGAAACTGCTGGCGGAAATGGCAATCGGCCATCTGGATGGGCTCAAGGCCAGCACCAAGCCGCCGAAGGCCGCCCTGCCGTTGGTGCTGCAGGCGCGGTTCGCCAAGGCCTACCTTAAACGCCTTGCAAAGGCGGGCTATGACCCACACGCAACGGAAATCCGGCGTCAAAGCAGCCCCTGGACATTACTCGGTGCGCTGGTTTCGGCCCGATTGGGTCGGGTCTGAGGGCTTCTCCGTGGCTGACGTCGGCCTCAAAGCTTGGTAAGGCTTCCGCGTCATGTTTCGTCTTCGTCGCCTGCTTCTTTTGCTCCCCCTGTTTTCGTGGCTCGTCCCGCTTGGCGCGGTTGAGGCATCAGATCGGTGGACGCCCAAACTGCCTCAGCCTCTGGTCGCCCTCTATGAGGCTCAGGACCGCGCGACGGTTCGCCGACTCCTAGGCGGGCTGGAAAAAGGGGCGGATGCTGGAGTGGCCGCAGACCGTGCCGCGCTTGGCCGGTTGCTGTACCTGGGGGAGTTCTTGGAGCCCGACCAGGAGAGGGCGCAGATCCTCCTCACTCAGGCGGCAGAGGCGGGCGAATCCTTTGCCGCCTGGACGCTCTATCAGATCACCTTCGACTGGGGAGATCCGGTGCCGGGTTATGAGTGGCTCAAACGTGCTGCCCGGCTGGGAGACGTGCGTGCAGCATTTTTTGCTTACCTGGTCTCTGTCGACCCTCGGGCGGAGTGGCCGTCGGGCCGTCCCGCGCCGGGGCCCAATGCCGGGGCCCTCAACCAGGCGCTATCAGGAGGGCACGTGGATGCCGGGCGGATCGCCGCTCTCCTGGCTTTTCTGGATGCGAAGACCAAGGGCGAGGTGGCGGCGGCCCAGCGGCGCTTCCGACGCGCCATGGAGCGCAGTGGTTCCCCTGTTCCGAAGAACCTCCAGCCACTCCCCGATCTCCAAGAGCTGTTCTTCGCGCAGGCCAAGTTATCGGAACAGCAATTCGAACGCCGACAACGGGCGCTCTGGCGGGGCTACGTGGAGGCCGGTTGGGCCTATGCCGCCTGGGCGTTGTCACAGCGGGGATCAGGGGGCGAGCCAAGCGTTCTGGCGGAAGAGGATGCTGCCGCCCTACGGGCCCTGGCTGCCGAAACCGGCTACGGTCCCGCGCTCGCGGCGGAAGCATTGGCGCGCGCCAAGGAACCTGATTGGCCGCGCAGCCATGCCCTGGTTCGAAAGGCGGCGAAACAGGGCCAGCCGCAACTTTTCTATGGGATCGGCCGGGAGTTGGCGGAAGTCTGGGATCGCCCCATCGCGGCGAGTCCCTGGTTTTTGATGGCCGCACGCTATGATCATCGATTGGCGCGGACGCGTCTTTCGAAGGTGCTGGAGGAAAGCGCGTTGCGGGGACAACGCCTCGCCACCGGGCTGCAGGTGAATCGATTGGTCAAACAGATGGGGATCCAGGGTTGGTCGCCAGCCCCCAACCCGGACGACTGGTGCGCACCCTTCGGGTTCATTTTTTGCCCCTGAAAGTCTCCCCATGAAAATCTATCGGTGAAGCTTTGTTTTTGTTGCGCTGCAACCTGAAATGTGTTTCATTCTCATCTGCGACGAGAGAGCGATTAAATTCGCGCCGAAGGAGCAACCGCCCCGGAAACTCTCAGGCCCCAGGATCGTCGCAGTTGGACAAACTCTGAAAAGTGAGGTCGGAAGACCTCCGCCGAAGGGGAAAGCGCAGATGCGCGAAACTCTCAGGCCAATGACAGAGGGGGCATTCAACACCCGCCGGATGCGCGGGCAGGAGGATGCCAAATGCCGACGACAAACACTCAGAACATCGCCATCATCGGTGCCGGGATTACCGGGATCACAACGGCCTACACGCTGCTGAAACGTGGTTACACGGTCACTGTTTTCGACCGCAATCCTTACGCGGCCATGGAAACCAGCTTCGCCAACGGCGGCCAGCTGTCGGCGTCCAATGCGGAAGTCTGGAACAGCTGGCCGACAATCCTGAAAGGCTTGAAGTGGATGTTCAAGCCGGGTGCACCCCTGCTGGTTCGCCCGAAACCCGATTGGCACAAGCTTTCCTGGATGGCCGAGTTCATGGCCGCGATCCCGCAGTACCGCGACAATACGGTCTCCACTGTGCGTCTCGCCATCGAAGCCCGCCAGCACCTGCGTCGCATGGCCCAGGATGAAGGTATCGACTTCAACTGCGAAGACCGGGGCATTTTGCACTTCTACCGCACGAAAGCGGAGTTTGATCAGGCGACTAAGGTCACCGCGCTTCTGCGCGAAGGAGGGCTGGAGCGGCGGGCGGTGACGCCAGCGGAAATCAAGGCCCTGGAACCTGCGCTGAAGGGCGACGTTTATGGCGGTTTCTATACCGAGAGCGATTTTACCGGAGATATTCACAAGTTCACCAATGGCCTGGCCGATGCCTGCGGGCGGCTCGGCGCGGACCTGCGCTTTGGCACCGACGTTGTCGATGTTCAGACCGTTAAAGGGGGCGTCCGGATTGTCTCCAAGCCTTCCGATTCCACGGGCGAAGGCAGCACGGCGGATGAGGTTTTCGGTCGGATCGTCGTCTGTTCCGGCGTCATGTCCAGAGGGCTCGCCAGCCGCCTCGGCGACCGACTGAACGTCTATCCGGTCAAGGGCTACTCAATTACGGTCAATCTGGACACGGAACAGGATCAGGCCGCCGCACCTTGGACAAGCCTGCTGGACGATCACACAAAGCTGGTGACCAGTCGGTTGGGTGTGGATCGGTTCCGCGTCGCCGGAACAGCGGAATTCGCCGGCAACAACCGCGACATTACCTGGGACCGCATCCAGCCGATGATCGACTGGTGCCGGACGCACTTCCCCGGCATGAGCACGCGCCAGTGCGTGCCCTGGGCCGGCCTTCGCCCGATGATGCCGAACATGATGCCGCGCGTTGGCCAGGGCCGCCATTCACGCGTCTTCTACAACACAGGCCACGGCCACCTGGGCTGGACCCTTTCCGCCGCGACGGCGGAACTTCTGGCCAATGCCGTGGATAGTTGCGAAGTCGAATCGGAGGCTGCGGTCACCCAGCCGGTAATCAAGCCTGCCATCGCCGGGCAAGCCGCCTGATCTCTTGATTTCCAGGGTCCTTAAGCTGATCAAATTGCCGGGCAAAGGGGCCCTGGACAGGCGATGATACTTTTGTGCGATGTGCCGGGGACTGCCCCGCGATCTGATATTCCAGTTGTCAGGAGGCCTAAGTTCGGGCAAAGCTTATCCGAAAGGGATGGCCTCTGATCGTTATGGATACGACCGAAACTTCGCAGCTGACCGACCCTGGGCTCCTGGATGAGATTGAACGGCTCAAGTTCACCCTGGATCACGTCGGTGCCTATGTCTACACGAAGGACAGGGAGGGTCGGTATACTTTTGCGAATGCAATGGTATGTGATTTGTTCGGTCAACCTTTGGATAAGGTCCTTGGCCAGACCGATGAAGCCTTTTTTGATCTGAGTGTATCCAACCAGCTGCGCATCCATGATCGGCGCGTCCTCGATGGCGGCGAACGCATTGAATCGGAAGAAAATAACGTCATCCAGGCAACGGGCGAAGTCAGGATTTACTGGTCCGTCAAGTTGCCTATTCGCGACCGGCAGGGGTGCATTATCGGGCTCTGCGGCATTTCGACCGATGTGACGGAACGGCGCAAGGTGCAAAGGGAACTGGCCGAACAAAAGGCCCTGTTCAGCACCGTTCTCGAAAACATCGACGCCTACGTCTACATGAAGGACAAGGATCGCCGTTATTGTTATGTGAATGAAAAAACGGCGGACCTCTACGGACATCCGATCCAGACGATCATCGGTGCCACAGATGACGACCTGCTGCCGGCGGAAATGGCGGCGGCCTGCGGGGCGACGGATCTCGAAGTCCTCGCCACGGGTGGAAAGATTACCGGCGAAGAGGTGATCGAGGGTCCCTGCGGCACCAAGCGCTATTACTGGACCATCAAGCTGCCGCTGGAACGTGAAGGTGAAACGGATGGCCTGATCGGTCTGTCGACGGATATCTCCGAACTGATCGAGACCAAGAACAAGTTCCACGAACTGGCGCGTTTTGATTCCCTGACCGGCTGCCTTACCCGTGGGTTCTTGTTGGACCAGGCCCGTGTCGCACTGAAAACCGTGCAACGGCGCGACGGCAATATCGGTCTGTTGGTGATCGATGCGGACCACTTCAAAGCCATCAATGACAGCCATGGCCATGCCTTTGGCGATACCTACTTGAAAGCCCTGGTCGAGGCCTGCCAGGGCGTACTGAGAGAGGGTGACTTCCTGGGGCGTATGGGGGGCGATGAATTTGTCGCGGTGATCATGGATGCGGACAGGGGGGGGCTGGAACAATCCGTCGGGCGCATCCGGGCCGCCGTCGCCGAGGTCAGGCTCGAGACACCGGGCGGTGAGGCCAAGGCGCTTTCGATCAGCATTGGTGGAACATTATCGGGGCCGGAAAGCTCCCTCGATACCCTCCTGGCGGAGGCAGACAAGGCCCTCTACCAGGCCAAGGATGCGGGGCGCGGCTGTTATCGGATACAGGCTCCGTCGGCTTAACGCGCGTCACTCCTCCTGTTCTCTCACTTGCAAAGACTCCCCTGGCGCAAACCATTTGACGCCACCATATCCGCTTGAGTGAGTTTCATCGGTTGGAGGTTTGAGATGGCAGCAACGACGGAACGGGCCGTTTTGGCCGGTGGCTGTTTTTGGGGCATGCAGGACCTGATCCGCAAATTGCCCGGCGTTCACAAAACCCGTGTCGGCTATACCGGTGATCCGGCGCTACCGAACGCCACCTACCGCAACCACGGCAATCATGCCGAAGGGATCGAAATCTTGTTTGATCCCGCTGTGATCAGCTTTCGCGACCTGCTGGAGTTTTTCTTCCAGATCCACGACCCGACCACGCTTGACCGGCAGGGCAACGACCGGGGCCCCAGCTACCGGTCGGAGATTTTCTATTGTTCGGAAAAACAGCGCGAGACCGCCGAAGAGACGATGCGCGAAGTGGAGGCTTCGGGGCTCTGGCCCGGTCGAGTGGTCACGCGTTTAAGTGCCGTATCCGATTTCTGGGAAGCCGAGCCCGAACATCAGGATTATCTTGAGCGCTTCCCCAATGGCTATACCTGCCATTTCATCCGCCCGAACTGGAAGTTGCCGAAGCGCGGGACGTCGGCTGCTTAACTCGCCAAGGGAATGGCGCGACGGCGTGCGGCTTTGGCTTCATCCGAGCAGAACAGCTTGAACAGCAGTTCAAGCGTGTGTGCGACGCTGTCATCGGCCAGGGAGTAGTAGATGTTCTTGCCGTCGCGGCGCGTATCGACAAGGTTGTCGCCGCGCAGGCGCGCGAGTTGCTGCGAGAGGGTGGGCTGACGCAGGTCGAGCGCTTTCTCCAGATCGCTCACCGTGCATTCGCTTTCCAGCAGATGGCAGAGGATCAGCAGGCGGTGTTCGTTCGCCAACGCCTTCAAAAAGGCCGTGGCTTCGCGCGCACCGTCCACCATTTCGGCATCAACTGCCATAGCCTTATTCCCTATCCCCTAAGAATCAGATCCCCAATGGATATTCATCCATCAACGCATACGAATATAACAAGCTTTTCACGTTGGTCAAGAAAACATAATAAAAATAGGGGGATTGTCCAAAGTTGTTTTATTTTTAATACCATTTTATTTTTGTAAAAATGAATCAAAAGAAAACCAGCGGGCCCCAGGCCCGCCGATTTCCTTTGTGCAACAGTGCAGGGGACTATCCTTAAAAGTTCAGATCTGCATCGACAGCATCAAGGCCGGCCTGGGCACAGGCATCATCCTCGGCACCACCCGGAGCACCGGAGACGCCAATCCCACCGACGATGGCACCGCCACCCATCACCTGTAAGCCGCCGCCGAGCGCCAGGGCACCATTGATCTCGCGCAGGCCCTGTTGCGGCGAGCCGGGTTTGGCAATGTCGGACAATTCGGACGTATTGGTGCGGAAGCTGACAGCCGTCCAGGCTTTGCGGGTTGCGGTGTCCGGGGTGTGGGCCCCGGCGAAGCGGTCGCGCAGCAGGACCTGCGGGTTGCCGAAACGGTCAACGACGGCGACAGCAACCTGGAAACCGTTCTCCCGGCAGGTATCCAATGCAGCCTTGGCCAGAGTCATGGCGATTTCCAGCTTCATCTTTTTGAAGGTTACCAGGGCGTCTTCGTCGGCGGATGCGATGGTCGGCGCGGCAAAGCTGCTGGCCAGAAGAGCAGCCGCCCCAAAACCGAAACCCAAAACAAATTTTTTCATTGATCCCTCCCGTGGATGCGTCACGTAGCCGGCCTTGGGCCTCCCATTGAGCCCTTGGCCTTTTGGTTGAATGAGGTCGGCTGATACTTCGATCCCCTCCCCAAGTTGAATCAATATATACGATATTAGGAATGTGAGAAGTCCCTAAAGCGAGAAGGGGCGATCTCGTGCGGATTCTGCGGAGCCCGGGTCAGCTCTTCGGCTGGCGTCCCATCAGATAGAATTCATCGTTGGGCAGCATGCTGCTCATATTCGCCAGGCGATTGGACATGCTGAAGAAGGCTGCGATGGAACCGATATCCCAGGCGTCATCCTGAGTGAAGCCAACCGCAGAGAGGGCCTCAAAGTCCGCCTCCGAGATCGAGGCAGGGTCGTTGCCGACTTTCAAGGCGAAGTCCAACATTGCCCGTTCGCGGATCGAGATTGCTGCCTTGCGGTAGTTGATCGCCACCTGATCGGCGATCTGTGGGTCTTTTTTGTAGATGCGCAGGATCGCACCATGGGCGACGACGCAATAGAGGCAGTTGTTGGCACCACTGACGGCGACCACGATCATCTCCTTTTCGGCTTTGGAGAGACCACCGTCGCGCAACATCAGGGCATCGTGATAATCCATAAAGGCGCGGAGTTCATCCGGCCGGTGGCCAAGTGCCAAAAAGACGTTCGGAATAAAACCGGCCTTTTCCTGGATCGCTGAGATCCGGGTGTGAAGATCTTCCGGCAGGTCGTCCAACTGGGCGACGGGAAAACGACTGATGGCCAAGGCCCCCTCCTCTCAAAACGGGGCCGTGATCTTTCAGAGCCCCTTACATCACTTGCACATCCACCCTGTCGCCGTAAAAAGCCACGTGGCCTTTGATCGCCCGAAGGGCGGGCAGGGGGTGAGGGTAGCCCCAGATCGCGTTTTCGGCAAAGGCCTCTCCGACCTTGATCGACCAGTAGTTGGCTTCGCCCTTGAACGGACAGAAGGTTCGGTGGTCGGTTGGATCGAGATATTCCTGGCGGACGTCGGCAAGCGGCAGGTAGTAGACGGCTGGTCGCGACCCTTCCCTCAAGACTTGCGCGCGGGCGGTATCCGCGATGATCTGTTGGTTGAAGCGGACCGTCACCCGTCGCGTCGATTTAGCGACCGTGATGTCAGGAGCGGCACGTACCGTTTCGGTCACGGCATTCATTTTTCATCTCCCAAAACGACAGTTCGTCACCGCCACTTTTTCGGGCGGTTTCTGTTCAGGAGATGGTTTCGACGGGAACGGTAATCAACAGTAATCGGAGCCAAGGGTAGGGAGGTGTCACGCCGCCAGACTGTCGGTGGCCAGCACGGAAAGGCTGTGCCGGGCGATCATGCCTTCCTCGTCGGTCGGGATGACAAGCGCCTTGCGCAAGCTGGCCGCCGTCGAGATCGTTGTCGCGTGCCCGATGTTCGCCGCTTCGTCCATCTCGAAACCGAGCCAGCCCAGCCGTTTGAGCACGTCGGCCCTCAGTTGGGCGTCCTTTTCGCCGATGCCGGCGGTGAAGACCAGCCCGTCCAGCCCCCCCATGACAGCGGCCAGCGCACCCACTTGGCGGACGATGTGGTGGGTGAAATAAGCAATCGCGAAAGTGGCTTCCGGCGCATCGGAGGCACGCAGATCCCGCATGTCGTTGGACAATCCGGAGAGCCCCTTGAGCCCGGATTCCTTGTAAAACAGTTTCTCGAGCGCCTTGGCGTCCATGCCCTTCTCCGCCATCAGGTAGAGCGCGACACCGGCATCCAACTGACCCGGGCGGGTGCCCATGGGCAGGCCGTCAAGCGCCGTGAACCCCATCGAAGAGTCCATGCTTTGGCCGTTTTGAATGGCGCAGATCGAAGCACCGGAGCCCAGGTGTGCCACAACCACCCGACCGGCGGCGAGATCGGGATCCAGCTCGCTCAGCCGGTTGGCAATGTATTCGTAGGATAGGCCGTGGAAACCGTATCGCCGGACGCCCTCTTCGTGGTAGCTGCGCGGCAGGGCGAACCAGTCGGCTTCCGCCGGATGACCCCGGTGAAAGGCTGTGTCGAAACAAGCGATCTGTGGCAGGGCCGGATCGACCGCGGCGACAGCCTGGATCGCCGCCAGATTGTGGGGCTGATGGAGAGGGGCCAGGACCTCGTAACCACGGAGGGTCTCGAGAAGGTCCGGCGTGATCCGTTCCGGCGTCGCATGATCCGGGCCGCCGTGGACCACCCGGTGCCCGACACAGAGCAGGCGGTGCCCGGCGAGGCGGTCTGTCAGCCAGGGAAGGAGCTTGGCCAGTGCCCCTTTGTGCGATTTCGCCTCTGCCCCCCAGGCCTCATCGGCCAGCTTTTCGCCCTGGTCCGTTTTGGCGACGAAATGGGGATCGAGGCCCAATCCCTCGACCTGGCCCTTGGCGTCCACGGTCAGGCTGGCGGCATCAAAGCCTTTCACTCGGTAAAGCGTGAACTTGAAGCTCGATGAACCGGCGTTCAAGACGAGAACGGCGTCACTCATGGACTGATCCCTTATTCAGCAGCCAGCTTGGCTTCCCGGCGTCGGTGCTCGGCGATTGTCGCTGCTACGGCGCAGGAAGCGATGCGGGTGCGAACGGAATCGGCGCGGCTGGTCAGGATGATCGGCACCCTCGCGCCGAGAACGATACCGGCGGCATCGGCCTTGGCCAGGAAGCTGAGTTGCTTCGCCAACATGTTGCCGGCCTCCAGGTCGGGGACCAGCAGGATGTTGGCTTCGCCCGCAACCTCGCTCTCGATCCCCTTGGTGAGCGCGGCTTCTTTGGAGATGGCATTGTCGAAGGCCAGGGGACCGTCCAGGATCCCACCCTTGATCTGTCCCCGGTCGGCCATCTTGCAAAGGGCAGCGGCCTCGAGGGTCGACGAAATTTTCGGCGTTACCGTTTCCACCGCCGACAGAATCGCGACTTTCGGCGTATCGATCCCGATGGCATGGGCGAGTTCGATGGCGTTTTGACAGATGTCGGCCTTGTCGGCGAGGTCTGGATAAATGTTGATGGCCGCATCGGTCACGATCAGCGGCTGGCCATAGGTGGCGACACTCATGACGAAGGCATGGCTGATGCGGCGTGCGGTGCGCAGGCCCGTTGCCCGGGAGGCGACCTCGTGCATCAGCTCGTCGGTGTGCAGGCTGCCCTTCATCAGGGCCTCCGCCTTGCCTTCGCGGACAATCTCCACCGCGCGGGCGGCTGATTCGTGACTGTGCGACGTGTTGATGATCTCAAAGCCCGAGATGTCGGCACCCAGCCCGGCGGCAACCCCCTGGATGCGCGCTTCCGGTCCGACCAGGATGGGTTTGATGATCTGAGCTTCCACCGCTTCGATGACGCCACTCAGGCTGACTTCGTCGCAAGGGTGTGCGACGGCGGTCAGCACGGGCTCGACTTCCGCACAGTGTCGGATCAGCGGATCAAAGCCATCATGGCGGAAAAGCGTGACTTCGGCACCTTCGGCGATTTCGTGGGTGATCCGTTCGGCAGGGGCGATCACCTCGGCCTCTCCCGAGATCACGCGCACACCGCGCTGGTTCACCGCCTCGCAGGCAAAGGTAATCGCATGGGTGTCGGGCCATTTTTCTGCGGCGGTGACGGTGATGGTCAGTTGATCGCCTTCGCGAACCAGGGCCTCGAAGACCAGTTCCTGGCGCTTATACATGGTGCCCCAGCCCGGCAGCTTGTTGCCAAGCACCGCCGAAAACAGCGATCCACCCAGCATCGAGTGGGCCTGGGGCGCGCCGGCAAGGCGTTCGCGGGCAAAAGTTTCGTCCAGGTGCGTCGGGTTTTTGTCACCCGACAGGTGGGCAAACAGATGAATGTCATCTTTGGTGATGACACGCGTTTCCGAGGCGGATTCGCCGACCTCGATCTCATTGAAGGTCCGGTTGCTGACCGTCGTGGTCGCCATGGCCTCTCGATCCCCCTAGGTTAGAGACAGTCGGACGCTTCCCCCTTCGATGTATTGGCCTCTTTAGATCTGGGCCTGCTATGCGCGTCAGATATCACTCTGCGCCCGAAGGCGCAAATGATATCGATCCCATGTTACGGTTTTGAGGTTATTCGGGTTTTTCCGGTTCCCGCCGGGCGATGTCAGCTTGGGCCTGGGCCCTTAGTTCGTCCCGTTCGCGGAGGTAGTCGTCCGTTGTACGGGTGATCGGCCGCGGTGCTCCGGCGAGCGGGTTCGTATCCTCCAGGCTCATCACCACGACGCGGCAGTCCTCGCACATCTTCAGGCGGTCGAATTGACCCGGGTCCTGGAACATGCTGTGGCCCGAAAGTTTGTCGATCAGGTTGTCGATGGATGACTGCGTGCCATAGGGCTTGCCGCAGCGGATGCAGTGGAAGGGTTGCTCTTCCTTCCGGACCTTCAGGCGCTTGGCCTCTTCGGTGAAATTCAGTCGCGGCTTCAGGGTGATGACCTTTTCCGGGCATGTGGCCTGGCAGAGGCCGCATTGGACGCAGGCATTTTCCTGGAAGCGGAGTTGCGGAAGGTCGGGATTGTCTTTCAAGGCCCCCGTCGGGCAGGAGCCGACGCAGGCGTGGCAGAGCGTACAGTTCTCCGAGCGCATCTCGGTATAGCCGAAAGGTGCTCCTTTCGGCAGGTCGAGGATATCGACGGGCGTCGGTGCCGCCTTGTGCAATTCCAACAGACTGAGGGTCAGCAGGCCGCGTTTCTTGCCCAGAGCCAGGAAGGACGCTTCAGGCATCTTGGTCTCACTGATCGGCTCCCAGAGGTTTTCCTCGACCGCCAGAGGGTCGGCTTCGATGAGGAGCCTAACGCGGCCCGCGCCATAGCCAAGCCCTTCGAGGATCGTCGTCATCAGGGTTGTCTCGCGCACCAGGCCCTCGGTCTCTTCCGCTTTGGCCGGGTTGACCAGGAAATCGATCCGCTGTGCCCCGTAGGCAAAACAGCCGGCCAGGAAGTCGAGGCCTACCTGAGTCACTTCGTTGACGGCAAACGGGATCACGTTGGCGGGCAGCCCCCGTCCGAACCGCGCCATCATGTCGATGGCAGCTTCGCCTTCTGTCAGGTCATGGACCAGGATCGCAGGCGCTTTTCCACCCGCTTTAAGATAGGTGCCAAGCAGCACGCGGGCTCGTTCCAGCAGGCTCTCGACCTGCGGCAGGGCGTAGGAGGCCGCACCTGTGGGGCAGTGGCTGGCGCAGGATCCACAGCCCGCGCAGACGTAGGGATCGATTTCCACATGATTGCCAGCCGGTGTGATGGCCCCCGTGGGGCAGAGGTCAAGGCAGCGGGTACAGCCTTTGATCTCGCTTCGGGAATGGGCGCAGATGTCGGCCTGATAGTCGATGTAGCGCGGCTTCTGGAAGGTTCCGACCATATCGGTCGCTTCGAAAAGAGCCTTCTGCACCAGGGCAGGGTTGCCCGGATCCGGATTCAGGTATCCGTCGCGTTTCTCCGGCGCACTGAACAGCGGGGTATCCCCGCGCAGGTCGATGATGATGTCACACTGCGAGGTGCCGTTCTGGCCGTTCCCGTCCAGTTCCAGCGTACCTCGGGAAGACGGCTTGACCGGGGCGAACCCCTGAATCCGGACTTCGAAAGAGCCCAGGTGCCCTTGCGCGCCCTCGACCCTACCGGCAAAGACCGGTACGTCCATCAGGCGCGGCGGGATCACATCATCCAGGCCGCCGGTCAGCAGCAGGGTAACGTCCATACGCGAAGCAAGCTGCTTGGCGGCGTCAAGTGCTGCCTGGTCTCGACCGATGATCAAAACGATGCCGTCAGAGCTCATCTCGACGACCGTGGCACCCTTTACCGCGACCTCCGACTCGGCCAGCAGGGCCGCGATCTTGGGGCTGACTTTCTTGGCGTCGTCCTTGGCATCGTCGCTCCAGCCCGCTTTTTCTCGGATGTTGACGAAGGCGGGTTCGGGCAGCTCTTGGTCTGATGTTTCGGCAAATTCGGAAAAGGTCTCGAGGAACAGGGGGCTTTCCTGGGTGCAGGCCACGACGACTTCACTGCCGCTCTTGATCGCTGCGTCGAAGTTGCCCAGCTGGGCCCGGCAAAGCTGGCTGTTGATGGGGGCTGCTTCTCCTCCGAAGGCCTTGGCGATGGTTTCGCCGTCTAGGGTCATTGTGCCGTCGCAATTGCAAAGCAGGACTTGTTTCTCTTGCCCAGACATGAAGCGCCTTTCCGATGCTGAAGTGAAGCTTTTCCCGCTCGCCCGTCACCGAACGGGCCGGGCGTGGGGTGCCGTGAATGCGGGATGCTGTGCGGTCGGACCTTGCTGTTGGCCCTGTTGATTTCTATTTGATGCGTTAGGTTCTAATTAAGAACGCCTCCAAGAACAATTCAAGCGGCGGCAAGCCGATGGAAATATCAGGACCGTTGATGAACCAAGCGAATGATTCCTTACCCATCGGCGTCGTCATCGAGCGCCGAGAGATCGAAAGCCGCTGGGCCGACCATTCCTGGCGGCCCGTATCCATCATACCGGGTGCCCCACCGGTCGCGGAATGGAAAGAGATCAGAACCGGGGAGGGTTGGGTTCAGTTTCATGCGGCGACCCTGCCGCTCGAAATCTTCGGCAAGGAGACGGAAGGTTACCGGGTCAACCTGGCGAACAATCCCCCTGTGGTCTACGTCGTGCTTCGGCCCGGAGAAGAAGTCGAGGACAATGAGGTGGAACCCATGTTGGTGACCGTCTGTCCCTTCGAGGCGAACTCCTACGAAGAAAGCGGGGACGAGATAGTTGAAGGCATTCCGATGCCCCCGGATATCCTGGCCTGGCTGCAGAAATTCGTCGACGACAATCACGTCGAGGAACCGTTCAAAAAACGCAAACGAAAGAAAGCCTTCGACCCCCGAAAGGGTGGCGGCGAGATGCGCCCGAAGCCTCGCGCGCCTGCTGATGGATTCTGAGAAAAGAGCGATCCGCGATGTCCGTTGAACAGGAAACCCGGCTGTCCCGCTGGTCGAAATTGAAGCAGGCCCGTCAGGTCCGCCAGAAGGAAGCCAAGAAGCGCAAGCGGGGCAAGGCGGCCCCGCTGGTCGAGGGCGAGCCCATTGCCGTCTCCGTGTCGGAGAAACCGGTCGATCCGACAGCGGCGACCGGCGCGGCAACAATCCCGGAAGGCCAGATTGCGGGCCCGTTCAAACCCTGGATGCCGCCGTTGAATGTGGCTCTGCCGTCGGAGGCGGAAATTCCGCCAGGTGAAAAAACCATGCCCGCCGGGAAGGGAGCTGATGACCTGCCGAAAGAAGCGGATTACGACCTGCCGCCAATCGAAACGCTGACGCCGGAATCGGACTTCACGCCTTTCATGAAGGACGGCATTCCGGAACTCCTGAAGCGGCGCGCCATGCGGAAGCTCTGGATGTCCAACCCGGTTCTGGCCAATCTGGACGGGCTGAACGAGTACGACGAGGACTATTCGATGATCGGAAAGGTCATTGAAGAAGTCGCCACCCGTTACAAAGTCGGAAAAGGTCTGGCCTACGAAGATGATGAGCTTGAAGACATCGAAGACGTTGAAGCTCTGGATGATGACGATGGAAGGAGGCAGCCAGAAGAAGGGGCCACCCAACCGATAGCCGAAAAGGCCGACCTGCCGATAGAGGGGGATGCCGACGATACAGGAACGGTCCCGACTCCGACGGATTCGACTAAAGTCTAATAACGATCCAAGAGGCGGACGTTGACTTCACTCTACAGGGAAGGGAGCGTTCTTGTGATAGCCATTCACTCTTCCGCCCAGGTCAAAACAATTTCAATCAAACGGCTTGGTGATTGAAATATAACGAAACACGTTGACAGAGTGTGCTTTTGGGAATTTAACTAGACGACTGGCAAAAGGACCGCGCCTTTCCCACATGGCGCAGGTGAAAACGAAGTAAGATCAACAGCCAGTCGCAGGGAAGGTCAAAACGCGAGAGATCATGACAGACGATTCCAGCCGGGCCGAGCCCGAAGGTTCCGCCGTCTCCGTTTCCGAAGAAGACCAGATGCGCGCCGCCTACTACGGCATGTTCGCGCGCGTCCTCGCCGCCCCCGCCAAGCAGGATACGTTGAAACTGCTTTCCGATCTTTCAGGCGATGAGAGCGAAGTGGGCGAGGCCTTGAGCGCCATTGCCGAGGTTGCGCAGCAAACGGACGAAGAGGCGGCGGAAGACGCCTACAACCTGCTGTTTGTTGGCCAGGGGGCAGGCGGGACCCTGATGCCCTACGCGTCGTTCTATCGAACGGGCTTTCTTTATGAATGGCCGCTGGCCCGCATCCGTGAAGACATGGCGGAAATTGGGATCGGCCACGCCGGCAAGAATGGCGAACCGGAAGATCACATGGCCTTCCTTTGCGAAATGATGCACGGCCTGATCACCGGAACCTACGGGGAGCCTCTGGGCCTGGAGCGCCAGCAGGCTTTTTTTGATGCGCACATCGGCCCCTGGGGTGAGATGTTCTTCAACGACTTAGCGAAAGCTGACGGTGCGGGCTATCTGGCCCCCGTCGGCAGGCTCGGGGCCCTGTTCTTGGGCCTGGAGCGCGACGGATTTCAGATGGCCGCCTAATAAGCAAGCAAGAGGGTCATCTGATAACGCGGGCCGCCGACAGGCGGTTCGGAAGAAGCGCCCCGAAGAATGGGCGTCAGTGCCTTGGCAGGCGACGGGGAGAATTGGGCTGCCAGGGTTTTTCTAGGACGACAATCACTGGAGGAAGAAAGAGATGCCTGACAAACAGGATTCTCGATCGCTTTCCCGCCGGGATTTCCTCAAGAACACGACCATCGGGGCGTCAGCCGCCGGTGCAGCCGTGGCCTTGACGGCAACCTCGGCCCAGGCCGCCACACCGGCTGCCGGGTCCGCAGATGCGGCCGGGTACAGCGAGACGGAGCACGTCCGCACGTACTACGACCTCGCTCGTTTCTAATCTACGTTTAAGGGAGACAATAGATGCTCACCAAAACTTCTGGCGGGGTGGCGACTGGCCCCCGTCTGAAATCGGCGCTGTCCCGCGCTATCGGTGGCGCGATCGACCGTCGTACCTTCCTGAAGCGGTCCGGCCTGACAGCCGGTGGTCTGGCAGTCGCTGCCGCCGTTCCGCTTGGCAACACCCGTCCGGCCGAGGCCGCGATGCAGGGTGGGGCCGTCTCGAAGGACGTCAAGAAGGTCAAATCCGTCTGTACCCACTGTTCCGTGGGCTGCACGGTGGTCGCTGAAGTGGATAAAGGTGTTTGGGTCGGCCAGGAGCCTGGCTTCGATAGCCCGATCAACCTTGGTGCCCACTGCGCCAAGGGGGCTTCCGTGCGTGAACACGCCCATGCCGAACGCCGCCTGAAATATCCGATGAAGCTTGAAGGTGGTAAGTGGAAGCGGATCACCTGGGACGAAGCCGTGAACGAGATCGGCGACAAAATGCTGTCGATCCGTGAGCAGTCCGGCCCGGACTCGGTCTACTGGCTGGGTTCTGCCAAGTTCAACAACGAGCAGTCCTATCTGTTCCGTAAGTTCTACGCCTTCTGGGGCACCAACAACGGTGACCACCAGGCACGGATTTGTCACTCCACCACGGTCGCCGGTGTTGCGAACACCTGGGGCTACGGTGCGATGACGAACTCGTACAACGATATGCACAACAGCCGGGCCATGTTCCTCATCGGCTCCAACCCGGCCGAGGCGCACCCCGTTGCCGTCCAGCATATCCTGAAGGCGAAAGAGCAGAACAACTCCGCTTTGATTGTCTGCGATCCGCGCTTCACGCGTACCGCCGCCCATGCCGACGAATATGTCCGGTTCCGTCCGGGCACGGACGTCGCGCTGATCTGGGGCATCCTGTACCACGTCTTTGAAAACGGCTGGGAAGACAAAGAGTTCATCCGCCAGCGCGTTTGGGGCCTGGATCAGGTCAAGGCCGAGATCATGAAGTGGAACCCGGAAGAGACCGAACGGGTCACCGGCGTTCCGGGTGCGCAGTTGAAGCGGGTTGCCCGCACGCTGGCCAACAACCGTCCGGGCACCATCGTCTGGTGCATGGGTGGGACCCAGCACACCAACGGCAACAACAACACCCGTGCTTACTGCATCCTGCAGCTGGCCCTTGGCAACATGGGCACGTCGGGCGGCGGCGCGAACATCTTCCGCGGCCACGACAACGTGCAGGGCGCGACCGACATGTGCATCCTGTCCCACTCGCTGCCGGGTTACTATGGCCTGAAGGCGGGTTCGTGGAAGCACTGGGCTCGCGTCTGGGATGTGGACTACGACTACCTGGTCGGGCGCTTCGCTTCCAAAAAACTGATGGAAAGCAAGGGCATTCCGGTGTCTCGCTGGATCGATGGTATCTTGGAAGACAAGGCCAATATCGATCAGCCGGACAACGTGCGTGCCATGGTGCTCTGGGGTCACGCCGTGAACTCCCAGACCCGTCTTCCGGAAATGAAGACCGCGATGGAAAAGCTGGATCTGATGGTTGTCATCGATCCGGTGCCGACCATGGCGTCCGTCATTCCGGACCGTCAGGATGGTGTCTACGTGCTGCCGGCTTCGACCCAGTTCGAAACCTACGGCTCGGTCACCGCGTCCAACCGGTCGCTGCAGTGGCGTGAAAAGGTTGTGGATCCGATCTACGAATCCCTGCCCGATCACATCATCATGTACAAGTTCGCCAAGAAGCTCGGCTTCGCTGACGAGATGTTCAAGAAGATCACGATCAACGGTGAAGAGCCGCTGATCGAGGACATCACCCGCGAGTTCAATGGCGGCATGTGGACCATCGGCTATACCGGTCAATCGCCGGAGCGGATGCGTCTGCACATGGAAAACCAGGCGACCTTCGACAAGACCTCCCTGCTGGCCGTTGGCGGTCCTGCCGCCGGCGACTATTACGGCATGCCCTGGCCCTGCTGGGGAACGGCCGAAATGGGGCACCCGGGTACGCCTTTGCTCTATGACAGCTCCAAGCCGGTCGCAGAAGGTGGCTTGACCTTCCGTGCCCGCTTCGGTGTCGAGCGCAACGGCGAAAACCTGCTTGCAGAGGGTTCCTACTCGGTTGGTTCCGAGATCAAGGACGGCTATCCGGAGTTCACGATGGCCATGCTCAAAAAACTCGGCTGGGATTCCGATCTCACCGCCGAGGAGCGTGCCGCCATCGAGGCAGTTGCCGGTGACAAGACCAACTGGAAGACCGACCTTTCGGGCGGTATCCAGCGGGTTGCCATCAAGCACGGCTGCGCGCCCTTCGGTAATGCGAAGGCCCGTACCGTTGTTTGGACCTTCCCGGATCCGATCCCGCTGCACCGCGAGCCGCTGTACACGCCGCGTCGTGACCTGCTCGACAAGTATGCCACCTACGAAGACACGAAGAACTATCGTCTGCCGACGCTCTATGCCTCGATCCAGGCGAAGGACTTCTCCAAGGACTTCCCGACCATTCTCACCTCGGGTCGTCTGGTGGAATACGAAGGCGGTGGCGACGAGTCCCGCTCCAACCCCTGGCTGGCGGAACTTCAGCAGGACATGTTCTGCGAAGTGAACCCGGTCGATGCCAACAACAACGGCATCCGCGATGGGCAGATGATGTGGGTCCACAGCCCCGAAGGCGGTAAGGCCAAGGTGAAGGCGCTCGTCACCGAGCGTGTGGCACCGGGCGTCGTCTTCATGCCGTTCCACTTCGGTGGGAACTGGCAGGGCGAATCTCTTCGGGACAAGTACCCCGAAGGGGCGGATCCGTACGTCTTGGGTGAAGCTGCGAACATGTGTGGGACCTACGGTTACGACTCGGTCACGCAGATGCAGGAAACCAAGACGACTCTCTGCCGTATCGAGGCAGCCTGAGGCGATAAGGAGACTTAAACAATGGCAAGGATGAAGTTCCTTTGTGACGCCGAACGCTGCATCGAATGCAACGCCTGCGTCACGGCCTGTAAGAACGAGCACGAAGTGCCTTGGGGCATCAACCGGCGCCGCGTCGTCACGATCAATGACGGCAAACCGGGAGAGCGTTCCATCTCGGTAGCCTGCATGCACTGCTCTGATGCGCCGTGCATCGCGGTCTGCCCCGTGGACTGCATCTATGAGACCGAAGAGGGCGTGGTTCTGCACTCCAAGGATCTCTGCATCGGGTGCGGTTACTGCTTCTATGCTTGTCCGTTCGGTGCACCGCAGTACCCGCAAGCGGGTAACTTCGGCAGCCGCGGCAAGATGGATAAGTGCACCTTCTGTGCTGGCGGTCCGGAAGAAGATCATTCCGGTGCCGAGTTCCAGAAATACGGCCGCAACCGTCTGGCCGAGGGCAAGCTTCCGCTCTGCGCGGAAATGTGCTCGACCAAGGCCCTCTTGGGCGGCGACGGCGATATGGTGTCGAACATCTATCGCGAACGCGTCGTATCCCGTGGCTTCGGCTCCGGTGCCTGGGGCTGGGGTACGGCCTACGAACTGAAGGGCGGCTCGTAAAGGGGTGCCCTTTGCCCGGGGCAGCGGCGGTCTTTTCGAAAGGAAGGGCCGTCGTCTTCCCGGGGCTGATCAGTTGGGGGGTGGTCCTGGACCTTGGTTCGGGCCACCCCTTGCTGGTTCGGTTTCAAGCAGGTTGGCCTATCCGGCACTGATGCGGCGGAAGCCCTGGTGCCGAATAACCATAAACAAGAAGGCGTTTAATTTTTTTCCCGCCTCACCAAATGGTTACCCAAACCGGCCTGATCACCTGCCAGAGAAAACATGATGGCAGGAGACCGGCTAAAAGAAGACGGGAAACAAGGGAGTCACTGATGAAAGCGAAAGCCTTTCCGATTGCCGTTGCTGCCGTGGCCGTCCTGGCCTTGAGCGCGTGCAAGGAGGAATATCAGGACCGGGTCCTGCGGTGGGAGCCGGGGGTCTACAAGGGTCAGCCTGATCAAGCAATCGGCGAAGATGTTCGCCGCGAGTTGAATGACCGTGCCCGCTACCAGGGTAGCTTCTCCAGCCGTTCGGCTGGGGGGATTTCGGTTAACAAAGACGCGGTGCGCCCGCCTGAACAGCCGAGCGAAACGGCGCGGCAGCTGCAGGAACGGACCTCGATGCAGAACAACTGAGCGCAGAACAACCGAGGATCATTGAACGGCGCGAAGTGCCGGTCCTCTGAACTCTGACGTCAAGCGACCTCTGGCCCAAAAATCCAATGATGATACGGAAGCCAGGGGAAGCAAATGGGAGACCGTTGGTAAGGGAGAGCAATCCAATGGCAATTAAAGAGTTTTACAGCCGCACGATCAGCCTGTTTGCAGTTTTCATGCTGCTGATCGGGCTTGGTATGGCCAGCAGCTATGTACTAAGCCCGACCCAGGCCGTTGCTCAAACGGGCGGTGCCGTTCCTGGCGGTGCCAGTGGCGTTCTGTCGGATACGGAGATGTGGCGCGCCGTTCGAAAAGGGGTGGACGGCACGGTGTCCATTCCGGACCAGCGCGCCGCCACGCTTGTGCAGTCGAACGGTGACAACCTGCGGAACTTCCGGAATGGCCCATTCCTCACCTACAGCGGATATGCGCTGGGCGGTATCCTCGTCGTCCTGGCGGCCTTCCTGGCCATCCGAGGACGAATCCGGATTGATGCCGGTCCGGCCGGCCGGGAGATCGAGCGGTTCAACGAACTTGAACGCTTCGCCCACTGGCTGACCGCGACGTCGTTTATCGTCTTGGCGATCACCGGGCTGAACAAGATGTACGGCAAGATCGTCCTGATGCCGGTTGTGGGCAAGGACCTCTATGCCAGCATCACCTACTTCGGAAAGCTCTCGCACAATTTCATCGGCTTCGCTTTCTTCCTGGGCGTGCTGCTGATGTTGGTGCTCTGGCTGCGCCATAACATTCCCAATCGGCACGACCTAAAATGGCTCGCCGTTGGGGGCGGCCTGTTCTCCAAGGGTGTCCACCCGCCGGCGAAGAAGTTCAATGCCGGACAGAAGTTTATCTTTTGGACGGTCATTGTGGGCGGTGTTTCCGTCTTTCTCTCCGGTCTGATGCTGATGTTCCCTTACGAATTCTCGGCCTTCGCCGGAACCTTTGCGGTGATCAACATCTTTGGGTTCGACCTGCCGACGACTCTTTCCCCCTTGCAGGAAACCCAGCTGGCACTTGTCTGGCACGGCTTCGTCGCCGTTGTGATGATCGTGATCATCGTCGGCCACATTTACATCGGCTCAATCGGCATGGAAGGTGCCTTCGACGCCGTTTCCACCGGTTATGTCGACGAGAACTGGGCCAGAGAGCACCACGGTCTCTGGGTCAATGAACTGAAGGGTGAGGAGCCCGGCGGGCACCACGCGCCGGCGGAGTAACCGCTCCTTCCGGACTCATGGAAAAGAGGGCGGCCCCAATGCGGGCCGCCCTTTCTTTTTGCCCGGATGAGAATTCGGGTCTGGACAACCGGAAAGCAGGCAACAAAAAACCCCGGGCCACTCAGCCCGGGGTTTTTTGTTCGAACGCCGATCCGCTTAGAGGCGGACGTTGCTGGTCGAGTACTTGTCACCCGCAGTCGGGTTCACGTTGGTCATGATAACGCCGACACCGATAGCAATCAGCACAGCAGCTGCCATACCCATCCACATTGCGCGCATTCTTCCCTCCTGATCAGGTCTGCTTGTTTGGTTAGATTATGGGTTCTTTATCATGTGGTTACAAGGAATTTTGAATTGATTCGCGCTGGCAGGCCGAGGTCTAGTTCGCTTCACTCGAGGCAGGTGCTTCGCCTTTTTCAATGGGGTCCGGCTTCGTCGCACCGGTCAACACGGCGATGTAGTCCACGAGTTGCTCGAGGGCCTGTTCGTCCGGCACTTTCTGCACCGGCATTTTGGTACCGGGCAGCATCACGTCGGGACCTTCCGTAAACAGTTGCTTGATGGTCTCGTGATCCCAGACGAAGTCCGCTTCCCGAAGCGCTTTTGAGTAGTTGTATCCTTCCAGGCCGCCGACGGTGCGCCCGAACAGCCCTTCGAAGTGCGGGCCGGATCGTTTCGGCCCCTCTGCCGTTACCTCGTGGCATTTGGCGCAGGAGGTGAAATACTGGGCACCGGGGTGGTCACTGGTCAGCCAGGGTTCGTAGCGGTTGGCGGCTTCCGCCTCGAAGCCGATGCGGTCGCCCGTCTCCAGATGCCAGACGCGGACGGATTCGTCGGAACTGGCGCTGACCGCAAATCGGCCATCGGGTGACACGGCAACATCCCAGACGATGGCGTCATGGGCGTTGACCGAGAAGGAGATCTGGCCCGTATCCAGGTTGGTGACCAGGACCTGGCCTTCCTTGTCGCCAGAGATGATCCCCCGCCCGTCCGAGGTGAAATCCGCTGCGAAGATATGCTCCCCATGGGGCTTCAACTGCCGAACTTCGCGCATGGAGGCGATATCCCAGAGCCGGATCGACCGATCTATTCCGGCACTCAGCAAGGTTGCGCCATCGGGGCTCAGACTGAGCCTTGTGATGCCGAGGCCGTGTCCTTCCAACTGCCCCTGGGAATCGCCGGTTTCAGCCGAGAACATTCGGATCACGCCATCGTGGCCGCCGACAAAAAGCACCTCATCGCCGGGCCCGAAGGCGACAACGTTGACGGGCGAGGTGTTGGATATGGTCGCGATTGCTTCGCCCGTGGCGGTATCCCAGATCCGGGCGGTCCGGTCCCAAGAACCAGTCGCCGCCAGTTTGCCATCGCTGGAAAAGGCCGCCGACATCACCTTGTGCGCGTGTCCGGTCATCCGAAAAAGTTGGGCGTTGGTTGCCATGTCCCAGAGGATCGCGGTGCCGTCATCACTGACGGACAGGGCCTGTTTTCCGTCTGGTGAAAAAGCCACGTCGTTCACAGGGCCTTCGTGGACGTCGAACTCGGCTGTTTCTTCCTGGGTCTGGAAATTCCAGCGCTTCATCGTGTAGTCGAAGCTGGCCGTCAGCAGGCTTTGTCCGTCGGGCGACAGGGCGACGGCGCGCACCATGCCGCCATGGCCGACGAAATCGGCCTGAACAGTTGAAAAGCTTGCTAAAATCAGCGCCGCACTGCCGAGCAGGGAATGCCGGACAGATCGGGCGAATGCTTTTCTGGTCATCGACGCGCCTATCCTCACAACGGAATGTGTCAGGCTTTTATGTTCTTCGTCGCGGTGGTCTGTCTCACCGGCGAATGATTTGGTGACGATGTCAGCCCTTGCCAAGGGCTTACCTGTTAACCCCTGGGTGCGCCCAATTGCAGACGGGCAGTCGCCGCCTCGCCGCCCCGAAGGTAGCGAATGGTCAAGACGTCGCCCGGTCGATGCAGGCTGAAGACGGAGGTCACGTCGCTGCCCTGCCGGATCAAACGGTCTTCTATCTGCGTAATGATATCGCCTTCCCGCAGGCCGGAGGCTTGAGCTCCGCCCCGATCGAGAATGCGCTTTACGGCAACGCCATTGGTCTTGACGCGTTGTGCCCGGCTCAAGGGACCGACACGCAGGCCGCTGACACCCCGGCTCACCCGACCATCGTCCTTTTGGTCGCCCGTTATTCTTAGGAGCAGCCGGGTCGAGGTCGCGAAGTTGACGCCGACGTTCATGTCAGACGCGTCCGCAAAGATCGCCGAGACCATGCCCACCAGGCGCCCTTCCCGATCGAACAGGCCGCCACCGGAGTTGCCGGGATTGGCCGCTGCATCGGTCTGGATGAAGTCTTCCATCGGGTTGAAACCGGTGCCGGTCCGGTGGACGGCGGAAACCACGCCACAGGTCACGCTCAGGTCAAAGCCGAAGGCATTGCCAACGGCGCAGACGGTCTCGGTCAGGGCCGGTGCTTCCAGGCGGAAGGCAGGCACCGGGAGGTCCGCTTCCACCTTCAACAGGGCTATGTCGGTCGCGCCGTCCCGCCCGATAATCCGGGCGTCCAGAACACGCCCGTCATGGGTGCGGACACGGGCTGTCTCCGCTCGTCCCAGAACATGGAAGTTGGTGGCTATGTAGCCGCCTTCAAAGACGACCGTGCCGCTGCCTTCGGGGTTGCCCTGGCGGTTTGCCTGCTCCTCGTCGTCCAGAACGGGCAGGACGCTGACGACGCTTTGCAGGATCGAGCGATCCAACCGGATGTCGGCGGCAAAGGCTGGCAGGCTGCCTGTCAGGCCCAGGCCACCGGCAAAAAGAACGGCTGAAAGAAGTGTTTTCCGCATGATGCAATAAATCGGGTCTGTTGGCCCTCTGTTCAATGCCGATGGCCCGCTTTGGGCGTTGCGCAAACGGCCTCAAGTCCCTAAATCCACTGACATAACAACAGACCCCGGCGCAGGTTGGACCGATTGAAAAATCATCCCTCGCGACCCAAGGCGGCATAAGACAGAGGTAGGATCGTTGAAGTTCCCCCGGACCATTCGAATGGACCTGTCCGACGAGAACGTTTTTGCAAAGGCCGCCGATCCGGGTGAATGGGCGGTTACGGGCAGTTTTGCCTTCGCCGACCTGAACCCCGACTTGATCAAGGGCAAAACGGCCCAGGCTTTTCGGAACGGCTGGCTGGGGCTGGGAAGCTTCGGTTTCTCGACACTGGTCCAGGTCGCGACGATGGAAGCCCAGGATTGGGACGCTGTCGTCGGGGCGCTCTCGTCGCACTTCGTCGAAGTCTACGGTGCCCCCAGCCTGGAGGCGGCCCGACCGGTGGCCGAGGCCGAGGCGGCCTATGCCCGGGACCTCTGCGATCATCCATCCGGGACTCTGCTCGCCATCCGCCGCGAGATGACCTTGGAGGGCATTTCGGAAAAAATACACGTCATTGATCAGGCGGAAGACAGCCTGCATCACGGCTCGCGCGTCTGGGAACTGGTTCCCGACGACGCCCCGGCTTGATCCGGTTTTCACTTCCCCGGCTTTATCCGGTTTTCACTTAAGGACATGACCATGCCCGACAGTACGCTTCCCCCCGATGAGACTGGTCCTACGAACGAGTTTTGGCAAAGTTCCGGCTATCGGCTGCTTGAGCGCAATGCCGACGGATACCTGACCGTCACGGACGATTTCATCCGGGCCTACTTGATGCGGCCCGAGTTGGAACCGGTCGTCGAGTCCTGTGCAGCCGAGCGCAAGCTTCACGCGGACCTGATGGAAAATCCCTTCCTCATGGTCCCCAAGGCCAGGCTAGATACGCTTGCCGATCAGGATGTGGTGGAGAACTACGAGCTGGTTTTGGGCTTTCGGGACCGCCTGAAGACTGCAGGCACCGTAGAGGGGGCCTATCTGGCGGAATTCCAGCAGGCCAATGTCACCCTGCCGTCGATCTTCATGCACCAGATGGTCCACGTCATCCTGCGCAACATTCTGGAGGATTGTTCCTATCCCTTCTGCCTGCGCGCCGCCGAGATGCTGTTCCGCGAGCAGAAAATCACCCTGCAGGAAGGTGCCGTCCTGGCCGCTGACTTCGCCACTGTCGAGATGCTGGCCAAGTCCGGCGGTTTCGGTGATCTGGGGCGGCTGGTGGCCCAAGGCGGCACGGACCTGCGCCAGGTCGATCTGGACGTGATGAGGACCGAGATCGCTGACCAATATTGGCAGCGGAACGAGGCTTACGACCTGGTGGTCGAACTGAACTTCGGCAAACCGGCGCTCGACGGTCTCTGCCGGGTGCTGGAATGGTGGGTCGCCCACTTCCTGAAGGCCAGTGTCAGGATCGAGCCCGTGCAAAAAATCGAAGACGAGAAATGGTCCTGGCACATCGGCCTGGATGAGCAGGCAAATGCCCTGCTGAACGAACTCTATGCGGGGGAGGAACTGGATGACGAGCGACGCGAACGCCTCGTCTCTCTGTTCCGCCTGACCTTCGATGATCCAGCGGACATGCGCGATGATCTGGCGGGAAAGCCGGTTTATCTCGCCATGGCTTTCGACGAGAACAAGCGCCTGCGATTGAAACCGCAGAATCTTTTGGTCAACCTGCCCTTGAAGTCCGACCTCAAAGACCTGTTCGGAGCCGCCAAATGATCGATGCCTTTCCCTTCGCCGGTTTTACCGTCGCCATCTACGGCCTCGACGAAAACGGCATAGCCGCCGCACGCTCCATGATGGTCGCCGAGGCCGACGTCTGGGCCTGGGACGACAACGAGGACCGTCGGGCCGAGGCCCGGAAGTGGGACATCCCACTTGTGAATCTGCACATGGCCAACTGGAAGGAGCCGGTCTCTCTGGTCATTTCACCTGCCATCGCCCACGGCAAGAAAGGTGCAGACCCCATCGTAAAGATGGCCCGCAAGGCGGGGGCCGAGGTGATCGGCGATGTCGAGGTTTTGGCCCGGACCCAGCGCGACGCGGAATTCATCGGGATCACCGGCGGTCGGGGCAAGGCGACCACGGCGGCCATGCTGCATCACATCATCAACGTGTCCGGCGGCGAGGCGGAGGTGGGTGGCATGCCGGGCGCGCCCGCGCTTTCGACCTTTGGTCTCGGCGTCGAAGGAAAGTACGTGCTGTCCATGCCGCCGGAACAGCTGGACCTGACCGTTTCCATCACCTTTGACGTGGCGATCCTGCTGAACGATCTGGGATTGGAAAGCCGGACGGCGGAGATGATGGGCATCTTTCATCGTCAGACCGATCCCCGAAGCGCGGTCATCGGCATCGATTCGGAAGCCACCTTCGCCATCTTCGAAGGCCTTAAAACCAAGGCGGAGCAAAAAGTCGTCCCGATCTCGGTCACCAAACCGGCAATCGGCGGCGTTTATGCCTCGGAAGGTTGGCTTTACGACGATATGGACGGCCAGAACGTCAAGGTCATGTCGTTCGAAGACCTGGACGGCATGGACGGCCTGCACAATCAACAGAACGCGGTTGCGGCCTATGCAGCGGCGCGTTGCACCGGGATCCAGGCGCACCAGGCCATGGCCTGCCTGCAGTCCTATGCCGGGATCACCCATCGCCAGGAATGGGTCGCGACCATTGATGGCGTGGACTATCTGAACGATGCCCGGGCCGATAACCCTTCGCTGGTGGCCACGTCCATCAGTCCCTACGACAAGGTCTATTGGATCGGCGGCGGACGGAATGGCATCACACAGGATTGGTCTCCCGTCGCGGGACAGGCAGGTCTGTTGAAAAAAGCCATCACCTTCGGTGCGGCCGCAGGTGAAATCGAAGAACAACTGGGGGCCTCCTGCACCATCGAGAGGGCGGAGAGCCTGGAAGCCGCCGTGCAACGGGCACGCGATTTGGCGCTTGAGGAAACCGGTGAAGGCGCGGTAGTGATGCTATCACCCGGAACGCCCGCGGGCCCTGCCTTGGGTGGATTCCAGGATCGGGGCGACGCCTTCAAGGATCTGGTGGAGGCGCTGCCCGGCGAACGTCTGGAGGACTAGTCCCCGCCGTTCCCTTCGCCATCCAGGTCAGAAGTGCGAAAAGGGCCTCAAGCCTTGTCGATCATTCCCGTGGTGTTGTCCGGCGGTTCCGGAACCCGTCTCTGGCCGCTCTCGCGAGAGCTCTACCCGAAGCAGCTGCTGCCGCTGGTCTCGGAAGAGAGCCTGCTGAAGGAAACCTGTCGGCGGGTCTGGGGCGGTGCCTTTCAGGCCCCGCTTGTGATCTGCAACACCGAACATCGCTTCATTGTCGCCGAACAAATTCGCGAGACGGGCATCGAGCCGGGCGAGATCGTCCTTGAGCCGGTGGGCCGAAACACAGCCCCCGCCGTTGCCGTTGCCGCCCTGATCGCCCGCCAGCGCGACCCGGACGCCAGCATTCTGATTTTGCCGTCGGATCATGTGATCAGGGATCTGGACGCCTTCCACGGTGCCGTCGATCTGGCGGCCCGCGCCGCCGAAAACGGTGCCCTGGTCACTTTCGGGATCGAACCTGATGGGCCGGAAACCGGTTACGGTTACATCAAATGCGGGGCACCGCTGGCCGATGCGCCGGGCGTTTTCGAGGTTGCCCGCTTTGCCGAAAAGCCCGATCTGAATACGGCCCAGGCAATGTTGGCCGAAGGCGGCTATTCGTGGAACGCGGGCATGTTCCTGTTCAGGGCGGAACGCTATCTGGAAGAATTGGGGCGTCTGCATCCCGGGATGCTTCGGGCCTGCGAGGCGGCGGTCGAGGGCGGTCGGCGCGATCTCGATTTCATGCGCTTGGACGAAGAGGCCTTCCATGCCTGCCCGTCCGATTCCATCGATTACGCCGTCATGGAACAGACCCGATCTGCCGCCGTGGTGCCGGTCGAGATGGGCTGGAATGATGTGGGATCCTGGTCGGCCCTTTGGGATTTGGCAGAAAAGGACGAGGCGGGCAACGGCCTGATCGGCGACGTGATTGCCGAAGACGTGGGGTCGAGCTACCTGCGCACAGAAGGCCCCCTGATCGCGGCGGTTGGCATTGAAAACCTGGTGGTCGTAGCGACGCAGGATGCGGTCATGGTTGCCCCTCGGGACCGGGCGCAGGAGGTGAAGTCGCTTGTTCTGCGCCTGAAAGCCAACGAACGGGACGAACGCGTCAGCCACACCCGCGTGCACAGGCCCTGGGGCTGGTATCAATCCACGGATGCCGACAACGGATTCCAGGTCAAACGGCTCTGTGTGAAGCCGGGGGCCAAGCTGTCTCTGCAGTATCACCACCACCGGGCCGAACACTGGGTTGTGGTGTCCGGCACGGCCAAGGTCCAGCGCGGGACTGAGGAAATGATTTTAAGCCGGAACGAGTCCACGTATATTCCTCTGGGCGAAAAGCACCGGCTGGAAAACCCCGGCTCGGTGCCGCTGCACATTATCGAGGTGCAGTCCGGAGAGTACCTGGGAGAGGACGATATTGTCCGCCTGGAAGATGATTTTTCCCGCATCGGGAACTAGAGGGGAGCCGTTCTTGCTGACAGCCATTACCGTCGAAGTCGCACCGGGCGAACTGATCGACAAGATCACCATTCTGGAAATCAAGCTGGAACGCATGACCGATGCGGAAAAGCTGAAGAACGTCCGCGTCGAGTGGGAAACCCTCACCCAAGCCCGCGACGCCGCGATCGAGCCCAGCGACGAAATCACCCGCCTCACTGCCGGTCTGAAAGAGGTCAACGAGGCGCTCTGGGAGATCGAGGACGACATCCGCGATTGTGAACGCGACAAGGACTTCGGGGAGACCTTCGTGAAGCTGGCGCGCGCCGTCTACGTCACCAACGACAAGCGGGCCGATCTGAAAAAACAGATCAACCTGGCTTTGGGGTCGCGCATCGTCGAAGAAAAATCCTACGCGGCCTACTAACCTCCCATGGCCCAGTGGACCCGCGCGCTCAACGACGCCCTTCGGCGTTTTCGCTGCAGAGTAGCTGGTCGATCCGGTGAAGCCCGCAATGTGGCCGTGATCGCGGCAGGCGGCCTTGGCGACACGGTGATGTTCGCTCTCGGACTGCCGCGCCTGCAGAAGCTGTGCCGAGAAGGGGAGACCCTGACCGTCATTCTGCGCAAGGATGCTGCCCGCATGGCCTTCCTGTTCGGGCCCGGCGTCGAGGTCGAAATCATCGACTTCAACAAACTCGCCAAAGATGGCGGCTATCGGACATCGGTCTTCAAGGCGCTCTACAAGGCGCATTACCGGCTGCTGATCTCGGCTGACTTCCTCCGCCATCCCTATCTGGATGAGGCCTTGATCCGGGCGGCTCAACCCGCCCGCGCGTTGGCCATGGAACCTCGGTCCTGGCGCAAATACGACAAGGCCCTGCAGGCCAACCGGTCGCTCTACGCGCGCTTGTTCGATTCCGGCCCCGCCATTCAGGACAAGATCGTCCGCTGGTCGCGGTTCAACGACTGGCTGTTGGAGGAGGGCGAGACGCCGCCGCCGAAGGTCAACCTGGCACCTGACACTCTTGCGCCTCCGGCCAAGCTGGAGCGCCCGACCATTGTCATTCAGCCGTTCTCGGCGGTGAAGGGTAAGCAGTCTCCGCCGGAGCTTTACGGCCAGATTATCGATCAGCTGGGCACTGGCTATGATGTGGTTATCGCCGGTGGACCGGGTGATCTGGAGAAGAACCCGGACTATGCGGGTCTGTTGGAGCGCACCAACGTCCGCCTGGATACCTCACCCTTCGAGGACTGCGTGCCGCTCTTGCGCGCTGCCACGCTGGTGATCTCCGTCGATACCGCGATGATGCACCTGGCCGCCGCCGTCGGTGCGCCGACGCTCTGCCTCGCCAGCGCCGCCTACGTCGGCGAGATCGTGCCCTACGACGACCGCGTCATGCCGGAAAACCTGAAGGTCCTCTACCACCACATGCCCTGCGAAGGTTGCCTGGGTGACTGCCCCTTCCCGAGGGAAGACGCCATGTACCCTTGCGTGGCGCGATTGGAGACCAACCGGGTCTTTCAGCAGGTTTCAGCCATGCTGTCCGATTAAGGGCGGTCGGGAAGCCCCAAGTGGGGAGCCTCAAGGCCTATCAGATCGAATAGTGATCCCCACCATAGGTGAAGGTCCGCTGGACGTAGGTCATCAGGTCGGCGACGGCCTCATCCACCGTTTGCTGGTTGGTATCCACGATCAGTTCCGGCGAATGAGGGGTCTCGTAAGGCGCGCTGATGCCGGTGAATTCCGGGATCTCGCCCGCACGGGCCTTTTTGTACAAGCCCTTGGGGTCCCGCTTCTCGCAAGTGTCCACATCCGCCTTGACGTAGACCTCGTGGAAGTGCTCGCCGCAGATGGAGCGCACGCGGTCCCGATCGGCACGGTAGGGTGAGATGAAACTCGTCAGCACCAAGCAGCCGGCGCGGGCAAAGAGGCGTGCGGCCTCGCCGACCCGCCGGATGTTCTCCGCCCGATCTTCCGGCGAGAAGCCGAGGTTGGCGGACAGGCCGTGGCGGATGTTGTCGCCGTCCAGCACATAGACCTGATAGCCCTTGTTGAACAGTTCCTGTTCGAGGGCGAAGGCGAGCGTCGATTTGCCGGACCCGGACAGGCCGGTGAACCAGAGCACGCCGCTCTTGTGGCCATTGACCTGCCAGCGGCGTTCCGGGCTGACACTGTGTTCGACGCGCGTGATGTTGGCCGACTTCACATCGAAACGACCCCGTTGGTCGGCATAGCCATCCATGGAAATCAGGCCGCCGCCGACGATGTCATAGTCGCTGACCAGCACAAAACGGCCCGTCTTTGCATTGGCGTTGAAGGGATCAAGCGCCATCTGGCTGCGCGAGCGCAGCACGATCTCGCCCACGCCGTTGCGCTCGACGGATTCGGCCGCGTCGCCTTTCAGGTCGGCGACGTCGATAACATTGTTGATGGCTTCCACCGTCACCTGGTGTTCGGCGGTCCCCAGCTTCAGCTTCAGGCGCTCGCCAACAGTGAGAGGTTTGTGGGCCAGCCAGAAGATGCGCGCGCTGAAAACATTCGTCAGCATCGGCGGGTCAGCCTCAAGGGAGGCGATCTGACCGCGCTCGACAAAGATCTGTTCGTCCATGGTCACGCCGACCGTCTGACCCGCGCGGGCGGCAAAGGTTTCGTCGGTCGCAGGCCAGGTTTCGATCGAGGCGATCTTGGCGCGCTTGTTGGACGGCGAGAACACAAGCGTGTCGCCCACGTTGAAGCTTCCGCTTTCCACGCGCCCGGCAATGATCCGGCGATCATCGAATTTGTAGACATCCTGCACGGGCAGGCGCAGGGGCAGGTCGTCGGCGGCCACCGGTGCCGTTTTGGCGTCGAGGGCTTCTTCCACCGTCGGGCCCTCGTACCAGGGCGCGGACTCTGTGCGGTTGACGATGAAATCGCCGTCGCGGGCCGAGATCGGGATCACGGTGAGCCGCGTCGGTGCCAGGCCGACCTGGTCCAGATAGGCCTGAACATCGCCGGAGACCTTTTGGAACCGCTCCTCGCTCCAATCCACCAGGTCCATCTTGTTGACCACGACGGTGACCTGACGAATGCCGAGCAGATGCAGCAGATAGGCATGGCGGCGGGTCTGTTCCTGAATGCCTTCCTTGGCATCGACCACCAGCAGGGCGGCGTCGGCCTGGGCGGCGCCGGTGATCATGTTCTTCAGGAATTCCTTATGGCCCGGCGCATCGATCATGACGTAATGCCGCGCCTTGGTCTTGAAGAACACCTGGCTGGTATCAATGGTGATACCCTGATCGCGTTCGGCCTTCAGCGCATCCATCACGAAGGCCCATTCGAAGGGCATGCCGCGCTTGGTGCACATGGCCTGGATGGCGTCCACCTTGCCGTCGGGGATCGAGCCCGTGTCGTTAAAAAGGCGGCCCACAACGGTGGATTTGCCGTGGTCCACGTGACCGACGAATACAACGCGCAGCGGCGGTGCCAAATCTTGCCTGACAAGCATCTTTTCTAATCCTGTCTCTTACATGTAGCCGTCGGCGCGCAGCCGTTCGAAGGCGTCTTCCGCCTCGTGATCCATGGCGCGACCGGATCGTTCGGAAACCTGGGTGGTTTCCAATTCAGCAATGATTTCGTCCATCGTGGAGGCATTACTCTCGACCGGGAAGGTGATGTCC
>JBMYSY010000017.1:0-109417 GCA_049603795.1 Magnetovibrionaceae bacterium
TTCAACAAAATCAAATTCTTCCGACGCATCGCAACCCGATACGACAAACTCGGCTCGACTTACCTCGCCATGGTGAAGCTCGCCGCCATTCGAATTTGGTTACGGCATAATGAGTCTACGGCCTAGAGCAGCTTGCATCTAATCGAGGTCATATCCGGCGGCAGCGAAGTGAGCGCCCGCAAGAAACACACCGCACCGCAGGCTCAGGCTTGGCCACGGATGCGCCGTCGGCCCGGTTAGAGCCCTTCCCGGCCTGAAAGCCTTTAACCCTCTCTCATCGGAGATCCAAGACATGACCGAGCAGACCCAACCCGCAAACGCGGGAAAGCCCCCTCGTGACCCGTTGGCACTTCTCAACCTGACTTCGCCCCTTGCCCAAACCCGGCTTCGGGTATCCGATGCCTACGGGCAGGGGCACTTTGGCGCACCGCGCGGGTACACGCCCAGCGGCAAACGCCGCCGACACAAGGGCATCGACCTGATGGCGGAACCGTACGAGCCCGTGTTCAGCCCCATCAGTGGCACCTTCATCCGGCGCGCGCGCCCCTACCGGTCCGATGACCGCTACTGCGGGTTTGTGGTGCGCGGCGATGATGGACTGGAGGTGAAGGTCTTCTATGTCGCCGTCGAACCGGATCTGGACAGGGGCATGCGCGTCCGGGCCGGCCTGACCCTGATCGGCCACGCCCAGGACCTGTCGATGCGTTACCCCGACAAGGGCCGTGGGCCGATGGTCAATCATCTGCACCTGGAGGTTCGCCGGGGCGGCGTAATCGTCGATCCCACGGAAGCTCTCGGTCTCGGTGCCGGCTGAGGCCTTTCTTTTTCCTTTCACCTTTTTCCTCGCTCAAGGAGACCAAACAATGGCTATCAGTGCGATTGCACTCTGTTCGCGCGCGCTTTTGAAACTGGGCGCGACCAGCATTTCGTCTTTCGAAGAAGGCACGGCGGAAGCCGAAATCGCCTCGAACCTGTTTCCCAGTATCCGGGACGCCCTGCTGTCCGCCTATCCCTGGAATTTCGCCACCGGCCAGACGACCCTGGCCAGGTTGGAGGCGGTACCAGTCGCCGACTTCGCCCATGCCTTCCAATTGCCGCCGGATTTCTTGCGGGCGCTCTCGGCAGGCGTGAACGGTCAGGGTCGCGGCGTACCCTATCGGATTGCGGAGAAACGCCTGCACTGTGATTCCGATGGCGTCGTGCTGACCTATATCTTCCGCCCGAAGGAAGAGGACTTTCCGCCCTTTTTCACCCAGGCCCTGATCGCCCGTCTCTGTGCGGAATTCTGCATTCCCCTGACTGAAAGCTCCACGCGGGCCGAAGCCTTGTTGAAGCAGGCGGAGAATGAATTCGACCGCGCGAAGACGATCGACAGCCAGCAGGACGAACCGCCCCGCTTTGAAGATTTCTCCCTGGTCGGGGTGCGCGGCTGATGGCCCGGATCAGCGTTGTGAAGTCCAGTTTCACCGGTGGCGAAATTGCGCCGGATTTGATTGGACGGGCCGAATTGAAGGCGTTTGAAAATGGTGCATCAAAACTTCGAAACGTCTTTATCGCACCGACCGGCGGCGTCTACCGCCGCCCGGGCCTGAGCTACGTCGCCGCCCTGCCGACAGGTGGGCGTCTGGTGCCATTCGAGTTCAATACCGAACAGACCTACCTGATGGCGTTTCTCGATCAAACCTTGAAGATCTTTAAAGACGCCGTGGAAGTGGCTGAGATCTCCACCGACTGGACCCTCGACCAGGTCAGCCAGCTCTATTGGACCCAGAGTGCCGATACGCTTCTGATAACCCATCCAGACGTCGCGCCGAAGAAGATCACCCGGACATCCCATACCGACTGGACCATATCCGACTGGAAATTCCTCAAAGAGAACAGCCGAATTCTCCAGCCCATGCGGCGGTTCGGCGATGACGAAGTGGAGATTTCTGCTTCCGCTACCGGCGGCCTCGTTAACCTGACGGCAACAGCGGATGTTTTTCAACTTGAACACGTCGGTACGAGATTCAGGCTTGCTGGTAAGGAAGTGGAAATCAGTGCCTTCAACACCCCGACAAGCGCCGCTGCTATTACCATCGAAACATTGGTCGATACGAGTGGCACCAAAGACTGGGAAGAGCAGGCCTTTTCACCCGTTCGCGGCTGGCCGGTGACCTGTTGCTTCCACCAGGACAGGCTGGTGATCGGCGGATCCCGAGACCTGCCAAACCGGCTCTGGATGTCAAAATCGGCTGACCTGTTCAACTTCGACCTGGGCGAAGGCCTGGACGACGAAGCAATCGAGTTCGCCTTGCTGTCCGATCAGGTAAACGCCATCCGGGGTGTCTTCTCCGGGCGACATTTGCAGATCTTCACGTCCGGGGCCGAATGGATGGCAACGGGCTCACCCCTCACACCGGCAAGCATCCAACTTAATCGCCAGACCCGCATCGGCTCGCCCACGACCCGAACGATCCTGCCCCGCAACGTGGACGGGGCGACCCTGTTCGCCCCGAGGGTCGGTCAGGGTTTGTTTGAATTTCTCTTCGCCGATCCGGAACAAGCTTACCAGGCGACAAATCTGGCCTTGCTGAGCCGCCATCTGATCAACGGACCGCAGGAGATGGATTACGACTCCGCCGAGCGTCTGCTGCACATCGTGATGCAGGACGGGACCTTGGCCACGGTCACGATCTTCCGGGCAGAGAAGGTCACCGGTTGGAGCCTCCAGTCGACCCAAGGTCTTTTCAGATCCATCGCTCAAGTAGGTGAGGAGACCTATTTGATCGTCGAACGCGATGGCCTTTTCCAATTGGAGCGCTTCGATAACGACGTCCTACTGGATGCGGCCATCACTCAATCTGCTGAATCCGAACAATCCGTATGGTCCGGCCTGGACCATTTAGAGGGACAATCCGTTCAAGTCGTAGCCGACGAAACCGTCCAAAAGATCGAGGCGGTATCCGGCGGCTCGGTCACACTGGACGCCCCCGCGACGACCATGGTAGCCGGCCTACCCTATACGCACGAAGTGGCCCCCATGCCGCCCAGCCGGACGGAATTCGGGTCAGGGGTCCAGGGCGGACGCCACCGTCTGATCGCAGTGACCCTGCGCCTGAAAGATACATTCGCCTTGAGCCTGGATGTGGGGAGCGGGCTTGCCCGGATCCCCTTTCTTTCCATCAGTAACGCTCTCCTGGATGCGCCTGTTACCGCTTTCACCGGCGACAAACGCATCCGGGCCTTCGGTTGGAAACGGGACGGTTCGGAGCCGCTCTGGACAATCCAACAAGAAGACCCGGTCGCTTTCAACCTGCTCTCGGTTGCCAGCGAAGTCGCTTCCAACGGCTGAAACACCTCACCCCAAATAGAAAGGAGACAAACCATGGCAGCAACAGCAGCCATAGCCACAGCCGCTTTAACCGCTGCGGCAACCGGCGCAGCCGCAGCGGGCCAGAGGGCCCAGGTCAAACAGGCGGCCAAGGCAAAGGCCCTGCAAGACCTCGCCCAGAGCCAGGCGCAGGAGCGTCAGCAAAGGGCGACTGATATCCGGCGGGCGGCGGAAGAACGCCAGCTCGAGGCACAGAGGGCGAGAGCCCTTGCCGCCAAGAGGGCTCGGTTTGGGGCCTCGGGCATCGACTCAAACGCGGGCTCTGCCGGTGCGCTTCTCGCGGGCTTGAACCAACAGTTCGATGACCAGAAAGCCACAGAAAACGAACTCCTGAAGCTTCAAGAAGAAGGGGCCGCCAGCCAGCAGGGCCTGAGCGCCCATCAGGACCTTTTGGCCGAAACCCGAGAAAAGACCCGATCCCGACTGGCAGCCTTCGGGACGGCTCAATCGCTTGGCAGAACGGGGCTCTCGCTTCTGCCGTCTTAACCCGAAAGGACGTCGATTATGGCTGAACACATTACCATTGGGGCGACAGAGCCCCGGGAACAATTCACAGGGGACGGCGAGCAGACTGACTTCGTCTATCCTTTCCCGATTTTCGAAAATGCGGACCTCAAGGTCTATGTCTCGAGCACCCTCCTCTCTGAGGGCAGCGACTATGATATCTCAGGCGTAGGTTCTGCCGAGGGGGGCACGGTCTCGCTGTATCTTGCGCCCGCCAACGGGGTTCCCGTCACGCTGGTCCGCGAGCGTGCCATCGCGCGGACATCGGACTTTCAGGAAGGCGGAGCCTTTCGGGCAAAGGTGATCAACGACGAGTTGGACAAGATCACCGCCAGCCTTCAGGAAATCGCCCTGGAAGCGAAGCGCACGATCCGGTTGGCCGCGACAGACGAGACCGTCAGCATCGAACTGCCGGTCAAGGCTGATCGGATCAACAAGGTCTTGAGCTTTGACGAAAACGGCAACATGGCAGCCGTCACAACGGATGGTTTCTCAGGCCCCCAGGGTCCTCAAGGGGAACCTGGTGATTTGTCGGCGGACGGGACCTTCACCTTGACCAACAAGACCATCGACGCCACCCAGAACACGCTGACCAACATTGATGCCGCCGCCTGTTCCATTGCGACCCAAGCCCAGGCGGAAGCCGGGTCGGACACGACCAGCTTGATGACGCCGGAACGGGTCAGCCAAGCCATCTCGGCCCAGGCCGGGTACACAGTGGCCAGCCAGGCCCAGGCCGAGGCGGGCACCGACGACACGACCTTGATGACGCCGGAACGGGTCAGCCAGGCAATCTCCGCCCAAGGCAGCGGAGGTTCCTGGGAGGTGGTCACCAACGCGACCGCCATCGCTTCCGCAGACTATATCACCGTTTCCGGCTTTTCCTCCGGCTACGATTATCTGGTGTCGATCAATGCGGCTGAAACACAGACAGATAGTGTCTTGATCAAGGCCCAAGTCAGCCAGTCCGGCACTTTTCTGACGGGTGCCACGGACTACGTCGATGAAGACGGAGAGACCACAAGCCTGAAGCTGACGAGAACAGCCGTCGGCAATGGCGTCCGGGAAGGATTGTCCGGGGAACTTCTCATTCCCGACCCGGGAGGCTCCGACACCAAGCGGATTATTCCGATCCTGAGCTACGGAACCCCGGCCTTAACGGAATCCAACGTCGGCCTTGCTGCCGGTGGTCGTTTCAATGCCAACAGTACCGCCATCGATGGCATTCGAATCTTTCCGAGCACGGGTCAATGGCGGACCGCTGGAACATATCTTGTCATGAGGAGGGCACGCTGATGCCAATTTCACAGATCACCGATCTCGCCACAGGCCTGACCACAATCGTCAATCTCGATGATGGCGGGCTGCGCGCGGCAGAGGATGCCGCCTGGGCCGACGACTTGATTGAACGGCTGAAGACCGCGATCAAGGCCGAAGCAAGGCGGCGCATTCTGGATCTGGTGCCAGAATGGCAACAGGCAAATCTGAATGCCAGGGCCAACGCCTTGAACGACAAACGCCTGTCCGGCGACACATTAAGTGCGGACGAGGAGGCGGAGCGCGCCGCGATGAAGATGCTTTGGGAGGCCATCAACGCCATCCGCACGAAATCGGATGAAATCGAAGCCAGCCTCAGCGCTTTGGACCGGGCTGGCCTGGAGTCCTTCAATCCACGCGACCAGGCTTGCTGGACGTAAAGTGCATTCGTCGTAAGCCAAGCCGCCTTCGCCGACCATCATTCGGGCCGTAATCCTGTCAACGGATTCCGGCCCGAATGCGTTTTTACCGCCCGACCCATCAAGGTTTCTTCACGTCAGACAGGAGGTGTTTCGATATGTCGAAACCGAAAGGCCGGGAATCCGGAGGGATGCCGGTCGAGGGCGGAGCCCGACCATTTGAAGCCGTGATCACCGATCTGCAGGAAGCCGTGGAGGCCGTGGCAAGAAGCTACCAGCACTTCATCGGCGAGCCCGCGCCCCCGGACGCCAAGGGATTCGCCGCCCACCACAGCGCTGCAAAATCAGCACTGGCCCATCTGGAACATCTGATGAAATTGACCGCCCACGAGGCCGCCCGCGTCCCGCCTCCCGCCGCCAAAGAGGACCAAAAGGGCAGAGAAGAACGTGACGCCCTGGTCAAGGAGGCCCGTTTGGCCTTGCGCCAAACCAGCTGAAGACCGGACCAATCGGGCCCATCCCGCGCGCCGCCGGAACAGCCCCCCATATTGATCGATCAGGCCCGCCTCCTCCCCGAGGCGGGCCTTTTTCTTTTTTCTGTCTGAAAGGCAATCGACATGACCCTGCCCGCCGCCTCCGCCATCGATCTGGAGAGCTTTGTCTGGCTGTGGAACCGCCGCCAGGCTCAAGAGACACCCAAGCTGCACCTTTTCATCTGCCGCTGGCTCACCCGCATGGAAGCGACATCCCGCTTGCGGCTGTTACTGATGGCTTTTCGCAATTCGGGCAAATCGACCCTGGTTGGTCTCTACTGCGCCTGGACCCTGTTGGTCCGTCCGGAGACCCGCATTCTCGTCCTCGCTGCCGACGATGCCCTGGCTCGAAAGATGGTCCGAAACGTCAAACGCATCATCGAACGCCACCCCCTGACTTCCCACCTGAAACCGGACCGGGCCGACCAATGGGCATCCGGCCAGTTCACCGTCCGTCGCGCAACCGAGCTCAGGGATCCGTCGATGTTGGCCAAAGGCGTGGGGGCCAACATTACGGGCAGCCGGGCGGACGTGATCATCTGCGACGACGTCGAGGTACCGAACACCTGCGACACGTCCGGAAAGCGCGAAGATCTGCGCGCGCGCCTGGCGGAACTCGATTTCATACTGGTCCCCGGCGGTCAGCAGCTCTACGTCGGGACGCCGCACAGCTACTACACAATCTACGCGGAGGCCGCCCGCAAAGAGCTTGGAGAGGATCTGCCCTTTCTCGCCGGCTTCGAGCGCTTGAAACTCGCCCTCCTGGATGAGGCTGGCGCTTCGCGCTGGCCGGAACGCTTCCCCGACCGGGATATCGAAGCCTTGAAGGCCCGTGCCGGACCGGCGCGCTTCGCCAGTCAGATGATGCTGGAACCGCGCACGCTCGTGGAAGGGCGTCTGGACCCCGAGCTACTGCAGCCCTACGAGGCGGAATTGGAGGCCTCGGAAGGCAACGGCGAGACCCTGCTCAAACTGGGCCAAAAGCGACTGGTATCGGCGACCTGTTGGTGGGACCCCGCCTTCGGGAAGTCCGATGCGTCCGATGCCTCCGTGGTGGCGGCTGTCTTTACCGATGAAGACGGGGATCACTGGCTGCACCGCATGCTTTATCTTGCCGGCAATGGTGCCCAAGGTGCGGCTTCGGGGGCTGCTTCGGGGGCGGCCCGTATGGAAGACCCGGCAACCTGGCAATGTCGCACGGTCGCGCGCTTCGCCGACAGCTTCCACCTGCCATCGGTGACCCTGGAGACCAACGGGCTCGGACGTTTTCTGCCGGGCCTTCTGCGCAAGGTGATCGGTGAAGCGGGGCTCTCGATCGGTGTGGTCGAACTGGCCAACCATCGGCCCAAGGACCATCGCATCCTCGAGGCAATTGATGCCCCCCTTGCCGCCCGGCGTCTTCATGCCCACCGGTCGGTGTTTGCGACCCGGTTGATCACAGAAATGCGAGAATGGCGTCCCGGGATCGACAGTGCTGATGACGGCCTGGACGCCCTGGCCGGAGCCCTGACGGCGGAACCGGTCCGCCTCACGCCAACATGGCGACTTGGGCCAAGCCGATCCGGATTGCGCATGAAAGCACCCCCCAACCGGACCAACTGGACGCAGGGCAGTCAACAGGTCGCCGCCCTTCACTGCTTCGATCCCTTTGCCCCACCGGATGAAGAACCTGCCTGAGCCCCTCCGGCCCTCCTTCCCTTTATAAGGATAGCACCCCCATGAAACCCGATATCGACCTTAGCCCCCGGCACAGCCTTGTGCCGGGGTTGTTTCTGTTTGCCTGCCTCCTGGCCTTCCTCCCCCAGGCTTGCGCCCCCGAGCCCGCCTTCGGGGCCGAAATCTCTACAAAGATGCCTCCCGGCTTCGACTTGATCTGGTGGATTACCGTGGTCGAGGTTCCCGCATTGGCCGGACTGTTCTGGCTGATCTGGCGGACGCGACGCGACAGCGACGAAGAACGCGACGAGCTGCGCCACCGACTCGACACCGGTCTGACCGACCTGCGCGAAAATCTGGCCGCCCACAAACTCACCGTCGCCCAGACCTATGCCTCCATCGCGCACCTGAAGGAAACCGAGCGCCGATTGACCGGCCACCTGGTGCGCATTGAGGACAAGCTCGACCGCACCGTCCGCCCGCTGGCCGCCCTGGCCGAAGATGACCTCTAATCGCGAGGAGAGAGCACATGTTGCTATCGCTCTTGGGGCCTGTCGTCTCTGGCCTGTTTTCCGTCATCGACAAGGCCGTCGAGGACAAGGACGAAGCCTCCAAAATCAAGGCTCGCCTGCAGGAGATGGTCCTGCAAGGCCAGATGAAGGAGATCGAAGCCGCCGCTCAAATCATCGTCGCCGAGGCCAAGGGCGACAGCTGGCTGCAGCGATCCTGGCGGCCGATGCTGATGTGTCTGTTCGGTCTGATCATCGCCAACAACTACATCCTGGCCCCCTATGCGGCCCTTTTTGGCGCACCGGCACTGACCCTGGACCTTCCGCCTGACATGTGGGACCTGCTGAAGATCGGCGTCGGCGGATATGTGGTCGGCCGCAGCGTCGAGAAAGGGGTTTCCGTCTGGAAAGGGAATGGGAACGGCTGATCGGGACGCCCAGGGTCGGGCGAAGGTTGCTTTATGGGAGTTTGCTCTTGACCGGAAGCCGCCAGTGGTTATTTTGCCGTCCTCCGTTGAGAAGTGAGCCTTCACGGAGGCCCCGCATCGTCTTTCAGACGGCTGGCCTTGGCTCAAACTTCGTAAACTTCAGGCACCTTCGCCGCCCTTGATCCGGGGCGGGCCGATTGGGGGATAGTTTAACGGTAGAACGAGCGGCTCTGACCCGCTTAGTCCTGGTTCGAATCCAGGTCCCCCAGCCAATGCCGCTCCACAAAGTGACCTAATAGCGACGAAAACCGCCCTAGCAGGTACAGTGATTATCGAACCGCAGGGAAGTTTGTTGGCGATCCGTTATTTTTGCTTTCCCGCTAGAAAGAGAGACCCGCGCGAGGCTACCTTCGCCTGTTGTGACCAGGAAGCCGCCTTGCTGGTCCACCGGCGAAAGGCCGCACACATCGCGCAGGTTGAGCGCATCCACAAAGCGGTTTTGTTGCCGGTTCCAGAACACCACCCGTCCCGACTTTGGACTGGTGGCAGCGATATACTGGCCTGACGCATCGAAGGCGACACTGCCGACATAGCTCTTCAGCGAGAGCCAGGAGCCTTCTGGTTCTTCCAGCATGACCGGTTGGGAACCGGGTTGCCAGAGCCCCACCAAAGGACGCGGCACCCCGGTCGGCCCCTGATCCTGAAGGCCGAAGACAACCGATCCGTCTGTCCCCATTCCGATATGGCGAATCGAAAGCTGGTGCCATTCTCCCGCCAGTTTCGCCTCGGCAAGGGGCTGGCCACGGGCCGTCTCCATCAGCGTCAGGTTCGGTTCCATGCTGTCCAGATTCAACTTGGCCCGACCGGTTTCCGGATGGGTCAGGATGCCGCCATTGGCAACGATCAGATGCTTGCCGTCCTTGGTCAGCAGAACCTGGTGCGGCCCAACGCCATTGCTCGGAAACTCCGTCCGCTTACGGTATCCGCTTTCCACGTCATAGACGGAGATCACCCCCTTCTCGCCGTCAAAGTCGTTTTCCGGCAGGTAGAGCAGCTTGCCATCCAATGAGTAGCAGCCATGGCCGAAGCAATGACGGTCGTGATCGGTCCGTATCATCCGCGTCTCACCCGCCTCATTCAGCACCCAGAAGTGATTTCCGGGCCTGCGAGCCGGTGCGCAGATCTCAAAACGTTTGGGATGAATAAGAACGTCGTGGAGCCGAAATGCGGAATCCAGTATCGGCGAAACATCCAAGTCCGGGCTGATCCGGGCAAGACCGTATCCGCCTTCTTTCGACTTGAAACCCGTAAACCAGCCATGATCCCGCAACGCTGCGCGCCCGATGCGCGGCAGGAACGCCAAACTGGCGACCCCTCCGAGACCCATTGTCAGGACATTGCGTCTGTGCATGGTTCTTCAGTCGCCATCCAGGTTGTTGAAGCCAAGACTAAGCCCCAGGTGCTGGCTGTAGCTTTCAGCCAGATCGGCGCGATGGGCCGTTAGCACGTCCAAGCAGGCCTTGATCGATTTCCGGCTTTCCTCGTCATAGAGCGCTTCTGCAAAAGGTGCCAAGGCGTCAAAACAACCTTTCACCTCGGTGGCACTCTGTCGGAGGCGGCTTGCCTCCGTATGTGGCAAAAATTGGCCAAAAACCGTTTCAATGTCGGCAAGCGCTTTCAGATTGAGAGCCAAATTGCGCTCAAAGCGCTCACTCCGCCTGGTCTCCAGAAGACCGGGCCTGGCCTTCGCCGCCGAAGAGCCCATCGCGCTGAGGATCTTTTGATCCTTGATCATGACGTAGCCCGTCAGCAGCTCCGTGAACAACTCGCTCAGCAGTTCCTGGTTCGACTCGAAGAACACCGGATGGCTGCCCGATGCCACGGCATCCCGCAGGGGTCCTTGCCAATCCTCGAGCGTCCCGGCGGCAATCTCCGCCAGGTTCCGGGCGATGGTGGCACCGATACGACAGGCCCAGGGGTTCTCTGCCACCTTCACGTCTTCGAAAAGAATGCGCTCCAGCGCCGGCAGTCCCTGAACCGCGACCGTGGTTTTTGAAAAGGCTTCCGGCAGCAATCTCTCCGGGTCTTCCTTGGCCAAAAGGCGGGCAACGGCCTTGCCCGTCGAGTTGCGCCGTTCCGGCCAATGATAAAAGCGGTCGCGGCGCAGCAAGAGAGAAATCGGACCATAGCTCCAATGAAACACACCGGCCCAGGCGTCAGCCGTTTGATGATAGGCATCCCTCAGGGCCTGTACATCGGAACAGCCCGCATCCCAGGCCAAGGCCTGCGCCGTTGTTGCTTCGGCAAGCCGGGCATAGGAGGGGATGACAGCTTGTTCGAGCAAAGCCCCGGCAAGGTCCTTCGACGACGCCGGAGCGGTCTGGGCGGCCTGGGCGGGGGCTAGCACCGTGAGGCAAAGAACAACGGCAGTCGTGATACGAAGCATATGCAATCCTCTACAGACTTGATAGGAAGGCCAAAAGCCGGGCCCGGCCTTTGGCGGCCAGCGCTTCGAAGCGAAGACGGCTGGCTTCGGCTTCGCCAGCATGGAGGGTGATTGCCTCTCTCACAGACCTCGCCCGTCCATCATGGAGAAACCTCGTCGCGCGGGCCAGTCCCCAAAGCGGGGCGGTCCGCCACTCGCTGCCGGTCGCCAAACCATCGCCGATACCGTCCGCCATTTCCGGTCCCAGATCATGCAGAAGCAGGTCGGAGAAGGCCGCGACCTGCCCCCCGCCCGGAAGGGGCAGGCTTGTCCGGTGACAATCCGCACAGCCCGTATCTTCGAACAGGGACAACCCTTCGAGATCGGTTGTCGCCGCAGGTGCGGGCGTGCGAGAGACGAAGGTTGTGATCAGGCGAAGCATCCGGCTGTCGATTTCCAGGCCTTCAAAGCCGGGGCTTCCGCCATGAGGTGCCTCCAGGCAATCGATCTGGCGCACGGAACAATCCCCTTCATGGCGGGGGTAGACCGGGTTGGAAAGGCCGATATCCGTATTCAATGCGGCTGCGGTCTGCATAAGAAGGGATGCCTTGCCGGCCTTCCAGCCGAAACGGCCAAGGACCTCCCTTCCCTCCCGATCAGGAACACGGTTCGCCCGCCCCGATATGCCATCCCCGTCACGGTCCCCGGGATCGGCCCATTCCAAGACGGCGTCTTCGGCGACCTGTTCAAGCAGCCCAAGCCCCAGAAGGCTGGGGGCCAACCGGCCACCCACCCGGCTTCCAGCGTCCAGGTCGCCTTGTGTCAGGGCCACGGGGAAGACGCCGCCCCCGGCCCGACGTCGAAGCCGGCCTTCTTCCCTCAATCCCTGTACCGCCAGCGTCTGTAGCTGAATCCCATAGGTCGGGTCCCCCTGGCCTTCAGCATCGCCGATCCGAAGTGCCAGCCCGGCACCTGTGATATGGCCCTGTTCGTCCTCCCGGAACGTGCCTCGGCCCGCTTTGGGATGACAGGCGGCACAGGACCGGGCGTTGAACAGGGGCCCTAGCCCATCCGTCGCCTGCGTGGAAGCAGGTGAAGACGTCCATATCCGATCAAAAAGTGCCTTGCCCAGGGCATAGTCCAACCCATCCGCCTGGGCCGGTTCCGCTCGCCAGCAGGCGCAGGCGAGGACGGCCAGAAGCAGCGACCTCATTCCGCCTCCAACAAGTGCTCGTAGCGCTGGTCTGTCAGCGTTTTGAGGAAGGCAACCAGTGCCTTGATGCGTTTCTCATCCAGAAAATCGCCCTGTTTCAGATCTTCGAGAGAGAGGTTTTCAGGCACCTCCGCTTCCCGCCAGGGCTCGCCCGTTTCCGGGTTTTTCAAGCGGCCGGGAAAGGGCGCGTTGTACTTGTTGTAGAAGCGGATCACCGTATCCAATTCCCGGAACACGCCGTTGTGCATGTAGGGTCCGGTCACGGCGACGTTGCGAAGTGTAATGGTCTTGAACTTGCCCTTTTGCGCCGGATCATCCACGGCGGGATTGGCAAAAAGACCCTCGTCCCGGTGGTCTGGCGCAACGCCATTGGCTGCGCGTGCCGCGACGTTCGAGGGCACGCCGATGTTGTGGTATTCGTAGTTTGCGAAGGTCTCCCCTTCGCTGCCGCCGAACCGTTTCAGCTGATGACATCGGTTACAATTGGTGAACTGATTGGAGAAGAACAGCGTCATGCCCAGATCTTCCATGGGCGTCATTTTGTATTCGCCACGAAGGGCACGGTCGTACTTTGAATCGAATGGCGCGAACTCCGCCCCTTGTTCGAAGGCCTGAATGGCCCGCGTCATCGCCGCGTAGGCTGTATCGTCGTCTTCAAAAACCTGCCGACCGAAATGGGCCTGGAAGGCTTCGACATAGGCGTCATTTTCCCGAATACGCGATACAACTGCAGCCTTGTCAGGCATGCCCATCTCGACGGCATTGAGCGGCGGTCCACCCGCCTGGTCAGCCAATGTCGCCGCCCGGCCATCATGGAAGAGCCCGCCCACATATACGCCTTCCCGGGTCTTGCCAAAGGGTGGCGTGAAGGCGGCGTAGGAAGCCGTTGGCGCATTTCGATCCCCAAGGGACGTTCCATCATCGCCAAGCGAAAATGCCCCGCCCGAGGCGTTTTCCCGGCCATCAGCAAAGCCGGATTCCGGATCGTGGCAGGTCGCGCAGGCCTGTGTTCTGTTTTTTGACAGGTTGACGTCAAAGAACAGGGCTTGGCCCAATTCCTCCTCGGTCATGGATGCGGCATAGGCCTTTGGCGAAACGCCGAGCAGTGCCACTACGGCCAAAGCGGCAAGGGCGAAACAAATGGCTGGATGACGCACGAAGAACCCTGGCCCGGCCATCTCTGCATCTGTGCGGTATTGGCGGCCAAAGCGGTTTCCTGATGGTGAACGGTTCATGGAATCCCCCCAAGGAATCCAGGGTCGAACGAAGAACGGAAGGAACGAGCGCGCCCCCAAACATACCGCGCTCGCCCCAAGGGTTTTGGGCTGGATGGCTGCCCGTTACTGAACGGTCGAAGGATTATCCAGACTGTCGGAGCCTTCCACCTCGATGCTGAGGCCCAGAGCCGCGACGACCTTTTCGATCCCTTTGGTCTGTGCGACCAGACCATCGACCACGTCCTGAATGATCTGATTTCCGGCCTCGTTGCCTTCGCCGATCATCTGATCGTAGGCCATCTTGCCATCGTCTGCGGTGGTCTTCATGACGGTCATTTTGGCCAGTGTGTCTGCCATCAAGGCTTCCAGTTCCGCAGCCGCAGGTCCCGATTTGGCAGCGGCCACATCCGCCAGCGAGGCACCGTCGATCTTGGAGCCATCAAGCGCCGTGTAACTGCCATTAAAGAGCGCGATCATGCCGACCTGATTGTAGAAGTGCGAATTGTGCGTGTTGTCGGAAAAGCAATCATGCTCTTCCTCCGGATCATGCAGAATGAGGCCCAGCTTGATCCGCTCGCCCGCCAGTTCGCCGTAAGACAGGCTGCCCAGTCCGGTCAGGATCGTCGTATAGGCATCGTTCGCGGATTTGCCGGCGATATCGGTGCGCGCCGCGCCGTCAGGTCCCCAGGCGGCGACCATCTCTTCCAGATCGGTGATCAGAAGATCCGTTGCGGCAACCAGGAAAGCGACCCGTCGCTCGCAATTGCCACCCGTGCAGTTGGCGGGATCAAAATCGGTCGCAGGACGATTGCCCGCCCCGGCTTTCGTCCCATTCAGATCCTGCCCCCAGAGCAGAAATTCAATCGCGTGGTAGCCGGTGGCGACATTGGCTTCGACTTCCTGGGCTTCGTGCAGGCTACCCGCCAGGAGCGCGGGTGTAATCGCGCTGGCGTCGATGACGTCGGGGCCGATGCGGAGTTCAGGATTGGCGATGACATTCAGGGTGTACGACGGATTGGCGTCCGACGTCGTGCCGTAAGAAGCATCCACATAGTCGATCAGCCCCTCATCCAAGGGCCAGGCATTCACCTTGCCTTCCCAGTCATCGACGATGGCATTCCCGAACCGAAGGCCTTCGGTCTGTTGGTAGGGCACCCTGGATTTGATCCAAGCCAGCCGGGCCGCTTGAAGCGTCTCCGCCGTCGGTTCCGCGATCAGGGCCTCGACCGCGCCTTTCAGGCTCTTTGCCGTGGCAAGGGAGTCCGAATACATGGCCTGGGCCACGTCGGCATAGGTTTTCACCACTTCCGCAGGGTCGTGAGCAACGGCCTGGGCGAAGGTGCAGACTGCAAACGTGCCGGACAACAGCCCGACTTTCAGTGTCTTGGAAAGCATGGATTACCCCTTAGCAAATGCAAGTCATTCTCAATAAATCGTCACTTAGCACTGTTGAGAATGACTCGCAAGACAAATCCATAATTTTTTTCTGGTAATAGTTTTCGTCGCCGTTGACGGGGAACGGTTGTCATTTCCACGAATAGGAAATTCTGCGCACTGCCAGGTACTAAAGCAGGTGTGGAACAGGCCATCTGACAGGTCGGCTGTTCCCCCTGCAAAGAGGGAACGGCCACTACCGCATTGAAGGCTGGGGCCCAATCCGGCAAGAGGGACCAATACTGACAGCCCCCATGGGGGGTTGGACGCTGCCCCCCTGTGCAGTCTAGTATACCGCTTCTGCAGGGACAGAAGGCACGATGGATAACGGGACGGGAACTTGAGGGCGGGGACTTGGGCAATTCCTTCGAAAACGTGAACCGAGGCGGCGATGCCGGGCTAAAGGCCCGGAGCGAAAGTACGCCCGTGGCCGATGCCCCCGGTTACCAGCCGCCGAAGCGGCAATGGTCCGCCCGTTCCCGTCGGAAAGACTGCGAAGGACGCCCAACTTATGCCGCCATTGACCTCGGCACCAACAACTGCCGCATGTTGATCGCGGTGCCGGAATCCTGTGTCGATCCGCGGGGGCGTCAGCAGTTTCGTGTCGTGGATTCGTTTTCGCGGGTTGTGCGCCTGGGCGAAGGTGTCGCCTCCACGGGATCTTTAAGCGAAGCTGCGATTGAACGCACGATCGATGCACTTCGGGTCTGCGCCAAGAAAATGCAGGCTCTCGGCACCCGCCGGATCAAAGGTGTCGCGACAGAGGCCTGTCGCCGGGGCGACAACGGGGACGCCTTTCTGGCCCGGGTCAAGGAACGGACCGGCATCGACCTGGAAACCATCTCCGCCGAGGAAGAAAGCCGATTGGCCCTGGCGGGATGTGCGCCGCTGATCGGTCGGCGGAAACCCAGGGCGCTGGTCTTTGACATCGGCGGTGGTTCGACCGAGGTAACCTGGGTCGCTGTCAGCCGTCGGGGTTCGGTCGAGCCCTTGGGCGTGCTCAGCTTGACCGAGGGTGTGGTCACCCTGGCCGAGCGGTTCAACAAGGGCGGGCCGACACCGGACGAATACGCAAGCCTCAAGCAAGAGATCAGCGAGCGCCTTGGCGGCTTTGACAAGGCCCACGGCATTACCGAACAAATCGCCCGAAACCGGGTGCAGATGCTGGGGACATCCGGAACGGTCACCACATTGGGGGGCATTCGCCTGGGCCTGCCGCGCTATGACCGGTCGCGCGTTGACGGCCTGCTTCTGGAATGCGCGGACATCGAAAAAATCTGTACGGACCTGGTCGGCATGCCTGCCCGGCAAAGGCTCAATCAGCCCTGTATCGGCCCCGATCGGGCGGATCTGGTGCTGGTGGGCTGCGCGATCCTGGAAGGCATCCTGGCCCGCTGGCCGGTGGCGCGCCTGCGCATCGCCGACCGCGGCATCAGAGAAGGCCTGCTGGTTTCCATGATGCGCGATGATCAGGCCTGCGAAAGCATGATGGAAAAAACCGGCATGCAGCCGCAGGTACTCGACAGTTCCGGAAAGCCCGCGAACAATCGCAAACGGCGCCGCCGTCGCACCCGCAAACCAGCCAAAGGGGCCCAGGCCTCATGAACACCACCCGAAAAGGACCGGGTGGCGGAAAGGGCAAACGGGGCAGTGGCCGGTTCACCGGTCGCCAGCTCACCACGAAAGTCCGCACCGCCAAGGGCCGCAAACTCTCGTCCACCCGCTGGCTCGAACGACAATTGAACGACCCTTATGTCGCCGAAGCCAAGATGCGGGGTTACCGCTCGCGCGCGGCTTTCAAGATCGCCGAAATGGACGAGAAGTACGGATTGATCAAGAAAGGTGCCAGAGTTGCCGACCTGGGTTGCGCCCCTGGCGGCTGGACCCAGGTCGCGGTGGAACGGGTGGGGCCTACGGGCGTTGTCGTCGGCATGGACCTGACCGAGACCGAAGCGGTCGCGGGGGCCACTGTCCTGACCGGCGACTTCCTGGCCGAGGACGCACCGGATCGCCTGAAAGCGGTCCTGGGCGGCCCGGCGGACGTGGTCATGTCCGATATGGCGGCACCGGCAACCGGTCATACGGCGACCGATCATTTAAGGATCATGGGGCTCTGCGAAGCAGCACTGGATTTCGCGATGGAAGTCTTGGCCCCCGATGGGGTCTTTGTCGCGAAGGTTCTCAAAGGCGGTACGGAAAACGCACTGCTGACCACCATGAAGAAGGCCTTCAAGACCGTTCGCCACGCCAAGCCACCCGCGAGCCGGGCCGACTCGGCTGAATCTTACGTGGTGGCCACCGGTTTTCGCGGAGCCCCGGAAAAACCTTAAGTTTGACAAGAACTTGTCAGGCCTCTTGTGGGGCGGTTCGAATTGCCTATGATGACGCGCCAACTCGTGATCCTGGAGGTGGCATGGACATCAAAGAAGCGCTGACGTTTGACGACGTTCTGCTGGTGCCGGCGGAATCAAACGTGCTGCCGGGCGATGCCGATACAACGACAAAGCTCACCCGCGACATCGAACTGAAAATTCCGCTGATCTCGGCGGCGATGGATACGGTCACCGAAGGCCGCCTGGCCATTGCCATGGCCCAGGCCGGCGGGATCGGTGTGATCCACAAGAATATGGACCCCGCCGAACAGGCCGAAGAGGTTCGCAAGGTCAAGAAGTTCGAATCCGGGATGGTCACCAATCCCTACACCATCGCCCCCAACAAGACCTTGGCCGATGCGCTGCAGATCAAGGATCAGCATAACATTTCGGGTATTCCCGTGGTCGAACACGGCACCGGCAAGCTGGTCGGCATTCTGACCAACCGGGATGTGCGCTTCGCCGATAACCTGAAGCAGCCTGTCCATGAGTTGATGACAAGGCATACCGACGAAAAACCCCTTGTTACCGTGCCGTCCGGCATCAGCCACGACGAAGCCAAGCGGATCCTTCACCAGCACCGGATTGAAAAGCTCTTGGTGGTCGATGACAACTTCCGCTGCGTCGGTCTGATGACGGTGAAGGACATCGAGAAAGCCAAAGCCTTCCCGCTGGCCGCCAAGGACGGCGAAGGACGCCTGCGTGCCGCAGCCGCCACCGGGGTAGGCACTGCCGGGATCGAGCGCGCCGAAGCCCTGCTGGCAGCCGGGGTCGATGTCATCGTTGTCGATACCGCGCACGGCCACAGCCGGGGTGTGCTAAGCGCCATTTCCGAGATCAAGAAACTCAGCAACCAGGCTCAGGTCATCGGTGGCAACATCGCCACCGCGGACGCCGCCAACGCGCTCTTCGAAGCCGGTGCGGATGCGGTCAAGGTGGGCATCGGTCCGGGCACGATCTGCACCACAAGGATGGTCGCCGGCGTCGGCGTTCCGCAACTGACAGCCGTGATGGAAGTCGCCGAAGCCGCCAAGGCCCATGGCGCGCCCGTGATCGCCGACGGCGGTATAAAGTTCTCTGGCGATGTCGCCAAGGCCATCGCTGCGGGGGCCAATTGCTGCATGCTGGGATCACTGTTTGCCGGCACCGATGAGAGCCCGGGCGAGGTCTTCCTCTATCAGGGCCGGTCCTACAAGTCCTATCGCGGCATGGGATCGCTCGCCGCGATGGCTCGCGGATCCGCGGATCGGTATTTCCAATCAGAAGTCACAGACAGCCTGAAGCTGGTCCCGGAAGGCGTTGAGGGTCAGGTGCCCTACAAAGGCCCCATCGGCACGGTGATCCACCAATTGGTCGGGGGCCTGAAGGCTGCCATGGGCTATACCGGCAACCCGACCATTGCGGACATGCAGAAGTCCGCGCAGTTCCGGCGCGTAACCTCGGCGGGCCTGCGCGAAAGCCACGTCCATGACGTCACCATTACACGCGAACCGCCAAACTACCGGGCCGGCTGAACGGCCTGATCCATGAGAGAGGGCGCGCGTTGGCAGGCCGCATTGGAGGTGCTCGACCGGATCGAAGCCGGCAATCGCGCGCCCGACCGGGTGCTCGCCCAGGATCTTAAATCCCGGCGCTATGCCGGTTCTAAAGACCGCCGGGCCATTACCGCGCTGGTCTTTGACGCGCTTCGGGCACGGGCCCGGTTGGGCTGGTGGTGCGAACGGCTTGGGCTGCCGGTGACCTGGCGGTCCAGGTTGCTGGCACTGGGGCGATGGCGCGGGCTTGAGATGCCCAGCTTGGCAGAGCCTCCCCACGGCCTCGCAACCCTGGCACCAAACGAAACAGAGGCCCTGGCCAATTGGCCGGAAGTGGAACCGGACCTACCGCAGGATGTTCGATTCGAGGTCCCGGCTTTCTTGCTGCCCTGCTTGAAAGAGCGGTTCGGGCCTGACATCGAAGCCGAACTCGCCGCCCTCAATCAACCGGCTTCGGTGGACATTCGGGTAAACGGCCTCAGGACGACACGCCAGGACCTTCAGCAGAACCTAGCGGCCCTTGGGATTGAAACCTCTCCCCTGGAACAGACTGAACAGGGTCTTCGGGTCATCGGGCAACACCGTCTCGACCGCCTGCCCGCCTTTCGGGACGGCCTCTTCGAGGTCCAAGACGAGAGTTCGCAGCGCGCGGTTGACCTCGTCGATGCGAAGCCCGGCATGACCCTGCTGGACGCCTGCGCCGGTGCCGGCGGCAAGACGCTTGCGCTCGCCGCCGCAATCGGAGGACGGGGTACCCTTGTGGCGGCCGATGCGGATCAGGCGCGCCTCTCCCGGCTTCAGCCCCGCTTAGACCGTGCCGGCCTCCCCCCCGGACTGAACCTGGAAACACGTGTTCTCGCCCCGATGATCGCCCCACAACTGGCCCAAGACAGTGACCCCTGGATTGCCGCCCATTCCGGGGCCTTCGACCGGGTCCTCTGCGACCTGCCCTGCTCTGGCTCCGGGACCTGGCGCCGGAATCCACATGCGCGTTGGCGATTAACCGAACAGGGCCTTGCCGACCTGTTGGTGCTGCAAGACGAAATCCTGGCCCGCATGGCCCCCCTGACAAAGCCGGGCGGTCGACTGATCCTTGCCACCTGTTCCGTTCTGCCGGAGGAAGGCATCCGCCTGTCCGAGCGCTTCTCCGAGCGCCAAGGTGATTTTCAGGCCATCGGGGAGCCGCTCTTGCTGACACCCTATCGCGATGGCTGCGACGGTTTTTTCGCCGCCGCCTTCGAACGAAAATCAAACTGAACAGCGTTAACGCAGCCTTTACCCTGGCCCGGCACAATAGTGCCATGGATCGGACGGGAACAAATCTCTGGTGGATTGTGGGCTTTGCCGTGATTGTCGCCTTCGCGATGGTCGGCTTCGGCTATCTGCAGAGTCACGTGCAGGATCCGGGTTCCTTTGGCCTGCTTGAGCCCACACCTGTGTATGAAGTCCGTATTCAGCAAAATGCCGAACGGGTATGCCTGGAAGGGACAACCAAAAGCACACCGGAATTGATGTCCCGCCTAGCCTGCCGCTAGAGGGTGTTGCCTCTCCGAAAACTTGACCGCGACTAATTGACGAAAAAGACCGCCCTTTTTTTCGCAGCCCCGTTAGCCCTATACTCTGGCTGGGTTATAAGAAGGGGGGGGGTAACCCGGAGTGGCACCAACCACGATCCGTCGAAAGCTTTTGCTGCCCTTGGCGCTCGCCTTGGCTGCCCTTCTGCTTGCCTTCGTGGCTTCTGCTTACCACAACCTGCAGGTCGGATTTGAGGCCAAGGTAGACGAGAGCCTCGGACAGGCGAAGGCTTTTGTCGCCAGTCGCCTGAGTGCCACGACAGAGAGCCTCAGGGCCACATTGATCACGCTCGGCACGGATCAGGATCTGCAGGACATGGTCTGGCTGGACCGGCGGGAAGAAGCCCTCAACCACCTCCTTCCCAGGCTGGAACAGATTGAACGACCGGGCCTACCGGATCGTCTGTTCGTTTTGGGCCGGGGCGGGAATGTCTTCATCGAGCCGCGCCAACCCGGCTTTTTCGGACACCCCCTGGCCTTCCCAACAGCCGATAGGGCCGTTATGGACGAAACAGTCTCAAGCGGGATCGCCATCGGGCGGGAAGGCCAAATCGTGTCCCGTGTATTTGTTCCCTGGTGGGCCGAGGAACGCCATTTCGGCTTTCTGGGGATGGAGCGCCGCCTGACGGATCTGGCTCCTTCGCTGCAGAATTCCCTGAATGCCAGTGTTTTCCTGATGGTCGAAAAGTCGCTTTATTCCGGCTCATACCCTGAAGATTCCCTCGCCTTGCCCTGGGACCGTTTCGAGCAGGTAGCCGTAATTTCCAGCGCGACCAACGTGGATGAACCGGCTTTCCATTCCGTGATCGACAGCTTCCGCCCCGGGGATAGCGGCCTCGCCACTGATGACTTGATCGTCGGCGAGACGGGCTACTACCGCGCCTTCCCACTCCCCCTGACAGGGCCGCGGGGAACGCCCGTGGCTCAGCTGCTGGTGTTTCTCGACGTCACCGAAGAACAAGAAGCCTTCTACGCGGACAGCCTGGCCATCGTCGGCATCGTCGGTCTGCTCGGTGGCGCTCTTCTTTTGTTTTTCTGGATCCTCTTGGGCAAGGTCACCAACGCCCTTATCGACGGAGCCGAAGCTCTCTCCCGGCAGGCTGAGTCCGCGAAGACCGCCAACCAGGCCAAGTCGGAATTTCTCGCCCACATGAGCCACGAGTTGCGCACCCCCCTGAACGCTATTCTGGGCTTTTCGGAAATCATTCAGGCCCAGGTTTTCGGGCCGGTCGGCAACCAGCGCTACCTGGATTACGTATCGGATATTCATAGCTCCGGAACCCACCTGCTCGCCCTGATCAATGATCTGCTCGACCTGTCGAGGATCGAGGCCGGAAAGTTCGTCCTTCAAGAAGATCAGGTCGATCTCTCCTCGATCATTTCGGAGTGCACGCACCTCATGAAACCGAAGGCGGATGAGGGTTCGCTTCGGCTCTCGGTCGATCTGGAGGAGAACCTGCCCAATCTGTTGGGTGACGAACGGCGTTTGCGCCAGGTTCTGTTGAACCTGCTCGGCAATGCGGTCAAGTTCACACCGGAGGGCGGAGAGATCAGCGTAAAGGCGGGCTTCGACAACCACTTCGGCTTCAATGTCGAGGTGAGCGATACCGGTCATGGCATCGCCCCGGAAGACCTCGAACGCGTCCTCAGCCCCTTCGATCAGGCCCGCCAGGTCTTCATCCGTGAACACGATGGTGTCGGGCTCGGTCTGCCCCTGACCAAGGGCCTGATCGAAATGCACGGCGGCGACTTGAAACTGACGTCAGAGGTCGGCGTGGGCACGACGGTCCGGCTGAACTTGCCAACGGAACGGAAACTCATGGCCGAGCTTCCCGGCCCTGCAGTTACCTGATCCGGCTTCTTCGGAATCACGCATTGGCAGCAAGTGCTAGAATCCGTTAAAGTCCGCCGCTTCCAGGCCTCCATGCAGGCTATAATGACGTGGCTTCCCACCGAACAGCATCTAAGGCGGATATGACCGATTCCATTCTGATCATCGATTTCGGCTCCCAGGTAACGCAACTGATCGCGCGGAGGGTCCGGGAATCCGGGGTCTATTGTGAAATTCACCCGTTCAACCAAGTCACGGCCGAGAGTGTCGAAGCCTTCGGCCCGAAGGGGATCATCCTTTCCGGCGGACCGGCTTCCGTGGCCGAGATGGGCACGCCCAGGGCCCCGCAGGAGATCTTCTCTATGGGCCTGCCGGTCCTTGGCATCTGCTACGGCCAGATGACCCTGGTGGCGCAATTGGATGGAGAGGTCGAGGCTTCCAACCATCGGGAATTCGGTCGCGCCTTCGTCGAGGTGAAAGAGGACTGCGAGTTGTTCCACGGCGTCTGGTCGGTAGGTGCGACAGAGCAAGTCTGGATGAGCCATGGCGACCGGGTGTCCAGCCCGCCGCCGGGATTTCGCGTCGTCGCCACCAGCGAAGGAGCCCCCTTTGCCGCCCTCGCCGATGACGAACGGAAATACTACGGTCTGATGTTCCACCCCGAAGTGGTCCATACTCCGCACGGCGCGCAGTTGATCCAGAACTTCACCCACCGGGTCTGCGGGCTTGGCGGCGACTGGACCATGGCGGCCTTCAAGGATCAGGCGATAGCCGCGGTCCGCGACCAAGTGGGTGATGGCAAGGTCATCTGCGGTCTGTCAGGCGGTGTTGATTCCTCGGTCGTAGCGGTCCTGCTGCACGAGGCCATCGGCGACCAACTGACCTGTGTCTTTGTGGATACCGGCATGATGCGGGCTGGCGAAGCGGAAGAGGTCGTGACCCTTTTCCGCGATCACTACAACATTCCGCTGGTTCATGCCGACGAGGCTGACCTGTTTCTCGGCAAGCTCGATGGCGTAACCGATCCGGAGAAGAAGCGCAAAATCATTGGTGCCACCTTCATCGATGTTTTCGAAAAGCACGCGAAGGATGCGGGCGGAGCCGACTTCCTGGCGCAAGGGACCCTCTATCCCGATGTGATCGAAAGCGTCTCCTTTGCTGGGGGGCCCAGTGTCACGATCAAATCACACCACAACGTCGGCGGTCTGCCCGAACGCATGAACATGAAGCTGGTGGAACCCCTGCGCGAACTGTTCAAGGACGAGGTGCGCGAACTGGGTCGGGAACTGGGCCTGCCCGAGACCTTCGTCGGTCGCCACCCCTTCCCGGGTCCCGGTCTCGCCATCCGCATCCCGGGTGCCATCAGCGGAGACAAGTTGGATATTCTGCGGAAGGCGGATGTGATTTATCTGGAAGAAATCCGCTCCGCCGGTCTCTACGACGCCATCTGGCAGGCTTTCGCCGTCCTGCTGCCGGTTCAGACTGTCGGCGTCATGGGGGACGGGCGGACCTATGACTACGTCTGCGCACTTCGCGCCGTGACCTCCACCGATGGCATGACGGCAGACTATTATCCCTTTGATCACAGCTTCTTAAGCAGGGTCGCCAGCCGGATCATCAACGAAGTAAAAGGCATCAACCGGGTGGTCTATGACGTGACCTCGAAGCCGCCGGGCACGATTGAGTGGGAGTGAATTATTGAGACTAAGTTATTGAAATAACACAATAATAAACTTACACAAAACTTACTCACAAAGAAAAATCTGTTGCTATATCAGCGGCTTTCTGTTTAGAGTTACACAGAAAGCTACACATACGTGTGACTATTGCAATTTATAGGCACGCACGGGCTGATTTCATGCTGAAGAAAAAGTCCTTCAACGATGAAGAGATCCCCATCTATGACGAGGCGGTGATCTATAAGCGGGGCGATTATTGGCAGTTCCGCATGTGGCTGAATGGCGAGGGCAAATATGCCCGAAAGAGCCTTCGAACGCGCAGCAAAACCACTGCCATCGAGCGCGGCAAAGATGCGTATCTGGAAATCTACGCCAACATCAAACAAGGTAAAACCTACTTTAGCATCACCACCAAGGAAGGTGTTGAGAAGTACCTCGCCCACAGAAAAAAAGACGTCGAGCTCGGCCATATCGTCAAAGGACGGTTCGGCACGATCTCTATCCATCTGAACCACTGGCTGGACTTCATTGGGCGAGACACCAAGCTCAAGGAGCTGGATCGTTCAGACTGTGAAGACTACTTCTACGAACGTAGCCGGGCTGCAAAAGGCAAGGTTAAACAGCTCACGGTCCAGAATGAGCAAAGCACCATCAACGCCTGTATGAAGTGGCTGTTTAAGAACAACGAAACGCATGTAGACGGCTTCGATTTCAAGAAGCAGCCCAAGATCGACACGGGTGATGACTCAGTTCGTAGAGCCACCTTCACCAACGATGAGTATGTTCGGGTAATCCGGCAGGCCAAGGCCTACAGCGCTCAAAAAGCCAACAAAATTGACGAAGACGAACACCTGATCCGGAGCCTTGTCCGTTTCTACATCCTGATCGCCGCAAATAGCGGGCTTCGGGTCGGTGAACAGATGCAGTTGCGCTGGAGCGATGTCTCGGTTGTGCGGGTAAAGCGAGCCGGAGAGGAACGCGCTCTTGCTCGCATTCGTGTTCGGGCCGCTACCAGCAAGGTCCGAAAGAGCCGGGAGTTCATGTGTCGCAATGGCCAGTACTTCGAGCGCTTAAAGGAGCTCACCAAGCCAGAAGCCCCAAACGACCTGATCTTCAGTACGGACGGCGAATCTCCGATCACCAAGCGCACACTGCTCTATCACTTCCACAAAATCGTGGAGCTTGCAGAAATTGAGAACAGGGAAGACCGCGACTTGGTTCCATATAGCCTGCGCCACTTCATGATCACCCAGCGTATTATGAGTGGCCTAAGCTATGGCCAAATCGCCGATATGTGCGGCACCAGCGCCACCCAGGTCGAAAACACCTACAAGCACGTGAACGACGAAATGTTGCGAACCAACGCCATGGCGGATTATCGCCGTAGAAGCGATGGCACTATTGAACCGATTTCATAAAACCCAATGCTGCTGAAATCGGTGCAGCTTCAAAATTGCAAGTTTTTCGCTCACCTAGGGATGATCCCTAGGCCTCGCCTCTGAGTTGATATGATAGGCTCCGCGATTAAGGGGGAGCTGCCCGTGCAAGGATTCCTGCGATCCATTTTTTTCATCTTTGGCTTTTGGATTCTGTTCCAGTTAGCCGGCCTGTTCGATGTCGCCCCAAACGTCAGTGCCTTTTATCCTGCGCCAGGCCTGTCTATTGCCTTCATCGCCGCCTTCGGATTGCGCTACGCACCGGTTGTCTTCATCGCGGCAATGCTCGGGTCCTTTCCCTACCATGGGTTTTGGGACTACGCGCCGCAGGAATGGTGGCAGTGTGTTAGGCAAGCTGTCGTCTACAGCGCTGCGGGTTACTCACTTCGGCAGCTGCTACCCTTGGAAAGGGATGTCCTTGGCTCACGGGATGTCTTCAACCTGCTGGCTGTAGCCATTCTGGCACCATTAATCTCTGCAGGGACGGCTGTTCTGATATTCGACCTCCATGACTTTTTCCCAGATCACCTATTGATAGAGGTGTTCTTCTCTTTCTGGGCTGGCGACGCCAGTGGGGTCATTATGAGCTTACCGCTGTTGTATGGGCTTTTGAGATTACTGAGAGAAAACAGCCTAGCCGACTCATTGGAGGTGCTCCGTGCTAAGTCTCTAGCTTTTTATAGCAAGGCCATTGTCCTGCCGATGTTCGTCGCCGGTTTAGGCTTTGGAGCGGCGCTCATTGGCGAGGCAGGGAGCAATTTTGGCTACCTAATCGTTCTTCCCGTTGTCTGGCTTGCCTCCACTGAGGGGGTAATCGGTGGCGCGCTCTCAGCCGTATCTGCAAACGTGAGTGCTGCTACGGTTTTCAATCTCATCGGCAGCCAAGCCTATCCTTCGCTTGAGTTGCAGGTTTTGTTTGCCGTAACGGGCTCGGTTGGCTTGGTTGTTGGGGCGGCTTTTGACGAACGCCGCATCGCGGAGGAGGAGCGCCTCAAGAAAGAGAAAGAAGTTTCCCATCTTTCGCGGGTCGCCACCATCGGAGAACTAGGAGCGACCATATCCCACGAAATTAGCTCGCCGCTTCAAAGCGCGATGATAAATGCCGAACTGGCGATGGAGGAATTTGAGAAGGGTAATCCCGAGAGCCTTGGCAAAATCCATTCCTACAACACGCAACTTAAATCAGCGATTGAAACAGCCGCTCAAATTCATAAACGCATTCTCCGCTATCTGCGCGGCGAAGAGCGAGAACCGACTCCCGCAAGTTTGGCCGAGGCCATTAAAGCGGCGGTAGACCTCGTCAAGGCGGACGTAAAACGTGGTGGCATTCGCTTGGATATCGCCTTGGGTGATTCTGAAGCTCGGGTTCTCGCCAACCCTATCGAAATCCAGCAAGTGTTTATCAATCTGATCAAAAACGCCCATCAGGCTTTGAGTTCCGCCGATAGCAAAGAAAAGCGGATTGCCCTCGGTCTACGATCCAGACCTGATGGGTTTGTCGAAGTAAGCGTCGAGGATACCGGGCACGGTTTCCCGAACGAGAAGGCAGAAGAGATTTTTACCAGCTTTTATTCCACGAAGAGCGAAGGCCTTGGTTTGGGCTTGTCCATCTGCCGCAGCATCATTCAGGGATACGGCGGTTCCATTATCGCTGAGAACTGGGAGCAAGGCGCCCGATTTATTGTTCGCCTGCCCATACTAGAGTGCCATCAAGATGCCTGACAGAGCAGTCATACACATCATCGATGATGAAGCTGGCGTACGCCATTCATTGCGGAACTTGTTGGAAAGTCGTGGCTACAAAGCACGCACATACGAAACCGCCGAAGATTTCGTTGGCCAGAGCATTTCCTTGGCCCCCGGCTGCATCGTTCTCGATCTGCAAATGCCGGGGAAGACGGGTTTGGAACTTCAACAGCATTTGGTCGAGAGAGGATGCCCATTACCCATTGTTTTCCTGTCTGGGCAAGCGAACGTCCACGCAGCCGTTACCGCAATGAAAGGAGGTGCCATCGAGTTTCTCGAAAAACCGATAAGCAATCACGAGCTTGTCGCCGCCGTGAACCGAGCTACCGAGCTAAGTTTTGAGGCCGTTGAGCGGGCCTTTCTTGTCGATACGCTTACGGACCGCGAACGGGATGTTCATCGATTGATTGAGCAAGGAATGCTCAACAAGCAAATCGCGTCCGAGCTCAATATCAGCGAAAAAACGGTCGAGTTTCACAAGAAGAATATCAGAGCCAAAGTGACTTCCTGACTAGGGAAGCCCCCTAGTAGCAAAACGCATTTCCCTTCGCATAACATGTTCATATTACAGGGTAAATTATCGCCTTTTTGACAGATTTTGCCCTGTCTGCCAGACGCTATTGCGTCGGAAATCTTTCATTTTGCAAGATCTGGGGGGGGTCACATGAATACGCAAAACGCCCAAGCTCAAGAGATTGGCGAAGACGTCTTTTTGCCAGCCAACGCGGATACGGCTGACGTTAAGTTGCCGAAAAACCTTCAGCCACCTTATCGCGCCGTGAGGGAAGCCGTCGATGGCGTTCACACGAGTGTTCGACGCTTGTGGGCGGAGGTCTATGCCTTTGGGATTGAGTGCCTGAAGGATGAAAACGCCAATGCTCTCAAGCAAGTTTGCGACGCTCACAACGTCACTGCCAAGGCCAACACAAGCCCATTCATTCGCCCGACGAAAATCGCTACCGGCGTACCGACCTGGGACGAGGAGAAAAAGAAAGTCCTTCTGGTTTTCAACGATCCTCAGATTACCCGATTCTGTCGCGCGTTTGATTATGCTCGGGAGCGGTACAAGCTGGAGACAGCGGATCAATTCTATGAATGGCTTATCGACAGAGGCCCAGAGGGTGGAGGCGGCACGATCGCGAACTGTGTCGAGCGCGCCACCGAATGGCTTAAGGACGGAAAACCTGGTTCAACGGATAGCAGTTTGAACGGGGCTATTTTTCTAGCCCGCTTGGAAAAAGCTCGCGAAGAAAACCAGAAGATTGCCGAGTCCTTGTTCTCTGACGAAGCCGATCTGAAGGCTTTGGAGCTATCAGACGGCGACCACTTTTCCCTCACCGTTTCCGTTGAAGATGGAAAGCCTGTCGTTGATCGTTTTTTCAAGCTTCAGGAAGACAACTTCCGAAGCAGCATGCGGCCGCAGTTGCCAAAGCTGGCTGCGGGTGAGACTCCAAAGTCCCTTGGGCAGTTGGTCAAGGCCTTGGTTGCCGACGTGAAAGATTTCGCTCAGGTGGAGTTCACCATTTCCGATGGAAAGGCGACCATAAAGGGAACGGATGGCGAAGGACCAAAGGTCGTCCTCGATAACGAATATTTGGTTCTTTCGGATGTTCGCGACGGATCCTACCTCGCCAGCATAATTGCGCTGAAAGAGATCAAGCAGTGCCTCGCCATCTTCCCGGAAAAAACATGCAATTGGAAACTGGAAGCTGACAGCATCCTGATCACGGTTCCGGAAGACCAGACGGTTGCCGCGCTGTTTACGGCGAAAAAGAAAAAACAGAAGAGCCCTATCTCACTGAACGATGCGTTCGTCTCCTTCCTGGACAACGGCAACGAAGTGCGAGCTCACTTCAAGCGTCAGGCGATGGGTGCGCAGCCTCAGGCCGAATTCGAGCCGGTATAGGAGGCAGGGAAAATGTCGCTCATCACCCCGGAATGGGACCTGTCGCGCCCCGTCCACAAAGACAGCCACCTGCCCTGGTATTTGCCGAGTATCAACAAGATGGTCGCGCGACCAATGGGCCGAACCGTCAGGGAAATGAGACCGGGCAATAACCCACAGTCCTTCCCAGACCCGGAGAAACTGAATTTCCTGCTGAAGTCGGGCTTCTTCTATTACCCGCGATGCCTTTACTCCGCCGGGGTGGCTGAGCTCGACATTCCAACCTCTCAGACCAATGACCGCTCGATCTTGAGCCGGGACAAAACCAACACCTTCATCATGACCGATAGCGGCGGCTACCAAGCGGCGGTCGATACGCTCAAGATTGATTGGAAGGACCCGGAACCGACGCTACTCAAAATCCTGCGATGGCAGGAGCACATGGCGAACGTCGGAATGCACTTGGACGTTCCCATTGGAGCCTGTCGGCAGGAGAACAGCCATTTCTATCAAAACCGTAACGGCTGCCTGGAACAGTCGAAAGCCAACTTCGAGTTCTTCGAGGCGCATCGGAGCAAAGACTTCCCGCTGATCACGCCTATCCACGGAGCCAGCATTGCCGAAGCAATCAATTGGTACGAGGCTGTAAAGAAGCATCCTTGTTGCGGCTGGGCCGTTGGTGGGCATCTTACGCAGGACTATGGCACGACGCTCTTGCTGCTCGATCACATCATCCGGGATGGCGGTTTCCAAGGTGAACGTGGGCAGTTCTTTCATATCTTCGGCAAAGGAACCGGCAAGCACGGCATTGTCGCAACGGTCCTGCAAACGGCGCTGCGCCGATACGCGAATGATGAAACCATCGTCACCTTCGACTCATCTTCGCCAATCAAGATGGGAGGACGTTTCGCCAAGGTTTTCAAGGAACCCGTCTTCAAGCCGAATGAGCAGATCATTGCGCAGGATATGGATCAATTCTGCGAGGCTATTGACGACCTGAACCCGAAAAAGCCGTACCCCTATTGCTATTCGCCGGTCCTTGAAGGGATTGCGGTTGAAGACATTCTCAATCCCCTTTCAAAAAGCAAGTACGGCATGGATGGCCTCGCCTACGCGATCCTTGCTGTCCACAACACCTTCATCGCCGTCCAGAGCGTCTACCAGACAATTCATAATGCCCTGGCAGAATTTGAGCTGATTACGCAGCAGCTCCAGGAGGCAAAAAAATCCGAAAAACAGATCGATCCCTTTGTCTCTTGGAGCGACATCCACTCGAAGGGAGATGTGGGAGCCTGGCTCTACACGCTGATCGTCGCGACAAATGAAGTGTTCTCTCAGGCCAATCACGATGCTGCCGCCATCGCGGCGACCATCAAATGGAAAGACCTTTTCGCCGAAGCGCTGGATCTCACCGACAACACCCTTGACGAGGATGAGCGGTTGGTGGGGATGGAAGCGGTTGAAGGAAAGGAAGTTTCAAATGTCTGACACTGACTACTCCAAGATGATCCACGTTGAAACAGACCACGAAGAGAACCCACTCGACATTTTCGCGGAAATTCTTCGCGATCATGAAGATACGGAACTGTCTGAAGCTTGCCAGTTACTGGTTGATGACGAAGATACTGGCGGAGAGCTGCACAACTGGGCTTTCTATCGAATCTACTTCAAGGACAAGTTTGGGTATTTCGACAATCACGATGTCATCGTCTATGCCTTGGACAACGATGTCACCATCAACGATTGGCGTGGCCAACCTGTCCCTCTGAATCGTTGGTCAGGAACTTTTGTAGTAAATGTCCTCGCGAACGAACGGCTCGGTAGAAAAATCGATATGAGTAAGTGCTTAAACGGGGCCAAGGCCTATGACAATGGGTATCGCGCAATAAACTGACCCTGGGATCAAACTACTTCGACCGCCTGTTTGAGCATTTCGTCGTTTACGTCGATGTAGCGTTGAGTGGTCGTCAGGTGCTTATGGCCCGCCAGGGTCATGATGACTTTCGGCGAAACACCGTTGTGAGCCAGGGTCGTTATGAAGGAACGTCTGCCGCTGTGGCTGGAAGCACCGTCAATGCCAGCTTTTCCGTACAACTCACCGAAAAGTTGGCACAGAGTGTTTGCAGAGAAAGCCGTACCTCGCTGGGTGGACAAGAATGGCTTGGCGGGGTCCAGCTTTGCGGACAGTGCCGGGCGATAGCGCTCCAGTTCTTTTTCCAGTTTCTTGCTAACGAAGACCGCACGGGCCTCGCCTGTTTTGGTGTATGCTGCTTTCAAGGCAATCTGGTCTCTGACCGTGCCATCATCATTGAACACATCCCCAATCTTCAAGCTGGCGATCTCGCCAACGCGCATCCCTGCGAAGTAGGACATCATGACCGCGACCCGATTGCGCTTGGCGTAACGTGTGGCGCTAATCATGGCCAACAACCGCTTCATTTCTCCGTCCTTTGGGATTCGTGCCTGTTTCATCGGAAACCTCATAAAACATTGTTTTACCTTACGTTTTATTATGTGCAGGATGGAATCAGGCCACAAGGAAAGACAGGAACCCGCAGAAACTTGCGGTTTCGCAGGGATACCTCATGAAATACGGAATTTATGAGATTTGACCTCACGGTACTTCATTAGTTTGAGTTCGCATGATAAATGAGAATCAATCAATGAGAGTACGCTTAGAGGGCACGTCTTGATTACAGAGCACCATGCCAAACTGTTTGCCCATGAACTCAGTAAACGGCACTCCGTTACGGATGCAGAGAGGTTGGCTGGCACCCTTCTAGATGCCCAGGTTGATCTGAACCCACACCAAGTCGAAGCAGCCCTCTTCGCCTTCAAGTCCCCTTTGTCGAAAGGTGCAATCCTGGCCGACGAGGTTGGCCTCGGTAAAACCATCGAAGCCGGCTTGCTGCTCTCCCAAAAGTGGACGGAGGGGAAGCGTCGGATCATCATCATCGGACCTGCCAACCTCCGCAAACAATGGGCGCAGGAGATGGAGGAAAAATTTTTTCTCCCGTCTCTGATCCTGGAGGCCAAAAACTACAACCGAATGGTCAAGGATGGCATCGAACGTCCGTTCGAGCAGAATGAGATTGTCATTTGCTCTTTCCAGTTCGCCGCACGTCATGCCGATGCCCTGATGATGACACGCTGGGACTTGGCGGTGATCGACGAAGCCCATCGCCTGAGAAATGTGTACCGTCCTGACAACAAGATTGGTAAAGCGCTCAAGAACGCCTTGATCAATGCGCCCAAAGTCCTGCTCACCGCCACGCCGCTGCAAAATTCACTCATGGAGCTCTACGGGCTGGTGAGCCTGGTCGATGACTTCGCCTTCGGAGACGCCAAGAGCTTCCGCTCCCAATACGCTCGTCTTTCCGGGAGCAGTCAGTTCGACGAGTTGAAGAAACGCCTGGCCCCCATCTGCCATCGGACGCTGCGACGACAGGTGATGGAGTACATCCGCTACACCAACCGCATCCCCATTACCCAGGAGTTTATCCCGACAACGGAAGAGCAGGCGCTCTACGACATGGTCTCCGACTACCTGCGCCGGGATGCCCTTCAAGCGCTCCCCAGCGGACAGCGCACGCTGATGACCCTGATCATGCGGAAGCTGCTGGCGTCCTCCACCTTCGCCATCGCCGGGGCCCTGGATTCTCTCGCGCGAAAACTGGAACGACAGCTTCGAGAAGACGCGGCCCTTCGGAAAAACATGGAAGAGGATGAAGCCGAGGAAGACGAGATTGCCCAAGACGTCGATGGCTTCGCCGAAGAGGCGGAAGAGTGGATCGACGATGAAGAAACCCCGGAACTCCTGACCGACCAAGACATTGAAGCCATCGAGTACGAAATCGAAGAACTCCGTCAATTCCGCGACCGGGCCGTGGCGATAACCGAAAACGCCAAGGGCTTGGCACTCCTTTCCGCATTACAGGCCGGTTTCGACAAAGCCAGGGAACTGGGAAGCGCGGAGAAAGCCATCATCTTCACCGAGTCCCGGCGGACACAGGAATACCTTGTTCGCCTCCTCTCAAACGGCGGATATGCAGGCAAGCTCGTTCTGTTCAACGGTTCCAATACCGATGACCAGTCCAAGGCCATCTATGAACAATGGAAATCCCGCCATGCCGGAACAGACAAGATAACCGGTTCCCGTTCCGCCGATATGCGGGCTGCGTTGGTCGAATATTTCCGCAATGACGCTGCCATCATGATCGCGACGGAAGCCGCTGCCGAAGGCATCAACCTGCAATTCTGCTCCATGGTGGTGAACTACGATCTGCCCTGGAACCCGCAGCGGATCGAACAACGCATCGGGCGTTGCCACCGGTACGGCCAGAAGCACGACGTGGTGGTGATCAACTTCCTGAACAAGAACAACGCCGCCGACCAGCGCATCCACCAACTCCTTTCCGAGAAGTTCCAACTGTTCTCAGGCGTCTTTGGTGCCAGCGATGAAGTCTTGGGCGCAATTGAGTCAGGCGTCGAATTCGAAAAACGCATTGTCTCCATCTATCAGACCTGCCGCTCGGAGGATGAAATCGAAGCCGCCTTCGAAGCCCTGCAGGCGGAGATGAGTACGAAGATTGATGAGACGATGGAGGATACCCGGAAGAAGCTTCTCGAAAACTTCGATGCGGACGTCCATGACCGCTTGCGGATGAACATGTCCAAGAGCAAGGAGTATCTGGGACGGTACGAACAGCTGCTCTGGTCAATCACCAAGCACGAACTGGCGGGTGCCGCGATCTTCGATGACGACTACCTGAGCTTCAAACTGGCGATTTCGCCGGGCGATGTCGATGTGCCCATGGGCCACTACCACCTGACCAAGAAAAGCGTCGATGCGGAGGGTTATCGTTATCGCCTGGGACACGATCTGGCCCAATTCGTCGTCGCGAAGTGTTTGAAAAAGCCCACGGCTGAAACGCTCCTCACGTTCGATTACACAGCTTGGCCACAAAAATCCGTCGCGCTGGAACCAATGGTCGGCGAGAGCGGCACGCTCTCCGCTCAAGTGCTCACGATCACCGGAGCGGACGAACAGGACCACATTATCCTGGCCGGCGTGACCGATGATGGCACGGAGATCGAGCAAACTGTCCTGCGTCGCCTGTTTGACCTGCCCGCTGAGCGGGGCGGCAATGGCGGTCGGGATATCCCTGAAACCTCACGAACGCAGGTGAGCCAAGCGCTCAAGGCCAGTCGTCAATCCATCCTGGACGATCTGGAGGCGCAGCGGGGCAGCTGGTTCGACGAGGAGATGGACAAACTGGACAACTGGGCCGACGACAAACGGGCGGGACTGAAAGCGGACCTCAAGGACCTGGACGACCAAATCAAAGACCTGAAACGCCAGGTCCGTCAGGCAGGAGCCTTGCCCGACAAACTGGCGCTCCAAAAGAAGGCAAGGAAGTTGGAACAAAAACGCGACGATGCCTGGCGTGAGTACGACGACGCAGCCAAGCAGGTGGATGTGCAAAAGGACGCGCTCCTCGATCAGGTGGAAGAACGCTTGCAGCAACAGGTCTCCGACCAGAAGCTGTTCACGATACGGTTTGCGGTGAAGTAGGAGAAGCCTGTGGAAGGTGTGTTTTCAGAGTCGGTCCAGAACGCCAAGACAATCCTTGAATTGTGGCCACGGGTGATCGCCTGCCTTCAAACGGCGGAGGGGTCAGGCGGAGAGAAATTTAACCAGGAGGCTGCGGTACCCGGCACGCAGGAGGAGCTTTGGTGGTTCGATGAGCGAACGCTTGCGACCGCAAATCTGATCCTGTCGCTAGACGGTCGGGAAATCGACGCGGGCGCACCGATACCGACCCGGTATGTAGAGGAGCTTGAGAATTCGTCTAAGGCTGTCTTGGAAACCATACGACAATTGGTCAGCTTCGCGGATCAGGTCGACGCCAAAGGGATTGCAACTTTGAATCCCGGCAACTGGGTCGTGGCCATCCAGCAAACGAACGCGAATATCAACGTCGCATCCCATCTACAAAATCTGAAGAACCACTTGGAAGAGCTTTTGGTTCGATACTATCAAGTTGCTCAGATAGTTGGTGCCAACAGCTTTGATGCGTTTACGGAAGCCGTCAGGGAGTTTTCCGAGCAGGCTGAAAAAGTGCGCAAAGCTGCCGACGCAATTGAAAAAGCCAAGAGTGATGTCGATTCACATGCGGCACAAACGAAGCAGCTACGGGAGGACGCGGCAACCAATAGCGAAGATGTCGCGAATACGCTCTCAACGGCCCAAGAAACTCTGACAAAGATAATCGAGGTCAACCAATCGAGTGATGCGGAGCTGGACAAAGTAACGGACATTAGTGCCAACGCAGTTAACCTGAAGGCCCAGGTTGACGAATATCAGGGCCACTTCAAGTCATTCCAGCAAACCCTGAGCGAGAAGAATGAAGCCTTCAAGACGTGGACGACGGACGTTGAGGCTCTTTACAGCGGTCTGAATGAAAAGGAAGAAAAAATTGGTCAAACCATCGAACGGGCCGATCAAATGCTCGCCGTGTCTACGAATGCGGGGTTAGCTGGCACGTTCAAAGAAAATCTCGATGACCTGGATAGCAAACTGGTGAAGACTCAGCGGGAGTTCTACATCGCGATTCTGTTTGTCTTTTTGTCCGCTCTGCCCTTGTCGGCTTACGTCATAACTGTGACGGTGCTAGCCGTTAATCCAGACCTATTCCCGACATTGCAGGACGGGGAGGAGCCCGGCTTCTGGCTTAATTTAATGAATGCCGTGAAGGCGGATGGGCTGACGCTTTCGGCCACGCTGGCATTGTTGTTGATCATGATCCCTTCGCTATGGCTATCGAAGTTCTCCGCTTCGAAATACCACCAACTTTTTCAGCTGCGGGAGCATTACCAATACAAGTACTCCATCGCCATGTCCGTCGAAGGCTTTAAGCTCCAGGCTGCCGGTTACGAAAACGTCCTGGCAGCGGAAACCTTCAACCGCCTACTTTTCAATCCGGGTGATCGCCTGGACGGGAAAGGCTCACTTGATGAACACCCAAGCCCTCTCATGAACTGGGCTATGAACAAGTTCGGATTTAACGCGAAGGGCGAGAACAATTGATCCTCCCATTGCTTCGCAGCGCTCTCATTCGAAGGAAGCTGACCTGATGTCAAACGAAATGCCGGAAAAGATGGATCTGAAGTCTATGGATGTGGCGGAGGAGAAGCGGGAGCAGTTGAAGCAGCTTTTCCCGGAGGTGTTTTCCGAAGGGAAGATTGACTTCGAGCAGCTTCAACGGGTGCTGGGGGAGTGGGTGGAACCAGGCAAGGAGCGCTTCGGCCTCACCTGGCCCGGCAAGGCCGAGTGCATGAAGATCATCCAGGAACCCAGCCGTGCCACCCTGAAGCCCGACCGGGCCGAGTCCGTTGATTTCGACAACACAGAAAACCTGTTCATCGAGGGCGATAACCTGGAGGTGCTAAAGCTCCTCCAGAAGGCCTACTTCGGCAAGATCAAGATGATCTATATCGATCCGCCGTATAACACGGGAAAAGAGTTTATTTATCCTGACAAGTATGCGGAGACCCTAGAAACCTACTTGTCGTACACGGGGCAGGCAGACGCAGGTGGGCGCCGCTTTTCAACTAATTCCGATACAGAAGGTCGATTTCATACAAATTGGCTCAATATGATGTTCCCTAGAATTTACTTAGCCAGAAACTTGCTGTCTGAAGATGGCGTAATTTTTATTTCCATCAATGACAAAGAACTTAGCGCCCTAAAATTTGTTTGTGATGCAATATTTGGAGAAGAAAATCTTATTGGGACTATCATCTGGAAAAATGCAACGGACAACAACCCTACAAATGTTGCTGTAGAACATGAATATGTACACGTATATGCCCGAACAAAAGAAGCTATTGAAAAATCTTGGAAATCTGGTCTTTCCGATGTCAAAGAAAAGCTGATCGAAGTAGGCAACAAACTAATCAATGAACACTCTGATGATTTAGCTGAGCTCCAGAACGCTTACGCATCCTGGTTTAAAGAAAACAAGCAATTTCTTTGGCCACTGGACAGATATAAGCACATTGACTTTGACGGAGTTTATACAGGGAGCCAAAGTGTGCACAACCCTGGGAAAGAAGGCTACCGTTACGATGTAATCCATCCGAAATCAGGCAAGCCGTGCACTGAGCCGCTAATGGGCTATCGGTTTCCAGAGGATACTATGCGTTCACTTTTGGACAGCGACAAAATTATTTTTGGCGACGATGAAAATAAAATAATTGAACTTAAAGTATATGCAAAAGATTTTAAGGATAAGTTGCCAAGCGTAATTGATTTGGATGGTCGTCTTGGCGCATATGATTTGCGCGATTTGTTCCCTGATATGAAGAAAGCGTTCACCAACCCAAAGCCCATCCGGCTTATCGGAGCGTTTTTGCCTTTTGTGCTAAAAGAAGGCGATACTATACTAGATTTTTTCGCCGGATCAGCCTCGACCGCTCACGCAGTCTTTGACGTAAATGATGGTGATGCTGTTCGGCGCAAATTCATACTAGTCCAGCTTCCTGAGCCCCTTGAAGAAAAGCACGAAGCACGAAAGTTCGGGCACTCAACCATCGCTGACATCAGCCGTGAAAGGATTCGGAGGGCAGGAGAGAAATTCTCAGAGAGCGAAGAAGGGGTGTTGGATTTTGGAGATGCCGTGGAATCCGATACGGGTTTCCGCGCCTTCAAACTCGACCGGTCAAACTTCAAAACATGGGACGGGGAAGCGGAGAACCCTGAAGCACTCGCCGAGCAACTCGACCTCCACATTGATCACGTCTCTAAGGAAAGCACGCCGGAAGACATCCTTTATGAACTACTGCTCAAAGCGGGTTTCCCGCTGACCACCAAAGTGGAACAGGTGGAGATGGCGGGTAAGCAGGTGTTCTCGGTCGCCGAGGGGGCGATGCTCATCTGTCTGGAGAAGGAGGTCACGTCGGACCTGATTGACGCCATGGCCGATGCCGATCCCCTGCAGGTCATCTGTCTCGACGAAAGCTTCCAGGGTAACGACCAGCTCAAAGCCAACGCCGTCCAGACCTTCAAGGCACGAGCGGAATCCCAGGAGTCCGAAATCGTCTTCAAGACGGTTTGAGGGGGCAGCTATGGGACAGCAGGACCTGAGCATTAACGAGCTCGTCACCAAGATCGAGCGGGGCGACATCCGGTTGCCGGAGATGCAACGCCAGTACGTCTGGCGGCAAACGCGTGTTCGGGATTTACTGGACTCTCTCTACCGCGGCTATCCGTCGGGCACCATCCTCACCTGGGAAACCGATGAAGGCGTGGCGACGCGGGACTTTGCCGTCGATCAGGAAACCAGCGATCAACAGAGCTTCCAGCTTTTGTTAGATGGCCAGCAACGCCTTACCTCGTTGTCCGCCATTCTGCGCGGCGATCCGGTGCAAGTGCGGGGCCGCAAGCGCCCCATCGACGTGCTCTTTAACCTAGAGCACCCTGATAACCTGGAAGTCATCACGGAAGTGTTTGAGGACGAAGAAGCCGAAGACGACACCGACGCGGACCCGGATGAAAATACGGCGGATGCGTCAGAGGATGAAATCCTGAAACGCTTCGACCGCATGGCCTTCGTCGTGCATTCCAACAAGCTTGCCAGCCAACCCCATTGGGTTTCCGTGACCCAGGTTTTTCGTGAAGACAACGATATCCGCTTCATTCAAAAAGCCGGTGTTTCGGATATGAATGACCCGAAGTTCAATAAGTACGCGGAGCGGCTGAAACGTCTTCGGGACATCAAGAACTACAGCTACCGCGTCCATATCCTTGATCGTGACAAGTCCTACGAAGAGGTGACGGAAATCTTCGTCCGGGTGAACTCCTTAGGCGCAAAATTACGAAGCTCGGATTTGGCCTTGGCGCAGATTACGGCCAAATGGCGGGACTCCTTGCGGGTGTTCCAGGAGTTCGAAAAGGAATGCGTAGCCCAGGGCTTTGATCTCGGCCTTGCTATCCATTTGAAAAATTTGGTCGCCTTCGCCACCAATCAATCGCGCTTCAAGACGGTTGGAGGCTTGGCGAAGCAACGTCTGGAAACCGCCTGGGAAAGCGCAAAGAAGGGTATGGACTTCGCCCTCAACTTCCTTCGCAGCAATGTCGATATCGATAGCCCTGCCCTCCTGTCGTCGCCTTTTCTCGTGATCACCCTGGCCGCCTATGGTCACGCCAAGGACTACACGCTGACGCCGGAAGAAAGTGCCCGATTGCGTTATTGGGTTCTCGTGGCCAACGCCAAGGCCCGGTATTCGAGAGGTTCGTCCGAGAGCTTTTTGGATCAAGACCTGGCAGCTCTCCGCGATGGCAAGGGGATTGAGGGGTTGATCACCCAGCTCAAAACCCAGGTAGGGCGGCTGGTGGTTGAAGCAGCCGATTTGGAAAACCGGAACAGCCGGAGCGCCTACTTCAAGACCATGTTTCTGGCCTTCAAAAAAGACGGAGCCCAGGACTGGCGTGACCAACTCGTCATATCGCTCAAGCATTCGGGCTCTCAACACGCGCTCCAATTCCATCACGTCTTCCCGCAGGCGGTTTTGAAGCGGGCTGGGCGCGAGACCCGTCAGATCAACGATATCTGCAATCTGACCTTCATAAGTGGCAGGACCAATCGGCGCATTAGTGACAAGGAACCGGCGGACTACCTGCCGGACCTGGTCCAGAAAATTGGCGCAGCGGAACTAAACAAGCAGTGCATTCCCGATGATCCTTCGCTTTGGGGAGTCGCGGCCTACGACGAATTCTTGCACGAACGCCGAGCGCTTATTGCAGACAGGCTCAATGCGTTCCTCGGACATGACCAGAGGGAGGTTCGTCCATGAAGCTCAAGTTCGATCCCTCCCTGGAGTTCCAGCAGGACGCTATCAACGCCGTCGTCCAAGCTTTCGATGGGCAGCTTATGGCGCAGTCGGGCGCTACGGCCTTTCAATCTCTCCAGATCGGCGGGCTGTTTCAGAATGAACTGGGTCTCGGCAACCAGTTGACTGTGCCGGAAGACGTAATCCTGGCGAATGTTCAGAAAATCCAGGAAGACAATGATATCGCGAAGGTGGATGCGCTTCGCGGCCATGAGTTTTCCGTCGAGATGGAGACGGGAACCGGCAAGACCTACGTCTACCTCCGCACGATCTTTGAACTCCACAAGACATACGGCTTCCGCAAATTCATCATAGTCGTGCCCAGCGTGGCGATCCGCGAAGGGGTATTGAAGAGCATCGACGTGATGAAGGAGCACTTCCGCACGCTCTATGACAAGGTACCCTTCGATCACTTCGTCTATGATTCAAAACGGTTGGGCAAGGTGCGCCAGTTCGCAACCAGCAACCAAATTCAGATCATGATCATCAACATCCAAGCCTTCGTGAAGGATGTCCCCGACAAGCCCGAAAGCGAAATGACGGAAGACGAGCTAAAGAAGCTCAACGTGATCAACAGGGAAAACGACCGCATGTCCGGTCGAAAACCCATCGAATTCATTCAGGCAACAAATCCCTTCGTGATCATCGACGAACCACAAAGCGTCGATAATACCGACAAGGCCAGGACGGCGATCAAACGCCTGAACCCTGCCGCGACGCTCCGCTACAGCGCCACCCACCGCAACCCGTACAATCTGCTCTACAAGCTTGATCCCATCCGAGCCTATGACCTTAGGCTCGTTAAGCGGATCGAGGTGGCCTCCATTCGCTCCGAAGACAACTTCAACGACGCCTACGTGAAGCTCCTGAAAACGGACAACAAGAACGGCATCAAAGCGCAGGTCGAAATCCACAAGGAAGGACCGAAGGGGCCGAAGGCTGCCAAACTCTGGGTTAAGCAGGGTGATGACCTGTTTATGAAGTCCAACGAGCGCGTGTCGTACGAAGACGGCTACATCGTCCAGAACATCGATTGCACGCCTGGCTCAGAAGGGCTTGAGTTCAACTCCGGACGTTGGCTCGACCTTGGCCAGGAAATTGGTGGTCTTGGCGACGACATCATGAAGGCTCAGGTCCGCGAGACGGTCGAGCAACATCTGAAGAAAGAGAAGGCCCTGAAGGGGCGCGGCATCAAGGTACTCTCCCTGTTCTTCATCGATAAGGTCGCCAACTATCGTGTCTACAACGACGACAAGACAACAAGTTTAGGCAAGATCGGCCAATGGTTCGAAGAAGCCTTTCGGGAGCTGATAGGCAAGGATCGTTTCAAGGGCCTCATTCCGCATGATGTGTCAGAAGTTCATGGAGGATACTTCAGCCAAGACAAAAAAGCTGTTTCCCCATTCGGTGAAGGCGCGAAGCAGAAAACAAACAAAGCTGCCGAAGAAGATTCCTACAATCTGATCATGCGCGACAAAGAGCGCCTGCTAGACGAGGCCGTGCCGCTCCGTTTCATCTTCTCCCACTCTGCCTTGCGCGAGGGCTGGGACAATCCGAACGTCTTTCAGATTTGCACCCTCAATGAAACCCAGTCGGTCGAAAAGAAGCGCCAAGAGATCGGGCGGGGGCTCCGCCTGCCCGTCAACAATTTGGGCGAACGGGTACATGACGAAACCGTCAACCGCCTGACGGTCGTGGCCAATGAGTCCTATGAGGAGTTTGCTCGGACGCTGCAGACGGAGTTCGAAGAGGACTTCGGCATCCAGTTTGGCAAGATCGAAAAAATAGCCTTCTCCAAAATCGTCGTATCCGCATCGGATGGTTCTGAAGCGGAACTTGGCCAGGATACTTCAGCCAGGCTATGGCAGGAATTGGTGGACAATGGCTACCTCAATGCGGCGGGAGAAATCCTCGAAAAGTTTGATCCGAAGAACCCGCACTTTGATCTCGCCCTGTCCGAAGAGTTTGCCGACCTCAAGGCTACTGTGATCGACGAAATCAACAAGAAGGTCTTCAAAAACCGTATCGTCAATGCAAGGGAACGACGGGAGCTCAAGTTCCGCAAAGAGGTCCACTTAAGCGCCGATTTCGTTGCCCTCTGGGACCGCATTAAGCACCGCACCCGGTACCGTGTAACCTTCGACACCACCGACCTAATTACCAAGGCGGTCAATCGCATCAAGAACCTGGATACCATTCAGCCTGTCCGAATATCGATGACCCGCGTAGACCTGGGTATTACGGATGCGGGTGTGGATACGGACACCAAGCTTGAAGAAAAGTCAATTGATGCGGAACCGGTGAAGGTGTTCCCAGACATTCTGGGTTTCCTTCAAAAGGAAACAGAACTCACCCGTCACACCCTGGTGGAAATTCTCAAGCAGTCAGATCGGTTGGACGAGTTTCAGATCAATCCCCAGGCGTTTATGGCGGCTGTGGCCAAGGAAATCTCGCGGGCTCTGCATGACCTGATGCTGGATGGCATCCAATACGACAAGATCGCTGGCCAGCAATGGGAAATGAGCCGTATCGAGCAAGAGGCCGAAGACGGCATCGTTCGCTATCTGAGTAACCTTTATGAGGTCCAAAACCGCGACAAAGCGCTATTTGACGCGATTGAGTACGACTCTGAGGTCGAACGCCAATTCGCTCAAGACCTGGACTCTAACGAATATGTACGCCTGTTCGTGAAGCTGCCAAGCTGGTTCAAGATCGACACGCCTATCGGGCCTTACAACCCCGACTGGGCCTTCGTCACCGAGAACGACGAGAAGCTTTATTTTGTGCGAGAAACCAAAAGCTCGCTCGACTCTGAGGATCGCCGAAACAAAGAGAATCAGAAAATCACCTGCGGTCGTAAGCACTTCGAAGCGTTGGGCGTGGACTTTGACGTAGCAACGTCTCTGTCTGAGGTATCGATTTGCTAAGCGCTTAACGACGTAACGGCGCGAATGGCCGCTCAAAGAGTTCCAGCCCGCTAAATATGGGCATGAGAGCTTACGAACTTTACGAGACCAACCTCATCGCCCAAGGCGTCTACGACCCCAGCCAAGACACGATCGGTCAGCTGGAACTTCGCTCTCTTCGAAAAGCCACGATCACCCTGAGAGACGTTCGTCGGCTCAACAAAATCAAGAAGGCTCGACGGAAAGCGCAGAAGCAAAAGTTGGCTTTGGTTTCAGCCATGTATAGCGAAGATCAGCTTGGCAACGACGGTGATCTTGAACGCGCCCGCCTGGAATATGAGAAAGAAGTGGCGCAGCTTGAGTTGGAAAAGCAGCGCTTGGCCATTCAACGGGAAATCGACGACGCCGAGATTGATCTGAAACAGCGCGAGAAGATCAGCAAAATGGCGATGCGGTCGCTATCCAGGAAATCCTAAAATCTGACGAACTGAAAAAGCCCGACCAGGCTTGGTTTTGAACCCACCAGCTTATGGATTTGCACCATCTCTGACTTGCACCAGATGTGGTCTATTCCTGTCAATGACCCTCAAGTGGCCTATTATGGCGACATCAAAAACCTTTTAAATCAAACACATAGCGCCCTGCTAAATTCCTAGCATAAATAAACTTGGCAGTTGAAGTAGCTGTCGTGTTCAAGGTGGGCTTGTTGAGTTCGTTGAGCTTGGAACGTCGTTTGGTGTTTGGTTTTTGAGCTCGTTTGGTAGCCAAGCACATTGACCGGGCGAGCTCTACGCAACGCACCGAACGACACAACTCGCTACCGGTCACACAACCGCCCAACAACACAAAACCTACAGCTTGGCAGCCGGTAGGGCTGCCGAGGTTTTATTTTCAAAACAAGTCATAGGAGAAAAACGCAATGACAAAAGATATCTACGTATTTAACTCGAAAAAGAACGCCAGCATCTATATCCACGGAGCTATTGAAGACCAGGAGTCGCGGGAGCGGCTGGCTTACCTCGACTTCTACCAGCCGGCCTCTGCCAGAAGGCGTCTTCAATCGGTTCTTAGCCCTGAAGACCTGGAGGGACTTGCGGAGGTTGAGGTATTGGGTCTGAAGAAAGACCGAAAGTTCTACGTGTCCGCGTTGAAAAGCTGCCAGACGGGGCTTTTGATGAAAGACCACTGGGCCATCATCGAGGACAAGGGCAGCAACGTCCTTGTGTTGCACATTAAGTTTGATGGGGTTGTTTACGAAGACCTTTGGTTAAACCCAGCTGGTGCGAACAACCGCTTTATCGGTTTCATCAACGACACTCCAAGTGGGGCCAATGCGTTCACGCCGCAAATGCAATCCGCAACCGACCTCGGCATAAACGTATTTTGATATGCGGTTTCTTGGGGATGGGCATCCTTCGCCCATCCCCATCAACTCCCCTAAACCGGCGAGCTAAATACCTAGTTCCAGCTTTTGTATTTATCCGTGTTTTGAGTGGGAGGATCTGAATGGATATTCTGAATGAAGTTTACGACGAACTGCATTGCCGTGGCATGGTCTCCAGCCACAACGAATTTTCGGTGAAATGGCTGAACAAAAGCGCTCGATATATGTCGATGATCCGGGCGTCTGATCAGGAGGTCACGCTGGATACGCTTGGGCGTCTGGCGGCCAATCTGAAGGTCCGAAATGACGCATGCAAATCCAGCAGATATGGCGAGCTGAGAGAGAAGGTCGTTTGGCTACAGCCACTCACGAACAAGGTCTGGACGGCACTCTACCATCGGGCACTGGAGCGACAGCAAATCAGTTGATGTCTTGTAAGGCTCTGGTTTAAAGCCCTAGCAGCCCAGAATAATTGCTCGGGCAGCTAGGGTAGCCAAAACTTCAAGTCGGCCCTTTCCGGGACACCAAAAGGAGCGGTAGGCATCAAAAGGCTTCGCGAAACCCGTAAGCATCTGATTTCAAGACAGTTTCTGCCTGTCTTTTCTTGCGATACGACGGTAAGGGGCTAGCATTAAGGAACCGAAATCAAACACTTGGAGGTTCCAATGTCCGCACTCAACCAACTCAAGCTTAGCAATGAAAAGCGCAAGATCGTCTACGACAAAACCAGCCATCGCCGTCAGAAGATGGTTGCGGCCCTGATGGAGCAGCAGCTCCTGGTTGATGCGCTGTTGAACAACACGACGGCCAAGATCACGCACATGGTGACGGAGAAGCATCCGGAAACCGGGCAGCGCCAAAAGGTCGAGAAGCCCAAAACCGTAAAGCAATGGTTCTGGCACAACGCGAACGGCACCTGGTTCATCGAACCACGTTATGGGAACAAGTTGATCGACTTCGGCAAAGGCCAGACGGTGATCGAGGTGGAAAAGAAGGAAAATCTGAACCGCGTGTTGGACACGTTGGTCGTAGCTGTCGAAGCAGGGGAGCTCGACAAGCAACTCGAAAAGGCGAGCGCTAAAACCTTAGCCCGTTAAACATCGGAATGCCGCCCCTCGTTGGCGGTATTCCTATGAGTAACTGACGCCTCAAATCCATCCGAGATGAAGTTCTAACAACCCCGGATCATTGATAAACCGTCCGTGTCGCGGTAGTTCTATTTTGTAGATCAAAAGGGCGAGACGACGATGCACGTCGTGCAAGTTCCAGAAGGCCCACGCATTGAAAAGTGGTAGGAATATCAAATGCTTAACAACACTATCCCCAGAAGGAACTTACACAAAACTTGCACAAAGCTATTGTTGCATTGTAACTTATTGTTATTAAAGAAGAAAAAAATAGGTTACTATTGAGTGGGAGTAACGTCGCACCCAGTGCGGCCGAAGACAGAATGACCATCGAAAAAGAACTGCTGGACGACCTTCAGCGCTTGCGCCTCAGGATGAAGGAGACGTTCAATCGCCATGTCTCCATCCAGGATCTTCTGTCGGATCGCTGGGAGACGGCCGCCTTTTATGGCTTCGGCGAAGGGACATCCTGCTATAACAACGTGCTGATCTTAGGGGACGTTAGCGTCGGCCGGCAGACCTGGATCGGACCAAACGTTGTCCTGGACGGTTCCGGCGGGCTGGAAATCGGCAACTTCGTCTCGGTCAGCGCCGGCGTTCAGATTTATACCCATCATACGGTCGATTGGAGCCAATCCCTGGGGGAAAGCCCGATCGAGCGCCAACCGACCCGCATCGGCAACGGCGTCTACATCGGGCCCAATACCATCATCCAGATGGGCGTCAGCATTGGCGACAAAGCCAAGATCGGGGCGCTCAGTTTCGTGAACAAGGACGTGCCGGACGGTGGCACCTGGTATGGAAACGGGCCCGTAACAGAGACTTGATCAGGCACCCACAACACGCTTCGATGCTTGGAACAATGGTTTCATCTGCAGATCCTGTTTGATGATGTGGTCCACCAGCCAGTGGCGCAGGAACTGTGCGATCCCTTCGGCATAGACCTCCATCATCTCCTGACTAGGCTCGCCGGTCAGGAAGGGGCGTGCTTGATCGTTCAGTTCCTCGATCAGGCAGCGGTGCAGGGCACGGTGTTCGGAAGCCCCCATGAAGCCGACCTTATCCATCATCTGCTCTTCGCGGGCAAAGTGGCTTTCGGTATAGCTTTTCAGATCAAGCAGAACCTTCATCAGCTGCTTCTGCGTGAAATCCCCCGAGATCAAAGCCTCGAATTCGTTGACTTTTTTCACCAGGACTTTGTGGTCATCATCAATCACGCCGTGATCGACAGACATGGCGTCGCGCCAAATAATCGGCATCTTTCCCCTCCCCCGCAGGTTCGTTTCCCCAACGGAACCTGAACGCCAAAATTTTACAGTTCCCATCCGTTATTGCAAAAGGATTCGACTGACCAAGGATGACCCAGACCCAAAAACCGGCTAAGAGAAACGTCAAAGAGCCCCCCACCGCCTCCCGGCGACCTCATTGCGAGTTGGATTAAATGACCGAAAGCCAGATCGATTGTTCCGGGTTGGAATGCCCGCTTCCCGTCCTGAAGGCCACCAAGGCCATGAAGGGCCTCAAGGCAGGTGATCGCCTGATCATCATCGCCACCGACCCGGCCAGCGCCATCGACATCCCCCATTTCTGCAACGAGCGGGGCCATACCCTGGAAAGCCAGTCGGAAGCAGAGGGCACTTATACCTACCGGCTGATCAAGGGTTAGCCGTATACTTAATCGAATCGCCCGACACCCGAAGAGCAAAAGAGACCATGGACCCTCTGTCTCTCGGTTTAGTCATTGTTTTGATCGCAGCCCTGGTTTGGGTTTTGCGCAAACGCTCTCCCCGTGTCCGCATTCCCGTGGGACCTTTCGGTCGGCTGTTCTGCCTGGCGGGCTTTCATGATTGGCGAGTGACCAATGTGACTTTGGGCTTCGGCCAGGCCGGAGACGTGGAAACCGTGACCTGCAACCGCTGCGGAGCGCAGGCCACCCGACACCATGATCGCGCCGAAGAACGAGCCGAGGAACGGTCCAAGGAAAGTGACAAGGACGCGACACCGGAGCCGGACGGTAATGACGACAACAAAGACGACGACAACGATCAGAAGCACAAAACTTGAGGGAGCAGAACCAGCATGGCCAAGCGGATCACCATCGCCGTCGCCAACACAAAGGGCGGTAGCGGCAAGACGACAACGGCAACCAACCTCGCCGCCCGCTTCGCCTTGGATGGCCTGAAGACGGTTCTCGGCGATCTCGACCGCCAGCAGAGCTCTCTCACCTGGTTGAAATCGAGGCCCGAGACGGCACCCGCGATTACCGGGGTCAATCTTGGCAAGGAGGGGGCGAAGATTCCCAAGACCTGCGAGCGGCTGGTTGTCGATACCCAGGCGGCCATGCGCCGCAAGGTGGTTCAGGAAACCGTCAAACAGGCCGATGCCGTTCTGATCCCCGTCCTGCCGTCGGTTTTCGATGCGGAGGGCACGCGCCGGTTTCTGGATGATCTGGAGAAGTTCAAGCCGATCCGGAAAGGCAAACGCCGTGTCGCCTTTGTCGCCAACCGGATCAAACTCGGCACCCGCTCCGCCGACCGGCTACAGGCCTTCCTGGGCGAATTTCCCTTCCCCGTCGTGACCCGCTTCAGGGATACCCAGCTTTACGCCAATGCCGCCGAGCAAGGCTTGAGCCTGTTCGAGATGCCGAAGAGCCGAACCCGGACCTATCTCGATGAATGGCAGCTGTTGCTGGACTGGTTGGCTGAAGACGACTGAAGGGCCTACAGGTCGGTCTTGATGATTTCGGTCATCGTCACGCCCAGCCTGCCGTCGCTGACAATCAATTCACCGCGCGCCACCAGGCGATTGTTGGCATAGACGTCCACTGGTTCGCCGACACGCCGATCCAGTTCGACCAGGGCACCGCGGCCCAGACGAAGCAAGTTGTTGACCTGGATATCGGCGGCACCCAGCACAATCGAGACCTGTACGGGGATGTCGTAGACGGCCTCTTCATCTTCTTCCGGTCCGCCATCGCCTTCCGCCATCATGTTATCGGCCATCAGAATGCGCCTTTCTGGTGCAGGGGTAGCCCATCACGGGTCTGTGAACTTCGCCACGTGGTTTGTCATCGAATCCGGTCATTATAGACTAAGAAAGGCCCTTCGTCTGTCCATGTCGCGCCAGCAGGCCTGTCGCGTTCGGATTCTCCTACCTATTCGTCAATCACTGCTTAAATGCCCTCTATGACCCCACCGACTCCCCCCCCAGCCGACAACACGAAAACGCCCGACGCCAAAGAAATTGGCGCGGGCCGTGACTTCGCGACACTGATCAACCTCGCCCCCTATCTCTGGCCAAAGGGCGAGACGAACATGCGCGTCCGGGTGGTCATCGCCATCGGATTCCTGATCCTGGCAAAGATCGCCAACGTGACCGTGCCGATCTTTTACAAGGACGCGGTGGATGCCTTGAGCCCCCAGGGCGACGCGCTGATCTATGTTCCCATCGCCGTGATCGTCGGATACGGCCTCGCCCGTGTTCTCGCCCAGGCCTTCGGTGAACTGCGCGATGCCGTCTTTGCGCGCGTCGCCATGCGGGCCATTCGCAAGGCCGGGCTGAAGACCTTTCGCCATTTGCATCAACTATCCTTGCGGTTCCACCTGGAACGGCGGACGGGCGCTGTCAGTCGAGCCGTCGAGCGCGGTGCGCGCGGCATCGAGTTCGTATTGAACTTCATGCTTTTCAACATTCTGCCCACCCTGTTCGAGATCGTTCTGGTCTGCGGCATACTCTGGGGGCTGGTCGGTTTCGTCTACGCGGCCATCACCTTCGTCACCATCGCGACTTACATCGTCTGGACCCTTTGGGTAACCGAATGGCGCACGGCCTTCCGCCGCCAGATGAACGACAAGGATTCTGAAGCGAACACCAAGGCCATCGACAGCCTGCTGAACTTCGAAACGGTGAAGTATTTCGGCAACGAAGATCACGAGGCCAAACGGTTCGATGCCGCCCTCAGGGATTACGAGGAAGCCGCCGTCAAGTCCAAGACATCGCTGGCCCTGCTGAACATCGGGCAAGGTGCGATCATCGCGCTCGGTCTGACCATCGTTATGGTCCTGGCGGCACAGGAAGTCGCCGCCGGGACACTGACGGTGGGCGAATTCGTCCTGGTCAACACATACCTGATGCAGCTTTACATGCCGCTGAACTTCCTGGGCTTTGTCTATCGCGAAATCCGCCGATCCCTGACCGACATGGAAGAAATGTTCAGCCTGCTGCAGGTAAACCAGGAGGTCTCGGACAAGACGGGTGCGAAAGCACTTAGCCTGCAAGGCGGCAAGGTTACCTTCGAAGACGTCCACTTCGCCTATGACGAACGCCGAGGCGTATTGAAGGGCATTTCCTTTGATGTGGAACCTGGAAAAACAACGGCCATCGTCGGGCCGTCAGGCGCTGGAAAATCCACTATCAGCCGACTTCTCTTCCGCTTCTACGATGCCACCCGGGGTCGCATCCTGATTGACGGTCAGGATGTGCGCGACGTCACCCAAGGTTCCGTCCGGGCGGCCATCGGCATGGTGCCGCAAGACACGGTGCTGTTTAACGACAGCGTCTACTACAACATCGCCTACGGCAGGCCCACGGCCAGCCCGGCGGAGGTCGAGGAAGCCGCGCGTATGGCCCGCATCCATGACTTCGTCCAGACCCAACCCGACGGCTACCAGACCATGGTGGGCGAACGCGGCCTGAAATTGTCCGGCGGCGAAAAACAGCGGGTTGCCATTGCGCGAACGATCCTGAAGCGACCGGCCATCCTTCTGTTTGATGAGGCGACCAGCGCGCTCGACACGCAGACGGAAAAAGAAATTCAGGCCAGTCTCAGGGAAGTCTCGAAAGACAGAACGACCCTGATCATCGCCCATAGGCTTTCGACGGTGATCGACGCTGACGAAATCATCGTCCTGCAGGACGGACTGATCGCAGAACGCGGTACGCATACGGACTTGCTGGACTCCAATGGTCTCTATGGTGCCATGTGGCAACGCCAGTTGGAGGTTGAAGAAGCCAAGGAACTGCTGAAACACGAAGACGACGTCCCGCGCCCAGGCCCAGCTCCGGCAAAGGCTTGATTATCGGATCAAGTCCCGCGTCGGCGTGAACATGCGACGCGTGATGCCCTGATCGATCAGGGATACCTCTGAACTGACAAAGCCGGTGTTGATCACAACATAAGGTTTGCCGTCGACCTGGATACAATCCTCACCCACCAGCCGACGCAACGATGCGTCATTCTTGGCCCCGTTGCGTCCGGCCTCCGCATCCAGGATCCGGCGGATGGTCGCGCGGGTATAGCAGGCAATACTATTGGCCTTGAAAAACCCGTTTACGGTTCGAAGGTCCCCCGGAAAAGCCTGGGCACCACCCGGAATGCCAAGACCCAAGGCTGTCGCCAGCATCCATGCGGACAGCAAAGTCGGGATAAGGGATCGCTTCACGTTTCGTCTCTCTCGTCACCATTGACCGGGCGAGCCATGGGAAGGCTCCTCAAGAAATCTAGAGCGCGATCGGCTTAAGTCGAGCTACTTTGTGGCTCGGCATAAGGCGTGAATCGCCCTCTAAAACATTCATAGAGACTGATTCACGAAGAAAGCCGGATCACCATCGGTGATTCGGCTTTCTTCGATCAGGCTCTAGCGCTCAATCCAACCGCCGCCGAACACCCGCGCGTTATCGCCACCTTGGCCATAGAACACACAGGCCTGACCCGGACTGACACCCATTTGCGGCTCTTGAAATGTGACGGTCGCAAAGCCCCCCGCTTCCAGCCGCACGGTCGCCGGAACCGGCTGTGTGGTTGAACGGATCCGGGCCAGAACCGGGGCCTCTTCTCCCGGTGTCACGAGGTCACCCAACCAGTTCACTTCCCGAACGCGCAAGCTGCTTTGCGCCAGGGCCTGCTTTGGCCCGACCACGACACGTCGGCTGTCCGGCTCCAATCGCACCACATAGAGCGGCTCTTCCGTGCCCCCGATGCCGATGCCGCGTCGCTGCCCGACCGTGTAGTTGATAATGCCTTCGTGCCGACCGAGAACCCTGCCGTCCAGATCGACGATTTCCCCCGCATCGAGAGCTCCGGGACGCAGTTTTTCGACCACACTGACATAGGAGCCATCCGGGACGAAGCAGATATCCTGGCTGTCGGGTTTTTCAGAGATCGCAAGGCCAAGGCGCCGGGCATGGGCGCGCGTATCGTCCTTGGGAAGACCACCGAGTGGGAAGCGCAGGAAATCGACCTGTTCCTGAGTGGTCGCAAACAGGAAATAGCTTTGGTCGCGACGATGATCGACAGCCCTGAGCAGATGGCTGTTCAGATCTCGCTGGACATAGTGCCCCGTTGCCATGGCGACCGCGCCCAGATCCCGAGCCGTGCCAAGCAGATCACGGAATTTCACCTGCTGATTACAGCGAACACAGGGGATCGGGGTTTCGCCTGCCAGATAGGTATCAGCGAAATCATCCATCACTGATTCACGAAAGGCCGATTCATAGTTCAGCACATAGTGGGGAATTCCCAGACGGTCGGCGACAGTCCGCGCATCGTGGATGTCCCGCCCCGCGCAGCAGCTCTTGGTATTGCCGATGGCCTCGCCGTGGTCATAGAGCTGCAGGGTGATGCCGACGACGTCGTAACCCGCCTCGGCCAGTAGCCCGGCAACAACGGAACTGTCCACGCCGCCTGACATGGCGACGACAATACGGTTTTCTGCGGGTGTGCCTTCGAGACCCAGAGCCTCAGGGCTCAGGTCAGGCGGCTCGGGCAGCGGGCCTTCCTGCGGAACGACCGAAGATGAGACGACACATGTTTCCATGCCGCTAACATAGGCGTCCCGCCGTTCAGGTCAAAGGTTCCTCACAATGCCGGCGCAAAACTGCCATGTACGACCCGCTCGCGCGGAAAACGAACAGAGACCGAAGTGCCCACATCGAGCTTGCTTTCCAAAACCAACTCGCCGCCGTGAAGCTCGATCAATGCCTTGGCGAGCGGCAGACCGAGCCCCGTGCCCTCGGTTGATCGCTGCATCGCCCCTTCCGCCTGACCGAAGGGTTCCATGACGTGATCCAAATGATGATCCGCAATCCCGATCCCGTTATCGCGAACGGTGATGGTCACCGGTCCCTGGATCATATAGTCGACGTCCAATGTGATCTGACCGTATTCGGGGGTGTATTTGATGGCATTGGTCAACAAGTTGATGACGATCTGTTTAACGTAGCGTTCGTCGCCGTAGAGCTCCGGCAGCGAGTCACCGACCGAGACGATCAAGGTATGCCCGCGCATGGCGGCGCGTTCCCGAACCATGCGCTCGCAGGCCAGGAGACAGCGGCGAAGATCAAAAGTTTCTTCCGATAGCTTGATGCCACCCGCCTCGATCTTCGAGATATCCAGGATATCGTTGATCAGTTCCAACAGGTGCGAGCCGGAAGTGTGAATATCCTCGGCGTATTCCGTATACCGTGAATTGCCCAGCGGCCCCAGAAGCTGGCTGCGCAGGATGTCGGAGAAACCGATGATGGCATTCAGTGGCGTGCGCAACTCGTGGCTCATATTCGCCAGGAATTCGCTCTTTGTCCGGCTGGCAGTCTCAGCCTCGTCTCGGGCGGCCCTCAGTTCGCTCTCTCTCGCCTTGGCCGAGGAAATGTCCTGCAGGCCGCCGATAATGCGAACCCGCTGGCCCCTCTCATCACGGACCAATTGCACGCTGGTACGCACCATTCTGACTTCGCCACTGGGCCGCACGACCCGATGCTCTAGGACAACGGGTTGTTCGGGCTCACCGGGTTCCGCGCCCATTTCCCATTTCTGGCGGGCGGTGAGGAAGGCCTCCCGGTCATCCTCGTGAACACGGTCCACCAGACTCTCGAAGCTCGTCGGCTGTGGACCGCCCCAGGTTCCGACGATATTGCTGGCTTCTTTCGAGATAATGAAGGTCATGGATGGATATTCAATGGACCAGTGCCCCGCACCGGCTAGGCGTTCGGCTTCACTCAGTCGCTGGGCGGTAAAGCGCAGCTCGCGCTCCATGTTGCGCCGCCCCGTGACCTCTCGGGACATGATGATGACTTCGTTGTCGTCCTTGGGCGAAATCGTCGCCTCGAACTGGCGGGGCTCCCCTGCAATCAGCACCTCGTAGGTTACCCGCTGGACCCGACCGGTCCGGTGCGCCTCACGGATGGCACGCTGGCGATCACGGGCCACTTCGGGGGGCAAGACCTCTGTCACGTGTTTGCCAACCAACTCGCTTGCCGGGTGGGTCAACTGAGTCGGATCGGGGGCGTGAACATCAAGATAGACGCCATTCACGCTGACCCGAAAAATCAGATCCGGAATGCCCTGGATCAGAGACCGGCGCATACCGTCGGTCTCTGCCAAAGCTTCCCGGGCCTTTTCGATTTCCACCAGCCGCCGGCGGTGGGCAATCAGAGCCATCACAAGGGCGAACAACAAGGTCCCAACCAGGCCCACCGCCCCGTAAGCGATCAAGACCTCCTGGCGTTCCACGTTCGCCCAGCCCGCGGAAGGCGTCGCGGAAATCCACCATCTGCCGTCTGATACAGGGACAACGAGGCGCAACGGGTCTCGGTCCAGCCCGTCGGCGTTGGAATGAAACGTCAAACCGTTGTCGTCGGCGATCTCGTACTTGAAACAGTTCCCGGCCCGGCACAACCCGGCCTCGGCCAGGATTGGTGCTAAGTCTGCCACCACAGCCACGGCACCCCAGGCGGTGCCATCAGGCATGTGCACGATATGCCGGGTCACGAGCCCCTTGCCGCCCTGGACGAGACCTGTGGGGGTTTGAATGACGGCCGATCTGGCCCCTAGCATGCGCCTGTAGGCCTGTCGTACCACAGGACGATCATCGGTGCGCAGATCATAACCCAGGACACGTTCGTTTCCGGACCGGGGGTAGACCTGTGTCACCACAAAGTCCCTGGCCAGCGCCAAGTTTCGAATGCCGGTCACATCACCGGGCAGCCGTGAAGCAAAGACCTCGTAGGATTTCCGGAAATCCTCTTCATCCCCGGTAAAGGACTCGTTTCCTTCCATCCGGACCGTCGCCTCCACATGGGCAACAAGCCCATGGACCAAGCCAGCTCGGCGTTCAACGGCCAGACTGAGTTGAGAAGCCGCATGGGCGACCTCGCCCGCAAAACGGTTCCGCAGGCTGTCCCTGGCACGTTCGGCGGCCAGAGTACCCAGGACAACGACAAAAGCCAGCGTGATCGCCAGGCCGGCAAGGGCAAAGGGCAGCATGCTGCGCTTGGCACCATTACCCGTGTTGCTTGTTGGTGCTTCAGGCCGACTGGGCATCGGCATCCTCTCAAATCTCAAAAAGCAGGAGACCGCCAATCCGGTATGCTTTACGCTGTGGCCCCCAGCCGGGGAGAAGAATACACCTATTTATCGACGGGGTAAATCAGCCCTGGAAAGGGAGATCTCGTGGATCAGAAGGCCCTGACCGAGGCGATCTCCTTCCTCTGTGACCGTGACCCCGTCTTGGCCTACCTCCATAGGCGGGTTGGAACGCCGGCGGTGCGGCGTCTTACACCCGATTTCGGCGGCCTCGCGCGCATCGTAGTTGACCAAGTGGTCTCCGTCGCTGCCGGGGCGGCGCTGTGGAAGCGACTGGAGATCGCCTCCGAGACCGAGGCCAGACCGCTCCGATCGCTGGATATAGTCCGCCTCGGACCGGCCGGTTTGCGGGCTTGCGGATTGAGCGGAGGCAAATGCCGGACGCTGATGGGGCTCGCCGCCGCAGAAGCCGATGGCCGCCTCGATTTTGAAGCTTTGACCGTGCAGAGCGATGAACAGGCGGTGAAAGATCTTTGCGGCCTCCATGGCGTTGGTCCCTGGACCGCGGAAGTATTCTTGATGTTCGGATTGGGTCGGCCTGACGTCTGGCCTGCGGGAGACCTCGCCTTGCGCATCGCTGTCGAGCGATTTTTCGCGCAACCGGAGCGCCCCTCGATCAAACAGATGCGGGAGATTTCGGAGCAATGGAAGCCCCATAGGAGCGCTGCGGCTCTCCTGCTTTGGAAGGCTTACAGCCACGATCGACCCAGCACCAAACGATCAAGATAAACCACAATAAAAACAGGTCTTTAAAAGAAAATTTTGGGACGGACTTCCACGAGGAGGAAAACTTTTGACACCCGACATTTCGTCTACAATATGTCTGATATGGCAGACGCATGTGTGTCTGCAGCACACTTTTGACGGGGATAAGAGATGACCATTGGAACTGTGGTTTGGTTTAACCCGACGAAGGGTTACGGCTTTATTCAGCCGGAAGATGGTTCGAAGGATGCCTTCGTTCACATCACAGCTGTGCAGAAAGCCGGATTGCGGACGCTCCGCCAGGGGCAACGCGTGTCCTTCGAACTGGTGAATGGCCATAACGGTCGGATGGCGGCGGAAAATCTGGAAGGCGTCGAGTAGACGACGCGCCTGTTTCAGACAGCCGACAATTCCCTGACACGTTCACCAGCAGGGAGAAAACCGGTCAGGTCAAAACCAATAGCATGAAAAGAGCCGCTGAGTGTCTTCACCTCAGCGGCTTTTTTCTGCGCGATCCGATAGGGTTGTCCCTTGCTGTCTCTAACGGGGATTATCCCTCTGAAGGCGGAATGGTCACGCGCAAGCCGTCCAACTCATCGCTCATACGGATCTGACAGCCGAGACGCGATGTGGCTGTCAGGTTGAAGGCGAGGTCGAGCATGTCTTCTTCCTCTTCCGTCGCTTCATCCAGGCGCTCGTACCAGCTTTCATCGACGATCACGTGACAGGTTGCACAGGCCAGACTGCCTTCGCAGGCACCTTCAAGGTCGAAACCGTGTCGATGGGCCAGTTCCAAGACGGAAAGGCCGTTCGGAGCCTCGACTTCGTGTTCCTTACCTTCTGCGTCAATAAAAGTCATTTTCGGCATTGCTGGGGGTGCCTTCAATCGCGTGTTTATCAGGATGGGATGCAGGGGCACCCCAGGGAAACGGGGCGCGGAGAGGGGAGGAAATCTTAGGAGACGCTGAAGCTTTCGCCGCAGCCACACCGGCTGGTCTCATTGGGGTTGTTGAAGACGAAACCGGTCTGGAACTTGTCTTCGACATAGTCCATTTCGGAGCCCATGATGAACATGATCGCCGTCGGATCGATGAACACACGAACGCCCTTGTCCTCTACGACCTCTTCCAGCTTCTTCTTTTCTTCGGCATATTCGACCACATAGGACAGGCCGGAACAGCCCTTGTTGCTCACGCCAATGCGCAGGCCCTCAACCGGCTTGTCGGAGCGATCCATCAAGGTCTTTACCCGTTCGGCAGCCTTCTCGGTCAATGTCATGATCGGGCCCATTGTCTTCTCCTTGAGGCCAGGATTTTCCGGCCTTCTAGCATTAAAGTGCTCAGTAATCCATGCCCAACGCCAGTTTGGCGTCTTCGGACATGCGCTCCGGCGTCCACCCCGGTTCCCAGACCAGGTTCACCTCGACCTCGCCAATGCCGCTCACAGCGGCGACCGCTTCGGCCACCTGGCCTGGCATCTCGCCTGCCACCGGACAGGCCGGTGCGGTCAAGGTCATGTCAATCGCGACAGACCCGTTTGGCTTCAGTTCCATCTTATAGATAAGGCCGAGGTCGAATATGTTCACGGGGATTTCCGGGTCATGAACGGATCGAAGTGCATCGAAGACCGCTTCCTCCTCGGCGATCGGCGTGCCGGGTTCGAGCGGTGTTCCGGCGACGGCCTGGGCTTCTTCCGGCGCGCCGCCGAACCCTAAACCGGGCTCCAGCGTCGGCAGGTCATGAGGTGCGGTCATACGATTCGTCTCCTCCTATTCACTGCTGGCCTGATCGCGGCCCTGTAAGGCTGCTTCCAACGCCGCCCAGGATAGTGTCGCGCATTTGATCCGACCCGGGAACTGCCGAACCCCGGCCATGACTCGTAGCTGCTCCACCAAGTCCCCGTCCAGGCCATCATGGCTCAGTTCAACATCGCCCGCCTCGGTACAGAGCCGGCGGAATTCTGAAAACAGGCGCTCAGCCACCTTGGCTTCCACACCCTTGACCACTTCCGTCATCATGGAAGCAGAGGCCATGGAAATCGCACAGCCCTGGCCGTCAAAGGCCACATCCGTGATCGTCTCGCCTTCCAACGACACCGAGACGGAAATCCGGTCACCGCAGTTTGGATTGGCGCCTAAGGCTTCCGCCGTTACGTTTTCAACCGTTCCCCGATTTCGCGGGTTCTTGCCGTGATCCAGGATGGATTCCTGATAAAGGGCTCCCAAACCGTCCATTCAAGTCCTCTAGCCTAGCCGAACATCTCCTTGACGAGCGTAATCCCGTCCACCAGACGGTCCACCTCGTCGCGGGTGTTGTAAAGACCAAAGCTGGCCCGCGCGGTTGCGGGCACATTGAAATGCTGCATGACCGGCTGGGCGCAATGGTGGCCCGCACGGACCGCGATCCCAGCGCGGTCCAGGATGGTGCCCACGTCATGGGCATGCGCACCGGCAAGCGTGAACGACAGCAGAGCCGCTTTGTCCTTAGCTTTGCCTTGGATCTCCAGGCCCTCGATGGCCTCCAGGCGTTCGGTGGCATAGGCGAGCAGACCGTGTTCGTAGGCACCGATGTTCTCGAAGCCGAGACCGTTTAGATAATCGATGGCCGCGCCCAAGCCGATGACCTCGACAATCGCCGGCGTGCCGGCCTCGAAACGGTGCGGCGGCGCCTTGTAGGTTGATTCGGTAATCTTCACGATATCAATCATCTCGCCACCACCCTGGTAGGGCGGCATGGCGTCCAGCAGATCCCATTTGCCATAGAGGGCACCAATGCCGGTCGGGCCGTAAAGCTTGTGGCCGGAGAAGACGTAAAAATCCGCATCCATATCGACCACATCAACGCTGGAATGCGGCACGGCTTGACAGCCGTCGACCATGACCTTGGCACCCACACTATGGGCCATATCAATGATCTGCTTGATGGGATTGATGGTGCCGAGCGCGTTCGATACGTGGGTGATCGCCACAACCTTGGTTTTGGGGCCCAGCAATTCCGCATAGACGTCAAGCTTCAGGTTGCCTTCGTCATCAATGGGGATCGGCTTGATCACCGCCCCGACCTCCTGGGCCAAGAGCTGCCAGGGGACGATATTGGCGTGGTGTTCCATCTCGCTGATCAGGATTTCGTCACCGGCACCCACGTTCTGACGGCCCCAGGAATGGGCGACCAGATTGATCCCCTCGGTGGCTCCGCGCACGAAGACGATCTCGTCGGTCTTGCCCGCGTTCAACAATTCCGCCGTCTTCAGCCGACCGGCCTCGAAAGCATCTGTGGCCTCCTGGCTCAGCTTGTGGACACCGCGGTGGACGTTGGAATAATAGTTTTCCATCGCCTCCGTCATGGCCCTGATCACCTGTGTAGGCTTCTGGGCACTGGCCCCCGTATCCAGGTAGACCAAAGGCTTGCCGTAGACCTCGCGGCCAAGGACCGGAAAATCGCGGCGGACGGCTTCAACGTCGTAGGCCCCGGCGGCATTGCTGCCAGAGGTGGTCGTTGTCGCGGCATTTCCAGTGATTTCGTTCATGAATTTTCGCTTCCCCTGGTCGTCAAACCTGTTCCGTCAGCCAGCCGAGCACGATGTCGGTGATAGCGTCCCGCACCGGCATCAGACTGATGTTTTCCAGCGCCTCGCCCAAGAAAGACTGGATCAGCAGGCTGCGGGCCTGACTGAGCGGAATGCCGCGTGAGCGCAGGTAGAACAGCGCTTGGTGATCCAATTCGCCGGAGGTGGCACCGTGGCTGCACTTTACGTCATCGGCGTAGATTTCCAGCTCGGGCTTGGCGTTGTGCGTCGCACCGCTGTTCAACAGAAGCGCCTTGGACAACTGGTGGCCGTCGGTGTGCTGGGCCGCCCGGTCGACAATGATCTTGCCCTGGAAGACGCCCCGCGCCTGATCATCCAACACGCCCTTGAACACCTGTTCGCAGGAGGTGTGTTCGACGCAGTGTTGGACCAGCGTCGTGTTGTCGCAGTGCTGCTTGCCGCGCATCAGATAGGCACCACCCAGGAAGGTATGGCTGCCCTCGCCTTCCAGGCGGACCGAGGTCTCATTCCGGGTCAACTCGCCGCCCATGGAGAGCTTGAAGTTATCGTAACGGCCGTCCCGGTCCACCAGGGCCGTCACCGTGTTCAGATGATAGCCGCGAGCGCCTTCCATCTGGACGGAGTAGTGGTTTACCCGAGCCCCCTGGCGCACCCGAATTTCGGTGGCGACATTAGCAAAGTAGGAGGCATCGCCGCGACCGACATAATGTTCGATCAGGTTCGCGCGACTGTTTTCATCCATCAACACGAGGTTGCGTGGATGATAGCTGAGCGGCTTGTCATGCAGCCCGCCGACAAAAACCAATTCGATCGGCGACGAGACCTCGACCCCGCGGCCGACCCGAACAACGACACCGTCGTCCATCATGGCCGTATTCAGGGCCAGCAACGGGTGCTTCTCCAACTTGCCGATCTGCCCCAGATTGCCCTGCATCAGGTCACCTTCGGTGCGCAGTGCCTCGTCCAGCCCCCGAACACTGACACCCTGCGGCAGGTCAGCGAGGTCAGAGAGTTCCGCCCGGAAGCGACCATTGACGAAAACCAGGCGATGCGTGCGTGCCCGGCCCGAGAGCAGATCAGGCACCACATCAAAGGCGGCGCGGCAATCCGCATCATTGGCGTGCAGGAAAGTCATCTCGTCCAGGGGGCAGAGATTGGTGTACTTCCAGGCCTCGATGCGGGGGGTCGGCAAGCCGGTGGAGTTGAAGCGCGCCATGCCGGCTTCGCGAAGCGCCTCCAGCCAGGGCGTGCCGCTTCCCGCCAGTTGGCCCTTGAAGGCGGCATACTGGTTGATGAAAGGGTGGTGGATCGATGCTTGCGTCATGTTTCAGTCCATCCTGCCTCAGGCCACATCCTGGAATTCGGCATAGCCTTTTTCTTCCAGTTCCAGCGCCAACTCCTTGCCACCGGTCTGGCGGATCTGACCATCGGCCAGCACATGCACGAAATCGGGCACGATGTAGTCCAGCAGACGCTGGTAGTGGGTGATCACCAGGAAGGAGCGCTCCTCCGACCGCAGGCGGTTCACGCCATCGGCGACAATCTTCAACGCATCGATATCAAGGCCGGAGTCGGTCTCGTCGAGCAGGGCGAACGTGGGCTCCAGGATCGCCATCTGCAGAACTTCGTTCCGCTTCTTCTCACCGCCGGAAAAACCGACGTTGACGGCGCGTTTCAGCATGTCGTCCTTAATGCCGAGTTCCTTGGTCTTGCCCCGCATCATCTTCACAAAGCCCATGGCGTCGTATTCATCTTCGCCGCGGTACTTGCGAACCGCATTGACGGCTTCGCGCAGGAAGGTGGTGTTCGGCACGCCCGGAATTTCGACCGGATACTGGAAGGCCAGGAACAGGCCTTCAGCCGCGCGCTCTTCCGGTTCCAACTCCAGAATATTCTTGCCCTTGAAGATCACCTCGCCCTCCGTGACCTCGTAACCATCCCGGCCCGTGATCACGTAAGAAAGGGTGGACTTCCCGGCACCGTTGGGGCCCATGATCGCATGGACCTCGCCCGGATTGATGGTCAAGTTCACGCCCTTCAGGATTGGCTTGTCGTCGACTGTGGCGTGGAGGTTGCGAATTTCAATCAAGCTCGTCATCGTTTGATACCTTGTCTTTGCGTGTTGGGCGTGTTGGGCGTGTTGGGCCTGTTGTGCGGATCGTCCGTGCTCGTTCAAAGCTGCGGGTTATCCGACACTGCCCTCCAGGCTGATGCCCACCAGCTTCTGGGCTTCCACGGCGAATTCCATCGGCAATTGCTGCATCACTTCGCGGCAGAACCCGTTGACCACCAGGGCGACCGCATCCTCTTCCGGAATGCCGCGTTGGCGCAGGTAGAACAACTGATCTTCCGAGATCTTTGATGTCGTGGCCTCGTGCTCAACGGTGGCACCCGCGTTTTTGCTCTCGATGTAGGGAACCGTGTGCGCCCCGCAATTGGAGCCGATCAGCAAGGAGTCGCACTGGGTATAGTTCCGGGCCCCCTCAGCCTTGGCGGAAATCCGGACAAGGCCCCGATAGGTCTGGTCCGACTTACCGGCCGAGATGCCCTTCGAGATGATGCGCGAGCGCGTGTTCTTGCCCAGGTGGATCATCTTGGTGCCGGTGTCGGCCTGTTGGCGGTTGTTGGTGATGGCGATGGAATAGAACTCGCCTACCGAATTATCGCCCTGCAGAATACAGCTCGGGTACTTCCAGGTAATGGCCGATCCGGTCTCGACCTGGGTCCAGGAAATCTTGGAATTCTTACCCCGGCAGGCCCCGCGCTTGGTGACGAAGTTGTAGATGCCGCCCTTGCCTTCCTCGTCGCCCGGATACCAGTTCTGGACGGTGGAATACTTGATTTCGGCGTCGTCCAGCGTGACCAGTTCGACGACAGCGGCGTGCAACTGGTTCTCGTCGCGCTGGGGTGCCGTACAGCCTTCCAGGTAGCTGACGTAGGCACCTTCATCCGCAATAATCAGGGTGCGTTCGAATTGGCCCGTGTTCATCGAATTGATGCGGAAATAGGTCGAAAGCTCCATCGGGCAGCGCACACTCTTGGGGATGTAGACGAAGCTGCCATCGGTGAAGACCGCCGAATTCAGGGTCGCGTGCTTGTTGTCCGAATAGGGCACGACAGAGCCCAGATATTTTCGCACCAGTTCCGGGTGGGTTTTTACGGCTTCCGAAATGGAGCAGAAGATCACGCCCACGTCTTCCAGCTTTTTCTGGAAGGTGGTGGCGACGGAGACACTGTCGAACACATAGTCGACGGCGACACCGGCTAGGGCCTCCTGTTCCTTGATGGGGATGCCCAGCTTCTCGTAGGTCTTCAGCAGTTCCGGATCCACTTCGTCCAGACTTTTCGGACCGTCGGTCATGGACTTCGGCGCGGCGTAATAACAGATCGCGTTGTAATCAATCGGCGCGACTTCAACCTTTGCCCATTCGGGTTCCGGCTGGGTCAGCCAGTGGCGGTAGGCCTTCAAGCGCCATTCCAACAGCCATTCCGGCTCTTCTTTCTTGGCGGAAATAAATCGGATGATGTCCTCATTCAGACCCGGAGGGGCGGAATCCATCTCGATCAGGGTCTCGAAGCCGTACTTGTACTTCGCACCGACCCCTTCAACCTGCTGGACTGTTTCTGCCGTCGCTGCCATTCGGTCTTCTCCTTAAAGAAAACAAGTCTTCGTTAACGCCGGATTCAAGCGGCGGGCTTGGGAGAAGCCCTGTCCACTCCGCCGGCCCGGGCGGCGATATCGGCCCAGGCCTTGATAAATCGATCCACATCCGCCGGTTCTGTCGTCCGCCCCAGGCTGACCCGCACGCCGCAGCCGGAGATGTCCTCGGGAAGGCCCATGGCTTCCAACACGTGGCTCCTGCTCACTTTGCCGGACGAACAGGCGGAACCCGCACTCAGCGCGACGCCGGCCAAATCGAACGCCATCACCTGGGTTTCAGATCCAACATTCGGCATCGTCACGTAGGTGGTGTTCGGCAATCGTTCAACATCCGCCCCCACAATCCGACAAGCCGGATTGATGGAACGCAGTTCGGCTTCCAGGCCATCGCGCAGGGCCTTGGCGTCCTTCAACCAGTCCCGGTTGGTCAGGGCATCCTCCGCAGCCGCACCGAAGGCGACAAGGGCCGGCACATTCTCTGTCCCGCCACGTCGTCCCTTCTCTTGACCGCCACCCCGATTGACCGGATCCAGCGCCAGGCCGGGCCGGACGTAGAGTGCGCCACAGCCTTGAGGACCGCCGATCTTATGGGCGGACAGGCTGATCAGATCGAGGCCGAGGCCGCCGAAGTCCCAATCCAATTTGCCAGCCGCCTGAACCGCGTCCGAATGCACCAGGGCACCGTGGCGTTTCGCAATCGCCGCCACCTCTGCCAGGGGCTGGACGATCCCGGTTTCGTTGTTGGCCGCCATGACCGAGACCAGGGCCGGGCGCGTGTCGCTCAGCAAAAGCGCGTCCAGAGCCTCCAGATCGACATGGCCACTGGACAGCACGGGGATGACGTCAATTCGGTCGTCAGCCTTGAGGACGGCCGGGTGTTCGATTGCCGAGACCAGGATGCGATCTACCGACAGGCCCCTGATGGCCAGATTGTTGGCCTCGGTCCCGCCGCCGGTAAACACGATACCTTCGGCCGGGACGCCGAGCAGGGAAGCCACCTGGGCCCGCGCGTCCTCGATTTTTCGACGCACAAGGCGGCCCTGCCGGTGAACGGATGAGGCGTTCCCGACAAGGTCCAAGGCCGCGACGAGCGCCTGTTTGGCAGCCGGCGTCAGCGGCGTGGTCGCGTTGTGGTCTAGGTAGGCCACCTGGTTCATGCCCATTCCGTCTCGTCTTCGAGATCCATCCAGCGGAGAGAACCTGCATTTGCTCGCCCCTCCGCCCTCAAATCCGTCGGCCTATTCCGCCGCCGCCGTAGAGTCCAACTGGCGGTCGATCTTGTCCTGCGGGTACATCAGGCCGCTGGAGCCCAGAACCCGACGGTTGACTACGTCCCCCAGCGTCACGGAACTGAGATAGAGATAAATCTGATTACCAAGCTCCGCCCAGAGGTCGTGGGTCAGGCAGCGGCCCTTGTGGCTGTGACAGCCGGACGGTGATCCGGGACTGCAGCGGGTGGCCTTGATCGGCTCGTCCACCGCCAGGATGATATCGGAAATGCGCGTATCATCCGCATCGCGAGCCAGCAGATAACCGCCGCCGGGGCCTCGCACCGACTTGACCAGACCACCCTTTCGAAGCTTGCCGAATAGCTGTTCCAGATAGGATAGCGAAATTTCCTGACGATCGGCGACGTCAGCCAGGCAAACGGGCTTTTCATCCCCGAAACTGGCAAGGTCGACCATGGCCATGACGGCATAACGACCTTTTGTGCTGAGTTTCATCGTCTTTCTCCTTTTGGATCGCCGACCCCTCTCTCATCCGAGGCCCGCGGAACTGCCGGTCGTCGCCGGCGTTACGTCGTCTTTCGCTTCAAAGGCACGGGAATATGCGCCTCGTCCTCCCCGGGGGTCGGGCTAGCGGCCTGCTGATCTTCCAATTCATGGACACGGTCCCGCAGGGTCAGGATCTGGCTGCGAAGGTCCTCGATCGTGCGCAACAGAGGATCGGGAGCCCCATCGCTTGGCGTTCCATAGGCGACGAAAGCCTTCGCCTGTTCCCGGTCCTGCGGCATGATGACGCGCGCCGGAATGCCAACGACGGTGGTCGATGGGGGAACATCCTTGGTCACGACAGCATTCGCCCCGACCCGCGCCCCTTCACCCAGAATGATCGGCCCCAACACCTGCGCACCGGAACCGATGATCACGTTGTCCCGAAGGGTGGGGTGACGTTTGGTGCATTTCTGGGACTGACTGTCGACCGCAGGTGAGGTCCCGCCCAGCGTCACACCCTGATAGAGCGTCACGTCGCGACCGATTTCGGCTGTCTCGCCTATCACCACACCATTGCCGTGATCGATGACGAAGCCTTTTCCGATTGTCGCCCCGGGGTGAATTTCCACGCCGGTCAGCCATTTCGTGACAGCGGAAAGAAAGCGCCCCAGAAGGAACAATCGCTTGCCCCAGAGCCAATGGGTAAACCGATAAATGACAATGGCATGGAAGCCCGGATAGCAAAGCGCGACCTCCAACTTGGAACGGGCAGCGGGATCCCGATCCATAAAGGCCTGCAAATCTTCCCTTAAGCTCTTGAATACCATTTTAATGTCGCGACGCTCTTAACTCTGTTCCAACACGTTCCGAAATTGCAGCCCGGAATCGCAGTTTCCCTGGATTCGGTGGTTAAGCGGAAGGCTTTGTCAGGCGCAATCAACACAGGCTTGTTGGGTTTTTTCGCCTTCGATTTCACAGTGATATATATGATGCCCGACTATTTTGGTCAACAATAGCCGGAAGATTGAAATGGAATTTTTTGTCTTGTCCTGTCATTCAATGCTAAATCCCCCACTTCGCGGGACGGCAAATGATCTCAGCCGGACCGGCGACCCCGAATAACATCGCCCTCCAATCAGGGCGCAGAATGCAGGTAGGGACTATGCCCGAAGTCATTTTTAACGGCCCCGACGGTCGTCTTGAAGGCCGGTATCATCACAGCAAAGAGACCAACGCCCCGATTGCTCTGGTCCTGCATCCTCATCCGCAACACGGCGGGACGATGAACAATCGCGTGGTCTATACGCTGTACCAGGCTTTTGTAAAGAGAGGCTTTTCTACCCTCCGGTTCAACTTCCGCGGTGTCGGTCGCAGCCAGGCCGAATTCGATAACGGCATCGGTGAAATGAGCGATGCGGCCTCCGCGCTGGATTGGATGCAGACCTATAACCCGAACGCCGGTTCAGTTTGGATCGCCGGATTCTCGTTCGGGGCCTGGATATCGATGCAACTGATGATGCGCCGCCCCGAGATCGAGGGCTTCATCTCCGTCGCACCGCCGGCCAGCCTCTACGATTTTTCCTTTCTGGCACCCTGCCCGGCCTCGGGCCTGATTGTCCACGGCGACGCGGACCAGCAGGTGCCGCTGGCTTCCGTCGACAAATTGGCAGCCAAGCTGAAAGCCCAAAAAACCATCGAGATCGACTACCGCAAAGTCGGCGGTGGCGACCATTTCTTCAATGATCACCTGGATACCCTTCTCGGCGAAGTTGACAGCTACCTGGACGAAACCCTGCCCAAGCGCGCTGCCGAAAAAGCCGCTGCCCAGGCCGAACGCCCGGCGGATACGGAAGACGAGCCCATCGAAGACGAAGAAGACGAGGATTGAACCCTCAGGCCCGGAACAAAACCCCGCCGACCACGGGTTCCGGGACGGCGGTGGTTTCCGGCAAGGACGTCGGCAGCCCCCTCAAGTGGCGAACGGCCAGGAAACCGAAAGCCTCGGCTTCCAGGTAGTCCCCCCGCCAGCCCGCCGATTCGACCGGCTCGACCGGCACGCCCAGGGCTTCGACCAGCCCCTGCATGATTGTCTTGTTGTGGCGTCCCCCGCCTGTGACCAGCCAGAGTGCGGGAGCCTCACCCAGGAAATCACGAGATCGCGCGACGGAAGCGACCGTGAAGGCGGCCAAGGTCGCCGCACCGTCGGCTACGTTCAGATCCTCGACGATTTCGGCCGAGAAATCGTCCCGGTCTATGGATTTCGGCGGCTTGCGCAGGAAATAGTCATTGGTCATCAGCGCCATCAGCCGATGACCATCGACGCGCCCCAAACCGGAAAGAGCTCCTTCGGCGTCATACCGGTTTCCGGTTTTGGAGAGAATCCAGTCATCCAGCAAGGCGTTGCCGGGGCCGGTATCGAAGGCGATCAAAGAATCATCCTTGCCGATACAGGTCACATTGCCGACCCCTCCCAGGTTCAAAACGCCAAGGGGCCGATCCAGCTTGGCGGCCCTTGCCCAGTGATAAAGCGGCGCGAAGGGTGCGCCCTCGCCGCCTGCGGAAACGTCTTGGGTCCGAAAATCACCAACCACATCAATGCCCAGACGATCAGCCAGGTGCTGGCCGTCGCCGATCTGAACCGTGACCCCTTTACCCGGTTGGCGGTCCGGGTCGGGGGCGTGAAAGAGCGTCTGGCCGTGGAAGCCGACGACATCCGGTTTGATCCCTGATTCACGGAGCACCACCTCGCAGAGCTCCGCATGATGGTCCGCCAGGTCCCGGGCCAGTTCGGTTTTTGTCTGGGCGTCCATGGCGACAGCGCTGGGCCCCAGTGCCTTGCGCAGCCGGGCGCGGAAGTCTTCCGGATAGGGCTGGCTCGCAGCAAATCCCACCTCCTCGACCACAAGGCCATCGGTCCTCACCAGGGCGGCATCCATCCCATCCAGGGAGGTCCCGCTCATCAGGCCAAGAGCCCAGAGGCTTTCGCTATCAGTCATGCTGTGATCCCCGCAGTGGTCGCTATTGTTCGGCTTAGGCCCACGTGATAATCCTCGGCGCCTTCTCTGAAAAGCCTGTAAACAGACCATAAGACCGGATTGCCGATATGACCGAGACCGCTCTCAAATCCGATTTCCTGCGCATCGTGACCGAGCGCGGCTTCGTGCACCAATGCACGGACATGGAGGCGCTGGACGCCCAGCTTTCCGGTGCCGAGCCCGTCACAGCCTATATCGGTTTTGACTGCACGGCTCCCAGCCTGCACGCGGGCAGCCTGGTTTCGATCATGATGCTGCACTGGTTCCAGAAGTGCGGTCATCGTCCACTTGTTTTGATGGGCGGCGGCACCACGAAGGTGGGCGACCCATCGGGCAAGGACGAATCCCGCAAACTGCTTGATGACGCGGCGATTGCCGCCAACATGGCGGGCATCCGCCAGGTCTTCGAACGCTTCCTTAGCTTTGGCGAGGGGCCGACCGATGCCGGCATGGTGAACAATGCGGACTGGCTGGACACACTGGGGTATATCCAGTTTCTCAGGGACTACGGTCCGCATTTCACGGTCAACCGCATGCTGACCTTTGAATCCGTTAAACTGCGCCTTGAACGCGAACAGCCCCTGACCTTCCTGGAGTTCAACTACATGCTGCTCCAGGCCTACGATTTCATGGAGCTGAACCGGCGCAAGGGCTGTCGCCTTCAGATGGGCGGATCGGACCAATGGGGCAACATCGTCAATGGGGTTGAACTGGGCAGGCGCGTCGATAACGCCCAACTGTTCGGCCTCACCACACCGCTTCTGACGACGGCATCGGGTGCTAAGATGGGCAAGACCGCCGCTGGCGCGGTCTGGCTGAACGCGGATATGCTGAGCCCCTACGACTACTGGCAATACTGGCGCAATGCCGAAGACGCCGACGTGGGCAAATTCCTGAAGTTGTTCACCACGCTTCCGATGGACGAAATCGCCCGCCTGGAAGCCCTTCAGGGGGCCGAGATCAACGAGGCCAAGAAGGTCCTTGCCGATGCCGTGACATCCTTTGCCCATGGAGCAGAGGCAGCGGCCCAAGCCCGCCAGACGGCAGAAAAGACCTTCGAGGCGGGACAGGCCGCCAGCGGACTGCCCACCATCGATATCCCAAAGGCCGATCTGGAAGCCGGGCTGCCCGCATTTGACGCGCTGCGCCGCGCCGGTCTGGCCAGTTCAAACGGGGAGGCCCGACGCCTGATCAAGGGCGGTGGCGGGCGGGTCAACGACCAGCAAATCAAGGACGAGACGCAGATCATCTCGCTGGCCGACATGATCGATGATCAGATCAAGCTGTCCGCCGGCAAAAAGCGCCACGTTCTGGTGAAGGCCGGTTAAGGAGCCTGAATTTCCGGCAGCGGTTCCAGCCGGGAGCGTGGCACATTGGCAATCGGCTCTTCCGGGCCGTCAAAAATGCCGAAAAGCCGACGCAGGAAACCCGGCGTCAGGGCGCTCAGCGCGTTGACCGAGACATCCGGGTCTTCAACGGGCCCTGAAATCCGATAGTTCGCCGCAAATAGGCCACTGCCCTTTTCCCCGCCCGTGATCAGGTTTCCAAGGATGGGTATCCGCCCCAGAACGGAGTTCAAGGCATAGACCGGAACAATAGTCCCCTGCATGCTTAGCATATCCGCATGGGCGTAATATCGACCGGACAGGGTGAAGCCCAGCGACAGTCCGGCGACGCGGCCATCTGTCAGGACCACCTCATCCTCGGTGTAGACCACCGGCAGGTCCAATTCGCTGAAGGCCAACCCATCCCCCTGCAGAGATTCCAGAATTCCGGTAAGCGCCATAAGGCTGACCAGATGCGCCAGGGCCGGGGCTTCGACAATGCGAAAATCGCCCACCCGCAGCCGCGCGGTCAGGGGTGATTTCGGCAAGGCATCGTCATAGACACCTTCCAGACGGAAGTCGCCCCCCATCATGTGCGGATAGAGGTCCAAGGTCCGCAGCAAGCCGCCCGCGTCCTGGGCCTGGATCAAGAGTTTTCGCTGGTCTTTGGCAATTGGTTCGATCTTGATGAAGAACCCCTGGTTCCCCGCTGTCACGCCATCCAGATTGACCGTCCGCCACTTGCCATCCTCGCGGACCAGGGTGCCGTTTACGTTCTCGACCGATTGTTCGGGCTTGACCCAGACACGATCCAGATTGACCGAAACGCTGACCCGGAGGCTGTCCCGGTCCGTCGGCTTATCCGCAGGTTGGACGCTATCCTCGGCCTCGGAGTCAAACAGGGGCGAAAGATCAGCACTGGCCCCGTGGGCGCTGATCGTCCAACCACCATCATCCCCCGGAAGCAGGACGGCCTTGATATCATTCCGATCAAAGGCCAGACGTTCGATGTCGATCCTCTTGAGACCGGTCCCCGCCTCAACGTCATAATCAGCGGATCCCCGCAAGTCGATGCCCGGTGCGGTCAGGACGACGAGCGGAATATCCGCCACCAATCCGTTGCGAAGGCTGACGGCGGCCTCGAGAGAGGCGGCCTGGCCAAGGGGTTTTTTGAGCCCCACCTCGGCAAGACTCATTTCCAGCCCCACAAGATCGGCCTTGGTCTCTACCCAGGTTTCATTGTCATTCAGCACCGTCACGCCCACACGGGCGTTCACGGCACCCTTGACGTATTCACGGGTGTCAAAACCAACGTCCAGTCCGAGATCTTTCAGCCGCTCCACATCATCAACCTTGATATCCAGGTCGTAGCGGCTTCGGAAGGCGGGACCGGTGCTGAAATTCTCCCGCCAGGCGACGTTGACGGGCAGGCCCGCCCAGAGCACCTCGCCTGTCAGGTCCAGCCCCTTGGCATTTACCAGCAGGTCCAGCTTTTCGGCACTGATACCGCGCCCCCAGATGACATCGTCAACCACGGCGTCCGTCAAGTCCGCGCGGGCGGTGACTTCGACCTGATCGAACTTCAGATCGGTCAGCAGGGGAAATTCCAGTTTCAACTTTGTCCGGGCATAGCCCTGGGTGCGTCCCGGAGCCAGACCGAGGGCCGAGGCGTAGCCTAAAGGCTTGTTGTCGATCAGCCGAAGCGCATCCGGGATGGCACCTTCGATATTCAGCGAGATCTCGGTATACTCGTTGTCCCCATCGATACCCAGCAGGGCAATTTGCCCACCGGTCACTTTCAGGCCGTTGGCCTTGCCTTCCAGGATATGGATATCAAAGCGCTTCTCGTTAAAAAGCGCGTAGGCCTTGGCATCAACCGCCTTTGGCATGGGATGCAGGTAATCGACCTCGCCGCCTTCCAGGTCGATCCGACCGTTGACGGTTACGGGCTCAACCCGGCCATCGGCCAGCCCCCGAAGATCAACCGCCATGGTGGCGCGCGGAACCTCGCCGACCTGTATGTTCTTGGTGGTCCAATCCCTGGCGTCGGGGCTGAGGCCCTCTGGCCAGAAGCGCGGCAGAAGCCCCATCGAGAAATCGGTCAGAAGAGCACTCAGGCTACCGGTCAAAAGGGGTTTTTCACCTGGCTGGCCTGCAAGATGGGCCTTGAGCCCATCCAATTCGGCTTCGATGGCGATGTCCGGGCCGGCCATGTCGAGTTTGAGTTGCTGAACGCGCAAGCGGTCAGCGCCAAGGTCGTAGCGCCCCCGAAGAGACACCTGTTCGACCGGAATGGCGTAGCCCGGTGCCACGGCTTCCAGGGACAGTTCCGTACCCTTGAACAAATCAAGTTCGGCATTCAACAGCCGGATATCCCCCCGAGATTCTGCATAATCGCCGGAGAGCGACAATCCGAGCACGGGGAGCGTCTGCGCCTCCGAACCGGGGATATCAATGAATCCCTCCCCGCCCGAGAGTTCCAATTGCGCCTCTTCAACCTTCCCGTCGCCACCCAGGACAAGGTTGAACCGGCCTTCCAAGGGAAGGCTTGCCAGTGCAAGAACCGAGGCGTCTCCTGCCTGCAGCAGGTCATCGGGAACCAGCTCGGCGAAGTGGGCCGGGACGATTTGGTCGAAGGAAACGGTTGCCTTCAGACGCTCCTGTGCGACGTCGTAAAGAGCAGAGACCGCGGCGTGCCCTCTGGCTCCATCTCTGTCCAACAGCAGGTCGGCATTCGCCAGAAGCCCCTTTTCGGTGCGGGTCAACAGCACATCGGTGTCGGTCGTATACCAAGCCAGGCCGAGCCGTTCGTCGATTAATTCAACCTCGGCATCGGTGATTTCGATCCGGTTGAGGTAGGTCATCGGCTTTTCAGGTGCCTCTTCGGCCAATACGCCTGCCAGGAGCGCATTGGCCAGATCGACATCCCCCGCTTCCCCCGCGGCCTCCTCTCCCGCCTTGAAGGCAAGCACGAATCCCCCATCGACCGACCGCCGCACCTGCAACCTAGCCCGCCGGACATCCAGGGACCGAAGCGCGACCGCACCCTCAAAAAGCGCCTTCGCGCTGAGACCGACGGAGACCTCCGGCAGGGTGGCGACGGGTCGGCCCAGCCGATCAGTAGCCCGCACATCGGTGAGCAGGATATCCAAGGCCCTGTCCCAGCCCGCCCAGGTCAGGATGGTATCGCCCAAGGTGATGGAAACCGGATGGTCGGAGCGGTTCAAAACCCGCTCCAGCGTCGGTGTGAGGAACGACAGCGAAACAGGGCCGTCGTTCAGCTTCCAACCGGCGAAAGCAAGCAGGATGGCCAAACCGGCACCCAGCCCCCCCAGGACCTGGATGGCATGACGAAAGGTCCGGCGAACCATCCGGTTTGAGGGCTCGCCTCCGTGTTCCTGATCGGGCGCTTGTGCGTCCACCGAAGCAGGCCCTTCGTCTGTTTCTTCTACGTCAGTCGCGCTCAAGCGCTTTCCTTTCTTGCGCAAATGCGCCGGTGACCGCAGGCTGGTCCAATAACACAGGCGGGCACATCCTGTCGGCGTGCCCTATGTTGAAACACCTTGAGCCTTGTACATCGAACGACGTACATCAAACGACCATGACACGATTTCGTTTCGCAGCCGTTAGTAATCTTGTACCCGCCCCTTGGTCCGAGAATCAAGCAAAGGTCGGACTTGACGATTGGACTGAAAAGGCGAGCGAACACAAGGATTCGGGTGCAAAGGCTGCCGTCCTTGCGCCGGGCGAAGATGGAGCCCGCGCACTTTTGACCTGCCTTGCGGGGAACAGTCCCTATCTGGGCCGACTGGCGATACGCGAACAAGACTTCATGACGACCCTGATGGAGGATGGACCGGATCAGGGACTACACCAGGTTTATGGCGAGTTTTTGGCACCTGTCGGCCCCGCCGAATCAGAGGCCGAATTGGCCCGACGTCTTCGGATCGCCAAACGCCGCGCAGCTCTGGCCATCGCTGTCGGAGATATCACCAGTCATTTTGATCTCGCCCGTGTGACTCAGGCCTTGTCGGACCTGGCAGACCGCACGGTGGCATTGGCAGCCGGATTCTTGCTGAAAGCGCTTCACGAAAAAGGCGCATTGACCCTGCCGGAACCGGAAACGGCGCCGGAGCGAGGATCGGGCCTGGTGGTTCTGGGCATGGGCAAGCTGGGCGCGCGGGAACTCAACTATTCCAGCGATATCGATTTGATCATCCTGTTCGACCCGGATCGGATCGAAACCGACAATCCCGGCAACCTGCAAACCCATTTCACCCGCCTCGCACGGGGTATGGCCAAGTTGCTGGGAGAGCGCACCGTCGATGGCTACGTCTGGCGCACCGACCTGCGGCTCCGTCCGGATCCCGGTTCGACACCGCCGGCCCTTTCGGTCCTGGCCGCCGAGACCTACTACGAAAGCACCGGCCAGAACTGGGAACGGGCGGCCATGATCAAGGCCAGAGCCATTGCCGGGGACGGTCAGGCGGCAGCCGAATTTCTGGGTCGGCTCCGCCCCTTTGTCTGGCGCAAAAGCCTGGATTTTCATGCTATTCGGGATGTGCAATCGATCAAGCGGCAGATCCATGCCCACAAGGGCGGCGGCACGGTTCGGCTGGATGGTCACAACATCAAGCTCGGTCGGGGCGGCATCCGCGAGATCGAATTCTTTGCCCAGACCCAACAGTTGATCTGGGGCGGGCGGGACATCTCGCTCCGGCGACCGGGCACAGAGGCCGCGCTCAGCGCTCTGGTGGATGCCGGTCATCTGGCGGCAGCCGTGCGCGATGATCTGATCGCGGATTACCGATTCCTGCGTTGGGTCGAGCACCGCCTGCAGATGATCAACGACGAACAGACCCAGACCCTGCCTGATGACAAGGAAGGCCTGGCCCACCTCGCTTGTTTTCTGGGCTATCGGGCCTTGGAGGATTTCAGCCTGGACATGCTGGCCTGCCTGCACCGGGTCGAAGCCCATTACGGCAACCTGTTTGAAGACGAACCCGACCTGGGGGCCAATCTGGAAGGCGCAGGTGGCAATCTGGCCTTTACCGGCACCGACAGCGATCCCGATACCTTGAAGAATCTCGAAGCGATGGGATTTGAAGACTCTGCCCGGGTCGACGCCATCGTGCGCGGTTGGCACCATGGGCGCTATCGGGCTACCACCAGTCAGCGGGCGCGACAGCTCTTGACCGAGTTGATGCCCGCCGTGCTCTCGGCCCTGGCGGAAACGCCGCAGCCCGATGATGCCCTGATCCGGTTCGATGCCTTCCTGAAGGCCCTGCCCGCCGGCGTTCAACTGTTCTCGATGTTCCAAACCAATCCGCAACTCCTGGCTCTGCTGGCCGAAATCATGGGAGGCGCGCCGAGGCTCGCCGTTCATCTGAGCCATCGTCCGGCGATCCTAGATGGCGTCCTGGCACCGGATTTCATGAATCCGTCTCCCGACCTGGCCTCGAAGCAGGCGGACCTGTCTCATCTTCTTTCCCAGGCCACGGCAACGGAGGAGGCCCTGGACCTCACCCGTCGCTGGAGCCACGACCGGCGCTTTCAGATCGGCGTCAAGCGACTGCGCGATTGGATCAATGTTGATGAGGCCGGTATCGCCCTGTCCGACATAGCGGAGGCCAGCCTGAACGGTCTTGTTCCCTTTGTCGCCCGAGATTTCGAGGCCAAACATGGCAGCTTCGAGGCGTCGGGTCTGGCCGTGGTCGCCTACGGCAAGATGGGATCGCGGGAGATGACCCACGAGAGCGATCTCGATCTGGTGTTCATCTACGGCGTGCCCGAGAATGCGGAGTTTTCCGATGGCGAAAAGCCCTTACCGCCGACGGTCTACTTCCAGCGCCTTTCTCAACGGCTGATCGGGGCCGTGACCGCACCGACCGCCGAGGGCGAACTCTACGAACTTGACATGCGCCTGCGCCCCAGCGGTCAGAAGGGACCGATCGCGTCACGCCTGGAAAGCTTTGTCCAATACCAACGGGACGAGGCCTGGACCTGGGAACATATGGCACTGACGAGAGCCCGCTTGATCGCCGGACCCAGGGGCCTGCAGGATCATGTCGCGCGCGAAATCAGGGCCGTGTTAACGGCCAAGAGGGATCCCGACAAGCTGCTGGCCGACGTCGCCCATATGCGCAGCCGGGTGCGCGATGAAAAGGGCACCTCCTCGCTCTGGCGGATCAAGACCCTGAACGGGGGCATGATGGACCTGGATTTCATTGCCCAATATCTGCAGCTCCGCCATGCCTCGGCCCACCCCGGGGTGCTGGCGACCGATAGCGCAACGGCCTTTGCGCGCCTGGCCGAGGCCCGATTGATCGAGGCGGATTGCGCGGAACGCCTGATCGCGGCCCAGCGACTATGGCGGGACCTTCAAGGTCTGATCCGCCTGGCCCTGCCGAGCACACCGATCGAAAGCGACGAGGATTTACCGCAATCACTGAAAGCAAGGCTGGCCAAGGCCGCTGGCGTGGTTGATTATCTTGACCTCAAGGACAAAATCACGGGCACGGCTGCCGACGTCCAGCGAACGTTGGACGCCCTGATCCTGGAACCGGCTGCAAAGTTGCCGAAACCGGATTGCCCCGCCACGACGCGCGTCCTGCGCAAGCCCATCACGATGTAAATGGAGACCCTCATGACCCTGGAGATTGGTGATACCATCCCCTCTTTCGACCTGCCGACCGACAGCGAAGGCCGCGTCAGCGACGCTGACCTGAAGGGAAAGAAAGTCGTCCTGTACTTTTACCCGAAGGATGACACCCCGGGATGCACCAAAGAAGCGCAGGCTTTTCGGGATTCCCTTGCCGATTTCGAGGCCGCCGGGGTGGAAATCTATGGGGTCTCCAAGGACAAACCTGCCAAGCACGACAAATTCAAAGCCAAGTACGACCTGCCCTTCACCCTGATTTCGGACGAGGAAGGCACCCTTTGCGAGGCCTTTGGCGTCTGGGTCGAAAAATCTATGTACGGCAGGAAATACATGGGCATCGAGCGTTCGACCTTCCTGATCGACGGTGGCGAGGTAAAGACCATCTGGCGCAAGGTTAAGGTCAACGGCCATGCCGAAGCCGTGCTGGCGGAGGCGAAATCCCTGTAGCTTTCCGTAACGGGGCTTGTCGGCGGCGTCTTGCACGCTAAGCTAGACGAACATTTGTGACTTTAGAGTGAGCTTTATCGGGGGAGACGCCACACCATGTCCACGTTCATGCCCAGCGCAGAGGAAGTCGATCGCCAGATCGAAGACGAGTTCCTTGATGAATGCCGCGACACCATGGGCAACCTGGACGTCCTGATCGGCAACCTGAAATCCGGCGAGATCCCGAGTACGGAAGCCACCGAACAGATGCGCCGCGTCGTGGTCAACCTGCGCGCCCAGGGTCGCGGCGTGGCGCTGCCGGCGCTGAATACGGTCATCGAGGCCATGGCAGACTACATCGGCAACTCAGGTGAATTGACCGACAGCCAGTTTGACGATCTGCAGATTTTCGTCGATCGGGCCAATTCGGTCCTTGAGGGCGAGGTTGATCCCCGCTCCCACGATGCCTGCGCCGGTCTGGTGCGGACCCTGCCGCAAAAGCGCAAAGCCCCCCCTGCCGGCAAGCCCGCCGCCCCCGCTGCGACACCCGCAGCCCCGCCTGTAAAGATCGACCTGTCGGCCTTCGGCGACCTGACGCAACAGGAAGTCATGGTGCTCCTGGTGTTGCCGGAAAAGGCCATGGTGCAGATTGTCGAAGCAGAACTGGCCGCCTGTGGCTATCGCTCGACCAATGCCCGCAATCCCTTCGATGCCTTTGAACTCGCGATCAGGCTGAAGCCCAACATGATCATTTCGAGCCAGGAACTGGGGGCCGTGACCGGCGTCGACCTGGCCTGCGCCTTCTCGGCCATGCCACCGACTGCGCAGATTCCCTTCGGGCTTCTGACCTCCTACAAGCTTGGCCACCCGTCACTGACCAACCTGCCGCCCCGCGCGGCCCTGCTGACCAAGGGCAAGTCCTTCGGTGACGATCTGGCCCACGCCTTCGAGCGGTTCAACATCACCTGATGAGCCTTTTCGAACTGGGCTTGGGCGTCCTGAAGGCCGCCTCACCGGATGAAAAGGTCCGCCGGACCCGGGAAGCCGCCTCCGCATGGGGTAGCGGCACCTTAGCCCTTGGGCACGCACTCCCCCTGCCCGACCGCCCCGCCCGCCCGGATAGCCCGGAGCTTCGTTTTCCGCGCGACATGCCAAAGCGGACGAAGTCCGGCCTCAAAGGGCGGATCGCCTTCATTCATGCCATCGCCCATATCGAACTGAACGCCATCGATCTCGCCTGGGATGTGGCGCTGCGGTTCGGGGCTGAGATGCCAAAGGCCTTTCTGGATGATTGGGTTTCGGTCGCCGATGACGAGGCCCGTCATTTCGATCTGTTGGAGCAGCGGCTGCGCGCCCTCGGCTCCTACTACGGTGCCCTCCCCGCCCACGACGGGTTATGGGAGGCCGCAGAAAACACGGCAGATGACCTGCTGGCCCGACTTGCCCTGGTGCCAATGACGCTGGAGGCCCGAGGTCTCGATACGGCCCCCGCCGCCGTTACCCGCCTGACCGCCAACGGCGACACGGAAACGGCCCGCATCATGGACCTGATAGCAAAGGAAGAGATCGATCATGTGGCCGCCGGCGTTCGATGGTTTGAGCGAGAGGCGCAGAAACGAGGGCTGGAGGCCGTGCCAACCTACAAAACCCTTTTGGCGGATCGGTTCAACGGCAGCCTGAAACCCCCGTTCAACAATGCCGCTCGGGCAGCCACTGGCATGGCTGAAGCCTATTACGCTTGATCGCCTTCACCCCCTCTCGCGCTCTGGAACGGCCTGTTACGGAGCGGCACCAAAACGGCTTCCCTATGCGATCAAAGGGCCTCCGGTGGTTGCTAATTCCGGGCCTGATTGCTTCAATAGGCTCGGGTTGGGTTAGCACATTCTGAGAAGCGGGAGACCGGGTCCGCCCGGCGGGAAGAGGGTTCCATGGCTGACGACGACCTGCACGAAGACGATGACTTCGACGACGATGAGGACGAAGAGGGCGCGCCGGCGAAGAAAGGCGGAAAACTCAAGCTGATTATCTTCGGAGTCGTCGGTCTGGTGCTGCTGGGCGGCATCGGCGCCGGCGTCATGATGTTCCTCGGCGGCGACAGCGACGACGACCAGCCAAAAGCCGAAGTCGCCATTCCCGTTTTCCACGAATTACCGGGTATGCTGGTGGATCTGAAGACCGGACGCTGCCGCGCGCCCTATCTGAAGATCACGATGGTCCTTACCGTGCTGGGCCAAGAAGGCATCAACCGCGCCAAAGAGGTTGAGCCGGTCTTGATGGATACGGTCCAAGCTCACCTGCGCGATACGGAACGCGAAGAACTGGTCGGCAAGGCAGGCGCCGATAAACTCCGCGCCGACGTCTTGACCATCGTCAACAGCGCGCTCGCCCCGCAACGGGCCGACAGCGTGTTGTTCAAGGAATTCCTGCTGCAGTAGGGGCCGGAAGGGGAGCCTTATTCAAGCGCCCTCTTCTTTGCCCTGAACCCGATGCGCTAGGGCGGCGGCCATGAAGTCGTCCAGGTCGCCGTCGAGCACAGCGCCGGTGTTGGAGGTCTCAACGCCGGTGCGCAGGTCTTTGACCATTTGGTAGGGCTGCAAGACGTAAGAGCGGATCTGGTTGCCCCAGCCGATTTCCGTCTTGGCTTCCTGCAAAGCCTGGGCTTCCTGTTCGCGCTTTTGCAGTTCCAACTCGTAGAGGCGCGCTTTCAGCATCTTGTAGGCTTCCGCGCGGTTCTTGTGCTGGGAGCGGTCGTTCTGACATTGCACGACGATGCCGGTGGGCAAGTGAGTAATCCGGATGGCGCTATCGGTCTTGTTGACGTGCTGACCACCGGCACCTGAGGCCCGATAGGTGTCAATGCGCAGATCTTTTTCCTGGTATTCGACCTCAATCGTGTCGTCGATCACCGGATAGACCCAGAGAGAAGCGAAGCTGGTGTGACGGCGCGCGGACGAATCATAGGGCGAAATCCGCACCAGCCGGTGGACACCGCTTTCGTTCTTCAGCCAGCCGTAGGCGTTGGTGCCCTGAACCTGGATCGTGGCGGATTTGAGCCCGGCCTCTTCACCGGCACTCTCTTCCATCCAACTGAGCTTGTAGCCGTGCTGTTCGGCCCAGCGGCAGTACATGCGGGTCAACATCTCGCACCAGTCCTGGGCCTCGGTCCCGCCGGCACCGGCGTGGACTTCGATGTAGCAGTCCGAGCCATCAGCCTCCCCGGACAGCAGCGTCTCCAGTTCGGCCTTGGCGGCCTCCTCCTGGAGCGCGCTCAAGGCGGCTTCGGCCTCGGCGATGACCTCCTCGTCGCCTTCCATCTCGCCCAGCTCGATCAGCTCGGCGTTATCGGCAAGGTCTTGTTCAATCCTGTCGATGGATTTGATGCCGTTGTCCAGCTGGGTGCGCTCGCGCATCAGGCTTTGAGCCTTCGCGGCATCGTCCCAGAGGTTCGGGTCCTCGGCGAGCGCGTTCAGCTCTTCCAGGCGAAGGGTGGCCTGGTCGTAGTCAAAGATGCCTCCTCAGCAGTTCCAGCGACTGCTTGATGGCTTGAATGGATTGTTCGGTTTCGGCCTTCATCGGTGCCCCAACGTTCGAATGGTTACGAGGCTTTCGTTTAGCCTTGGCGCGGACGTGCGTAAAGGCCCGCACAAAGAAAAAGGCCCGGAGCCGAGGCTCCGAGCCTTGATCTTGTCACCCGAGAAATCCCGGGCGGCTAGCAGGTACCGAGATTAGGCGGCAACCGGCTTCGCAACTTCCTTCATGGCCACTTCGGCGCGAGCCTGGATCGGCTCAGCAGCTTTGTTGGCGGCCTTGACGGCGATGTCCTGGATCTTGTTGGCGTCGGCCAGGGACTTCTTGAAAGCGTCCTGAGCGAGACCGGTTTGCAGTTCGAGGACTTCAACGATGGTTTTGCACTTGGCGAGGCTCTTAGCAGCACCCAGGCCAGCCTTGAAGTTGGCTTCGGCGGCGCTCACCAGCACTTTGTTGATGTCTTCGGCCGACTTGGCAACGACACTGCCGGAGGTCACAACAGCGTTGACGTTGTCTTTGCCGAAAGCTTCGATTTCGCCGTATTTCTTGAAGGCGTCTTGGCCGGCTTTTTCGACCTGAGCCTGAACCTTGGCGACGTTTTCTTCGATGTTCTTACCGAAGTTGTCACCAGCGGAGGCGAAAACGGTTTCCATTTGCTCTTTGGCGTTGGCAAAGAAAGCCTGAGCGTCGGCGATGGCTTTGGACGGATCGTAAGCGAAAGGTTGAGCAGTCATTTGAATTCTCCAATTGAGTTCCCGAGAGTGGCGAACAGTGCTGGGTCGAGCCGGAGCGGCCTCGCCCGGCTTGTATCCGCCCTGCATCACCCAGAAGCTTTGTGCGTCTGCGATGCTGCACTGCGGTACGAGGGCTAATATACGCGCTTTTTCCTGCGGTGCAACATGTTTTTGTGCACCGCAACAAAATTTCCGGAATGGTGGTTTTGAGCCTTTCAAAAGAGGCTCTTAGATCGTTTTGGATCAACCCATCAGATGGGCGTCCGAAACCTCAATAAAGACCGCCGGTGCCCTGTAAGGCCGGTGTTTCCACGGCGTTTCCGGCCCAGCCTTCCTGGACCTGCCCCCCGAAACTGCCGATTCCTTCGACCACGTTCTGATCGGTCGGCTGGTTTCCGGGGCGGAAGGCTTCCAGGATCACATTGTTGTCGCCGGGCAGAGCCGGACGGCCTGTCTTGGCATCAACACGAACCAGCCTGATCCCCGGCGGCACGCGGAAGGGAATACCCGGTTGGTCCGCCAAGGCCTTTGCCATGAAATCCCGGAAGACCGGTGCCGGAACAGAAGACCCGGTTTCCTTCGGACCCAGGCCTTTCGGCGTGTCGAAGCCGATAAAGACCCCCACGGCCAGATCGGGGGAGAACCCCACAAACCAGGTGTCCTGGGAACGGTTCGTCGTTCCGGTTTTCCCCGCAAGCGGCTTGCCGACCTTGGCGATCCGCCGCCCCGTTCCGCGCTGGACAACCCCTTCCAGCATGGAGACGATCTGATAGATACTGGCAGGATCACCCACCTGTGGCCGGTTGTCCGGGATGGCAGGCACCGCCTGACCTTCCCAGCTCTGCGCATTGCAGCCGCCACAGACTCGCTCGTCGTGACGATAGACCGTTCGCCCCGTGCGGTCCTGGACACGGTCGATAAAGGTCGGCGTCACCTTTCGCCCGCCGTTGACCAACTGGGCATAGGCCGTGGTCATCTTCAACAGGGTCGTCTCGCCCGCGCCCAGGGACATGGCGAGCGTTGGCTGCAGGTTGTCGTCAATGCCGAAGCGCCTCGCCACATCCGCCACCCTTTCCATCCCGATCTTCTGGGCGATACGGACCGTCATCAGGTTTCGGGATTTCTCGATCCCAAGGCGCATCGTTGAAGCCCCGTAAAACCGATCCGAATAGTTCGCCGGACGCCACTTCGGAAGCCCCGGCCCCTGGTCGATGACGAAAGGTTCGTCATGGACGATCGTTGTCGGCGTCATGCCCTCGTCAAGGGCGGCCAGATAAACAAAGGGCTTGAACGAAGAACCGGGTTGCCGTTGAGCCTGGACCGCGCGGTTGAACTGGCTCCGTTGAAACGAAAAGCCTCCGCTCATGGCCAGGACACGGCCCGTGTGTGGATCCATCGCGACCAGGGCCCCATCGATTTCCGGCAACTGACGCAGGCCGTAGACTGGCACCGCAGGCGGTTCCTTTCCTTCTTCGACGGGCAGGGCTTCGACCAGGATCACATCGCCGACCGACAATACCTGATCGGCACGTTTGGGGGCCGGGCCGACCTTTTGGCCCTTACGGGGCTCCTTGGCCCATTCGAGCTCTTCAAGCGGGATCACCCCGATCGGTGCCGTCTCATCCGCGAACCCGATTCGGGCCGCCTTTCCGGTCACTTCGATCACAACGGCCAACTCCCAGGCTTCCGAGCCCTTGGGTACCTCCACACTGGCCAGACCGATGCGCCAGCCTGACATGGACTCCAGCTTGCTGACCGGCCCGCGAAAACCATGACGCCGGTCATAAGCGATCAGGCCGCTGCGCAGTGCCTCGTCAGCATAGGCCTGCAACCGGGGCTGCACCGTCGTTCGGACAGAAAGCCCGCCCTGATAAAGGGATGCCTCTCCGAACGCGGCGGCGATCTCGCGGCGGACCTCCTCTGCAAAGTATTCGGCGGTGACGAAGTCTTCCTCGTCGCGATCATAGGTCTGCAACGGCTGGGCCTGGGCTTCTTCGGCTTCTTCCGCCGTGATGTGCCCATCTTCCTGCATACGACCGATCACCCAATTGCGCCGGGCGACCGCCGCGTCGTAGCGCCGGACCGGGTGATAGTTGTTCGGTGCCTTTGGCAGGGCAGCCAGGTAGGCGGCCTCTGAAATGGTTATCTCGTCCAACGACTTGTTGAAGTAGTTCAACGAAGCTGCTGCTGCGCCATAGGCCCCGCCGCCCAGATAGATCTCGTTCAGATAAAGCTCCAGAATATGGGCCTTGGTGTAGGCCCGTTCGATCCGGAGTGCCAGGATGGCCTCCTTGATCTTGCGCCGCCAGGAAACCTCGTTGGTCAGCAGGAAGTTCTTCGCCACCTGCTGAGTGATCGTCGATGCCCCGATCAACCGGCGTCCCTTGCCGATGTTCTGAACGTTCGTGACCATGGCCCGGGCGATGCTCATCACGTTTACGCCAGGGTGTTCGTAAAAGGCCTTGTCTTCCGCAGAGAGGAAAGCGTTGATCACCTGCTGCGGGATTGCTTCCACCGGGACGAAGATGCGCTTTTCGACGGCGAATTCTGCGAGCAGGCGACCGTCACCCGCATGGACACGGGTGGTTACCTTTGGCTCGTAGGAGGCCAACTCCGTATAGTCCGGCAGATCCTGGCCAAAATGGTGAAAGGCATAAAAAACACCGCCTGCAGCCACCAAGGTACAGGTGACCCCAAACAAAACCAGCCCAAGCAATACTTTCAAAACGCGCATGGAAGCCCTTCACGATCCTGCGGAAAAACAGACGATGCCCCCACAGCGGCGAAAAGACCGGTTTGGGAAGAATCAGACATGGCGACTGTCGCTTTCCTCAGTATAGGCCGCAGCGCCCCTCGACGCATGACCAAATCCCGCAGGAAAACGATTTCCAGACAATGTTTCCGTGGATAAAACCCGAAGCTGGCAAAAGTATGACGAACCGGCAGACCTGGACCATCTTAGAGCCAGGAAGCCTTAGGGCCAGGAAGCGCTCTCAGTCCGGTTGAAGAAGGCTTCGACCCCTTCGACGGTCGCCGTCGCCAGCTTGCGGCGATAGCTTTTGGTCTTCAGCGCCTTTTCATCCTGTCGGTTGGACAGGAACCCGAGCTCCAAAAGCACGCTCGGCACGTCAGGCGCTTTCAACACCCGGAAGCCCGCAAAGCGATGGCTGTTTTTCAGGACCTTGGTCCGCCGCTTCAGTTTGCCAACCAGGAGTTCTGCGAAGCGCGAGGATTCGTTCATGGTTTCGCGTTGAGCCAAATCGATCAGGATATTGGCCACATCATCGGATTCATTCTCGAGGTTGATTCCGGCGATCAGGTCAGACTTGTTTTCCTTCTCGGCCAATGCCGCCGCCTCATCATCAGAAGCCTTCTCGGAAAGCGTATAGACCGCCAGTCCCCTGACATCGCGGCGCTTGATGGAATCGGCGTGGACCGAAATGAACAGGTCCGCCTCGGCTTCGCGGGCGAAGGTCACCCGGTCGCGCAGGCGGATAAAGATATCCCGATCCCGGGTGAGTTTGACCCGGTAGCCGGCAGCCTCCAGCTGATTGCGCAATTCCCGCGAAAACGCCAGCGCGATGTGTTTTTCGTAAATCCCACTCGGGGCAATGGCTCCGGGATCCACACCGCCGTGGCCGGGATCGATTACGATCAGACGGCCCCGGGCCCTCGACTGCCTGGGTGCCACAAAAGCAGCCGGTTTGAGCGGCGGAAGGCCGAAGCGCGAAATCTGAGGTGCCATGGCGGCCTGAACCGGCGGTGCAGCAGCCGTCAGGACCGGCGGGTCTGTCCGATCAATGGTCTCATCGCTGATTCCTGCAACACGCTGGCGTTTCCCGCGCAGGGCTGCCGCTTTGGCCTCAGACGTACCGGCCATATCGATGACCAACCTCGTCCCCTTGCCCTCGACGCCTTTCAACTGAAACGCATCGCGAACCGAAACCGGCTCGCCGGCATCAACCACGAGCCGGGTGACGCCCGGCTTGAAAAGCCCATAGCGCAGGCGCTTCAGAAGCCCGGTTTCCGCAGGAAGCGCGCGCGGCGGCAGACGCCAACCGACTTCCGGCAGATCAATGACCACGCGGGCAGGATCTGTCAGGGTGAAGATCTGGGCCTGAATTTCATGGCTGAGTTCCAGGACAAGCCGGGTCCGGTCGTCGTGAACAGCCGCCCGAAGCTCCGTGATGACTGCCCGTTCCGCCCGAGCCGCGCCGGGCTGAAACGCCAGAAAACCTGCAAACAGCACGCAGAAGGCGGCAACGATCCGGTGGGAGATCATCAAATTCCGGCCCGATTTCGCCCGGTCCAATTTCGCACTGGTGACGCGCGCTGCCAACATTTTGTCTTAATTTCCCTGTAAGCCCGCAAAATATACGGCGCTCTTGCACCCTCGGGCAACGCCAAAGCCGTTGTTGCCCCCGAACGCGTTACCGTACTTCCCTCACAATTCTTTCATGGGACACTTTATCCAAACGCCACTTAAACAAGGATTAAGCCCGGCAACGGCTTTTCCCCCGGCACCGCCTTTTCCTACGACCAAAGAACGCGATTGTCGAAGTCTTATCCGGGCGTTATGGTGATTTCATCCGATGTCGTTTATCCCTCTGACTCTCGGCGATAATCCAGGTCTCTCGGCGACAATCCAAGGCCTAAGAGCCTTCGGCGATGAGGAGAGGGATTGGATCGGAATAGGTACCGGGCCTCTATCCGGACAGACCAGTTCTGCTTGCGCGTGATGCTTTTTATCAGGCGCGGCACCCCCGGCAGCAGGCGATCCGCCCGGTTGCCGGACATCAAGACGATCATCGACCCTGACCTATACAGGATGTCATTTATGCCGGTTCTCAACCTCCATCGCCAAAATACCCGGGACAGGAAGGCCTTGCCGGCCTGCTGTCGGGTGCGGGATGGGCGGCGGGCCGGCCTCTCACACGCAAACGCGCGTCCGCGCCGATCACCCGCTCTCGACTCGAACAAGGGTCGCGGGCCGGGCCGAAGGCGCGCGCCGTTCGCCCATTGGAGTTCGAGCGTTTATGGCTACGAAGAGGATGCTTATCGACGCCACGCACCCGGAAGAAACCCGGGTTGTGGTGTTAAACGGAAACCGCCTGGAAGAATTTGACGTCGAGGCGGAAGCCCGCAAACAGCTGAAAGGCAACATTTATCTGGCAAAAGTCACCAGGGTCGAACCGTCCCTGCAGGCGGCTTTTGTCGAGTACGGCGGCAATCGCCACGGCTTTTTGGCCTTCAACGAGATTCACCCCGACTACTACCAGATCCCGGTCGCCGACCGTGAAGCCCTGATGGCCGAACACGACGACGGCAACCAGGATGACGACGACGACGATGAACAAGGCGATGGCGATAAGCCGGTCGAGACCGTCGGCGGAGACGACTCCGAAGACGTCCAGGCGCGCCGCCCTGTCCCGCTTCACCGGCGCTACAAGATCCAGGAAGTCATCAAGCGCCGCCAGATTCTGTTGATCCAGGTTGTCAAAGAAGAACGCGGCAACAAGGGCGCTGCGCTGACCACCTATATCTCTCTGGCCGGTCGGTATTGCGTGCTCATGCCCAATACGGCGCGCGGCGGTGGCATCAGCCGCAAGATTTCTTCCGGGGCCGACCGCAAACGCCTGAAAAGCATTGTGGCCGAGCTTTCCGTGCCGGATGGCATGGCTGTCATCGTCCGCACGGCAGGCTCTCAGCGTTCCAAGGCCGAGATCCGGCGCGACAACGACTATCTGCTCAGGCTCTGGGACCAAATCCGGGAGACGACGCTCTCCAGCACCGCCCCCTGTCTGGTGCACGAGGAAGCCAATCTGGTCCGGCGGGCCATTCGGGACCTCTATGACAGTTCCATCGAGGAAGTCATCGTCGAAGGCGATTCCGGCTACCGGCTGGCCAAGGACTTCATGAAACTGCTGATCCCGAGCCACGCCAAGAAGGTCCAGCCCTACAAAGACAACCAGATGCCGCTGTTCTACCGCTATCAGGTGGAAAGCCAGTTGGACGCCATGCACAGCCCGACCGTCCAGTTGCGGTCCGGCGGTTACATCGTCATCAACCCGACGGAAGCTTTGGTTTCCATCGATGTCAACTCGGGCCGTGCGACGCGGGAACGAAACATCGAAGAGACCGCGCTGAAAACCAACCTGGAGGCGGCGGAAGAAATCGCGCGCCAATTGCGTCTTCGCGATCTGGCCGGGCTGATCGTCATCGATTTCATCGACATGGAGGTCCACCGCAACCAGACCGCCGTCGAGCGTCGGATGAAGGACGCCATGCGTTCAGACCGGGCGCGCATTCAGATCGGCCGAATCAGTGCCTTCGGCCTGCTGGAACTGTCCCGACAGCGCCTGCGCCCCAGCCTGCTTGAGACCAGTTCAAGCCCCTGCCCCCATTGTGACGGCACCGGACAACTGCGCTCCGTCGAATCCTCCGCCCTGACCGTGCTGCGTGCGGTTGAGGAAGAGGGCATTCGCCGTCGGGCCAGCGCCATTGCCGTCCATGTGGCCAACGACATCGCGCTCTATATCTTGAACCAAAAGCGCGATGCCTTGGCCCGGATTGAAGAGCGCTACAGTTTCTCGGTCATGTTCCGCGCTGACGACAAGTTGATCGCGCCGAACCATCGGATGGAACGGCTCCAGGGCCGCATCGCTGTGGATGGCGAGGAAGCCCCGGAAGAACTACCGGAACAGACTATTTCGGTTGAGACCGAGGCATCCGAAGGCAGCGAAGAGGAACGCGGCAAGCGCCGCCGTCGCCGCCGTCGGCGGGGTCGCCGGGATGAGGCGGAGACCCAACCCGAGACCACGACGGACACCGATCAGGATGAGGCTGCCGAGGGCGAAGACGAAGCCCCGGTTATCACCGCCGACGACAATGGGGACGACGAACAAGATGCCCCGCGCAAACGCCGCCGTCGCGGACGGCGCGGCGGACGCCGTCGGCGTCGTGGCGGCCCGGAAGAGGCTGACAGCAACGCCGAGGCCACTGCGGAAGGTTCCGATACCGCTTATGCCGAGGAAGGAGATGCTTCGGTCACGCCCTCCGAAGTGGGCACTGAGTCCGTCGTGATAGAAATCCCGATCCAGGTAACGGAAGACACCCCGGATGGGGAAGCCGCCTTGGATATCGCACAGCCGGGTACAGAGGTGGCCGACGCCGCACAAGTCGATGCCGCACTGGTAGACGCCGCACAGGTAGACGCCGCACAGGCCGACACCGATTTGGCGGAAGAGGAAAAGCCGAAACGCCGCCGCACCCGCCGCAAGGCTGCCCCGAAGACCGAGGCCGAAGGGGAAGCCACAGGGGATACGGTCGAGACTGAAGCAGCGGAAGAAAAGCCCAAAAAGGCCCCCGCCAAACGCCGCTCGCCCCGGCGAAAGAAGGCCGAAGAGACCGCAACAGAGGAGGCACCGGCTGCGGAAACGCCAGTTGAGGAGGCTCCAGTTGCGGAACCTATCGAGGTATCAGCCGCGCCTGAACCGGCCAGCGAACCCATGGCAGAAGGCCCCGTGATGGAGACTGTTGCAGCCGAGGCTCCTGTCGTCGAAGAGGCCGCCGATCCCGAACCGGCGGTGAACCCGGAGGCCGCGAAGACGACGGTTGTTTCCATCGATGAGGTTAAACCGGCCGAACCGAAGCGTGGCTGGTGGCGTCGCCTGACCGAGTAAGGCAAGCGCAGAAAATGCTGCCAGAAATCATAGATTGCCTTTGAGAACCCGGGTCTGTTGATCAGACCCGGGCGATCAGTCTCCGGGCGGCCTCTTCCATCGCCGCAGTTGCGCCCGCAAAAGAGAAACGGACGAAGCGGTTGCCGCGCCCGGGGTCGAAGTCTGTCCCCGGTGTAATGGCAACCCCTGTCTCGGCCAACAGGGTCTTGCAGAAATCCGGGCTGTCGTTGGTCAGGTGCCCCACATCGGCGTAGATGTAAAAGGCACCGTCCGCACTGGCGAGCTTATCGAAGCCGGCCTTCGGCAGATCGCGCAGAAGGACCTCCCGGTTGCGGGCATAGGCGGCGACGTTCGCGTCCAGTTCCGCCCGGCAATCGAAGGCAGCCATGGCCGCATACTGCGACAAGGTCGGCGGCGAGATGAACAGGTTCTGCGACAGGCATTCGATAGAGCGCAACAGGTCTTCGGGGAGCACCATCCAACCGATCCGCCAACCGGTCATCGAGAAATACTTCGAGAAGCTGTTGACCACGACGACGTCATCGCTAAAAGCCGCAGCACTCACAGCCGGCTGACCATAGGTAATGCCATGATAGATCTCGTCCGAGATCATCCGCACACCCCGGTCCGCACAGTAGTCCACCAGAGCCTTCAACTCTGCCTCGCCGATCATCGTGCCCGTCGGGTTCGAGGGGCTGGCGACGATCAGTCCTGCCAACGGACCGGCGACCCGGTCGATCAGCTCCGGCGTTGGCTGAAAATTGGTCTCCGGCCCAACGGGAATTTCCACCACGGTAATGTCGAGTGCGGTCAAGATGTTGCGATAGGCCGGGTAGCCCGGTGCGGCCAGGGCCACGCGGTCTCCGGGATCGAAACAGGCCAGAAAGGCCAGGACAAAGCCCCCGGAAGAGCCCGTCGTGGCGACAATCCGGTCCGTCGGCAGATCCAGACCATACATGGATTGATAGTGGCCGACGGTCGCTGACCGGAAAGCGGGCAGACCGAAGGCATCGGTATAGCCAAGGCGATCCTGCTCCAACACGTCCCGCACGGCATCGCGCACCCCCTTGGGTGCCGGGGTGGCGGGCTGACCGACCTCCAGGTGCAGCACATCCTCCCCTGCGGCCTCCCTTTCGTTGGCGGCGCGCATCACGTCCATCACGATAAAAGGGGGGACCGCGCCCCTCTCGGAGCGCTTCAGAGGTTTTCGGGTCACGGTCATGATCTATTCTTCGCCACGCAGAGCCAAGCCGGCCCCGAAGGGGTCGGGCGAAGCCGTGCAGGTCTCGTGGTTGGGCGGCAGCCCATCCGGGCAGGCGATACCATGAACAAGGCCGCTTCCCGCCCCGGCAAGCGTCGGGCGATCCGCGCTGAGGACCTCTCTCAGGCCCTCCCCGCCGACCAAGACGCGGCGAATGGTGTCTGCCAGGACCGCAGGAGCCAGAGCACCATCGGCCCCTGTCCCCGCCATGTAGAAGCCGTTGTTGTTGGCGTTGAAAACAACGAAGGGCGTCTGTGCGGCCCCGGCTTCGCGGGCGGAGGTCGCTGGTCTTGCAAGCACATAGCCCAGCCCCGGCACCATCCGGCCCGCGCCGAATGAACCGTTGGTGGTCAGGGTGCAGGCGACGGCCAGTCCGTCGCGATCGACCACGGTGAAGCCCGTGGCCGATGGTTCGGTGATACCCGACGTTTGCCGAAGGGTTCGGCGCGCCAGATCAACAAGGCCCGCCCCCTGGGTCTGCTTCAGCCCCTCCAACAGGCGTGCTGCCACTTCGCCACCGATAAAGCGGCCGGCGGGAAAATGGGCTTCGTGATTGCCCACCTGGACTTTCAGGGTTTCTCCCCACTGGGGTTGGAATCCATTGATGGTCGCCAGGTCAAATTCCGCCCCGACCTGCGGGGCGGCTTCGATCAGGGCCCGCGCGGCCTGGCCGCTGTAAAAATCGCCGGCACCCTGGGTCCGCAGGCGGCCCAGCTGGGTCGCCAATTCCACCTGCACCAGGCGTTCGCCTTCTTTCGGAAGCCCGGGACCGGATCGGCTAGAAAATATTCGGGCGAGTTCGGGGTCGGCCTGGATCACGCCGGCCATCCCTTGCAGGTGACGCAGACTGGCCCGCGAGACGGGCGAACCGAAGCGCGCCATGTTTTCCGCCGCGCCGATCAAGCCGGTCCAGGCCTGGGCTCCGTACCGGGCGTGCAGGGCGAACAGGCCGCGCGGCATCGCCGGTACGGCCGCCGGCATGCCACCTGGAAGATCCGGTTGATCGGCCAGGAACATCAGGCTCGCGACCGAACCTTCTCCCAGGTCGAAGTTTTTCAGCTGGGTCCGGATCCTTCGGGGCGGTTCGTGGATGACACAGGCCCCGCCGCCTCCAAGACTGGCCGCTCCCGGCATCGTGACGGTCAGGGTCGTGGCCATGGCAACAGCCGCATCCGCCGCCGTGCCCCCACTGGACAGGACATCCCGCCCGATCACGGTTGCGCGCGGTTCCTCTGCGACAGCGAGGCCCAAAAACCCTTCCACAAAGCCGACGCGGCCCTCCTCGACATCACCACCGGCACAGGCGCTCAGGCCCAGCAAAGCGGCACCCGCCAGGGCGAAACGGCGGCTCAAGCGTTGACGCTGCTGCGCGCCCCCCATAGCTTTGGGTTGAGCGCATTTTCGAAGGACGGGCGTAATGGCAGCCTCCTCAAGATCCCTATTCTCGGCGAACCGGACCTTTTTCCGGGGTGGATTGCTGTCGGTCTTTATCATCGTCTTTCTTGTTCTGACAGTCTTTCCGGCCGAAGCCCAACAGCGACGTTCGTTTATTCGGGACGCCGAAGTCGAACAAACCCTGCGCGACTATTCGACCCCGCTGTTCCAGACCGCTGGCCTCGATCCTCGATCCGTTCAAATTTATATCGTCAAGGACCGAAGCCTCAATGCCTTCGTCGCGGGCGGCCAGAGAATGTTCTTCCATACCGGCTTTCTGATGCGGACCGAGCACCCGGGTCAGGTCCTGGGGGTCATTGCGCACGAGACGGGGCACATCGCGGGCGGCCACCTATCGCGCACAAGGGAAGCCCTGGCCGGGGCGTCGGCCCAGTCAATCATCGGTACGATCCTGGGCGGCGTTGCCGTCCTCAGCGGCCAGTCGGATGTGGGCGCCGCCGTCCTGATGGGTAGCCAGACGGCTGCTGCCCGGAATTTCCTGCAGTACAGCCGTACACAGGAAGCCGCCGCCGACCAGGCCGGCATCCGCTACCTGACCTCGACTCAACAAAGCCCCCGCGGTCTGCTGGAGTTCTTCGAGATCCTGGAGGGTCAGGAACTGCTCAGCCGGAAGCGTCAGGACCCCTATGTGCGCAGCCACCCCCTGACGGCGGATCGGATCACCACCTTGCGGACGGCAGTCGAGAATTCGCCCTTCGCAGATGCCCCCCACCCGCCAGGCTATGTCGAGCGGCACAATCGCATGAAGGCCAAGCTTGCCGCCTTTATCGAGAGCCCGGTCATCACCTTCCGCCGGTACAAGGAAACCGACCAAAGCCTGGAAAGCCGCTATGCCCGGGCCATCGCACACTATCGCCGGTCCGAGGTGGATCAGGCGCTGGCCCTGATGGATGGTTTGATCAGCGAACATCCCAACGATCCCTATTTCCACGAGCTGCGTGGCCAAATTCTGTTCGAGGCCGGACGCGGCCGGGAGGCCCTGCCGTCCTATCAGCGGGCCGCAGACCTTCTGCCCCGCAATTCCCTGATCCTGGGTGACCTGGCCAGGGTCCAGATCGAGACCGGGGACGACAGCCTGCTGCCCACTGCCATCGAAAACCTCGGCATCGCCCTGGACCAGGAACCTCGCCGGACTTTGCTTTGGCGCCAATTGGGCATTGCCCATGGCCGTCTTGGAAACCAGGGGGAAAGTTCCCTGGCGCTCGGGGAGGAGGCCTTGATCCTCGGCAAACTGGAAGACGCCAAGTTCCACGCCAACCGCGCGCAGCAACTGCTGCCTCAAGGCTCCCGTGGTTGGCTTCAGGCCAGCGATATTCTGAATGCCGCCGGGGAAGGCGAGAAGCAGTAGGTGGGCGGGGAAGATTGATGTCGAATACGATGCTCAAAGGCCTGATGGCACCCATGGCGGCATTGGCCATGGCGCTCTTGTTGGCAGCTTGCTCATCCGCCGAGCCGGTCAAGCAGCCGGTGAACTTCCCGTCCGCCACCTTCGTTCCGGGCTTCTCTCCGGAACTGGAGGCCGGGCAGTGGTGGTATCTGGGCCCCAGGGGCGGCATGAAACCGGGGGGGCTGGCCCCCGGCGGCGGAGGTCTCGGCCTGCAATTGATCGAGGTCGAGCGAATTCCGACCATGCGCGCGATCGCCGGGGTTCGACCCTTCATCGCCGTGCGGGAAGCGGACCGGCCGCTGGGTGTAACGCCCTTCCTGGCCTATTCCTGGAAGCTGATCGCGCCGGATCTGGAGCCGGAAGAGCACCATGCGGTGAGCCTTGCCATCGGGTTCCGCGACACCAACACGCCCCTGGTCGTCTCGACCGTGCAAAGCGCTGATCCGGCCAAGGCGGGACCGGCCCTCTTGCCGCCACACGACCGTGTCCTGTTCTTGAGCTTCGGCCCATCGGCCCTTCAACGGGGCACCGTAACGCCTGTAGAGGGTGCGCCTAACCGGGTGCACTACACCGTGCGGGGCGGGCGAGAGAACCTGTCGCGCTGGTTCACGGAGTTGTTGGACCTTTCCGACCTGCACCGCGCCATCTGGCCGGAGAAGACGATCAACACCGTACGCATAAGCTTCCTTGGCGTCAGTGTCGAAGGCGATAAGCAGGGCCACTACGGCGATTTTGTCGGCATCGACCTCACACGGTAGAGCGTTTTTCGGCTCAGTTGGTTCGAACATGGACGGGTTTTGCCTTGCTCGCTCGGGCTGGGGCTCTGTGATCAACATTCCGCGAGGCGCTTGCGGAAGCCCATCCCAACCCGCATGATCCGCCCCTGAAGGAGCCCCTCGGGCGAACCATAGTAGAGGAATCATTGATGAAGCGTCTTCTTTTTGCCGCCGTACTCTCGTTCGGCTTGGGCTTCACCCTGTCCGGCCAGGCCGCCGCAGACAGCCTGACGGCGGAACAGAAACAAGAAATCGAAGCGCTGATCGGCGATTACCTGAAAGAAAACCCGGATGTGGTTATTGACGCCATTCGGGCCTACCGGGAGCGCGAGGAGCGCGCCGATCAAGAGCGCGCCCGCCAAAGCCTGGCGAGCCTGCGCCAGGCGCTGGACGATGATCCTCTGGCACCGACAGGCGGCAATCCGGACGGCGATGTTACCATCGTAGAATTTTTCGATTACCGCTGCGGCTTTTGCAAAAGGGTCTTCCCCACCGTACAGGCTGTGTTGGACGCGGATCCGAACGTTCGTAAAGTCTACAAGGAATTCCCCATCCTCGGCCCGGACTCGGTCGTGGCGTCTCGCGCGGCGAGTGCTGTCTGGTTCTCGCAGCCGGATCTCTACCCCGCCTTTCACCAAGCCCTGATGACCGCTCGTGGGCAACTCACCGAAGACAAGATCATGGCCATCGCGAGTGAAGTTGGACTGGATGCCGGGAAGCTGGGGGAAGCCATGAAGGACGAGCGGATCGAAAAGGTCCTCGCCGCCAACAGGGCCATGGCCGAACAGCTGAACATCACCGGCACGCCGGCCTTCGTGATCGGCAATCAAATCATTCCGGGGGCTCTGGACGAGGCCTCCTTGAAAGAGGCCATCGCTCGGGAACGCGCCCGGCTTGCGGAAGAGCGGGGCTGAAAACGGGAAGCGATTAGAGGATCGGCACCGCGACAAGCTGGAAGCCTGTCGGCTGCTCGAGCAGCACGATCAGGCTCGGCTGACCCGCCTTCTTGGCAGCCTGATAGGCATCGACCACCTGCTGGGGCTTCCAGACATCCTGCTGGTTGACCTGGACGATCACGTCACCCCGGTTCAAGACCCGGTTCGTCTTTCCCATGGTGACAGCCGTGTTGACCAGGGTGATCAAGACCCCCCGGGTGGACCATCTGAGATTGAACCCCTTGCGGATTTTCGGTGTGATCGCCGCCAGCGTGAGCCCCATCGCCGGCAGGGTCGCGATGGCGCGCTTCTGCGCCTGCCAAGGGCCGGGCTTTGGGATCAGGGTCAGGTTCAGAGGCACTTCCTCGCCGGCCCTCAGGACCGTTACCGATAACTCGTCCCCGGGTTTCGACGAGGTTACCGTCTTGATCAGCAGGTCGTAGCTGTCGATCTTCGTCCCGTTAATGGTGAAAAACACATCACCACGACGGAAACCCGCCAGAATTCCGGGACTGTCCGGCGCAATATCGGACACCATGGCCCCGCCGCCCATGGGTAGTTTCAGAGCCTTGGCCGTCGCCTCATCCAGGCCTTTCACCTGCAGACCGACGAAAGGCACGTCGGACGCCAGGGCCGCACCGGCCTTCAAGGGTAGGGCAAAGGTCAGCAAACACCCGACCAGCAAAAGCAAAGGGCGGAACACATTGATCCCTCGTCGTTTCAGCAGGCTATTGTCTGCACCGGCCATCTGTCTCGCCCTACCCGCCGCGCGACCGCTTTAGCCGCAATCCGGCAGCGGAATTGTTTCGATCTCTTCCAGAGTCAACATGATCGAAAATTCTTCATAATCCAATAGCATGCGCGTAGCGGCCCCATTCGCGAGTTGAAACAGTTCCACCTCATACTCCGGTTCGGCGCTTCGCCCATCCAAAGGATAGAATGCCAGGCGGATCGGCCAACCGGTCGCGGCAACAGGATCGCCCAAATCCTTCTGACCCGCCCGATGGTCGGCAGGATTTACAGCTTTTGCGATGAAAGCGGTGACTTTTTGCGGCGGCCCACCGTCCGAGCCGTCGAACACTGTCGCATTGACGAAGCGGTTGCCAGCCTCCGCCTGTTCGATCAACCAGAGCGTATGGCCGATGGGAAACAGGGTATTTTCCGGCAAGGTCAGCGATTTTTCCTCAGGCTGACTGAAGCTGGCCTCGGCTTTTTTGCGATCCGCCCGACCGTTGGACTTGTCCACCTGGGCGTTGAACTGGTTGCGCGAGACAAAACGGTATTGATCGAAATCCAGCGATTCCCAGCCTGTGAAACTCAGATCCTGCTGGAACTCGCCATCCACCACGGTATCCAGCCGCATCTGCATCTTCTGGCCCATGATCCAGCCGTCGCAGGTCTTTTCGATCTGAAGCGACATGGCCCCTTCGGCACCGGTAAATCGCCCGCCCGTGCCCTTGGTCTCGCCTAGCTTGACCGAATAGAGCGCACGATGAGACATCATGTCGACCGCTTGGGCCGTATTGGCGGCCAATAATCCCAGCGATAAACCCAAGAATGCGAATAGTGCTGATGCTAAACGGTCGGACCTTCGCCAAGGGAAGCGGGCGAAATATTGCAGCATGGTCGGGGAGCCTCTCATTGGCGTTAAACATCGCGCGTCCTGAAAGAGGCGCCAACTTCACGTTTTCGAGCCGACATTTCAGCACATGTCACGATTCTCCGAAAGCCTTCAGGTAACTTAACCCTTTGATCTCGTCCGAATTTGGCCGTCCCCCCTTGCCAAGATAGCGGGTTTCCGGCAGGTATCGCGAAAGCTTGGGAAGGGTGGATTTGGGGGACCGGCTTTTGCTCCGCGTCTTAAGTATCTTCGGCACGAGGCCTGAAGCCATCAAGATGGCACCCGTTGTCGCGGCTCTGGCGAGCGAGCCCGCCATCGAGGCCAGGGTCTGCACCACGGGGCAGCACCGGGAGATGCTGCAAAGCGTGCTGGATTTTTTCCGCATTGTTCCGGACTACGCGCTCGACATCATGAAGCCCGGCCAGGACCTGGCCTACATCACCAGCGCGGTGTTGCAGGGGTTGGGCCCCGTGTTCGAAGACTGGCGGCCCGACTATGTGCTGGTCCACGGCGACACCACGACGGCACTGGCCGCCGCGATGGCGGCGTTTTATGCCCGCATCCCCGTCGGCCATGTGGAAGCGGGCCTGCGCACCGGGGATATCGAACAGCCTTGGCCCGAGGAGATGAACCGCCTGATCGCCGATCGTCTGGCTGCCCGCCACTGGACACCGACGGAAAGCGCAAGCCGGAACCTGCGGGCCGAAGGGATCGCCCCCGAGCATATCCTGATTACGGGGAACACCGTGGTTGACGCCTTGTTTCTGGCCCGGGAACGTTTGCGCGCGGATGAGGGACTGACGAGCAGCTTCGAGGCGCGCTTCGACATGCTGGACCCGGACCTGCCATTGGTTCTGGTCACCGGTCACCGCCGCGAGAACTTCGGCGAGGGCTTCGAGAACATCTGCAAGGCACTGGCTGAAATCGCCCGGACCTGCGAGGCCCAGGTGGTCTACCCCGTGCACCTGAACCCGAATGTTCGCGAACCGGTCAATCGGCTGCTGGGTGATTGTCCACGGGTTCATCTGATAGAGCCCCTGGATTACGCGCCTTTTATCTACCTGATGGACCGGGCGAAACTTTTGATCACGGACTCGGGCGGCATACAAGAAGAGGCTCCAAGCCTTGGCAAACCGGTGCTGGTTATGCGAGAGGTGACGGAGCGGCCAGAAGCCGTCGAGGCCGGCACGGTCAAGCTGGTCGGCACGGACGCAGAGAAGATTGTCCGAGAGGCCCGGGCCCTGCTGACCGATGACGCCGCCTATCAAGCCATGGCCCGCGCCCACAACCCCTATGGGGACGGCAAGGCCGCAAACCGCATTGTGAAAGACCTGCTCGCATGACATCGAAGACCGCCGCTACCGCCAAACGCCCTTTCTCCAAAGTCTGTGTTCTGGGACTGGGCTATGTCGGCTTGCCGACGGCCGCCGTATTTGCCAGCCGGGGCCTGGATGTGCTGGGCGTCGATGTCAATCCGGAGACTGTATCGCGCATCAACAAGGGCGAGATTCATATCGTCGAACCGGAACTGGACATCATGGTCAGTGCCGCCGTTTCCGCCGGCAAGCTCTCGGCAGCGACCGAGCCCGAGGCGGCGGATGCCTTTATCATAGCGGTTCCAACGCCCTTTACGGATGGACACAAGCCGGACCTGTCCTTTGTCGAGGCCGCCACCCATGCCCTTGCCCCGCACCTGAAAGCCGGTGATCTGGTCGTTGTGGAATCGACCTCGCCTGTCGGCACCACGGAAAAGGTCTCGACCTGGCTTTCCGAACGACGCAGCGATCTGGTTTTCCCCCACATGGACCCGGATGGGGCCGATGTCTCGGTTTCCCACAGCCCCGAACGCGTCCTGCCCGGGCGGGTCTTGTTGGAACTGGTTGGAAACGACCGGGTCGTGGGGGGGCTGAGCCCGGCTTGCGCCCAACGGACAGCCCAGCTCTATGGCCTGGCCATTTCCGGCGAATGCCATTTGACCACGGCCCATACGGCAGAACTGGTGAAGCTGGCGGAGAACGCCTATCGCGACGTCAACATTGCCTTTGCCAACGAACTCGCCCGGGTCTCGGAAACCTTGGGTGTTGATGTCTGGGATGCCATCCGCCTCGCCAACCGCCATCCACGCGTCGATATCCTGAAGCCCGGACCCGGCGTCGGCGGGCACTGCATCGCCGTCGACCCCTGGTTCATCGTCGATTCCGTACCGGACAAAACGCCGCTGATCCAGGCCGCCCGCCAGGTGAACGATGCCCGTCCGTTCGAAGTGGCCGAGGCTGCCCTGGCCGCGCAGAAGTCTTCGCCGGGCCCCATCGCCTGCCTCGGCCTTTCTTACAAAGCGGACATCGATGATCTGCGAGAGAGCCCTGCCGTCGATGTCTGCGCCCATCTGGCCAAGGCCGGGCGGGACCTTATGGTGGTCGAACCCCATACCGAAGCGCTGCCCGAAGAGATCACCCAAGCCGGACCGGCAAGCCTGGTCAGCCTGGAAGAAGCCCTGGAGACGGCCAGCATCATTGTCCTGCTGGTCGATCACGGGATCTTCCGCGCACTCGACCGCAGGCTTTTGGAAGGGAAAACCGTCCTGGATACCCGTGGCATTTGGCGTTGAACAAGGCCTGGTCTCGTGGGGCCCTCTGGTCTCCATTCTTTAACACCCCAAAATTCAAAACCCTGTTAGGGTTCTTTGTTGGCCAACGGATCGGGGGAATGCGCGCCTCGGGGGGCTTCGGTCCCTCCGTCAGCGAGGCGAACGCGTAGTGACGGATGAAGCGATACATCTTGATCGGGATCGGCTGGGCGCTTGTCGCCATTGGCCTGGTGGTGATCCCGACCCCCATCCCCTTCGGTATGGCCCTGACGGCACTTGGCCTTTATATCCTGGCTTGGCAGTCCATGGGCCTGCGCAACAAGCTGCGCACGGTCCGCGCCCGTTACCCCGAAACCTCCCGTTGGCTTCGAGGTACGACAGATCGGCTGCCCCGGTCCATGCGTTCCCTGTTGCGTCGGACCGATCCACATCGCATTCGGGATGCCTTCAACCGCCGAAAGAACAAGCCGAACAGCCCTCAAAGCGACGAATAGATTTAAAATGACCCAAGACCGAATTGCCCATGTTCGCTGCGGCTCCGACATCCGCGAGGGCCTTCAACTGGCCGGGATCGACGGAGACTTTATCGAAGCTTCCGACCCCGTCTGTGCCGGCCCCCTGCCCTCCGGTCTGACAGGTGCCCCCTTGCGCGCCCTCCGGGCTGCCTATCTGGCAGAGGCCTGGGACGGCGACGAGACCGACTATCGGTCCCGACTGGACGAACAGGATAAGGCGCTGGAGGGGCTGGAGACCTTTGACAGGATCATTCTCTGGTTTGAACACGACCTCTACGACCAGACCATCCTGGTCCGACTCTTGGCCAGGCTCGGTCGGAATCCGGCCCTGAAGGACCGCCTGGCGCTGATCTGCATTGACCGCTTTCCGGGCCTGGAGCGCTTCATCGGGCTCGGCCAACTCGGACCTGGGCAACTGCAAAGCCTCTGGGGGACCGAAAAGCCGGTAACTGTCGAGATGATTGAACAGGCAGCCGCCTGCTGGGAAGCCTTCCGCAGTCCGACACCGCAGGGCCTTATGGATCTTGGATCCGTGGACGCCCTTCCCTTCGCAGCCCGGGCATTCGCCCGCCATCTGTTGGAATACCCCTGGGAGACAGATGGCCTCGGCCTGACCCAACGCCTGTCACTGCTGGCCCTGGCGCGTGGGATGACGTCGCCGGGAGAGGTCTTCGGTTTGATGATGCGGGAACTCGAGCCCCTGCCTTGGCTGGGCGACCTGATGTTCTTCGGGCTGCTGCGCGGGCTGGCCGAGGCCGCGCATCCTGCAATCAGCCCGGTGAAGGGACCTCATGATCCGATCAGCCTGACGGAGACCGGCATCGCACTTTTGAAAACCGAAGTGGATTGGATCAGCCTGAACGGCCTGGATGCCTGGTTCGGCGGTGTTCATCAGCAGGTGCGGGCCGGGGATGGCGCTCTGGAACGGGTCTGGCGTTGGAGCCAGGAGGTCGAAAGGCTCAAGCCGCCTTCTTGACACTCTTCGCCAACTGACGCCCGAACTTTTCCAGCAGGTCCTGAAGGTCCGGCTCCGCAACAGAATCCGATGCCTCCTCGAAGGTCATCCATTTTCGTTTGCGATCCGCCTTTTCGGGCCAGCTTTTGCTGAGTTCAGAGACTTCCATCGCAAAGACCTTGACCATGCAATGGCCGCCGCCTTTGCGTTCCGTCTTGCGATAGGTATAGCAGCCGACCTTGGTGCTGGAGAGTTTGCCCCGGACGCCCGCCTCTTCATAGGCCTCGCGCTTGGCACAGTCCCTTGCGGACTCGTCTTCTTCAATGCTGCCCTTGGGCAGGACCCAGCGCCCCGTATCGCGGGAGGTGATCAGCAGACATTCCGGCTCACCGTCTTCGAACCGGAAAGCAATACAGGCCGCCTGTTGAAGTCTGCTCCCCATTGGAACGGTTTCCTCCCCCGGATCGTTGCAAGAATACGACCGTTGCTTGACGGTTAGATTACACGATTGGATGATTTTTCTCAAATCAGCCAGGTGTCGGATGCCTTTTGACACCCTATGTTTGCAGGGTAGAACGGGTCCTCTCTCAGGACCGAAGACAGGGAGCGAGCATGATCGAATTCTACACCTGGGGCACGCCGAATGGCCGTAAAGTCTCAATAATGCTGGAAGAATTAGGCCTGCCCTATGCGGTCAAGCCCATCGACATCATGGCCGACGACCAGTTCTCGGAGGCCTTCATCGCCATCAATCCGAACGCCAAGATCCCAGCGATTGTTGATCCGGACGGCCCGGACGGAAAACCCATTTCCGTTTTCGAATCGGGTGCGATTTTGATCTATCTGGCAGAAAAGACGGGCAGTGACCTGTTGCCGACAGCCCCCCGGGAACGCACTGAGGTTATGCAGTGGTTGATGTTCCAGATGGGTGGTGTCGGACCGATGTTCGGCCAGACCAACCACTTCCTCAAGTTTGCCAAGGAAGACGTTCCCTATGGCAAAAACCGCTACCGAACCGAGGCGCACCGGCTCTATGGCGTCATGGACAGGAGGCTGGGCGAAAAGGCTTATCTGGCAGGGGATAGCTATTCCATCGCCGATATCGCGACCCTGCCCTGGGTGGCCCGTTGGGAATGGCATGAGATCGACCTCGCCGCCCAGGCCCCCAACGTTAAGGCCTGGATGGACAAACTGATGGCGCGCCCGGCTGTTGCCAGGGGCATGGCGGTGCCTTGATGGCGGGGCAGGAATCCGCCGCCATCCAGCGGGTCGCTGCCGCGCTCAAAGCAGGCGGGGCAATGGGCGAGATTCGCGAACTGTCGGAGACGGCACGCTCCGCCCAGGACGCTGCCAAGGCCCTGGACTGCGAACTCGGTGCCATCGTGAAATCCCTGGTCTTCCTGGTCGGTGAAACACCTGTCATGGCTCTGGTCGCCGGTGATCACCGTTGCCGCCAGGATCAGCTTCCTCGCACACTGGCTCTGGCCGGAGAGGTCCGCCGCCCCGGGGCAGACGAGGTTCGGGCGTTAACCGGTTTCTCCATCGGCGGAGTAGCCCCCTTGGGCTCCACGCAGGTCCTGCCGGTCGCCATTGATGTCTCGCTCCGGCGTTTTGACGACATCTACGCCGCCGCCGGCCACCCTCATTGCATCTTCCCGACCACGGTTGATGAATTGCGGCGTCTCACGAACGGAATCATCTCTTATGCCATTGCTGAACCGCTGTAATGACGGGGAGCATTGACGAGGCCCGATGGGCTGGTTAGAAACGCTTCTCCCGATGAGCCACGAGGGCGTTTCCCGCCCTGCATTGGGACTGCGGACAGGTGGGTGAGTGGCTGAAACCAGTGGATTGCTAATCCGCCGTACGGAGTAAATCCGTACCGAGGGTTCGAATCCCTCCCTGTCCGCCATTTCTCCCTTCGCAGACATTCGCCATCATCCAACAAATCACGCAAAAACAATGTGATAGGACATCCCATCAGCCGTCACTATTCGCTGGCGCTCGCTACAATCCGATGTTGTATTGTGGGTAGGTTTGTGGGTAATGGCATGCCAGATCGATCCTTAAATAAGCTGAATGCACGGAAAATCGCGACCGAAACGCGCCAAGGGCGATATTCGGATGGCGGTGGCCTGTATCTACAGGTCAGCGCCATGGGCACCAAAAGCTGGCTATTTCGGTTCATGCTGAATGGAAAAGCGCGGCAAATGGGGCTGGGCCCCTTGCATACGGTCTCGCTTAAGGACGCTAGGACTGCAGCACTCGAATGTCGCCAACAGCTCTTGAATGGCGTTGATCCGATTGAAAGCCGGAAAGACGCAAAGCTAAAAAGACACCTCGAATCGGTTTCCTCTCCAACCTTTGAGGAGTGCGCCAAGCAGTACATCAACAGCCACAAAGCTGGTTGGCGAAACCCGAAACATGCCCTTCAGTGGGGCTCGACGTTGGAAACCTATGCGTTTCCCATTCTTGGCAAGCTCCCCGTCCATATGATCGACACAGACCATGTGATGAAGGTCCTTGATCCGATCTGGCATGAGAAGTCAGAAACTGCGAGCCGGGTCCGTGGGCGCATGGAATCCATTCTCGATTGGGCAACTGCTAGGAAATACCGGGAAGGCGACAACCCCGCGCGATGGCGTGGCCACATCTCCAACCTGCTCCCAGCCCGATCAAAGGTTCAAAAGACCAAGCACCACTCTGCTTTACCCTTCGACCAGATTGGTGAGTTCATGGCCGTGCTGGGTAACCGAAAAAGCACTGCTGCCCGTGGCTTGGAATTCCTCATCCTAACTGCCTCCAGGACCAATGAGGTACTCGGAGCGACATGGGACGAGATAGATTTTTCCAACAGTGTCTGGATCATTCCAGCCGAACGCATGAAGGCAGAAAAGGAACACCGCGTCCCACTATCCGATCAGGCCATTTCCATTCTTGAAGGCATGAAGAAAGTGGCCGTTTCCGAGTTCATCTTTCCAGGCGCAGCGAAGAACAAGCCTTTATCCAACATGGCCTTCCTGCAGCTACTGAAACGCATGGAACGGCCTGACCTTACTGTTCATGGTTTCCGCTCGACATTTCGTGACTGGTGCGCAGAGCGAACGAACTATCCGAACGAAGTTGCCGAGATGGCGCTTGCTCATACCGTTGGCGATAAGGTTGAGGCTGCCTATCGACGGGGCGATCTCTTTGAGAAGCGGAAGCGGCTAATGCGGGATTGGGCTTGTTTCTCGCTATCCACTAGGGCGACCAATTGCGATGACCAGTTAGTATCGGTTCGATCCCTCTAATGCCGGGCGGAAAGATACCTTCAGAACTGGGCGGTATCGGTTTTGTTAGCCGAAAACCCCTGTCGCCTTTTGTTTGGAAAATGCGACGGCTAGCAAAACGCGGATTCAGCCCCCCTAATCGAACGCGGCTGAATCAACTCTCTGGAGAGCTGCGAGCAGCTTTTCGGGAGTATCAGATTCGTCGCAATGGTGCCGTTACAGCGACAGCTCGAAAAAAAGTCGTCAAAGGCATAGAGAGCAAAGCCCAGAAAGTCCTCAGGGACCCAAATAGACTAGCTTGGAGATTGGAGCTGGCGAGGTCCCTCAGCTGTACACTCGACAGACAATTTTGGACTCAAGCACCAGGCAGAACCCGAAGAGTCAAAATTGACAGGCAGCTACGAATCAAGCTCTCATATAGCCTTCTAAAAGCAGTGCGAACATGCAGTACGGAGCACTCAGAACTTCACCTATTGGAGAATGAATTAGAAGGCGGACGAGCATTAACCGATGCCGCCCTTAATTCAATTTCTATACTCACAGATATCGGAGAAAAGGTAAGGCTCACTCGAAGTCCATGGCCGGACCCTGAGCTATTCCGGCTGATCCAAGCCATCGCTCCAATCTGGACTGAGATAACGGGGCGATCCCTCAAACTGGTCTCTGTCGATGCAGAATGCTCAAGAAAACGAAGTCCATTTGCTACGGCTGTTAGAGCTTCGTTTAGATACATCGGCCTCCAACCCCCTCCCTTAGGAAGAATAAACGATATCGTTCGAGTGTTGGAAAACTAAAAAATCCGGCACCCGTCACAGCAATCTATTCCAGCTGTAATTCTTCACTCGCGTTTGCACGAACTCGTGAAGAATCGAAAGGATACAGATATGCTTAACGGCGAACACTTCCCTAAACCGGAAAAGAATCAATCCCGCATAAATTGGCGTGTAGATGATTTTTGCCAAGCTCACGGAATTGGTCGCACGACTTTTTACGAGCTTGTCAAAAAAGGCGAGATCAAAACCATCAAGGTTGGCTCCCGAACACTGGTCTCCGCCTCAGAGGCCGAGGCTTGGCAATCTCGTATCGGAGGGCAAGGCCAATGAGTACTTCCTTTGAGATCATCACAAGAGATTTCTTAGAAGAAGTCACTGAGCCGCGCTGGCTGGTCGAAAACTTGATCATGCGCAATAGCCAAAACCTACTGATCGGTCCACGGGGCTCATTCAAATCTTTCGTCGCGCTCGACATCGCGTTGAGCGTCGCAACGGGTGGCGAAGAGGCAATCACGGAATTCGATCTGCCCGGTCCTTGGGAGGGTTGTTGGCCATGCATTGAGCCCTGCGACCTGCCCGTCTTGTACGCCGCAGGGGAGGGCTATCGAGGGATTAAAGAACGGGTTTTGGCATGGGAGCAAAAACACCTAGATGGTGAGCGGGCCGATCAATTCCTTCTTGTTCCGGGCGTGCCACGGCCAACTCCAGAAAGCGTTGAAGCCTTCATCGAAGAAGCCAAGGGCTTTCACGACGAAATTGGACTAGTCGTGCTAGATACAGTTGGCCGTTGCCTGCAAGGTATGGACGAAAACCGGCAACAAGACGCATCAGCATTCTCTTGGATGGTGGAGCGGATAATTGAAGAATTGAATTGCGCGGTCATTGCAACCCATCACAGCGGCCACGAAAAGACCAGAGGGAGGGGCTCTTCTGTGTTCGGCGCAGATGCAGATGCGGAGTTTATCCTAACCCGGGATAAAGACGAGCTGCTCGTATCCATGAAGAATACCAAGCAGCGTGACGCTCCAGAATGGGATGAAGATAAACTCATTCAGTTGGAGCTCGTACAATTCGAGTACGGGAGTTCCCTATGCGCTAGCAATGCTCTCAGCAGGCCAGAAGCAGACAAACCTCCTATGGCTCGCACAAGGAGAACCAGGCGCTCCAAGCAGCGCCTGCAGCTCGACCGGATCGCAAATAGCGCACTGGAGATTTTGAGGGAACATGATGACGAGGATTTCACAACCAATAGACTGGCCAGGTGTTTAGCCCAGCATGATCACAACGGGAATTCTCTGGAACTGAGCAAGGAAACGATCAGACAAACTTACCTAACCCAGTTGCAGGACTTGCACATCTACCCGGTTTCACAGTGTTGGGACGCACATTCAGGCAAGTGGCGGTATGTTGAGCCAGATCATTGACGGAGCTGTTCGAAAACACCGTATCAAGATCGTTTATAAAGTCAGGATTGGGGCTGTTAAGGCTGTTGGTATATATAGGGGTCTTTAGAACCCCATATATTACCAACAACCCCAGATCTTCAGCTGGAACGCTCAAAATCTACACATAATTTTTCAAAAAACCCGATGCCTTATTAATCAAGGTTGATGTGTATATCCAAAATAGACTGCAGAGCCATCTACAAATACATACAAATTTTCCAAGCGCGCTACGAAGCATTCTGCAGAACTAGCACCGGTTTGGAACACTAGGTGGCCGAAACATATGACGAGATTAAGCAGCTTGGCCTTAGCTGAGATTGGTGTGAAAAATTACTCAATGGCCCACGCTTAGCTCTGAGTTTTGCGTCTACGCCTTACAAATCCTCAAATCGATAGCCACGGCTTTCGAAAGTTTGTTCGGCAGCCCATGGTTTGCGTAGAAGTGCTTAAACCCAAAAGATTCTTTCGTTACATAAATTGTAGATTGCACCGGCAAACCCACAGCCCGTTTAAGAGAATTTAAGTGGCTTGTATGCCATGCGAAAAATTGCGCAAATGGTCCAAACTTCACCGACGCTTTTTGTCAAGGGTAACAGTTTCGATGGCAGGCTCTAGTAAGTTGGATACGCATGGCCAATCCTTGGCGTGCTACAATCCATTCTTGGAAGAGCTGACAGAGCTATCGGCCACGACTGATCCTCATAGCGTTATGGATCAAATAGAGCATGCAATTAATGGCAAAGCGTATTCCGAACTAAGGTCTAGGGTTCCCCTAGATGTACGGCGAGCGAAAGGAACATTCTTCACTAGCGAAGTCCTTGGAGAAGAGCTTATCAGCCTTATCCCTCAAGAGATAACTCTAGCAAAAACGGCACTAGACCCCTGCTGTGGCGCGGGCAATCTGCTCCTGAGCTATGCCAAAAAACTTCCAGTAAGTACCACTTTAAAAGACACAATCGAAGCTTGGGGTAAGGTGCTCTTCGGCTTCGACACCTCAAACGAATTGGTCATAGCAACTAAGTTGAGATTAGCATTGCTAGCCAAACAACGAGGCAGATTTCCAAGCGCTGTTGAAAACGTTGAAACCTTGTTTCCAAACATTTTCGTCGCGAATGCGCTGAAACAATGCGAAATTTTTGGCACCGTGGACTTCATCTTGTTGAATCCGCCGTACCAAAGCGTACCCGCACCTGATTGGTACAATTTTGGGGCCGGAAAGGTATCAACTGCTGCCCTGTTTGTTGACCATGTTTGCAGACACCTAGGCCCAAGCACCAAGGTTTTCTGCATTCTGCCAGAGGTTATACGCTGCGGAACTCGATACCGAAAACTTAGAGAAAACATGGCGGAAAGAGTAAGCGCCCAAAGCGTTCAAGCAATTGGTGTATTCGACAGCTGGACTGATATTGACGTTTTCATCACCGAGCTCTCTGCCAAAGAAGAGAATAAATCGGTCGAGATATTTGCGGCCCAACGTCCAAACTCCAACTTCACAGTAAATGATTTCTTTGAGGTGAAAATAGGACCTGTCGTTGCGTATCGGTCGCCAAAAGAAGGTGAATTAAGGCCATACCTGGAAACCAAAACCACCCCCGCGTGGGCGCAAAAACACGAGAGCAGGGAGTTTAGAAGGTTCTCCGGGACAGTTTTCAAGCCTCCTTTTGTCGTCGTTCGCCGCACATCTCGCCCGGGTGATAAATATCGAGCAATCGGCACAATTGTGAGGGGCAAATACCCTGTTGCTGTGGAGAACCACCTCATTGTTCTGCGACCAAAGACGGGGACCGTTAAGCAATGCAAGAAGCTCCTACGGATACTCAAGAGTGATGCGACAACCCAACACCTCGACAACAATATGCGCTGCCGCCACCTCACAGTGAAAGCCGTGAAAGACATCCCTTGGAGCCAAGATGGCTAACCTAAAGTTCGCCCCAGATATCCTGATCCGGCTAGGCGAGGAACTAGTACCTCATGCTGATCAGGGGCTACTGGAGTTGGCCAAGAATTCTTACGACGCGGATGCCCTAGAATGCATAATCAAACTTGATAATGTCTCAAAGCCCGGCGGAAGCATTACTATTTCAGATGACGGCACTGGCATGAGCATTTCCGGCATTGAAAACAGCTGGTTGGTTCTGGGTAAATCCCAGAAAAGGGGAGCTTTAACTCCGAAATTCAATAGGTCACCTGCCGGAGACAAAGGACTTGGACGGCTTTCTGCTCTAAGGCTCGGTAGAAAAGCAATCTTAAAGACCCGCCCAGAGTCCAAGCCAGGCTTTGAGCATTCAGTGACAATTGATTGGGATGCATTTGATCAAGCATTATTCGTCGAGAGCGTGCCACTGCGAGTAACCACAAAGAGAACCAAGAAGAGGCCCGGAAGCGATATAATAATTCAAGATTTAGTAAAGCCATTAGTAACTGACGATGTAAAGAGATTATCAAAAAATCTAGTACTTCTTTCTGATCCTTTTAGAGGCAAGAGCAGCTTTACTGCAAGACTATCAGCTCCTGGATTTGATCAGTACGAGCTTCTTGTAAAAGATGCCTATTTTGAATCTGCAGACTTCAAACTTACTGCGACGCTTGATGGAGAGGGAAAGGCCCATTTTTACGCCACCGATTGGAAGGGCACGTTTGTTTGGGAAGGCGAAGGTGAACAAGTCTATGATGCACCGAAAGCAACTTTTAGCTTTTGGGTATTCCTGTTGTCCGGAAAAAATTTCGCTTCTAAAGATGTTTCAATGAAAGAAGTGCGTTCTTGGCTACAGGTCGCAGGCGGGATTCATATCTACGAAAACGGCATGAGAGTAGCTCCTTACGGAGGGGCAGATGCTGATTGGCTTAAATTGAATCAGTTTCGTGTTGCGAGCCCCGAAGAACGACCGAGTACAAACACATCTATTGGCAGAGTAGTGATCGAAGAAAATGATGGGCGACTAACTCAGAAGACCGACAGAAACGGTTATATAGAAAATACTCATTTTGAAGCACTACGATCTTTTGGAATGGAGGCACTCAATTGGCTAGCTTCAAACCGCATGCGCGTCGCCGAGATTCGCAGAGCAAAAGAAAAATCAGAAGCGGAAAAACAAAAGAAGGCGGAAGAAGACGAATTTGATCAGGCCATTGACCAAGCTGCCGTTGACGATAAATCGAAGGATGATCTAAAAGCTGCGGCACGGAAAGTCAAAGAAGCATCTGATAGGGTAACCAAAGCTTTAGAAGAAGACCTACAACTTTACCGTTCACTTGCTACTGCAGGAATTACATCCGCTGTATTTTCACATCAAATCGCTCACCCGATACAAAGCATCGAAGAGCTTATTGATTTTGTCGAAGAAGATCTCCCACCTGAAAGCCTAAGCAGCGTTGAAGAATCGATACAGTTGATAAAAAGTGAAAAAGACAAACTACTAGCGTATACAAGAATGCCCCTACGGCTTCTGCGTGCTGAAAAACGAAAATGGGAAGTAATTTCGTTTTGTGATTGTGTAGAAACCCTATTCGAACAGTACGACCTAATACTAGATAGTGCGAATATAAAAAGGCTTCTAAACCTACCGAAAGAAGAAGTAAAAATCTTGGGCAGCACAGCTTTAATAGAAGGTATTTTCTCGAATTTTATCTCAAACTCGATAAAGGCTTTTCAAAGAGGCGGCACTCCAGCTGACAAACGAAAAATTATTGTGGATGGAAACATTATAAAGGACTTTTTAGAAATTAAATTTTCTGACAGTGGCCCTGGCATACTAGATATAAGCATCGATGATATTTGGCTTCCTGGCCGAACTACTGCTGATGATGACCGAGGGACAGGCTTCGGACTTACAATTGTCAAAGATTCGGTCAGAGACTTGAACGGGACCATTCACGCTCTTAAGAATGGAAAGTTAGGCGGTGCGGAGTTTATAATGCGACTCCCTATTCAAGAGGAATTGTAAATGAGTCCGACACCGGCGTCACTACAGCCAAGAGAGGCATCGCTGGAGCCGGGTGATGTTATCGCCATTATCGACGATGACAGAGCAACTCGCATAAGATTAGCGAGAAAAGTCAAACGTTGGGGTTTTGAGTCACTACCAATCGAAGGAAGTTTCGAAACAGTCCCAGATTTGATTGAAAAAGTTAAATCCTATAACCCACGCCTAGTACTCTGCGATAACCGACTCCAAGATACAGGGTTCGCAAGTTTCTTCGGTGCAGAAGCCGTTTCCGAGTTTTATAAACTTGGCGACCCAAGTATTTTGATTACCCAATACCAAGCGGATGATGAGTCTTTTTTGCGGACTTGGCGGGAAAATCTTCCCTCGGTTTTAGACAAGGACAAGCTTGAATTAGAAGTCGTGAAAAGGGCATTTGAAAAATCAGCTGCCGAAGTGATCTTCCGGCAGCAAGTGCCTGAACGCCGACTCTTCCGAACGTTCGTAAGGGTCCTTGAAGTAGGCGAGAATCACGTAACCTTCTCGATTCCTGACTGGAATCCGGATGCACAAGTTCGAGTACCTAAAGACGTACTGGGCCAATTGAAGAATTCCGTAACGCGTGGTTCTTTTTTGATTGCAAAAGTAAACCTAGGTGCAAAAGAAAGTGCAGATATTTTCTTCAAGGATTTCGAGCTAGCTCCAGAGCTCAACCCGGAGGACGGCCTTGGGTGAGGTGATATTACTAGGCCGTAGACTCATTATGCCGTAACCAAATTCGAATTGCGGCGAGCTTCACC
>JBMYSY010000018.1:0-80634 GCA_049603795.1 Magnetovibrionaceae bacterium
GGTGAAGCTCGCCGCCATTCGAATTTGGTTACGGCATAATGAGTCTACGGCCTAGGCCTAGGCTTAACCTTCACCGCATCTCTAAACCTTTACCTAGATCTTTGAGGGTAATGATTTTTTTTGGCGCTCATTTTCGGATAACATATGTTAAGTGACATCGTGAATTACGACTTGTTAAAAGTTTCCGATTCTACGTATAAGATCTGAGTAAAACCTAACACTCCGATTCCAAGGTGTTGCACTTTGAGCGAAAAAGAAAAAGCCATAGAGATACTTGGATTTCTGAATAGGGAAGACAAATACATTGATGATAGTTGGAATTCCCAACCGCTTACGGCTTATATGGCGAAGAGGATCCAATACCCACTTAACGTTGGCGGCATGTCTACTGGAGACATCGAAGTGAGATGGAGACAAAACTTCGACAACATTGTATTTACAATTTCCCTGATTTTTGATAGGTTAGTATTAATTAAAGTTGTTGTAGATCCTTACGTTGAACATTTGAACCCGTCTTCCCCGGTAGCAAGCCAAGCTCGTTCGTGGGAAAAGCATATTGAGGGACCTCACTTCTTTTCGTGGCCTGACAATAGGGTTTTTGTTGCAACGCAGAACGAATCCACCTACCTCCGGATTGCTCGGAAGCTTCCGGCCGAAGTAGGGACAGATTATGAGTCAGTGTTTCGATGGGTAGCGACTAAATCCAAGATTAAGCTAAAGCGCGGGCAGGAAATCCCAAATCCGATGAAAAAGAATGCTTGGAGGTAGAGATGACCTGTGAAACCGTCACAGAATTAGTTGGCACTCGCTCAATGCAATCCCTCCGAAGTGGTTGTCTTGTTGATACGGACTGTGTCTATCCCTCAGGAACCCGAGTTAAGGTCCTTATCTCCACATCTGATAACGGTTTTGTGGTTTCCGATGGCGGTTATGGCATTGAGCAAGTGTTTGACCTTCAGATTGAAGGTAAAAAGCATGGGTGGTTCCTTGCTAGGCAAGCGCGAAGGTATGGGGTAACTTATAAACGCGGTGAGATTCTCTCACTTTGCGAGGATGCTAGTGAACTGGATTCAGCAATTTCTCGCGTTGCAAGTGCCAGCAGCATAGGCGTAGCGATAACCGCTGAGAACCACAAACCAAAGCTGACGCTTTCTAGCGATCTCTTGTTTGATGACTTTATTAAGAGCAAGTTTAGTGATCGATTCAAACAAGAGGTGATCTTAGGCGTTAGCGACAAGGGACATAATTTTCCTTACGTTAACAGACCACAAAACCCTCTTGAGGATGCAATTTTAATTGTAGACCCTGTAAAGCCTGTCCGTATGTCAATTGATACGAAATGCGGCTCGCTAAGAGACGTACAAGCTTTAGACTTACCAAATTTCAATTGCTGGCTTATCTATGATGACGATGTTGATAACTGGGCGAAGAGTGATCTAAACTATCTAGGCGCACAAAAATTACCAATGATGTCAAAACAATTGGCAGAAATTGAGCTACAACAATACGTTAGGTGATGCCCTAAAACGTATCCAAATCCCCGCCCTGTATCAGCCAGGCGGCGTGGTTGTGGATGTTGCCTTTCAGGTTCCTGGCGGTCAGCGCGCGGACGATGAAGGGGGCGCCGCGGGTGGTGATGAAACCGGCGCGGCGGAGCGCTCTTGTCGCCTCGGGGGCGTTGGTGGCGGCGTCCATCAGGCTGGCCCTTAGGCCTCGCGCATGGTCGATGGCGGCGGTGAGGCAAGCGCTTAAGGCCATTTCGTCCGCGCCCAGCATTTCGGTGAGCCGGGCTCGGTTGTCGGCCAGGCTGCCCCAACCCTCCCGGCGAAGACCGAAGCAGAGCGCGGCTTTGAGATCGCCCCTCTCGTCACGGGCGGTGAACCAGTGGTAGTCCGTATCCGAGCCATCGGCGTAGCGCCAATCCAGCCAGGCCTGATCGCGTTCGATCCGGCAGAAGCGCTTGCCCGCGCGCCATTGCTTCAGCAACGGGTCCAGGTCTTCGGCACTCGGCTTTTCATTGGCGACCTTGAACCCGCCTGCCCCGCCCTTCGGCCAGAGAGCCGCGATGCCGTCTACGACAGGGCCCAGAACCCCGGGTACGGCACCGAGCCCCGAAGGCCGGATCGGGCGCTTCCAGAGCGGGATATCGCCCGTGTGATCCCAATTCAGGTGATTGATGCGCGCGGCGTAAACGGCTTCGTTCGGAAAGCCATAGAGCACTTCAAAGCCGCGCGCGGTCGCCAGTTCATAGGCCAGAAAGGCTGTCTTCGCCAGCAGGCCTTTGCGCTGATAATCCGGGTGGGTCATGGTGTCCATGGACTGGGCCCCCAGGATGACGGTCGAGCCTATGCGCAGCTTCACCGGCCAAGTGCCGTAGAAGGCAACGCATTTCTCGCCATCATAAGCACAGGCCGCCGGGATCAGACCATCCGGGGGTTCCAGATAACGCCAGGCATCATAAGCGCGAGACCGGCTCGCCCCCCAGACATCGGTATAGAGGTCGCGGACGGCATCCAGGTCGGCAGGTTCAAAAGCGCGGACGGAGATCGTTCCCATCCGGAAAGACTAGGTCATTTTATCCGGATTCGGCGAGTCCGAGGTCGGCGCTCCGGCCATGCCGCCAAACAGACGGCGGCGACCTGAACCGGATTTCGGATCCATCGCCATGATCTCTTTCTCTTCTTCCGAGGGCTCGGTCATCAGGGCCTTGATCGCGGCCTCCGCCGCCTCGCGGGCCTCGTCCTGCGTTTTAAACTGGGCCATAGGTGAATAGAGGCTGTGGCTGATGTAGCTGCCGATGCCCTCGTCAAAATCGGTCAGGCATTGGAATTCACCGGCAGGGAAGGTCCAGGTGACTTTCGAGCCGACCTCTTGATCGGACCACATTTCCGGTTCTTCGGGCAGCAGGAAGACCTTCAGAAACCAGGGGGTTATGAAGATGCCAACCACATCGCCGTTGAAATCCCGGAAGCCGACGGCCTCGACCTCCAGCATGTTGTTGCAGACCGGCATGCCGAACATGACATCGAAGTGCACTCGCTTGAAGTAGTCGGTGAAGCCCGCGACCCGGGTCTCGATGGCGGCTTGATCGGTCATCGCGCCAGGCTCCTTCTTACCAGGGTTCTGCCCAGAGTTTTTCGGTATCCGAAAACTCGGACGGGTCTTTCGGCGTCAGGGCCACGCCGACCTCCGCCAGTTCCGCAACCATGTGGGAAAGGGCCTGGTCGAAGACGCCCTTCACGGTTTCGGACAGCTTGATGTCCTGGGAAAGGTCTGCGGGCACGACGCCGATGATAACGATCCGCTTCGGTGCATCACCCTTCAGCTTCAGGGTCGCCAGCATATCGGTCAGGCCTACTTGGTGGGGTGAGAGCTTGGTGCGGAAAAAGGCCGGCACCTCATCATCCTGAAGCCGCACAATCGTGCCCGGTGCATCGGCGGAGTTGACCGCATCGCCGATCAGGACGAAATCCCGCTCGGCCATCTGGTCGAGCAGATCCCAGGCCGTGGTCCCGCCGTCCACCACCTCTATGCCGTCTGGCACGTGGTAGCGGTCTTCGATCGCCTGGGCAAGACGGACGCCAACCCCCTCATCGCTCATCAGGATGTTGCCGAGACCCAATACCAGAATGTTCACGCGAGAATCCCCCCAGGAAACCGAAAAGGCGTTTGCGACTTGGTTTCAAACGCAGTTCGACCCGAACCTGCCTTCCCTGTCAAGAAGATCGGTTCGGGCCGAACCAGTTGATAGCGCTGCGAAGTTCAGAACGCTCAGAGCGCCTTCACCTGCACGATCGGGTTGTCTTCCGTATCGACCATGTGGATCGCACAGGCGATGCAGGGGTCGAAGGAGTGAACCGTCCGGAGAACCTCGAGCGGCAGTTCCGGATCAGCGACCGGGTTGTCCATCAGGGAAGCCTCGTAAGGACCGAGCTGCCCCTGGGCATCGCGCGGACCGGCGTTCCAGGTGGACGGCACCACGGCCTGGTAGTTCTTGATCTTGCCGTCTTCGATCACGCACCAGTGGCTGAGCACGCCGCGCGGTGCTTCGTGCATACCAACGCCGCGGATTTCGCCTTTCGGGAAGACCGGAGCGTTGAAGGTTTCGTAGTCGCCGCCCGCGATGTTTTCCATCAACAGGTTCCACTGGTTTTCCATTTCGTCCAGCAGGACAGCGGTCCGAATGGTGCGCGCGGCGATCCGACCGATGGTGGAGTGCAGGATTTCCGGCCCCACATCGACCTTGGCGACGGCTTTGACCACGTCGAGCATCTTCGTGGCGTGCTTGATGGTCGATTCATGCCCGGCCGCAATACCGTGGAAGACGTTCGGCAGCGGTCCCACCTGGGCACGCTTGCCATAGAAGGTCGGTGCCTTGATCCAGGAGTACTTACCGTCGTCCTGGAAGTCGGTGTAATTCGGCTTGGTCTGGCCATCCCAGGGGTGCAGATCCTTGGCATCCCCGTCGTAGTCGTACCAGGAGTGTTCAACCGCTTCGGCCACACCCTTGTGGAAGTACTCATCATGGAAATCCTTGATCTCCGTGAAGGTATCCATCTTGCCGTCTTCCATATAACCACCCGGCAGGGCGAACTTGGTGCCCTTGGTGTCCAGCGGCATTTCCGGAACCGACAGGTAGTTCATGACGCCGGCACCATAACCGGTCCAGTCGGCATAGAGCGCACCGATGGCACCCGTGTCGGTCATCATCGCGTTGTGGACGAAATCTTTCAGGTCATCGATGGCCTGCTTGACCGCGTACAGACGTTCGATGGTCAGGGTCTGCTGGCTGTCCGGGTTGATCGGATTGGCGACACCGCCGACGGCCAGGTTCTGGATGTGCGGCGACTTGGAACCCAGGATCGAGACGATCCGGTTGACGACGCGCTGGACGTCCAAGGCTTCCAGGTAGTGCGCTGCGGCCAGCAGGTTGACTTCCGGCGGCAGCTTCATGGCCGGGTGCCCCCAGTAACCGGAGGCGAAAACGCCCAGTTGGCCGGTGCCGACGAATTGTTTCAGCTTGTCCTGGACTTCCTTGAACTTGGCCGTGTTGTCGCCCTTGTAGTCGGACAGGCTGGCAGCCAGCTTGGCGGTCGCAGCCGGATCGGCATCGAGCGCGGAAACGATATCCACCCAGTCGAGTGCCGCCAGGTGATAGAGGTGGACGATGTGGTCGTGCATGCCGTGGGCAGCGACAATGATGTTGCGGATGTACTGGGCGTTCATCGGAACTTCCAGGTCCAGCGCGTTTTCCACCGCACGAACAGAGGTGATCGCGTGCACCGTGGTGCAAACACCGCAGAAACGCTGCGTGAAAACCCAGGCGTCGCGCGGATCACGACCTTCCAGGATCAATTCGATCCCGCGCCACATCTGGCCGGAAGACCAGGCGTTGTTGACTTTGCCGCCTTCGACTTCGACGTCGACGCGAAGGTGGCCTTCGATGCGAGTGATCGGATCGATTGTAATACGAGTCATGACTGTTGATCCCCCAACTTAAGCCTGACCGTGGGGCGCAAGGCCCTGGTCGCTGTGTGCCCCATGCGGACGGGCCAACACAGGAAGTTTTTTGACAAAGAAGAGATAGAGCACGATTTCGAGCGCGAAGATGCCAACCGTGATCATGATTTCTCCGACAGCCGGGAAGTAGGAGAAGTTGCCCACCGGCTCGTAGCCGATCAGGTAGGCGTTCACCCGGTAGAGAGAACCGGCAATCAGCAAAGCCAAGGCGGCAAGGTAGGCTGTCCGGCGCGTCCGCTTGACCGCCAGCATCAAGCCGCCGACGAGATAGAGCCCCATTTCCAGGAAGAAGAAGAATGCCCAGATGCCGTTCTCGGTCAGGTCAGACCAGCCCCCGCGCATGGTGATCGTTGCGACACGGAGTGCGAGGAAGGCAACAAGCACGCCCAGCATAACCCGGCTAAGCTTCTGCAGGATCGGATCTTCGTTCGGACCGCCGAGCGCCGTGTTGGAGAAGAATCCTTCCCAGATCACGATGGTATAGCCCATCAGAAGCGCGCTCATCAGGAACAACAACGGCAGAGCGCCGGTAAACCAGAGGTCCGAGATGCGGGTATCGAGAACCAGCAAGAGCGAGCCCAGCGAAGACTGGTGCATCGTCGGCAGCAAGACGCCAAGCGCCACGAAGAAGAACATGACTCGTTCCAGCTTCTTTTTTGCGACCTGCAAACCAAACTTCTCGAGGAAGGCCGGAAGGAATTCGATCCAGAGCACGGTGGTGTAGACCGCGACGCAGAGCGCCACCTCAAACATCACCGAGTTCGGCTGGGCATACCAGGGCAGGATAATGTTGTACCCCTGCCACCAGCGACCCAGATCGACCAGCACGGCAATCCCCGCCAGCGTATAGCCGAACAGGCCCCCCAGCAGCGCCGGGCGAACCAGCGGGTGGTATTCACCCTTGTTGAAGATGTAGGTCAGCAGCGCCATCGCATAGCCGCCGCAGCCGATGGCCGTGCCGATGACGATGTCGAAGACAACCCAGATGCCCCAGGGATAGCCGTCGTTGATGTTGGCAACGGCACCGATCCCGGCTGTGAAGCGGATATAGAGGAAGTAGGCGGCAACGCCGATCAACCCCATCAGAACGAGCACGGGCAGGGTCAGGAACCGACCGCCCAGCGCTTTGTGTTGAACATTAGCCATGGGTGCCCTCCTCAAGCTTGGTCTTTTTTGTTGGCGCTACGCCAGGCAAGTCCGACGAGACCGACCAGCAGGGCGAAGGGGGCGATCATGCCCTTGTACAACGTGTGCTGCATCCCTTCGGAACGACGAGCAAAGCTTTCCTCCGGCAGTTCCGGAAGACCAAGCTTGGCGGGCGTCACGGCGCTGAGGTAACGGACCTGAGTGGATCCGACCTCCTTCTCGCCGTAGACGTGGCTTTGGTAGGTGGCCGCCGGCGCATCATGGCCGGGGCGAATGCCGCCCCCCAGCTTGCCGGAGATGTCACCGCGCGGGAACGAATAGGTCGTGCCCGGTGTCATGGCGAGACGGCGCTGAATTTCGACTTCCAGGTCTTTCAGGTCGCCGAACAGCGAGGCACCGGTCGGGCAGACATCGACACAGGCGGGAACGTCGCCCTCGGCCTGCTTGTGATTACACAACTGGCACTTCTTAATCTCGCCCTTGGCATCGTTATATTCGTACTTCGGAATGCCGAAGGGGCAACCGATCATGCAATAGCGACAGCCGATGCAGCGATCCGGGTCGTGGCTGACAATGCCATCTTCGGCATCTTTCGCCATGGCACCCACGGGGCAGACGGAAACGCAGGACGGGTCCACACAGTGCAGGCAGTGACGCTTGACGAAGGCGAAGCCGTTTTCTTCCCGGTCCTTCGTGTCCGCCGTGCCATGCACATAGGCCTGGATGATGTTCAAGGTATCACCGGAAAGCGCCCGCGGCGTATCCCAGGTCCCCTCGTTCCAACCGGCCAGTTCCTTCGGCATGGCGGCGGACATGTCGTTGGCGTCCTTACAGGCCGCGACACAGGCCTGACAGCCGATGCAAAGGGTTGAGTCATAGATCATGCCGACGGCTTTGGGTGGCACGTCGAGTGCCCCCCGGTCGAACAGTGTGCCGGCTTCCGCCGAGTCACTGCCGAGCGTTGCGGTGGCGCAGGCAGCACCGGCCGAGGCCGTGCCAACCAACGCATTCCGCAGAAACGATCGTCTATCCATCTTCATTGGATTTCTCCTCTCTGCGGTTCGCCTCAGTCGTCAGCCGCGTCTTCTTTTTTCATTTTGACGGCGGCCATACCGGCGGCACCGACAGCCGCGCCAACGGCACCGGCTGCAGCAGCGGCGGCAGCGGGCGAGATCCCCTGACCGACCGGCTCCGCGACGCCCGGGTAGGCGGCCGGCGGGGTCAGGCCCTGAACGCTGGCCAGCGTATGGATCGACTTGTTGAAGCCGGTTGCTTTCTCGGTGCAGCCGAAGCAGGGGTGGCCGGTGCCCACAGGCCAGGCGCTTTCGCCCACGTCTCCGAAGCCGAGAACGGAGCAGTTGCCATGGGTCTCGGGCCCCTTGCATCCGATCTTATAAAGGCAGTAGCCCTTGCGGTGCCCTTCGTCGCCGAACTCCATGGCGAAGCGGCCGGCATCGAAGTGCGGGCGGCGTTCGCAGTTTTCGTGGATCAGGCGGCCATAGGCGAATTTCGGACGGCCCTTGGCATCCAGGTCCGGTGCCTTGCCGAAGGTCAGCAGGTGAAGAACCGTGCTGAGGAAGTTATAGGGGCTCGGCGGGCAGCCCGGAATGGTGATGACCGTCTTGTCGGTCAGCACTTCCGGTGTGGAAATCGCACCCGTCGGGTTCGGGGCTGCGGACTGGACACCACCCCAGGAAGAGCAGGAGCCCATGGCGATCACGGCAGCGGCACCCTCACCGGCTTCCTTGACCAGGTTCAGCATGGTCTCGCCACCGATCTTGCAATAGATGCCGCCGTCCTTGGCCGGCGTGGCACCTTCGACCACGAGCACGTATTTGCCGTGGTATTCTTCCATGATCTTCTTCTTGTGGGCTTCGGCCTGATGACCGGCACCGGCGCAAAGCGTCTCGTGGTAGTCCAGCGAGATCGTTTCCATGATCAGGCTTTCCAGCGTCGGGTGATAGGACCGCAGCATGGATTCCGTACAGCCCGTGCATTCCTGGCCATGCAGCCAGATCACCGGCGGACGCTGGGGAGCCGTGGCGGCGTCGGCGATCTTCACGCCGAAGGCCGGAGCCAGGCCGAGCGTAGCGGCGATACCGGTACAATATTTCAGGAAGTCACGGCGGGTCAGGCCGCCAAGCGCACCCTTGTAGCCATCCAGATCTTCGTCCCGCAGCGCGTCGAAGTCGATTTCATGATTGGTATCAGGCATCTACGTCCCCTCACCCCTATTTTTTCTACGACCGACCACCGCAGCACCCTTGGAAACCTAGGGTAACCTTGGGGCATCGCCCGCTGTTCCATCCGTCTTGTCAATGCCGGGGCCCATTCGGGTCCCAACCCCCTGTCATCCCGATCCCCCAATCGGATTTCCGATATCCATGTCTCAAAGGGATGACCGAGAGCGGTTCTTACACCAAGCGAGCATATCTTTGCAATAGCCATACCAATTCTATGGTTATAAATGGATATATATAATTATCTGTTTTTAATTGATTTTTTTACTTTTTGATGAGATTAATTCTCAATTCCGTAAGATTTTTCTGATTTTTTTCTGCGGGATGGAATATAACTTAACATATCAATTGGAAGGTTTCCTTCCAATTCAGCAGATCCCGCGCCGCAGCATTCGAGGCGCTATCCGCACGCCAGAGTGGCTTTTGTCCCATCGACAGGTCGGCTTTTGCTGCGACAGATCCCGGAAGTCGTATTATGATGGGTTTCACAACGTCTGCGGAGTGGGCCATGGGAAACGTACGGACAGAAACCGAACAGCGAAGCCAGGAAACACTGGGCGACGAACACGCCCTGCAAATCCGGCTTCTGGGTGCCCTGGAACAGGCGCTGCAAAACGGCGCTGACCGTGCGGCCATTGATGACCTTTTCGAACAGCTGATCAGCTTCACCGATGCCCACTTTATGTCCGAAGGACTGTTGATGCGTCTTCATGCCTATCCGGAATACGAAGCCCATATGGAAGAGCATGACCAGTTGATCACCGAAATCCGCACGATCCAGGAGATCTATTCGGTGGACGACTCGAATGATGCCGTCGGCCATCTCGGCAAACTCACCCCCTGGGTGATGCGTCACATGATGACAAAGGATAGGGCGTTCGAGGATTTTCTGAAGGGCGACGTGGCACAAACACCGATGCCTGTGTGAAGGATTTGCATCCGCCGAAAGAAAAGCCCCGGCAGGTAAGACCCGCCGGGGCTTTACGTCTTCAACCTTTGAGATCGGCGTCTTACTTCGGCAGCTTGCCGACGACGCCTTCCACGTACCAGTCCATGCCGAGTAGCGCGCCGTCATCCATGACGGAGCCCGCCGGGACCACCTCCTTGCCGGACTGGTCCTTGATCGGGCCGGTGAAGGGATGGAAGGTCTTGGCGGTGATCTTGGCGACCGTTTCCTCGACCATGGCCTTCACCTCTGCCGGCACAACATCATTGATCGCGGACAGGCGGACCATACCGCTGTCCAGGCCACCCCAGATGTCCGTGGATTCCCAGGTGCCGTCCAAGACGTCCTTGGCCCGTTGGATGTAGTAGGGGTTCCAGTCGTCGACGATTGCCGTCAGATGGGCCTTGGGCCCGAAACGGGTCATGTCGGAAGCCTGACCGACCGCAAAGACACCCTTTTCCTCGGCGGCCTGGATCGGCGCGGGGCTGTCGGTGTGCTGCATGATCACGTCGGCTCCCTGGGCGATCAGGGTCTCAGCCGCTTCCCGCTCCTTACCCGGATCGTACCAGGAATTCACCCAGATCACCCGAATCTCCGCGTCCGGATTGACGGAACGGAGGCCGAGAGCGGTCGCATTGATGCCGCGAACAACTTCGGGAATGGGGATGGAGGCGATGTAGCCAATGATGTTCGACTTGGTCATTTTGCCGACCATCTGCCCGACAGGATAGCGGCCTTCATAAAAACGCGCGTTATAGATCGAGACGTTTTTGCTGCGCTTGTAACCGGTGGCATGTTCGAACTTTGTGTCCGGGAAGCGCTTGGCCACCTTGACGGTCGGGTTCATGAAACCGAACGAGGTGGTGAAGATCAGGTCGTGGCCATCCTGGGCCAACTGGCGGACCACACGTTCGGCATCCGCGCCTTCCTGGACGCTCTCGACATAGGTGGTGCTGACCTTTTCGCCCAGAGCGTCTTCAATGGCGAGGCGGCCTTTATCGTGCTGGTAGGTCCAACCGTGGTCGCCAATCGGACCGACGTAGACAAAGCCAACTTTCAGTTTATCGCCCATCTTCGCACCGTGGCCATCGGCAAGTGCCGGTGCACTCAGAGCGGCGGCTCCGGCACCAAAGACCAGGGCGGCGGCAGCGCCGAGAAAAGTTCTACGCGTGAACGACAAGAACATGCCTCTCATCTCCTAACAGGGTTCGTTGTGCGGGCGGGCTCTCGCGAGCCCCAGATGACGAATGCCACCTGTCGCGGGGGAACAGTGTGATTTATTTGCGGCAAGAGTATGGGACGTCAACCGCCAGGATGAAAGACTTTCCCGATACACGCCGGGGCGTTCAATCGGATTCGAGTGGCATCCCGGCTGATCAGCACCAGGACTAGGATTGTCGCCAGATAGGGCAGCATGGAAACCAGTTGGCTGGGTAGCGCGATGCCAATCCCCTGGACATGGAGCTGCAGAATGGTCAAGCCGCCGAACAACCAGGCCCCGAGCAGCACCCGCGCAGGTCGCCAGGTCGCAAACACCACCAGTGCCAGGGCGATCCAGCCCCGACCAGCGCTCATGTCCTGAACCCACATGGGCGTATAGACCAGACTGAGATAGGCCCCGCCGATCCCTGAACAGGCCCCGCCGAACAGCACCGCCAGATATCGGATGCCGATCACATTGTATCCGATGGCATGGGCCGCATTGTGGTTTTCACCGACAGCCCTGAGCACCAATCCCCATCGCGTCCGGTAGAGAAACCAGGCGACACCCGCCGTCAGCAGGATCGAGCCGTAGACCAGCGGATCATGGCCAAACAGCAGCGGCCCGATCACGGGAAGATCGCTGATCCCCTGGATGTGGATTGCGTGCAGTCCGTCCACCGGCTGACCGACGAAATCCTGGCCGGCAAAGGCACTCAGCCCCACGCCGAAGATGGTCAGCGCCAGGCCGGCGGCGACCTGATTGGCGAGCAGGCTGAGGGTCAGCACGCCGAAGATAAAGGACATCAACATGCCGGCAATGATGGCCGCCAGGAGGGCGAACAAAATGTTGCCGCTCAAGACCATGACGGCGAAGCCGGTGACGGCACCCGCCAGCATCATTCCTTCAACGCCCAGATTGAGGACGCCGGCCTTTTCGGTGATGAGCTCGCCGATAGCGGCAAAGACGAGCGGCGTCGCCGCGCGCAGCATCGCCACGATACCGGCCACCAACAGATCAATATCCATTACGCCCCCTCCCGGCTGACACCGGCCCGCAGGCGGTACCGGATCAACACGTCACAGGCCAACAGGAAAAACAGCACCAGACCTTGGAACACGCCCGTGATCGCCCGAGGCAGGCCAAGGTCGATCTGCGCGGTATCGCCGCCCAGATAGGTCAAGGCCATGATCAGGGAGGCGAAAAGAATGCCCGCGGGATGCAGCCGGCCCAGAAAGGCCACGATGATCGCCGTGAAGCCGTAGCCCGGAGATATCGAAGGGTTCAGCTGTCCGATGGGCCCCGCCACCTCGAACAAGCCGGCCATTCCGGCAAGCCCGCCGCCAACCAGGAAAGAAAGCCAGACGATGCGGTTCGCCTTGAACCCGGCATAGCCCGCCGCCAGGGGCTCCAACCCGACGACCCGGACTTGAAAACCGATATAAGCGCGCGAGACAAAGACCCAGCCCAGGGCCACCACGAACAAGGCCACGATGCCGCCAAGATGGAAACGATAGCCGTCCAGGATCACCGGCAGCAAAGCACTGTCTGCAAACAGACGACTTTCGGGGAAATTATAGCCATCCGGATCCCGCCAGGGCCCATGCACGAGGTAGGACAGGAAAAGCAGGGCCACATAGGTCAGCATCAGGCTGACCAGGATCTCGTTGGCATTGAAGCGGGTACGCAGGAAGGCCGGTATCGAGGCCCAGGCCATGCCGCCCATGACCCCTGCCAGGGTCATCAGGGGCAGAAGCCACCAGCCGTTGCCGGGCGCGATGTCATGAAACACAAGCGCGATCCCGCCGCCTGCAACCGCGCCCAAGGTCAGTTGCCCTTCGGCACCAATGTTCCAGACATTCCCCCGGAACCCGATCGCCAACCCGATCGCACAGAGACAGAGCGGTGTCGCCTTCACGAACAATTCGGTGATGCCGTAAAGGTTGTTGATCGGCTTGATAAAGAAGGCGTGGAGCGCCCGCCCAGGATCTTCACCGAGGGCCGAGAACAACAAGGCACCCGCAACCAGCGTCAACAGGCCCGCAATGATCGGGGCGAGGTAGACGTAGACCGGCGAAGGATTGGGGCGGCGTTCAAGGTGAAGCAAAATCAGCCCCCCCCATCATCAGGCCAAGCTGTTCAACGCTGAGCGAGGCTCCGGGCAACGCCTGGGTAAGGCGTCCGCTGCAGATGGCCGAGATACGGTCCGAAATCGTCATCAATTCGTCCAGGTCCTGGCTGATCACCAGCACTGCCGCGCCCTTGGCTTTCAGGTCCAACAGTGCCTGGTGGATCGCCGCCGCTGCCCCGGCATCCACCCCCCAGGTCGGGTGGGCACAGACCAGGATGCCCGGATCCTGGAGGATTTCGCGCCCCATGATGAACTTTTGCAGATTGCCGCCCGATAGGCTCCCGGCCTGGGCACGCGGTCCATTGGCCACAACCCGGAAGCCATCAATGATGCCGCTGGCCAATGCCCGCGCCTTGCTTTTTCGAAGGATGCCGAACTGCACGAGGCCCTGGCGTTTCCGCGCCGATAGCACGGTGTTCTGGGCGAGGTCGAGTTCCGGCACCGCGCCCCGGCCCAACCGCTCTTCGGGCACAAAGGCCAGGCCGCGCTCCCGTCGCTGGCGCGGGCCCAGATGGCCCACGGGTTCCCCGTCGATCAAAACCTCTTCCGCCGCCACGGGGCGTTCGCCGCTCAAAACCGCCAGCAGGGTATTTTGACCATTTCCGGCAATCCCGGCGATGCCCACGATTTCACCGCCATGGACCTCGATCCCGATCTCCGCCAGGTCGGTGCCGAAGGGGTCCATGCTCGGGGCGGAGAGGTTCTGGACCGACAATCGCACCTTGCCCAGCCCCCCCGCCGCCCGAGTATAGGCCGGCAGGTCACCCCCGATCATCATCCGTGCCAGGCTCTCTGCCGTCTCATTCTCTGGCCGACAGGAGGCGACGACCTTGCCCGCCCGCAGCACGGTGGCGGCCGAACAGAGGCTGCGGATTTCGTCGAGCTTGTGAGAAATATAGAGGATCGAGCGCCCCTCATCCGCGAGGCGGCGCAGCGTCACGAACAACTGTTCAGCCTCCTGCGGGGTCAGAACACTTGTCGGTTCATCCATGATGATCAGCGACGGGTCCTGCAACAGGCAGCGCACGATCTCGACCCTTTGCCGTTCGCCACTGGACAGATCATGGATATGGCGGCGCGGATCGAGCGCCAGCCCATACTGGGCCGAGATCCGGGTGATCCGTTCCTCTAACCCGGCCATCGGACCCGGGTTGTCGATCCCAAGCGCCACATTTTCGGCCACGGTCAGCGAATCAAACAGGCTGAAATGCTGAAACACCATGCCGATACCAAGAGCCCGGGCCGCTGCCGGGTTGCGTACGGCAACCTCCTGCCCGTCATAGAGCATTTCACCCGCATCCGCCTTGATGACGCCGTAGATGATTTTGACCAGGGTGGATTTTCCGGCACCGTTTTCGCCCAACAGGGCATGGATTTCGCCGGCCCTGACGGTCAGCGAAACGTCGTCATTCGCCTGGCATCCGGGGAAGCCTTTCGAGACATGACGCATCTCGAGGCGATTTTTCTGAAGCGGAGTCGAAGTCGTCTCGGTCAAGGAAGGCGGGCTCCGATGGCGGTCGGTTGTCTTCACTTACGGTTTGGAAGGGCCTTTGCCAAGGTGGTTGCGATCAGGTCGTTTTGAATCGGCTGGAACACCATCTCCGCCAAAGACCGCGAAACGCCCCTTCCAGTGCGCGACCGTAGCCTTCAAGATCCCCGGCAGGGGAGGTCCGGATACGGCTTCTGAGGCGCGCACGCAGAACGGCCCGGCGTTGCCAGTCCTCGGCCAGATCGAGCGCCAGCCCCACATACTGTTCCGGCGTCTCCGCGACCAGGTCCCCCAGACCGATCGCGTTCAGGATCGAAGCGCCATTGCGCGAAGCGGGGGTGTCCAGCGCCAGCGAGATCACCGGCACCCCCTGCCAAAGGGCTTCCCAGGTCGATGTCCCGCCAGCCTGAGGAAAGGGGTCGAGCGCCACATCAACCCGAGAGAAGGCCGCGAGGTGGCTCCGCCGGTCGGACCGGCCTTCGATCTCGATCCGATCCAGATCGACCCCGCGGGCCTCAAAACCCTCAATCAGGGGAATCTGCATACTGGCCTCATGCAGGCTCAGGTCTTTCAACAACAGCCGCGATTCCGGCAGGCGGGCCAGGATATCGCTCCAGCAGTCGAGAACCGCATCGTTGATCTTGTTGACACGGTTGAAGCAGCCAAAAGTCACGAAGCCCTTGGTCTCCGCCGGTGGCGGCGAAGGATCCGGCGCGTCCTCCGGTGCCCAGTAAGGCAGGGCACAGGGCAGGTCCAGCAGAGTCTCGGAGAAACGAACCCGGCTTGCCTCCGGCACGAGGTGGGGATCGACGACGAAGCCGTCCATGGCCTCCATACCCGACCCTGTCGCATGCCCCCAGCCACAGACGCTGACGGGTGCGGGTTTGCGGGCGTGAACCAAGAGGAATTTCGGTGTCAAGAAACCGGATATATCGACCAGAATGTCCACCCGCTCGGCGAAAATCCGCTCGGCGATATCCTCGACATCCAGCCCGGTCACATCGATCCAGGCGTCCGACCGGGCGGCGAACTGTTCTGTCACCGTGTCATGGCTCTCCCCCGCATCGAAGGCAATCAGGCGGAACCGATCCGGGTCCATGTTCAGGAACAAAGGCGCATAGAGAAAGGCCGAAGAGTGCCCGAACAGGTCCTTCGACAGGACGCCGATGGTCAACCGACGTTCCGGATCGGCCACCAGATCGTAGACCCGCCGATCCGCCTGAGCCTTGAGTGGTGCAGCATGCCAATGGTTCCAGGACCGCCGTTCCTCTGATTGGGTCTCCAGGTCTGCGCTCTGGAGGTAGTCCAAGGCGACGATCAGTTCGGCGTGCGCCACGGCGTCGGCCGGATTCTGTTCTATGCAGGCCGCGAACATATGGATGGCACCAGCATGATCGCCCCGCATGTGTTGGAGCCGGGCCTTGTTCAATAAGGCCTGGGGCAGGTTCGGATCCAGACTGAGCGCGCGATCCAGGTCCTCGCCGGCGGCATCCAGCTGGCCCAGCCGGAAAAAGCAGAAGGCACGATTGATCAAGGCCGGCGGAAAATCCGGTTTCAATTCCAGTTGGCGGGTCTGGGCGACGATGGAAGCCTTATAGGCCCCCTGCTTTGCCCGCGCCTCGCCCAGCAGGTACCAGGCCTCGGCCCGGCGCGGAGCCAGTTGCACGGCGGCATCGGCCTGATCAGCGGCGAGATCGGGGCGGCCCATCTGAAGAAAAGTCGAGGCCAGGTTGATGCGAAAATTCGGCTCTCTCGGCAGGCCCTTGATCGCCTGACTGAGCGTGTAGGCGGCATCCGCGTGCCGACCCGTTGCGAGCAGGACCGACCCCAACCCGCCAAGGGCCGCCGCATGTACCGGCGAGGGGGCGCCGACGGCGGCACCGGCCAGACGAATGGCCGCGCGATAGGCCTTTTCCGCCTCGGCCCACTTGCCGGCAGCAGCCTGATAATCTCCGGTGCGCACCCAATCGAGCGCGCTTTTTTCCAGACCATCAATCGCTTGGCTGCTATCCAAAGCCGGAAAATCCTTCTCGGAAATGTCAGTCCACCAATTGGGCAGACCGAATCCATCGCATCAGAAGAGTTTAATACTGCCCACTCGGCCCCGGAAATCCAGGGAAAGCCGGGCAAGGTGCCAAAAATGGCCTAGCGATTACCGACTGATCTGGCCATATGGGGGATTGCGTCCCATTGGCCATTGGCTAGTCTAAGCCGCATTGATCTCCGAGCCGGGTCCAGAGATCAGGAGGAACAGAGATGCCCGAGACGGAAGAAGTCGCCGCCCTGAAGGAGCTCCTGAAGAGCGCCGAAGAGCAGATCGTTCACCTGAACGAGGAACTGGGCCACTATCAGGCACTCCAGAACGATCTCTTGATCGCCCAGCAGGCCACGGATGAACAAATGGTTCAAATGACCGAGCAGGTCTGGCAACTGGAAGAGGCCTTGTCCGAGACCTTGAAAGACAACGCCGATGCTCTTGCCATCATCGAACGCCTGCGCGGGAATATGACCACCGTTCAAAAGCAGATGCGCGAAACACTGGAAGCCGCCAAACAAAATGCGTCCCGCGTCGAGATGGCGGCCCGGGTCTACGAAATGGCCTCTTCCCAAACTCTTTCCGAGGATGACCGCATGGCCGAAGAGTATGAGGCCCAGATGCGGAAACTGCGCGAGAAAGTTGGCCGCTGACGCCGCCCGTTCAAAGTTCGATTTCCCCTGGCTTCGCCCCCTCATCGTCGCCTTGATCGCCGGTGTTCCGTCCGGCCTGATGTTTCAATGGCTGGCACTTCCCTTGCCCTGGGTCCTCGGCCCCATGGCGACCTTGCTTGTCCTCACACTCCGCGGCGTCGATGCGGCTGTGCCCGACAGGTTGCGCAAAACCGCCCTTTTCTTCATTGGTGGGTTGATCGGAACCTCCTTTAGCGCTCATACCCTCGATCGGGTCGGCGACTGGCCCTGGACGCTCGCCGCTATGGTTGTTTTCGTGCTGGTCTGCGGACTGCTCGGATATGCCGTGCTGACCAGGCTTGCCCGGTTCGATGCAAAGACCGCGCTCTATTGCAGTCTGCCGGGCGGCCTCGCCACCATGACCGCCCTCGCCGAAGCCACCAAGGCAGACGTGCCCCGCGTCAGCCTGGTCCATGGCATCAGGGTCATGGTGATCGTCTTTGCCGTCCCCCTCGCCTCGACCCTGATCCTGAATGTGGACCGGCCAGAAGGCACGGTGGCGGGTGGCGACAGCGATCCGGCCGCCATCGCGATCTTCACCTTGATCGGGCTTTTGGGCCTTGGCATCGCGAAGATTATGCGGTTCCCCGTGGCCTATCTTACCGGCCCCATGACCGCCGGGGCCTTGGCCCATCTGTTCGGCTGGACCGATGCGACACTCCCCGCCTGGATGCAAACCCTCTGCTTTCTCGTTCTTGGGATGGCCATTGGCTGCCGGTTTCGCGGCACACCTCTTTCTGAAATCATCAGGATCTCCCGCACTGCGGGCTGGCTCGTCTTGCTGTTCCTGCTGCTTGCCGGTGCCTATTCGGGCTTTGTCGCGACCTTCCTGTCTTTGGATTTCGTCACGGTCCTGCTGGCCTTTGCACCGGGAGGCGTGTTCGAGATGTGCCTGATCGCGCTCGCCCTCGATGTCGATCCGGCCTTCGTTGCCTTTCACCATTTGGTCCGGCTGTTTCTGATCTTGATGCTGGCCCCCCTGGTGCTGCCGAAACTCGCGAACAAATTGGATAAAGCCATCGCTTGCCGCGACGGCACCTGAGAGGCTAGAGTCTCGCGCCTTGATGCCATGGCTGTTGCCGACGAGGGAGACACAAGCCCATGACCGGCCTTTCCGACCGCCCGAACCGAGCCATCGATCCGTTAAGCTTGCGGCTGTTGTTGCTGGTCGATGACGCGGGGTCCATCGCTGAAGCCGCCCGGCGGGCCGACATGGCTGCCTCGGCGGTCTCCAAGCGCCTGAGCGATCTGGAGGCAAGATTTGGTCTCAGCCTGTTGGAGCGGTCCGCCGGGGGTGTTTCCTTGACCGCAGCCGGCAAGACCGTCGCCAGGCACGGCGAACACGTCCTCGGTCTGCTGGAACGGCTGGAAGCGGACGTCGCCGAACATGCCATCGGTCGGCGGGGCGAGGTACGCATGGCCGGCGTGACCAGTGCGATCATCGGCCCCCTGCCGGAAGATCTCGCCACCTTCGAGGCCGAACAATCCACCGTCCGAGTCTGGTTGAAGGAGGCCCACCACCCGGACGTCATCCGCCAGGTGGTGGACGGGGTCATCGACATCGGCATCGTCGCGGACCAGCACGTGCCGCGAGCCCTGACGAAACGCGACTATGCCACGGACCCGATCTGGGTGATCGGACCAAAAGGTCATTCGTTGTTCCAGGGGGTCGCCGAGGACAAGGCCATTCCTTTTGCCGAGGCCGTTCAGCACGAATGGATCGCCATGGAAACCGGCGGTGCCTTGAGCGAACTGTTGATGGCCGCCGCCTCCATGATCGACAAGCCGGTCAAAAAGCGGATGGAAGTCAACCGCTTCGATTCTCTCCGGCGTCTCGTCGAAGCCGGGCACGGCATCGGTTTTCTGCGCCAAGCCAGTGTTGAGCCCTTCCTCGGCAGCATGGAAATCGAGGGGCGTCCGCTGAACGATACCTGGGCCGGGCAGTCCACCGTGATCATCGCCCGTGACCCGGCAGCGCTCACACAAGCCAGCCGGGCGCTGTTCGATTTCCTGAGCCGCCAGGCGGAATCGCGTCGTTAGAGTTGCTTAGCCGATTTTTCTGAAAACTTTGTGGTTCCCTACCTCGCCCCTTTTGGATAAGATAGCGCTGCATCGACAACATCCTGGGGGGGGATATCCATGCCACTTCGCATTTCATTCCAGCAGAAGGTTTCTTTGGTCGCCAGCAAGGGCCTTTGCCTGATTGCCGGTGTCGGCTTGGCACTTGGCCTGGCTTTCGGGGCCACCTCGGCCTCGGCTGATGGTGCCAAGCTGTTCAAGAAATGCGGTGCCTGCCATACCGCTGACGGCGGCTCGAAAAAGAAAGCCGGTCCGGACCTGCAAGGCATCATGAGCCGCACCATCGGTCAGGTGGAACACAAATACACCGACGGATTCAAAGCCATCGCCGCCAAGGGCATGCCCTGGGATGCGGCCTTGATGGACGAATACCTGACAGACCCCACCGCCTTCGTGCAGAAACACAGTGGGGATGCGGGTGCCAAGTCGAAGATGCTGTTCAAGGTGAAGAAGGCCGAGGATCGGGCGGCACTGATCGAATACCTGAACGGGCTCTGAGGCCCTCTCACCAAATCCAAAGGGCAAGGATAGCCGCGAGAGCCAGCAGATATGCCGTCTGGGTCAGCACGACGCTGGCGGCAATATCCGATGCCGTGGCCTCGGCTCTGCCATGGCCCATGAAGGGTTCTTCCACCGTCTCGCCCTGATAGATACGGGGACCGCCAAGGGCGAGGCCGAGCGCACCTGCCGTGGCGGCTTCCGGCCAGCCCGCATTGGGGGAGCGGTGCGTTCCGGCATCCCTTCGCATTGCCTCGAAAGCGTCTTTGCCGGAAGCCATCGGCAGAACGACCGCCGCCGCACAGATCAGCAGGCCGGTCAGCCGGGCGGGCAGCCAGTTCATCGCGTCATCCAGCCGGGCCGCAAAGCCGCCGAAAGCCTCAAATCGCTCTGTCCGATGGCCGATCATGCTGTCGAGTGTGTTGACCGCCTTGTAGGCCGCGAGCCCCGGCAGGCCCAAAAGCAGACACCAGAAGAGCGGCGCGATGACCCCATCCGACAAATTCTCCGCCCCGGATTCAATGGCGGCGCGGGCAACGCCGTTGTGGTCCAAGGTGTCCGGTGTCCGGCCCACAATATGTGAGACGGCTTCGCGCCCCGGGTTCAAGCCTTCATCCAGACCATGGGCCACGGCCATAACCCCGTCGCGCAGCCCCCGCCAGGCGAGCAAGGTGCTGATCGCCGCCGCTTCCAGGACCCAGCCGAAGGAAATATCCCGAACGATCAGGATAAACAGCCAAGACGGCAGCGCGGCACTTGCGATCACAAGGAACGAGGCCAACATGCCTCGCGTGCGCCGGGCCGAATCAGAGGCTTGCCTGTCATTCCAGGCCTGGTCCAGATGATCAATCAGACGCCCCAGCAGCACCACGGGATGGGATACGCGACCATAAATCGCCTTCGGATCACCGAAGGCCGCATCCAGCGCCACGGCCGAGAGGACAATCAGCGGAAAGGCGACAGCGGGGTTTGAGGGGGAGAATTCAATCATCGGGTGAAAGGTGGCGCGGGACCGGGCTCTCGTCAATCAATCACCCTTCCAAAACCGGCGCGAAGCGGTTAAGCCTTTGCGCCAATCAAAAAGGGATAGTCGGAATGGCGGAAAAGCTGGGCGTTATGGTCTGTGGTCACGGCAGTCGGGACGAAGGTGCCGTGCGCGAATTCGAGGCGGTGGCAGAAGGGATCAAGGCCCGCCTGCCCCAATACCCGGTCGAATCGGGTTTCCTGGAATTCGCGACGCCGATCATTCGCGATGGCCTCGACAAGCTGGTCGAAGGCGGCGTCAATCGCATCCTGGCCGTGCCCGGCATGTTGTTTGCCGCCGGCCACGCTAAGAACGACATTCCCTCCGTGTTGAACCGTTACGCCACGGAAACAGATGGCCTGACCATTCACTATGGCCGGGAACTCGGCATTGATCTGAAATTGGTCCGTGCCGCCGGGGACCGGATTCGCGAAGCCCTGGAAGCAGATGACAGCGCCATTCCGATGGAAGAGACCATTCTGGTTGTCGTGGGCCGCGGCGCTTCCGACCCGGATGCCAATTCCAACGTCGCAAAGGTCATGCGGATGCTCTGGGAAGGCCTCGGGTTCGCCTGGGGTGAGGTCGCCTATTCGGGCGTCACCTTCCCGCTGGTGGAGCCGGCCCTCGAACACGTGTCCCGTTTGGGATACAAGCGGATCGTCGTCTTCCCCTATTTCCTGTTCACCGGCATTCTGGTCCAGCGGATCTATGATCACACCGACCTGGTCGCCGAACGGCATCCGGACATCACCTTCGTCAAGGCGGGCTACCTGAACGATCACCCCCTGGTGCTCGACGCTTTCGCCGAGCGGGTGACCGAGATCCTGGACGGCGAAAACAACATGAACTGCGCGCTGTGTAAGTATCGCGAGCAAGCCCTGGGGTTCGAAGACGAGGTCGGCCTGAAACAGGAAAGCCACCACCATCATGTGGAAGGCATCGGTACGGGCGACGGCCATTATCATGAACATGACCATACTCATGATCATGCTCATGGGCACGGGCACGATCATGACCACAATCATGATCACGGCCACCATCCCTACCCCCATGCGGACCATCCGCTTGGCCCAAGAACACTCGATAAAACACTGGAAAAGACGGGCTCTTGACGACAGGTTTCGACTATCTGAAGGACCCGGCTGCGATCTATGCCCAGTCGTTCGACACCGTGGCGCGGGAGGCGAGACCGGAGCGGTTCGGCCCGGATGCAGCCCTGGTGACACGGCTTGTCCACGCCTGCGGCATGCCGGAAATCGCCGACGATCTGGTCCTGGTGGGTGGCGTATTGGACGCAGCGGCCCAGGCGATACGAAACGGCGGCACAATCCTTTGTGACTGCGAGATGGTCCGCCATGGCATCACCGCGCGTTTTCTGCCCCCTGATGTCGAGCCTCTTTGCACCTTGAACGATGAGCGCGTCCCCGCCCTGGCCGAACAGCAGGGCACGACCCGATCCGCCGCCGCTGTCACGTTGTGGCCCGACAGGCTGTCGGGAGCGGTTGTCGCCATCGGCAATGCCCCGACCGCGCTGTTTCAACTGATGGAAGACATCCAATCGGGCAAGCCAAAGCCAGCTGCGATTTTCGCCTTCCCTGTGGGCTTTGTCGGCGCACAAGAATCCAAGCAGGCCCTGATCGGGGCCGGCCTCGGCATTCCCTTTGCGACTTTGCCCGACCGCCGGGGCGGAAGCGCCATGGCTGCCGCTGCGGTCAATGCGACCCTGCTGGCGGCGGGAGAAACGTCATGACGGAACCCTGGCTGACCATTGTCGGCATCGGCGACGACGGCTGGGAAGGTCTGGCTCCGAAGTCAGTTGAGGCGCTTCGCGCGGCAGACATCCTGATCGGCGGCAGCCGTCACTTGGCACTCGTTCCGGCTGACGTCAGTGCGGGCAAGGAATGCCTGACCTGGACCGAGGGCGGCGGCAAACAGGGGATGATCGACCTTGTGCTAAAATTCCGGGGTCAACGGACCTGTGTGCTCGCCTCCGGCGATCCACTGGACCGGGGCATGGGGGCTACGCTGCTGAGTTCAATCCGGCCGGAAGATTTCCGGGTGATCCCGACGGCGGGTTCGATCAGCCTCGCCTGCGCGCGCATGGGCTGGGACCGCGCAAGGGTGGAAACCATCACCCTGCACGGCCGCCCCTTGGAACGGATCGCGGTTCATTTCCGCCCCGGAGTGAAAATCATTGCGCTGTCCCATGACGGGACCACGCCCGCCGCCGTTGCAAGGCTGCTGGTCGCCAAGGGCTGTGCCGACAGCCGGATCACGGTGCTGGAACACCTGAATGGCTCAAAAGAAGACCGCATTGGCGGCCTCGCCAAGGACTGGGAACTTGAGACCTGCGCAGACCTGAATGTTATCGCCGTCGAAGTGGTTCCAGGGGACCAGGCCAGGGTTTTGTCCCGACTGCCGGGGCTGCCGGACAATGCCTTCGACCATGACGGTCAATTGACCAAGCGCGACATCCGCGCCGCCGTGCTGTCGCGGCTGGAACTGCAGCCGGGGCAGCTGCTTTGGGATGTGGGCTCCGGGTCCGGGTCCATCGCCATCGAGATGATGCGCGCCTCGACCGAGAACCAGGCGGTCGCTTTCGAGCGCAAGCCGGAACGGGCCGAACGCATCCGGGAAAACGCCCTGAACCTGGGTGCACCGGGTCTCGAGGTGGTGCAGGGTGATGCGCCGGACACCTTCGAGGACAGGCGGCGACCTGAGCGGATTTTCCTGGGCGGCGGGGTTTCCGAAGCAGGGCTCATCCAGGCTTGCTGGGAAGCACTGCTGCCGGGCGGTATCCTGGTCGCCAACGCGGTGACATTGGAAGGCGAACAGGCGCTGTTGCTGGCAAAGTCGGCCCTGGGCGGCGAGTTGGTGCGGATCAGTGTCGAGCTTTGCGAAGAGCTGGGCAGCTTCACCGGCTGGGAGCCTCAACGCGCCGTCATCCTGTGGACTGTGGCGAAGGACCAGACCTGAATGGACGGCAAAGGGATCCTCTTTGGCATTGGCGTCGGGCCGGGCGATCCGGACCTTCTGACCTTGAAAGGCCTGAAAGCCCTCAAGGAATCAGAGGTCGTCGCCTACCCGGCCCTGGAGGCCGGCGACAGTCTGGCGCGCTCGATCGTTGCCGAACACATCGGCGCGAAGCATACGGAACTGGCAATCCGCGTCCCCATGAGCCGGGACCCCAAAGCCGCCAGTTCGGCCTATGACAAAGGTGCATTGGCCATCGCGGAACACTTGGAATTGGGCCGCAACGTGGCGCTGCTCTGCGAGGGCGATCCGATGTTCTACGGCAGTTTCATGTACCTGCATGAGCGGCTGTTTGAGCACTTTTCCGTCGAAATCATTCCGGGCGTGAGTTCGGTCATGGCCGCCGCCGCAAGGTTGAATGTGCCGCTGGTCAGCCGCGATGATGCCTTCGCCATTCTGCCCGCGACCCTGGACGAGAGCCTGCTGGAACAGCGCCTCGGTGCTTGCGAAACCGCTGCGATCCTGAAGGTCGGGCGACATTTGGAGAAGGTGAGAGGCGTGCTGCGACGCTTAAACAAAGACGACCAGTCCTGGTACATTGAGCGCGCCACCATGGCCGCCGAGAAAATCATTCCCTTGAGCGAGGTGTCTGCCGAGGCCGTCCCCTATTTCTCCCTGATCCTGGTGGGCCGTAAGGAGAGCCTTGGCCGATGAGCAATGCCTTTGTCTTCGCCCTGACCGAGCCGGGCTTTGAGACCGCGCAATCAATCGCGACCCTGTTGGGCACGAAAGCCTCCGGTTTGGCGGCGCGCATTCCCGGCGGTGATATCGACGATCTCGACGATGCCCTCGCACAAGCCTTCCGCGCCGGACGCCCCATCGTCGGCGTCACCGCAGCTGGTATCCTGATCCGCAAGCTCGGCCCCTTGTTGCAAGATAAACGCGACGATCCGCCCGTGGTCGCGGTCTCGGAAGACGGTGCCTTCGTGGTCCCACTGATCGGCGGTCATCATGGCGCGAATGCCCTGGCGGATCGCCTGGCCGTGGCACTGGACGGCACCGCAGCCGTCACGACAGCAGGCGACCATCGCTTTGGCGTAGCCCTGGATGACCCGCCCGAGGGCTGGAAACTGGCCAATCCGGAGGATGCCAAGGGCGTGATGGCAGGCTTGTTGGCGGGCGAAACCATAAACATCGACAGCCGCCTCGACTGGTTGTTGGAGAGCGCTCTGCCCGTCGGAACGGAGGGCGAATACCACGCCCTGGCATCCGCCGAGCACCATCCCGGTGACGAAAACCGTCTGACCTTTCATCCGCAGACGCTCTGTCTCGGCGTCGGATGCGAGAGGGACGCGCCGCTGGACGACCTGTTGGAAACGGTGAGCCGGGCCCTTGACGGGCTTTCCCCGATCAGTCTGGCCGGCATCTTCTCGATCGACGTGAAAATCGATGAGGCCGCCATCCTCGCGCTCGCAACGCATCTGGGTGTTCCGCTTCGTTTCTTCGACGCGGACCGGTTGGAGCAGGAAACACCTCGTCTCGCAACGCCGTCCGACATCGTGTTCCAGGAAGTGGGATGCCATGGCGTCGCCGAAGGTGCGGCCCTTGCCGCTGCCGGACCCGATGGCCACTTGATCCGGCCCAAGGTCAAGGGCCAGCGTTCCACGGCCGCCATCGCGGAAGCCCCGCATCCCATGGTCGCCGCCGAGGTGCCGGGCAAAAGGCGCGGTCATCTGGCGGTCGTTGGCATCGGACCGGGACAAGCCGGATGGCGGACGCCCGAGGCCGACCGGCTGGTTTCAGGCGCAACAGACCTGGTGGGATACGGCCTCTATCTCGATCTGCTGGGATCGGCAGCCGAGGGCAAGGCCCGGCACGGCTACGAGTTGGGACAGGAGATCGACCGCTGCCGCCAGGCGCTCGACCTCGCTGCAGAAGGCCGGAACGTCGCCCTGATCTGTTCGGGGGATGCCGGAATCTACGCCATGGCGGCTCTCGTGTTCGAGGTCTTGGAACGGGACGCAAAGCCGGATTGGAAGGCCGTGGACATCGAGATCACGCCCGGCATATCCGCCCTGCAGGCCGCTGCGGCGCGGGCCGGGGCACCTCTGGGCCATGACTTCTGCACGATTTCGTTGTCTGATCTGCTGACGCCCTGGGAGGTGATCGAGAAGCGCATCCGGGCAGCGGCGGTGGGAGACTTCGTGGTTTCTTTCTACAACCCGGTCTCCAAACGCCGCCGGACGCAGTTGGCAGAGGCTCGGCGCATCCTTTTGGAACACCGCCCGGCTGAAACGCCGGTGGTCATTGCGCGCGAACTGGGCCGACCGGACGAGGCCATCACACTGACAACCCTCCGGGATCTCGACCCGGAAACCATCGACATGTTGACGCTGGTCATGGTGGGCTCTTCCACCAGTCGGCGGTTCGGTGAGCGCGTCTACACACCGCGCGGCTATGAGGCCAAGGACAGAATGGGGAAAGCCAGAGAGGGAGGGGCAAGCTCATGACGGTTCACTTCATCGGTGCCGGGCCCGGTGCCCCTGACCTGATCACGTTGCGCGGGCGCGACTTGATTGCCGCCTGCCCGGTCTGTCTCTATGCGGGATCCCTGGTGCCGGAAGAGGTCGTGGCATTTGCGCCGGAAGGTGCCAGGGTGATCGACACCGCACCGTTGAACCTGGACGAGATCATCACCGAGATCGAGGCCGCCCACAAAAAGGGTTTGGACGTCGCCCGAGTCCATTCCGGCGATCCGTCGCTCTATGGTGCCATCGCTGAACAAATGCGCAGGCTGGATCAACTCGGCATCGACTATGACATCTGCCCCGGCGTTCCGGCCTATGCCGCAGCTGCAGCGGCCTTGAAATGCGAACTGACCCTGCCGGACGTCAGCCAATCCATCGTGCTGACCCGGACGGCGATGAAGTCATCGGCCATGCCGAACAACGAAACCCTGGACGTCTTCGGGGCCAGCGGGGCGACGCTGGCCATTCACCTTTCGGTCCGAAACCTGCGCGCCGTGGTCCGCGACCTGGAGCCGCACTATGGCACCGACTGCCCCGTCGTGGTGATTTATCGCGCCAGCTGGCCGGACCAGCAGATCATTCGGGGCCGCCTGGACGACATTCAGGACAAGGTGCGTGCGGCCAAGATCACGCGGACGGCCCTGATCCTGGTGGGCAGGGTGTTCGACGAGACGGCCTTTTCCGACAGCGCGCTCTATTCAGCCGCCCACCGCCACGTCTGCCGGACGGAATGATGCCAGGGCTGTTTCCAGCCTTCTGAGCCCTGTCTCATCGGGCGGCAGTCCGAAGCGAAGCCGGCCCGGTTGATCGGGAAAGGATCGAACGAGAATTCCGTTCTGGCCCAAATGCCGAAACAGGGCCAATGCCTGCTCGCAGGCCACATAGCGAAACAGGTCCGTCCCCCCCAGTACCGCAAGACCGCCCGCGTTCAGCACCTGATCGAGGCTGGCTGCTGCGGCTTTGAGGGTTGCGCGCATATCCTTTGCCCAGCCCTCGTCTTCGTAGGCCTCCGCACCGATGTCGAGGGCGGGGCCGGAGACCGCCCAGGGCCCAAGAGCCTCCGATAGCCGCGAGGTCATGCTCTCATGGCCAAGTGCGAAGCCGAGACGCAGGCCGGCAAGGCCATAAAATTTCCCGAAGGAACGCAGGATCAACAGGCCTGGCGTCCCCGCAGCCTTTGCAAGTGACTGCTCCGGCATCAGGTCGCAGAAAGCCTCGTCAACAACAAGCAGACCGCCTCGCTTCGCCAGGTTGGCAGCCGCCTCCAGCGCCATGGCGGCGTCGTGCAGCTTCCCATCGGGATTATTGGGCCGACCGATAACAATCACCTCGGCGTCCTGGAGACCGGCAATCGGGTCCTCCGCTTCCTTGACCTCTGCCCCCGCACGCCGCCAACAGCGGGCGTGTTCGTTGTATGTCGGCTTCTGGACGAGAACCCGGATCGTCTTCGGCTCGCTGACAAGCTGGGGCAGAAGCTGGATCAGGGCCTGCGTACCGGGGGCCGCAACCATCCCGCCGCCGAGCCGTCCAAAGGCAATTGATGCCGCTTCGCGGAGGCGGTCCATCTGCCCCTGGTCCGGCAAGGCCTGCCAGGCAGCGGCGGAGACTGCGGTCGCGGGGAAGGAAATGGGATTGATGCCGGTGGAAAGATCGATCCAGGGCTGGGGCGCGGCCGGGAAAGTCGCCTCCGCCCAATTCAGATGACCGCCATGGTTGGGTATAGTCCCGAGGCTATTCAATGCCACAGTTGAAAAACTCACTTTATGAAGGCTTTGGAAGCCATGTCGGAGTGACTCCAATCCGACAATAGCCTGACAATTTAATTGTCATGTTTTGATCAAAATTGGCAACTCCATAACCGATAATTTTCAGTAGCAAATAAATCTCATAGCAACCAACTGAGCCATAATACACTGATATTCAAGGAATGTTACTTTTCTCGACCACTTTGGCACGCCCTTTGCTGATAAGTTGGCATGAAGCGTAGCGAACAACAAAATGCCAAAATTTTGAAGGATTAAGAGCTGAACAACAAAGGACAAAAGCCTTATTGAATTTGTGAATTTACCGATTTGATGTCGATGTTCTTAAGCGAACTGAAACATCTCCAGAATGCCTCTCCCTCCTCGGGGCGGTTTCTTTGGAACCGCCCCATCTTTTTGCCTTTTTCTTGGCCTTTTAAGAATTCGGCTATGTTTCCGAAATTTGTCCAAGCAGAAACGTCGACGCTAAAGCCCTTGTTGTGGTAGTCTATTATTCCGGTTTCCGGGGGGGGCCCACTTAGATGACCAATCGACCAGAGGGTGCACTTGCGCCCAGACAGGCGGCCAGCAGTCTCGCGCCACAGTCGTCATTCAACGTTGTCTGGCTTCAAGCCGGCAGCTGTGGCGGCTGTACGCTTGCAGCACTTGGTACAGATGACAGGGGATTGGAAGCCGTCCTTGCCCCCTTTGGCATCCGCTTTGTCTATCACCCGGCGCTCAATACCGAATCCGGGCCCGAAGCCTTGGAACGCTTGAACCATTTGCTCGACGGAGAGATCCCCATCGATGCCCTTTGCATCGAGGGTTCCGCCATGACTGGCCCCAACGGTACGGGCCGATTCCAATGGATCAGCGGCCTAAATCGATCCATGGCAAGCCTGATCCGCGACCTGGCGGGGCGCGCCCGTTATACGGTCGCCGTCGGCACCTGCGCCTCGTTCGGCGGCCTGCCGGTCGCTGGTGTTGAACCTGGCGAGGCCCTGGGTCTGCAGTATCTGGACAAAAACAAGACAGACGGTTTGCTGAAATCGACCTATCGTTCGGCTGCGGGCCTTCCGGTGATCAACATCGCCGGATGCGCACCCCACCCCGGTTGGCTGAACGAGACATTGATCGCCCTGGCCTCTGGCACCGTGACGGAAGCCGACCTCGACAGCCTGGGGCGGCCTCGCTTTTACGCCGACCATCTGGCCCATCACGGCTGCAACCGGAATGAATTTTATGAGTTCAAGGCGAGCGCCGAATTTCTGTCGCAGAAGGGCTGCATGATGGAACATCTGGGCTGCAAGGCCACTCAGTCCGCCGGTGACTGCAATCAGCGGACCTGGAACGGCGGTCCGGCCTGCGCTTCCTCGGGCTATCCCTGCATTGCCTGCACCGAACCGGGTTTTGAGCGATCGGACCTGCCCTATCAGGAAACCCCCAAGGTTGCCGGGATTCCCGTGGGCCTGCCCTTGGATATGCCACGCGCCTGGTTTGTCGCCCTGGCCGCTCTTTCCAAGTCGGCTACGCCCAAGCGGGTTCGGGCAAACGCCCTGGCGGACCACGTCGTCGTCCCCCCTGCCAAGCGGGAAGCGGTGGCGGACAGCCCCTCGAAACAGGTCAAAGGCCGGTCATGACCCGGATCGTCGTAGGCCCCTTTAACCGGGTAGAAGGCGACCTGGATGTCAGCCTGGATATCGAGGACGGGGTCGTGCGGGATGCCCGTGTAACTGCCCCGCTCTACCGCGGCTTCGAGACGATGATGAATGATCGCCCGGTGCTGGATGTGCTCACCATCGTACCGCGCATCTGTGGCATCTGTTCGATTTCGCAGTCCATGGCGGCTTCAGCTGCCCTGCGCGGGCTCTATGGGTTGGAGCAGGCCCCGAACGGTATCCTGGCCTCCAACATCCTCCACGCCGTAGAGAACCTCGCCGACCATCTGACCCATTTTTATCTGTTTTTCATGCCGGACTTCACGCGGGAAGCCTATGCCGAGCGTCCCTGGCACGAGGCCGTCGCTCGGCGATTTTCGACCGATGACGGCGAAGGACGCGAGGCCTTTATTCGCGCCCGAGCGCGCCTGATGCACGTCATTGGCATCCTGGCCGGCAAGTGGCCGCACACCTTGGCGATCCAACCCGGCGGCACGACCAAGGCCATCAACCTGGGGGAACGTGCAAGGTTGCAGGCCCTCTTGGCGGAGTTCCGGGCCTTCTTTGAACAAACGGTCCTGGGGGGCCGGATCGAGGATTTCGTCGCCCTGAGCAGCCAGGAGGCCCTTGCGGACTGGGCGCTGTTGCAGCCTGCGGACAGGGGTGATTTTCGGCTTTTCCTGTTCCTCGCGGTAACCCTCGGGCTGGATCAAATGGGCCCCCTGCCGTTGAGGCTCATGAGCTTCGGCGCCTATGAGGGCGGCCGGCAAGACCGGCATCTCTTCTCACCGGGCGTCCTGGACGGCGAGGCAGGCCCGGGCACCATTGACACAGCCGCGATCACGGAAGACCTGAGTCACGCCTGGCTCGAAGGCGAGACCGCCCACCCCTTCGATGGCATGACCGTCCCGGAACGTGATGGCCTGACCCAGGAGGCCTACTCCTGGTGCAAGGCACCACGCCTTGGCGGTGAGACCTGCGAAGTCGGTGCCGTTGCTCGCCAGGCCGTCGACGGCCATGCCCTGATCCGATCCCTTTTGGAAAGAAACGTGACAACCGTCCACAGCCGGGTCGTCGCCCGCATTCTGGAAAGTGCCCGCCTGATCCTGGCCTTGGAGGAATGGGCGCGAAACCTGATACCGGGCGCTCCCTTCTCTGGACCGCTTGGAAAGCCAGCGTCCAGTAAAGCATTTGGCCTGGTTGAGGCCGCACGCGGCAGCCTTGGACATTGGGTAACCCTAAAAAACGACAGGGTACTGAGCTATCAAATCATTGCACCGACGACCTGGAACTTTTCCCCGCGTGACGCGTCAGGAAAACTCGGACCCGTCGAAAAAGCCTTGATTGGCACGCCTGTAGGGTCATCCGAGGCGACGCCGGTTGCTGTCCAGCACATCGTCCGATCCTTTGATCCCTGCATGGTCTGCACGGTCCATTAGGCCTATTTTGCAATTGCGAATATCCGACTAATTCCCTTTCTATTTATGACAGTAACACTGGCCTATTTCTGGAATATAATTAACCACTGAAAGAAATCTTTCTACCAACCGATCATTTTCTTTTCGCTCCCGCACAATAAAAATCGTTCCTGATAAACCATGGAAAAACGAGGCGAAATTCAGGTTTGGAACTTTTTCCACATGTAGAACCAATCTTGGCACGCCCCTTGCCGATGTAGGGTTGGAGCTTGCTGTTCCGTCGGGGGGGACGGAAACCGATAACGGTCTTTCCATAGACCAGACCAAAGTCCCCGACCGGTGCAGTTTTTATGAACATGGACCACACGCCTGAGAGGGCACCTTCGGGCCGGTGGTCGGGGAGATAAACGAATGGCAGTCACCGAGACATTTTATGACGTCATCCGACGTCAGGGGGTAAGCCGCCGCAGCTTCTTGAAGTTCTGCAGCTTGACGGCGGCCTCGCTGGGGTTGGGGCCAGCCTTTGCGCCGAAAATCGCGAATGCCATGGAGACAAAGCCGAGAATTCCGGTCATCTGGATGCACGGTCTTGAGTGCACCTGCTGTTCGGAAAGCTTCATCCGTTCCGCTCACCCGCTGGTGAAGGACGTCGTCCTGTCGATGATCTCGTTGGACTACGACGATACCATCATGGCCGCCGCCGGCCACCAGGCCGAAAGCATCCTGGAAGAGGTCAAGCGGGAATATAACGGCAACTACATCCTGGCCGTTGAAGGCAACCCGCCGCTGAACGAAGGCGGCATGTTCTGCATCGACGGCGGTCGGCCTTTCGTGGAAAAACTGAAAGAAATGGCCGAAGGCTCGAAAGCCATCATTTCATGGGGCTCCTGCGCCTCTTGGGGCTGTGTCCAGGCTGCGAAGCCTAACCCGACCCAGGCAACCCCCATCGACAAGGTCATTCACAACAAGCCCATCGTGAAGGTTCCGGGCTGCCCGCCGATCGCGGAAGTCATGACCGGCGTCGTCACCTACATGCTGACCTTCGAGAAGATCCCGGCACTCGACCGCCAAGGTCGCCCGAAGATGTTCTATTCCCAGCGCATTCACGACAAATGCTACCGCCGTCCCCACTTCGACGCCGGCCAGTTTGTCGAACAGTGGGACGATGAACAGGCACAGAAAGGCTACTGCCTTTACAAAATGGGTTGCAAAGGCCCCACCACCTACAACGCCTGCTCGACAACCCGTTGGAACGAAGGCGTCAGCTTCCCGATCCAATCCGGCCACGGCTGTATCGGCTGTTCGGAAGAGGACTTCTGGGACAAGGGGTCTTTCTACGACCGGGTCACCAAGATCAACACCTTCGGCGTCGAAGGCAACGCGGACGAGGTCGGCATGGCTGCCGCCGGTGTTGTGGGCACGGCCATTGCGGCCCACGCCGGAATCAGCGCCGTCAAACGCGCGCTCGATAAATCCGGCAGCTCTGACTGAATTTAGGGGGAAACGAAACAATGGCTATGCAAACGCCCAACGGCTTTAACCTGGACAACTCCGGGCGCCGTGTCGTCGTCGACCCCGTGACCCGGATTGAAGGTCACATGCGCGTCGAAGTGAACGTGGATGACGACAACATCATCCGCAATGCGGTTTCCACCGGCACCATGTGGCGGGGTCTGGAAGTTATTTTGAAAGGTCGGGATCCACGCGATGCCTGGGCCTTTACCGAACGCATCTGCGGGGTCTGCACGGGCACCCACGCCCTGACATCCGTCCGGGCGGTCGAAGATGCCCTCGGCATCAAGATTCCGGAAAACGCCAACTCGATCCGTAACATCATGCAGCTTTGTCTGCAGGTTCACGATCACATCGTCCACTTCTATCACCTGCACGCCCTGGACTGGGTCGATGTGGTCAGCGCGCTGAACGCCGATGCCAAGGCCACCAGCGCCCTCGCCCAGAGCATCTCGTCCTGGCCGCTCAGCTCACCCGGCTACTTCAAGGACATCCAGGTCCGCCTGAAAAAGTTCGTTGAAAGCGGCCAGCTGGGCCCGTTCAAGAACGCCTATTGGGGTCACCCGGCCTACAAACTGCCGCCGGAAGCCAACCTGATGGCGGTCGCCCACTATCTGGAAGCGCTCGATTTCCAGAAGGAGATCGTCAAGATCCACACGATCTTCGGCGGCAAGAACCCACACCCGAACTGGCTGGTCGGCGGGGTTCCCTGCCCGATCAACCTGGACGGTGTCGGCGGCGTCGGTGCCATTAACATGGAACGCCTGAACCTGGTGGACAGCATCATCGATCAGTGTATCGAGTTCACCGAGAAGGTTTACATTCCGGACCTGCTGGCCATCGCGTCCTTCTACAAGGACTGGCTCTACGGCGGTGGCCTGTCATCGGCCTCGGTCATGAGCTACGGCGACATTCCGGAAAACGCCAACGATTATTCAGCCGAAAACCTGCTGTTGCCGCGGGGTGCCATCATCAACGGCGACCTCAGCAAGGTGCATGATGTCGACATGCGCGATCCGGACCAGATCCAGGAATTCGTCACGCACTCCTGGTTCTCCTACGACGACGAATCCAAGGGGCTTCACCCCTGGGACGGCGTCACGGAGCCGAACTATGTTCTGGGTCCGAAATCGGAAGGCACCAAGACCAACATCAAGGCGCTCGACGAAGAAGCCAAGTATTCCTGGATCAAGTCGCCGCGCTGGAAAGGTCATGCGATGGAAGTGGGTCCGCTGGCCCGCTACATCATCGGCTATGCCCAGGGCAATCCGGAGTTCAAGGAACCGGTCGAGGCCGTCCTCGCCCATCTGGATGTCCCGGTCACGGCACTGTTCTCGACCCTTGGCCGCACCGCGGCGCGGGGCCTGGAATGCCAATGGGCTGCTCACAAGATGAAGCACTTCCAGGAGAAGCTGAAGGCGAACATCAAGGCGGGCGATTCCTCCACGGCATCGACCGACCTGTGGGAACCCTCCACCTGGCCGAAATCGGTCAAGGGTGTCGGCTTTACCGAGGCTCCGCGTGGCGCGCTCGGGCACTGGGTCCAGATCAAGGACACCAAGATCGACAACTACCAGTGCGTCGTGCCGACCACCTGGAACGGCTCTCCGCGTGACCACCAGGGCAACATCGGGGCCTTCGAGGCCTCGCTGATGGACACGCCCATGGCCGACCCCCATCAACCTTTGGAGATCCTGCGCACCTTGCACAGCTTCGATCCCTGCCTGGCCTGCTCTACCCACGTGATGAGCCCCGATGGCCAGGAAATGTCGAACATCAAGGTCCGCTGATCGCCAGACAAGGGGAGACGAAAAATGAACCCACCACCTATTGACGAAACCGTGGAAGGAGCTGCCGGCCTCGCTGATGCCGACAGTTCCGACCACCTCGTCCATCGGGATTCGGTCTATGTCTACGAAGCCCCCGTGCGGATGTGGCACTGGATCAACGCGCTGGCCATCGTCGTGCTCTGCCTGAGCGGCTACTTCATCGGTAGCCCTCTGCCCAGCATGCCGGGCGAAGCCAGCGACCACTTCCTGATGGGTTATATCCGCTTTGCCCACTTCGCTGCCGGTTATGTTCTGGCCATTGCCTTCATCGGGCGGATCTATTGGGCCATCGTCGGCAATCACCATGCGCGCCAGATCTTCTACATCAAGTTCTGGGACATGAGCTGGTGGGCGGATATCGGCCACGAAATCCGCTGGTATCTCTTCATGGCCAGCAAGCCGAAGAAATACCTGGGCCACAATCCGCTGGCTCACCTGGCCATGTTCTTCATGTTCACGCTAATGATGTTGTTCATGATCTGCACGGGCTTCGCGCTCTATGCGGAAGGCCTGGGTGCCGACAGCTGGGCCTGGTCGATGTTCGGATGGGTCCACGACCTGTTCGGCAACCCGCAGAACCTGCACACATGGCACCATGTGGGCATGTGGGTCTTCGTGATCTTCATCATGGTGCACATTTACGCCGCCGTGCGCGAAGACATCATGAGCCGTCAGTCGATCATCTCCACGATGATTTCGGGCGAACGCATGTTCAAGGACGGCGACAAATAAGCAGCCCTTGAACGCCTTTGAGGAGAGGGCCGGGACCCTTGCCACCCGTCCCTCTCCAAAAGGACCTTCTTCCACCCCCTACACCTCTATCCATTCGTTTTTTCCTTTTCTGACCTGCAGTTCAAAGGGCCTGTTTCATGACCGAAAAACCGAAAATACTGGTTCTGGGTATCGGCAACATTTTCTGGGCGGATGAAGGCTTCGGCGTTCGCTGTGTCGAGCGGATGCACAGCCTCTACAGCTTCCCCGAAAACGTCGAAATCATGGATGGCGGCACGCAGGGGCTTTACCTTGTCCAGCACGTCCAGGCCTGCGACTACCTGCTGGTCTTTGATGCCGTCGACTATGGCCTGACCCCGGGTGCCATTCAGGTGGTTCACGACGAAGAGGTACCGAAGTTCACCGGTGCCAAGAAAATGAGCCTGCACCAGACCGGCTTTCAGGAAGTTCTGTCCGCCGCCGATCTGCTGGGGGACTATCCGACGAAGCTCTGCCTGATCGGCGTCCAGGCTGTGGAACTGGAAAACTGGGGCGGCAGCCTGACCGACAAGGCCAAGTCGCAAATCGACCCCGCGCTTGACATCGCCCTGAAACAATTGGCGGAATGGGGTGCTTCGGCAACTGAGCGTCCGGAGCCGCTGGGGGCGGCGGAAGGTCTGCTCGGCAACGATCTTGATCTCGGCACCTACGAACAGGGGGCCATCGCGAACGGGGTTCACGCGGCCGCCGGTTTGTCGGCCGGTTGATCGTTTTCGAGTTGATCGTTTTCGAGTTGATCGTTTACCAACTGGGGGACAAGGCACATGTGTTTCGGCTTGCCGATGGTCGTCGTGGAGCAGGGTCCGGGTCCGGGCCAAGCCACCTGCGAAAGAAGGGGCGAAAAGCGCATCGTTAACATGATGCTGACCGGCGACCAGCCCGAAGGCACCATCGTCCTGGTGCACATCGAGAGCGCTCAGCGCATCCTCGACGAAGAAGAAGCTTCCCAGATCAACGACGCCATTGATGCGGTCGAGGCCGTTCTGCGGGGCGAACAACCGGACGTGGACAAATTGTTCGCCGACATCACCGAGTCAGAACCCCAGCTGCCCCCACACCTTCGCCACTAGGCTCAGCAGGCGGAAGAGCGCTTTCCACCACCGGTGACAAGCTTTTCGCCAACCCCCTTTCACACAATTTAAAAGCGGGTATTTTTTTATCCAATATACTGAAAAATAAAGATAAATTACGCACTTCAAAATGGCTCCAATTTGGCACGAAAGATGCAAATTGAGCACGAGTAGAAAGAAGTTTTTCAGGCCGCCAGATCGAAAGGGTTATTCCAATGGCTTCCTCGCCTCTCGACCGTCTGATCGCTCGGCCCGACTGTGCTTCCGTTGGTGAAGAGACAGTCGATGCCTTCATCCGTGAAGGTTTCCGTGTTCTGTTCTTCACCGGCGATCCAGACCAACGGCGCGAGACGCCGGACGTGGCCGTGATTTTGCCGCAGTTGATGGATCAGTTCGGCGATCGCATGTCGGTCGCCGTTGTTGAGCGGCAATCGGAAATGGTCCTGAAGCCCCGCTTTGGGGTCATGGTTGATCCTTCACTGGTTTTTCTGAAAGACGGCGAGTTTGTCGGCGTGATCCCCCGGGTGATCGATTGGCTGGACTACGTCGTTAAGATCGAACAATTCCTCGGTGCCAAGCCTCCCGCATTGGAAAAGAGCGGCCTGGACGCCGGCGCTCTCAATTCAAGCCTGGGGCCGAATGCCGGAGCCGGCACCCAGAGCGTGCATCCGGAACATCCGGGCACCTGACGCATTCGGGCACCTGACGTCGGCAGTTGAGTTTGTGGATATGGGTTTAGGGGGTACAGAGCCGTGAAACAGTTTGATTGGGATCAAGACAAAGGAATGGAAATGACCGTGCAGAGCCTCGGTCATGATGATCCACTGGCACCCGTGGCCTCGACGGCCCGTGACCGTGCACTGGCCCTGGCGGAAGCCGAAGCCCTTGCCGGTCGAGCACCTGAGGCGATCCGGCTTTTGGACGATCTGGCCCATCGGCTGAGCAGGTTCACACCAGGCAATGCGCCGGTGATCGCCGATCTCGATGAACTGAGCGAAGACGGTCGAAATCTGGTGCTGCAGGTTCTGGGCGAAGGCGAGGTCCATGGCGTCGTCAACGGTCCGGAGGATGTGCAGATCACCGAGTCGGTCATGCCCGGTCTCTGGCTGGTTCAATCCGACAGCCGCAGCATGGTCGAGATCAACGATGTGCCGGGCGTCCTCAAGCAGGCCGCCCATGACGGACTCGCCACCGATTTCGACATCCCCGCCGCCCCGGATGGCGCGATGAACGTCATGCCCGTGCTTCACGAGGTGCGCGAACGCATCAAGACCTATCAGGAAGGCCAGGCCAATCACGTCATCAGCTTCACCCTTCTGCCGATGAGCGAATCCGACATGAAGCACCTGAAGCAGGTGCTGGGCCTCGGCCCCCTGCATGTGATGTCGCGGGGCTACGGCAACTGCCGGATTATGGCGACGGCGGTCCGCAATGTCTGGTCCGTTCAGTACATGAACACCATGGACACCGTGATCCTGGACACCCTTGAGATCGGCGGAATTCCGGTCAGCGTCTGCGCCGCCCGGGAAGATTTTGAAGACTCGGGCGAACGCTTGAGCGAGATCCTGGAGGCGTATCTCTGATGATGGCCGATGGCTCCACCTTTGGCAGCTTCGAGCATTTCGATGCCGAGGCGGTCGATCTTCACGACAACGCGAAATTGGAATGCGGGGTCTGCTGGACGATCTACGATCCAACCGAAGGCGACGCCATCAACCAGATTGCACCCGGCACGCCGTTCAAGGCCCTGCCGGAAGACTGGCGCTGCCCGGTTTGCGATACCGAAAAACGTCGTTTTCTGGTCGTAGAAGACGGCTCGGACCCACAGGGCGTGGCAGTTGGCCCCGCTTCAACGGTCATTCAAGAAGATTCCTCCGGCGGGGGGGAACCGCCGGCAGAGCGACTTGACGCTCTTGTCTCCGCGCACCGGCAGATTCAGGAAACGGGTATGAGGGATGTACCCATTCTGAACCTGTCTTTGCAGGTTGAAACCATTGGGTTCAGGTCGTTGGGGGACGACTGGATCGGCATGCTGATCACACCCTGGTTTATCAATCTGGTGCTGTTGCCTGGTGATTGCACTGCTTTCCGGGCCAGGCAGACCGGAGACAAGGTCAAGTATTCTCTGCCGGCGGGCAGGTTCGAATTCATCGTCGGCCATCTGGAAGGCTATGGCGTTCTGCCATCCTGTTCGTTGTTTTCCCCGGTGACGGAGTTTGAAAACCAGGACGCAGCACGGATCGCCGCCCAGGCCGCCATCGAGGCTATTTTCGATCCCCAAACGGCTCATGAGGACGACACCTTTACCGGTGGGGAAACCCTGAACCTGGATGAGCCGATTGAAGATCCGATTGATCCCGACCAGGAGGCATCATCCGTCTCCCGCCGCGACCTGCTGCGGGGGCAGGTCCGGCAGTCTGACACCGCCCACCAAGATGAACAGGCAATCGACGGGAATGGAGGGTAAGCGGAAGATGGACTTGCCGGTTGCCGGATTTGAAGGGCGCCTGAACATTGACCTCACCGTCAAGGGGGGCCGGGTTTCGGACGTCTCGCTCAATTCCAGCCGGCCGCTTGCCGCGACGAAGGTTCTGCAAGGCAAGTCCGCCGCCCAGGCGCTGGACATGCTGGGCATGATGTACAATCTCTGCGGCATTGCGCAAACCGTCGCCGGTCTCGAGGCCATTGAGCAGGCCCTCGGCCTGCGGGTTGCGGACGCCCAGAAGGCCGCGCGCTCGGTGATGATACAGGCCGAAAGCCTTGAACAGATTTCCTGGCGGGTCTTCATGGACTGGCCACCTCTCGCAGGCGACACGCCGAGCACTCAGCATCTGTTGCCGTTGCGCGAACAGGTCGCACGCCTCAAAACCCTGGTCTATCCGAAAGCCGACTGGAAGCGCCTTGGTGGCGGCACCTTGACGCCGGACCGGGACGCGATTGAAACCTGCCTTGCGGAAATCGACCGCATCCTGGCAGAAGCCCTTTTTGCAGACGAGACTGCTGAACCGGATCAGTGGGGAGCCCTGACAAGCGGTCAGACCTTCGAAGCTTGGTATCGCCGGGGGGGAACATCCGCAGCACGGATGTTCCGGCGCATTGCCGAGGGAGGCCTGGCCGCTTTCGGGGCCGGTCCGATTGCGGGCATGGGCATGGATTTGGACAATGTCAGCGCCTTAACCAGGCAGTTGAGCCAGCGCCTCGACAAAGAGGATGATTTTACAACTTCGGCTGAACCCAGCGACGATGGGGAGGTTCTGGAAACAGGCTCGCTCGCGCGGCTCGGGCACCATCCGCTGATCCAGGACTTGAACGGGCATTACGCAAACGGCCTGATGACGCGGCTCGCTGCCCGTCTGTTGGATCTTGTCACCCTGACCGATACGGTTCGCAGTTGTCTGGACCTTCTGGCACCCCACCGGGGCGGTGCCGATTTCTCCACAATGGATGGGACGGGCACAGGTGTCGTGGAAACAGCCCGCGGCCGATTGCTTCATCGGGTACATTTGAAAGACGGTCAGATTGATCGCTATCGGATGATTGCGCCGACCGAATGGAATTTTCACCCTCAGGGGCCGCTGGCACTGGGGCTGGAAGGTCAGCCGGTCATCAACCGGGACGGTTTCGAACAGGATGTAGCCCTGTTGGTGACAGCTTTGGACCCTTGCGTGGCTTTCAAGATCAACATCCAAGAGCACGCTGACAGGTCCAGAAAAGAACAGGTCGCCGATGCATGAAATGTCCCTGACCGAGGGCATCCGCACCGTGCTGGAAGAACAAGCGGTGCAACATCAGTTCAGTCGGGTGAAAACCGTCTGGCTCGAAATCGGTGCCTTGAGTTCGGTCGAGGTGGATGCTTTGACCTTTGCCTTCGACGTGGTGATGAAGGGCTCCATCGCCGAAGAGGCAGAATTGAAGATTGTCGATGTTCCGGGCAAGGCCTGGTGCATGGATTGTTCGGAAACAGTGCCGATCAATGAACGCTATGATCCCTGTCCGAAGTGCAGCGGCCACAAGCTGACCGTGACGTCGGGAGACGAAATGAGGATCAAGGAACTGGAGGTGGACTGATGTGTACCGTTTGCGGCTGCGGCCAATCGAAAGTGGAAGGCGAACACGCGCACAGCCATCACCATCACCATCACCATCATCACGATCATGATCATGATCACCATCATGGGCACGATCACCACCATGGGCATGATCACCAACATGGGCATGATCATGACCATTCCGCGCCGGTGGAACAGGACGGCAAGGGCGACCTGCACTTTGGCAAAGGTTCTGCTGGTGTGACCGTTCCGGGCATGAGCCAGGAGCGCCTGATCAAAGTGGAACAGGACATCCTTGGCAAAAATGCCGCCCTGGCAGCGAAGAACCGCAACTGGCTTGCGGAACGCGGAGTCTTTTCCATCAATCTCGTCTCGTCGCCGGGCTCGGGCAAGACGACACTTCTGGTGCGCTCCGTCACTGATCTGGCGGGCCGCTGCCCCGTTTCGGTGATCGAGGGCGATCAGCAAACCGCCTTCGATGCGGACCGCATTCGGGAGACCGGCGTGCCGGCCATTCAGGTCAACACGGGCAAGGGCTGCCATTTGGACGCCGACATGGTGGCCCGCGCCGTCCATCAGCTGCCGTTGGACCAAGGCGGAATTCTGTTCATCGAAAACGTCGGCAACCTGGTTTGTCCGGCCAGCTTCGACCTGGGCGAGGCGCACAAGGTCGCCATCCTGTCTGTGACCGAGGGCGAGGATAAGCCGCTCAAATATCCGGACATGTTCGCCGCAGCCGATATCATGCTGCTGACAAAGGTCGATCTTCTGCCGCACCTGACCTTTGATGTTGAGCGCTGCCTGGGCTACGCCCGCCAAGTGAACCCGAATATACGGATTTTCAAAGTCTCTTCGACCAGTGGAGAGGGCCTTGATGATTGGTACCGCTGGCTGGATGAGGGTCGCCGAACAGCCGAGCGCGGGAAGTCAGTCCCGGCAGAATAAGAAAGGGGGGTGTCCACGTTGGACGCTTTGCGATCCGCCACCGAAGACCATTTGGACCGGGTGATCAGTCTCTCGGGCGGTGCCCTTGAGCACACACCGGACGTCATTGCGTTTGGTGCCTTTCTTAAAAACACCGTTACCGTCATACACGACGGACGGGCCTGGATCAGCCGGGTCGCGGGTGATCTCGGCACGCCGGAAGCCATTGCGGATTTTGAAGCCGCCGCCCGCGCCCTGCCGGAGCTGTCAGGCGCGACACCGATCCTCGCCGCCCATGACCTGCATCCGGATTTCTATTCCACCACCTATGCAGAACAACTGGGGGCCGAAAATTCAGGCGTGGAAACGCTCGGGGTCCAGCATCACCACGCCCACATCGCTGCCGTCACCGCAGAACACGGCCTGTCCGGCCCGGTCATCGGTCTGGCTCTGGATGGGTTTGGGCTCGGCCCCGACAACGAGGCATGGGGCGGCGAGTTGCTTTATGTGGACGGGGCCGAATACCGCAGGCTCGGCCATCTCGATCGCCTGGCCCAACCGGGCGGCGATGTGGCGGCGAGAGAGCCCTGGCGGATGGGTGCTGCCGTGCTGCACAAACTGGGGCGCAGCGCCGAGATTGCGACCCGATTTGCCGAACAGGGCCCAGCCGCCCTTCTGGCCCAGGTCCTCACCAAAGGCATCAACTGCCCGGAAACCTCCAGCGCGGGGCGGCTGTTCGATGCGGCCTGCGGCCTGGCCGGTGTCCTGCCGGTGGCAACCTTTGAAGGGGAGGCACCGATGGCGTTTGAGCGCCTCGTGACGCGCCCCTGCGTGCTTGACGGCGGCTGGACGGTTTCGGACGACGGACGCCTCGACCTCCTGGTGCTGTTGGAGGCCCTGATCGACAGCCCCCCGGAGGAAGCCGCCGACCTGTTCCACGGCACGCTCGCTGCCGCACTGGCAGACTGGGCAAACCGGGCCGCGGAACAAACGGGGGCAACCACGGTTGCCATGGGCGGGGGATGCTTTTTCAATGCGGTGCTGAAGGCGGAACTCTGCCCGAGGCTGGAAGCCCTCGGTCTGACGCCGTTACTGCCGATCAATCTTTCGCCGGGCGATCCCGTGATCAGCTTCGGCCAAGCCTGCATCGCTGCGCTGCACGCGGCGGGCCGGGAACAACACTAGAGGTTTGGGGGAACGCACGATGTGCCATGCACTGCCGGCGGAAGTGATCGAGCTTCTGGAAGACGACATGGCCCGGGTCAATCTGGGCGGTGCCGTCAAGGACATCTCGCTCGGTCTGCTGGATGACATCCAGGTGGGCGATTTCGTCATCGTCCATGTGGGCTATGCGCTGTCAAAGGTGGACCGGGAAGAGGCGGAACGAACTCTGGCGCTCTTTGCGGAAATGGCCGAGGCCGTGGCGGATGGGGAGCAAGCGGCATGAAATACGTCGATGAATTCCGCAATGCCGATGCCGCCCGGGCGCTGACCAGACAGATCGCCGAAGAGGTCCAACCGGACCGGCGCTATCACCTGATGGAGTTCTGCGGTGGCCATACCCACGCGATCAGCCGCCATGGGATCGAGGACCTGCTGCCCGAAAACGTCCGCCTTGTTCACGGCCCCGGCTGTCCGGTCTGCGTGCTGCCCGTGGGTCGGATCGAAATGGCGATCGAACTTGCCCGGCAGCCCGGCGTCATCCTGACCACTTACGGCGACATGATGCGGGTACCGGGCAAGAAGCGCGTGAGCCTGCTGAAGGCAAAGGCCGATGGCTGCGACGTGCGCATGGTCTATTCCACCATGGACGCCCTCGACATCGCCAAGAACAATCCGGACAGGCAGGTCGTCTTTTTCGGTATCGGGTTTGAGACCACGACGCCACCTTCCGCCATGGCGATCCAAATGGCTGCGAAGTTGGGACTGAAGAATTTCAGTCTTTTCTGTAATCATGTTCTGACACCGGCTGCCATCACCAACATCCTGGAAAGTCCGGAAGTCCGGGAGCTCGGCACCGTGCCGCTCGACGGCTTCATCGGTCCTGCGCATGTGTCCACCGTGATCGGCAGCCAGCCCTACGAGTTCTTCGCCGAGGAATACGAGAAGCCGGTGGTGATCGCGGGCTTCGAGCCGCTGGATGTCATGCAGGCCGTCCTCATGCTGATCCGCCAGTTGAACGAGGGCCGGTTCGAGGTGGAAAACGAATACGCCCGCGCCGTCACCCGCGAGGGCAACCTGAAGGCCCAGGCGCTGGTGTCCGAGATCTTCGAGCTGCGCTCCGTCTTCGAATGGCGGGGCCTGGGCGAAGTCCCCTACTCCGCCCTGCAAATCAGGGAAGCTTACGCCGAGTTCGATGCCGAGAAGCGCTTCGCGGTCGAGCAGCAATCGATCCCGGACGTGAAGGCCTGTGAATGCGGCGCCATCATCCGGGGCGTGAAGAAGCCGGTGGACTGCAAGCTGTTCGGCACGGTCTGCACGCCGGACAACCCCATGGGGTCCTGCATGGTCAGCTCCGAAGGGTCCTGCGCCGCGCACTATACCTATGGGCGGTTCCGCGACTATGAAAAGAAATCGGCCTAGGGTACCCTCGCGCCTATGACCGAATCTCTTAAGTCTCGCAACGCCTTCGGCAAACCACTGAACCTGACAAAAGGCCGCGTTGACCTCGCCCACGGATCCGGCGGGCGGGCCATGGCCCAGTTGGTCGAAGAGCTGTTTCTCGACGCCTTCGATAACGAATACCTCAACCAGGGTAACGATCAGGCGGCTTTCGATATCCCGGCGGCACTCAAAGACGGTGGGCGCTTGGCCATGTCCACGGACGGCTACGTCATCAGCCCGATCTTCTTTCCCGGTGGCGATATCGGCAGCCTCGCCGTCCACGGCACGGTGAACGATGTGGCGATGTCGGGTGGCCGTCCGCTCTATCTGTCGGCCGGATTCATCATCGAGGAGGGCTTCCCGCTCGCCGACCTGAAACGGGTCGTCGACAGCATGGCCGCTGCGAGCCGGAAGGCCCAGGTGCCCGTGGTCACCGGGGATACCAAGGTGGTCGAACGCGGCAAGGGTGACGGCATCTTCATCACCACGGCAGGCGTCGGTGTCATCCCGCCGGGGATCGATCTCGGCGGCAGCAAACTCACCCCCGGTGACAAGATCATCGCCAGTGGCACGCTGGGCGACCATGGGGTCGCGGTGATGTCGAAGCGGGAAGGCCTGGAGTTCGAGACAGAGATCCTCTCCGACAGCCAGGCGCTGCATTTCCTGATCGCCGACATGGTGGCGGCTTCGCCCGCCGGCCTGAAATGCCTTCGTGACCCCACGCGCGGCGGCTTGGCTGCCACCTTGAACGAACTCGCCCGCCAAAGCGGCGTCGGCATGCTGGTGCAAGAGGCCGATATACCTCTACGCGCCGACGTCAAGGGTGCCTGCGAACTCTTAGGCCTCGACCCGCTCTATGTTGCCAACGAAGGTAAGCTGCTGGCCTTCGTTGCACCCGACGCGGCGGATACCGTGCTGGCCGCCATGCAAGCCAACGAGGCCGGTGTCGATGCCGCGATCATCGGCGAAGTCACCGAGGACGAACACTTCTTCGTCCAAATGGAAACCGCCTTCGGCGGGCGACGCATCGTCGATTGGATCGCAGGCGAGCAGTTGCCGCGGATTTGTTAGCCACCAAAAGCTAGCCGCTATCATTTTTCTCAACCATTTATAACTACGTTTCCGTCGTAATGCGCGAATGCGGATAAGATCAACCCATACTTCTTAAAGGGTAATACCTGGCAGTGCGCGATTGCTGGCGTACTTGAAACTCATAAAGTGGCCTTGAGCTGCGCCACCCAGGTGCCAGTTTCGGCGATCGATGGGCTCAGGGGCTGCTGTGCTTTGGCTCAGCTCTACGGATTGGAAAGGGTAACGACATTGACGATCAAGCAAAGATTAGCAGCAATCGGAGTCATCTCAGTCGCGGCAATGGTTACTGTTTCCACAATCAGTTTTTTTTCGAATCATCAAGTCGTTCAGGCTTCGGCAGAAAACAAACTGCGCCAATCTCAACTCGAAAACGCCAACGCCATGCGGCGGCAGACCCTCGAAATCCTTTTGGCCGCCATGGATACTTTAGTGGACAAAGAGGAGGGCAAAATCCTGCCTGAACGCAAGAGGGTGATGGAGGAAAACCTTGCCCATTTGCGCGGAAATCTCGGAGTTCTTGTCGAGAGTGCGGATACCCCAGAAGAGCAGCGCATTGCCAATGGACTCGCAGCAAAGATTGACGGTCTGGAGCATGGTGTTCTGAAGGACCTAGCCAACCTGCTAGAGCAAAATGCCTCAGACGAAGAATTCTCCAAGCTGGATGATGTTCTTGACGAGAACGGCACGGGCCTGGACGAAGAACTGGGCATTTTCGCGGCCTCCGTTCAGGAAGAAATGACCGAAGCGATCGAAGGGATGAATGACGCTTTAGACCTCGCGGAAACAAGCATGATAGCCGCTACGATCATCGCAATCCTGATCTTGGGAGTGGCCATTTATGCCATTGTCCGTTCGATCACCACAGCACTGTCGAATATGACAGAAGCAATGGGCACACTTGCCAAAGGCGATACGACCATAACCATCCCAAGCATTGGAGAAGAGAGTGAAATTGGCCGCATGGCGGATGCCGTTCAAGTATTCAAGGACGAAATGGTCCTAAATGAGCAATTGGCCCAAAAGGCTGCACAGGAACAAGAGGCCCGTAGCCGGAGAGCAAGCAAAGTCGATGAACTGACGAAGGGCTTCGACCACGAAATCGCCTCGGTCCTGCAAACCGTCTCCGCAGCTTCAAGCCAAATGGAAGGTACGGCTGGTTCTCTCTCAACGACAGCGGAGGAAACAAGCCACCAAGCCTCGGCTGTTGCCTCGGCTGCCGAACAGGCCTCGGCCAACGTTCAAACGGTATCAGCCGCTGCGGAACAACTGTCAAATTCCATACAAGAGATTTCGCATCAGGTTATCCGCTCAACCGAGATCGCCGGAAAAGCCGTCCACGAAGCACAGGATACCCATGCCCAAGTGCAAAGCTTGGCGGAAGCGGCAAGCCGCATCGGCGATGTGGTCAACTTGATCACGGACATCGCAGAACAAACCAACCTCCTTGCGCTCAACGCCACTATTGAAGCTGCTCGCGCTGGAGATGCCGGCAAGGGTTTTGCGGTTGTCGCGGCAGAGGTAAAAAATTTGGCGAACCAAACACAAAAAGCAACAGAAGAGATCTCCAATCAAATCATGGGCGTTCAATCCGCGACGCAAGAAGCCGTCCAGGCCATAGATGGGATTGGCTCTGTAATTGGCCAGATCAATGAAATTGCGACAGCCATTGCCTCAGCTATCGAGCAACAAGGTGCCGCAACGCGAGACATAGCGCTGAATGTGGAACAGGCTTCCGCAGGAACCCGCGAAGTCACACTAAACATTGAGGGTGTGAACGCGGCGGCAGCCGAAACCGGTTCAGCCTCAAACGACGTATTGGGAGCCGCCCAGGAACTTGCAAAACAGGCCGAAGGCTTGAGAACAGTTGTTCAAACCTTCCTAGATGCTGTCAAGTCTGCGTAATCGAAGAATCGCGAGGGATTGAAGACTTTAGGAGCTTCAAGGCACCACATAATGCCACCCCTTCATCTTCCGCTCGATGATCTCGGGGATGCCCGCCTGGACGCGGATCACGCCGTCGAGCAGGTCCTCTTGTCCCTTCTCGATCGTTTCCAGCGTGTTCCCGCAGGCGATGAATTCGACGCCGTAGGTTTGCAGGCTGGAGACCCGTTCGGGCGCGATGGCGCTTTCTTTCAGGATCGTCCGGATACCGGGGCCGTAGAAGACAATGGCAACCTGGACGAAGTCGTCGCCATAGAATTTTTTGATGTTGATGGCGTTGTAATAGACGTTGTTGACGTGGGCCGGGTCCTTGGTTGTGACCTGGAGGAGCACCTTTCGCGGGTTGTCCCAGTCGGGCTCCGGCTCGGCGAGTTCCGTCTCGAGCCCCTCCTCCTCTTCAGCCGACGCCGGGTGGGTCAGGCCACCCAGAACGAGAAAGCCGAGCGTCAGAATCAAGGCCAACATCAACCGGCCGATATCGCTAAACAACGTCATTGAACCATCCCCCTTATACCAAGGAGTGCTAATAAAAACCCATCCAGATGTCTTTCAGGGATTTTCGCTCAGGAGAGGAGGCTCCCCTCATGGATCGGGAGCCCACCTTACGCCCGGTAAGAGGAAGGGGAAAAGGCGAAAGGCGGGTCCCGAAGTCGTGCGAGAGCGCAATGATCGGCCGAACTCGAGCCCTTTTGGCCCGGCACTCGGCGTAAGGTGCTCTCAAGAGCCTGATGGTCGAATGTCGGTCCATTCGCGTGACCCGGTTTTCCTTGATCAGGCCCTAGAGCGCGATTGGCTTAAGTCAAGCCACTTTGTGGCTCGGCATAAGGCGTGAGTCGCCCTCTAAAACGTTGATAGAGAATGATTCACGAAGAAGTCCGGATCACCACCGGTGATTCGGATTTTTTCGATCAGGCTCTAGCGCAACGCCTCTTCGCCTTCCGGCGTAACCCCGACCCGGGCCGCCTTGCTGATGATCTTCGGATCAGCAACACAGTCCTTCATACAAGCCGTGGCTTTGATATCCGGACGCGGATCCATGAAGAAGTTGTCCGCGTTCGGCATTACGATGGCGCTCAGGGATTCGCGGTCCAGCGGCTCGTCCCCATCGAACAGGTCGTTCGAGTAGAGCAGATAGGCCGTGAGCGCGTAGGTCTCGTCTGCCGAAAGCGATTGGGCGTCGCCAAAGGGCATGGCCCGGCGGATATAGTCGAACACCGTCGAAGCATAGGGCCAGTAGCTGCCAATCGACTTTTCCGGCTGGCCTTCACGGTTTTCAGCCTTCAGATCGTCGACCGTCCCCCCGATCAGCGGCGGGAAGCGACCGGCACCATCCGCAAACTCGCCGTGGCAGTGCGCGCACTGCTCCACATAGAGCTCTTCACCAAGTTCGATGTCCCCGGAGCCTTCCGGCAGCCCCATGCCATCCGGGCGGATATCGATGTCCCAACCGGCGATCTCTTCTTTCGTGGGCTCGACACCGAAGCCGAATTTAAGCTCGCCCGCGTTTGCGGCACCGGCGACCAAGGTCAGCGCGACGCCTGCAACGATACCTTTAACCAACCTGGACATTTTCGACTTCCCCATTCTTGTTGACCAGCCAGGAGTGGATGGAATTGTTGTGATAGATCGACCAGTTGCCCCGCACTTCGCGCAGTTGGCTGATGGTCGGCTGAACGTAACCGGTGTCATCCATGGCCCGGCTCATCAGCAGCTTCTCGGATCCGTCCCATTCCCAGGGCAGGGTGAAGCGCGTCAGTGCTTTGGGGAGGATCGGTCCGTCCAACTTGGCTTCACGCCAATTGCGACCGCCGTCGACGGAGACGTCGACTTTCTTGATCGCGCCGGTGCCCGACCAGGCGAGCCCGCGGATCTCGCAAAAGCCTTTGTTTTCCAGCGGCTTTTCCGGGCAAGGGGCGGTGATCACGGACTTTGTTTCCATGAACCAGGTGAAGCGCCGCGCACGACCGTCCGGCATCAGGTCGGTGTACTTGGAAGTTTCTTCCCGGTGGTGCCAGGGCTGATCACCAAACTCGAGGCGGCGCAGCCATTTCACGTTCATGTTGCCTTCGAAGCCCGGGGTGATCAGGCGCAGCGGATAACCCTGTTCGGGGCGCAGCATTTCACCGTTCTGGGCATAGGCGATGATGGCGTCGTCCATCATTTTCTCGATGGGGATCGAACGGCTCATGCCCGCAGCATCGGCACCTTCAGCCAGGACCCATTTGCATTTGTCCTTCAGGCCGAGTTCCTCGATCAGGGTCTTCACCAGCACGCCGGTCCACTGGCAGCAACTGACCATGCCGTGGGTGAACTGGGCCTTCTCCATCTGGGCACCACGCCATTCCATACCGGAATTGGCCGGGCATTCCACAAAGTGAATGCGACTGACGGAGGGGAAGCGCATGATATCTTTCAAGGTATACATGCGCTCTTCTTCAAGCATCCCGTGCATGATCAGGCGAAAGGCATCCGGCTGGATATCCGGGAAGCCGCCATGGTGGCGTTCGAAATGCAGGCCGTTCGGCGTGATGATGCCGTGCAGATCGGCAATCGGTGTGAAGCTGATGGAGCTCTCCGCCGTGGCGGTCAACCAAGGAACCGTCCGCCGGATGACTTCTTTTTCGTGCTGGCTGGGCGTGCCGTAGGGCCGCGCCGTCACGCCTTCGCCGAGTTCCTGCGACCAGGGCGGAATGTTCGGCGGCAAGAGTGATTTATCAACGGCGGCTTTTGCAGGCTTCGGAAGCGCAGCAGCACCGGCAACCCCGGCGGCGGCGGCACCGGCAACTCCGGCGGCCCCCCGCAGGAAAGCGCGGCGGCTTGGCGCAGCTTCAGCCTTCTGTTTCGTTGTCAGGCTTTTGTTCGTCACAGTTCCTGGTCTCCTCTTTTTAGGCAACGGTTCTTGTCGGCCCTGACCCCCTTCAGGCGCCGACCACCGTGACCGTCTGATTTTCCGGAATGTTCACGGTCTTGGCCGCGGTCAGATGGGCTTTCACCACATCCCAGACCGGCGGTCCTTCCGTGCCTTCATTTACGCTGGCCCAACCGGCGACCTGATAGGTGCGGCCTGGATCGATTTTCTCGCCTGTCTTCAACAGGGTCATATCGGTGATACGGCTACCGATGGCCTTGTTGATATCGATCCGGTAACCCATTCCACCAACGCGCACCATGTCGCCCCCTTGTTGATAATAGGGGTCGGTGTTGAACAGATTGTCGGCCACGTCTTCCAGGATCAGCTTCAACTGTTCGCCGGAAAACGGCAGGCGATAGGCCGCCGGATAGGTGATGGCCGTCTGGTTATAGACGTGTTCCATCGTGATCGCCTGGCCCGGCAGCAGGCTGGAGCCCCAGCGGAAGCCCGGACTGAAAGCGATTTCCGCATCGCGCTCGGACATCAACGCCTGGCAGATCAGATCATCAAAGGTGCCGTTGAAGTTGCCGCGGCGATAGAGCGTGGCTTCGGTGACGGCCAGCGGCGCGGTCAACATCTTCTCGTGGGGGCCGCGAATTTCAGAGACCAGCGCGGCCATCTCCGGGTCAGGCTGGATCGCATCCGAAAAAACGGGGATCAGCTTGAAATTATAGTCAACGACCTTGCCGCCCTGGACATCCACGTCCAGCCGCGCCAGGAACTTGCCGTGGGAACCGGAGGCCACCATCAACGTATCGCCAACCTTGACGACATCCGGCAAAGCATCGTGGGTGTGGCCGGTCAGCAAAACGTCGATCCCGCTCACACGGCTTGCCATCTTGCGGTCCACGTCGAAGCCATTATGGCTGGCGACGACGACCAGTTCGGCACCATTGGCTCGTGCTGCGTCGACCCTTTCCTGGACCTGCTCGTCCCGAATCCCGAAAGACCAGTTCGGTATCATGTAGCGCGGATTGGCGACCGGCGTGTAGGGGAAGGCCTGACCGATGACGGCCACCTTGACGCCGCCGCGTTCGAAGAAGGCGGTGTCTTCAAACACCTGTTCTTCCCATTCCACATCCTGCACGTTGCCGGCCAGGAAGGGGAAGTCGCACATTTCAATCAGTTCCTGCACACGTTCTTCACCGTAGGTGAATTCCCAGTGCGCGGTCATCACATCGACGCCGAGCTTGTTCATGACCCGGACCATGTCTTCGCCCCTGGTCTCAAGCGAGGTGAAGGAGCCCTGCCACGTATCACCGCAGTCCACCAGCAATGTGTTGTTCGGGCGCTCCGCCCGGATGGCGTTCACCAGGGTCGCCATGCGATCAATGCCGCCGACCTTGCCGTATTCCTTGCCCAGTTGGGCGAAATCTTCGGATGCCAAGGCATAGGCCCTGGCCGTCCCGGCATCGATGCCATAGTGGGTCAGGAAGTCCGCCCCGGTAATGTGCGGCACCAAGCCCTTAACTTCCCCGACGCCGAGGTTCACCGAGGGCTCGCGAAAATAGAGAGGCATCAACTGCGCATGGATGTCGGTGAAGTTCAGCAGGGTGACCTGACCCTTGGGCTCAAAGGCCAGCAGCTCTTCCTGGGTAATCGCCTGAGCGGCAGACGCCCGGCCAATACCCATTCCGCCAAGCGCAAGGCCAGAGGTCGCCAGAGCCAGTTGGACAAAATCCCTGCGTGAAAGCATCTGTGTTTCCCCTTGATCGTTTTTGTTTTTTCCGGTGCTGTTTCCCCTGCCGCACCGGCCCATCCCCGCACCGAAAAGGCGCTGCCATTCCCACGGCAGCCCTCTCGGACATCGCATGCGATCATCATGGCATAATTATATTCGAATTTTCAAATATAATTTTTCCGATTGATCCGCTTTGTCGAATTTGCGGCTTCCCGCAGGCCGATCTTCGGCCTAACCTATCAATTGCCTTCTGCGGGCCCCATGGGGACGCGAAGGTGCCCTTGGGCGAACATGGCTCTGCCAAAGTCCGAGCCTCGTTGTCGCCTATGTGAAGAAACCCAGACAGAGGGAGCTATCCCAGATGAAGTGCAAAATTCTAATCGCAACCGGTGCCGTTTTATTGCTCGCGGGTTGCGCCAACGGGATGAAGCCCCTTACGCACATCGGCAATCCCTTTACGCAAAGCAAGAATCTCCGGTCTGTGGAAGCCGCGACCCCCGAGGGCTCGGCATTCGCCCAGGCCCTGACATCCGAATACCTCAGCCTTGCCCATAAGGAAGGGGATGTCTGGTATGACTTCTTTGACTCCGACTTCTTCGCCCGAAAAGCCCTCGTCACGGCTTCCGGGGTGGAAGCCGAGCCGGAAGATCCCGGACTCTGGCGGATCTCCGCAGCAGAACGACAGTTGCTCGACCCGGCTCGTGAACGCCTGATCGCGGCCTTGGTAACGGGGCGCGAAACGGCACCCGCGCGGGCGGCCAAGGCCCAGGCCGCCTATGATTGCTGGATGGAAGAACAAGAGGAAGCCTGGCAAGCCGATCAGATTGCGGCCTGCCAAAAAACCTTCGAAGAGGCCATTGCCAACCTGGAAGGTGCCGTGGTCGAGACCATGCCTGTGACCACGGACGGGTTGCCGAAACTCTATACGGTCTTCTTTGATTTCGATGACGCCTCTTTGACGGCCATCAGTCAGGCGGTTCTGGATCAAGCCGTAAGTGACTGGTCGGATCGTGCCACCCCCTTGAAGCTGATCGGCCATACCGACCGGTCCGGGTCAAACGCCTATAACCAGCGACTGTCGGAACGGCGAGCAAATTCCGTTAAGACCTACATGACGTCAAAGGGCTTGGCAGGCGATCGCCTTACCCCGTCGGGTGTCGGGGAATCCCAGCCGGAAGTCGCCACGGAGGACGGTGTTCGGGAAGCACGCAATCGGCGCGTGGTCATTGAAATCGGCGAGTAAGGCGAATAAAAAGCCGATACAAACGAGTCATATGGATGTGAAGGCCACAGGGGTGGCTGCTTCCGGAATCGACCAGATTCGCCGAATGCTACCCCTTATGGCCGGCCCTACGGTCGGCCCCTGTCGTCGGGCCTTAAACCGCCATAAGCTCGTGATTCTCTAAAGGGACGCTCGTCAAGCAGATGATGAACATTCGAGTTGTAGGTGTCTTGGCCCTCGTGGCCTTGATGGCATGCCTGAACGTCACGCCGAGTTTGGCGAGCGGACCTGAAATTCCGTTCGAATCCTATTTTGCGAAGGTCCGAGGGGAAAAGCAGATCTTGAAGTTCAATGATTTTTCGGGGCGGATCGCCGCCCGAAGGATCAAAACACTTCTTCGGTCCGGCGATGTGTTGGGGGACAGGGTGCTGTTGACCAACGGCCTCGATGTCTATTTTCCGGAAGGGTACATCGTCTCCTCCAGCGTCGCCTTCGAGGCCTTCCAACCCAAGGCGGGCCTGGCACCGACACGCGTCCGCTCAATGGGAGACCTGGAGGCCAATCCCCACTATCACCTGACCAAGCAGTTCGATAAGCATCTCGGCCCTGTCTGTTCCGAGGGAGACGGCCAAAAGCCCGGAACGCGCGTGCGGGTCAGGCGTTCAAAATCGGGGGTGATCAGTGTGGTTCAATTGCAGCCGGGGCGCTTCGATCTGATCAGCGGTCAGAAGTCGATCAGTTATCGCGTCATCAGCGCCGTGGCAAGGACCTACCTGCCCCGCAAATCGCGTATCCGCGGTCTTCTGAAAGCCTGTGCGACTTAAGCCGACCGCACTCTAGCTCGCCGCCTTGTCTTCCAGCTCCAACCATCGCTCTTCTTTGACGGAAAGTTGCTCCATCGCGCCCGCCACCTGGGCGGAGGCTTTGTCGAAGGCGGCCCGGTCTTTTTCGTAGAGACCCGGCTCACCCAGCTTTTCCTGCAGCTTGGCGATCTTGGCTTCCAGGGCTTCCATCTCGGCCGGCAGTTTGTCGAGTTCGTGTTGCTCGGTGAAGCTTAGGCCTGATTTCTGCTTCGGCTTTGGTGTCGTCCCGGCGTCACTCTTTGGTTCAAGCTTCGGCTTGGCCTTTTCCTTCGCCTGGACCGATGCCGATGCCGCCGCCGTTTCGCCCAGTTGGTGCAGCATGTCGGAATAGCCGCCTGCGTATTCGGTCCAGCGCCCCCCCTCGCCCACGGCGAGCACGCTGGTTGCCACCCGATCGAGGAAATCCCGGTCGTGGCTGACCAGCAGGACCGTGCCAGTATAGTCGTCGAGCAATTCTTCCAGAAGATCGAGGGTTTCCAGATCCAGATCGTTGGTCGGCTCGTCCAGGATCAGCAGGTTGGAGGGCTTGGCGAAGGCTCGCGCCAGCATCAACCTCCCCCGTTCCCCGCCCGAGAGACGGCTGATCGGTGTCCGCGCCTGGACCGGGTCGAACAGAAAATCCTTCATGTATCCCATGACGTGGCGGGGCGAGCCGTTGACCATCACCTGATCACCACCGCCACCGGTAAGCGCATCCGCCAATGTCCAATCCGATTTGAGCGCCTCGCGCCGTTGATCCAGGGTGACCATGTCGATTGCGGCACCCCGCTTGACCTCGCCTGAGTCCGCCTCCGTCTCTCCGGTCAACAGCTTCAACAGGGTCGTCTTGCCGGATCCGTTGGGCCCGACCAAAGCCAACCGATCGCCCCGGAGCACGCGCAGATCAAGATCGCGTACGATTCGCCTGTCGCCAAAGGCCTTCGAGATCGCCGTTGCATCAAAGACCAGCTTGCCGGACATCTGCCCGTCTTGGACCGACAGCTTCACCCGCCCCTTCGGCCCCACATGGTCTCGACGTTGGGCGCGGAGATCCTGGAGTTTTCGCAGACGGCCCTGGTTGCGTTTCCGCCTCGCCGTGACGCCATAGCGCAGCCAGTGGGCCTCGGCTGCGAGCTTGCGGTCAAGCTTGTGCTGATCCAGGGCTTCCTGTTCCAAAACCTCGTCCCGCCAGGCCTCGAACCGGCCGAAGCCCTTGCCCAGCAGCCGGGCCTCGCCCCGGTCGAGCCATAGCGTCGCCCGGCTTAAGGATTCAAGGAAACGCCGATCGTGGCTGATCAGCACCAGGGCCGAACGGCTGGCCGCCAATTCGCTTTCCAGCCATTCGATGGTGGCGAGGTCAAGGTGGTTGGTGGGCTCGTCCAAAAGCAGGATGTCGGGTTCCGAAATCAAGGTCGCCGCCAAGGCCGCGCGGCGGGCCTCCCCGCCGGAGAGATGCGTTGTACCTGCCGACCCATCGACGCCCAGGGCCTCCAACAGATAGGCTCCCCGATAACCGTCATCAGCAGGGCTCAGACCGGCCCGGATGTAGTCGTCAATGGTCTCGAAGGCGCTCAGATCCGGTTCCTGGGGCAGATAGCGGATCGCCGTTCCGGGCTGGACGAAGCGCCGACCGCTGTCGGCTTCGATTTCCCCTGCCGCAATCTTCAAAAAGGTGGATTTGCCGCAGCCGTTCCGCCCGACCAGACAGAGCCGTTCTCCCGCCGCCACAGTCATCGAGGCACCGGTAAGCAGGGGATTGCCCCCGAAGGTCAGGTGGATGTCTTGCAAGGTGAGGAGAGGCGGGGCCATGGGCACCGCTTAACCTCTGGGAGCGAGCCGTTCAAGACCCTTGAGGGGCGGAAGCCTCCGAGGGTTGAGGTTGGCGCTTCGGCAGGGTCATGGTGAACATGGCACCGCCACCCGGTGTATTGCCAGCTTCCATGGTTCCGCCATGATCACGGATAAACCCATAAGTGAGCCAAAGGCCGAGGCCCGTGCCCTCGCCCACGGTCTTGGTGGTGAAAAAAGGATCGAAAACCTTGATCAGGTCTTTTTCCGGGATTCCAGGGCCGTTGTCGGTGAAGACCACACGGACCTCTTCCGCCGTCTCGCTGGCAACGACATCAATCCGGGGAACCTCCTCGTCGCGAATGGCATCAAGCGCGTTGGAAACCAGGTTGACGAAGACCTGGTGCAATTGGCCTTCGTGCCCTTCGAGGACAAGTTCCCCCGGCAGCGCAAGCTTCACCTCTGCGCGAGAGGCGGTCTTGGTCTTGTCGGCTTTGCTGGCCCAGTTGACGGCGGTGGTGACCACCTTGGCGAGGTCGAATTCGTCCATGTCCCCGGTGGGCGCAAAAGAAAGGCGGCGCAGATTCTTGACCAGTTCCGTCACCCGGTCGGAGCCTTCCAGCGTGCCCTCGATCAGGGGGCCCAGGTCTTCCAGCAGAAAATCGATCCGGAGCTTCTGGCGCAACTCCTCGAGTTCCAACTTGGACATGCCGCTGTGGACCGCATCCAGATAGACCACAAGACGTTCGCGGTATTTATCCAGGGTGTGAACATTGCCGGAGACAAAGCTGATCGGGTTGTTCAGTTCGTGTGCGACGCCAGCCACCAGACGACCCAAACTCGCCATCTTTTCTTGCTGAACCATCTGAGCCTGAGCGCGCTGGAGTTCGGCATGAGCCTTGTTGAGCGCCTGATAGGCCCGGCGCAACTCCCCGATCTCGCGGCCGATCACCACCATGCCTGCGGGATGGCCGGTGTTGTCAAACCGTGTCGAACAGTTCAGCGCAATGACGTCTGTGACCCCGCCTTCTTTGGTGCGGAGACGAACTTCGTAATCGCTGAGTTGGGAGACGTCCTCGCGAAGCCGGTCCACCAGACCATCGACCAAGGCCCCGCAGCCTTCGACCAGCAGTTCCCGAAAGGTCACGCCGATCAATTCTTCTGCCCTAAAGCCTGTCAATTGCTCTGTGGCGCGATTGACTTCCTGGATGTGAGTATCCCGATCACAGACGATCAGCATGTCCGACATCGAGGTGAGCACGGAATGGATGAAGGCCTGGGCGTCCTCAAGCTCCTGGTTCTTTTCTTCCAGATCAACTTCGTAGCGGATCAGGTCCGAATAGACCTCGTCCATCTTCTGGATCACTTCGATCCAGGCAGCCTCTTGAAAGTTTGAGGGATCGAGGCTGTCTAGCCCGGAGATATGACTGAGCGCACCGGCTTCGGTCTGATCCGCCGCACGCCCCATCAATCAGCGTCCCGTTCCAGCCCATACCGTTGGAGTTTTCCGCGCAGGCCCACGCGCGAAAGGCCGAGTTCGTCGGCAACGCGGCTGATGTTCCAATCATGGCGTTTCAGCGCATCGGCGATTACACGTCCCTCCAGGTCTTCGACCAGTTCCTTCAGGGTCTGGTAGCCGCCGACGGGCACCACGGTCAGCTTGGACGGCGTGCCCGAAATCTTGTCGGAAATCAGGTCCGGCCCCAGTTGCTCTGTCTCGGCCAGGGCCACCATGCGCTGCACCTCATTTTGCAGCTCGCGAACGTTTCCGGGCCACTCGTAGGACCGGAGCACCTGGATCGCCTCGTCAGAGAAGCCCCGAACCGGCTTCTGGAAAATACGCATCGCTTCGCCCAGCAGGCGTTCAGCCAGAAGGGGGACGTCCATTGGCCGATCCCGGAGCGCGGGCAGATGGACGGGGAAAGCCGCCAGACGATAATAGAGGTCTCGACGGAACCGTCCCGCCTCGACTTCTTCTTCCAGATTGCGGTTTGTCGCCGCGATCACGCGCACGTTGACTTCCCTTGGAATCCTGCCGCCGAGCGGGCGGATTTCACCTTCCTGCAGAACCCGCAGCAGCTTGACTTGAAAGGCCGGTGACGTCTCACCGATTTCATCCAGGAAGATCGTGCCGCCGTTGGCCTGTTCGAACAGACCGATCCGGTCCTCGTAGGCACCGGTGAACGCACCCTTTTTGCAGCCGAAAAGCTCGCTTTCGAGCAACTCGTCGGGCAGCGCGCCACAGTTCTCGACCACGAAAGGCTTCTCGGCCCGGCCAGAATTATAGTGAATGGCCCGGGCCAGAAGCTCCTTGCCCGTACCGCTTTCGCCGGTAATCAGAACCGAAATGTCGTAGCCCGCGACCTTGGCCGCAAGCTCCAGGCTTTCCGAAAGGGGGCTGTTGGCCGCATGGATCATGCGCTCAAAGCCGAACTGGGTTCGCAGCGCCTCTTTTTTGCGATTGACGACAGTCTTCAACGCCTCGGGTGCCACCTTCATCTCGATGCTGGCGGATTGATTGGCCCGCTGCAGATCATAGAGCTGAACCGCACCGCGCACGGTGCGCATCAAGCCATCCGGATCCCATGGCTTGGTAATGTACTGATAAATGCCGGCGTCATTGATACCGGCTATGATATCCTCACTCTCCGAATAGCCGGAAATGATCATGCGCACCGGGTCGGGCCATTTGTCGCGGACCTGTTTCAGGAAATCCACGCCGGAGATACCGGGCATCCGCTGGTCGCAAAGAATGGCCTGAACCATTTCCCCTTCCAACAGGGTCGCCGCCTCGTCCGCATTGGAGGCCGTCAACACGTGGAAATCGTCTGCGAGCATGCGCTTCAGGGTTTCCTGGCTGCGGACTTCATCATCGACAACTAGTACGATCGGCACACTGGCCACTGTCTTCTCCCCCAGTCCATTGCCTGCGTTGTCTGGTCGTTTTCTCGTCGTTGTCTGTTCGCCTTCTGGTGGATCCCTTGGCCCGATTAGGCTGGGAATTATTGCTTATGACAACGATTCAACAGTCTTTGTCGTAGCTTAGAGGCAAACCCCGAAAGATTATAATGAAAAATATTAGGGACATTTCAGCTGAGGGTTTGTAACCCATCAGTTGAGTTTCATGCCTTTCGCCGATGCGGCGCGATAACCCTTGGCGTGTGGGACTTCGCCACCTTCTGGACGAAGTTGTATCGCGCCACATGGTAACTTGGATCAAAGCCGTAGAAGTTCATTTTCATGCGCGAGAGTTCTGCCTCCCGGTAGGCGCTTAAGGGTTTTTCTGCCTCGTCGGCGGCCCGGCGTTCCGCTTTTTCAGCCAGAAGGTCTTCGGCATCCGGCTGGTCGAGCCAGGCGTAGGCGCGTTCGCAGATCACAGCCCGAAATTCGGCTTCGTCGCTGGTCTCGATAATGGCATCAACAAGCCCCAACTCCTTGGCCTCGTCCACGCCCATGGGATGGCGGGCCTGAGTGACTTTTTTGGCCGCCTCCTCACCTGCTCGGCGGGGCAGCAGATAGGTCCAGTATTCCGACCCATAGAGGTTGCCCATGTTCTTGTAGTGCGGGTTCAAGATCACGCCGTTGCGCGCCACGACCTCGTCCGCCGCAAGCGCCATGAAGACACCCCCCGCACCCGCATTGCCCTGAACCCCGGCGATCACGTGTTTGGTCGTACAAGACAGGATTGCGAGCACCAGGTCGTCGATGGCGTTGATATTGGCCCAGGATTCGTCCGCCGCCGAGCCCGCGTTCTCGATCAGATTGAGATGCAGCCCGTTCGACCAGAAGTCCGGCCCGCCCATCAGGCAGAGAACCTTCGTCGGACGTTCAGCAGCATCCCGCACCGCATGGGCCAGGGCCTGGCAGTGCCCGGTCCCGAAGGCCCCGTTGTAGAGCGGAAAGTGCAGCAGGCCGATCTCGCCGTCGGGGTCTTCCTCATAGCGAATAATGCCGGAGCCGGAGGCTCGCTCGACGCGGGCCAAATCTTGCGCAATTTCGGGCAGGGCAAAAGCCGCAGGCAACTTGATCGCATCAGCAGCCTTGACGCGGGCATGACCGATCCAGACCGCCCCATCCGTCGTCGCCCGGGCCAAAGTGAGACCCGACCGGGCAATCCATTGGCCGGGGGGCCCACTTAGCCCCGGTGCCGGATCGGCATCAAACAGATAGCAGGCCTGATCCCCCGCCCGGTCCAACAGGCCGGGCATACCGTCAGCGGAGCGGATCTTGGCCAGCACCTGTTCGGTCGTATCCTTTTGCCAATCAATCGCCCGGTCCGATTGACGACAGAGCGGGCGAAGCTCACCGATACGCAGAGGCGCAGCCTCGGCGAGCGGCGTTGGCACAAAGCCCCCCTGGGCCAACTTGGCTATGGCCTCGGCGACGGAGGCCGCAGCAGCCTCCGTCACTTCGCGACGATAAAGGCTGCCCTTGGATGCGGCACGCATCGGGAAGGTCCTGCTCGCCCAGATCGGCCCGGCGTCCATCTCGGCCTCGGCCTGCAAGAGCGTCACACCCCAGTCGGGTTCGCCGTTCAGGATTGCCCAATCAAGGGCGGAAGGCCCCCTGTCCCCGATGATTCCCGGATGGACGATCCAGCAAAGGGTCGAACGCCAGACATCTTCCGGAATGGCCCGCTTCAGAAAGGGCGCGATGAGCACATCCGGCTGCCAGAGCGAGACGGCCTCGCGTGTTACCTCGTCGTTGATGTCGAATTCGACAGAGACCTCGTGGCCGTCACGGATAAGGTCCACGAACAGCCGCTGCGTGAGACTGTTGAAAGCATGGGTCAGCAGCAGAATGCGCATCTGGACCGGTCAATCGCTCTGCGGAAACTGCTCGTGGTCGTTCGGCAGATCATAGTAATCGCCTTTGTCGTCCACATAAATGTGGCGGGTCATGGCGAGGCCTGTGGGGGCATCCAGGGGTCCGGCAAAGACCGATGTCGCCTCCGCCCCCTTCACCCGCCAGAACAGGTTGCTGCCGCAGGTACCGCAAAAGCCCCGCTCTGCCTCATCGGACGAGGCATACCAGACCAGTGTCTCATCCGACTGAAAGGCCATGTCCGAATTCAACGCCTTGGTGGCGGCGACATGATGGCCGGATGTCTTCCGGCATTGGGAACAATGACAGGCGACCACGTCCTTCATGAAAGCTTTGATTTCGTAGCGCACCCCGCCGCAGAGGCAGCTGCCCGTCACCGGTTTGGCCATGCCGCCCCCCCGTTATTTTGAGGTTGCCACGAAGACGCCATCCCAATCCTTCGGCGGCGGGTTGGCGACGTATTCCTTGATGCGCTCTTCCAGCATGTCGTAGTAGCCGCCCATGTCATAGAAAGGCAGGCAGAGCTTGCGGCAGACCGCCATTTCCTCGCGGCACTTCCGCCAGTCCTGGCCGCGATAGCTGGCGACCACCGTATCGTGGTGTTCCCTGTATTTCAGGAAAGCCGGGTCCGCGCCCATCTGGTCATCCCCCAGCAGCGCGAAGATCGCCAAGGCTTCGGTTTTACCCTTCACCTTGATCAGATCCAGTTCCACCACCGCGAGGTCGGGAACCATGGCATAGGTGCTCTCGCCGATAACAATGTTGACGCCGTAAGCCTTGGATTGGCCTTCCAGGCGGCTGGCCGTGTTCACAGTGTCGCCCAGGACCGAATAGTCGAAACGCTGTTCGGATCCCATGTTGCCCACCACGGCCGGACCGGAGTTGAGACCGAGACCGACTTTCAGCGGGATGTGTTTGCGGCCCTCCTCGATGGCCTCCTGTTCCAGTCTGTCATTCAACGGCCCCATCTGATCCAACATCGCAAGCGCCGAGATACAGCCATTTCTCGCATGCTGTTCGTCATCCAGGGGTGCGTTCCAGAAGGCCATGATGCAGTCGCCCATGTATTTATCGACCGTGCCTCGGCGTTCCAGGATCTCGTTGGTGAGAGGGGTCAAAAGCTTGTTGATCAACTGGGTGAGCCCCACCGCGTCGAACTGTTCCGAGATGGTTGTGAAGCCGCGCACGTCGCAGAACAACATGGTCATTTCGCGCATCTCACCCCCCAGCTTCAGATCGTCGGGGTTTTCGGCCAACCGCTCCACCATGTCCGGTGACAGATAGTGCGAGAAGGCGCTGCGCACCTGCTTCTTGCTGCGCTCTTCCTGAATGAAGCCGACATAGTTCAGCACGACATAGAGGATGAAGATCGCCAGCACGGGATAAATCGCATCGACCAGCACAAGCTCTTCAGAGAAGAAATACCACGATGTGCCCGCCGCCCCGCCGGCCATCGCCAGGAAGACGAACAAGGTCCAAAGCGCGCCCACCATGGGAACAAGCGCAATCATCAAGAGCCCGCCCAGCAGGGTGAAGAACAGTTCCGCCCCGACCACGTTGTTTGGCCGGGTGAGCGTCTTGCCGGTCAACAACGCCTCGATCAATTGCACGTGCACCTCGACCCCCGGCATGATCGGATCGACCGGCGTTGACCGGATATCGAGCAGGCCAACGGCAGAGGTGCCAACGATCGTCAGCTTGCCCTTGATCAGTTCCGGCGCCGCGGTGCCATTCAACACGTCCTTGGCACTGACGTATTTGGCCCGGTCACTCTGGGAAAAATAGGGCCAGACGCGCCCCTTGTTGTCGGTATTGAAGATCGCACCCGGAGCCACTTTCACTGCTTTGACCCCGGCAACGTCGGTCTGCACGGCGATTGTCGGACGCCCAAAAGCCATCCGCAGCATCTCGACCGTCAAAGACGGATAGAGGTCGCCATCGTAGGCAAACAGGGTCGGAACCCGGCGGACAATGCCGTCGGGTTCCGGCACGAGAGAGAAAATGCCATGGGCATTGGCCGCCTGTTCGATGGTCTCGACATTTCGAACCAGAGACCGGAAAGACGGCAGAAAGGCATGCGGTTCCGGACCCAGCAAGGCAACGGTACGCTTGACCGGCCCGCTTTCGCGCACGTCCAATTCTTCCCAATAGGCAGCCTGACCCAGGACCACAGGGGTCTGCTTGACGATATTTGCGAGGACCGCGTCGTTACCCGGCAATTGGGCGATGCGGGCCTTGGTGTCGTCATCCAGGCCATACATCGTCTCGATCACGTTTTCCGGATTCATGCGGTCCGGTTCCGCAAACACGACGTCAAATGCCACCTGCCCGGCACCCATCTGGAACAGGTTCTGCACCATTTGGGCGATCACTGTCCTGGGCCAGGGCCATTGGCCGACTTCGGCCAGGCTTTCTTCATCGAGGTCGATAATGGTCACCGGCTTTTGCTCGGCCGGCGGAATGTCGCGGGGCTGAATTTGTTGATAGAAGTCAAAAACCTTGACGCGTGCGAACTGGATGGGCTCCGGATCAGCCACCTGGAGGACGACAAAGCCGATCAGCAGGAGGAAGCCGATCACCCTTTGGATGCTGAACATCGACTTCAAAAAACGTAGCAGAAATCCCATGAAACCCCACTAGACCCGCCCCCGAAGACGAACGCCGGTGACCGATGATGTTAGACCCGACGGAGCCGGTGCCCCACCGAATTTTTTCTCAGCCTTGCCATCTCAGCCGAGGTTGTGAATCGGGTCAAGCGGCAATCGGTTTTCAGGTCCCCCGACCGGCGGGCGCAGGGACCTATCCGTAAGGACAAATTGTAACCTGCACGTCACGGTTTACCGTCCGAGGGCAAAGGCCTAGACTTTCAAGGTTAAAAGGCTCACCCGGAGGGGGTTCAGGATGTCTGGCCCGGAAGAGGACAAGAAGGCAACGACAGGCAACGGACCGCCGAAGGCGAGTTCGGCTGTGGAGACCGCGCGATACCTGCTGCAAGAGGCGGGCTTGCGGTTTCGTGATTTTGCCGATGCCTCCTCCCACTGGCTCTGGGAAATGGGCCCCGATCTTCGATTTTGTTTCATCTCCGACAGCATTAAGCAGATCACGGGCGAGGACCCGAAGGATTTTCTGGGAAAGACCCGGGCCGAAATCGCCGGTCCAAGGGCGCTGACCAACCGATCTTTGGCCGAAAACCTCGCCACGATGGAGCGCCACGAGGCTTTTTCCGACTTCATCATGACGCGCCCCCGGATGGGTGGAGGCGAGATTCACCTGGCCCTGAGTGGAAAACCAATCTTCGGAGATGACGGTAACTTTGCCGGTTATCGTGGGACGGCCCGGGACATCACCGCTCAGGTCAATGCCGAACGATCGTTGAAAAACAGCGAGGCGCGCTACCGGTCCCTGGTGGATGGCTCGATCCAGGGCATTCTCGTACATCGGGGAGAGCGGATTCTGTTCTGCAATCGGGCAGGAGCTGAGTTTCTGGGGTTTGAAAACCCTGAGGAAGTCTGTCGCCAGAACATCCGGTCGATTATCCCGGCGAGCGAATGGGCAGACGCCAAAGCCCTGATCAAATCCCGGCTCGAAGGGCATTCAAACACGGAGCGATATGAGCGGCGCTGGGTGGCCAAGGACGGTCGCATTCTCTGGTCGGAGACGTCCGGCCAGGTCATCGATTGGGACGGTGAGCCTGCGGTGCAGGTGATCATCGTCAACATTACGGATCGGAAAAAGACAGAAGAAAAGCTGATTACGGCGCTGGACGAAGCCCGCTCGGCAACCCGGCTGAAGTCCGAATTGGTGGCCAATGTCAGCCACGAGTTGCGGACACCGCTGAACGCCATCATCGGCTTTTCCGAACTGTTGCTGGCCGGTATTCCGGTCCCGCTCGCCCATGACCAGCATCGAGAGTACGTTAGCGACATCAAGTTTGCAGGCCAGCATCTGCTCGATCTGATCAACGACATGCTCGATTTGTCAGCGATCGAGATGGGCAAGATGGAACTGGCCAATGATACGGTCAATCTGGACCAGGTCATCACTCGGGCTATCCGGTTGGTCGAGCGCCGCGCGGGATTGCGATCCATCCAGATCAAGGCCGTGCGGACAGACGATCAAATCGTAATTTCAGCAGACGAACGGCGGCTGCAACAGATCATGATCAACCTGCTGACCAACAGCATGAAGTTTTCCGGCGACGAGACGGCGGTCGAGGTGACATCTGGACGCAACGAAAGCGGCGACCTTGTGATTTCCGTCCGTGACCAGGGAATCGGCATGACGGAATCTGAAATCGAGATCGCGCTGGCCCGATTCGGGCAAGTCCGGCGGGGGGAAGCCAGCGCCCATGAGGGAACAGGTCTTGGCCTACCCTTGGTCGTTGAACTGACACGGCTGCACGGCGGCACGATCGAGATTGACAGCGATCCCGGCCTTGGGACAACCGTCCGGGTCCTGTTACCGGCCTATCGCTTGGTCCAGACGCCGAACCGCCTGGCCCACGGGTAAGCCCGAATTGACGACGGGTTGTGACCAAGGCCGCTTTTCCCAGCGCCTTCCAACCCCTATACTTTCCAGCAATGAGCGAACAAACCCCCCGCAGCTGGCTTAAGCCGTTCATGAAGCCCATCTGGCCGGTGTTCCGCGAGGTGCTGGCGATGTCGGCCTTCGTCAACATCCTGGCCCTGGCTGTGCCGGTGTTCGTTATGCAGGTCTATGATCGGGTGGTCTTCCACGCCGGCATCACCACCCTGCAGGGGCTGGTGATCGGCATGATCTTTGTCATCGCCTTTGATTACATCCTTCGCCAGGCCCGGTCTCGGATCATGCAGACGGTTGCCCTGCGCGTTGATGTGGAAGTCGGCAAGCGCCTGTTCGACAAGGTGATGGAACTGCCGCTGCACCATCTGGAAACCAAGCCGGCCAGCTTTTGGCAGTCGCTGTTCCGCGATGTGGATACGATCCGAAACACTCTGTCAGGGGCTTCGGCCATCCTGGTTTTCGACCTGCCCTTCGCCATCCTGTTTTTCGTGCTGATCTGGGTGATCGCGCCGCAACTGGCCGTCGTGCTGATGGTCATGCTGCCGATCTTCCTGTTTGTCGCCTGGCGGTCGTCGGCGGCCATGGCTCAGGCCAACGACGAGGAACGCAAAACCACCCAGAACCGCGATGGTCTGATCGCCGAGATCATTCAGGGCCGGACGACCATCAAGGCGCTGGCCCTCGACAAGGCGATGCGCCCGATCTGGGAGGACAGCCACGCCGCCAACATCGAAAATTCGATTCGGCGGGGCACCAAGACGGACGCCTACACCAACTTCGGCCAGTCCCTGACCATGGTGACCTCGATCCTGCTGACCACCGTTGGCGCTCTGGCCATCCTCAGCCAAACATTGACCATGGGATCGCTGATCGCCACCAACATGCTGAGCGGCCGGATGCTGGGGCCGCTCAATCAACTGGTCAGCCAATGGCGGACCTTCGCCCAGTTCTTCCAGGCGGTTGATCGGCTGGGCGAGATTTTCATGAGCGATTCGGAGCGCACCGAGAGCGAAATCGCCCTTGAGCGCCCGCAGGGCCGCCTGGAAACCGAAGACCTGACCTACGCCTATGGCACGGAAGAAAAGCCGGTCGTCGATCACGTCTCGATCAAGATCGAACCGCACGGCATCCATGCCCTGGTGGGCCGGAACGGATCGGGCAAGACGACGCTGCTGAAGCTTCTCCAAGGGCTCTATACACCGCAGAGCGGTCGTGTCCTGATCGACGGTGCCGATATCAGCCAGTTCAGCCGGGCGGAACTGGCCCACTGGCTGGGCTACGTGCCGCAGGAATGCGTCCTGTTTGCCGGTTCCGTGCGCGAAAACATCGTTCACCGTCGCCCCGAAGCCGATGACGATGCAGTGGTCAAGGCCGCGCAGGCAGCGGGCGTCCACCATTTCATCATCGACATGCCCGATGGTTATGCCACCGACATCGGCGAGGCCGGGCGACGGCTTTCCGGCGGTCAGCGCCAGAGGATCGCCATCGCCCGCGCGCTGGTCGGTGATCCCCCGGTCCTGTTGCTTGACGAACCATCCGCCAGCCTTGACCGGCAGGCGGAGACCGAACTGCGCAAGACCCTGGTCGAGATCGCCCGTGAACGCACGGTGATTATCGTGACCCACAGCCCGATTCTGCTTGCCGCCTGCGACGACCTGATCGCACTGGACAAGGGCAAGGTGGCCCTGGCCGGTCCGGCGCGCGACATTCTGCCACGCCTGTTCGGTCAACAGCCGAAGGATGCCGCCGGTTCGGCCTCGTCAGCCGCCCCCAATACGGCCCCCAATACGGCCCAGGGAGCTCCGAGAGCCCCGGCCCCGAAGGTACCGCCCCCCCCGAAACCCGGAGCCCCCGCCCCGGCGCCAGCCCCAGCTGGCACCCCAGGAGCAGGTACCCCAGGAGCAGGTACCCCAGGAAACGCCCCGAGACCCCTGTCGCCACCGCCGACAGCCCAGCCGGCCCCTCAGCCGGAAAGCCAGCCCGCTGAGATCCCTTCTTTCCGGGGAGCGGAACCAAAGCCCGATCTGCCGAAGCCGCCGCTGCCGGGCCTTCCGCCGGGTGCTTTGAGGCTGCCCGCACTGAAAACCCATCAGGGACCGGGGGGTGCAAAACCGACACCGAAGGCACGTTCCGCAGGACCTTCGCCCAAAGCCGCGGTTCCGCCCGGTGCCGCTCAGGCACCCGCACCTCAAGCGTCGCCGCCGCAACAAAGACCCGCGCAGACGCAAAAGCCACCTCAGGCTGCCCAACCGGTCAATCCGGCAGGAGGGGTGAGCGATGGCATTCCACCGGCGTTGCGCGAAGCCGCCCGGCGTCTGCCGGTTCTGACGACACGGCGGCAACCGGACGGCAGCCCGGTCGGACAAGCTGTCACGCCAAAACGTCGTCCGGCAGCCAACGATAGCGCTCCGGTCGCGCAACCGGTTTCCGGCCCTTCCCCGACCGCCGATCCCCGCGGGCGTCCAGTCCCCGTCTCGCAGCAGGCGACCGATACGGCAGAGACGGAAGAAAGTGTCGAGACCGGCGGCCTGCGCAAAAAAGCCCGAAGGCGCCGGCGAAAGCCCCGCGCGGCAGCCGAACCCGTGACCGGGGCCAGCGCGGACAGCCCGCGGCGGGCTCGGCGGCGGCGGCGCAAAACGCCGGCAGCCGAAGCCTCTGAACCCGTCATGCGCTCCGACAACGGTGACCAGGCACAGATGCGTGATGCACAGCCAAAGCGACGTCCGGCTCTGGGTAGCGAACTCGAGGACGATGACAGCCCTCCCCCGGGATTGCAGCGGGAAGCCGGTTGACCCACATTCAGGTCGCGCCGAATCAAAAACGCGAGGCCGCTCATGAACCTGACAGGACCCGGAGACTAGACGATGTCTCGACTGGATGATCTCGTTGTGACGAACCCGATGCCGGGCTGGCGGATCATGGCCTGGCCGGTGATGGTACTGCTGGTGGTGGCGATTGTCTGGGCGATTTTCGCGCAGCTGGATGAAGTCGCGGTCGCTCAAGGCGAAGTGGTGCCGATCGGCGACATCAAGGTGATCCAGCACCTGGAAGGCGGCATCATTCAAACCTTGAACGTCCAGGAAGGCACCATCGTGCGCCAGGGCGATCCGCTGCTTCAGCTTGATCTCGGCTCCACCGGCACCAATGAACGCGAGCTTCAGGTCCGCCTCGACTCCCAATATCTGGTCAAGGCTCGGCTCGAGGCGGAGGCCCAGGGCCAGACTCAGGTCCGCTTCCCGCAAGGCGTCACCGAGCGCCTGCCGTCCCAGGCCGCTGCAGAACGACAGGCCTTTCAGACCCGCATGCAGCAATTGGCCACCTCGGTCAGCGTCCAACAGGAACAGGTCCGGCAGCGAGAGTTGGAAGTGCAGGAACTGGAGGCCCAGGTTCGGGCCACCCAGTCCAACCTAACCCTCGCCTCGGAACGGTTCCGGATGTCGGAATCGCTGCTCTCAGAGGGGCTGACCGCCCGTATGGAGCACCTGCAGCTGGAAGCCGAGGTTGAGAGCCTGCAGGGTGAGCTTTCAGGCCTCCAGGCCTCGATCCCCCGAGCCCGGGCCGCCGTGAACGAAGCGCTTGAGAGGGTTCGGGAGACCGAAACTCGGTTTCGCAGAGAAGCCCAGGACGAACTTGGTGGTGTCGAACAGAACATTGCGCGCATCACCGAACTGCTGCAAGAGGCCAGCGAACAGGGAGCACGCGCCCTGATCCGCAGCCCGATTGACGGCATCGTTCAGAATCTTCGCTATAAAACCATCGGCGGTGTTGTTCGGCCTGGCGAACCGATCATGGATATCGTCCCCACCGGCGACCGCCTGGTGATCGAGGCCAAGCTGAACCCCGTCGACCGGGGCTATGTGAACACCGGCATGGAGACCGTGGTTCAGATCTCGACCTACGACTTCGCCCGATATGGCGGTCTGGACGGTCGGGTCATCCTGGTGGCCCCTGATTCCAGCACGGACGAAAACGGCGTACCGTTCTTCCGCGTGGTCGTGGAGACCGACAAGACCTACCTGGGTTTTAACGAGGGTGACCTGCCGATCATGCCAGGCATGCAGGCGACCGTGGATATCCATACAGGCACGAAATCTGTCATGGACTATCTCGTGAAGCCTGTCTTGAAGCTTCGCCATGAAGCCTTTCGGGAACGCTGAGGCAAAGATCACCTATTTGATGAGCCCATTCCTTGAAAAATTGACCGTTTATCAAGGTTTTCAGTTCACGTTACACTGTGAATTGGGCCACTGTTGACGAATCAGGTCCGATTCGGGACCTGGCCGCCGACCGGTTTTCAGAAGAAAGCCGCATGAAGAGCACTCGGAAGAATTCCGGGAGCACGACTGTCCGCTAAGCCAGAATGGGTAACGGAAGCTGTCATGTCTATCGCGACCATCGCCGCCATATTAATAGCCTTCGGGTTGTTTCTTGGTGCCATTTTTTTCTCGACCGACAACTATTTCATCTTCTTCGATCTGCCGAGCTTCATCATGGTGATCGGGGGGACGCTGTCGGCGACCTTTATCTCCTATGAACCCCGCTACGTCATCCTGTCGCTCAAGCTGATCTGGCGGATCGTGTTTTCGCCGAAGATCAGCCGCAACATCCTGAAATCCGAAGTGGGTCGGATCATCAAATGGGCCTACACGGTCCAGCGAAACGGTACCCCGGCGCTCGAACAGGAAGCCGCCAAGGCCGTGCGCGGTGATCGCTTCCTGAAGTTTGGCGTGGATATGGTGGTGTCCGGCTATACCGGCGGCCAGGTGAAGGAAATCCTGACCACCTCGATCGAAAGCACCTTCGGCCGGAACACGGTTCAGGTGAACATTCTGAAGGCCATGGGCGGTGCCTGCCCGGCCTTCGGCATGATCGGCACCCTGGTGGGCCTGATCATCATGCTGGATACCATGGGCTCCGACCCGACACAGCTCGGCAAGGGCTTGGCGATTGCCCTGCTGACCACGCTCTATGGCGTGATCTTTGCGCGCATGATCTTCCTGCCCGCCGCCTCCAAGGTTTTGCAGCGCGAACAGATCATCCGCTTCCGCAATTATCTGGTCGCCGAGGGCCTGGCCCTCTTGGCGGACCGCGAAAGCCCGCGCTACATCCAAGACCGGATGAACAGCTACCTGGATCCCGCGATTCACTTCAACATCGACAAGATGAAGAAGTAAGGACTTCGTAAGGCAATGGCCGCGCCACAGAACCAAGAAGACGAAGAAGACGAAAGCTGGATGACCACCTATGCGGATGCCATCACGCTGCTGATGGCCTTCTTCGTCATGCTGGTCAGTTTTTCCAAGATCGATATTCCGTCCTATGAAGAGGTCGCAGCCGGTATCCGCAACGAGATCGGCAAGAAAGAGACCGAAAGCCCTATCACCATTCTGGACCGCGAAATCAAGGATGCGATCTACGAGTTGCAGGCCGACCAAGTTGTCCAGGTGAGCCAGGATGACGAGGGCGTGGTGATCGAACTGGCCAGTGGAGCTTTCTACGAACCGGGCTCCGCCACCCTGCGGACGGTTGCCGAACCTGTGCTCTTGGCCCTGATGGAAAAGTTCAACAGCTCGGCTTTCCAAAACTACATGGTCGATATCGAAGGCCACACGGACGACGACCCGATCTCGACAGCACGCTTTCCTTCCAACTGGGAGCTCTCCGGCGGTCGGTCTTCGGCCGTGGCACGACTTTATATTGCGAACGGCCTGGACCAGTTCCGCCTGCGCTCCACCGGCTATGCCGAGACCCGGCCGAAGGTGCCAAACCGGACGGCGGAAGGGGTCGCGATCAAGGAAAACCAGGCGCAGAACCGGCGTGTCGTCATCCGGGTTTACCCCATGAGCCTGGAAGAACTGGCCGAGCGCAACCGGCTGCGCGACCTCGCGGCCTATCAGGAAAAGGTCCAAGAGCAGAGCGACGAGAGCGCTCCACCCGCTGTGGACACGCAGCCCAACCTGTCCAGCGATCCATCACTGGAAGGTGTGCCACAGTTTCAAGGGACGGATAACTAGAGCGAGCCGGTCAAAGGCTGGTGGTCAAAGGCTAGAGACCAAAACCTGGGCCTCAAGCCCGCTGGTTGACCAAAGCGGGTTCGCCAGCCTCTTCCTCGTCGCCCACCAGCGTCACCTCCATGCCTTCCTTGCAGACAAAACATCCTTCCCAGGCGGCCTTGGCCTCGGCGGCGAGTTTGTCCATGAAGTCGTCGTCATGGTCGGGTTCGTGGTGGAAGATGGCGAGTTGTTTGACGTTGGCCATCCGGCAGAGCTTCATACCCTCATTCCAGGTAGAATGCCCCCAGCCGACCTTGGCGGGGAATTCGTCCTCGGTATAGGTGCAGTCGTAGATCACCATGTCGGAGCCTTCGATCAGCTCCAGGATATTCTCGTCCGGACTGCCGGGCACGTGTTCGGTATCGGTGATGTAGCAGACCGACTTGCCCATGTGCTCTATGCGATAGCCCGTGGCATCGTTCGGGTGATTGAGGGCCGCCGTCCGGACCAGGACGTCCGGATAAAGCTGGAAGCTCTCGCCCGCTCGGAAATCCTCGAAGGTCAGGTTGGCCTGCATGGCCTCTAAGGGCACGGGGAACATCGGATTGTCCATCTGGGTGGACATCACCTCACGCACACCGCCCTTATCGATCAGGTGCCCTGCCATGATCTGGAAGGACCGCCGGGGATCATAGGCGGGCGCGAAGAACGGAAAGCCGTTGATGTGATCCCAGTGGGTATGGGTGAGCAGCAGGTGGGCCTGCATGATTTCGCGTTCGAGCAGTTCCTGGCCAAGTCCGCGCAAGCCTGTACCGGCGTCCAAGATGATCGCCCGATCACCAACCGTGACCCCGATGCAGCTGGTGTTGCCGCCATAGTCCATGTGCTTCGGCGAAGCGCAGGCGATGGATCCGCGAACACCCCAGAATTTGACCTTAAACGCCATTGAGCGGTCTCGAGACTCTCTCCCAGTCGTCCTGGCCCAGTCGCTCTGGATCGGACTTAAACTCTCTCAAGGGCGCTTCCCAAACTGTCGGAAGGCCCTCACTCTCCCTCACCCGTCCCGGATCACCAGAAGGGGGCGATACATTGCCTCCCAGCCTGACGCACAAAGATGGATAATTCGTTATCGCTTAAACACCCATTGGTTCAAGTGATGTGGGTCACAAGGCTACGCAATCTATTTTTAATGAAACATAAGTTGGAAGCCAATGAAAAGACCGAACTTTGTGTCGGCCTGTCCCTGATTAACGGCAATTTCGAGCAGGCCGCAGGAATTCTCCAAAGTCACCGCCTCTCCGGGTGCCGCTTCTTCGAAAGTGCGCACGCGTTTGCAATATGTGACACGCCCCTTCTCTCGATCCGGGACGCCCGCCCTTGCTTGCGTCCCGAGCGTGTTGGCGCGCCGCCCCGACATGGCATTGCCGAAGGCGTCGATATAAATCACCTGATCCAGGTCATCCGGCAGCTCGGGCCGCCGCCAGTCGGCATCCGGCAAAGCACTCAGGCCTTCGCACAAGTCTTGCCCTGCAGCGAGCATAGCCGCACAAGGTGCAAAAATATCCCGGCCATGAAAGGTCGCGGAGATCGGGGCGTCACCAATCACGGCGCTTCCAATCTCGAAAGCCTCTGCTGGCTCAAAGCGCCGCGCGACCTGCTCGAACAGCCCGTTGTCGGGACCAACAAACCAATAGGGGCCGGCCCGAACGGCCAGCGCCCGGCGTTGCCCGCCTACCCCCGGGTCAACGACACAGAGAAAGATCGTCCCGGGCGGGAAAGGATCGACGAGCCGCGCCAGAAGATAGCCGGCAGCAATCGGATCGAAGGTGGGTGCATCGGCCATCAGATCAATCACGGGAACACCGGGGGCCTTATGGGCGAACACCGCCTTCATCTGCCCGTGATAAGGCCCCGTGACGCCGAAATCTGTGAAGACGGCGATCATCGGGGCCTTTTTCGTCATGGCGGTCGGCCGCTCAGGCCGGTTGCAGAGCCGGTGCTTCGGCGGTCTCCGGGCGTGATTGCAGCGCCCGCGAGCTGAGCAGTTTCTTGACCTTTTCGAAGGCCCGAACCTCCAGCTGGCGCACACGTTCCCGGCTGATGCCATAATGGTTGCCGAGGTCCTCCAAGGTCTGCGGATCCTCCGCCAATCGGCGCTGTTCGAGGATGTGGCGCTCCCGCTCGGGAAGCTCCGCAAGCGCCTCGCGCAGCAGAACCATCCGCTTGTCGAATTCTTCCCGGTCACCCACCAGGGCCTCCGGATTCGGACCGTCGTCTTCCAGGCTATCCTGGAATTCCATGGAATCTTCGGCATCCGACATCGGTGCGTTCAGCGACAGGTCCTTGGACGATAGACGCTGGTTCATGTCCTGGATTTCACGCCGGTTGGAATTCAACGCGATGGCCAGGCGATCAGCCTGATCGTCCGTCAGCTCCCCCTGGTCCATGATGTTCAGCTTGGATTTCATCTTCCGAAGCGAGAAAAACAGCTTCTTGCGGGCGGCCACCGTACCAACCTTCACCATCGACCAGGAATTCAGAATGTATTCGGTGATCGCGGCGCGAATCCACCACATGGCATAGGTGGACAGGCGGAAGCCCCGCTCCGGCTCGAACTTTCGCACGGCCTTCATCAGACCGATGTTGCCCTCGCTGACCAGATCAGAGACCGGCAGGCCATAGCCGCGGTACTTCATGGCAATCTTGCAGACAAGGCGCAGGTGGCTGGTCACCAGGGCATGGGCGGCATCAACGTCGCCATGCTCCCGCCAGCGTTCAGCCAGCATGTATTCTTCGTCGGCTTCAAGAACCGGAAATTTCCAGACGTCCCGGAAGTAGACCGACAGGCCACCCTCGACGGGAACAGCGGGAAGATTGATACCGGACATTTAGAAAACTCCCTTTGGACCTTGATCATCGCCCGCGAGACCCGGTGAAAGGCCACTTTTGGACCTCGACCATGCGAGGCGGGGCGGTGCGAAGTGGTGTTCATTTCTGGCTGAGCGAAGCGTCAACCGATTGAACTCACACGAAAAACGGAAAAGTGAGGCGCAGCGCTCGAGCCATGGCTCGACTTACCCTAGTTTTCCGGTTGGTCTTTGGGAATCTGTAGATTCGTCGTGTTCATGTGCCTATCCTCTCTTCAAGCAATATGGCGTTAGCCCACCGATTGGTCGGGCCTCGACAGTTTCTGTCCGCGACATTTGGCCCCGAAGGCACCAAATCGCACATGAAGTATGTGCTTATCGCCATGAAAAGTCAAGATTTTCAACCTTTCGGCAAAGAGGCGGACATGCTTTCCGCCTTCGATGATTTTATAATACACAACTGAATTTGTCGGGAATGTGGCAAAAACCACAAGACCGGCTGAGGAGGGGATTCGGAATCAAAAAAGGCGGCCCATGGGGACCGCCTTTGCTGAAACTCTTGTAGGTAGGGCTACGGAATCTTACTGATCTTCGGCTGACGGACCTGCCGGTGTCGCGGCCGTGTCGGTAATCGGTTCTTCATCGCCACCATCGTAGTCGAGATCGAGGTCGCTCAAATCCGGGATCGGCGGCAGATCAACGCCTTCGCCATTGTTGATCTCCGACTGGCGGCGCTGGCGGTAAAGGCTGCGGACGGCGGCATAGAAATCAACAGAGGTCTTTCGGACCGTGTCCAAATCGTCCCTGACGCCGGTGTAGGCATCAACGCCGCCGACAACACGCCCGGCCCAGTTGTAGTAGTCCCGGTTGGCGTTCTTGTTCCACATCCCGATCGGGTCGAGGAAGGGGTCGACGCCATATTGGCCAATGGCATCACGCGGGTTCGACGGACCGAGAAGCGGCAGAACCAGATAGAATCCCTCGCCGACACCCCAGGAGGCCATGGTCTGGCCGAAATCTTCGCTGTGCTTTTCATACCCCCGGTCAGCCGCCTCGTCGAACAGGCCCCCGATGCCGAGCGTCGAGTTGATACCAAACCGATAGACGGTGGTCTGCGCACGTTCCCATTCCCCCTGCAAAAGGTCGTTGGCGAGGGTGACGGGCGACTTCAGGTTGTCGATAAAGTTCACGGATGCCGTACGCACCGGCGGCGGCACGAAGGCTTCCCACATGGTGCTGGCCGGACGAATGAACCAGACCTCGAAAACCTCGTTCACTTTGAACATGAACCGGTTGATCGTTTCCAAGGGGTCGTTCTCGTCATCCATGTCGTCGGCCTGGGCGACCTGAAGGAAAACGGGGGAAGAATACAGGGGCGCTGCCTTGACCGGCACGAAGTCTTCGGCCTGAGCCGCCGGAGCGAACGACAGTCCGCCCATCACAACACCACCAATGAGGACGGCGGAAGCAAGCTTGGCAACCGCAGCTGTCTTCACCCGAGAAAACAGGTTAACGGACTCCAGCGCAGTTGAGGCCTGTGTCACTTTGGCCAGGGATACCTTCACTTTTCTTGCTCCAACCATTTCTGAGGTGCCGCCTCCAACGCGAGGGGCAACCTCAAGCAAAATCTTCAGACCGCCCCAAACTATGAAACTTTTCCGGGGTCTGCAACTCGCAAGCCGCAGCCAAACCCTTTTGCCCCGAAATTGGTAAACAAAGTGTGACCAAAATAACGCGGTGCGCTGCCAAGCCCCTCATAAACTTGGAGCTTCCCGCCCTCCATGCAAAGCGGTTGCCCACCCTCCCGCAGGCCCTTAGGCTTGCTCTTCAAGGACTTCCGGGCCGAATCGACCTGAACTCGGAACCCGGACCGGCCTCAGTTGAAGAAAGACGATTTTTTAGCCATGTCAAAAAAAAATAATGCTCCCGCTCTGCGTCTGGCCAACACCTCTCGGGGCCTACAATGGGGCTTCCAGCGCGGCCTCCAAAAGAGCATCGTCAAATCAGCCGGATCTCTTTTGGGCCTCTGCGTCCTGCTGATCGGCGTGGCGGCATTTGTCCCGCAGGCGACAGCGGAACAGCGGGTACCCAAGGTCCTTGTCGAGGATTTCCAGAACCTCTTGCTGGATGTCATGCGTCGCGCCGAGGATATGACAACGAGGCAACGCTATGATGCGCTTCTGCCGACGGTGGAGCAGACCTTTCATTTGGGCTTGATGACCCGATTCGTGACGGACGGCCACTGGCAGGACGGAACGGCGGAAGAACGGGCGGACATGACAAAAGCCTTCACCCGAATGAACCTTGCCACATTAGCGACACTGTTTGACGGCTATTCTGGTCAGGTGTTCGTAACCGATGGCGTGGAGTCTGCCAGCCAGGGACGGGTGCTGGTGAAAACCCGGATCGTGTCACCGGATGGCGATTTTCACAGCCTGACCTATGTCGCGAAAGAACTGTCGGGGCGCTGGTGGTTGATCGATGTCATCGTCAACAATTCGATCACCGAATTGGCCACAAGGCGTTCGGAATATCGATCCACCCTCCAGGCGGGCGGCTTGCCCGCACTGGCTGGCCTCCTCAACAGCAAGGCGGACAGCCTGCTTAACCCCTAGCGCAAAGCTGAATTGAAGGCGTGATCATGAAGCACTTTTTCCCCGAACTGCCCCGATTCCTGACGCGGCACCTGCTATCGGCCCTTTTGGCCCTCGTGTTTGCGACAAGTGCCCCACTTGGCGCAAAGGCCGATTCGGTCGCCCTGGGCCAGGTTGAACAATTCCACCAGGTCCTGTTGGACATCATGCAGAATGCGGAATCTCTGGGCACGCAGGGCCGGTTTGATCGCGTCGCACCAGCGGTTCGAGAAACCTTCGCCCTGGAACGAATGGTGCGGATCGCCAGCGGTAGCGCCTGGCGGGAATCGGATGCCGAAACCAAGGCTGAACTGGTCAAGGCTTTCCACCGGATGACGGCAGCCACCTATGCCAGCCAGTTCAAGGGCCATGACGGAGAGACCTTTGAGACCACGGGCACCCGCCCGGGTCCGCGCGGTACGACGCTGATCGACACCCAACTGAATGTGCCCGAGTCGTCTCGCACCGTGCCCCTGGTCTATGTCACCCTGTCCAAGGGAAAGCAGGGACGCATTGTTGATGTCCTGCTTGATGGCGATATCAGCCAGTTGGCCGTCAGGCGCAGCGAGTATCAACGGATTGTCGATCAGGGCGGAGCGACGGCCCTGATCGCCGAACTCAATGGCATGGCCGATAAGCTTCTCGCCGACTGATCACACCCCCTTCCGTTTAGGCGGCAGAATGTGCAGAAGCGCCGGCAGAAACAGCAAGGTCGTCAACAAGGTTGCCAGCACCGCAATCGCCAGCAACACGCCCATGCTCGCCGTACCGGGGTGGGACGAGAGCGCAATCGAGCCGAAAGAGGCGATGGTTGTCAGGGCTGAGTAGGTGACGGCTTTTGGCGTGGTCGAGAGATCCCGCTGAGAGCCAAGCCCCTGGGCCTCGCGCACCACAAGATGGATAGCCCCGGCGACTCCCAGGCCAAACAACAACGGCAATACGATGATATTGGCAAAGTTGAAGGGCACTTGAACCAGGGCGGATGCTGCGGCCGTTATCACGGCGGCCAGCAGCAGGGGCAAGAACACCAGGACCACGGCCCGAAGCTGGCGCAGGATCAGGACCAGCAGCATAGCGATCAGACCAACCGTGATCAGCCCGGCCTGCCAAAAAGCGTCCACCACGGCTGTTCCGGCCTCCACAATGATCACGGCGGTCCCCGTGGCCGTCGGTGCCACGGACTGCACCTCCCGCACGAAGGCCTTCAGGGCTTTCGGGTCTGTGGGATCAATCGCCGGCGAAAGACTGAGCCTTTGTTGGCCATTTGGTGCCAGCATGCGGTTCCGAATGGCCTCCGGCAGGTCGGCCATCCCGACCGGGCCAGCCTCAAGGGCTTCGCGCAACTGATGGAGCGCTCTCGGCCAGTAGAGGAACATGGCCCTCTCGAGGCTCAGGATATCCCGGCTTTCCAGCAAACCGCGGGTCAGGCGCATCGCCCATTCCCGGCCGGCGAAATCCAGGCTCCGGGACAACGCCTCAAAGCGTTCCGCTCGCTCCCTCAACACGGCGGCTTCCGGTACCGGGCGCGCGGTCTCGACGGCAGAGACGGTCAGTGCCGGTTCCAAGATCAGCGCCAGATCGCCGATGATCAGCAGCTTCTCTTCCTGTTCTTCGGGCAGAATGGCGGCGATAGACTGCACCGCGTCAACGCTCGGCAAAGCGGCCAGTTCCCGGGCCAGTCGCTCAGCCTCTTCGGCAGACCCGACCAACAGGTCGATACCATAGGCATTGATCATGGGGTCGACCATCAGCCGGTTCAGTGTTTCGACCGATTCGGTCTGATCGTCGCGCAGGTTCAGCGGATCGAAGTCGAACCGCGCCTCCGGCAGCATCAAGACCGAAAACACCCCCAGCAGGGCGAAACTCGCCAACCGCAACCGGACGCCCGACCGGTTCAACCCGCCGGTGTTGATCGCCAGCCGCGAATCGCCTGTGCCGCCTGTCGATCGATCCCGGCCACCGGTCAGGACCAACCAGGCCGGAAGGACGGTCAGATTGGCCAGAAGGGCAAATCCCATGCCGCCACCAGCTATCAGGCCCAGTTGCGCCAAGCCTTGATAATTGGTCGGCAGAAAGGAGAAAAATCCGATGGCGGCCATCGCCGCTGCCAACAGGAGTGCGGCCCCCACTCCCTCGGCTGCAGAACGGACCGCTTCCCGCGCTGGCCCGGTGCTTTCCGAAGTCCTGAGCGCGAAGTGAATGCCGAAATCGACCGAAAGCCCGATGAACAAGACGGCAAAAGCCACCGAAATCAGGTTTAACTCACCGACGGTCAAAAAAGCGAAAGCCGCCGTCCAAACCAGACCGGCCACGAGGGCCAACAACAAGCCAATGACCCGGCGCACCGATCGCAATCCCGCGCCCAGCAGGACCAAGACAGAAACCAAGGACAGGACACCGGCAAGCCCCATGCCCTGTTCGACGCTCTGCAGCTCCTGTTGTTCCAGATAGGCACTGCCGGTCAGGCTGAGCCGGGCTGAAGCTGTCCCGTCTCCGTCGAGCAAGAGCTCTTGCCTCAAGGCCTTCAAGCCATCGATGGCGGCGCGGGCCGGTTGTAGCGATCCATAGTTCAAAGGCGGATCCAAAAGGATGATCCGCCGCGTCGGCCCCGCTGCCGTCCCTCCCGCCAACAGTCTGGCCCAGGAAAGAGCCACCGGTTTGCCTTGATTGTGGGCTTCAACGAAGGCTGCCAATTCTGATAGCACGGGGGCCAGATCAACCGGCAGTTCCCGGCCCGAGGCTGCCGTGCTCAAGGCCTGATCCAACAGGTCCAACAGTGCCATCAGATCCGGCTGCTGGGCCAGAGACGCCAGGAAGGGCTGCGCGCGGGCCAGGCGGTCGCTCAAGGATTCCAGTTCAGAGATCGACAGATACAGCAGGCCGTTTCGGCGAAAGAACGGATCCGCTGCCAGATCAGAGACGATACCGTAACGATCCGGTTCCGCCCGCAGCCGCTCGGCAACGAGATCCGCCATTGCATTGGTCTTGTCCGGTGTCGGCGCTTCGATCACCACCACCAGGTTTCCGGGATCGTTGGGAAAGACGGCCTTCATCGCCCGATCGTTCTGCCGGAAGGGCAGGTCTTCAGACAGCATGTCTTCGTTATCGGTCGAAATCGCGAACCGGCTTTCGACAACCGCAATTCCGACGATCGTCGCCAGCAAAGCCACGATCAGGGTTGCCCTGGGCCAATCGGCGGCGGCTTGAACGATCCGCTCGGGCAGCCAGGAAAGCCAGGCCGGCAAGAGCGGGGATGGGGTGGTATTTGGCAGCATGGTCGCTTTTAGCGCCCCCTTGACAGGACCGCAACGGACCGCGACCGTCGATCCATGTCTTTTGCACTCTTCCCCCTCGCTTGGCGAAACCTGCTTGCCGCCGGGCTCGTCAGCCTCGGCCTCTCGGCCTGTGCGAACCTGCCGTTTTTTCAGGGCGAGGATGCCGAGCCCTGGGAGCCCTGGGCCTATTCGGATGAGACCTCGCCCACTCGGGTGGACCACGGGGCTTTTGATCGGTTTCTGGCCAATGTTGAGCGACTGGGAGGAGAGAAGCGCTGGATCGCCTTTGCACGCATGACCATCCCCGAGCGGAACGCGCTGGACAACTATCTGTCTTCACTTCGATCCGTTCGGGTCTCGATCCTGAACCGGCGCGAACAGATGGCCTTCTGGGTCAATCTGCACAACGCCCTGACGATCCGGCTGATCACCACGGTCTATCCGGCCAGGACCGTTTCGGAAGCGGGGCTGCGTAGCGACCAGAAGCTGATCGATGTGGAAGGCGTACGAGTCTCGCTGAACGACATCCGCAATCGGATCATCCGCCCGTTTGGCGGCGATCCCAGACTCGCCTTCGCCCTGTTCACAGGCGACCGATCAGGGCCATCAGCGCCGACCAGCGCCTTTGATGCCGCACGGTGGGACGAAGAGCTGGACCGCTTGGCGCGGGCCTTCGTCAATCGCCCGGACGTCATTACCCTGCGTCAAGGCCAGGTGGTTGCCCTACCCCGGCTGTTCTTCGCCTGGGGCGAGGATTTCGGTCGGACACCGGAGCTTCAGTTGCTGCACATCCTGAAATATGCCGACCCCCGCGTGCGCGAACTTCTGGACGGCCGGACCGGTTTCGGAATGATGTACTACGATAGCAGACTGCAGGATGGATCAGGCTAGAGCGGTTTTCGTCTCAATTGGGTCACTGAGACGGCCTCTGGAGAACGCTGGTT
>JBMYSY010000019.1:0-79320 GCA_049603795.1 Magnetovibrionaceae bacterium
CCAGCGTTCTCCAGAGGCCGTCTCAGTGACCCAATTGAGACGAAAACCGCTCTAGATTGTTGTGATTCGTCCTCTAAATGGCTGAAGAGAGACGGGTTGATGCCAATTATCCGGGCAGGAAAGTGGCCAGACAATCACCGCTCCGCCTGTCCGCGTTTAACCGCTCTCATTCATGAAAAAGGGGCGCCCGTGAGCGCCCCTCAATCTTTCTGGTGAACCCTTTCGGATTCACCTTACTGTAGCTGCTCTCCAAAACAGCAAGGATATGTTGACCTGCCATATTAGGCTGAGTCAACATAATTTTTTGCATCTTTTGGGAGAGTTTGATGGCTTTTGCCTGGGGAATTGATGTTGGTGTGGCCAGCCTGGCCATTTTTGTCATCGAGTTGGATGATCGGGGTGACCCGCTGGATTTGGTCGATGGAGCCGTGGTCACCTACAAGACGCCGACGGGCTCAGTTGACTGTCGTTTGGCCCGAAACGCCCGTACTCAAAACCAACGAAAATCGGGACGTCTGGGAGACCTGAAGAAACGCTTGAGCGCGGCCTTTATCCTGCCTGCGAATTTTGACGCCATTAAGGGCCAAAAGGGATATGACACGGCTGTCGTGCCTCTCCGGTCCCGGGGCTTGTCGGACGTCCTCTCGGCGAATGATCTGGCCAGAGCGATTGTACACATCGCCAAGAACCGGGGTCAGCGGCTGAGTCGCGGTCTTTCAGAGAAAGAAGGAGATGCCTCCGCTCGCCAGGAACGGACAAAGACGGCTGGCGTGGCAGCGGCAACCAGGGACTTGCTGGCCGAACTTGAAAGTTCTTTGGCCAGGCCTGCGCATCCCGCCGACCTTTTGGCAAAAGATGCCGAAGCGGGCAAGGCGACGCGCCAACGAGCGGACCTCGACAAGCGGCGGGTCTTCACGCGGGGCATGGTGGAAGCCGAACTCAAAGCGCTTCTGACAGCGCAGCAGCCCCATCATGTGCAACTTACCGCCGATTTCATGGAAGACCTCATAGCGGATGTGTTCTGGGAGGCGACACCTCCCGCGCCTCGGGTCGGGACCTGCCGTTACGACAGTACCCAGGAGCGTCTCTCACGCGGCAGCCATCTCTTCCAGGTGAAGCGGATTTATGAGCAGGTGAACAATCTCCGCCTGATCGATCCGGAGAATGGCCAAAAGAGCCTTCTTACCCTTGAACAGCGTGACATCCTGGTGGCCCATCTGATGGCCGGTAAGAAATTGAACGCCAACCAGGTCCGTACACTCCTGGGCCTGAAAAAGCAGACCCCGTTGCCCAAGGTCTCCCTCGATCTTGAGACCGAGAAGGAGATAAAGCCTCATCCCTTGGCCGAAGCCTTTAAGTCGGCCAAGGCTCTTGCCTGGTGGGAAGAAGCCGATGACAGCCTGCGCGAAACCCTTGCCACCCTGCTACGGGAAGAGGACGACAGCGAGGTCGTGGTTGCCGCTCTGGTTGGTCACGGCCTGGAAGAAAAAATCGCCCAGATCATTGCGGAAAAGGCACGGCTTCCGGCGCAGTATGGCGCCGCTGGCCGCGAAGCCACGGAAAAACTATTGGTCCAGCTCCGCCGTGATGTCATCGACAACAGCGAGGCCGAGGCCAGGGCCGGATTGAAGCCCCTGGAACTGCCGGAAGACTACCGATGCGACCGGCTCCCCTATTACGGTGAGATTCTGCGTCAGAGCTGTATCGGTGGTGATGATCACCCCAAGAACCCGCCGGAGATCCGCTACGGTACTATTCCGAACCCCGTGGTTCACGTGGCCCTGAACAAGATTCGTCGGATGGCCAATGCGTACCTCAAGCTCTATGGCAAACCGGTGCGGATTTGTGTCGAGCTCGCCCGCGACATGAACAAGAGCGCGGAAGAGCGTGACGAGATCGAAAAACGGAACGTAAAAAACCGGAAAGCCAACGAAGCCCATATCGAAGAGCATGCGGGATTGAAACGAAAACTGGGCCGGAAAGACCAGCTGGCCTTACGACTTCACCGCTTGCAGGAGGGGCTCTGCCTGTATTCCGGTGAGGCGATCAGCAATGAAGCTCTTTTCGATGGCTCGGTCGAAATCGATCACATCTTGCCCAGGTCCAAGACTCTGGATGATGGTATTTCCAACCTGGCCCTTGTTTTCAAAGACAAAAACCAGCGAAAGCAAAATCAAAGCCCATATGATGCCTTCGGCACGGAGCCGGACTATGCCCAGATCCTGGAGCGGGCCGCCAAGCGGGGTCGGGGCGTCTTTTGGCGTTTTGCCGAAGATGCCATGGACCAGTTCAAGGAAATGGAAGCCTTTCGCGCCCGCTTCCTGAACGATACGCGTTACATCGCAAAGCAGGCCCGGGCCTATCTTCGCACGATTCTGGCGACGGAGAGCGGAGCGATCAAGCCGGACGTGGTTTGCCTGAACGGGCGAATGACCAGCGACTTGAAACACTGGTGGGGCCTCGGTCGGGTTATCCCTGAGTTGATGATCGAGGAAGGCCGCCTGGACGAAGCGATGTTCGGAGAGCCGGGCAAAAGACTGTCTCTTGAAGAACGCCGTGAGAAGCGGAAGCACGAAAAGAAGCTTCGGTTCGATCACCGCCATCATCTCTTGGATGCCTTGGTGGCGGCCTGCGTGACCCGATCAGATGTGCAACGTCTGCAAACACTGACGGGACAGGACGGCGATATGGACAGTGCCGTCGAACGTTTGGCCCGCGCCCGCGCCGGAGCGAGAGATTTCTCCGCGATCGGCATCAATTGGCAAGAGGGCTTCAAAGGCCGGGTCATGGCCTATTTCAGGGACCGAAGGGACCCGGCACCGGGATCCGACCTGCCCCTTTCGCCTGTTGTGCGGCGGGCTGATCACAATCCGGCGGGTGCCTTGCACAAAGACACCAATTTCAAGGTCATTTGTGCCGTACCGGGAACCGACAGCCAGCACATCGTAGCCGACCATCAATCGATCGAGAGCCTGGGCCTTCAAAGAGTCTCGGTGAAAACAGGCAAGCTGGAGCTGAAGGCCCTGGAGGTCGAACGAACGGTCTTTGAAGCCCTGCAGAAAGCCAAGGAAGAGGGCGAAACCATCTATTGGGGCAAGGACGATCCGCTTTCGGCACTCGCCAACCTGCAAAAAGACCTAGTTGATCTCAGGTCTGGCTTTATGGCGCTGATTGACGAAACGCCCCCCGACATCGCGGGCAAATCGACTTTCGCCCAGCAACCCCTGCAATGGGCGGCGAAAGAGTATGTTCGTCGAACGGGCCGCCGGCGATTTACCCGGATCCAGAAACAATCCGTTCGGGTCATTCAGGGACCGGAAGCGGCTGGAAAAGCACCGAGGCGGGCCTGTGCACCCGGAAACAATCACCGCCTTGTCGTCTATCTTGATCCGGACCTGAAGATGGGTTGGGAGGTGGTCTCCACCCTGGACGCCAACAAGGCCCGTTTCAAAGAGCGGTGGCAGGAGATCGGCGGACGCCTTTTGTTCAGGCTGCACAAGGATGATGTGGTCGAGATGACAGAAGACCCGGAAGCGCCTGAACCTTCCCGTTGTCTTTACCGCACCGTTTCCCTTTCCGAAGGGGACTTGGAATTCATCAAGCTCTCGGATGCCCGTGGGGTCCGGGAAGTCCCGAAAGGCGTGTCCGTCCGACTGTCGAGCCTGGGCGCTTTGGCCGAGCGTGACCCCCTGCCGGTGGTGTTGGATATCACCGGGCGGTTCCGATGGCGCCCCCGCGGTCGCAACTGAAGGGGGCGGGATCATGTGGCGTGTCGTGGACATCGCCGAGGCGGATCGGCATCTTCATTTGTCCCGGCAATCCCTCGTGGTTTCCGACAAGGGGCAGGAGTTGGGGCGCATCCCGGTCTCCGACATTCAGGCTGTTCTGGTGCATGGATTCGGTGCCAGCCTGTCGCTGAATGTCGCCGCTGCCCTGGCCGAGGCGGGAATCCCCCTGGTGCTTTGCGGGGCAAACCATCTGCCCGCCCTGCTCTGCCTGCCGGTCAGTGCCAACTTTGAACAGGCCGCGCGCACAAACGCCCAGGCCGAGGCGAGCCTGCCTTTGAAGAAGCGGCTTTGGCAGTCGCTTATCCGGGCAAAGATCACCGCCCAGGCCCGTTGCCTGGAGGAATCAGACTCCCAAGGCCACTCCAGCCTGATCAAGCTGGCGAAGAAGGTCCGTGCCGGAGACCCGGATAATCTGGAAGCCCAGGCGGCAAGGGCCTATTGGCCGCGTTTGATGGGGCCGGATTTTCGCCGGGACCAGGATGCCGACGGCCTGAATGCCCATTTGAACTATGGCTATGCCGTTTTGCGTGCCGCCGTCGCCCGGGCAGTCGTCGGGGCGGGGCTTAGCCCCGCGCTGGGTCTTCACCACCGCGGACGATTGAATCCCTTCCAACTGGTGGACGACCTGATGGAGCCCTTCCGCCCCCTGGTTGACCTGCTGGTCTGGCGCAACCGGACAGAATGGACGGGCCGATTGGCACCGGACGCCAAGCGCAGCCTGGCCGGTTGGATTACCGCCAGCTTGCCGACCGACCAGGGCGCTCAACCGCTGACCCGGGTCATGAGCCAACTGGCGGTCGGATTGGCCCAGGTCTACATGGGGGAAGAAAAGCAGCTCTGGCTTCCCGATGACTGGGCCTTGCTTCGCCAGGAGGAACTGGACCTTGGCTGACCAAGATTGCGCCGCCAGGGGTGGCACCCCGGTCCCCGTCGATGCGCTCGTGCGCCGGATCATCCGAAAACGCTGCGGCGGCCCCTCCACGCTCAACGATCCCCCTCGCTCAGGATACCGATCCATGTGGCTGATCTGCGTCTTCGACCTGCCTGTCGGTAACCCCGACGAACGCCGCCGAGCCACACGTTTTCGCAAGGATTTGCTGGATGAAGGTTTTTCGATGAAGCAATGGTCGGTCTACCAGCGCTATTTCGAAACCCGCGACCAGGCCGAGGCCTGCGCTGACCGAATCGGGCCCAAGACTCCGGCCATGGGGCTTGTTACACTCTACTTTATTACCGACAAACAGTTCGGCCGGGCGCGGAATTTCCAGGGTCCGAATCGGGCTGAGGACGACGAAAAACCCGACCAACTAGCCCTCTTTTAGGTCCGATTCATGCGGTATTTAACGGCAGAAAACCCGCCTAAACTCCTGAAATATAAGGAATTTAGGCGGGTTGGACTGTAGCACAGGCTGTTTTGGAGAGCAGCTACAGCGCGCGGGCCACACGGGTGGCACGGGCAAGCACTGTAGCACAGGCTGTTTTGGAGAGCAGCTACAGCATCTTCCGGTCTCGCTTTGATGGGCCCAAGACTGTAGCACAGGCTGTTTTGGAGAGCAGCTACAGCCGGTGGACCGACTGAAAGACCTGGACGAAAACTGTAGCACAGGCTGTTTTGGAGAGCAGCTACAGCAAGAGGGTTGAGCCCCCGCGTGCCGAGAAAACTGTAGCACAGGCTGTTTTGGAGAGCAGCTACAGCGCACGACCGCTTCCAACAACTCCGGGCGTCACTGTAGCACAGGCTGTTTTGGAGAGCAGCTACAGCGGGACCAGCCGGACCAGGTCTATTTCGTTTACTGTAGCACAGGCTGTTTTGGAGAGCAGCTACAGCGTCACCTCTGTCATGGTGTCAGCGGACACCACTGTAGCACAGGCTGTTTTGGAGAGCAGCTACAGCTGGACCTCCTCGATATAAAAGGCCTGGAAGACTGTAGCACAGGCTGTTTTGGAGAGCAGCTACAGCGCTGTCATCGCGGTATTCCTTGGTGGCACCACTGTAGCACAGGCTGTTTTGGAGAGCAGCTACAGCCGACGGCAACCGACGGTTCCCAGCTCGCGGACTGTAGCACAGGCTGTTTTGGAGAGCAGCTACAGCCTGGCCATGGAGGGCGAACACGACGACGAAACTGTAGCACAGGCTGTTTTGGAGAGCAGCTACAGCGCGCTTGCACCTTTGCTCCGGCACTTCCGCACTGTAGCACAGGCTGTTTTGGAGAGCAGCTACAGCCAGGCCTGGTCGAGGCGTCGGTCGGTCTTGACTGTAGCACAGGCTGTTTTGGAGAGCAGCTACAGCGGGCGTGCCCCCTTCGGCGGATACGCCTGCACTGTAGCACAGGCTGTTTTGGAGAGCAGCTACAGCGGAACAACCGCTTCCAACAACTCCGGGCGGACTGTAGCACAGGCTGTTTTGGAGAGCAGCTACAGCCGGTGATTGACGAAATTCCGGCTGAAGATGACTGTAGCACAGGCTGTTTTGGAGAGCAGCTACAGCAGTTGCGAGCCTATATCGCTGAGTTGCAAGACTGTAGCACAGGCTGTTTTGGAGAGCAGCTACAGCGGCGGACCCTCGAACAGTTCCGGGCGGATTACTGTAGCACAGGCTGTTTTGGAGAGCAGCTACAGCCTAAAGGGTGCGCCCTGTTCGCGGTCGAGCACTGTAGCACAGGCTGTTTTGGAGAGCAGCTACAGCGTATCCGGCGCACCTGGGGCGTGACCCATGACTGTAGCACAGGCTGTTTTGGAGAGCAGCTACAGCAGTACGAGCCCACCGCGATTGGAGCGATCTACTGTAGCACAGGCTGTTTTGGAGAGCAGCTACAGCGGGAAGCAGTTCACCTGCTCTCAGGGTTACACTGTAGCACAGGCTGTTTTGGAGAGCAGCTACTGCCATGGCTTGACGTTGTCCGTCTGCTGTTCCGCTTGCCTGCTGTCGGTGTGATCTCGATTCCGGGTTCGTGAAACGTTCGGGCCCGCCCTTCGGATGAGCCGAGGGTGGGTTTCTGCTAGAAGAGTAAGGCTATGAAAACGCTCTTCGCCCTTTTGTTTCTGTGGATGGTCGTTCAGTCCTTGTATTCCTATCTGTTCAACTGATCGGTTCCGCCGAAATCCGAACGTCGTTCGTTTTCTGGGTTTCCAGTAAAGCGCCGCAATCCGTTGTCTCGGCCTCTTGGCCGGTGACGGCTTCACCGAGGGTCGACGGGGCCACAACACGACATCCCAGGTCGTGCGTCGGCCTGTTGTAGGACTTGGGGCTGCGCCGTCCAGGCGTCTCGGTCGAAGCCTAGTTTGTCGGACCCAGCTGGCACAAAGCCCTCCTAGAATTGATGAACAACGTCGGTGGATGATGCGGTATACTACGTAAACGTGTTAATATGCTAAGTGGCTCGACTAAAGGAAGAAGGCCGACTATATGCTTAAAATCCTATTTCAGTTGTTCAAGCTAATCTTCTTACTCAGTCTACTTTGGTTGGCCTTCTGTCTCGCCATCACTTAAGGCTGGGCTGAATTCGAGAGCAGCTCTAGCCTAAAGGGTGAGACGGCGCTGTGGGGCGTATCTTCGTGGGAATCTCTCGGAGAGGGAGTAGACACTGCGACCGCACCGCGCCTGTCCGCTCGGGTGAAGTGCCAAAGGGAGGTGCGGTCCCGGCAATTCACCTGCCACCTTCAGCTTAGCAACTTCCCTTGCCCAAAGCAAGGGCGTGCATCGCCCTCTAAAACGTTAATAGGGCCGCCGCCGGATAAACGTCGCCAAATCCGCGAGTCCAATTGTAACGTCTTGCGCTTGCCCGGCTTATCAAAAGGTGCCTGGTTCAAGGGCTCTGGTTCGAGGGCTCGACAGCCGTGTCTTTGCCGTCCCGCCGGTGTTGGATCAAAAGACGACACGGGCCCGACCCAACCCTGCGCTTTGATGTTAGCCGGGTTACAGCGGTCGAGCAATCCAAAGGCCGGTCCGGACAATCAAGATGTCCTTGACGGCGGGATGTCTTTGGTGTCGGCAGGGATGCGCCAAGGCGGTGGGAAAGAGAAGGGGCGAGGTGGGGCCTCCCTGGGAACCCCACATCATACTCCGGTGGCCATTGGCACCGTGTCACGGCCGGGAGACTATCACCGCGTCACTCGTCCCTCAGACCCGATGGTAGCGCAAAGATGCCGCCTTGTCGAAAGGTCTGCCGCCCTAGCCCCGCTTCAAGTCAATCGTCGTCACTTCGCCCCGGCTGAAGAAGCGGTAGGGCAGGCCGGATGTGCCTGCACCCGGGCTGGTGTAGCCCTGCATGCCGCCCAACTGCCAAAGCCCTCTTGCCAGGTCCTTGTTGCGGGTCAGGTGGGTGACCAGAGGCCGCCCGCCCGGCAGGCAGATCTGGCCGCCGTGGGTATGGCCGCAGAGGTAGAGATGGTGGCCGGCCTCGGCTGCTTCCTGCGCCAGTTCGGGGGAATGGACCAGGGCGAGGCCAAAGCCTTCGACCGGGGGCTTCAATGCCGCATCGGCGTCCGTGCTGTAGAAACGGTTCACGTCGTCGGTGCCCGTGATGGAGAGCGCGCCGCCGCCCCTTCGCAGCACATGCCGTTCGTTACAGAGCAGGCGGATGCCAAGCCGGGCCTCGAAGGCCTCCCCCATGCGGTGGTCGTCGTGATTGCCGAGCGTGGCAACCACACCGTCGCGGGCCTTCACGGCGTCCAGGATCTTTGCCATCGGTTCCATGATTTGTTCGAACGGGCCGTCGTCACCCATGCGGTAGTCCCCGGTCATGACGCAGAGATCGACTTCCCGGCCCTTGAGCTGTTCGGCCAGGCGGTCACCGAGGCCCGGCAGGGCATCGAGATGAAGATCGGTCAGGTGCAAGATGCGATACCCCTCGAAAGCCTCCGGCAGGACCGAAGAGGTGATGGTCAGCTGGCGGTCCTGCAGATCCAGGGCATTGGCCCGACCGCGGTTGCCCAGGCCGACCATCTCGACACCTCTTCCGAAACAGGCCATGGCGCGGTGGAAAAGGTCATCCCTGCGGGGGAGCTTCGTCCGTTCCGGGGATTGATAGAGACCGGAGGCCTCCATCATCGCCCTTCTTTTTAACCACAAAAGTCTAAGGGCTTTTGTCTTTGCCGATGTCTGATATGGAAAGTGAGCTTCCGATGGTGCCTGTTCAAGGGGCAGGGACATGGTGGCTTCTCCGGTCTATGGCCGGACACCTCGTCCGGACCCTCGGGTGTACAAAGAGCAACCGACATGCCAGGGCCGTGGGGCGGAATTGGGGCCCTTTGAGGGTCATTTTGCAGCAAAACCGTCGCGTTTTGCGGATCGAGTCGCAACTTGCAGTCCCAGGCCCAGCAGAGAGGCGTTGGCCGCGAGAAAGCTCAAAGCACCGGAAAATCAGGGGAAACGTGGGCTGCATCACAGCCAATCGAATATTGGCATGGCACTTGCGGAGACGGTTGGCGAAGAGCGTTCCGTCAGCAATGGAGGAGATTATGTTTCAGAAAGTTCAGCCCTACCGGTCGCAGCACCAATCCCAGGTCAGCCTGACCCAATCACTTCTGTCCTGTCTCGGGCGGGAAGAAGCCATTCGCGTCGCCCAGGAAAACCACTGGGGTGGCATCCTGGCCGAACTGCAAGACGTCAGCGATACCGAACACTGAACACTGAACGTCAGGACGATTGGATCGTCAGGACTAAGGGAAGGTATAGATCTCCCGGATTTTGGAAATCCGGACCGCGCGGTTTGAGTTCCAATAAGGCCCTTCGGCGAAGCCGAAGTGATGCAGACCCACCACCCGGCCTTCCGCATTCAGTATCGGGGAACCCGATGATCCACCGTAGGTGTCACAGAGGTGGGAAAAGTCCGATCCTTCTGCGCGCCCATCGGCGACCGGCTCGACGACATTGCAGTCCTGCACCGAGACCAGCTTCGGATAGCCGGAAGGGTGCTGGATGATGATCAGGTCCTGGCCGCTTTGCGGATCAGTCCCCTCGATCGGTAAAACACCCCAGTCCTCCCCCGCCTTCCTGCCCGGTGCCGACCCGAGGCTTTGCGAGGCTTTCAATTCCAGAACCGCAAAATCATAAGGCCGGTTGCTCGCCTTTACGGATGCACAGCGATATTGCTGGCCATTCTGCAAACGCCTTTCCGCATCATACTCATAGCCGAAAACCGCTACCGTGGTCCGGCAGATATCGGCCGTCGGGACACAATGATGATTGGTCATCAGCAGATCGTTTGCGATCAGAAAGCCGGTGCAGTTGTGTGGCTTTCCGTCCTTTGTGAAGATCAACTTCGCCACCGAAGGTGACGCCTTGGAAATCACCGGATGATTCCGGTAGGCGCGGACGTGTTCCAGTTGGTAGGGCGGCGTGATCGATTCTGGGCGTGCGGCATCCTGCTGGAAAAGGAGCTGGTCGAGTGTAAATCGGACCTGCGGCGGCTCTACGGCGGTCAACCTGACTTGTACATAATCTCCGGGAATCATCAGGCTGGTATAGTCGGTTCTGTCGGAAAAATCGGTGCCGCTGACGGCTTCAACAAGTGAGCCCGCCGCGTCATAGAATGACAGAGTAAAGTCCGTCGTTTGAGCCGCGATGTCGGTGAAATAAAGCCGCACATATTCGGCTCCAGGTTGGTTCTGCTCGGTGATCCAGGTGTAATTCGGCCCAAATTTTGGTGGCGGGGATTCAGCCAGATCGACCTTCATCTTGAGATGAGCGGCCGTCCCGTCCGGATGGCTGTACAGTTCAAACGGATCCGCTTTAGCTGGTGCCACAGAAAGGGCAGCAAGGCAGATCAGCCCAAGACTCAGACCCTTGTCGCGTCGCAGATAGGATTTCCATAATCCGATAAACATAGCTGATTTCTCCGGTACGGCCACAGGCGCTTTTCATGCGCCAGCGCCCTCATAACCTACCTTATTCGGGAAATGTATTCCTTGATGTCGCTGAGCTGGAATTGGACCGAGCCACGAGGCCCGAATTCATTTGTGTTGATCTTCGTTGTATTGGACTGTGTCAAAATATAGCAGTCAGAGTGTCGAATAAGTTTCGAGTGGTTTTTTCCACTTCGTTCCAAATAGAAGACAGTATACTTGAACGGTTCGTCTTTGATTTTGTGCATGCGCCGGACCCGGTCAAAGGCGATATGTTGGGGCTTCCCCCCAACCACACGGCATTGTATTTCCGGGACTTCCCAGTCCTCCAGTGTGCCAACCAAGGGTGCCGATCCGTCTCTCAGTTCCAAATAGTCCCGTTTGATGTCGATGGCGCGTGCCACGTTCAGGCGTCCGCTGTAGACGTCCTCGATCAAGTGATCAAAGACATCGGCTGTATACATCAACCTGTTCTTTAGGGTTCCGGCTTCCAATTTGCCGAGATTCGCCTCTAGTCCCGCTTCATAAGCCGCATGGATCAAGGAGGCGGCAGCGGATACCTGGGGGGCGGCCATTGAGGTGCCGTTGGCGATCCCTGTGTAGTCGTGCCCAGCGAGGCTCAGCACGTTCTCGGCAACCGCAGCAATATCGAAGCCGGTACCATGATTGGAGCCTTGCCTGGAATCCCTCCGCCAAATTTCCGGGTGATCATGATTTGTGGTCAATCCAACAACCGAAATGATGTTTTGGGCTTTTTCACAGGCCGGGTTTTCCGGGCAGCCGGCTCCTCCAAACGGAACGCGACGATTATCATTTCCAGCCGATGTCACCAGGAGCTTCCGGGGAAGGTTCTCTTTGATGAACTCGACAAAATCATCGGTGAGTTCGGTCTTTTCCTCACCATCTTCAGAACCCAAATTTCTCCGGGGCACGTCGTAGCCCCAGCTCATGTTGATGACCCTGACATTCTTCCGCAAAACGCCGACGGCTATCGTATCCATAACGGCCTCGGCGGCGGCGGCATCCCTGAATGAATCACGATTCAAATGTTTGAAGACGACCCTGCCATAGGGATTGAGGCCAACAATCGATTGCTGGTTCAGCATGCTCACCATCAAACCGGAAACATGCGTCCCGTGATGAAACCTGGTCAAAGGCAAAGGGGAAATGTCGCCGCAAGTGGGCGCTTTCGGCTGGTCCTCAGGCCCGGTGGCCGTCGGGCTGTCCATCAATTCGACCCGTCCGGCCAGTTCGCAGTGGTCGTCGTCAATCCAGTTGTCCAAGACGACGATCGGATTGTTGGCCTGCATCTCAGGCGGCAACTCAGGATGGATGGCAAACGGATGGGAGATGGCCTCAAGAAGGGGCTTCTGGTCTTGGTATCCGGGTTCAAGCTGGGCGCTCATTTTGATGTTACCGCCGCGGGGCAGCCCTAAAAGGTCCTGCTTTAAGGCCTGCAGGCCGATGAAAGCGGTATCGGCGGAAGCGATATAGGCGTTCCAGACCTCAGAAAACTGGTCAGTATCCCGGCTATAGATGCCTTTTTGCGCAGGAAACGGGGGCGAAGCAATCGGGATGTCCGCTCGCAGGCGGTAATAAGGCAACATCGGTTTGCTGGCGATTTCGGCCTCAAGGGCTTTTGGTTCCCAGGCATTCATATCCCTGACAACCGCGTCGCAGGGAGCGTCGAACAGCGGCTTACAATCAAAACTGTGCCGATCCAGGATGGTCCCCAGGCTTTCTCCCGCCGGTTTGGGTAAGCGCTTGAATTTCAGTGACTTGTTAATCTCCAGAGCGGGCACCACCAGGGTTTCCGCCGTGTCGATCCCGGGCCAGTAGGGATAGGATTTTTCAAATCCGCCGACATGGGATGTCACGTCGTCCAGCGTTTGGGATTTCACCCTTTTGCGCCTGCAGACGTCCGGGTTCAGATCGCAGAGAACGCTTTGAATACCTTTGTCGAAGAAGTCGCCGTAGAACAGACCCTGTTCGCGCATGATGGCTTCGATGGCGTCCTCGGTCAGTGCCCGGCCCTTCTCGATCTGGATCGTTTTCACCGGCAGTTTGCCGGTGTTGTAGAGCGACAGGTAAAGCCGCTCCATTCGCTGCGAGATCGGCTGGTCACTGAGCAGGTCCGTCCCCCAAAGCACGGTTTTGGGATGGACCGGATTCGGTTTTTCAGAGTTGGGTCCTCCAGGGGCCTCTTGAGCCCCGGCCTCGGGAACAACAGCGCCGATGGGCAGCGCCATCATCACCAGCAAGGTGGTTAGCAAAAGCGAACGGGATCTGCCCTTGCTCAAAAACATTGTGCGCAACCCTGAATAGCTGTTTACCAATTTATTTCTCCAAAGATAGTATATTCTATATATGGCGACAAGAAGGCGAGTGCATTCAGTACGAAAGGTATGAAAGGAGTGGCCTATGATGATCAGGGGGCTGGGTATTGGCATCTCTCGCCGGGTCTTTCTTCAGGGCGCGGCGGCTTTTTCCGCGACGGTGGGGCTTTCCGGCTGTTCGACGCTTTTCTGTTCCTCTGGACCACGATCGCCTGTCCGGCGATCCGGCATCGATGTGCATGCCCATGTTTTCAACGCGTCGGATTTGCCCGCCGGGTCGTTTTTCCAGCGCGTCATCCTGCATGATCACGAGGATACGTTTAAGCCGAAACCCGACGCGGCGGAGGAGGCGCTTCACGGCGAGCTGGCGCAGCTTATCGTCGATATCCTGACCCGTTTCGCCGTACTTGCGAAGGATGAATACAAAGCCATCACCCGGGGCGAACCGGCGGAGACTTCGGCCTCTATCCCCCTGACGGACAGGCAGGTTCTGCGGGATGTTCTGTCGGGCCAACAAGGCGGTGGCCTGCCGCTTCCGCCCTTCCAGGACGACGGGACGGTCCCCGTCCTGCCTGGTGTCGGAGGGGGCCCGGAAAGCCTACCGGGCGGCAACCCGGGGGAAGCTGCTCCGGGTGGTCCCGCTTATCTGGAAACCCTGAAAGACCAACTTCGGCGGGAAGGGCTCTACACAAAAGGCCCGGAAGAGGCTTTTCTGGTCGATGATATCGTCGAGGCGCTGCTGAAAAGCGTCAGCAGCATCGGTCGGACGGTGCGCTGGGCCCTATTGCTGCTCCGAAGCAGGCGGCACATCGTTGATCAATTGGTCAAGAGCTATGGCGGTCCGGGCGGTATCGAACTGTTCACACCGGCCCTGGTGGATTTCAGCCATTGGCTGGATGAAGACGACGCCACACGTTCGCCCTTTGACGATCAGGTTCTGGTCATGGACGAGATCCAGCAGCTCCAAACCGGCCCTTCAATGTTGCACTGCTTTGCACCCTTTAATCCGCTGGCACAGTTCTTCGCGGAACCCAATGCTGAAACGCCACTGGACCTGGCGAAGCGCGCCGTCATGGAGCACGGGTTTATTGGTGTCAAACTCTACCCGCCGATGGGCTTTTTCCCGATTAACAACAGCCAGTACCAGCCGACCTTACCGGAGCGTTTCGATAAGCCGGGGACGAGAGAGAAGATCGTCTCAGGTTTGGATAAGGCCCTGGAGGAGCTCTACACCTGGTGTATCGAAAATTCGGTGCCGGTCATGGCGCACGCCACCGACAGCAACGCGGCTTTCAAAGGAACGGGGGAGCGGGCCAATCCGGAATACTGGCTGGACGTTCTGGGCGATGCCCGGTTCAAGGACCTTCACCTCAACCTCGGGCATTTTGGCGATTTCGAAGAAGCTTTCGAAAAAGATCCTTCAAAGCCCTGGGAACATGTGATCGGCGGTGCCTTCAAGGGTGGTGCGAAATCGCTTTTCGCCGACATGAGCTACCTGAGCGAGATTTTGGGCTCCAACACCACCGAAAAGCATCTCGGGAAACTCAACAACGCCCTCAAGGCCTATATCGCGAACTATGATGAAAAAGCGGAAAGCCTGATGTACGGCAGCGATTGGGTCATGCTGGGACGGGAGCCGGAATATGAGAACTATATCGGCCGCTTCACCGATTTCCTGGTCGAGGCGGAAATCGATCAGGCCCGCCAACACAGGATCTTCAAGGGCAATGCCGTCCGCTTCCTCGGGCTTGCCGAAAATGGCGAGAACCGGAAACGCCTGGAAGACTACTATTATAAACACAGGGACACCCTGGATGCGGACAAGCTGCATACTTTTGATGACGCCTGAGGAAGGTTGAAGTCGGCTCAAGCGGACTCAAGACGGCAGGGATTTCACGATCCGCCGCAGCCATTGGTGCGCTGGATCGGCGGTAAAGCGTTCGTGCCAGATTTGACTGATGGTGAAGGGCGGCATTGTCAGTTCGTCCGGCAGTTCGACCAGCACCAGATGGTCCGTCATCACCTCCCGGGCCAACAGCTCCGGTACCGTCATGACGAGATCTGTTGAGGACAGCACGGCGCTGACGGTCAGAAAATGGGTGACCCGAAGCGCGATCTGGCGCGAAAGGCCGTTGTTTTTCAGTAACGCGTCTATGCGCCCGCCGCCCTTTCCCGTGACGCTCAACAAGGCATGGGATGCGGCGGCAAACCCTTCCAGGGTCATGGCCTCTTCCGCCAGGGGATGGCCTTTTCGCATCAGGCAGACCGAGCGATCCTGGATCAGCGCCTGGGCCCTGACGTTATCCAACTGCGGACCCTGGTCGATTACCCCGAAGCCGAGGTCGATATCGCCCGCGTTCAACTCGGCGATTGCCCGATCGGAAAGATGTTCCATCTCGATCCGAATGCCCGGGGCCAGTTGGAAAACCCTCGCCAACACCTTCGGCAAGATCATCTGGGCGAGATAATCAGGGGCCATGATGCGGAAGCGGTCTTTCGCCGTTGCCGGGTCAAACACCACGGGCTGAAAGACCAGAGACAACCGGTCGATTGCGTCGCGCACCGGTTCGCGCAAGCCCTCGCCTCGGGGGGTCAGGACCATGCCGCGCCCGGACCGCACCAATATCGGATCCTTCAGGACATGTTGCAGCCGCCCCAAGGCCCGGCTCATGGCCGGCTGGGAAAGGTTGACGCGCAGCGCAGCCCTGCTGACGCTCCCGGTTTCCAACAAGGCCTCAAGCGCCTTCAGCAGGTTCAGGTCGATGCCCGATAAATTACCATCACGCATGAGTGATATATAAACCATGCACTAAAGTAATTCATAGATCTCTCTTAGCTTTGGGTCATCAAGAGCCACCGCTGGATATCACTCACCCCGAAGACCCCGTTAAAGGAGACACCATCATGTTGGTCATCTCAGGCGTAACCGGAAACACCGGTTCCATTGTTGCCGACACCCTTCTCGCCCAGGGGCAGGCCGTCCGCGTCCTTGTCCGCTCCGCTGAAAAGGGGCTGCCTTGGAAGGCCAAGGGTGCAGAGGTCGCCATTGCTGACATTGATGATTTAGGCGCCGTAACAGCCGCCTTGGAAGGGGCCAGTGGGGCCTACTTCCTTCTGCCACCGGACCTGACCGACGAAGCCTTCATCGACAGGAGCCGTAAGCGTGCCGAGATCCTGGCCGAAGCGGCTAGATTAGCCCGACTGCCCCAGGCTGTCGTGCTGTCCTCGGTCGGTGCCCAGTACCAGGACCGGGTGGGGCCCATTGCGACCCTTTCCTACCTCGAAGATTTGTTCATCAAGGCGGGGATCCCCTTAAGCGCCGTTCGGCCCGGCTACTTCTTCGGCAACCTGAAGGAAATGCTGCCAACGGTCCTGGAAGCCGGGGTCTACCCCAGCATGGTCCTGCCTTTGGACTTCAAGATTGACATGGTGAGCGCGGAAGACATCGGCTTGGCCGTTGCCGAAGCCCTGGTCAATCCGACCTCTGAGCCGCATCGCGTGATTGAACTGAAAGGTGCTGCCCGCTATTCGGCAATTGACGTCGCCGCTGCCTTTTCAAAGGCCCTGGGGCGGGAAATCCTGCCGGTACCGGTCCAGCCGGAGACCTGGGTGGATCAGTTGACCCAGGCCGGTCTGCCCGGCCAGACGGCGGAAGCCATGGCCGAGATGCACGAAAACATCAACAATGGCCGGATCGATTTTGTCGATCCGAATGCCCGGAAAGGAACCGTCAACCTGGACGATTTCGTCTCCCGCCTGGTTGCTTAGAGCCTGATCGAAGAAAGCCGAATCAGTCTCCATCAAGGTTTTAGAGGGCGATTCAAGAACGCCGGGAAGGGCTCTAGCAGGGAAAGAGGATTTCTTGCGGTTTGGGTGCCAGCTCGATCTCGACCGGCAGGTTTCCGACGATCTCTCCGTCGGCTTGAACGGGTTCCGACGGGTCTCCCTCGATGGTGATCCGGTTGCCGGGAATGATGGCCACATCCGCCATTTCGGGGAGCTTGCCGGCCAAAAGCGCGATCCCATGCTTCGCCACATGGTAGCGTCCGCCCTTCAGGAAAAGGCAGACATGGAAGCCGGGGGTCTCGAGTGAGGCCTCCGGTGCCATGATGTTAGGGCCGCCGTAATAGCGCATATTCGCGACGGTAACGGCTGCTGCCGAGAAGGGCTTGCCGTCAATGGTGACCCGATAGTCCGCTCGACGCCCCTGGACGAAACACTTGAAGCCGTTCCAGACGTAGGCCCGCTGACCGATCTTTTTCTTCAATGCGGAATTGGTCGCCGCGACCACATGGGCATCGAAGCCGGCCCCGGCCATCATCAGAAACTGACGGCCATTGGCGAGACCGGGGTGGATCCGGCGCGCCGGCCCCCGGGTCATGATCCGGGCGATCACTGAAGGATCTTTGGGAATGCCGACTTCGAGCGCGAGCACGTTCGTCGTCCCGGCTGGTATGATGGCAAGCGGAGGGGCCTGATCGCCAAGGCCGTCTGCGACCTCGTTGATTGTGCCATCACCGCCAGCGGCGGCCACCAGATCAAAATCCCGGGCGGAAATCGCTGCGGCCATTTCCTGGGCACCATTCGGGCGGGTTGTCTCCCGGACTTCAACGGCGCACCCTTCGGCCTCCAGGGCATCGAGGATGGCCTTAAAACCGGTTGCCGAGCGGTTGCCGGCGACGGGATTGCGGATGATGGCAATTCGGCGACGAAAGGCGACTACGGGACTAATGATATTCATTGAGGCGACTTTGAACTTCTTCGGATGACATCCGATTCTCACCCGGCCTAAGACGGTAACGGGCGAAAAATCCTTTGCGATCTTGACACTGTCCCGGTTCGGAACCTGTATCTCAGGCCAACGGCCCTGACAGTACGACCCATATTACAGAAAGATTACAGTCCGTGAAACACGTGAAACGAGTCGCGATCATCCTGTTTCTCGTTGGCTTGGCCGGCGCAATCGCCCTGATCTTGTGGCAGGGGGCCGAAGCCGTTTTCGCCAGTCTTGCCGCCGGCGGTTTGGGGCTTTTCGGCATGATCCCTCTTTTCGTGCCGCCTTTGCTTGCGGCGGTTCTGGGATGGTGGCTGCTTTTTCCGGTCGACTGTCGTCCGGGTTTCGGTACGGCCTTCTATGCGGGCTGGCTTGGTCAGGCCATGAACAGCCTGTTGCCCGTGGCCCAGGTTGGCGGCGAAATCGTCAAGGCGCGGATTGTGGCGGGAAAGGGCCTGCCCGGCGCGATTGCCGGGGCCGCATCGGTGGTCGACAAAACCGCCCAGGCGATTGCACAAATGCTTTCAGCGCTGATCGGCATGGCGCTTTTGAGCGTCATCGCCAAGGCCCAGGGGCAGATGCTCTTGGCCATGGCTGCGGCCACCGTGATCATCTGCGCCCTGATCTACGGGTTCTACCGGGTGCAGAAGGCGGGGTTGTTTCCACTGCTCGCGCGGATCATCAAGAAGCTGGCCGACCTGGCAGCAAAGGGCAAGACCAGCAATCGCTTGGAAAGTCTGACAGGTGGGGCGCAAGCGATGGAAACCGCCATCCAGGAAATCTATGGTCGACGTCTGGCTTTTCTTCTGGCCTGCCTGCTTCGCCTCGCCAACCGACTACTGATGGCTGCGGAAATCTGGCTGGCGCTTTGGTTGATTGGGTATCCCGTGACGCTGGCAGAGGCGCTTTTGCTGGACAGCCTGAACCAGACGGCCCGCTCTGCAGCCTTTTTCGTGCCCGGCGGCCTCGGCGTTCAGGAAGGCAGCTTTGTCCTGATCGGCCTCCTGATCGGCCTCCCGCCCTCTGCCGCCCTCGCCGCCTCGCTCGCAAGGCGGGGACGCGAGATCATCACCGGCGTACCGGTCCTGCTGGCCTGGAACTGGGCCGAACTGAAAACGCTGCTCGCTTCCCGGTAAAAAAGACATCCAAGTACAAAAACGACTATTGTGTCGATCGAGAGCGGGCTTGGATCGTCTTGTCCCGAGGGGCAGTGATTGGAACCTATCCGGATCGTGTCCCCGAAGGCGCTTGTCGATCTTAATCGAAAGAATAAGCCCTTGTGCGCGTGGATGGACTTTGAAACACTTGTGAAAACAGTTAGATGAATGCAGAAAGCTGGAGTAGGTTTCGTCGCAATTGGGTCACTAAGACGAAAACCTCTCTAGGACCTAATTCCGGAAAAAGGCGACAATGTTGGGCAAAATCAACGCGTCGTTGGGACCTGCCGTGCAAAATGGTGCACAGGTGCCGAGCCCTTTTCTACCAATCGGTACAGGGCGGGTGAGCGCTTCATGAGGCTGTTCAATCCGGATCCGCGACTGCTCTGGGTTCGATATGCCTTGGCGATCGTGCTGATTTTCGCATTCGTGACACTCAGCCACGTTTCCATGAAATACGCGCTTGTCAAATCGGAAGCCTTCGCAGAAGCGATTGATCTCAGTGGCCGACAGCGGATGTTGAGCCAAAGAATCATGTTCTTTGCCTCGCAGTATAACCGGACCGATCCTCGCTATCAGGTATCGAGAGACCAGCTAAAGACCGCCATTGACGAGTTCGAGGCCGCCCATTTAAGGCTTACGGGCAAGGGGCGGGAAGAGCCCATGGTCGAACTGACAGACGAGCTTTCCCGGACCTATTTCGGGTCCGGCCGGACCGAAAATCTCCATGCCGATTCTCTTCAGTTCATCGCCTGGGCAAGGTTGGTCCTGGACAATGCCGATCAGGATGGCCAGGCCTTGCGACTTTTGACCCAGAGCGCTTCAGGCCCGCTTTTGGTCAAACTGAATGAGGCCGTCCAAGGCTATGAGCGCTTTGCCCATTCAATTGTCGAAGACGTCGAGGGCATTGCCAGTTTCGGCTATGCCCTTGCGATCCTCGTTTTGGGCCTGGTCATCCTGTTAATCTTCTACCCGGCCCATCGCCTGGTCGTTCGGTCGATTTCCAGCCTGGAAGACAGCGAGAAGAAGTTCAAAAGCATCATCGAGTCCTCACCGGATCCTTTGATCGTGGTTGATTCAAGCGGCACCATCCAGATGGTCAATGACCGCGTAGAGGAAGTGCTGGGTTACACCGCATCCGACCTGATTGACGGACCTGTTGAAGTTCTGCTGCCCCGCCAAATCCGCGAGCGCCACGTCCATTTGCGTGATAGCTTTTTTTTGGACCCCAAGGTTCGATCCATGGGGGAGGGGCAGTCCCTGGCAGCACAGAAAAAAGACGGGAAAATCGTCCTCGTCGAAGTGAGCCTCAGTCCCATTTCCGTCAACGGCAGCTCCTGGGTCGCGGCCTCCATTCGGGATATCTCTGAGCGAAAGCGGATGGAGCAGGCTCTCGGCAAGGAAGTGTCCGAGCGCAAGAAGGCCATGGCTGACCTGGCACAGCGCGAAGCCGAACTTCGAACAGCCCTCGAAAACATGCCAAACGGCCTGATGATGCTCGATGCCGATCTGCGGGTGCAGATGGTGAACGAAAGATACAGTCGAATCTATCAAGAGCCCCCCGATGTTCATGCCATCGGGCGACCGATCGAGGATGTGATTCGCGACATCGCGGGCCGACATTTTGCGGACCCCGAGAAACGGGTCAAACAAAGTATGGAGGATATCCGCTCCCGGCGAGATTTTCGATCTTACCGGCATTTGAAGGATGGCCGCATCCTGTCGCACCAGCTGCGACCGATTGAGGATGGAGGCGTCGTCATCGTTATCGAGGATATTACGGAACGCAAAAAGTCAGAACTTCAGTTGAAAGACGCCTATGGTGTGATCTCGGACAGCATCGTCTATGCGTCGCGGATCCAAAGCTCGATTCTCTCTGACATGTCAAAGCTGGAACCCGTTCTGGAGGACAGCTTCGTCTTATGGGAGCCCCGCGACATCGTGGGTGGCGACATCTATTGGTGTGATTTCTGGGGCGACGGCATTCTTATCGTCCTTGCGGATTGCACCGGCCATGGCGTGCCGGGGGCCTTCCTCAGTCTGCTGGCGACAGGGGCCTTGGACAAGGCGCGTTCGGAAACGTTCGATGGCGATTTGCAGAGCCTGATCGCAAAATTCCACAGCATTCTGCAAAGAATGCTCTGCCAGGATCAGCCGGGCGGTCATTCCAGCGACGGTCTGGAACTGGGGGCCTGCTACATCGAGCCCAGCATGGAACGGCTCTATTTCGTAGGCGCTCGCTTTGATCTTTTTGTTGCTGATGGAGAAGATGTGACAGCCCTGCGCGGCAACAGGAACGGGCTGGGGCATCGGGGGCTGGATGCTCACCAATTTTTTGATGCTCACGAGGTACTCTTGACGGAGGGGCGGCGCTTTTATCTGTGTTCGGACGGCATAACCGACCAGATCGGCGGAGAGCGCCAGCGCGGATTTGGCAAAAAACGTCTGCTGAAGACCCTGCAATCGGTCCAGGGTCTGCCTATGAGCGACCAAAAGAACGCCATCCTTCAAGTCCTGATAGACTACCAGGGCGATCAGATGCGGCGCGACGATCTGTCGATGATCGGCTTTCAGGTTCGCTGAGGAACGGCGCTCGGCGGCCGAAGGGAATTGGGTGTTGATGAGCCGGCTTCGACGAACCGGGCGGGCGTTTAACGGTGAGGGGCGCAAGGGGGAAGCGCAATGCTTGAGCGAAACATTGTTCTCGTGCTTTGCGGAGCCCTGGTCACGTCGGTCGTCTTCTTTGCTTTCGTCTTTGATGTCAGCACAGAATACCGGAAAGCGGTTGCGGCCCGAGATGGCGAAGTGAGGCTGAACAGTTCCTATGCGCTGCAAGTCCAGAGATTGACGGACCTCTTGGGTTATGGGGGTGCGATCCACAATTTCAAAAACTACATCATCAGAAGAGAAGAACGATTTAGGATCACATCCGAAAAGCAGTTTAGGGAGGCCGCCGCAATCCTGGAAGAGTTGCGCGCCCAGGCACCTGTTGGCCAGCAGGTGATCTCCCACATCAATGATATTCAAGAAACGATACAGACCTATCTGTCCAAGATCCTGATAGCTTCGGACGGGGTGCGGAACAACCTGTCGATCGGGGAAGTCGATAGGATTGTCGCCGTCGATGATGCTTCTGCCCTGAAGGGGATCGAAAGCATCGCCCGTTTTTTCAAGTCCCAGACTGACCTGAAAACCAAGGAGACAGAAAATCTACTTTCCCATGTGGGATTGGAAATAGAACTCGGGTATTATTTGGTCATTATAGTCTGGTTCATTGCCATTTTGATCTCTTTTTTATTATATCGTCAAAACAATGCCGCTAAATTATTGGCAAGAGAGCGTGAAAAAGCCTTGGTAGGCGAGAGAATTAAAACCGAATTTCTTGCCAATATGAGCCATGAGTTGCGTACGCCCATCAACGCCATAACTGGCCTGATGTCCTTGCTGCTTGATGAAAAACCCTCGGCCCGAGTCAGCCAGTATGCCGAAAAGGCCCGCAAATCTGCTTTGAAGTTGGGCACGCTGCTGGATGAGGTCCTCGACATCGCCCGGCTGCGGGCGGGCCGGATCACCATCGAAGACGTCGGGTTCTCACCGAGTGAGATACTCGATAGCGCCTGCAGCGCCTTCCAGGCCGACCTTGAACTCAAGGGCGTCTCTTTGGCCACATCCCTTGATCCGGACTTGCCAGAATTGGTCTCAACAGACCCACAAAGGCTTCGGCAGATCTGGGTGAACCTGATCGGGAACGCGGTGAAGTTCACAGCCAAGGGGACCATCGACGTATCCCTCGGTTTTTCCGAAGTTTCCGACCGGGAGGGAAGCCTTATTCTTGCGGTTTCGGACACGGGTCCGGGCATTGCAGCCGACCGGCTCGATATCATCTTTGATGACTTTGCCCAGGCCGACGGCTCAGCTTCGCGGCCCTTCGACGGGGCCGGTCTCGGGCTGGCCATCTGCAGAAGGTTGACCGAGGAACTGGGAGGTCGGCTTTCCGCTGATTCGGAACCGGAGAAAGGGTCGACGTTCTCGGTGGTGATCCCTTGTCAGGTTGAAAGGCGGCAGGAGCCCCGCCTTCCGGAGAGCCCCTCCGGTGATCCCGCTACTCTCGACAACAAGGTCTTGCTGATCGCAGAAGACAACAAGTTGCTGGCAAAGATCGCTTTCGCAAAGCTCAAAGGATTTTTTGGAGAGGTCATCGTCGTCCATACGGCTAAGGAAGCCCTTGAAACGGTTCACGACAAAGAAATTGATCTGGTCTTGATTAATGCCGGATTGCGGGACGTCGACGGACTGGCCTTTACCCGGACGTTGCGCCAATCCGGCCGGGAGGGCGCGAACACAGCCGTCATTGGGATTTCAAACGATATTGTCGCCAGGCGTCCGGAGGACTGTTTGGCCGCGGGCATGAACGAGGTTATCCAGGAGCCGCTCGATCCGGCAGAGTTTTTGGCAAGAGCTCGGTCCGTGATCCAGCAGGCCTGAGGCTGAGCTGTCAGAAAGTTGAAATGGCTTTGATGCAATAAATAAGAGTATTCTTATTGACATTTTCCTTAATTTGAATGACGATCTGGATGTGGGGGCTACAAGTGCGTCCAGTTCATTCCGCCTCCCCTTGGAAGGCGGTTTTTTTATGTCTTGTCTGAGGCGTATGCGAAGTTCTTCCCTTTCATAGTTTTGGCAGTAATACCGGTGTTGCTGGGTGCAACCTATGAAAAACCAGCCCCTGTTGATTCCCGAGAGCTCGCCGACACAGGAAATTCTTTTGTACCAGGACAAAAATACCTATTTACTCGAACAGCCGACGGATTTTATTTTCTGCAGCAAGGCCGGATCAAAAATTCGCCCACACTGCGAATTCAAACAAGTGCTCGTAGACGGACTATTATTTAGAGTTTTTTTGATCGACTATTATTGGGCGATGTAATGGCAATGCGAAACCGCCTTATTCGTCGCTTCTGCTCCTGGCTCGATCTTCCGGCGGATCGGGACTTGACCGTGAACCGTTGCCGGACCCTGGGCAAGTAACGCCCAACTTCACCCACCCAAAACGTGAGAAAGAAAGGATGTTCTGATGTCAGAGCAAATGAACACGCGCGCCCTGCTCAGCCGTTCGATTGACTTCTTCATCCCAACAACACATGCTCTTAATTCAAGATTTAAGCGCGAGGTGGTTTCGTTATGCGATGCCTGATGATCATATTGAGCCTCGCAACCGGACTGCTGTCAGTCAGCCCGTCGGTCATGGCCGCCCGCGCAAACGAAGATGAGTCACGCATTCAACAGTTCTTGATCGGTGATTATGCCCTGGACATTCCGATTGGCTATCTCACGCCGTTTCAAAGGGCGATGACCGAAAATTACGACGGACGTTTCGCCGTTCGACAACAGATTTCATTGCACATGCAGTATCCGGAAATTCTTCCTCCGACGCCGGAGATGTTGACCCAGTCACCGAAGATGCCGGAACCAAAATATTACTTCAGGGTGCAAATTACTATTCGTCCAAACCAGATCGAAACTCACCCGGCATCTAAAATGAGGAAGCTGGAGGAACAGGGAGCTTGTCAGGCGGAAAACTTCATGGACGAATGCCCTCCGACACAAGAAATTCTATTGCTCCGCGACAAAGATGCCTATTTGCTAGAAAAACCGAACGATTTTATTTTTTGCAGCAAGCCCAAATCAACCTATCGACCTCATTGTGAATTCAGGCAAATAATTATAGAAAGCTTATTTTTTAGAGTTTTTTTTGATAGATTATTATTGAGCGATGTGTTGACAATGCGAAACCGCCTTGTTCGTCGCTTCTGCTCCTGGCTCGATCTTCCGGCGGATCGGGACTTGGTCGTGAATCGTTGCCGGACCCCGGGCAATTAACGCCCAAATTCACCCACCTAAAACTTGAGAATGAAAGGACGTTCTGATGTCAGAGCAAATGAACACACGTGCGCGCCACGCAGATATCCTGGCGAAGGCCAAAGCCCACCTTGCTAATGGAAACCCAGGCGAATACTGGCGAACTCTGGAAGCCATCAGTCCGCGCTATGCCAGAACGGCAGGCAAAGTTTCGCGCAACGAAGGCTGGGAAGGCAAAGGAGCGAGAGAGCGTCTCCAAGATGCCTATGAGAAGAAACATGGACGTCGAATGACTGAGGCGGATATGACAGGTATTGAGCTCAATATTGCTGAAGCAGATGCCGAAATCCGCACGATCCAATTAACTGAAACAGGTATGGCCAGTGTATCTTTGCAGCAGACGGATGATTACCACCAGAATGCCTTTGAAGAAATCGGCCTCCCGCCGGACACCTACACTCTGCATAATGCGGTGAAGGTGCTGGGTACCGCCGCCGATGCGGTGCTGGATACCGATGATCCGGACAATCCCGAACACCGTGCCCGGTTCGAAGAAGCCCTGGATGACCGGGATGTCGGATGGGTTGAGCACGGGAAAAATGTTTGGGACGCCTTCTGGGATGGTCCAAGCTTCGGATTGGATGCCCTGGAGGGATATGCACATGACCTATTGCCGGAGGATACGGAACAGGTCGATGAGGCCCCAGAAGTCGGCACACGCGAAGAAGACGAAGGGCTCGATCGCCTTCAAAGCAATATAGACGGGGTTGCCCTGTCTGCCGAACATCAACTGGTTGAAGCCTTCACCGCCGATGATGGCCAGTCAGATGTTCTTTACAAGCGGACGGAAGACATCACCGAAGACGAGATCGAAGGTGTTATGAAGTCCGACACCTATTGGGAGTCCAATAATCCCGATTATCTGGCATCCAAGGAAAAGGTGAAGGCCTTTTACGACCTGAATTACGGCACTGACCCGGTGGAACGGGACGCAACGGGACGGATGATCGATTCCGGGCCGAAGCGAAAAATTCCGACGGAAACCAGTCCCGCTAAAGCCGCCGATAGGAAACCTCTAAGCCAAGCGCTTGGTGATTTTGCCAAAAGTCTTTCCAAGGCCTTGGAAACGGCTACCCAGACCGATCAGGTGAAGACAGCACAGGAGGCCCTGAATATCCTGAACAACCGATCCCAAAAGAACGGAAACGAGTCTCCTCAGCCCATGCTGGCCGTTGACGGTCAGGCCGGTCCCAAGACACGGGCGGCTTTGAAGAACACGCTTGTCCAAAACAAGCCGTCGCATGTTCAGGACTCGGTCGCCCTTGCCAGCTTCAAACCGACCGTCCAAAAGGCTGCTCAATCTGGGACGGCGCACGCGTTGAATCAGGCCACGGGAAAGTCGTTCGGTGGGCTGTTTTCAAAACCCCAGGCCCAACAGCCGAATGCGACCACGCCCACAAAACCAAAGCTGGGTTCGGGTCCAACGACACTGGGACGGCGGGCCGAACAGTCCAACCCGCTTGGGCTTGGACTACAAATCGCCGTAAACTTTGCTGCCGAAGATCACGGTCTCTTCGCTTCAAAAGCCGTTGAACCGTTAAAAGAAGACGGCATAGTCGGGCCGAAGACCGAAGCGGCCTTCGGAAAGGTCGCGAAGGAAATTGGCTCAGATGATATGCTGGACCGCATCGGCCAGGAGATGGGTCTTTTCGGCTGATTCCTATCTGAATACCCAACTTCCGAAAACGGCACCCAGGGCTAGGCTCTCGGGTGCCGTTTTCGTTTTGTGGTCAGTCTAGACGTCGTCATTTCGGGTGAGCGGTTCGTCTCGAACAAGGGTCGAACGGAGCGGAGCAATCGAAAAAATGGCGGCACCCCTCGGAGTCATCTTGAACCAGAGGCGTAAACATTTCGACTTTGGAGAAATGGTGGAGTCGACCGAAGTTTGTTTAAACCCAACAGCCCTGAGCCGCGCCCATGCGAGCATCGACCCCTCGCAGAGCGGATCGTCTCAGACAAGGGGCGAGCGGAGCGGGGCAATCGAAAGAATGGTGGAGCCGAGGGGAATCGAACCCCTGACCTCTACAATGCCATTGTAGCGCTCTCCCAACTGAGCTACGGCCCCATCGCTGCCGGTGGACGGGTTGTCGGTTGCCTGATTTCAGACGACCACCTGTTTGGGACAGGTAACACCGGCTGTTGTGTGGGGGCGGAAACTAGGGCGCGGGCGCGCTCCTGACAACCCCCTTTTTTTGATTAGTTGTCCTTGTCGCCGTCGTCGTCGGATCCGGCATCGACGCCAATGTCGCCATCGTCCTCATCAAGGTCAGAGGTGTCCTCGATCAGATCATCCGAATCATCATCTTCGATCTCGACGTCATCGTCATCGTCGTTCTCGATCAGAAGATTTTCGTCCTCTTCTGCTGCCTCTTTCTTTTCTTCCGCAGGCTTCGGTGCCTTGTCGGCAACCGGCGCAGGACGACGGGACTTCAAGATCGTTTCGGGCCGGAACTCCGAACCGCATTTCGGGCAGATGATGGGGTTTCGACCTAGATCGTAAAACGGTGCGCCGCAGCTCTGGCAGTTGCGCTTCTGTCCCCATTCCGGTTTGGCCACGGTTATCCTCCGACGTTCAAACGAGACGAATTATCCTGTTGTTCCGCACCGACCAGATGGACAAGAGCGGAACCAGAGGCACTTGCCATGGCGGGCGAGGCCTTGTCAAAAGCTATGTGGGCTTCCTGCCCAAAAAATCAAAAAACCATTGAGCCGGACCGCCGTTCGGTGTCAGTTCTGTCGGCCCCTTGATCAACAGAGACGAGATCCGCATGTCGACCACCAGCGCCCGTTCCGCCAAGGCCACCGCCCTGAAAGGCACCATCTGCGTGCCGGGGGATAAATCGATTTCCCACCGGGCCCTGATGTTCGGCGCGCTCAGCCTGGGCGAAACCCGGGTGACGGGTCTGCTAACCGGCGAAGACGTCCTGCGCACGGCGGAGGCCATGCGGGCACTGGGTGCCGAGGTCATCGCCCCGGAAGAGTCCGGCGGAGATTGGCTGATTGCGGGTCGCGGCATCGGTGGACTGGTGGAGCCGGCGGACGTGCTCGATATGGGCAATTCCGGTACGGCGGCGCGTCTTCTCTTGGGGCTGTTGGCAACCCATCCTTTGACGGCGACCTTGACCGGCGATGCCTCGCTTCGGTCCCGGCCCATGCGGCGTGTGACGGATCCCCTTTCCGGGATCGGTGCCCGCTTCATGGGGCGCAGCGGCGGTCGGCTGCCCCTGACCATCTCCGGCACCGACCAGGGCCTGCCCGCGCTTCACGAGACCAAGATCGCCTCCGCCCAGGTGAAATCCGCCATCCTCCTGGCCGGGCTGAACCTTCCGGGCGAAACCACGGTGATCGAACCGAAGCCCACACGCGATCATACGGAGCGCATGCTGGGCCATTTCGGTGCCGACGTGGAGACCGAGCTGCTGGACGATGGTCGTTTTCGCGCAACCCTTAAAGGTCAGCCGGAATTGGTCGGTGCCGATGTTCTGGTGCCGGGCGATATCTCATCCTCGGCCTTTCCGATTGTTGCGGCGCTGATTGTGCCGGGATCAGACCTGCGGGTCGAGAACGTGGGCCTGAACGCGACCCGTGTCGGCCTGATCACCACACTCAAGGACATGGGGGCCGCCCTTGAGATTGAGAACGAGCGCATCCAGGGTGGCGAGCCGGTGGGTGATATCCATGTCCGCCATTCCGCGCTGAAAGCCATTACGGTCCCGGCAGAACGCGCCCCCAGCATGATTGATGAATACCCGGTCTTGAGCGTGGCGGCTGCCTTTGCCGATGGCGAGATGCGCTTCGAAGGCGTGGAAGAGTTGCGCGTCAAGGAAAGCGACCGCATCGCCATGATGATCAATGGGCTGAAGGCCTGCGGCGTTCCCTGTGCCGACGGCCCGGACTGGATGACGGTTCAGGGTTCCGCCGGTGGTCCGGTGAAAGGTGGCGCGGAAGTCGCCGTCTCACTTGATCACCGCATCGCCATGTCATTCGCCGTGCTAGGCATGGCAGCGGAAGAGACGGTCGGCGTCGATGATGCGGAAGCCATCGGTACCAGCTTTCCGGGCTTCGCGGATTTGATGAATGGGATGGGTGCCGCGATTCGCTGAATCCGCTTGTGAATTAACCCTTTGTGGGCGGATTCGTTATCGGCTATTGTATCCGAATCGGTCTTGTCAAGCTGGATGTCATTCGGTAAGACGGGCCGCTTTTGATTCAAGGGGCGCGGCGCTTCGCGAGCTACAACATGTCTTTGGATGATTTAAAAAAAGAATATGATGACCTGCTGGCGATCAAGCCGGTCAAGGACGTGTGCCTATGGCGTTTGCCAAACACAGAAACAAAGATTGACAATGAGGCTCAGGCCAAGAGCTTTGAGAAATTGGCCCCAGCATACGTGAATCTGGTCACCGAAGCCGCCGAGGGTATTGCTCCTCTCGGAACCGTCCCATCGACCTCGTCCAAAAAGGATGAATGACATTTCTGACGATCGTGGATTTTTGAGCATACAATGTTCTCAGATAACGAAGAAAACCTTCAGCGCGCAAGAGATCGCGCGGCGACCATCAACTCGTTTTTCTTAAACTTTCATAGTGGTCTTCCGTCGGCGGTGAGAAGCGCGACTTACCTCTCCAAGGCAAAGTTGCTCATGGCCGTCATGAGTTATTACATCGATATTGATCGCCTTAAGGACTTTCATATGGGCGAGTCGGACCGGTTGGTAAACCGCTACAAGGTAGCCGCCTATACGGCGAAATGGTTGGTAAAGCTGTCTCCAATCCAACTTGACGAGGACCGCGACCGGCAATGCCTACATCATCACATAACCCTGGTGATGAACGCGGCCTTTGCCTTATGCGTGCTATGCCATTTCGCAAACATCAATCCGAACACGGTGGGCCACACCGTCGCAAAAGAATTGATGTACAATCTCCACTATCGTTTGCTCGAGGCGGATCTCCTGGCACAGTATCTGAAGGTTCTGAGTGAGAGAAACCCCGGGCAGAATGATGCCTTTTCGGACTTGCAGGAATGACGGTCATTGCCATTGACGGTCCGGCCGCTGCCGGAAAGGGGACGCTCGCCAAGCGACTGGCGGGCCATCTGGACTTTGCCCTTTTGGACACGGGCCTCCTCTATCGCGCGGTCGGTTGGAAGGTGTTGGAAGCCGGGGCTGATCCGGAAGATGAGGCGGCGGCGCTTTCGCAGGCAAAGGCGCTGACCGTCGAGGACCTGAAGAGCGATCAGTTGCGCCGGGATGAGACAGCCCAGGCCGCATCCAAGGTGGCCGTGATCCAGTCCGTCCGGGCAGAGCTGCTGGCCTTCCAGCGCGACTTCGCCACCAAGCCGCCGCTGGGCGCGAAGGGTGCCATTCTGGATGGGCGCGATATCGGTACCGTGGTCTGCCCGGATGCGGATGCCAAACTCTTTGTGACCGCCAGTGTCGAGGTTCGTTCCGCACGGCGGGTGAAAGAGTTGCGGGACCGGGGCGAAGAGGTTATAGAAGCGCGCGTTCTTCAGGATATGAAGGACAGGGACGAACGGGATCAATCCCGTGCGACCGCGCCTTTGAAGCCGGCGGAAGACGCCCATGTGATTGATACCAGTGACATGGACGCCGATCAGGCTCTCAAAGCGGCCCTGGCCGTCATCTCCCAAAAGATCGCTTGAACCGAGCCTTTCAAGAGCCCGAGCCGCAAGAAGCTCCGGGCCCTTAGGGCTTTTTGCTGTTGTTTTAAGACCACCGGAACCAACCGGTCGGCCAGAAACACGAATAGACGGAAAGGACGACCCTTTAATCATGACTATGGAAAACTTTGCGGACCTTCTGGAAGAGTCCCTTGGCGAAAGCCGGCTGGATGGCCGCGTCGTCAAAGGCTCGATCGTGAAAATCGACAACGACGCGGTACTCATCGACGTCGGTCTGAAATCCGAAGGCCGTGTGCCCCTGAAAGAATTTCTGTCCCCGGGCCAGGACAAGTCCGAAATCAACACCGGTGATTTCGTCGACATCTTCATCGAACGCTACGAAGACAAGGACGGTGTGATCCGTCTCAGCCGTGAAAAGGCGCGTCGTGAAGAAGCCTGGACCGAACTGGAGAAGGCCTTCGAGGCCAATGAACGCGTCAACGGCGTGATCTTCGGCCGCGTCAAGGGCGGCTTCATCGTCGACCTGTCGGGTGCCGTGGCCTTCTTGCCGGGCTCCCAGGTGGATATCCGGCCTGTGCGCGACATCCAGCCGCTGATGGGGACGCCGCAACCGTTCCAGATCCTGAAGATGGACCGGCTACGCAACAACATCGTTGTATCCCGCCGGGCGGTGCTCGAGGAAACCCGCGCCGAACAGCGGTCCGAGCTGATCGCGAACCTGTCCGAAGGCCAAGTGCTCGATGGTATCGTCAAGAACATCACCGACTACGGTGCCTTCGTCGATCTCGGCGGTGTGGACGGCCTCTTGCATGTCACCGACATCGCCTGGCGTCGCATCAACCACCCGTCGGAAGCGCTGCAGATCGGTCAGACCGTCAAGGTTCAGGTCATCCGCTTCAACTCGGAAACCCAGCGCATCAGCCTCGGCATGAAGCAGCTGGAAGCCGACCCCTGGGAAAGCGTGGCGGCCAAGTACCCGGTCAATGCCAAGCTGCAGGGCCGCGTCACCAACATCACCGACTACGGCGCCTTCGTGGAGCTGGAGCCGGGCGTCGAAGGTCTGGTGCACGTCTCCGAAATGTCCTGGACCAAGAAGAACGTCCACCCGGGCAAGATCGTTTCCACCTCTCAGGAAGTGGAAGTCATGGTCCTGGATACCGATTCCGACAAGCGCCGGATCAGCCTGGGCCTCAAGCAGTGCCTGTCCAACCCCTGGGAAGACTTCATGGTCAACCAGCCGGTGGGCTCGACCATCGAAGGCGAGATCAAGAACATCACCGAATTCGGTCTGTTCATTGGCCTTCCGGGCGAAATCGACGGCATGGCTCACCTGAGCGACCTCAGCTGGTCCCAATCCGGCGAAGAAGCCCTGGCTTCCTTCACCAAGGGTGACATGGTCACGGCCAAGGTTCTCGACATCGATATTGCCAAGGAGCGTATCAGCCTCGGCATCAAGCAGCTGGACGAGGATCCGTTCGAAAATGCCGTGTCTTCCGGCGTCAAGAAGGGCGAAATCGTCACCTGCACCGTGGTCGGCACCAACGATGGTGGCGTCGAGGTCGAGCTGGCCGATGGCCTGACCGGCTTCATCCGCAAGGCCGAACTGAGCCGCGACCGCTCCGAGCAACGCCCGGACCGCTTCGCCGCCGGCGACAAGGTCGACGCCAAGGTGACCCAGGTGGACCGCCGCGACCGCAAGGTCTCGCTCTCGGTCAAGCAGCTGGAAGTGGCCGAAGAGAAGAAGGCCATGGAAGAATATGGCTCTTCCGATTCCGGCGCGACGCTCGGCGACATCTTGGGCGCTGCCATGAAGAAGAAAGACGAACAGGGCCAAGGCGACTAAACCTTTGTCTTTGAGTGATCCTTCACATTAGGATCAGGGGCCGGAGCGTCGACAGGCTGCTCCGGCCCTTTTCGTTTTGAAGTTGAAGGAATAGGCCGCTGTCGTCTGACCTTTCCGCGCGGGAGATCGACTCCCTGCTCGACCGCCGCCGGTTGAAACGTCGCCTTGTCTTTTGGCGCGTGTTGACCCTGGGGGCCCTTTTGCTGGCCGGTCTTGCGTTTATCGGCCAGGTCCCGGAAGCGGCGATTTCGACCGGCGATCAGGTTGCCCGCATCCATGTGGAAGACGTGATCTTCCACGACCCCTATGCCCTCGACGTGATCAGCGAGATTGGCGAGGCCGAGGGGGTTAAGGCCCTGCTGGTCCATATCGACAGTCCCGGCGGGACTGTTGTGGGGGGGGAGACACTCTATAAGGCGCTCCGCGATGTGGCGGCGGACAAGCCCGTCGTTGCCCTGATGGGCGAACTGGCAACCAGTGCCGGTTACATGACCGCCATCGGCGCAGACCGGATTTATGCCCACGAAGGCACAATCACCGGTTCAATCGGGGTCATCATGCAGACCGCCGACCTGACCGGTCTGTTGGACAAGCTCGGAATCAAGCCAGAGACCATCAAATCGGGCGAGTTGAAGGCCGTGCCGAACCCGCTTGAGCCGATGACGGAGCGCGCGCGGACCGCCGTCGAAGCGACGGTGGTGGACTTCTTCGGCTACTTCAAAGGCCTCGTTCAGGACCGCCGGGGCTATGAAGCCTCCGAAATCGAGCGCTTGGCCGATGGTCGGGTCTACACGGGTCGTCAGGCCCTGGAAAATCGGCTGATTGACGCCATCGGTGACGAGGGCGATGCGCTCGATTGGTTGGTTTCCGAGCAGGGCCTGGACGCTGAGATACCAGTGGTGGACTGGAACATTGTCGAGCCCGAGGACAGCCTGGAAGCGCTTCTTGGCGCTTTTTCGGGAAAAGCGCTTGTTTCAGAAATACTTACACTTGACGGTCTGATTTCGCTTTGGCACCCTGCCAGATAACCGGCAAGGTCAGCGCAAGTGGCGGGGCCTGGTCGAGCAGAGGGACGAACGAGCGGCCCGTAAAGAACGGGCTGACTGAACGATAAACAGGGGTGGGTCTGCCAGAAGGGGGCCTTCGCCACAGCCGTTGAGCAGAGGGGCCTGCGGGCATGACCAAGTCCGAACTCATTCAAAAAATTGCCGAATCTAATCCGCATCTTTATCAGCGCGATGTGGAAAGAATCGTGACGACGATTTTTGACGAGATCACCAACACGCTGTCCCAGGGCGACCGGGTCGAACTGCGGGGCTTCGGTGCTTTCTCCGTCAAGGAACGCGGTGCTCGCGTGGGCCGCAACCCGCGCACCGGAGAGGCGGTGGATGTGGATGCGAAATACATCCCCTATTTCAAAACCGGCAAACAGCTGCGCGAAAAGCTGAACACGGACGGTTGATTTCGAGGCCTCTCGGTGGAGAGGCCGTATTTGTGACATTCAGATAGAGTGAAGGGGCAGACATGGGCATCATCAGCTGGTTGATCGTGCTGATCTTGGGCGCTGTTGTTGCGGCACTGGGCGTGGCCAACCGGGGCGATGTGACCGTCAGTCTGGACCCTGTTCCTTTCCAGCTTGATCTGCCGATCGCCCTTGTGGTGGGCGGGGCGATCCTGCTGGGTTTCTTCTGGGGCTACTTCACGTCTTGGGTCGGTGGGGCAAAGTTCCGCCGCGCCGCCCGCATTCGGGCCCATACCATCGAGATCACGGAACGCGAGCTGAAAACCACCAAGGACCGCCTGACCCGTGCAAACCAGCGTGTCGCGGCCCTGGAAAAACAGCTCTCGGAGCAGGCGGGCGACGCGTCAGCCTTGCCGAAACCGGGGCCGAAACCCGGTGCTACCCCGGCCCTGCCCAAGCCGACAAAAGCGGCGTGAAGTAACGCCTGCCCTTCAGAAAATCCAGGATTTCCCTCTGCTGGATCGGCGCGAACGCCTCAGAAAATCTGCAGGTCGAATTTCGGACCACTCCCGTGACCCGGTTTTTGGCCTGAATAAGCCTCTAGCCAAGCCCCTCAGCGGGCCGTGACGGTGACGAGGGCGGCGTCATCGAGTGGGGGGGGCTTATCGGAGGTCATGCGCGCAACGGTCGCCTCGGCGGTTCCGCAGATGCGATAGGTCGTTGCCAGGGCGTCCACCTCTTCCGCCGTCTCCGCGAGACCGTCCGAGAAGATGAGCAACCGGTCGTCGGCCCGGAGATCGATGGTGGCTTGCCGGAACGCCTCCGTCGTCGGAAGGCCGAGCAGTGGGCCGTCGGTGTCGATCCGCTGGGAGCTCTCACCTTTCAGGAGTAGCGGTGGCGGATGGCCGGCGGAGGCAATGCTGAGGGGCCCGTTGTCCGCCAGGCCGAGGACCAACCCGCTGGCCAGGGTCTCAGAGAAAAGCGGGTCGCCCGACATGACGTCGGAGAGCGCGCCCAGCAGGTCGGCGGGGCCTGAGAGGCTGGCGTCCCGGGCAAGGCCGCTGAGGCAGCCGGAAAGGCCCTGGGCCAGGAAAGACGCGGTTTCGTCATGGCCCATGACGTCGATCAGGACGATGGCCTGCCAGCCCTTCAGAGCGAAATGACGCAGCAGATCGCCGCCGCCGATGCCGGCGGGCCGGACGACGCCTTCGATCCCAAACCGGCCGATCTGTCCGGGCAGATGGGGTGCCATGGCCTCGTTAATTCGTCGATCGACGCGCATGCCATGGCTGCTGGTCAGTTGCCGTGACCGGTTGAGGACGCGGTCGAGCACGGCCAGCAGGCGGTCTTTGGTCACGGGTTTTTCCAGATAGTCATCGATCCCGAGGGGTGTCGCGGCGGCCCGGCTCTCGGCGTCCTGGCGCCCGGTGAGGAAGAGGAAGGGGAGGGTCGCGCCGTCTTCCCGCTCGGCCAGGGTCTTGCGCAGGCCAAAACCATCCAGCCCCGGCAGCGAAATGTCCGAGATGATGACGTCAGCAGTTCCGGGCGCTTTTCCGGGCGCTTTTCCGGGTTTGGCGGCCAGATAGCTCTCCGCGCTGTCGAAAACCTCGATCCGAAAACGCTCCCGGACAAAGAGCGAAACCAGGCGCTGAAAGGCCGGGTCGTCCTCGATCAGGTGGACCAGGGGGCGTCGGTCGGGCGGTGTCGGGCCTGTGAAGTGGAGCAGATGGTGGTTGAGGCCATCATCGGACAACAGCGCGCTTCGGTAAGACAAGCCCCCGGCGGACTGGCTGGCGAGAGCAAGTCCCATGCCCCCTTCCAACAGTTCGCCCCGGAGATCCCGGGTCCGGGCCACCTGCAAGGCGTTCTCGCTCTCTTCGAAGGCCCCGCCGTCGTCGGAGATATCGAGAGCCCAGGTTTCGCCGGGCGTGAGCGTGACCACAAGGGCTGTCGCCTTTGGCTCTCCATGGCGGACGATGTTGGTGAAAATCTCGGAGGCGGCGAGCAGCAGACGACCGGCCTCCGTCTGGTCAAACCCGGCAGCGCTCAGGCGCGGGAGCAGACCGGCACGCAGGCGCGCCGGTCCCTCCAGGTTCGCATCGAATGTCTGCCGCCAAACCTCAGGCTGCATTCTCGAGTTCCTCTGCGATGCGCATGACGGCTTCGCGGATGGCAGTGGCGTCTTCGCCTTCGCCCAGGATCCGGATCAGGGGCTCCGTACCCGAGGCACGCACAAGCAAGCGGCCTTTGTCTTCCAACTGCGCGGTCTCGCGGTCAATGGCGGACTTCACGGCTTGATCATCCAGGATTGCCTTGTTCGCTGTTCGAACATTTTGCTGGCTTTGCGCGAAGGGTGTAAAGCGGGTGCAGATTTCACTCGCCGGGCGTTCGTCCACAACCAGGGCCGCCAGAACCTGCAACGCGGCCACAAGGCCGTCACCGGTCGTGGCCCCTTTCCCGATGATCACATGGCCGGAGGATTCTCCACCCAGCACGGCCCCGGTTTCGCGCATCATCCGGACGACATTGCGGTCCCCGACCGGCGCACGGTGCAGCACGATGTCCTGGTCCGACAGGTGCTTGTCGAGGGCCATGTTCGACATGACGCTGGCAACCGCACCGCCGCTGCTTAAGGTCCCGGCCTTTTTCATGCGGGCTGCCACCAGCGCGATGATCTGATCGCCGTCGATGACCTGGCCTTTCTCGTCACAGAGGATCAATCGGTCACCGTCGCCGTCGAAGGCGATGCCCAAGTCGGCTCCGGTGCGGATGACCTCCGCCCGCAGGGCCCGCGTATCGGTCGATCCGCAGTCCTGGTTGATGTTGAAGCCGTCCGGCTCGCAGCCGATGACGGAAATATCGGCACCCAGTTCGCTCAGGACCTGAGGGGCCACGCGATAGGTGGCACCATGGGCACAGTCGACGACCAGTCGCATGCCTTCGAGGGTCAGGTCTGTGGGAAAGCTGCGCTTGGCGGATTCGATGTAGCGCGCGACGGCATCGTCCAGGCGTTTGGCACGGCCCAGTTCATCGGCCTCGACGCGAAGGGTCGTGAGATCGCCTTGGACCAGGGCTTCAATCTCGTCCTGTTCGGCATCCGAAATCTTGTAGCCGTCGGATCCGAACATCTTGATGCCGTTGTCGGTGTAGGGATTGTGCGAGGCCGTGATCATGATGCCGAAATCCGCCCTCAACGAGGTCGTCAGCATCGAGACCGCCGGGGTCGGCATGGGGCCCAGCAGAACCGGATCGACCCCACCGGAGACCAGACCCGCGGTCAGGGCGGATTCGATCATGTAGCCGGAAAGGCGGGTATCCTTGCCGATCACCACACGGTGACGAGTTTCGCCCTTGGCAGCCGGATTGCGCGGGGTGCGAGACCGGAGAACCTTGGCGATGGCTAGGCCCACTTTCAGGACCGTGCAGGGGGACATCGCGTCGGCGTTTGCCTTGGCGCGGATGCCGTCGGTGCCGAAGAGTTTCGTCATGCCGGAAAGTCCTCGTCGAAGATCATGTCGCCCTCGGCCCAGTTCCAATCGTCGAGGGAAAGATCATTGGCGAAGCCGTTGATCAGGGTTTCGGAGTTGACGTCTTCGATTTCGTTCCAGTTTTTGGCCATCGGGGCCTCCTGTCTCAAAAGGGTTTGAACGTTCAAGAGCAAGGGCGATGCCAAAGGTCTAAGTTATTGAAAAATATATTTTGTTTTTCCAGCCGCCTGGTTTCTCCGGCTTGTTTTTTCGCATCCTGCGACGGCTCGTTTTCAAAATGCGGCGCAGCCCGGACCCCACCATCGGGAGAATTGCGGGGGTCAGGCCGAACCGCTACGGTTATCCCGAATCCAAAGGAGGTAGACCGATGACGCCATCCGACCCGTTTCGCGTGCTGTTGATCGAAGACGATCTGTCCATGGCGCGGATCTGTCAGGGCTACCTGAAGGATACGGGCTACCGGGTCGATCATGCCGCCAACGGCAAGGATGCCTTGGAACTGATCGACAGCAACCTGCCCCATGTGTTGCTGCTGGACCTGAAGCTGCCGGATATGGACGGCTTCGACATTCTGCGCCAGGTGAAGGAAAAGGGACTGCCGCTGGTCACCATCGTCGTCACCAGCCAGGCTTCCATGTCGACGGCGATCGAGGCGATGCAGCTGGGCGCTAAGGACTTTCTGGTAAAACCCTTCGCCAAAGAACGCTTGATCACGACCCTGAAGAACGCCGAGGAACTGCAACATCTGGAACAGGTGGTGGAGACCTACCGTTCCGAGATTGATGTTCGACAGTACCACGGCTTCATCGGCTCCTCGCTGGCCATGCAGGCGGTTTACCGCATTGTCGGGGCTGCGGCGGGCAGCAAGGCTTCCGTCTTCATCACCGGCGAATCAGGCACAGGCAAAGAGGTCTGCGCGGAAGCCATTCACCGCCAGAGCGCGCGCGCCAAGAAGCCGTTCATCGCCATCAACTGCGGCGCCATTCCCCATGATCTGATGGAAAGTGAAATCTTCGGCCATGTGAAAGGGGCCTTCACCGGCGCGCACCAGGACCGCGAAGGGGCCGCCAAGCAGGCTGACGGCGGCACACTGTTTTTGGACGAAGTGGGCGAGATGGACATCTCGTTGCAGCCGAAACTGCTGCGGTTCCTGCAGACCGGGCGGTTCCAGAAGGTTGGCGGTGCGGGCGAGCAAGAGGTGGACGTGCGCATCGTCTGCGCCACAAATCGGGATCCTCTGGAGGAAATTCAGGCGGGCCGTTTTCGCGAAGACCTTTACTATCGCCTCCACGTCCTACCGATCCTGTTGCCGCCGCTCCGCGACCGGGAAGGGGATGTGGTGGAATTGGCGGAACACTTCCTCGGCGTCTATTCGAAGGAGGAGGGCAAGGCTTTCAAGTCCTTCTCGCCGGAGGCCCAGGCGATCCTGGCCGCCTACCCCTGGCCCGGCAATGTGCGCCAGATGCAGAACGTCATCCGCAACATCATCGTCCTGAACCAAGGGGATGTTGTGGAGGCCGACATGCTGCCGAGCCCGCTGGACAGTTTTTCGGCGGTAACGGCCATGGCGGCACTCCCACAGCCCCTGGCCCAGGCGGGAGCCGTCCCCGCCTCTCAGGGCGCACCTGCCGGAGCACCGGCACCGGTTGTCGATGATGGCGTGATTGTACCCCTGGCCCAGGTGGAACGGGAAACGATCGAGCGCGCCATCCGGCTTTCCGGCAACAACATCCCCCGCGCGGCCAAAAGCCTGGGGATCAGTCCGGCTACGATTTATCGCAAGAAGCAGGTCTGGGAAGTCCAGGGCGAAGAGCCCTGATCAGGTCCAAAGCCCCGGGATATCGATCTCCAACAACTGGCCCAAGGACCGGTCCGCAAGATCGGGCAGACCTTCGGCCAACATGCGGGCTGTCTCGGCATCGTCAAGGCGGTAAGAGGTCTCAACCGCACGCGCGGCCTGCAGCAACTGGGTGAGGCCATGGGCCCCGGAGCTGCTGCCCAGGGTGTGAACCTCCCGCTCGATCACGCTGTCATCACCGGCGGACAGGGCACGCTCGACCTCTTCGATCCGCTTACGGGTCTCCTCCACATAGAGCGCGACCAGTTCGGGCAACATGTCGGGGTCTGTGTCGTCGCCCAGTTTTTTCAGGATCGCGACATCGACCAGGCCCGGTTCCGAAGCGTCTTGGGCTTCGTCATCGTCATCTGGCCGATTGTCCGTCGGCTCGACATCCGGGGACGCAGCCGCCTGGAGGTCGCGGCCCAATAGGTTGTTCAGGGTGGCCAACAGAAAGTCGCGGTCGATGGGTTTGGGGACAAAAGCATCCATGCCCGCGGCCAGCAGCCTTTCCCGGTCGCCTTTCATCGCGAGCGCTGTTATCGCAACGATGGGGATAGCAGCCTTTTCCGGCGAAAGCTTTCGGATAGCACGGGTCGCCTGAATGCCGTCCATCTCGGGCATCTGGATGTCCATCAGCACAAGATCAAAGTCTCGGGCCTGGACGGCTTCGACACCTTCGCGACCGTTGACCACACTTTCCGACAGGCAGCCCCACCTCGCGATAATGCCTTCGATAACGATCCGGTTGATGGCGTTGTCTTCGACGATCAGAACCCGCGCGGGCGGCAAGGGGTCGTGTTCTGCCGAAGGTTCCGGGATCAAATCGGGTTGCGGGGGGCTCAACCGGATCAGGGGGACAAAAAAACGGGTGCGTCGTTCGTTCCGATCGAAGGATGCTTCCTCCAGGCCGCCGCCCATCATGGCCAAAAGGCGCTCGGCATTTTCCCTGGCAAACAGGAAGGGGAGACCGGGATCCGCCTCGGCTGCTTCCTGTTTGAGGGTCAGGGTGAAGGTTATCCGCGCCTCTGAATCATCAACGTCGACGGAGAGGCTGAGCCTCGCGTTTTCTGTACCGTGGGAAAGGTTGCGTGCGAGCGACAGCAACACCTGCCCCAATCGGCCCTGGTCCGCTTCGAACCAGACCGAGGCACTGTCGGCTGGCGGGCGAATATCCAGGCGGCAGGCTTTTTGTTTCAGGAAACGGCTCAAAAGGGTATCGACCGCTTCCAGCAGGTTCGACAGCTGCACGGGCTGGGGCTCCAGCGTCAATTCGCCGGTCATCAGACAGTGTAGGTCCTGTACTTCGTGGGTCAGGGCCGTCAAAAGCCCGGTGGCCTCCCGAGCACCGTCCAGAAGATCCTTTTGGGTCGGATCGGAAACCATATCGGCGCAGGCGTTGATCCGACGCCGGAGCTCCGAGATCAGGGGGCTGAGCTCTGCGTTCATGGCCGCCAGATAGGCCAGATTGTCCGTTCCCTGTGTCATCCGCTTATCGATCAGTCTTCCGTTTTAAGAGGCCAGGCCCAATCCTGCGATTGCCCGCTGCAGGCAACCCATCTGACCGGTTCTGGCATCCAGTTCCAACGACAGTTTGCGCCCCAGATCGGGCAAGTCCAGAGGTTTGACGAAATAGGCGAAGCAACCAAGGCCGAGGGCGCGCTCGATATCCCCCATGCAGGAGCGACCGGTCATCATGGCGACCGGTGTCTTTCGCAAATTGCGATCCTTTCGGATAAGCGAAAGAACATGCGGGCCGGAGAGGTCGGGCATCATCCAATCCAACAGGATGGCAGAGGGAGCCTCGGCCCTGGCCTTGATCAGGCCCTCATTCCCGTCCTTTGCCGTAACCACGCTGTACTGGAAGCGTTTCGAGAGATGCAAACTGAGCTGCATGCGCAGACTGGCGTCGTCGTCGACCACCAGGATGGATTTTCGCATTTTGAACATGAAAAGGCTCCTTTGCGGTTATTTGACCGGGGAGGAGCAACAGGCATGCCAGGGGCGGATCACCCTCGGCTAAAGAAACACCGATCCCAGAGGCGGCTGAGCCGTCACCAAGGTTTCGCTTGAAGGCCAAGCGGGCTGTTGCCATCGTCTCTGACAGAAACGGCCTGCAACGCCGTCATGGGACAGGAGGATGAGTAGTGGAACGGGTTAGGCTTGGACGGACCGGTATACCGGTCTCTAAACTCTGTTTCGGGACAATGACATTCGGCGGGGCGGCGGACGCCGAAACCTCGGCAGAGATCTATGGTGCCTGCCGGGATGCCGGCGTGACCTTTTTCGATTGTGCCGACATGTACAACGGCGGCGAAGCGGAGCGAATTCTGGGTCGCTTGATCGCTCACGAGCGGGACGAGATCGTCCTCACCTCCAAATGCGTCATGCCGGTAACCAAAGACGTCGATCCGGCCAACCGCGGTGCCAACCGCCGCCATATCCTGAACGCCGTCGAAGCCTCCTTGAAACGGCTCGGCACCGACCGGTTGGACGTCTTGTTCATTCACCAGTGGGACCCGGAAACGCCGATGGAGCAAACCCTGCGCGCCGTTGATGATCTGGTGCGAAGCGGCAAGGTGGTCTATGCCGGTGTTTCCAACTGGGCGGCCTGGGCGATGGCCAAGGCCTTGGGGATTCAGGCGCGGGAAGGTTGGCAAGCCTTCGACATCATTCAGCCCATGTACAGCCTGTTGAAACGCCAGGTGGAGGTGGAGATTCTGCCTTTCGCGGCCTCGGAGGATTTAGCCGTGATCTGCTACAGTCCCGGTGCAGGGGGGCTGCTCAGTGGCAAGTACAGCGGCATCGATGCCGAGAAGGGCACTCGACTGGGTGATTCCGCGCATTATCGCCGCCGCTATTCCGTCGATTGGTATTGGGACACCATTCAGAACTTCGGTGCCCTGGCCAAAGAATGGGGCCACCATCCCATGAGCCTCGCCATCGCCTGGGCCGGTGCACAGGAGGCCATAACCTGCCCGATCATCGGTGCCCGGAACATGGATCAGCTGAAGACGGGCCTGGCCGCAGCCGAGATCGCCTTGAGCCCTGACCAACGCGCCGAGATCACGGCCCTTTCCCAGACCCCGCCGCCCGCAACCGACCGCCTTGACGATGTGATCTAGGATCCTTTTCGGGAACAATAAAATGCTTAAACAGGTACCTGCCGCGCTGCTGCTTGTCGTCGGTTTTTTTGTGATGGCGGGTCCGGCATCGGCAGAGACCCTGACGATCTTTACGCACAATACCAAGGGACAGGCGGAGGTGCGCGACGGGCAGCTTCGCGGTCTCCCGCAAGCGGGTCTGCGCGCCGTCTATCTCGAGATCGTACGCGAAATCCTTGCCGATCTCGGCACCCCGGACATCCGCATCCGGGATGTCCCTTTCAAGCGCGGCTATGAGTTTGCTGCCAATCGCGAAAACACCCTGCTCTTCAACATTGCGCGGACGGAAGAACGCGAGGCCCTGTTCAAATGGATCGGGCCCACCTGGCTGGTGCAGGATTTCATCTATGCTGCGGCGTCAAATACCGACCTGCCCGCCCGGATGGAAGAGGCGCTGGATCAGAAGATCTGTGTGGTCCGGGGGAATATCCATGACAGCTATTTTTCAAAACTGGCACCGCGCACCGTCAGCCGCGCGAACACCTACGAGACCTGCTTCAAGCGACTGCACGAAGGCCAGGCGGACTTGACGGTCATCGCCTCGGTGGACCTTGTCACAACCCTCGCCAAGGCCAACCTCTCGCCCGATCAGTTTGTGAATACCGGCATCAAGGTGAGCGAACACGGCGGCTACATAGCGGCTTCCCTCGACTTGGCGGACGACACCGTTGCCAGGTGGCAGGCCGCCCTCGACGCCATGAAAGCCGACGGGCGGCATGCGGAAATCGTCAGGACCTTCGCCCATCCGAGTATGAACTTGGAGTGAAGCGCCTGATCCCTCATCTTTGCTGAGCAATCCCAATTGCAAAACGATTACAGATGACTTACTTTAATCTTTCCGAAGTTCGGAATAATTAATGATGAGGCTGAATGATGCCACTTGATAACGCGAAGGATATCGCGATAAGCCAGCCGATTTTGATCTCGGAAGCGGCAGCGGCGACTGGCCTCACTCCGCAAAAAATCAATCGACTAATCGATGACGAAATCCTGCCGCGGGCTGTCTCTGTTAAGGTCAAGAACCGGCGCGCGCTTCGAGTGTACGCCCTGCCGATGGTCAAATTCGGGGCCTCTGACGGGGTCAAGCTGAGCAAGCCAACCCGCCTAAAAGCAATGAATCTGATCGGTACCTATACCAAAGAGAACTGGCACAGCTTGCGCGATGAACCAGGCCTTGCCGCATCTTTGAAGTTTGAATCTGGCTGCGTCGTCGTCGCTCTTGGCCCAAAGATGACTGAAGCAATGGAGGGCCTGAACAGGTGGATTGAGGCGAAGCAGCGTGTCATTCAGGACCCGGACCTCCGAGGAGGGATTCCCGTCATCCGCGGAACCAGAATTGGCGTTTACGAAGTCGCCCAGGCCCTGGATGCTGATGGCGAAGCTCTCGTTTTGGAGGATTTCCCAGCCTTGTCCCAAGAGGATCTGATAGCGGCGAAGCTGTTTGCCATCGCCCATCCGCAGAGGGGCCGCCCCCCGGCGCGCCCGGCGCGGCGGCAGCTGATATCGGAAACCGAAGTATACTTACCCCGCGCCGGAAGACTCTGAACTCTTGAGCACGAAGTTCCTGATAGACGAGTGCCTGCCTGTCTCTCTTTCGGCACTGGCGGTTGATGCGGGCTATCCGGAAAGTGCTCATGTCGCCCATCGCGGCATGTGCGGCTGGCCCGACCACCGCTTAATGAGCCGCATCATCGAAGAGGATTGGACCCTGGTAACCCGAAACTCCAATGACTTCCGCCCGGTGAAAGGTAGCTCCAGCAAATCCCCCTGTTATGTCGGGCAACCCTTGCACGCCGGCCTCATTTGCTTGAATCCACCTCCAGGTTCAGGGCGGACCGTCCTGCAAGATTATTTTGCGGCTGCCCTCAACCATATGGGGCCAGGGGGCAACCTGACGAACCAAATACTCGAGATTGATCCAGCCGTTTCGGCAAACGAAAGGGTTATGATTCGGCTTTATGATTTTCCTCGAGATGAAGACACATAAATCTGAAGAAATTCGCAGGCAGATAGGAGACGGCCTAAGCCTCCTTGATCCGACCCCGACCCATCGCAATATGTTGTCGATGGTTCAAATTTCACCGGGGCTTCCTTGCTGATGAAAATCCTCGCCTTCGCCGCCAGCAATTCGAAACAGTCGATCAACAAGGCCCTTGTCCGCCATGCGGCCGATGTCTTCACCTCTGAAATCCTCTCCGATGCCACAGTGGACCAGTTGGACCTGAACGATTTCGAGATGCCGCTCTACAGCATTGACCGCGAAAACGAAGGCGGCATTCCGGACCTGGCAAAAGCCTTCTATGGGGCCATTGGGGAAGCGGATGCCCTGATCATTTCGTTCGCCGAACACAATGGGACCTATACGGCAGCCTTCAAGAACCTGTTTGACTGGATGTCGCGGATCGACCGGAACCTCTATCAGGGTAAACCGCTTTTGGCGCTTGCCACCTCCCCCGGCAAGGGCGGGGCCGGAAATGTCCTGAACGTGGCCACGAGCGCCGCCCCGCATTTCGGCACCGAAGTTGTCGCAAGCCTGTCGGTCCCATCGTTCTATGAGGTCTTTGATACCGAAAGCGGGACGCTCACTGATCCTGCACTGGCGGCAGCCCTTCGGCAGGCACTCTCCGCTCTCTGCAAGTAGGTGATCGGCCATTGCCGGATCGCGGGTCTTAGGCTCAGGTCCCGCAGAAGGTCTGCTTCACCTCTTCTTCCGGGTTCGGTGCGAGGGCGTACTTCGCCCCTTGCCGCTGATCGTCAAAGGGCTTTTCCAGAACCGCCAAGAGGTCATATAGGGGAGCATAGTCCGCATGATCCTCGGCGGCCCGGATCACCTCTTCGACGCGATGGTTCCGTGCAATGACGGCGGGATTGGCCGCTTTTAGCCGGTCCTCGGCCTGATCGATGGTTTCGTTGTCTTCTGTGATCCTGATCCGCCAACGCGCAACCCATTCCGAAACTGTCTTCGGGTCTGCAAACTGCTGTGCAAAAGGGCTGACCCCACTGGTCTCTGCGATGGCTTGGGGGAGGGATCGGAAGGTATTCGTAAAATCGGCCTCGCCGGCGGCCATGAGCTCCAGCAGTTCAAGGCCGAGGCCGAGCGCATCATCCGCGCCGTCCCTCAATCCCAGTTTGGCCGCAAAAGCCCGGCGCAGGTTGTTCGAGAAGGTCTCGGGCAAGGCGTCCACAACCTCCTGAGCCATGGCGACCGCCGTCTTCAGGTCTTCGTCGATGAAGGGCAGCAGACAGTAGGCCAATTGCCCCAGATTCCACTGCAGAATCCCGGGCTGGTTCATGAAGGCATAGCGCCCCCCCTGGTCGATGGAGCTGAACACCTTGTCCGGGTGGTAGGTGTCCAGGAAGGCGCAGGGGCCGTAGTCGATCGTCTGGCCGCTGATCGAGGTGTTGTCGGTGTTCATGACCCCGTGAATGAAACCGACGGAAATCCATTTTGCCACCAGGGCGGCCTGGCGCTCCATCACCCTGCGCAACAACCCAAGGGCCGGCAGCGGCTCGGCTTTCAGGTCCGGGTCGTGACGGTCAATGGCGAAGTCGATCAGGAGCTTAAGGGCCTCCAGGTCTTCCCGCGCGGCGAAGTACTCGAAAGTCCCGATGCGCAGATGGCTTTTGGCCACGCGGGTCAAGACGGCACCCGGTTTCAGGTCCTCCCGATAGACCGCTTCGCCGGTCGTCACGGCGGCCAGGGCCAGGGTCGTCGGGATGCCCAGGGCCTTCATGTGAGCGCTCAGGATGAATTCCCGCAACACAGGCCCGAGCGCCGCCCGGCCATCCCCGCCACGGGAATAGGGCGTGCGGCCTGCACCCTTCAGATGGATGTCCTGGCGGATACCATCCTTATCGATGATCTCGCCCAACAGAATGGCCCGTCCATCCCCCAGTTGCGGGACGAAATGCCCGAACTGATGACCGGCATAGGCCATGGCGAGCGGCTCAGCCCCCGGGGGCAGACAGTTGCCGGCAAAAATTTCGGCGGCCTCCGGCGTGCCGAGCGCCTGCGGTTCGAGCCCGAGCGAGAGGGCCAAGGCGTCATTGACGATTACCGGCCCTGGTGCCTTTACCGCTGTTGGTTCGAGGCGCGCATAAAACCGCTCCGGCAGTCGGGCGTAACTGTTGTCAAAACCGAAATTGATCTGTTCCATCCAAGGAATGTAGGCATGCCGAGGTGAGAAGTCAGCCGCGATTTGGGTCCTCTCTGGCCCTCAATCAATCCCCACCAGGGCCATCAATGGCGGCTTTCCAAGGTCCCGCCTGTAAGGCAATCCGAGGCTTTATTGTGATCGGAAGCCTGTGCCCTGGCGTTTTCGACAAATCCTTCCCAAGACGACGATAGGCGTTCTGCCAAGGCTTCCGGTGCGGGCTGAAAGGCCATCCATCCGAACAGGAGAGCCAGAAGTGCAAAGGGGAGCGCCTGGGGCGGTTTAAAAAAGGTGATCATTTTTCCGGCTCATACCATTTCGTCAAAGCGATAGACTTTCAGGCTTTCCGCCATCCCGGCAGCTTCGGCGGATAGGGAATGGCACTGGGACAGGGCAAATACCCCGCTTGTCGTATGCAGGGGCGTGATGGTGATCTGGCTGTATTGTTCGCCTTTCAGGCGATGCTTTGATTTCGTGATCAAATCCAGCCGGCTGACGTCGTCGCTGTAGATGCCGTGGCGGGCAAGCGGCAACATGTATTCTTCATAATAGTCACGACCGTAATACTGCCACATGAAATTCCCCTTCATTTCCTGTGGCGATGATCCGAAATGCTCGGCCTGGCTCTTTGAAACGTCGACGATCCGGGCACCGGGAAGAACGATCGAGGCCCGCCCCGGTGACGCCCGCACGATGCGCAGCGCCGTCTCGAGAGCACTGTCCTGGCCGGTATACATCAGGTCCCGAAGCCGCTTCTGCATGGCAATCGAGGGCGTATCCACACCGCGTTCCCAGCGCGAGATGGTGGTCTGGTCAACCTGAAGAAAGTACGCAAGCGCATCCTGCTTCAAGCCCTGTTGTTGTCGGTAGGACCGGATCAGAACAGGCCAGCCAGCCATTTTCGAGCCTCTCCAAAAGCGTTTCGATTTCTCAACCGTGCGTACTTTTTCACAGCTTCCCCATGGACGCAAATGGATGAACTCGGCAGGCCGGAAAGCCCACCTGAAAACACCTAAAGCATCTCTTGAAGGGCCAGGATGCAGGTTTTTAAAATTACACCCAATCACCTGACAAAAAATAAAATAATATCTAGTGTCGCACCGATAGGAGGCTGAGGAATTATGAATTCTAACCGATGGATAAAAGTATTTAGTGCTATTTTTATAAGCTTGTTTTTGCACGCTTGCTCGGAGGATGTGAACTACACACCGCCTGAGGGAAGTACGGAGATGGCTATTACACATTATTCCTACGACAAAATCACCATCGATGGTGAGAAGTTCGACATGGATCTGATTATTTCGCCAAGTGGAGACGTTTCGAGCTGGGCCTTCGACCGTGTCACCCACCGGATCACACCGGTCGATTTCCAAGACCTGGTCACCGAAGAGGTCAAGACCATCATCATCGGCACCGGTTACAACGGAGACGGCTATCTTGATGCGGAGGCGAAGGCCTTGACGAAAGAACTGCAGGGAAAGGGCGTTGCGGTCCATATCCTGCCGACCAGCAAGGCGGTGAACCTGTTCAACGCCACACCCAAGCAAGGATTACTGACCTTGCTTCATATCCGTTACTGATCCCGTAGGTATCATTGCCCCAGGTATTATCGCCCAAGGAATTCCAAACAGGCTTTCTGCTGGCCGAAACCCTTGATCATCGCGGATGCTGGTCTAAAACTCACCGCACATGGTCGAGATTTTCGTCACGATTGGTCCTGTCTTCCTGCTGATTGCGGTCGGGTACGCCAGTGTGCGGTCCGGCCTCTTTCCGGCGACCGGCATCGCCGGGCTGATCACCTTCGTGAATACCTTCGCCGTGCCCTGCCTGCTGTTCCAGGCCATGCTGCATGTGGATTTCGAATCCGCCTTTGATCCGGGATATCTCGCATCCTTTTATATCGGTGCGGTGGTGGTCTATGCCGCAGGGGCGTTGATTTCCCGGCGGCTGTTCAAGCGCCGTCCAGGCGAGGCCTCGGTGATCGCCTTTGCAGGCTACTTCACAAACACCGTCCTCGTCGGCCTGCCGATCATCGACCGGGCCTTTGGCGAGGGTGCTCTGCCGCTGGCCTACGCGATCATCGGGTTCCATGCCCCGCTTTTGATGAGCCTGGGCACGGTCCTGTCCGAATGGTCGCGGCGCGATGGCGAACCCCTTGGCAGGGCCTTCGTGAAAATCACCAAACGGATCCTGGCCAACCCGCTTTTGATCGGCATTGCGCTTGGCGCGGCGGCCAATCTTTCCGGCCTCGGTGTTCCGGCGGTCATCAACGACGCAACCGAGATGCTGGCCATCGCCGTCCTGCCGACCGCCCTGTTCGGGCTCGGCGGGGCCCTGAACGAATACAAACTCCGCGAAAGCTGGGCCGAGGCCCTGGTGGCCTCGGTGCTGAAGCTGGTGATCCATCCGCTCTGTGCGCTTGTCCTGGCCGTCTTCGTCTTCCAGCTGCCCCAGGAACTCGCCCGCGTCGCGGTCCTGATGGCGGCCATGCCGGCGGGACTCAACGTCTACGTCTTTGCCTTCCACTACCAGCGCTGTACGGATGTGGCGGCGAACACGGTCCTGATCTCGACCATTCTGTCCGCACTGAGCGTCTCAGCCTGGCTGATGGTTCTGGACCTCATCAGCCTGTCTTCGATCAGGCTCTAGGGAGGATGCCTGGAACCTCCCGGAATGCCTCGGGAAAGCGTGACTTGGTGCCCGATTATTGATCCTTAAAGCGGGTCAAAGCTTTGACCGCGCTGGAGAGTTTGCCTTTTGAATTGGATTGGCACCAGTTGGCCACCCATTCTCTCGCCTGGTTGAGCGTCATGTTGCCCAGGAGACTAAATCTGCCGTTCCGCACAGCGGCGTTGTAGGCGGTCAGGTAGCCATCGATCCAACTGAAGGCGGCCAGGGTTTCCTTTGGCCCGTCAAAATCCTCTTCGCCTGTCAGAACCGCCTTGGAATAGGCATCGAGATAGGCGGTGCAGGTGGTCTTACCGTGCACCAGATAGGCCCCCGCCTGGTCTTTTGCCCCCGCCGGGGTGCAGATGCCGAACGTGATCATCACCATGGCGGCGAAAAAGAACTGTTTCATTGGCAAAATCCTCCTGCCCCGCAGCCTATTGCCGATCCGGACCGGCTTGCAAGCCGAGGATTCCGTTGCCGGGGGATTTTGGTGCCACTGCTCTAAACACCTCCTCGCCCGGTCGGCCTGCGAGGTTGGGTTTCACCACAGAGAGACCGTGTTCTTCCTGCCGTAACCTCGCAAGCGGGGTGGCCAGGGGGATGGGCAGGTGGGATGGCCTGGGGGATGGCGCTGGGATCAGAGGCCCTGGCCCAAGAACGTACTGCCCCGGATCCATCGCTGAAGTTTCCGCGCCAAGCCCGGCAGGAATCGGTTCAAGCGATCACACTCCCGACAGAGTTCATCGACGAGCCTCGGGTCCTTGCGGTCGTTGAAGACAGCCCCCGTGATCGCCACCCCGGCGTCCGCGCAGATCCCGGCGGCTTCCAGCATTTCGCCTTCGCTGACGCCGCCCGAAGGCACCACCAGCACGGCACTGGAGCAGGCACGGGCCACCAGGGCGGGGGGGACGTTGCCCCGGTTCTTGGAAAGCAAGGGCGAGCAGTCGATGATCACGGCGTCAAACGCCTGTTCCAGAGCCGTGATAAAGGCCTTGATCAGGCCCGGCTCGCGGAAGCTGACGTGCTCGGCCGACAGGGGGGCGGTCAGCAGGTGAACACCGCTGGTCCCCAAGGCCACGGCCTTCTCCGCAATCGTCTCGTCATCCGCCGTCCAATCGAACCGCGGCAGCGCCAGACGGGCCCCCAGGGCGGGTTGGGCGAGGTTGAGCTCGACCAGCAAGGTTCGCTTGCCCGACTCGGCGACCCGGCGGGCCAGGGCATAGGCCAGTGTCGAGCTACCGCCCCGGGGCTTCGGAGTCAGCAGCGCGACAGAGCGCTGACCGGTCCCGAAGGTGGCCGACGAAATCGCCTCGACCTCGGCATAACGAATGGGAAGCGGGATCATGAGAAATCCTCCTTAACCGCCGAAGCTTGTGGCGAGACGCACGAGGGAGAGGACGGAAACCGCATCCCGAAGTGCCGCCGAAAGAATGGAATACGGGCTTTGGCCCTCGTTCGGGACGTAGACCGTATCCCCCGCCCGGATCACCGGCAGGTCTTCGAAGGCACCGGTCTTCGCGAAGTGCACGAGGTCGAAGCTGCGGGCTCGGGATTCGTCACCGGCTGCATTCACCACCACAATCCGTTCCTGGTAGGCGCTGCGGGTCGGGCCACCGGCCTCGGCCAGCAGGTCCAGGATGGTCATGCTGTCATCGAATTTGTATCGGCCGGGCCGGGCGACTTCGCCCAGGACGCGGACGGTGAGTTCCTTCGGCTTGTCCAGCCAGTCACGCTGACGGGTCGGGATGAAGATCACATCTTCGGGCTTCACCTCGGGCAGCAGGGATTCGTCACCGGTTTCGAAGTAGAGCGAAAGGTTGAGCTTCGTCACCTCCATGGTATCGCCACCCCGGTGGGAAATCCGGATGTTGCGCAGATCAGCCGTACCGGTCGGTCCGTCGGCGGCAGCCAGAATGTCGAGGAAATTCAGATCACTGTTGAAGGCGAAACGGCCCGGCGCACCCACGGCACCCATGATGTAGATCGACCGGTCAGACGCTTGGCGGACCCACTGGGATTTGTTGTTGTTCGGGTCCTTCGGCAGTTCCGGCACGACCACCGTGTCTCCGGCGGCAATCACCGGCACGTCCGTCCCGGCACCACCGGTTTCCAGGTAGGCCTTGAAATCGAACAGGGCGGGCGTCGCGCTGTCGTCATCGCCTTTCAGCACCTGGATGTGCGCCGTATCGGCGGCGGCCATCGGGCCACCGGCATGGGCCATCAGATCCAGCAGGTTCATTTCGTCGGACCATTCGTAGCGACCGGGACGGTTCACCGCACCCATGATCCGAACGGCACGGTTCGGGGCCACCTTCAGCCAGGACTTTTCGTTCATGTCGGTCTTTTCGGGGACGAGGACGGCATCACCCGGTTCGATCTGCGGCAGAGGCAGATCGTTGGTGCCTTCGGTATAGCCCTGCAGATCAAAGGGCTGGACCGCACCATCGGCCTTCAGGATCCGGATCTGGCGGGTTTCAGCAAAGCGGGTCGGACCTCCGGCGTTGGCCAGAATATCGAAGAATTCGGCACCTTCCTTTGTCTCGTAGGCACCGGGCTTGAACACCTCGCCCATGACATAGACCACACGGGCACCGACCTTCACCTGTTCGGTCGCCTGGGGCACGAAGATCGTGTCGCCGGCAGCCAGCGGGGGCAGATTGTCCGCCAGGCCGGTGTCCAGATATTCGCGCATGTTGAACGGATGCGGCTCCCCTTCGGAGATCACGCGGATCTGTTCGATCCCGGCGTAACGAGTCACACCACCGGCGCGCATCAGGAAATCGATGACCGTGCCCTCGCCCTTCCAGGCGAAAACGCCGGGGCGGTGGACCTCACCGAAAACCGTGATGGCGGAACCATCCTCTGCCGCGTCGCCGGCAGCTGTCAGTGTCCGCGCATCGAATTCCACCTGCACATTGCCGGTAAGCGGCGAAGCGGGCACAAAGACGGTATCGAGGGCCTGAAGCTTCGGCACGTCGGCGTCATTTCCGGTGTCCAGGTAGTGTTTGAAGTCGAAGGTCGTCACCTGGCCACCACGGCGGACTTGCAAACGGTCGAGCTGCGCGCCCTGAGCCAAGCCACCGGCGGCGTTCAACGCCATCTGCACGGTGGCACCGACGGGCAGGTCCACCGGCCCCGGCGTATTGACATAGCCCAGCACGTTGACCGGCAGGCGGCGTTCCTTGAGCGCCACCTGAAGCCGATCAAGATCCCGATAGACGTCCGAGAGCGCCGCCTCTATGGCGATGCGGGCTTCCGGGATGGATTTACCGGCGAGCGCCACGGTGCCCACTTCCGGGATCATCACCGTGCCGTCACGATCAATCGCGAAAGGTTCTTCGAAGGCGGCCTCACCCGGCAGGGCGATGATCAGGATATCGCCGATACCAAGCGTGACCGTTTCCGCCTTCACCGACGTCGACAGGGCGACCACGGCAAAGATCATCGTCACCAGGAAGGCGGCCAGAGAAAAGAAATAACCGGCCGTCATCAGAAGGCCAAAGGGGCTTTGCGGTTTCATGTGCAGTCCTCCTGCACCGGGGTTTGGGAAACGGGGAAAATACCCAGGGTGGGTTGCACGTCCTGCCAGCGCGCATCCAGGCCCTGCATCATGTGAAGAGCCAGGCGGATGTCCTGGGCCGCCGGGCCTTCCAGGCCACCGGCATGCGCCCGGGCGGCGCGGTCCCACTGACGGTTCGCAGCATGGAGTGCCGCCGGGTAGACCAGGCCGACCCCTTCGTCGGTCAGGCGCTGCAGGGCAGCCTTGATGCAGGTCAGGCGATCACTGTTCCGCCGCACGGTCGACGTTCTGTGGAACACGTCCGGTTCCATCACCGGGGTCTGCTCCGCCCAGCCACCACCTTCGTAGACAGGCCAGGGCGCGCAGGCCGAGGCACCGGCCATCAGGCCGAGGGCCAGAAAAGCTCCGAGCCGGTTCATGCCGCCACCTCTTGGGCCTGGACCGGAATGGAACGATCCAGCCGCACCATCTTGATCAGGTCCAGCGGTTGACCGGAAACGTCGGCGAGGATGATGCCGCGTTTTTTCGGGGCCAGACGCTTGAACAGAAAAACGATCCCCCCAAGGCCTGAAGAGTCCATGAAACGGGTCAGCGAAAAGTCCAGGACGACGGTGCCCTCGCCGCTCTGCGACAGATCGTCAAAGCGCTGACGAATGCCGTCGATGGCGGCGGCATCGAAGTTTTCGGGCAGAATGAAGCGGGTTTCGGTGTTCGACATTTGAGCCTCCTCATGGGCTAGCGTTCAGGTGTTGCCCGAGGGGAGTGCAGCCGGCGTGCCAGGGGAATATCCAACCTTAAATTATTGATTTTGTTATATTTCCAAATTCCCTCTGATCGAAGGAAACTGGAAAGTTTCGAAAAATGCGAAACCCCGCCGCAATTTGCGACGGGGCCTCAGGGTGGTAATGAAAAATCGGACCTACTGGCCCCGTGCACCAAAGACCACGCCGACGGTCTTCCAGATGACCAGGACGTCCATGGTGATCCAGGCCCGGAAAGAACCCAGTGCTGCGGCGTAGGAATGGTCATAGGCGACCTTGGATCGCACATCCTCGATCGAGGCATCGTATCCCTGGAACACCTGGGCCAGGCCCGTGATGCCCGGACGAAGACCGCCCGTGCGTTCCGCATAAAAGGGAATCGCCTGTTCCAGCTTGTCGTAGAAGCCGGGGCGTTCGGGGCGCGGGCCAACCAGGGACATTTCGCCGCGTAACACATTGATCAATTGCGGAATTTCATCCAGCCGGGTCTTCCGAAGGAAGCGCCCGACGCGGGTTACGCGGGGATCCGTCTTGGTGGCCCAGACAGCGCCGGAGGCGGCTTCGGCGTCCGTTGTCATGGAGCGGAATTTGATCATTTCAAACAGCTCGGTGACCTGCGCCTTGGCCTGGCCGACGCGCAATTGGCGGAACAGCACAGGACCCTTGCTGTCCAACTTGATCGCCAGTGCGATCAGCGGCAACAGGGGGGCTGCGAGGGTAAGCCCGACGAGGGCACCGACGATATCGACAGCGCGTTTTGCCCCGGCCACGGCCGCCGGTACATGGTCCTGCGGCTCAAGGGCAGTGGTTTGAAGGGTAGCGGTCATCATGGATCAACTCCTTGTCAAATATATGTTTATTGGCTCGCGCGAAGGGGCTGCGTCGAAGCCTGGCTCGCCCGAACCCAGGGAGTCCGGTAGCCACCCGCCAAAAAGCGCATCAAGCCGATCAGTCCGGCCGTATGACCGGCGATCAGATAGGCCAGGGCCGCACTGATCCGCTTGAGGCGCTTTGGCAGGGGGAGCTTTGCATGGCCCATGCCAGCCAAGGCCAGCCCGAGGAGACCGATTGCGGTCATCACGGCAAACGGCATGCTCTCGACGGAAAGCCAAGCGGAACCCAGGCCGCCGATGAGCAACAGGGGGGCCATGACGGCCCGAAGCGCCTTGCCGGAAAGAAAGCAGAAGGCGACCCCGACTTGGCGCGAGATAAGCAGGCCGGGGAGACGCAACACCTGTTGCAGGTTGCCTGCGGCGATACGCTGTCGGCGGCGGAAGTCCATGGACCGGGTCGCCGTTTCCCGCTCGGCGCACCGGATCCCGGTGTCGTAGATCGCGCGGTAGCCTTTGGCGACGATACCCATCGGCAGGATGAAATCGTCGTTGATGGTATCCGCCGCCAGCGGTTCAACAAGGGCGGTCCGCACGGCGTAGAAGGCCCCATGGACACCCAGAGGTGCGCCGAGAGCGGCTTCCCCTTGCTTCACCGCCGTCTGATAGCGCCAGTAGGCGGCTTCGCCTTCATCCATCGGACGGTCGAGAGCATAGCCCCCGGCGACGACACCCACCTCGGCCTTGTTAAACCAGGCCATGGATCGGCGAAGGGCATCCGGCTCCAGCGAGGCCGAGATATCGCTGAAGGCCAGGATATCGCTCTCGACCAGGCCGAGGGCCTGGTTCAAACAGGCAACCTTGCCTCGGTTTTCGGCGTTGTCGACGACAGTGAGCTCGAACCCTTTCGTCTTGAGCAATCCCGCCTTCCTGCGTGCAAGGGCAACCGTTTTGTCCGTGCAGCCATCCGAGACGACCAGAATGCGGAGCTTGCCGGCCGGGTAATCGAGCTTGGCAAGATTCTCCAGCTTCTGCCCGATGAAGGCCTCTTCCTGGTATGCCGGCATCACCACGGTAACTGCAGGCAGATCGGCTTCGGCGACCACAGGGGGCCTCTGTGCAACGGCTCTCCGGCGGGCGGCCTTGAGGATCAGCGGATAGCCCGCGTGGTGGAAGGCGGCGAGGCCCAGGCTCGTCAGGGTTACGGTTTCAAGCAACATGATCCGTCCTCCTCAGGCCGCGTAGAGCGCGTTGTAGGCCTCAGCCGTCTGATCCAGGTTGCCGTCGCGCAGCACGAAGTTGCGCGGCGAGACACCGGCGGGCTGACGAACAGCCGCTTCGAGTGCCTCGGCCAGACCGTTCACGTTCCCTGCTTCAACAAGGAAACCTGTCTCGGGGCAGATGGCTTCAGAAGTCCCCCCCACATCAAAGGCCACCGCCGGCACGCCACAGGCCTGCGCTTCGAGCGGGCTGAGCGGCATGCCTTCCTTTCGGGACGGCAGGCAAAAGAGATCGAGCGCCTGATAAAAGGTCCGCATATCATCGACGCGGCCCAGGAAGCTGACGCGGCTCTCCACACCGAGCGCCCTGGCCAGTTGACGAAGGCTGTGGCCTTGAGACCCGTCGCCGGCGACGGCCAAGCCAAAGTAGTCGGGCAGGAAAGGCAGGGCAGAGATCATTTGATCGACCCCCTTGACCTTCTCCAGGCGGGCGGCACAGCCGATCAGCGTTCCGAGCTGCGGCAGGCCCAGTTCGGCCCGCGCGGACCGCTTGTCGCCCGGGTGAAAATGGCGGCAATCGATCCCGTTCAGCACGACCTTCGCAGGATCCCGTTGAAGCGCCGCCCGATAGGCTTGCGCGACGAATAGGGCATCGGCCACCACGGTGGGGCGAACCACCTTGACCAAGAGGCTTTGCAGGGATCGGCGGCGCTTGTCTTCCAGGTGCCAGGCATCATGCTCGGTATGGACCAAGCGGCAGCCGCTTAGGCGCGCGGCGATCCCGCCATAGAGCAGCGGGCCGACGTGGTGGGTGTGGACCACATCGCAACCCATCGTGCGCAGCATCCTGGCCAACTCCAGGGCCAATTGTGGTCTCATCCCCGGTTCCTTGTTCAGGAAGTATAGATGCTCGGAGGCGCGGGAAAGGCGCGGCCACTTGGCTATGGTCTCTGCGGCCCGGCCTTCCAGGCTGATGACGGAAACCCGGTCAGCCCGCGTCCGGCTCAGCAGTTCCAGAACCAGGGTTTCGATGCCTCCGGGCTTCAGGTGTTGGACAACATGAACCACGTGGCGAGGGCAGACGGCGTTCTTTTTAAGCAGCCTTGCGATCATCTTCTTCCTCCTCTTCTTCTTCCGTGTCGGGCCAGGCCAAGGCTTCCGGGTCGAGCCCGGTGCCGTCCGGCAGGAAGGCCTCGTCGGCCAAAACCGGAATGCGGGCGATTACGGGGATCCCAAGAAGCTCGGTCAGCTTGTCGCGACGCCGAATGCGGGTATCCAGCAACTCGGCGGCCAACCCCAAACCGCAACCGAAAGCCAGGCCGCCGACCAGGCCCGCAATGATGAAAATCGGCAGCGGCAGGTTGCTGGGGGCGAGCGGCTTGAACGGCGGGTCGATCAGCTTGACCCGCTCCTGTTCTTCCGCGCGACCGAGCGAACCGGTCACACGTGCCAACTGATGGCGCTCGGCCAGGTCCTCATAGATTTTGCGCTTCACCTGGATTTCGCGGGTCAGCTCGTTCAGGCGCCTTTCGTGGTTGCCGAAGGCGGCCACCTGCTGGTCGAGCTCGGCGACCTCGCGGGTCAACTGGGCGGTCTCCTCGGCGAGTGCCAGAACCCGGTTCTCTGCGTCCTGCAACGATTGCAGTTGCGATACGAGCAAAGGCTGCGTGGTCTCATCAACCGAGAGCCGGGCCGTGGTCGCCATGTTCCAGAGCCGCTCGAGATCGGCCTTGTCCAGGTCTTCGGCAGCGGTCATCAGGCGGCCGCGTTCCTCCTCCAGGCTGCGCAGCTTGCGCAAGGCGGCCTGAACGCTGGAATGGCGGTCCGTGTATCGGGAGCGCAGAACAGCGAGCTCGCTCATCACATCGACGATGGCTTCCTCGATCCGGCCCACAACCGGATTGGTCTGGCTGAGACGGGCTTTCAGGGCATCCTGTTCGGCGCGCGCGCCTTCCAACTCACTCCGACGGTCGCTCAGGCGCTGACGCAGTTGGGCCAGGCGGGCGACGTTGCCCGCATGCAGTTCGGGCAGGGCCTCTGCGTTTTCGTTCTTGTATCGGGCGAGTGTCGTCTCTGCGGTCTCCAGATCCTTGCGCCGCGCCTCCAGTTCACTGCCCAGGAACCGTTCGGAACTGGCGATCGAAGAACGCTGTGGCGCGATGATGCGCTCGACAAAACGAACGCTGACCCGCTTCAAGACCTCGTCCATGCCGTCCGGTTTGCGGGCGCGGTAGCGGATTTCCACCAACTCTTCGCCCACGAGGCGCGCCGACAACGACCGGGACAATTCGCCGATCACCCGCTGAGCCTCGGCCTCCGGGGTCTCGTCACTGATCATCTCCAGGCTGAAGGCGACTTCGGCCAGGATGTGACGGCTATGCAGCAGCGCGTTCAGGGCCTCCATTCGGGATTCGAGGTTGGTGGCGACGGTCAGGTCTTCGAGAAAGGGGTTCTGCTTCGCCGGTTCCTGAATCAGGATGGTGGTAAAGGTCTCGTAGGTTTTCGGCGATAATAGCCCGCCGGCCAGCCCGACAAAGGGCATCAAGACGACCGGGATGGCGATCATGTAGCGCCGACGCCAGGCACCCGACAGCAACGCCAGGCCGTTGAGCATCAGCTTGCTACGCACGGTTCTGTCCTCCGATCTGAGGTTCGGCGCTCAACAGAACCGTTCCGGGTGTGCCCGCAGCATCGAAGCGAACGATGACGCGGCGACCTGTCGCCTGCAGCCAGGCCTTGAGCTTGTTCGCCCGACGGATGCCGTTGAAGGCGGCGTCCGGATCGCTTTGAGCACCATCCGGCGCGGCGGTCAGGTAAACCGGAGCCTCCTCGGCTCTGTCCATCGACAACAGCCAGACCAGGGCCGCCTCTCGGGCCACATCCTGGCCTTGGCTGAAGTCGATACGAATGCCGGAGGCGGCGGAATGAACGGAGGTGGCCGAGTTGAGGGCGGGCTCGGCCACCTCCTCACCCCTGGCCCGGGCAAGCAGCATGTCGACCGAGATAGGGCCGGTGGGGGCTGCTGCTGCCCGAGCCGAGGGGTTGGGGGATTCGGAATCGGAACCATCATCATCAAGCGCCGCATCAAGCGCGAGGTTGAGTGGGATCGAGACAAGCCCCACCGGCACGCAGGCCGCGGTGCCCGCACCGATCAGGCTGATCAGTGTTAAGGTTCTTACCGTTTGAAAAAGGGCTGCGTATCGCATTTTGAAACTCCAAGGGCTGATTTACCCCTGTCAGTTCAAACGGCGTGCCAGACCTTGGGCCGCGAAGTCCGCGATCCTCCTTCGCAATTCATCCAATTTCTGATTACTCAGGCCCCGGGCCTCCTCCCAGTGTCCCGGAATGTGACCGGCAAGGTCCGCCAATAGCCGCGCTGCGCGGGCATCTTTTGCCGCCTTGCGCTCCAGCCAGAGGAGCCATCGCAGGTCCAGAATACCGTCGATCAGGGCCATCAGGCCGGCATCAAGATCCGGCTGAAAAGCGCAGATTTCAGCCATTGGCGGCAGGTATTGGAGGTCCGCTTCCCGGCCATCGGTGGGATCAAAAGGATCGGCTGAGGGCATCCTCGCGTGCCACTGCAGATAGCCTTGCGCGCCCGACCGCCAAAGATAAAATCCCGCCGCCAGACGGGGCCGAGCCATGTTGTAGAGCCAGACCTGAGCCCCCGTTTCCTTCGTCAATTCGATGTCGGAAACATCCGCCCCGAAGCCCGCATTGATCAGGCCAAGGTCGAGGCCAGCGAGCAATCTGCCGTCCCGGGGGCGGTTCAAATGGCCCGCGAGGCGAGGTTTCTTTGCATTCTGCGAAATCGAATTGCGAATTGCATCTGCCAGAGGTGCCGGATCATGGCGCGAGCCCGCATTGCCCGGTTCATCCGCGATGGACCAATAAGGGCTTTGCAGGCCGCGATCCGCCGCCGCCTTCTCCACCTGGCGCAGGATATCCACCACGCCACCGATCCCAAGCCGCGCCTTGATGCGCTTCGGGTTGGCGTAGTCCAGCACATGATCGAAGCGCGAGAGTCGGCCCAGAGCCGTAACATAGGCTTCAACGCCCACCACATCCGGGTTTGGCAGAGGGGGGGCAACCGCAGTCAAACCCAAGCGCTCCAGGACGTCGAGATCACAAGCCGCCTGCATCTCCCCCAGATCAGGGTGATCCGCCCGATCCGTCAGGTGCGGTGCCAAGTGCGGTGCCAGGTCCAGGTAGACACCGATGGCCTGAGCGGGCCGTGGCAGAGCAAGATCGAGCACGCGGACGGAGAAGGCCCGTTCCCGACCCTGGCCATCCGAGATCAAGCCCCGATAGCGTCCGGGCGGCGTTCCCTGGGGCACAGAAACCAGAAGGCTCACCGGCCGGTCGCGCAGGGGCACCCGGTCCAACCAGGTCTCGTCGGCGCGCAGGTGGCTTGCCGCCTGTATCAAGCGTCGGCCCTGTGGCGGCGTCCGGGTCAGACGCCATTGCCCCGTCCGGACGACGACCGGCAGCCGCCGGCCCTCCCGCCCTGGTGCTTCCACCAAAGGCTTACGGCCTTCCCCCAATTTCAAGGCGGTTCGGATTTCGCCGGAACCGCCGGGGACAAGATCAATGTGTAAACGCTCTGTGGCCAGGGCTGCCGGAGCCTGCTCGATCACCCAGCCCTCCCGCCGCCAGGCCCGTCGATCCTTCCGGGCCTCGACAGCCGCCCCGGCACCTGAACCCAGGGGATGGGCCAGCAGACCGGCGATGAAGGTGGCAGCATTGGAATCTCCGGCGAAATCGAGGGTAATCCCTCCCCCGTCGCTGATGGCCTCGACAACCAGCGGTGCGTCGCCCGGCCGTTCCAAGGACGGCCAGGCCGAGCCCCGGTCCGAAGGCTCCAGGTCGCGACCGGCCAGGTAGATGTCTCTCGTCCAGGTTTCCAGATCCCGCCTTTCCAGGAGCCGCACCTCGCCATTGACCTTGATGCGGCGCTCTTTCGGATAGGTCCGGGTCTGCCAGGCACCACGATCGCCGATCCATAACAACAACCGCCATTGGCCTTCGGGCAAAGGCAGGACAAGCCGCTCGACACCCCCCAGCCCATCGCGCAACAAGGGATCGTCGAGACTGCGGAGGATCGGCTTCGGACGCCCTGAAACAATGATCGGATCATTTTCGTCCGCGCGATTGAAGCCCGGCGCGCGAGCGCTGCGCCCTCCGCCCAGGTCCCAGGCATGGACCGGTGCCGATGGTCCTCTTGGGAGGCGGGGGTAGGTCTCGGTCTCATCGACGGCGATCTCTCCCCTCGCGGCAAAGACCTCGATGAAGCGGATATCGGATGGCTCGAGCCGATGGCCGTTTGATCGATGCAGATCGTCCAGAGCCAGTCGCAGGCGGAAAGGGCCGGGTGCGACCTCGCGTTCCACGTTGGCGCGGCTGGCATAGTTTTCCGAGCTTCCATCCTCGATGCGCAAGACCACCAGGGCTCCTTCGGGCCCCGCGATCCCCCGCACCGTGAAGACATGACCCGTCAGGTCACTGGTCGCATCAAAACGCCTTTCCCAGGCCTCAGCGGACGAACCCGCCAGAAGCACGGCCACCAGGATCAAAGTGCGGAGAGCCATTCAGAAAGCTCCTCTGCCCGGGCATCCCAGGTCTCGCTTGCCATGGCCAACCGGCGCTTACCCAGGACCTCGACCGGCTCGAAGCAGGCTTTGATCAAAGCGTCAGTCCAATCCTCCGCTCGGTCCGCCACCGTCACCAACTCTCTGTAGCCTTCGAGTGCCGGAAAATCGGTTGTCACGATGGGTCTGCCGAGGCTCAGATATTCCCTGAGCTTCAAGGGGTTGCAGGCACGGATCTGCGCCGTATCGCGGAACGGGATCAAAGACGCGGTCCAGTGGGCGGCATAGGCCGGCAGCTCATGATGCGCACGGGGGCCCAGTAGCTTGATGTTCGCGACAGCCTTCAGCTTGGAGAGATCGCAGCGCTCCTCGCCGATCAGCACAAAAGTCCAGTTCGGTAGTCGCTTGGCGGTCTCGCGGATCAGATCCTGGTCCAGCCAGTCGGACAGACTGCCATAGAACCCGGCGACCGGGCCTTGCGGAAGATCAAGCGGTCGAAGACCCGGTGCCCCCAGAAAGCCCTCGTCAATGCCGTGCGGCAGCACCCGGGTCTTGCAGGGGTCAAACTTCGCGGCGATCAGCGGACTGGCCGCGATGATCAGGTCGGCCTTGTCGGCCAGTCTTCGTTCCTGTTCCTCCACGGCGGCATGGTCAACGCCCGAGAGGGCACCGAAATCGTCGCCGGCATAATAGACAACCGCCCGCTCGCCTAAGTGACCGAGGGCATCAACCGCGCTCGGCAGCGAGGTCCAGAGGATCGGTCGTTGGAGATCGGCAGCGCCTGCCGCACCGCCGACCCGACGGCCCAGCAAGTGCCCATTGGCCCAACCGGCCACCGGGTTGCCCGGCCAGGGAATGCAGAGCGGCTCCACGACGGGAAATGGGGCGGATGTCCGCTTGGACGAGACCTTGGGTGCCTGGCGACGACCCATTACGGCCCGGGCCTTGTTCCAGACGCGACGGGCATCCTTGGCATCCAGGCGAGGACGGCGCAGGCCGATGGAATTCACCCAGACCACACGGCGGTCAACGCTCAGGCGGCGGACCAGGTGCTGCGTACTGGAGGGATGTGCGCCCCAGTCCTCACCGAAGACGATCATGTCGCTGGTCATGCCGCGATCTCCTTGATTCCAGGGGTGAGCGTTCGGATCACCCGGGCCGGGACGCCGCCCGCCAGGACCCCCGGCGGCAGGTCACGGCTGACCACACTTCCGGCCGCCACGATGGTCCCTTTTCCGATGGTGACCCCGGCGGAAACGGTGACTCCCGTCCCCAGCCAGACATCCCGCTCCAGCTTGATCTCGCCGATCTGGTCTTCGGTATCCGGCAGACCCTTGGCGCGATCCCGGGCGTCAATCGGGTGACCGGGATAACCCGCCAGAAAGGCGCGGCCCGCGATACGAACATTGTCTTCCAGAACGACGCGGGTGCCGACGGCGATGGTGGTTTGCCAACCGATCCCGACGTTATCGCCGACGACCAGTTCCGGTGTCTCCCGCCCGGCCCAGCGGCCCGTGATGGTGGTCGCCGCGGACAAGCGGCAGTCCGAACCGAAACTGATCCGCACCGGACCACCCACGTAGGGCAGACCGCCATAGAGGTTGAGGCGCGGGGCCTTGCCTTGAAGCCGGCTTTTGAACATCGGAGTGTAATAGAAAACCCGAGTGCCCCAGGCCGTTACGTTCTGAATGGCGCGATGTAGAGACCAGAGCCCGCTGTGGATCCCTGGGATCACCGGCACCTCGAAGGTGCACCAGGCGCCGTGAGCCCGGAGCACCAGCCGGGCCAAGGGGCTTTCGCCTGCCTTGATCCGGCGTTTAAGGGTGTTCAGCCTGCTCATTCCACCGTCACCGATTTCGCGAGGTTGCGCGGCTGGTCCACGTCGGTGCCCTTGGCCAGGGCGACGTGATAGGCCAGCAATTGCAGCGGCACGACGAAAGCCAGCGGAGCCAGGACGTCGTGACAGTCCGGCACGATCAGGATGTCGTCGGCGACGTCACCGGCCGCTTCGGCACCGGTCTGGTCCGTCACCAGCATCACCTTGCCGCCGCGCGCCTTGACCTCTTCCATGTTGGAAACAGTCTTGGCGAAGAGCTCATCATGCGGTGCGATGACAACCACCGGCATCTCGTCGTCAATCAGCGCGAGCGGCCCGTGCTTCAACTCTCCGGCGGCATAGCCTTCGGCATGGATGTAGGTGATCTCTTTCAGCTTGAGGGCACCTTCCATGGCGATCGGATAGGCCGTGCCGCGCCCGATGAAGAGTGCGCTCGCGGCCTTGGTGAACTTGGATGCGGCGCTCTGGATGGCCTGATCGTCGGCGAGCATTTCCTCGAGCTTGGTGGGCAGCATGGCGAGCGACTTGATCAGCTCGATCTCGTCTTTCTCGCTCAGTGTGCCCCGTTCGCGCCCGGCCTGGATGGCCAGCGAGGCAAGAACAGCCAGTTGCGTCGTGAAGGCCTTGGTGGAGGCCACGCCGATTTCCGGTCCTGCTTCCGTCTGGACAAAACCATCAGCTTCGCGGGCCATGGAACTGGAAGGCACGTTGACGCAGGCCAGGGTCGGGCGACCCTTTTCCTTGACGTAGCGAAGCGCTGCCAGCGTGTCCGCCGTCTCCCCCGATTGAGAGATAAACATCGCCGCCGACTTGTCACCGATCAAGGGATGGCGGTAGCGGTATTCAGAAGCGATGTCCACGTCGCAGGGCAGACCTGCCAATTGTTCGAACCAATACTTGGCCACGTCACCGGCGAAAGAAGAGGTGCCGCAGGCGATGATCGCAAGACGGTCGATATCGGCGAAGTTCATCGGCAGGCTCGTGGCCCGCAATTCCCCATCCGCCTGGTCGATCAGACCGGCGACGGTGCGACGGATCGCCGCAGGCTGTTCGTGGATTTCCTTCATCATGAAGTGCCGGAAACCACCCTTGTCGACACTGGCACCGTTCGCATTCGACCGGCGGCGCGGTCGGGCGCGAAGCTTGCCATGTTCATCGCGGATCTCGTTCCAACCAGCTTCCAGGATCACCCGGTCGCCCTCTTCCAGATAGGTTACCTGATCGGTAACGTCGGCGAGCGCCAGGGCATCCGAGGCGATGAAGGTGGCATCCGGTCGATGACCGAGAACCAGGGGGCTGCCTTTGCGAGCGGCATACATGCGGCCTTCTTCCCCAGCCACAAGAATGCCGAGGGCAAAGGAGCCGTCCAGGCGCTCGATCGTGCGCTCGATGGCCTCATCGGTATCCAGGCCGACAGCGCGGTAGGACGCGATCAGGTGGGGAATGACTTCCGAATCCGTCTCGCTGGTGAAGACATGGCCATCGGCCATCAGCTCAGAGCGCAGGCTCGCGTAGTTTTCGATGATGCCGTTGTGGACGACGGCAACGCCGGGATTGTCTTCGGCATCAACATGGGGATGGGCATTGCCGGTCACCGGCGCGCCGTGAGTGGCCCAGCGGGTATGGGCAATACCGGCACGCCCCGCGACGGGCTGGTTCTGGAGAACGCTTTCGAGAGCGGCCAGCTTCCCCTTGGCCCGGCGGCGCTCGATCGGGCCTTCGCCCATCAGGGCAACCCCCGATGAATCATAGCCCCGGTATTCCAGGCGCTGCAGGCCGCCGATCAGATGGTCCAGCACGTTATGGCCATTCACGGCCCCGACGATGCCACACATGAGAAAACTCCTTTGACTGGTTCAATCCGTTTGAAACTGTTGACCGGAAGTGCAGGAGATGGGCCAGAATGCTATTCAAGTAAAATCAATGACTTGAATGACTTTGATCCGCGATTTGATTTGCGAAACGCAAACGCTTTTCGCGTTCTGAGAGGGCATAGCGCGTCACCGCCACGGTAAGCGCCAATTGGATGTAGACCGGCCAGGTGAAACCCATGGTCAGGAAAGTCCCTGAGACCATAAAGCCCGCGAGCCCCGACTGGACCGCCTGGGCGAGGGCGTAGGCCTCTGGTTCATAGGCCCCCTCGCCCGACTGGTCCGGTTGCAGCAGGAAAACGGATTGGCAGGCGGAACGAATGGTCAGGCCGATCATGGTCAGGAAACAACCGAGGCCCAGAAAACCCGTCTCAGCCATGACACCGAACCAGGTGGAATGGACCGCGTGGTTCTTTCCGTCCCAGAAACTTGAATAGGACCAGTAGTTGGAAAGGAAGTTGTTCAGGCCGACACCGGTCAGCGGGTGGGCCAGGGCCATGTTGAAGGCTGCACCCCAGGCATGGATGCGCCCCATTGCGGATTCATCGATGCCCTCTTCATGGGCTCCGCCGGACGCGCGGTCGGAAACGCCGGCCAACACGAAGAGTACGGACAAGGCCGCAAGACCGACGCTGATCAACAGCGCCTTGTTTTTGACCCGCCGCCAGGCATAGACGCCCATGACAGCGGTGATCCCGAGCAACCCGCCCCGGCTTTGCGTTGCCACGATGGCGGCCACAAAGGCGATGAAGGCCAAGAGCCCGAGCAGCCTGGACCAACGGCCTATGCCCTTGGTCAGCATCAGCGCCAAGGCGAAACTCGCCGGAAACAGCAACACCAGGGACAAATCATTGGGATCGCCCAGCATGGAGCCGATATCCCGGCCGATCGTCACCCGCGTCCCCTCCACCAGGCCAATGCCCAGGGCTTTGTTTTGCAGGGTTACGGCAGCGACCAGCAGGCCGGATCCGATCATGACGCGGCTGGTCAGGTGAAAGGCCTTCAGCGAGCAGGACAGCCAGACAATGGCCAGGACCATGATGGCGATCTTGACGTAGGTGCCGGACCAACTGCCGAGAGCATCGCCCCGGTTTGTGGCCAGGAAAACACCGACGGTGGTGATGATGAAAAAGACCCCGAAGGCCGTCAGTTCCCGGCTCCAATAGACCTTCAATTTGCCACTCGCCAAGTTCCAGACGAGCGAAGCCAAGGTGCCGAGTGCCAGCAACTGCGGTATGCGGAGCGGGTAGAGCTGAGGGAAAACCTCGTGCAGCCGGAAGAAGGAAAAGACCACGAAGGCCAATACCATCCAGAAGGGTTTTACCAGGGCCATGACGATCGCGACCGGTGCCAGCCCCAGCGCGACCAGGACGACCGGATGACCGACCTTGGCCAGGGCCACGCCGAGCACCAGGGTTGCAATGACGGCCAGGATGGCCTGGCCGAGCCGACCGTTCGCCAGTTCGGAAACCGGCACAAAGACGTCGCTCAACCGAAGACGGGGAAGCGTGATCCGGCTCAACATGGCGAACCTCAGACCGGCATCCAGACGACGCCGACCGCACCTGCGCCCATCAGGCCCATGCGAACGAAATCATAGGGGAGGCTGTGTGCCCGCTGGGCCCAGACGACCGTGGTGATCAGCCGGAGAGAGAGGGCAAGGCCGGTGGCCACAATCGCCCCCCAGGCACCGAAACCCGGGATCAGGGTCAGGTAACCCACCAGGGCCACGGCCGCCGCCCCGCCATCAACGATCATCAGGCGTCTGGACGAATCGCCTGTCAGGCACCCGAGGTTCAACAAGGTCGTCGTGGCGTGCAGGGCAGCCAGCAAAGCCAGCCAGGGCACGTATTGGGCTGCACCGTGGTAAACGTCCGGCGTGATCAGTTTCAGGACAACGGGTCCGGCCAAGGCAACACCACAGGCAGCCAAGCAGGCGACACCGACGCCGAACAGGGCCATGCGGGCGGCGCGCTTTTCGCCGTTCTCGGCTTTCAGCACCTGGAATCGCTTGGGCAGCCAATACATGTCGAAGGGCTGAATGGCGATGGCGGTCATCAGGCCGAATTTAGCAGCAAGCGCGTAGTCGGCCATTTGGGCCGCGCCGACACTTCCCGCCAGGATCCAGCGGTCCAGGCTGCCCAAAACAAAGCCCGCCAGACCGGCCAGCACCAAAGGTGCGCCATAGGCGGCGTAGAGCGGGTTCTTAAGCCAGTCGAAGCGCAGGCCCACGTCACGGATCATCAGGACAGAGACAACAACGGCGAGGACCGTGGCCGTGAGAAAGCCCGCAACCAGGAAGCCGGTGACACCGAAGCCAAGGGACAACAAGGTCGCCGCCAGTCCCGCCTGAGCGACCGTCCGGCCGGCAGAACCGGCGAAATAGGCCCAGGTGCGATCCTGCATGCGGAGCCAGCCGAGCGGCACCAGGATAATACCGGAATAGGCCAGGCTGCCCAGGATCAGGCGCACATCGGAAAGGCTGACATTGCCGGGCAGCAGGCCCGCCACCACCGGCGCGCCGATCTGGCCGAGGATGAGGGCAACTGCACCGATGACCAGCGCGATGGAAAAAATATTGGCCGCCGAAGCCTTGCGGTCCTCTTCGGAATGGGCGGCACCGGCATAGCGGAACAGGGTATCCGCAAGGCCGAAAGCGATAAACAAACTCACCACGTCCGCCAAGGTCTGGAGAATATCCAGCCGCCCGAAATCTTCCGGCGAGAGGTAACGCGTGGTGATGGGAACCATCAGGAATGAAACGCCCTTGGACAGCGCCAGAGCACTGGCAAAAATGCCTGCCTGCCGCACCCCCACCGGGAGGTTGGATATGCGGGTGAGGGTGCGGATCATGGCTCAGGCCTCCTTTTGGGTAGACGTCCGGCGGCGGATGAAACCGACAGAAAGCAACGAGCCCATGGCAATCGTGCCCAAGCCGCCACCAAGGGACGGAGCCGGGGCCGAATGGACCGCGATCTGGCTGCCACTGATGGCCTGTTCGGGACTGGATCGGACGAGGAAGACCGCATCGTTGAAGTCTTCATCGCTATTGCCCAGGCGGTTCAAATCCTCGAACCCCATGATGATCTCGTCTTTGCCCGTATCAGCGAACATCATCGCCACATGGCGCGAATAGTCGCTGGTATCGCCAAAGACGGAATCGGCGGAAGCCTCAGGATTCAGGAAGTCGACCGAGTAGTAGACGTTCGGGTCACCCCATTGGTCGACACCCTGAACGCCCCGGCCATTCCAGGCATTGGCGGCGACGAAGAAACCGATGTTTGATCCGGCTTCGAAGATCGTACCGCCTTCCATAAACAGCGATCCGTCGTCGGCAAGAGACGCCGTACCGCCACCGATAACAGCGGTATCACCGGCCAGCAGTTGACCGCCGCCACCAAGGCGGGATGCGTTTGGAAACACCAGGCCGGTGGAAACACCCGAAAGCGCATCCAATTCCGACAAGGAAATGTTGCCCGATCCGTTCAGGTCGATGGCACCGTGGCTGAGCCCGTCGAAGGCGTTGTCCTCGAAGGAGAACCAGCCGAGGCTGTTGCGATACCCGGCACCTTCGTCAATGAAGGTAATGGCCAGCTGGCTGTCTTCGGACAGCCGGACATTGGGGTCATAGCCGGGGTTGAGAAAGGAACTGTCGACGTTTCGACTCTCGGGCAGGGCTTCCTGGACATCGGCCAGGAGCTCGGGGTCGAGCGTCAGGTTCACAAGGTTATCGGGGACCTCGTCGATGGCGTAAGCCATCGAAGGAGCCCCCAGGCCTGCGGCACAGCACAGTGCTGCCGCGATCAGCCTTTGTCTGGTCTTCATGGGTTTGTCTCCCTTATCCGTGTCTAGAGCCTGATGGTCGAATGTCGGGTCACTCTCGTGACCCGGCGTTTGGCCTGAATCAGTCTCTATTCAGTTGTTTAGAGGGCGATTCAGCGCCAATTCAGAATCACGAAGTGGTTCGGAAATGACGCATCGCGCTCTAGACGGGAGACAGGCAGCAAGGGCTGTGCCGCAGGGAGGGCTGAAATAATTTCGTTTTATTGCAATGCCTTATGAAGATTCTTTGTTTCCGAGCCTCGTTGCAGATTGCGAATGGGCCCGAGGTTTTCTCAGTCTGCGAATGCGAGGCGAAGGGTTTGGCGCAGATCGTCCGTAACATGGCAATCGCCGAATTCGGCAAGCCCCAGAAGGGGCAGGGGTTCCTTTTCGGTACCCGGTAAACGGCTTGTCAGGGACTGCCACCAGAGCCGGACGGCCGGGAAGTGGTCGTACATCCTGTCGCCCAGCAGAAAGCTTGTCCGGGCGCGCCCGGCGCTCAATCGTTCCAGCAGCACCACGCCCTCCGCGTTCCGGTACAAGGGCACCAAAGCCAGGGCTCCATCGCAGTCGGCACGGCCGACCAACAGAGCCTGATAGGCACCTTCCCGGGTGAGGTTCGCCCGGTCCAGCAGGGCCAGGCCCCGACCATGATCACGAATGCCGACAGCCAGCCGGGTCAAATCTCGCCCGTGGTCCTCAGGCGTTTGAACAGTGCTCAGCAGTTTGAGGCCGAGGCTGATCAGGCCCAGTCCGACCAGCAGGGTCGAAACCATTCCGCTTCGATAGGGCAAGGGTCGCATAGACGCCACCTCCGACAAGTAGGACCTGAGCACCTTCGAACACCTGTGTGCCCGGTCCGTCGTGGAAAAATTGATAGGCTTCGGGGCCTTGAGCCATGACGGCAAGGCGCGCCACGTTCACCCCGATCATGGCGACAAACAGTCCCGCGCCGACGATCCAATCGGGCCTGCTGCCACTCCGCACGCCCGCGCGGACAACCAGGAAACGGCTGAGGGCGAACCAGGCGAGCAGGACAAAAGACAGGTTCCGGAACGAACTGCAGCCCGACAGCACCAAGAGCTCGTGACCCGAACCGCCGGTGATCATGTTGCCCTGGGTCAGGGCCGCCTGGCCGATGATCTTCAGCGCTGCAGCGGTCGCCAGGGCGTCAAAGGTCAGCACACCTTCGCCGAAAAAACTGAACAGCATCCGCGAGACCGGCTCGCGCAGGCCAAGACTTAACAAGATCAGGCAACCTGCTCGGCCCCAGGGGCTGATGCCCTGGCGCAAGTGCGCGAGGCTCGCGGCCATATAGGCCGCCAACCCGACCCAGGCTGCCGTCGCGAGCGGCACCAACAACAGGGCCATCAAGATAAAGGCAAAAATCCAATCAAGGGCGTCCGCCCGGGTCTCGTCGCGAGATCGGGCCAGGGCGGTCAACCCCAAGGCCGCAGCCCCCAATACGACCCCGTTCAACCCGAAGGCCTGCAGGGCCGCGTCAACGTATCCTTCGCTCAAGACGCTTTGCTGCACCGGATTGATGAAGGCGTTGGCCAGCGCGAATACCGCGCCAACCAGAAGCAGGGAGCGGCGATTGATCATGCCGCCTGCCCCCGGAGGGAAGCTGGCGCGGCTAGCAATCCAGCCTTTTCGTAGACAGGCAGAATGACCGAAAGCGCAGCCTCGGGAGAATGATCGGCCAATACCTTGATCCGGCACTTGGCCGCCCGCTGCGCTCGGGCGTCGGGCGGTTCTTTGTCCCAGGCGTTCAGGGCCTGGACGAGGCTGGCGGTATTCCCCGGCTCGACCGCCCATCCCCGCCCCTGGTCCAGAAGCCCCGGCAGGGCACCCACACCGAAGGCCGCCACGGGAATACCGCGGCCCATGGCTTCGAGGGCCGCCATGGGCAGGCCTTCTGCGCGCGACGGCATGACCAAAAGCCCGATGCCGTCCCAATGGTTTTCCATCGAGGCCACGGCCCCCTGGAACAGAAGATTGGGCGGCCCGGCCCGGACAACCCCGCGGTAAAGAGGGCCATCACCAAAAGCCCTGAAGGCCCGATGCGGCAGAGCCAAAGCCAGGGAGGGCAAGAGGTCGGCACCCTTTTCTTCGGCAAAACGACCGACGAAGGCGATGCTGCGGCCTGGTCCGACCGGTTGGGGCGGCGCGATGAAGTTGGGCGGCACCGGGCACCCACCGAGGTCTTCGGCGATGGCATCGCTCACCGCCATGACCGGTGCCCAACCCGCTGTCAGACGATCCAGTGTGGTATAAAGCCGAACCCGCCCCGCCCCGGGATCGCCCGAATGAAAAGTCGAACAACAGGGTATTCCCAGAAGCCGACAGGCCATTCGGCCCAGAATACCGGCCTTGTAGCCATGGGTGTGAACAAGGCCTGGCCTTTCCCGACGAAGCGCGGGTGCCAGGGTCCTTGGACCACCAAGCGAACGCCAGGGGACTCCTGCTCCGGTTAGGCGGGATTTCAGCGGGTGGTCGCCATGGTCCTGCAGGAAGATCACTTCAACGGGAAAGCCCCGCTCTGACAGGGCAAGGCTGAGTTCATAGACATGGCTCTCGATTCCGCCGGCCTTGGCGGAATCCAGCAGAAGCCAGAGGGGGCGGGTTGGCTGGATCGACACGGGCATTCTCCTCGAACTTTTGTCGGGGAGAGGAACAGCAACCGGCATGCCATGCGCCAAGTGGGGAAAATCGGGACCTCGATGGCCTGGGCTCTCATTTTGAAAACCCAAGTTGCGAAAAGCGACTGCAGACTGAGATGAAAACAGCCCGCAGGGCGGCCTCACCGGCGGATTTCAGAGCCCGCGCACTTGGCCGGTCCTTTGCACATGGCAGGTCTCATCCCCCAACAGTCCCGGAGTTCACAGCATGTCTTTATATCTTGTCACCGGCGGAGCAGGCTTTATCGGCTCCCATCTGGTCGACCGCTTGATCGGCGACGGCCATCGTGTGCGCATTATCGACAACCTTTCGACCGGCAAGCGCGAAAACATCAACCCGGAATCCGAATTCATCGAAGCCGACATCCGCGATAAAGCGGCCCTCAAGGTCGCCATGGCAGAGGTCGATGGGGTTTTCCATTTGGCAGCCGTTGCCTCGGTCGAGGAATCGGTGCGGGATTGGCAGGGCACCCATGCCATCAACCTGTCGGCCACCGTTTCCATCCTGGACCAGGCCGCAAAGACCGAGGGTAAAAAGCCAAAGGTGGTCTATGCTTCCTCGGCTGCCGTTTACGGTGACTCCGCAGAAATTCCGCTCGCCGAAAGCGCAACACCAAGCCCGATCACCCCCTATGGCGCGGACAAGCTGGCCTGCGAATACCACGCGCGGGCCGGTGCCCTGGTTCGCGATGTCGCCTCGGTCGGTTTGCGCTTCTTCAATGTCTACGGCCCCCGCCAGGATCCGAAATCGCCCTATTCCGGTGTTATCTCGATTTTCATGGACCGCATTCGCCAGGGCCTGCCGGTAACCCTCTACGGTGACGGCTCCCAGGTGCGGGACTTCGTCTATGTGGGCGATGTTGTCGATTGCCTTTGCCTTGCCATGGAAAAGGCCGAGCCACGGCCGCAGGTGTTCAACGTCTGCACCGGTCGGCAGACGTCAATCGCCATGCTTGCAGACCTGATCGGCATCATCTCCCGCCGCCACATCAACGTCACCCGGGCGGCCCCGCGCGCCGGTGACATCCGCCAATCGCTGGGTGCACCGGACCGGGCCAAGCGCGCGCTTGGTTTCACGGCGGAAACCACCCTTGGCGAAGGCCTGTTCCGGACCATGGAATCCTTCGGCGATTTCGAGCCGGGACTGGCGCTTTCGGCTTGATCGCGCGCGTCGCGCCCAAACCGAAAAGCCCCCCGAACCGGGATGGTTCGGGGGGCTTTTTTGTTACTTGAAGAAAAGGTGCCCGGCGATCCGCAGCGTCTGCTTGAGGCCGCCGGAGAGCCAACCTTTTGGCGTCTCAATCCAGTCCGCATGGTAATGCGTGGCCCCCATTGTCGGATCACGCAACTGACCGGCAAGGGCCAGAAAGGCGATCCGTCTGGCCTCGTGCCAGGCACCCTCTTCCCGTTCGCCGGGCTGCTTTTCAAGCGTCCAGCTGAATTGGTAGGGCTGATGGACGACCTTGCAAACGCTATCGGGATACCGGCTGGAGGCGGCGCGGTTCATCGTGACCTGGGCCACTGCGATCTGGCCAATCACCGGCTCGCCACGCGCCTCGAAATAGATGTTCTCGGCCAGGCAGGCATGGGCCTCCTGAAAGCTCTCCTTTGCCATAACCGGCGCGGCCAAGACCGTCGAGGCCAAGACCGTCGAGGAGAGACCAAGCGAGAGCCCCGTTACCGAAATGAGAAAAAACTTTTTCATATCGGATATACAGCAAGAGAGATGCCAGGATTGGGCGATTGGGAGACCGCGTTCCGAACGACCGCCGAAACCAGGCCTCGTCACTTAAGAGCCCTATATCGGGCGCCGCGCCTTGAGGGCCGCGCTTAAGGTGCCCTCGTCCAGGTAGTCCAGTTCACCGCCGACAGGCACCCCATGGGCCAGGCGGGTGACCGTGAGATCGGGATGGGCCTCGGCCAGCCGTTCCGCCAGGTAGTGCGCTGTCGTCTGTCCATCGACCGTGGCGCTCAGAGCCAGGATAACCTCAGATACCGCCCCTTCGGCCAAACGCTCCAGCAATGGCGTCACCGCCAACTCATCCGGGCCGATTCCGTCCAAGGCCGACAGCACACCGCCCAACACATGGAACCGGCCACGGAACCCCGCGGTGCGTTCCATGGCCCAGAGGTCGTCCACGTCCTCGACAACGCAGATGGTCTGGTCTTCCCGTCGGGGATCCCTGCAGACGTGGCAGGGCTCGATCACGTCGAGATTACCGCAGGTGGGGCAGACCTTGATGTCGTCCAGTGCCTGGGTCAGCGTGCGCGCCAGGGGGGCCATCACGGTCTCGCGTTTTTTCAGCATGTGCAGCACGCAGCGCCGGGCCGACCGGGGCCCCAACCCCGGCAGACGCGCCATCATCTGCACAAGCTGATCGATATCGGCCATGGGAAATCAGAAAGGCAACTTGAAACCTTCGGGCAGAGGCAGGCCGCCGGTCAATTCGGCCATGCGATCCTTCATCTCCACCTCGACCTTGGTCTTGGCATCTGTGAAAGCGGCGACGATCAGGTCTTCGACCACTTCGACGTCGTCGCCGTTGAACAGCGTCGGATCGATTTTAACACGCTTCACTTCGGACTTGCCGTTCAGGGTGACCCGGACCATGCCCGCCCCGGCTTCGCCCGAGACCTCCATTTCCGCCATCTGGTCCTGCATCTCCGCCATCTTGGTCTGGAGCTGCTGCGCTTGCTTCATCATCTGGCCGAGGTTCTTCATCGTGGTCTGTCCTGGAAAAAGGGATGGGATTGGTGAAATCTAACGAAGCCTCGTCATACCACTTGAGGCGGCCTCAAGGAAAGGCAAGGGAGCCCGCTTGAGCAATGTATCACAAGAGCCTGCTGGTCTTTGATATCGAGACCGTTCCCGACACCGACGCGGTGCCGAACCTGACCGGATTCGACGACCCGGACGTTACCGCACGGCGGGACGAGTTGGAGCGTTATCACCTGGAGGTCACCCAGGGCCGAAACGCCTTCCCTCGCCAGTGCTTCCACAAAATCGTCTGCATCAGTTTCCTTTTGGCCGAGATCGAACGGGACGGCCCCCAAGAGCGCTATTTTCTTCAAGAAGTGCGCTCCGGAGGCAAAACAGACTCGTCCGAAGCCGAACTGGTCGAAGGCTTTCTCAACTTCATCAACAAGCACCAACCCCGGCTGGTCAGTTTCAACGGGCGGGGCTTCGACCTGCCGGTGATCAAGTACCGGGCGATGGCCCACGGACTTTCGGCAGGCGTGTTATTCCAATCCGGTCCAAACAAGTGGGAGAATTACCAGAGCCGCTATGCCCAGGATTGGCACTGCGACCTGATCGAAGTCTTGTCCGACTACGGGGCCTCGGCACGCCTTCGCCTGAACGAGGTGGCGGCGATCCTGGGCGCGCCGGGAAAATTCGGCACAAGCGGCGGCGATGTGGCTGCACTCTTTGACGATGGGCTGATCGATGACATCCGGGATTATTGCGAAACGGATGTGCTTAACACCTATCTTGTCTATCTGCGCTGGGCGCTCTTGACCGGTCGGTTAAGTGGCGAGGCCCACGACCGGGCCATCGCCGATGTGATTGCCCTGATCCAGGGTGAAGGTGCCGAACGGCCGCATCTACTGGGCTTTCTGGAAGCCTGGGGCGAAGCCTCAGACAATCGGATGAGCAGGGTCGAATAATTTTGTCATTTTGACAGAACTTCTCAAACTGAGTGTCAAATTGACACGCAAAATGCGCCAACCCCCCTCCAGGCGGAGGAGTAGGCCGTCTCGGATTCCTCAAAAACCCCGGAAAACCGGGAATGAAACGAGTGTTTCAAGAGTTGGCACGCCATCTGCACCAAGTGTTACGAAATCGTGTTCACGACGTTTGTCCAGCATCCCGGACAGGCCTGAACAATACAAACGACCGACTACACTGACCGAGATGGAGGGCACCCATATGGAACAGCTGTTGAATCGCCAGAACGCCTATTCGGACAACCTCGCCGCCGACGGCGGCATGGTGCCGACCCGCGAAGGCCTCATCCACCTGCTGAACACTCTCGACGACGATACCGATTGCCTGGAAGCTTTCGCCGAGGTGATGCGCAAGCGCGCACGAGAACGGGTCCGCCTTACCCCTCGTCAACGTCAGGTGCTGGACCTGCTGGTCGCCGGTAAGGCCAACAAGGAAATCGCCCGCGATCTGAATCTGTCCGAACCGACGGTCAAGATCCACCTGTCCGCTGTGATGACAGCTCTGGGTGCCCGAAACCGCACCCACGCCGCCGTCAAGGCCGCACGGCTTGGGTTTGGCGACACGGTCGGCATGGTTGCCGCCTGACCAAGTTTGCCCTGGTCCCAAAAAAAGGCCCGGGACCAAACCCGGGCCAAGTCGTCGGTCAACAGGGATCAGCTGAATTCTGCCTCCGAAGGGCCAAAAACCCGCGAAGGGAGTCCGAGGGGGGAGAGGCATTGCCGCTCAAGCGGCCAATAAAAACGAAAAACGATCAAAACAAAAAAAACAGATCCGGTACTTCCGGGCGGGTTGAAGGGGAACGGGCAAGATGCCGGTTCCCCTTCTTCATTTTTATGCGGTGGTGCCGGTAGCTGCGGCATTGCCATGGACAATTTCGGAAATCCTGGCTTTTGCCTTGCTGATCAGGTCGCCCAGAGCCTCGGAGCGGTGCGCACGAGCGCTTTTGATCGCGGCTTCGATATCGCTTTGGCGGATGGTCGGGGAAGTATTCATCTGCATGGTGTGACCTCCTTCAGGGCCTAAGGGTTAAAGATCTGGGTTTCCGATGGGCTGGTGTTTCTGGGCGGTGTGTCCCGCTGTTGATAAGACCATAATTGCCTTCTTTTGAATTGATAATCCGGATATTCGGAACAATATTTATTCCCATGAGGCACAAATGAGAAAAGGTTGCATCCGATGGATCAGGCCGGAGAGATGGCGGTTTTTGTCCGCGTGGTGGAGGCCGGCAGTTTTTCCGCTGCCGCCAAGGCCCTGCGCCAAACCCCAAGCGCGGTTTCCAAACAGATCGGTCGGTTGGAAGACCGGCTGGGTGTTCGGCTTCTGAACCGGACCACGCGGCGGATCAGCCTGACGGACGTCGGCAGTGGTTTTCATGAGCGCGCGAAGCGGATTCTGGCCGATATCGAGGAAGCCGAACTGGCCGCCACCAGTGAACGGGCCTCCCCGCGCGGGACACTCAGGGTCAACGCGGCCAATTCCTTTGGGATAAGGTTCATTGCGCCGCTCATTCCCGCCTTTCTGGAACGCTATCCGGACGTGGACTGCGACCTCTATCTGACCGATCGCGTCGCCGACATCGTTGAAGAAGGGATCGACGTCGCGATCCGCATTGCGGCCCTGGCGGATTCAAGCATGATCGCCCGGAAATTGGCCCCCAACCACAGGGTCATCGCGGCAGCTCCGGCCTATCTGGAGAGGGTCGGAATGCCACGCACGCCAGACGATCTGAAAAACCACAATGCGCTGCGGTTCAGCTTTAATTCGACCCTCAACAATTGGGATTTTGTTCAAGCGGATGGATCCATTCGCCGGGTCGAGATCGCCGGCAATCTGGAAGGCAATAACTCGGAGGCCTTGCTTGCCGCCGCGATCGAAGGCGTCGGTCTCGTCCGTCTGGCAAAATTCGTGATGGCGCGGGAACTGCGCGAGGGGCGCCTGATCAGCGTGCTGGATGATTGGATTGCACCCGAACCCACCAGCATCTATGCGGTCTACCAGCCGGGGCGGCACTTGAGCCCGAAAGTCAGAGCCTTTGTGGATTTCCTGATCGAACACTTTCACCCGACGCCGCCCTGGGAAAGATAGGACCCGGGAAAGAAGATCCTCGGGAAAGATTGGCTGTGGGATCATACCGGGGGGCAAAAACCGGCTAAATTCCTTGGATCAAATCGCGGGCGGGTTTAGGCTACTCAGGTCGATCTGGGCCAAAGCAGACCCGGCGGCGCACTCGAACGCGGGGGTGGCGTTCCGGTGAAGAACAATGAGGCCTCCTCCGGTCAAAACAACGGGCGATCAAACGTCCGCCTAAGGGAGGTCAACCTCATGTCCCGGTCTCAGAAAGAAGGAACCAAGGGCGCAGACACACGTGTCGCGGCCCTCGTCGGCCCCTATCAGTCCGGCAAAACCACATTGCTGGAAGCCCTGCTCCATCGTTCCGGCACACTGCATCGAAAAGGCAAAGTGAAGGATAGCAGCACGCTTGGCGATGCCAGCCCAGAAGCCCGCAAGCGCGCCATGAGCACAGAGGTCAATATTGCCCATGCGGCGTATCTGGAGGAATCCTGGTGCTTTCTGGACTGTCCGGGCTCGATCGAACTGGCGGAGGAAGCCCGCTCTGCGATGATGGTCGCCGACATGACCATCGTCGTCTGTGAACCCGACCCTGCGAAGGCGCTGACGGTCTATCCGCTTTTGAAGTTTCTCGATGACCACGACATGCCCCACGCAATCTTCATCAACAAGATTGACCACGGCGGAAGTGTCCAGGCCATGTTGGAGGCTCTTCAAGCCGTCTCATCCCGCCCTCTGGTGCTGCGCGAGGTGCCGATCCGGGAGGGCTCCGAGGTTGTCGGCTTCGTTGATTTGGTCAGCGAAAGAGCCTTCCGCTATGAAGAAGGCAAACCCTCCGCCCTGATCAACCTGCCGGACAGCCTGTCGAGCCGCGAGGAAGAAGCGCGGTCCGAGATGCTGGAACGCCTTGCCGACTTTGACGACAGGCTGCTGGAAGAACTGTTGGAGGATGTGACGCCTGGATCAGACGAGATATACGACAATCTGACCAAGGACTTGGCAGAGGATCTGATCGTGCCGGTGCTGTTCGGGTCTGCGGAACAGGAACACGGCCTGAACAGGGTGTTGAAGCTTCTACGCCACGAGGCACCGGGGCTCGACCGCTGCACCGAAAGACTTGGTATTCCGGACGACCAGGGTGCCATGGCCAGCGTGTTCAAGACCTTGAATGCGGGCCAGCAGGGCAAGCTCAGCTTTGCCCGGGTCTGGCGCGGCCCCCTGGCCGATGGCATCACACTGCGCCAGGGCAGGGTCGGCGGCCTGTTTCGGCCCTTCGGTAGCCGTTTGGACAAGGTCGAGGCGGCAGGGCCAGGCGACATCGTTGCCCTTGGGCGGCTGGAAGGGGCATCAACCGGCCAACTGCTGACAGAACAGGGCATCCATCGGGTGGACTGGCCCGCACCGTTAAGCCCACTCTATGCCCTGGCACTCGGCACGCAGAGCCAATCGGACGAGGTCAAGCTGACGGCGGCTCTGGCCAAGATCTGCGAAGAGGACAGATCTTTGGTCGCCGAATCCAATAGCGAAACGGGCGAGCTGATCCTGTCAGGTCAGGGAAGCCTGCACTTGGGGATTGCCCTTGATCGCCTGAAAAACCGCTTTGGCATCGAGGTTACAACGCGCGCCCCCGCAACCGCATACAAGGAGACCATCCGCAAGGGAACCGCCAGCCATGCCCGGCACAAAAAGCAGTCCGGTGGACACGGCGAATTCGGCGATGTCCATCTGGACATCAAGCCTCTTCCCCGTGGCAGCGGCTTTGTCTTCAAAGACAGTGTCACCGGGGGCGCTGTCCCCCGCAGCTTCATTCCGGCGGTGGAAGCGGGGGCCAAGGAGTACCTGCAAGCCGGTCCGCTTGGCGGTTATCCCATGGTCGATCTGGTCGTGACCCTGACCGATGGCCAGCATCACAGTGTCGATTCGTCGGAAATGGCTTTCCGAAAGGCCGCCTTTGCGGCCCTGAAGGCCGGCATGGCGGACTGCCAGCCGGTCTTGCTGGAACCGATCCAACTCGTGGACATTCTGATCCCCAACGAATCGACATCGAAGGTGCAGCGGCTGATCTCGGGCCGGCGTGGGCAGATTTTAGGTTTCGATGCCCGGGACGGGTGGCCGGGTTGGGATCAGGTCACCGTGCAGATCCCGGCCAGCGAGATGCACGATCTGATTAACGACCTGCGCTCCCAGACTTTAGGCCTGGGCGTCTTCACACAGCGTTTTGACCATCTGGCCGAAGTCCAGGGCAGGGCCGCCGAGACAGCCATCGCCGCCCGGAAAGCCGCGCAATAGCAGCGACAAGCCGCTTTCGAAGC
>JBMYSY010000020.1:0-74381 GCA_049603795.1 Magnetovibrionaceae bacterium
ACGAAGAAAGCCGGATCACCACCGGTGATTCGGGTTTCTTCGATCAGGCTCTAGAGCCCCCTTGGCGCATTGACAGGTACTTTACCAATCCGTATGTTCGCGCCTTCCCGCACCGGCGGAAGGCATCCCCGGCGCAGACAGTGATAGCCTTTGCGTTTGAAAACCAGGCGCTTAGACGTAAGCCAAACGCTTTGAAGTACGAAGGATCGGGACCATGAAGGTCAGAAATTCCCTGAAGTCGGCCAAGACCCGCGATAAGAACTGCCGCGTCGTGCGCCGCCGGGGCCGCGTATATGTGATCAACAAGCGCAACCCGCGCTGCAAAACCCGGCAGGGCTAAGCTCAGCCCAGCGCTCTGTCGCTGAGCCGGGGGCCATGTCCTCGGCAGTCCAGTTTCGAAAGCCGCGCTCACCGGATTGGTGGGCGCGGCTTTTGTTGTGCTTTTTTCTCGCTGAAGCGATTTCGTGTTAACATCCATTCTCAACAGGGTCACAATGTCTCCGGTAAGTTTGGAGACAGGCCCGAAGAAGAGGAGGCTAAATGCGAAGCGTGACCGGGTTCGGGGCTTTCCTAAAAAGGGGGTGGCGGTACAGCGTCTCAGGAGCGGGCCTCGCGGGTCTCTTGCTTGCGGCTTCAAACACCGGCACCGCAGCAGAGCCTGCCGAGACTGCGCGAGTTGCCCCGCCGCCGTCCGCAGAGGAACGCCCTATCCAGGATATTCTGCCCTGGTTGATGGATCAGCCGGCGACGCTTTTTGATATGGGGCTGTTTCGCCTGAAACTGGATTTGGATCTGGTTGCCCGGCGCCTGGAAGCGGCGGGCTATGCCGAGGGGCCCATCGCATCCGGGGCCATCTATGATTGGCGGTCGCGCCGGGGGACCGCCTATCTCAGTCTGCGTGATCGCCTTGATCAGCCTTCAGCGGCCCTCTGCCAAGAGGTCTTCGCCCGTATGGCCGGTGCCTTGACCGCAAGGGCACCGCAAGGCCCGGGGCGCGGTGCCTGGTATCTTGAAAACCTGTTTCGGGGCGGCGGGGGCTTCGGACCTTTCGGTCGTCCACAAAACATGGGCGACATGCTGGTCGATCAGGTCCGGTTCGAGGTCGTGATCCTTCCCATCGACCCCATGGCCGGAGGGACCGTTCATTGCTCGGGCAAGCTGGATGATGAGATCAATGATCTTGTTGTTCAGGCGGCGAAATAACGGATTACCGCTTTCAAATCAGCTGGGTCGGCACGCGGGCAGGCGCAAACAGGTCTTCCCCGGCCATCCATCGCGCCGTAGCGTCATGCGTCTCCAGAGCGATCATCAAGCCCATGCCAAAGTTGAACAGGCTTGAATCCAGACCGGCATCGGTGAGGCCCAGACGCAGACCATCCCGTGCCGCCGTCGTCATGCTGCGCGACAACAAGGCACCGGCGTGAATGCTGTCGCCCGTTTCGACCCCCATCTCACCCCCGGCCAGCCCGTCGGCCGCCAGCAGGTCGTCGAAGTTTTGCCCGGTCATCAGGTCTCGGAAGAGCGAGCTTTCCAGCACTTCCAAACGACCCCTGGCCTGGCCGCTCGATGCGTCGCCGGTCTGCGTTGTTCCCTTCAAGCATTGGATCAGGAGTCGTTGTTGATCGCTTGTCAGATCCAGCCGGGCTCGTTCGGAAACCGCCAGGATTTCCAAAGCCGTCGCCTGGACATGCAGCCAGGCACAGCAGGCCCTCTTGCCGTCCCGCTTTTTCGGGCCGTGCGCCTGAAGCTCGTCGCTTCTGGCCTCGACAAAGGCAAAAGCTGTCTCCATGGCATCCAGAAGTACCGGGCCTTCCCGTGTCACTGCTGCAAGTGCGATCAGAGCACGCATCCCATTGCGCAAAGGTGCGTTCGCGCCGTCATCTGCCGGTCCAACGCCCATTTCTGTTGTTCCTTGTATGTCGGACCTAAGGTTTGTCGGGCCTAAAAGTCCGCTTTTTTCGGCGTTCAACGGCTCTCATCTTTAAGCGACCCCTCCCGCTTAAAGACCCCTCGAACCAATAGGCAAATAGCCTATACCCATGAGCGTTCGAGTCAAAGGGATTCCGACATGGCATTGAAATCTCAGATTTTACAGTATTTTTGTGGCTTTAAGGCGGCCTGGCTGGAGTCCGCATTCCCTGGCTTAATTCTTACGACGGCCACCAATAACCAACTATTCAGATGGGTTAATTGTCGTTGAGTCGGGCAAGGAAATTTGTGGCAGCGCGGCAGCGAATTCTTCCGCCGGCAGGGGGCGGCTCAGGATATAGCCTTGGATTTCGTCGCAATCATGGGCCCGCAGGGCCTCGACCTGGCCCATATGTTCGACCCCTTCGGCGATGACATTCAGATTGAGACTATGGCCGAGAGAGATCACGGCTGTGGCGATCGCCTCGTCATCGCCGGAGGTGTCGATCTCGCGCACAAAGGCCTGATCGATCTTCAAGGTATCGACCTTGAACCGTTTGAGGTAGGCCAGAGAGGAATACCCGGTCCCAAAATCATCGACCGAGACCGAGACACCAATATCCTTCAGCGCCCGAACCGTTTCCACGGCACCGTCGGTGTCTGTCATCAGGAGGCTTTCGGTCAGTTCGAAATCAAACAGGCCCGGATCGAGGTTGCTCTCTTTCAGGACACTCTCGATGTTGGGTAGCAGTTGATTGTCCCTGAACTGGCGGGCGGAAAGGTTGATCCCGATCCGAAGCGAGTCAATTCCCTGATCCCGCCAGGCACTTTGCTGGCGAACCGCCTCGCGCATGACCCAGTTGCCGATTTCGATGATCTGGCCGGTTTGCTCCGCCACCGAGATGAAGCGGTTCGGCATGACGAAGCCGAGGCGCGGATGCTGCCATCTGACCAGGGCCTCGGCCCCAATGACCCGGCCCGTTACCAGATCCATCTGCGGTTGGTAGTATAGTTTGAATTCTTCGCGCTCGATCGCGTGTTTCAGATCCCGCTCGAGCGTCAGACGCTCGGCCACTTCGGCGGTCATGGCGGTATCGAAGAAACCAAAGGCACCCGCGCCGAGCGGTCGGGCAACGTTGAGTGCTGTTGTTGCGTTCCGCAGCAATTCTTCGGGCCGTTCGCCGTCCTTCGGATAAAGGCTGGCCCCACTGGCGCAGGTGACATGGATTTCCTGATCCCGAACGATCAGCGGTTTCTCCATGGCCTGATTGACCCGATCAACGATGAAATTGACGTCTGTCGTAGCCGCCAGGTTGGCAGCGATGATCATGAATTCATTGGTGCCCGTCCGACCGACCGTGTCAGCCGGCCGGATACAGCCCATCAGGCGTTCCGAAATCTGGCGCAACATGTCGTCGCCTCCGCCGTGGCCGAGGGTGCCGGTGACCATCGAAAACTCGTTGATCTGAAAGGCCAGAACCGCGACTTCCCGCCCGGCTCGGTTGGCGAAAGCAATGGCCTGACTGATCCGGTCTTCCACCAGGGCCCGGTTGGGCAGGTCGGTGGCGGAGTCGTAGTTCGCCAGATAGCGGACCTTCTCGGAGAGCTGCTTGTTTTCACTCAAATTCCGGATCACCCCGGTGAAAAGGCGCTTCGATGCGTCAAAGACCTCCGAAAGGGTGATCATCACCGGTATTTCGGTGCCGTCCCGGTGCAACGCGGTCAGTTCCCGTCCCCGGAACATGGCCTGGGCGGCACCTGTATTGATGTAGCGTTGGACGTACTCGGCATGGCGTTCGGCGTGGTCGGGCGGCATCAGCCGTGAGATGTTGGAGCCGATCAATTGTTCGGGCCGATAGCCGAAAATCCGCTCCACCGCCGAGTTGCAGTCCTGGATAACGCCTTCCACGTCCATCGTGACAATGGCATCCAATACTGAATCCATCACAGCCTGGAGGCGCTTTTCGCGCGCGATGGCTGTCTCAAGGGCGGTGTTCCGGTCGGTGACGTCGCGGCCCACGATCATGATGCCTTCGAAGTCTTCGTTCTTCAGGGCCACTGCCGAAACCTCGAGCGCGACCTGCTGCCCGGTCATGGTCAAGAAGGTGATCGGGATCCGGCGTTTCTGCTGGCCGTGTGACCGGAGGGCGATTTTCAGACCTTCCCGAGATTCGGCAAAGACGAAGTCGCTCAACTGTCGGCCCTTGAGATCATCCGCCGACCATGCCCGAAGAATGCCCGCCCCGGCGGAGTTGATCAGCTTGATCCGGCCATTTGTACAGATGCAGATCAAGTCCGGCGACAATTCGACCAGATCGCGATAGGAACTTTCCTCGCGCTGAAGGATATCCTCGAGCAGTTTGACATCGGTCAGCTGATCGAGCGAACGCACGAGGTCTTTGCCCGATTCCAGGATGTTCTCGACGTAATCGCGATAGGCGGGCGGTTCCATGCGGCCCAGGATCTCCATCGAGATGGACTCCGAAAAGCCGATGATGTTGTTCAAGGGCGTACGGAATTCGTGGCTGAGGCGCGCCATGAAGTCGGTCTTGGATTGGTTGGCCTGTTCGGCTTCTTCCTTGGCCTGGCGAAGCTGGCGTTCGGTTTCTTTTGATTCTGTGACGTCCTGAAAAACGCAGAAAAGACCGATGACCGCGCCGGACAGGTCCTTTTCGGCATCTCCGCGGCAGGAAACGTGGCGTGCGGAACCATCCGTATGCACCAATCGGGACTCGAAAGCGAAGGGCTCCCCACTGTCAGCCGCATCCCGTAACGCCTTTGAAATGCGGTGCCGATCTTCCGGATGGAAACTGCCGAGCGCGGTCTCCAACGGGACCGGCTTATTGTCTGGGATCAGCCCTCTCAGGCGGCAGGCTTCCATGGACCAGAACAGGCGGTCTTCCTTGATGTCCCAATACCAGTGGCCGAAACGGGCGACTTCTTCCGCATGGGCCAGCAGTTGGGCCTGTCGATCCATTGCGGGATCACCATCGCCGCTTTCCGCACCGCCGCTCCCCCTCAAGGGGCCATACCAACTGCCGGGCCAACTGCCAGGATTGACCCCTTGCGCGGCTATCCTCTCGCGGAGCTGGGTGCAGGTCAGTTCCAGCTGCCGTTCCCGCGTGATGTCGCGTCCTGTCACCTGATAGCCGGTGACGGCACTTTTCGCATCGAACAAGGCCCGGATATGCAGCTTTGTGATGCGAGATAGCTTTTGGCCCCCATGGGTGGGATCTCCGGCCGGCCAGCTGATTTCCGTCTCGATCTCCGGTGTCAGAAGATCCACGGACGCCAGGCTCTCTCGCAAGGTCTTGGCAGTCGTATCGTCGGCCAGGTCCGCTAAGGCTTTGCCGGTCAGGATTTCTCCCGGTTTCCTGTTTAGGATTCCAAGGGGGCCGGACGTCCTCAGGATGACGCCCTTGGTATCCAACTCCATCAAGACATCATGCTGATGCAAGAGGTACGCCTTGAGTGATGCCTCCGTATCCCGAAGCCGTGTGGTCAATTGATCGAGCTTTGTCTCGTCCTGACCGATCATCAGCAGCAAGGGGCCCGACAGGCCATCGATCGGGCGCGTGTCCCAGCGAATCTTCTTCGGCGTGCCAGAGGCATCAAGCGGCCAAGTCTCCAGGGTTTCTTCCGCCGGGTCGCGAATCAATTGCTCAAGGTGGAGCATGGCTTCTTCACGGGAGTTGGCACTGAACAACAGGTCCGTCGCCCGACGGCCGAGAATGTCGGCGAAACCTTGGCCCAACATCCGGCAAAAGGCCTCGCCTGCCTTTTCGATCAGGCCTTCGTTGTTCACGACCAGGATTGCAAAAGGCGCGCTCGCCGTAAGCGCCTCCAACAGTGCCCGCTCCGGGTTGAGGCCCGTTGGCCCGCCGTCTTCGCCCGAGGGGTCGGCCCCACTGCTGCTGCCGGAGGAGGCGGAGCGGGAAACCGAATTGTTGCCCGAGCGATCAGGTGACCGCCCATCGCAAGGAGCGGCTTCACCAGACGGATCGTTCGGAAAAAACGATTTCAGTTTCAATAACTTTCCCCAACCCAACCGTGACATATTATAGCTGGAAGGCCCTGGTAGAAAAGGCCTTACGGCGTCGTCCTTATACGATTGTTTGATGGCCGCAAGACCGGGCAACCGAGGGAATGCACCTGTATTTCGGTACGATATGTGTCATCGGTTACGAAACCTCGGTAAAGGGAGGTCGGTTTGCGCCAGTACATTTGCGCGATCAAAAGCAGAGGCTTATGATCCGCAGTCTCGATCTGAAGCCCGATTGGGATATGGCGATGCCCCCGACCGAAAACGCTACAGCCCCCTGCCTGAAGGACGGAACCCCTGATGAAAAAACTGTTGATCGGCCTTGGTGTCGCTTTGGTTCTGCTCTTGGCCGTGGTGATCGTCGGCCCTGGATTTGTTGACTGGAATGCCTACAAGGCCGAGATCGCGCAGGCCGCTCGGGATGCGACGGGCCGGCAATTGCAGATCGAAGGCGATATCAGCGCGACCCTGCTGCCTTCCCCCCGCCTGACGGCGCGGGACGTTCGCTTCGAGAATGTAGAAGGTGCCACGGCCCCCGATTTCGCCCGGATCGAAAGCATCGATGTTTCTGTCGCCCTGGGGCCCCTGATCGGCGGGACCGTACAGGTCGACTCGATCATCCTGATGAAGCCGGAGATCCGGTTCGAAGTCCTGGCCGATGGCCGAAACAGTCTTTCATTCGCGCCTGAAGAGGCCGTTCAAGGTGGGCAATCCACCGGCGAAGCCGCGTCCGGCGGTGCTCCTGCTGGCGGGGGTGCCAGCGATGGTGATTCGGTCCCGCAACCTGCCGGTTCTTCCGCCCAGGCGGCAGCGGACGACGGCGGTCTGCCGATTTCGCTCGACCGAGTCGTGATCCAGGACGGCTCCTTCACCTTTACCAACCAGGGCACCGGTGCCGTTCACCGGGCCGAGGCCGTGGCTGCGGAGATTGCCGCAGGGTCTCTCACCAATGGTCCCTTCAAGTTGGACGGAAGTCTGGTTTATCAGGATATCCCGCTGGGCCTGCAACTCAGCATCGGCGAGATCATTCACGGTCGCACGGTGCCGATTGGCGTGACCCTGGCTGCCGATGGTGGGGCGGGGGAGGTCACGCTCAGCGGGACCCTGGCCGGGTTGGGAGATGAGCCCCGATTCCGCGGCAAGATCGAAGCCGATGCGGCCAACCTGGCCCAATTGGCGCAGAGCCTGAGCGGAGCCCCACTGCCGGGGATGTTGGCTCAGGCTTTCGAGCTGAAAGCCGATATCGCCGCCGACCAGAAGACAGCAACGGTCGAGAACGGGCAACTTGCGCTGGGTACGACCCGCGCTACGCTGGCCCTCAATGCCAACTATGAAAATGATCCGGCCATCGGTGCCGCGATCAATGTCGGCACGATCAATCTGAACAAGTGGCTGGAACTGGCCGAAATGATCCCGGCCCTTGGTCCGGTGGGGCCGAACAGGGCTATCGAACTGGCACAGGCTGCCGGTACGGTCGCGTCAGATGGCGGGGCTGGGGCCGGTTTCGTCATCCCGGCCAACATCTCGGCGGCGCTGGAGTTCAACGTCGATGCGATCATCTATCGCAACAGCAGCGTTCGCCAGACCCGGGCCGTTGTGGACGTGGCCCAAGGCGAGGTCACCTTGAGCCAGTTTGCGGCACAGTTGCCGGGGTCGGCGGATGTGGCAGTCTTTGGCTTTTTGACGGCGGCCAACGGTCAGCCCCGATTTGAAGGCAACCTGGAGGCCGCGGTTGGCGATTTGCGGTCGACCTTGAACTGGCTGGGGGTCTCGCTCGAACAGGTGCCGGCGGATCGCTTGCGGGGCTTGACCCTGACGACGGAAATTGCGGCGACACCGGCCCAGGCCGACCTGACCAACTTTCTGATGACTTTCGATGCCAGTCGTCTGCAAGGCGCGATGACGGTCGCCCTGCGCGAGCGCTTAGGCCTGGGGCTGAGTCTGGCCCTGGACCGCCTGAACCTCGACGCCTACCTGCCCGAAACCGGCAAAGCGCCAGCGCCGAAGGAACCGGCCCCATCTTCCGGTCAGCAGGCGGGTGCAACGGCGGGGCAGGCCGATGCGCAGGCGGGCGCGGGGGGCGGCAGTGATCAGGCTGCGGAACCGGCGGAGGTCAATCCCTTCGAGGCTTTGAGGGTCCTGACAGGGTTTGATGCCAACATTCGGGCCGCCGTTGGTCAGCTGACCTACAAGGGCCAACCGATCGAGCAGGTCGATGCGGACCTGACGCTGTTCGACGGCGACCTGACCATCCGCAATTTCTCTGTCGCCAAGGCCGCCGGTGCCAAGCTGTTGGTTAGCGGTGCTTTGGAGGGGCTGGACGCTCTTCCCAGTGCAAAAGCCTTGCAGGTGCGGTTCCAGGCCCCCCGGATTGATCCTGTTCTGGCACTCGCCGGGCAAAGTCCGCTCGGCCTCAAGCTCGGTGCGGTCAATGTGGACGCTACGGTCAATGGCTCGCTCCTTAAGCCCACTCTGGCTTTGAAGGCCGGTGCCGCCGGGGGCACCCTGTCGCTGACCGGTGCAACGGCCCTCCTGCCGCCTGGTGCCGCCGGAACCCTGCAGGTCAATCACCCGAATGTGGAGAAGCTGCTGAGTGCGCTTGGTGTTGCTTATGATCCGGCGGGACCTGTCGGCGCACTGGCTTTGAAGAGTGATTTTGAAGCGGGTTTGAGCTCGATAACGGCCAAGAACCTGGCCTTGAATGTGGGTAAGCTGGCCCTAGGCGGCACGGTGGAAACCCTGCTCGGCGGGGACCGGCCGAAGATCGACGCCCAGTTGACCGGCGGGGATCTGGTCCTGGATCCCCTGCTTCCGGCTCAACGGAATGCCGCTCTGCCGTTCAACCCGGAGGCCTATTTCGGCATTCCGGGGCTCGTGCCGGCCTCCATGGTCGTGCCCGCCGCACCGGCTAAAAGGCCCGGCCTGATCAAGGTTGCCGGACCCTGGCCGGAGGACCCGCTGGACCTGAGCGGGATGCGCGCGGTCGATGCGGATGTCACCCTGAAAGCGCGCTCGATCAGCTATCAGGCCTATCAGTTGTCCAATGCTGATCTGGCGGCGACCTTGGATGATGGACTTCTGACCGTCTCGAAACTGACCGGCAAGGCCTATGATGGCAGCCTCGCGGCGGCGGCCAATCTCGATGGACGTGGGCGACCCGCTTTCGGGCTGAATCTCAAACTGGATGGCGTCGACATCGCCAAGGCGCTTCAAGCCGTTACCGGCAAGGCCGCAGCAACCGGTCTGGCCGGCATGAACTGGAGCCTGACCGGTCAAGGGGCTTCGGCCCGCGAGATCGTTGGTGCCCTGAACGGCAACGGCGATGTGCGCATGGCCAAAGTGGATGTGCGCGAGGCGACCCGCGGCACCATCATGGCTTCGCTTCTGAACCTGATGGCAGGCCTGAACAGTTCCGTCGGCGGCAAGGGGACGACCGCCGACCTCTCCGCCGGCTTCAATGTCACCAACGGCATCGCCAAGACCGACGATCTGACCCTCACGTCCGGCATGGGCAATGGCCTGGCGGCCGGAACCATCAACCTGCCGGACTGGACCCTGGATGTTGCCGGCAAGGTCACCATGGACAACAACTTCCTCGGCACTGTTTTGAAGCTGGCCAATCGGGCACAACTGACGGAAGTTCCCTTTGCTTTGTCGGGGCCCATCGACAAGCCCAACGTCAAGCTGGATACCAAATCGCTTGGCGGCGGTGGCCTGCCGATCCCGGGGCTCGATAAAGTCTTGGGCAATTCCAAGGCCGGACGGGCCATTCAGCAGATTCTGGGTGGCGGCTCCGGTTCCGGGTCAAGTTCCGGGACAAGTACTTCTGGGGGCGGGTCCTCTTCGGGTGATAGCGGCTCGGATGGCGGCATGGCCCCGCCGCCGTCACGCCAGTCCGATCAACAGCAGCCCAAGCAGATCGACCCTGCGGAACTGCTGCGCGGTATATTCCGTTAATCAGGTTCCGGATCGACGCGATTCAGCACGTAGAGCCGGATCGCGCTCGACAGGTTGCCGGTTCTCGCCTCGTCGATCTCGGTGATCAGATCGGCCAGCGACCGCCCGTCTTCCTCGGCCATGCGTTTCAGCCTGCGCCAGAAGGCGTCTTCCAGAGAGATGCTGGTGGCATGTCCTGCGATGACCACGGAATGTTTGTGCATCTCGCCCATTATCCTGCTTGGCTCATAGGACGTGGTCGATCAGCATGAAGACGGCGAAGCCGATGAAGATCGCACCGGTGCAGTACCCCGCGATACGGTTGACGCTTGGCCGTTCCATCCAGACCCGGGCCTTGTCGGCGACGAAAGCCATGGGAGCCTGCCAGGCGACGTTGATGACCACAAGTACGATGGCCAGTGCGATCAATTGGTGCGTAATCGGTGCACCGTCCGGGTTCAGGAACTGCGGAAACAGGGCCAGGAACAGCAAGATCACTTTTGGGTTCAGAAGGTTGCAGATCATGGCATCCCGGATCGCAGCATGGGCCGTGATCGGCTTGGCATCCGCGTCCACCTTCAAACCGCCTCGACCACGGAAGGCCTGAAGGCCTAGCCAACCCAGATAAAGCGCCCCGGCAATGGCGACCGTTCGGAACAACAGGGGAGACGTGGCGATCAGAACCGAAAGCCCGAGGACGGCCAGTGCCGTATGCACCACGAGCCCCAACTGCACGCCGAACACTGTTGCCAGTCCGACGTCTCTGCCACCGGACATGGCATTGCGCAGGATCAGCACCGTGTCCGGCCCGGGGGTCAGCACAATCGCCCCGGCAGCGATCAGGAAAGCGCCTAGGGTCGGCAGATCAACCGGCATCAGGGAAGAGACCGGACAAATGCGGCAAAGGCTGCTATGGCCTCGTCCCAGTTCTGTTGTTCGGTCCGACCGGATTTCTTCCTCGGCTTGAAGGAATGGTCGCCATCTTCCAGCCAGTGTCGTCGGATCGTTTCCGCGAGCGGATAGCCCGCAACCTCTTCGGCGTTGCCAAGGCTATCGCGTGTGCCCTGGAGGATTAGCGTGGGCGTCTTCAGGGCCTGAAGGTGCTCGATCCGCAGCTTGTCCGGCTTGCCCGGGGAATGAAAGGGATAGCCGAGGCAGACGAGGCCTTTCGGTGCAACGTCATCGGCAATGATCGAGGCCATGCGCCCGCCCATGGACTTGCCGCTGATCACCAGTTTTTCAGGGGGGGCTAAGGCTTCGATAACCGCCCGCCAGCAGTCCAGCAACTTGGGCTGGCGGTCAGGTGGTTTCTTCTTACCCGAGAGACGGCGTTCGGCCATGTAGGGGAACTCGAACCGGGCGACGCGAAAACCGGCTGCGCCCAAGCCCTCGGCAAAAGCCACCATGAAGGGGCTGTCCATGGGTGCCCCGGCTCCGTGGGCCAGTGCGATGGTGATCTCGGCCGTTTCGGGCCCGTCAAAAATCAGTTCGATATCCGTCATGGCGGGAACCCTATCCGACCGCGCCGGAAGCGAAAAGGCCGCTGCCCGCCAATCCGTCAAACATGAACTGGACGGCTAGGGCGGCCAGCATGAGGCCGACCATGCGACTGACCACATGAAGGCCCGTGACGCCCAACAGCTTTTGTACCTGGGTTGCGGCCAGCAACAAGACGAGGGTGAGAAAAAGGTTCGCCGCCAGCATGGCCAGGACGATGGAGGTATCGACCAGCGAATCCCGTGCATCGGCCATCAACAGCATAACCGCCCCGATGGCACCCGGCCCGGCGATCAGCGGGCTGGCCAGGGGGAAGACGGAAATGTCTGCGCGGGTGCCCGCTTCTTCCGCTTCTTCCGATGTCGCGGTCGTTCCTCCGGAAGGCCGGGCGAAGACCATGTCGATGGCGATCAGCAGCAACAAAATACCGCCCGCCGTGCGAAGGGCACTCAAAGAGATACCGAGGTGCTCCAACACGCCCTCCCCAACCAAGGCGAAGAAGAACAGGATCAGCGTCGCGATGATGACGCCCTTGATGGCAAAAACCCGCCGTTCGCGCGGGCTGTGTTGCACCGTCAAAGCGGCGTAGAGCGCCGCAACATCCAAGGGGCCGATGGTGGCAAAAAGGGTGGTGAAGCTGACAAGGGCGACTTCGAGCATGGGCCGGTCGGACTTTCGATTTCGTTCTCAACCGGCCCATTGAGGCCCGGAGCAGGGCCAGAAGCAAGGGCTTCGCGCGACATGTTTTAAAAGGTGTATTTTATTTAATTTATACGATTAATAGATGTTGACAGCCGAAACGGCCTGCCGTCCTATTGACATCAATCAAAAGCTTTATATCAACTCGGGAGGCTCGTAATGCGGGACAACGTCAATCTGAAGGACCTGACCTATCGGGACGGCTACTGGCTGACGAAGCAACAGGCCCGGAACAGCCCGTTATTGGGCGCACCAGCCGGCTCAGCGCCCTCTGCGGGAGGGGCATCGCTGGAGCGGGTCTTGCCTGTAACGGGGCAGGGAACCGTGAGTTTCGAGTTTACGCCGACCGGACCATTTTCCATCGTGCTGAGTTCGGAGAACGAAAATCATGTGCCGTTGGAACTGCAGATATCGGAAGAGCGGGCGGCCTTCATCTGCGGCGGTCAGATACTGAGCGCGACTGCCGCACCGGGTGCTGTGATCAAGGCGGGGGAGCGCATACCCTATTGGTTCAGCCTGGATACCAACAACCGGCGGCTTCGCTATGGCAAGGGTTACATGGCCGAACGCTGGACGGTCCTGCAGTACAATTGGCCCGAGTCCAGCAATACCATGAACTTCACCGCCAGCCTGAAGATCGCCAAGCTGGTCGGCGACATCAGCCAGGGCGAGTTGGATGGCATGGTTGTCCAGGTCTGGCCGCTGCCGGTCGTCCGCGACCGCTCTCCTTACATCATCGACCGTGACCAGATGACGCTGGAAATCATCGAGGATGACACGGCGACCGTGGTGGAGGACCTGACGGAGGGGTGCCAGATTCTTTATGCCAACGTCGCCGGTTCTTCGATCAACCTGAGCCCGCCGGACTTCCCGGATTTCGCCGAGGCTATCGGTTATTCGATCCTCACCCCCGGCTGCGTCTGCTTCGAGATCTTGAAGAAAAAGGCGGAAGAGGCGGAATTCGGCAAGGAAGACCCAAATGCGACCTACCTGCGCATTACCATCGGACCGAACGGTGGCAATTCACCAGGCGTGCCCTTCGTCCTCGAAATCTGGCCGGGGGGGCATTATTCACCGATCCACAATCATGGCGATGCCGACGCCATCATCAAAGTCCTTCACGGCTCACTGACTGCAAACATCTATCCGACGCTTAGCGCTGACGAAGTGAACACCTTCCGCTCGATTGAACTCAAGGAAGGCGACGTTACCTGGCTGACACCGGCCCAGCAGCAAACCCACCAGCTCTACAACCACAACCCGGCGGGGCAGTTCTGCGCCACCATCCAGTGCTACCGCTATCCGGATGACGACACCATTCACTACGAATACTTCGACTTCATCAACCCGGAGACCAAGCAGATCGAGCCCTTCAAACCGAACACGGATATGCCCTACGGGGAATTCAAAGTGGCGGTGAAGGCAGAGTGGGATGCGCGAAAGAAGGGCTGAGCAATAACCGCTCTAGGCCTCGGCCATCAACTCGCCTTCGATGTACTCGTTAATCCTCAGGTCGAACTGCACCAGGTGCGTAATGATCCAGGATTTCAGGAACTGGAGGTAGGCGTTCCAGGCCTGTTCGCGGGTCAGGCCTTTCAGCTCGCGTTTCAACTGGCGAATCTCGTTGATGATGCGCCGGTGTTCTTTCTTGTGCTCGAGATAGCCGGGGAACTGGATATTGCGCATATAGCGTTCCTCATCCCGGAAATGGAGCACGATCAGGCGCTCGATCCGGCGGAAGTCCTGCATCAGGACCGTGCCGGACGCCCACCATTTCTGAGAGCGCTGATAGGATTCGATGGCGCTCAGCAGTTCGGCGTGCTCATCGTCGACCGCTGTCAGACCAATCTGAAACCGCTTCTCAAGCTGCATGAACGGAGGCCCTCTGTCGATTGGACGAAGGCCTCAATTCTCCCGCTCCTTCAACAGATGATAAATCTATCCTGAAGGATTAGGCGGATGGAGGGGGGAGGATTACCCCCTCACTTCAAAAACTCCGCAAAGAAGTCATTCCCCTTGTCGTCCACGACCACGAAGGCCGGGAAATCGACGACGTCGATCTTCCAGATGGCTTCCATGCCGAGTTCCGGATATTCGACCACCTCGACCTTCTTGATGCAGTCCTGGGCGAGGCGGGCTGCCGGCCCGCCGATGGAACCGAGATAGAAGCCGCCGTGGGTCTTGCAGGCATTGGTGACGGCTTTCGAGCGGTTCCCCTTGGCCAGCATGACCATGGAACCGCCAGCGGCCTGGAATTGTTCCACATAGGCATCCATGCGGCCTGCCGTGGTGGGGCCGAATGACCCCGATGCGAAGCCTTCCGGTGTTTTCGCGGGACCGGCGTAGTAGACCGCGTGGTCCTTGAAGTACTGCGGCAGGCCTTCGCCGGCATCCAGGCGTTCCTTCAGCTTGGCGTGAGCGATGTCGCGGGCGACGATCAGCGAGCCGGTCAGGCTGAGGCGCGTCTTCACCGGATACTTGGAAAGTTCGGCCAGGACATCGGCCATCGGACGGTTCAGGTCGACACTGACCACCTCGCCGCCCAGGTTGTCCGTCGTCACCTCGGGCAGGTACTTGGCGGGATCGGATTCCAACTGCTCCAGGAAGACGCCTTCGGCTGTGATCTTACCGAGAATCTGCCGGTCGGCCGAACAGGAAACGCCGATGCCCACCGGGCAGCTGGCACCGTGGCGCGGCAGCCGGATGACGCGGACATCGTGGCAGAAATACTTGCCGCCAAACTGGGCACCGATGCCCATGTCCTGGGTCATCTTCAGGATCTTCTGTTCCCATTCGGTATCGCGAATGGCATGGCCATGGTTGGCGTCGCCATCGAGCGAGCCCGCCTTCGGCAGGGCATCATAGTAGCGCGTGCTGGCGAGCTTCACGGTCTTCAGGCAGGTCTCGGCAGAGGTCCCGCCGATCACCACGGCCAGGTGGTAGGGCGGGCAGGCCGCGGTGCCGAGGGTGCGGATTTTTTCGTCCAGGAAGGCGGTCAGGCGTTCCGGATTGAGCAGCGCTTTGGTCTCTTGATACAGGAAGGTCTTGTTGGCCGAGCCACCACCCTTGGCCATGAACAGGAACTTGTAGGCCGAACCTTCGGTGGCGAAGAGATCGATCTGGGCCGGCAGGTTGGTGCCGGTGTTGACCTCGTCGAACATGTTCAGCGGGACAACCTGGGAATAGCGCAGGTTGTCTTCGGCATAGGTTTTCAGGATACCGGCGTTCAAGGCGGCTTCGTCTCCACCGCCGGTAAAGACGTTATCGCCCTTTTTGCCCATGACAATCGCCGTGCCCGTATCCTGGCACATGGGCAGGATACCACCGGCGGCGATGTTGGCGTTCTTCAACAGGTCCAGTGCGACGAACTTGTCGTTATCGGATGCTTCCGGGTCGTCCAGGATTTTGGCGAGCTGCGCCAGATGGCCGGGGCGCAGCAGGTGGGAGCAATCGTGAAAGGCCTGGTTGGCCAACAGGGTGAGAGCCGCCGGGTCCACTTTCAGAACCGTCTGATCGCCAAGTTTCACTTCTTCCACAAAATCGTCCGAGATCTTCCGATAGGGCGTCTCGTCGCTGTCCAGCGGGAACATTGTGGTTTCAATCGACGGGTTGATGGCGTCAGGCATGGTTTCCCCCTTCATGCAAAAACAGAATAGATTTGAGCTGGTTATTTCTTCCGAAAGGCGTCGAGCGCGATCACTTCCCCGGTTTTCGGCTCGGACGAGGCGGAGGCTTCTGCATCCAGCATCTCTTCGACCTCCAGTTCCATTTCGACAAGCGCCTCGGTCTCGTCGAAGTCGTCGTCATCCAACTCGTCATCGCCCAGCACTTTCAACTGCAGGCCGAAATTCACGCTCGGATCGGCGAAGGCCGAAATGGCCTCGAACGGGATGACCAGGCGCTCACTCTTGCCGCTGAACCGCAGTGTGACGGTAAAGCTCTCCTCGCCGACGCCCAAATCCCAGAACTGATTCTGTAAGACGATGGTCATTTCATGCGGGTGTTGAGCGCGCAGGGCACCCGGTACGGCAACGCCGTCGTGGCCGGTGCGGAAGGTGATGTAAAAGTGGTGTTCGCCCATCAGGCCGTTTTCGGCGACGAAACTCAAAGAGCGCTTGATCACGCCGCGCAGCGCATCTTCGATCCACTTATCATAGCGCAAGGGATCGTCCGGGCCGATGGCTCCGCCGTCTGAACCGAAATCGTCGCTGCCGCCCATGCTGCTCATGCTTTGCCGCTCACAACCTGATCTGTCGCCTGATGGCGTCTTTGAACCTAAAGGGACTTGAGAGAACCCCAAATCCAAAACGAGTGGGAGGCTTCTGTTGCAAGGTGCCTCCCGAACCCCGCGTTACTGATTAAGCAGCAACAGCAAGTGCGTCATTGTCATTGGCACTTGTAAGATCGGCCCGATCACGGTGGTACCATGCCGAGCGAAAACCAAGCCTTTACCACGCACGTCGATCCTGTTTCGCCCCCAACGATGACCGCCCAATGACTGACGGGATGCGATTGGTGGAGGCGCCGGGTACCGCCCCCGGGTCCGTAACGCTTATTCCGCAAGGCGTTTATCGCCATAGTCGGTTGCCCGACCCCTCCAATATAGGCCGCTTGCGGCTGCAAGGAAAGGTTCGGAGGGGGGCTGGGGCACCGCTTTAATGATCCAGAAGCGGCTCATAGACCTGTTCCAGCAGCGGAATGGCGCATTTCGCCCAGGTTGTATCTTTTGCGACGGCAAAACCTCTTTGCCTTCGGTCCAGACGGATTTCTTCGGTCTCGGCAAGCTGCCGGGCGCATTGCGCATAAAGGCCATCCGCATCACCCGGCTGAACGGTGGCACCATATCCGCTCGCATCCACCAGGTCCGGGGCCATGCCGACCCGGCTGCTGACCAAATCGACCCCCGTTGCCATGCTTTCCAACAGGGCCATGGGGCCACCTTCTTCGCGCGATGACACCAGATAGAGGTCGAGCGCGCGATAGAGCTTCGCGATATCCGGATAGCTCTTCAGGTAGTGGTGGGCGAAGGGCACCCCTGCCGCCTCCAACCCCGCCTTCACATAGCCCCGCGCGGGGCCGGAGAGTAGGGCGAAGACCGGGAAATCCTTCCGAAGCCGCGTCAAGGTCTCGACGAAAAGGTCAGGGCCCTTGATCAGCTTCGGTTCCATGCCGTCGCCCCAGCCGACGCCGTCTTTTTGGAACGAACCGATGACGGTTGCCTCTAGGGGGATGCCCAGTTCTTCCCGGATCCGGGATTTTTCGCCCACGGCGGGTGGGTGGAAGAGGTCGGTATCAATGGCGAGCGGTATGTGAACAATTTTTTCCGCCGGTACGCCCCAACCGGCCAAGCGCTCCCCCACCAGGCGGGCGGAGACAACAACCTTGTCGATGTCGTCAATACCCCTCAGGAACTGGTCCACATGCGCGGCCATCTCGGGCCCGTCTTCGGGGCTGCCATGAAAATAGTTCACCACCGTTCTGTTGCGGGACGATTGAGCTTTCTGCCAAAGCCCCCAGAGGAACTGCGAGCCATAGTGCGCGACCTCGCCCCGCAGCCGTTCCGGCTGGGTTGTTGTCGTGATCAGCCCCGGGCGCAGCTTGTTGATTTCCTGCGTGAAGTAGTGACCGACCCAGTGAATGGCCCAGTCGGCCTGTTCAACCACATAGGCCACCGGTGGCCCGCCCGCGCTCATGCCCAGCAGCCTGCGGCCGGAATAGAGACCGGTTTTGGTCTTTCTCCACAGATGGGCGGCGGTGGCCCGTGGCGATGTTTTGTGCGGAGACGGGTTGTGGGAGGAAGAGGACATGGACCGGCTCAAAACGGGACTTGGGCGGCGAGGAAGGCGATCGGGTGATGGAGCATGGGTCGCCGGGCGAGGACAGGTTCCCGGTCGCGGCAAAGGTTCTCGAACAGGTCGGCATAGCGCCCGGCCATCAGATCGGCGGTGAAGGGATAGGCGGCCAGACGTTCCCGCCAGAGAGTATAGTCTCTCCGCATTTCGGCCAGGGCCTGCTCGACGTCTAGAGGTCCGTTAAAGCTGACCCCGAAGCCGGTGCCGTATTCCGGCAGGGCACCGCTGTTGCGAAACAAGAGCGGCAGTCCGGAGAGGGCTCCTTCAATGTGGTGCATGCCTGCGGGTTCGTTCTGGGAAGCCGTGATGTAGGCATGGTGGCTGCGCAACTCTTCGGCCAAGGGTTCCCCCGACAAGGGTGTTTTGTGGATCACGTTGCGGAAGGCAAATCCCGGCGGCAGGTTGCCGATATAGGTCAGTTGAAACCGTGCTTTCTGGTCGGGGTCATCCAGCAGGGCGTCGAGATGTTCGTAAACATCAAACCCTTTCAGCCGGTTTGCCCCCCAGTGGTGGGTGACCAACTTGATCGGTCCGCTGCCTTCCCAGGGCTCAAAACCCCGGTCATGAAACAGGCGGGTATCGCCCCCATTCGGGATGACGCTGAAGCTGTCGTCGCCACAGGACGTCCAGAGGTCCAGATCTTTCAGCCATTCGCCGATGAAGACCGTGTGATGGGCCAGAAGGTTGGCGAGGCGGAGCCTGCGGTTCATGCCGCTGGTGCCTTTGCGCTCATCACATTCGTTGATGCGGTGGACGATGATCGCCCCAGGGTGGCTCAACCGGTAGCGCGCCATGGCCCCATGGCCGAAAGGCACCTGAGGGCTGCGCTGGCGGACCTCGGTCATCAAGATCAGGTCGATACCGGGATGATTGAGATCAAAGCGAACGGAATGCCCTCGGCTCTCCAGCTCTTCCGAAATGGCGCGGACGGCGGCATTGCCACCACCCCAGGGTCCGTCCTGGATGTGGTGGGCGATGGCGATGGTCAGAGGTCTGTGGCGGTCCCCGCTTGTCATGGCGCGGACTGTATCATTCGAATGGCCTGATCGGACAAGCTTAAAGTCTCTTGATGGGGCTCCTTTGGCGGTTATGGTTAACCGGTCTTTTGATGCCTGGAGTCTATCGGGGGAACGGGATAGCCGCATGTCGATGAATGAAGATCAGAAAGCCGAAATCGCCGAACTGCGCGAAGAGACGCGCCCCACCTTGCGCGTGACCGCCCCCGCCCTCGAAGAGGTTCTGTACGAGCCGATGCCCGTGCTCGATCATGGCTTTGTCAGGGTGATCGACTACATGGGTGACGATGCGGCGATTGTTCAGGCTGCACGGGTGTCCTATGGCAAGGGGACAAAGTCTGTCCGGGGTGACGAGGGACTGATCCGTTACCTGATGCGCCACCGGCACACGACGCCCTTCGAGATGTGCGAGATCAAGTACCACATCAAGCTACCGATCTTCGTTGCCCGCCAGTGGATCCGACACCGTACAGCCAATGTGAACGAATACTCCGCGCGCTATTCCGTGCTCGATCGGGAATACTACCTGCCGGCCCCCGACCAGGTGGCCTATCAGTCCAAGGCCAACCATCAGGGTCGCTCGGCCCCCATGGACGAGGAAACATCCGCTGAGGTCATCCGCCTGCTGCACGAGGACTCAGATCGTTGTTATTCGACCTACGAGGATTTCCTGAACATGCGCGCCGAAGGCCAGGAAGCGGACGAAGAGCCATTGGGCCTTGCCCGGGAACTGGCGCGGATGAACCTCACGCTCAACACCTATACCCAGTGGTATTGGAAAGTTGACCTGCATAACCTGCTGCATTTCCTGTCGCTCCGGGCCGATAGCCATGCCCAGTACGAAATCCGCGTCTATGCCGATGCCATGCTGGAAACCGTGCGTCGCTGGGTTCCCTTTGCCTATCAGGCCTTCATGGATTATCGGGTCGGCGGTGCGCATTTGTCCGCAAAGGGGCTCGACGTGGTGAAGGCTCTCCTTGACGGCAAGACGGTCGAGCAGGCAGAGTCCGGCCTCTCGCTCAGGGAATGGCGGGAGTTGATGGCCCAACTGGGTCGAGACTGACGAATTTGGGGGCTTTCGGAACCATGTTCCGGTACCGGTCACGGGTAAATATCACCGCCAGCACGGGGCTTGTGTTCCTGTGGCTGCAGGTGTTGCTGCCCGCGGTTCTGGTGACGCCGGACCGTGATGTTTCCGTCCTCGATCTTCCTTTTGCCGGTGCGATCTGTCTGACGCCGAACTCGCCGTTGGCGAGGGCGAATGGCGCGCTCCCCGGATCCAATCACCTGCCGGAACCGCCGGCCTGTGCCTTCTGTCTCAGCTTCTGCGCCGCGATGGATGTCTCCCCTCAGACGCCCCTCGTCTTGGCGGAACGGTCCGACCCCATCTCCCGGACCCTCGCCTGGACGCGAAGCCTGGACCTGGACGGCATGGGCTATTCGGCGGGTTCCATCCGGGGGCCGCCCTGGAGTTAAGCGTTTTCCCAAACGCTCCCCCACCTCGATCATCCTGACATCTTGAAATCCCGCGCCGTCCGCAGCCTCTGCTGCGTTGACGGCCATACCTGATTTGGAGACCACAATGCTTCGTCGTTTCACAAAAATCGCGGCCACCGCCGCCGCCATCGCCGTCCTCGCCCCGGGCTCTGCCATCGCGGACGGGCATGGCAAAAAGATCGAAATCGAGGATGCCTTCGCCCGCGCGACACCGGGCTCTTCCCGGAACGGTGCCGCCTTCATGAAACTGGAATCGGAAACCGCAGACCGCTTGCTGTCCGGTTCCAGCACAGTGTCGGAGGCCGTCGAACTTCACACCCATATCAACGACAACGGCGTCTTCCGCATGCGGGAGGTCGAGGCCATCGAGCTTCCGGCGGGAGAAGACGTCGTCCTCAAGCCCGGCGGCCTTCACGTCATGCTAATGGGCCTGAAGGCACCCTTGAAGGAAGGGGAGAGTTTTGAGCTGAACCTGACCTTCGAGAAGGCCGGTGAGATGACCGTCCTTGTCCCCGTGAGAAAGGTCGGAGCCAAAATGGACCACAAGATGGACCATGGAGAGCACAAGCATCACTAATGCCGATTTTTTCGCCTTCAAGGGGGCCGCGGGCGAAGAAGCCTGCGGCCTCTTTTTTTTGGCCTCTTTTTTAAGTGCCCCCGATAGGCTAATCATCCGCCTTCACATTTTTGAGGCCAATTCGCCCAGTTCACGGACCTGACCATGCTCGAGAAAACCTACGACCCTGCTGCTATCGAAGGGAAACATTACGAATCCTGGGAAGAGAGCGGCGTCTTCGCTGCCGGCCAAAGGCCCAATGAAGAGACCTATTGCATCGTCATTCCGCCGCCGAACGTGACCGGCAGCCTGCACATGGGCCATGCGCTGAACAACACGCTGCAGGACATCCTGGTGCGCTATCACCGGATGAAAGGCCTCGACGTGCTCTGGCAGCCGGGGACCGATCACGCAGGCATCGCGACGCAGATGGTGGTCGAACGCCAGATGGAAAAAGAAGGCCTGACGCGCCATGATCTGGGCCGTGAAGCCTTCATCGAGCGGGTCTGGAAGTGGAAGGCCGAGTCCGGTGGCACCATCACAGGCCAGTTGCGCCGTCTGGGGGCGTCCTGCGACTGGTCACGCGAACGCTTCACGATGGACGAGGGCCTGTCCAAGGCTGTCCGGAAGGTCTTTGTCGATCTCTACAAGAAGGGCCTGATCTACCGCGACAAGCGCCTGGTGAACTGGGACCCCTTGCTGCACACCGCGATTTCGGATCTGGAAGTGGAACAGCGCGATCAGGTCGGCAAGATGTGGTACTTCAAGTATCCGCTTGGCGATGACCCGAACACGTTCATCACGGTGGGCACCACCCGGCCCGAGACCATGCTGGGCGATACGGCGGTCGCGGTGCACCCCGATGATGAACGCTACACCGACCTGATCGGCAAGATGGTCCGCTTGCCCATCGTCGGGCGGTTGATCCCCATTGTGGCGGATGACTATGCCGACCCGGAAAAGGGCTCCGGTGCCGTTAAGATTACGCCCGCGCACGACTTCAACGATTTTCAGGTGGGCCAACGCCATAACCTGGAAATGATCAACGTCCTCGACCGCGACGCCGCGATCAACGAGAACGCGCCGGATCATCTGAAAGGCCTCGACCGGTTCGAGGCCCGCGACGCCATCGTCAAAGAGATCGAGGGGCTCGGCCTGCTCGAAAAGATCGAGGAAAACCCGATGCAGGTGCCCTATGGCGACCGCTCGGGCGTTGTGATCGAACCCTGGCTGACCGATCAATGGTTCGTGGACGCCGGTACGCTGGCGAAACCCGCTTTGGACGCCGTCAAATCCGGTCGCACCAAGTTCGTCCCGAAACAATGGGAGAAGACCTACTACGACTGGATGGAAAACATTCAGCCCTGGTGCATCTCCCGCCAGATCTGGTGGGGTCATCAGATCCCGGCATGGTTCGGACCGGACGGGCATATCTTCGTTGAAATGACCGAGGCGGAGGCTCACGTCGCCGCCGAAAACCACTACGGCATGCCGACGGAGTTGGTCCGCGACGAGGATGTGCTTGATACCTGGTTCTCCTCTGCACTCTGGCCGTTCTCCACGCTGGGCTGGCCGGACGAGACGGAAGAGTTGAAGCGCTTCTACCAGACGGACGTTCTGGTCACCGGCTTCGATATCATCTTCTTCTGGGTCGCCCGGATGATGATGATGGGCCTGGAATTCATGGACGAAGAGCCCTTCCATACGGTCTATATCCACGCCCTGGTGCGCGACGAGAAGGGCCAGAAGATGTCCAAGTCCAAGGGCAATGTCATGGACCCGCTGGACCTGGTGAACACCTACGGTGCCGACGCCATGCGCTTCACCCTGACCGCCTTCGCGGCCCAGGGGCGCGATGTGAAGATGTCGGAAAGCCGCCTCGAGGGCTATCGGAACTTCTGCACCAAACTTTGGAACGCCGCGCGGTTCTGCGAAATGAATGAATGCGCACCGGTCGCAGACTTTGATCCCAAAGCGGCCCGGCACCGTTTGAACCGCTGGATCATCGGCAAGGCCTCGGAAGCGGCCACGGCGGTGGAGGAAGCGATCAAGGCCTATCGTTTCAACGATGCGGCCAACGCGGCCTATGCCTTCACCTGGAACACCTTCTGCGATTGGCACCTGGAATTCGCCAAGCCCGTGTTTGGCGGCGAGGACGAGGCGGCCAAGGCGGAAACGCGGGCGGCAACCGCCTGGGTGCTCGACCGCATCCTGCAGATGCTGCACCCGATCATGCCCTTCATCACGTCCGAGCTTTGGGATCACCTCGGCGGGACACGCGACAGCATCCTGATGCTCTCTTCTTGGCCGGAAGCCGACGAGGCTCTGATTGACGAGGCGGCCAATGCCGAAATGGATTGGGTCGTGCGCTTGGTCTCCGGCATTCGTGCCGTCCGCGCCGAGATGAACGTGCCGCCGGGTGCGAAAATTCCGCTGCTGTTGAAAGACGCCAGTGCAGAAACGCTGGAACGCCTGACCACCCACAAAGACTTGGTCATGCGTCTCGCGCGGCTGGATTCGGCAGACGCCTTGTCCGGCGATGTGCCCAAGGGTGCGGTTCAGCAGGTTCTTGACGAGGCGACCGTGGTCCTGCCGATTGCCGATGCCATCGACATCGACGCCGAGAAGGCCAGGCTCGAAAAAGAGATCGCCAAGCTCGACGGCGAGATCACCAAGCACGACAAGAAACTGGCCAATCCGGGCTTTGTCGACAAGGCACCCGAGGCCGTGGTCGCGACCGAACGCGAACGCCGAAACGATGCCATCGAAGCGCGGGCAAAGCTTGCCGAGGCCCTTGATCGGTTGAACGCCTTGTGATCAAGCTACCCTGTCCGAAAAAAACAGACAGGGTGGGTGAATGTCACGGCGGACAATCGGATTTGGGCTGATCTCGCTCCTCGCGCTGACCGGCTGCGGGGAGGACGTGCCGATGGAGCCGGAGCTCTGTGCTTTCGCGCTTTTTCAGGCACTGGGAACGCCTGAGCCTTTCACGGTTGATCAATCCTATTTCAGCGGCGGCAGCAAAGAGAGCAAACGTGTTCGTGTGCGGGTTGTCGCTGTGTTGGCGGAGGGAAGGGCCGAAGGCACCTGCCTGTTTGAACGCCGGGAGCGTTCAACCTTCTTCAAGGGCTTCAGCGTCAACGGCCGCACCATCGAGGGCGAAGGTCTGAAGGCCCTGACCGCCATGGTGGACCGCAAAAAGTGGGACTTGGCTATGCAGTAAGCCGCCCCGCCGCCAGATGGGCGGTTCGGGTTGCCAGTTGATTGCGGAAGGCCGGGTCGTGGGAGACAATGATCATCGCCTGATCCAATTCTGACAGGATCTCGGTCAGGCGGGCGAGATTGGCATCGTCCAGGGCATTGGTGGGCTCGTCCAGCAACAGCACCCGCGGTTCCATGGCCAGTACGCCAGCCAGGCTGACCAGGCGTTTTTCGCCGCCGGACAAGTGATGGGTGACCCGGTCCTTCAGGGTGAGCAGTCCGAGTCGGTCCAGCGTTGTCTCGACCCTTTCGCGCACCTGATCTTTGGGAAGACCCAGGTTCAGAGGCCCGAAGGAGACATCTTCGGCCACCGTGGGGCAGAACAGTTGGTCGTCGGCATCCTGAAACAGAAGCCCCGCCTTGCAGCGAACCTCGCGGAAGTCCTGTTCCGAGACCCGCTCTTTGCCAAAGGCGATGAGGCTGCCTTTCGAAGGTTTCAGGAGGCCCACAATGATGCGCAGCAGGGTCGATTTACCGACACCATTCGGGCCCGTGAGGCAGAGCCGCTCTCCCGCCTCCAGCCCAAGGCTCACGTCGTCCAGCACCATAGAACGGCCCGGATAGGCGAAATGGATGCCTGCCAGCTGGATCAACGCGCTCAAGACGCCACCTCCAGCCCGAGCAAGACGCACAGAACTGCAGAGCATAAGACCAGGAATTCGATATCCAGCCGGGTCAGCTTCGGTTCGGCCAGCATCGGCATGCGGCCCGAGTAGCCACGGCATTTCATGGCACCAAGGACCCTTTCCGCCCGCTCGATCGCACGGACCAGCATCATGCCGATCAGGTTGCCGAGTGTGGCGTAGCTGTGGCGGTTGGTCCCCGGCTTGAAGCCGCGGGCTTTCATGGCGGTGCGCAGCCGCCGGTATTCATCCCCCAGCACATCGACATATCGAAGTGTCATCAACAGAAGATGCACCAGCCGTTCAGGTACCTTCAGGCCGATCAGGCCAGCGCTCAAGGAGGGCAAACTCATCCGGCCCAGCAGCGCCAGCAGTGCCATCAAGACGGTATTGGCGGTCAGTGCGATATCGGCGGCACGGACCAGGCCCTCCCGGCTGGCTTCCTGGCCCAGTATTGATAGGGCGGGCTCCCCCGGCGTCGTGAACGGCACCAGGAGAACAACGATCAGCACCAGACCATCGAGGGCTGCCATGCGCTTCAGAACAAAGCCGGGGTGCAGGCGCGCCAGGGTGCAGAGCAGGATCGATAGCCCGAAGGCAAGGCTGAGCACCGCGAGATCGCTCAAGGCGACCGTGACGAGCGCAAAGGCCACAAGGGCACCGAGCCTGCATCGCGCGTCCAGCCGGTCGAGGAGGGTGGATGCCGGCTGAGCCCCTGCGGCAACAATCGTGCTCACGCTTGGGTCTCCCGGATCAGGTCGAGGATCGGCCCCGTCTCCACATCCTTGCCAAAGCTGTCATAGCTCAGGTCCGGCTCAAGTTGATGGCGAAGCCAGGTGAACTGCCGCTTGGCATAGTTCCGGCTGGCACGCTGGGATTGAAGGATGGCTTCTTCCAGCGTGATTTCCCCTGCCTGATAAGCCCCCAGTTCCCGGACCCCGACCGCCTTCATGGCGGGTAGATCGGCCTGGAAGCCGTTGGCCAGCAGGGCTTTCACTTCTTCCCCGGCACCTTGTTCCACCATGGCCTCGAACCGTTCATCGATGGCGCGATAGAGCTCGGGGCGCGGCGGCATCAGTAGCACGGTGACAAATCGGGCATCGATGGGGGCGGCTTCGGCGGGTATTTCGTACCACTGACCCAGGGTCTTGCCGGTGCCCTTGAAGACCTCCATCGCCCGCATCAGGCGTTGGCTGTCGCTGGGGGGCAGGCGTCTTGCGGTTTCCGGGTCGAGCTCCGCCACTTCGGCATGGAAGGCTTCGCCGCCGATTTCCGCATGGCGGGCGCGGACGGCTTGGCGCACCTCGTCCGGGATATCCGGGATGGGGGCGAGGCCCTGCATCAAGGCGCGCAGGTAAAATCCCGTGCCGCCGCAGACGATGGGCAGGAGGCCTGCCGCGCGCGCCTCCTTGATGGCTTCGACCGCACCGTCCAGCCAGAGCCCGGCGGACCTGATCTGCCCGGCGGGATAGATGCCGAACAGCCGATGGGGCACGCGGGCTTCTTCCGCGGCACTGGGACGGGCGGTGAGCACGCGCAAATCAGCATAGACCTGCATCGAATCGGCATTGATGATCATGCCGCCGGCTTCTTCCGCCAATCTGAGCGCCAAAGACGACTTGCCGGATGCGGTCGGGCCTGCCAAAACCAGCACCGGTCCCGGAAATTGATCGATGAGAGATGACATGGCTTCTGTCGTAACACTGGTGGGCAAGCTTGACGAGGCGATTGTGGCTGAGGCTTGTTCTCTGCTCAACCGGGCGGGAGCCGAGACGGCTGATCCGAACTGGATCGAAACCGGCGAGGCCCTGGATATTCCATTCGATGGCCTTGAACACGTGGAAGCGCACCAGGCCTTGCTCACCGCAGACCTGCCGCTCGATCATGCGGTCCAGGGGCGGCAAGGGCGGCGGAAGAAGCTGCTGGTCGCCGATATGGATTCAACCATCGTGACGACCGAGACCCTGGACGACCTGGCAGCCTTTGTCGGCTTGAAAGAAAAGATCGCGGCGATTACCGCGCGCGCCATGGCCGGTGAACTGGAGTTCGAACCCGCCCTGCGCGAACGCGTGGGGCTGTTGGCCGGCATGCCGGAAAGCCGGCTCGAAGAGGCCTATGCCGAGGTGGTTTTGAGCAAGGGGGCAGAGACCCTGGTGCGCACCATGGCTGCGAAGGGTGCTTTTTGCGCGCTGGTGTCCGGCGGGTTTGATTTCTTCACCAGCCGGGTTCGGGCGCGTTGTGGCTTTGATCTGGATGTGTCCAACCGATTGGAAATCGCAGAGGGTGCGCTGACCGGACAGGTGCTGGACCCGATCGTGACCAAGGAAACCAAGCTGGAACAGCTCAAGACTTTGTCCGCCGAACGGGGCTTCGGCCCGGCCGAGGCTGTCACCGTCGGCGATGGGGCGAACGATCTGCCCATGCTGGAGGCCGCAGGGCTCGGCGTTGCCTATCAGGGTAAGCCCTTGCTGCGCGAGGCCACACGGGCGCGGGTCGATCATACGGACCTGACGGCCCTGCTGTTCTTCCAGGGCTACGCCCGGGCCGACTTCGTCGAGGCTTAACGCTGAAAAAAAGAGCGGCACCCGAAGGCACCGCTCTGGTCTGCTGAAGGGGAGGGACGGGGTTAGCCGTCGATCCGCACGGCGACGAAGCGAAGCCCGCCCTGGCCCTCGACCATCAGGGTCACGACCTTGTGGCCGGCATCGCGGGCCTTGCTGACCTTTTCCATTACGTCGCCGGGGCCGGTGACCGGCTCCTGGAAGACTTCGGTGATGATGTCACCGGGTCGAATGCCCTTCTCTGCGGAAGGTCCGTCCTGATCGACATTGACGACCACGGCACCGTCCGAGGCCTCGCCCAGATTGAACCGTTCGGAAACAGCGTCGGTTTTGCTGGAAAGGGTCAGGCCCAGGGCATCCACGGTCTCTTCCACCGGATCAGATGGGGCGGTGCGGGCAGCGACCTGAGGCGTGTCTTCTTCCAAGGCACCGACGGTGATTTCCAGTTTGCGCTTTTTGCCGTCACGCCAGATTTCCACCTCGACCTCTTCACCGGCAGCCGTGTCGGCGACGATGCGCGGCAGACGGCGCATCTCTTCAACGTCCCGACCATTGAAGCTGAGGATCACGTCGCCGGGCTTGATTTCGCCCTCTTCCGCCGGGCCGCCTTCCATCACGCTGGCGACCAGGGCACCGGAGGCCTTGTCCAGGCCAAGGGCTTCGGCGATGTCGTCGGTCACAACCTGGATGTGGACACCCAGCCAGCCGCGTTTCACTTCGCCGTGCTTGATGAGCTGTTCCACCACGGGGCGCGAGGTGGAGGTCGGGATCGAAAAACCAATGCCGACCGAACCGCCGGTAGGCGAGAAGATCGCTGTGTTGATGCCGATCACTTCGCCGTCCATGTTGAACAGCGGCCCACCTGAGTTGCCCCGGTTGATGGAAGCATCGGTTTGGATGAAATCATCATAAGGGCCGGAATTGATGTCGCGACCGCGCGCCGAGATGATCCCGGCGGTAACAGAACCGCCGAGGCCGAAGGGGTTGCCGATGGCGACCACCCAGTCGCCGACACGGGCGGTAGAGGAATTACCCCATTTCGTGGGTACCAGTTTGTCGTTGGGCTCCACCTTCAACACGGCTGTATCGGTTTTCGGATCCCGACCGATCAGGGTTGCCGGCAGTCGGGTATCGTCCTGCAGGATGACGGTGATTTCGTCGGCACCTTCAATCACGTGGTTGTTGGTGACGATGTAGCCTTGGGCGTCGATTACAAAGCCGGAACCGAGCGACGTTGCGCGCCGCTGGCGCTGTTCGGGCTGGTTGCGATCAAAGAAGTCCTTGAAGAAGTCCTCGAAGGGCGATCCCGGCGGCAACTGCGGCATATCCGGACCACGGCGCTGCGGGCCGCCTTGTACCGTCTGTGTCGTGGAGATGTTCACCACGCTGGGCAGCAGGCGTTCAGCCAGATCGGCGAAGCTGTCGGGTGCCGAGCGGGCATGGGCCGCATTCGCCGCCAGGAAGACGGCCAGCGCAATCGCCAAACCGGCAAGCCAGAGAAGGGATTGCGAAAATGCGGTGTCTTCGTTTGAGACGGCCTTGGCACGAGACCGGAAGGCCTGCGGGCTGCGATGATGTTCCTGCTTCACCTGTTCATGCTCCCTAATGCTTATGAGCGGTTCGTTGATCCTAATTTTGGCGGTTCAGGCGAAAGCCGCAAGGGACGGCTTCGCGAAACTCACCTGTCCCCGTCTGATTTGGTCCTGAACGATGTCAGAAAAAGGGCACCAGCGGGGCAATTTCCTGGCATTTATCCCCGCACCAGCCAGACGAAAGCGACGCCGAGGGCTGCCGCGGCCAGGCCGGCCATGCGAATGCTGGTCAGGGGCTGGGTCAGCAAATGTGCCAGCATCCGGCGCATGAAGTCCGGAAACAGCGCATAGGCGAAGCCTTCAATGGCAATGGCCAGGCCAAGGGCGATCAAAAGGTCTTCCACATTGATACCCCCCCCGGGGATAAGAAAAGGGCCGCCCGGTGAGGAGCGGCCCTTGTTTCGTCAGTTCTTCGGGGTATTCCCGTCGATAGAGTTGAAGAAGCGGAAGAATTCACTGTCCGGGCTCAGGACCACGGAGGAACCGGGTAGAGCCTCCCCATAGGCCTGAAGCGTTCGATAAAGATCGAAGAAATCCGGATCCTTGCCATAGGCCTCCGCCAGAATGCGGTTCTTCGCGCCTTCTCCCTCACCAATCAGGATCTGCGCCTGCTTTTCGGCTTCGGCGACGATAAAGACCCGCTGCCGGTCGGCCCCCGCTTCGATGCGCTGGCGCTGTTCTTCGCCTTCGGCACGCAGCTTTGCGGCCTGGGCGATACGGTCTGACCGCATCCTGTTGTACACGGCCTGGGCGGTCGTATCCGGCAGGTCTGTCCGACCAATCCGGACATCGACCACTTCAACACCGAAAGCCGGGGCTTCGTTCTTCATCTGGTCCGTGATCTGGCGCATGACGTCGGCCCGCTTGGCCGTCAGCATGTCACCCAAGAGCACCTTGCCGACCTCTTCACGAACCGCAGCGTTCAGCCGGCCACCGAAGATGTTACGGAAGTTCGCCAAGGTTACGGCGCGTTTGCGGAACTCCAGTGGATCGGTGATCTTGAACCGCAGGAAGGCATCCACGTTCACGCGTTTCTGGTCGGCCAGAATGATCTCCTGGCTGGCGGGGTCGAGGTCCAGGATCCGTCGGTCGTAGAATTCGACGTTCTGAATGAACGGCATCTTGAACTTCAGGCCCGGATCTTGTTCGACCCGAACCGGGTTACCGAACTGCAGGACAAGGGCCTGGGACGCCTGGTGGACGGTGAAAAGCGCACCATAGAGCAACACGCCCAGAACGATGACGATGACGCCGACGAAAGCAAGTTTACCGTTCATTATTGCGTTCCTCCCTGGGCCTGGCTGCCGCGCCGCAGTTCATTCAACGGAAGGTAAGGGACAACCCCCGATCCGCCACTGCCCGAGGCTCCGTTGTCCAAAATCACCTTATCGACGTCCTTGAAGACCTGCTGCATGCGCTCCAGGAAAAGACGCCGTTTGGTGACGTCCTTGTCCACAAGGTAGGCCTCGTACACCGATAGGAAGCGTTGCGCTTCACCGACAGCCTCTTGCTGAAGCTTTTCTTTTTCCGCCGTCGCGGCCTGGATCATGCGTTCGGCTTCACCCTTGGCCCGGGGGACCACATCGTTCAGATAGGCGGTCGCTTCGTTGATCGCGCGTTCCTGATCCTGGCGGGCCCGCTGCACGTCGTTGAAGGCATCGATGACTTCCTGCGGCGGATCGATCTTTTGCAGCCGTACCGAGTCAACAAAGATGCCCGAGCCGTAGTCATCGAGGATCTGTTGCAGCAAGGCCGCCATGTCGGTCTGAACCTGTCCGCGTTTGGCCACCAGCACTTCTTCCAGGGTCAGCTGGCCGACGACTTCGCGCATCGCACTTTCGGCCGCGCGCTTCAGCGTGTCTTGGGGGTTTGAGATATTGAACAGGAAGAAGGAGGCATCACTGATCCGCCATTGCACGACAAAATCCAGATCAACAATGTTCTGGTCGCCGGTCAGCATCAGGCTCTCTTCCGGGACGTCGCCGGAGGTCCCGCTGCGACGCCCGTCGGCATCGCCCCGGAAGCCGACCGTCAACTGGTTGGTGACTTCCACGTTGACCTTGATGACGTTGCCCAGAGGGGCGGGCAGCCAGTAGTTCAGGCCCGGACCGGTGAAGCTTTTGTATTCACCGAACAACAGACGAAGGCCGACCTCGCCCGGCTGCACGCGGTAAAAGCCACTGCCCAGCCAAAAGAGGGCGACCACCAGAAGGCCGAGAAACAGCACCTTGCCGCCGCCGAAGCCGCCCGGCATGAACTTTTTCACGCGGTCCTGGCTTTTGCGCAGAAGGTCTTCGATGTCGGGTGGCTGAGGGCCTCCGCCACCACCGCCACCGCCGAAGCCGCCGCCTCCGCCACCTTGCGGGCCGCGACCCCAGGGTCCTTGACCTCCACCTTGAGGGTTCCATGCCATTGATCGTCTTCCTTTTCGTATCCGATTGAGTGCTGCACGTCTTGGCCGATGGCTTTCAACCCGCTTGCGATCGCGCCTGGATTCTGGCGGCGTGCAGGCCGGTCAAAGCCCGACCGGTTGTTTCGGGGCTCTCCGGAGGGGTGTTGCTCTTGCTAAATCGCACTCTTGTAAATCGTACCGGGGGCTTTACCTGTTGGTTCGATGGACCTTCACTTCCGGTTCCAAATCCCGGAGTAGACCATCGTTGGGATTGACGACAGTGCCATCACCGGCAATTGTCGCCCGCTTGAGGTGGGTTGCGAGTCAAAGAGTTCTCCGACAGCCTGGAAATGATATCGGTTAATCTCAGGGAGATTCAAGCATGGCCGGCGTAACGCAGGAAGCAATCATGGAGACGTTGAAATCGGTTCTCGACGAGGGGGCAGATATCGTCTCGAAAGGCATGGTTGCGGGCCTTCAGGTGAAAGACGGGCATGTGGCGCTCACTTTACAGGTGGAACCCGAACGCGGACCTCAGCTCGAACCCCTCCGTAAGGAGGCCGAGGACAAGATTTTCGCCCTAGAAGGTGTGCTGTCGGCGACCGTTGTGCTGACCGCCGAAAAGCCGAAATCCGGCGGTGGCGCGGCACCGAAACCCTCGGGCCCGGCTGGCGGTGGAGCCGCGCCGCAGGCTGAAAACCTGATGCCAGGTGTGAAGTCGATTGTCGCCGTCGCTTCCGGCAAGGGCGGTGTCGGCAAATCCACCACGACCGTGAACCTGGCCCTTGCCCTGGCCGCGGCCGGAAAGAAAGTCGGCGTGTTGGATGCCGATATCTATGGTCCTTCGATCCCGCGCATGTTGGGCATTACCGGCCAGCCGACCTCTCCCGACGGCAAGCGGCTTGATCCGATGGAAAATTATGGCCTGAAGGTCATGTCCATGGGTTTCCTGGTCGAAGAGGAAACACCGATCATCTGGCGCGGCCCCATGGCCCAGTCCGCTCTTCAACAGATGATGAAAGACATCAACTGGGGCGATTTGGATGTTCTGGTTGTCGATATGCCGCCGGGCACGGGCGACATTCAACTGACGCTGAGCCAACAGGTGCCGCTGACCGGTGCCGTGATCGTCTCCACACCCCAGGACATCGCGCTTCTGGATGCGCGCAAGGGGCTGAACATGTTCCGTCAGGTGGACGTTCCGGTTTTCGGCCTGATCGAAAACATGAGCTATTACTCCTGCCCGAACTGCGGGCACCGGGCGGAGATTTTCGGCCATGGCGGGGCGAAGAAGGAAGCCGTCTTCCTGTCGATGGATTTCCTCGGCGAGATTCCGCTGCACATCGACATCCGCGAAACATCCGACGGCGGCACGCCGATCACCATCTCCAAACCGGACGGCGAACATGCCAAGGCCTACCGTGCGATCGGCGAGACCGTCTGGAAAAAGGTCGAGGTGACCCTGGAACGCAAGGCGGATGCCGCGCCGAAGATCGTTTTCGAGTAGAGCGTTACCCCAGCTGGGTCACGTCCCGCACTGCCCCCTTGGAGGCCGAAGTCGTCAAAGCCGCATAGGCCTTCAGCGCCGGGCTGACCTGGCGGTCGCGGTCTTTGGCGTGCCAGCCGCCGTTGCCTTCGATGGCGGCGCGGCGTTTCGCCAGTTCCGCCTCATCGACGTTCAACTGGATGAGCCGGTTCGGGATGTTGATCTCGATCCGGTCGCCCGGTTGCACGAGGCCGATGGTTCCGCCCTCGGCGGCTTCCGGGCTGACATGGCCGATGGAAAGGCCGGACGTGCCGCCTGAGAACCGGCCATCGGTGATCAGCGCGCAGGCCTTACCCAGGCCCATGGATTTCAGGTAGCTGGTGGGATAGAGCATTTCCTGCATGCCGGGGCCGCCTTTCGGGCCTTCGTAGCGCACCAGCACCACGTCGCCCGCCTTGACCTCGCCGCCCAGGATCTTCGAGACCGCCTCTTCCTGGCTTTCGCAGATCACGGCGGGGCCTTCGAACGTCAGATTGTCTTCGTCGACGCCGGCGGTTTTCACCACACAGCCGTCTTCGGCCAGATTCCCCCAAAGCACGGCCAGACCGCCGTCCGGGCTATAGGCCTTGTCGATGCTGCGGATACAGCCGCCGTCGCGGTCCAGGTCCAGATTGTTCCAGAGCTTGGACTGGCTGAAAGCCTCGGTCGTGCGCACGCCGCCCGGGGCCGCGCGGTAGAACTCGTGCACCTCGTCCGAGGGATCGCGCTTCACATCCCAGGTCGCGAGTGCCTCGCCGATGGTCGCGCAGTGCACCGTGGGAACATCGCGATGGATCAGGCCACCCCGGTCCAACTCACCCATGATGCCCATGATGCCACCGGCGCGGTGGACGTCTTCCATGTGATAGTCCGGCGTCGAGGGCGAGACCTTGCAGAGGTGCGGCACCTTGCGGCTCATACGGTCCATGTCTGTAACCGTGAAGTCCCTTTCGGCCTCACGCGCGATGGCCAGCAGGTGCAGAACCGTATTGGTAGAGCCGCCCATGGCGATATCCACGGCCATGGCGTTTTCGAAGCCTTCCATCGACCCGATAGAGCGCGGCAGCACGCTCTCGTCATCCTCTTCGTAGTAGCGCCGCGTGATTTCGACGACACGCCGGCCGGCTTTCAGGAACAGCTCCTTGCGGTAGGCATGGGTCGCCAGAAGCGATCCGTTGCCGGGCAGGGCCAGCCCCAAGGCTTCGGCCAGGCAGTTCATGGAGTTTGCCGTGAACATGCCGGAACAGGACCCGCAGGTGGGGCAGGCGGAACGTTCGTAGGAATCCGAATCCGCGTCCGAAACCTTGGGGTCGGCACCGGCCACCATGGCATCCACCAGATCGACTTTGCGGGTCTCGCCGGTTTCGGCAATCACCTTGCCCGCTTCCATCGGTCCGCCGGAAACAAAGACGGCGGGGATGTTGAGCCGCATGGCCGCCATCAGCATGCCCGGCGTGATCTTGTCGCAGTTTGAAATACAGACCATGGCATCCGCACAGTGGGCGTTGACCATGTATTCCACCGAGTCCGCGATGATCTCCCGGCTCGGCAGGGAATAGAGCATGCCGCCGTGGCCCATGGCGATACCGTCATCGACCGCGATGGTGTTGAATTCCTTGGCGACGCCGCCCGCGGCTTCAATTTCACGGGCGACCATCTGCCCCAGATCCTTCAGGTGGACGTGGCCCGGCACGAACTGGGTGAAGGAATTCACCACAGCGATAATCGGCTTGCCGAAGTCGTCATCCGTCATGCCGGTCGCGCGCCAAAGGCCGCGGGCACCGGCCATGTTGCGGCCATGGGTCGAGGTTCGTGAACGATACGCAGGCATGATGTCCCCCTTCCGGATTTGAGCGCGGGACTTTAGCCTCAGACGCTCGAAGACCCAAGGGTTTTCAGTGGGCCTGGGAACCCAAGGGCTTCGTCGTGATGGAAAGGCACCTGTCAGCCGAGTTCGTCAGATGTCCGCATAGGTGTGCGATTCTTCGCGGGCACCGGGGTGGGTGACTGCACCGCCGATCGCCGGGCCGACCGTCTGGGCGTAACGCCAGATGGCCCCCGAATTGAAATCGTGCCTGCGCGGTTTCCAATCCTGCCTGCGCTTCGTCAATTCGTCTGCCGTTAGATCGACCGAGAGCTCGCCCGTATCGGCGTCGATGGTGATCTTATCGCCGTCGCGCAGCAATCCGATAGGGCCGCCGACAGCCGCCTCCGGCCCCACATGACCGATGCAGAAGCCGCGCGTGGCCCCCGAGAACCTGCCATCGGTGATCAGGGCGACCTTGTCGCCCATTCCCTGGCCATAAATGGCTGCCGTGGTTGCCAGCATCTCGCGCATCCCGGGCCCGCCCTTGGGGCCTTCATAGCGGATAACCAGGACGTCACCTGCCTGATACTCGCGGCGTTCGACCGCTTCAAAAGCGTCTTCTTCGCTATCGAAACAGCGGGCCGTGCCCTCGAAGCGCAGCTCAGACATGCCGGCCACCTTCACGATGGCACCTTCGGGTGCGAGATTTCCTTTCAGGCCAACAACGCCGCCGGTGGGAGAGAGCGGGGCAGAGGTTGGCCGGACGACGTCCTGATCGGTTGGGAAGACCACGTTCTTCAGGTTTTCGGCCAGGGTCTGGCCGGTGACTGTGATGCAGTCCCCGTGCAGGTAGCCACCGTCAAGCAGGGCCTTCAAAAGTACCGAGACACCGCCGATTTCATACAGATCCTTGGCCACGTAGCGCCCGCCCGGCTTCAGGTCGGCGATATAAGGGGTGCGTTTGAAAATTTCGACCACGTCGTCGAGCGAGAAATCGATCCCGCACTCGTTGGCGATCGCCGGAAGATGCAGTCCTGCATTGGTCGAACCACCCGAAGCCGCCACAACGGCGGCCGCGTTTTCTAAAGCCTTGCGCGTGACGATGTCGCGCGGGCGCAAGCCCAGGTGCAACAGATTCATGACCGCCCGTCCAGAAGTTTCACAGAGCGCATCGCGGCTCTCGAACGGTGCCGGGGCACCGGCGGAACCGGGCAGTGCCAGACCAATCGCTTCCGAGACACAGGCCATCGTATTGGCGGTGAATTGACCGCCACAAGAACCCGCAGAGGGGCAGGCGACGCATTCCATTGCGTGGAGCTCGTCCTCGTCCATCTGACCGGCGGAGTGCTTGCCCACCGCTTCGAACATATCCTGGACGGTGATATCTTTTCCCTTGTAGCGGCCCGGCAGAATGGAGCCGCCGTAGATGAAGACACTCGGCACGTTGAGGCGCACCATCGCCATCATCATGCCGGGCAGGGACTTGTCGCAACCGGCGAGGCCGACGAGGCCGTCATAGCAGTGGCCGCGCATGGTCAGTTCGACCGAGTCCGCGATGAGGTCTCGGCTGGGGAGAGAGGACTTCATGCCCTGGTGGCCCATGGCGATGCCGTCCGTCACCGTGATCGTGGCGAATTCCCGTGGCGTTCCGGCGGAGGCCTTGACGCCCTTTTTTACGGCCTGGGCCTGGCGGGAGAGCGAAATGTTGCAGGGCGCGGCTTCGTTCCAGCATGTGGCAACGCCAACGAGCGGCTGGTGAATCTCTTCTTCGGTCATCCCCATGGCATAGTAGTAGGACCGGTGCGGAGCACGCTCCGGGCCTTCGGTGACGTGGCGGCTCGGCAGTTTGGACTTGTCGAAAGCGGGTTGGCCGTTGCGGCTGTCATCAGGCATGGGTTTCTCTCCGGTTATCTTTTGCTGCAGGCTTCTTCCGTCGGTCGGATGTTCTTGATTGTCCGTTTTGTCGACCGCCGTGAGCTCGCCGGTGGTTAGGTAGGAGCCACTGGCACGAAATTTAAGCCTGTTGCGGTCATCTCGCTGCATTTACCGTGATCTTCCCAGGAGCTGTTCAGAGGGAGGGAGCCATGGTCATACAATGGCTGACGGTATTGCTGGCCTGCCAACTGGCGGGCGAAGTTTTGAGCGTGGCCTTGGACCTGCCCATCCCCGGCCCCGTGATCGGAATGGCGCTGTTGTTTGCCGGGCTTGCCCTTTTTGGCCGTCTTCCCGATAGCCTTGTCGAGACCGGCCAGGGGCTCTTGAACCACCTGTCCTTGTTGTTTGTTCCTGCGGGCGTCGGGGTTGTCACACACCTTGGCCTGATCCAGGCGGAATGGCTGCCGCTTGTGCTGGCCCTTGTGATCAGCACGATCGTTGCCATCGCGGTCACCGCCCTTGTCCTGGTTTGGCTGTCGTCCAAGAGGCCGGCGGATGAAGAAGGGGAGGCCGCGCCATGAACGAGCCGATAACCGGGGACGTTTTCGACCTTTGGGTCTATCTCGGGTCCCAACCGCTCACCGGATTGACCGTGACCCTGGTCGCCTACTGCATCGGGGATTGGGTGCACCGGAAGACGGGGCGCTTTCCCCTGCTCAACCCGGTCTTGATCGCCGTCTTGATCCTGATCGGCTATTTGAAGCTCACAGGGCTCGACTATGCGCGCTACTTCGAGGGTGCCCAGTTCGTGCATTTCATGCTCGGCCCGGCAACGGTCGCCCTGGCCATTCCCCTCTATCAACAGTTTGACAAGGTGCGGAAATCCGCTCTCGCCCTCTTGGTTGCGCTCGTCGCCGGGTCCATTTCGGCGGCGGGCAGCGCCGTCGGGATCGCCTGGGCCTTGGGTGCCTCGGCCCAGACGCTCGCCTCCATCGCGCCAAAGGCCGTCACGACCCCGATCGCCATGGGGATCAGCCGGGAACTGGGCGGTCTTCCCTCCCTGACCGCCGTCCTGGTGATCCTGACGGGTGTTCTGGGGGCCATGTTCGGCACCTGGACACTGAACGCGCTTCGCATCAAGGACTGGCGGGCGAGGGGATTTGCCATGGGTGTCGCGGCCCACGGGATCGGGACGGCGAGAGCATTCCAGGTGAACCCGGTGGCGGGGGCCTTTTCCGGGTTGGCGATGGGCCTGAACGGGCTGGCGACGGCGCTGTTGCTGCCGCTGCTTTATAAACTTTTCGTGCTACTCGGCGGATGACCCGCTGCTCAGCCTCGCGCGCAGGTCGTTCATCTGTTGGGCCAGGGCTTGTCGTTCGGGCGAAAGCTTCTTTGTCGAGGGCCGCAGGCGTTTTTCCTCGACCTGTTCCTCCAGCCGTTCGGCTTCGTCTTCCAGTTGCTTTTCAAGCTGTTTGATCCGGCGGGTGAGATTTTGGATCCGCGCCAGCTTTTCCGCCCGTTTGGCGCTGGCTTTTTCGGCCATGTAGCGCCTCGTCCGCCACTCGACGGCGACCAGCATGGCGATCAGACCGACGATGGCGACGACGATGCCGACCGCCTGTTGGCTGACACGGCCATAGGCGAAGGCTGTCCCCCAGAAGCCCAGCGTCACCATGGCAGAGCCGATGACGAAGAGATATTTCTTCGTCACCCGATCACCGCGATAGTGCCGGTATTCCGCATCGATCAGGGCATTGATGATTTCAGCGCGCGCCATGTCCTGCCATTGGCGGAAGCTCATGCCCTCGCCGAAGGTGCGGCCGTCGCGGATGAACTGTTCCAACCTGCAAAGCACCCAATCGGCGCGCTGTTCGGCGTTGGCCTGAGCGTCGGGTTTGACGTTGAGCCCGGCGTGCGCGGCCGACGGCGGCGGCTTGGCGCTGATCCGGGACGTATCGGTTGTTGCGGGATTTGTCATGGGCATGGGCGGACTATAACGCCGAATTCGCAAAAACTTGGTTAACAAATGCTTTTCGCGTCCGTGCTTCCGCAAAGGGCCGCATCGGCGTATAACCTCTGCTTCCGCATGAATTTTTAAGCCACATCCATCCCAGGGGGTTCGAGTTGGACAGGCGTGAGGTGCTGAAGGGAATGATGGCGACGTCGTTCGTGGGCGGGTCGATCATGGGCGGGGGCTTTGGCTTTTCGGCCTTGCCGTCACCCGCCAAGGCCATGCCCTTTTCCGAAGTCGCACAGAACATCCCCGGATTCCGGTTGATCGAAAACGCCCCACCGGTGCCGCCGATTCCGGTACAGGATCTGGCAGGAAACACCACCCGCCTGGACGCTTTTACGGGGCAGGTTCTGTTGCTCAATCTTTGGGCCACCTGGTGCGGCCCCTGCGTGGCCGAACTGCCCAGCCTGCAGAGGCTGCAGGCGATGCGGGGGGGCAAGGATTTTCAGGTGCTGGCCGTGGCCACGGACCGCGCGGGAGCGCGAAAAGTAAAGCCCTTCGTGAAGCGTCTCGGGCTGGACGACCTGCTGGTTCTGCTGGAACCCACAGGGGATATGATGCGGGCCTTCGGAACAAACCTACTGCCGACGACCTTGTTTGTGGACCGGTTCGGCTCGATCCTGGGCGGCATTCAGGGGGCGACCGATTGGGACACCCCCCCTGTCATAGCGGCTTTGGACAATCTGATTGCAGCTTAGCCGGCGGAGCAATCAGCCAGGGCCCGGACCAAAACATCGTCGATTTTTTTGGCTGAACTCTGCCAACTGGGTTCAACACGGACCGCATAGGTATCCATCTGTCCTTCGTCACGCAGCCGGAGCGATGCGCGCTGGCCTTCGTAAAGCCGGAAATTCCGAAGCGCGACGGTCTTGCCATCGGAGCCGCGTGTGATGCGGAAGGCAGCCTGGCCCGGCCAGCTTGCCCCGACGTTCCGGATCTTGAAGACGGCCATGCCGTACTGACAGAAGGCGATCGCTTCGACCCGTGGCTTGACGTTGGAGACGGCAATAGGAGCGGTCGCGGCCAATTGGCTTTCCAGCGGGGAGTACGGAGTTGCCTCGTCAGCCTGGGCGACACCGGCTGCCAAGATCAATCCCAACCCGATAAAAACGCCTACGCCGATCGTGTCCAGCCATGTCATGGTTTTCATAACAATTGCCTCTCTCGCCTTGGGCCCGCTGGTTCGTGAACCAGGGCCCGTTACCCTTGTCCCCGATGCCGATCAGGTAAGATGATCAGCAACGTCCATGGGCGAAACGATACGATCTGACCCTGATAGCCGTCATTCGAAGGCGAGAGCGGAACGTTACAGGAACAAAAAACCAGCTAATGTAGTTCGGACTACTGATCCTGGTAGAAGCGGAACCCGGCACGGCCCGCTTGTTTGGTGGCATACATGGCGCGGTCCGAATGGCGGACGAGAGCTTCGGCGTCGTTGCCATTTTCCGGATAGAGGGCGATGCCGATGGAGGCAGATACCCTGACGTCCTCACCGCCGATGGAGACCGGGCGTTCCACGGTGCGCAGGATACGATCGGCTGTCTGTGTGACCAGGGGGTGTTCGTCAACGCCCTCGAGAATAATCAAAAATTCATCGCCGCCCAGCCTGCCAACGGTGTCCACTTCGCGGACAGTGGCTTCCAGGCGCTCTGCAATTTCGACCAACAACGTGTCACCCGCGTTATGCCCGAAACGGTCGTTGACGGGCTTGAAATGGTCCAGATCGAGAAACAGCAGGGCGACTAAATTTCCGGCGCGTTTTGCCCGGCTGATGGCGCGTTCGAGACGCTGGTTGCAAACCAGACGGTTAGGGAGGTGCGTCAGCGGGTCTCTCCCGGCCATTTCGCGCAATTCTTCTTCTGCTTGCTTCTGTTGGGTGATGTCTCGCGAAATGCCTTCCACACCGTGGTAGGTGCCATCGTCGTCCAGGCGAACAAAGGCCTTGGTTGCAAACCAGGCGGCCTCTCCGTTAGCGCGTCGGAGGCGGCTTTCGACCGTGGCGGGCTTGCCTTTCAGGGACATGACGGTCTCAACCACCGCAGCCCGCTCTTCCGGATCCACATAGAAATCGGTCAAAGGTCGGCCAACAACGTCCTCGACCTTGTAACCCAAATTCACCTCGACACTGGGAGAGACCATTTCGACCAGACCAGCCTTGTCCGTGCGATAAAAGATGTCTGGGATGTGGTCGATGATCGAGCGAAGTTCGGCTTCCGATCGGGCGAGTTTTTCCTTCAGGCGTTGGGATTCCGAGATGTCCTTGATGCAGGCGACGGCCACGACGTCATCACCGTCGGTATCAACGACCCCGATGTTAATGACAACGCTGATGGTGGTCTTACCGTCCCATTTCAGCATGTCGAATTCATAAGATGATGGTTCATTACCACCGGCGATGCGGTTCATGTGCCGGTCGCGGACCCACTCGCGGTCATAGGGGGCGATCAGATCTGGTACGGCAACGCCCGAGAGCTCTCCCTCGGGGTAACCGAGCATACGATAGGCGGCCTGATTGCCGAAAAGGACGATTCCCCCCTTGGTCAGGAAGAGCCCATCCTGCATGTAGTCGATAAGGGTCCGGTATAGCGCATCGGTTTTCCAAAAGTCCGCCAGCCCGGAATCATGATTCTCGGTCACGGCTTCTCTACCCCCGCTTGCGACCGCCTCGTCCAAGAGGCGCGCCCACCATGCTCGTCCTGGCCATACAGGGCTGGTTCCTGCCCCTTTTTACGAAGTCTTTACATGATTGAAGCAGGATTACAGCCAAAGCCAAAGTCCTCCAGATGGATGAAAGAGGGAATTCCAGACATGCGGCATGTTGTGCAATACCACCGGGATCTCGCGCTTTGGGCGGTCATCGACAGTCACCGGGATGGCCGTGTGGTGGAACTGGTGGAGACCTTGACCGAAGCCCGGAACCGCGCATTCGACCGCGAGGAAGTTTGGTACAACGCCCAGCCCGCTGCGGTCCTAAAGCCTTTCCAGGCCGGAGAACGCTTTCGACCCAGTATGATCGGTGGTGCCTGATCTGCTGGAAAAGGCGTCTGCCAGAGATGAGATGTGAATGACTTTTCCAAGCTGTTCACAGGAAAATACCAAAACAGGGCTCCGCGTAAAATTTAATTGCGTCAAAATACGAAAATCTTTTCGAAAATTCGCTGATTTTCATTGACCGACCCTTGGCGGGTCGTTAGGTTCCCCAACCTTGATGAGTTCCGGCCATTTTGCTTGGCCGGGCTTTGTTTGAGGACCCCGGAACGGGGTGAAACGTCCTTTAATTTTGAACATCGGTGGGAACCATGGCCAAGGAACAGCAAAACGGCGCGGAACTGCTTTTGAGAGCGCTGAAAGACCAGGGTGTGAAGCATGTCTTCGGATACCCCGGTGGCGCTGTACTGCCCATTTACGACGCGATCTTTCAACAGAACGCGATCCAGCACATTCTGGTCCGCCAGGAAGGCGGCGCGGTGCATGCCGCAGAGGGCTATGCGCGCTCCAGCGGAAAAGTTGGTGTGGTTCTGGTGACCTCCGGCCCCGGGGCCACCAATGCCGTGACCGGTCTGACCGATGCGCTGATGGATTCGATCCCGCTGGTTTGCCTGACCGGTCAGGTGCCAACCCATCTGATCGGCAACGATGCTTTCCAGGAAGCGGACACCACCGGCATCACGCGGCCCTGCACCAAGCACAACTATCTGGTCAAGAATATCGAGGACCTGCCGCGCATCGTCCACGAGGCTTTCCATGTCGCCCAAAGTGGCCGTCCCGGCCCGGTGCTGATTGATCTGCCCAAGGACGTGTTGATGTCGCTGGGCGACTACACCCCGCCCGCCAAGGTGAAGCACAAGAGCTATAACCCCAGGGTCAAGGGCGACCTCGGTCAGATCAAGGAAGCCGTCAAGCTGCTGGCGAATGCAAAGAAGCCGATCATCTATGCCGGCGGCGGCGTGATCAATTCGGGTACCGGTGCCTCCATGCTGCTGACCCAATTGGTCCATACGACCGGATATCCCTGTACGCTGACCCTGATGGGCCTCGGTGCTCTGCCGGCCTCCGACCCGCAGTTCCTTGGCATGCTGGGTATGCACGGCACCTACGAAGCCAACATGGCGATGCACGACTGCGACGTGATGCTCTGTGTCGGTGCGCGCTTCGATGACCGGATTACCGGCAGGCTCGACGCCTTCTCGCCGAATTCGAAGAAGATTCACATCGACATTGATCCCAGCTCGATCAACAAGAACGTTGCCGTGGACGTTCCCATCGTCGGCGATGTCGCCCATGTGCTGGAAGACATGATCAAGCTCTGGAAAACCACCCAGGCCAAGCCGGACCGCAAGGCCCTGCAGGGTTGGTGGAAAGAGATCGAGAAGTGGCGTGCGATCAACTGCCTCGCCTATGCCCAGGAAGGCGATATCATCAAGCCGCAACACGCGATCCGGCGTCTCTACGAACATGTGAAGGGCCGGGACGATGTCTATATTTCGACCGAGGTGGGCCAGCACCAGATGTGGGCCGCGCAGCACTTCGGTTTCGAGAGGCCCAACCGCTGGCTGACGTCTGGTGGCCTGGGGACCATGGGGTATGGCCTGCCGGCCGCGATGGGGGCCCAGGTGGCGCACCCGAAGGCACTCTGCATCGATATCGCGGGCGAGGCGTCGATCCTGATGAACATCCAGGAAATGGCCTGTATCTCGCAGTACCGTCTGCCCGTGAAGGTCTTCATTCTGAATAACCAGTACATGGGCATGGTGCGTCAGTGGCAGGAACTGCTGCATGGCGGGCGCTATTCCGAAAGCTATATGGAAAGCCTGCCCGACTTCGTGAAACTGGCCGAGAGCTTCCACGGCGTGGGCCTGCGCGCGACAAAGGCTGACGAGTTGGATGACGTCATCAAGGAGATGATCGAGACCGACCGACCGGTGATCGCCGATATCTGCGTCGATGAAAAAGAAAACTGTTTCCCGATGATCCCGTCGGGCGCAGCCCACAACGAAATCCTGCTTGGCCCGAACGACCAGAATGAAGACAGCGTTTCGAAAGAAGGCATGGTCCTGGTCTAAGGCCAGGCCTCTGCCTTCTGCAGCCCTTCCTTCGCCCACCCTTTAAAGTGTGAGTCCGACGACGTGAACGCGACGAAGCAACAAATCCAACAAAGCGAAGAAGCCACCCACACGATCTGTGTTCTGGTGGACAACGAACCCGGCGTGCTGGCCCGTGTCATCGGGCTGTTTTCGGGGCGCGGCTACAACATCGAAAGCCTGACCGTGGCGGAAACCGATGCCAACCAGGGCCGCAGCCGGATTACGATTGTCACCACGGGCACCCTGATGGTGATCGAGCAGATCAAGAACCAGTTGGCGCGTCTGGTGCCGGTCCATACCGTATCCGACCTGACCATCGAAGGTCCCCATGTGGAACGCGAACTGGCCCTGGTGAAGGTCAAGAACGAGGGCGAGAAGCGGGTCGAGGCCTTGCGCATCGCGGATATCTTCCGGGCGCGGGCTGTCGATAGCACCGGCGAGAGTTTCGTCTTCGAGATCACCGGCAAGACGGGCAAGATCGATGCCTTCATCGAGCTGATGCAGCCGCTGGGACTGATCGACGTGTCCCGAACCGGCGTCGCCGCCATTGCCAGAGGGACGGAAGCGCTTTAAGAAGCGCGCCATCACCCCTTCGTTACCCGCCAGAAAAGATCAATCAAGCAAAGATCAACCAAGCAAAGATCAACCCAGCGAAGACCAACCCAGAGAAGTCCAATAAGGAAAAAGACCCATGCGCGTTTATTACGACCGCGACGCCGACGTGAATCTCGTCAAAGGCAAAAAAGTCGCCATCATCGGTTACGGCAGCCAGGGCCACGCCCATGCGCTGAACCTGCGGGACTCCGGCGTTTCCGAAGTGGCCGTCGGCCTGCGTGAAGGTTCCGGCAGTGCCAAGAAAGCCGAAGGCGAAGGCCTGAAGGTCCTCACGCCGGCAGAGGCCGCTGCCTGGGCCGACGTGGTCATGATCCTGACCCCGGATGAAGGCCAGGCTGCCCTCTACAAGTCCGAACTGCACGACAACATGAAAGAAGGTGCGGCCCTGGCCTTTGCCCATGGTCTGAACATTCATTTCAAGCTGATTGAGCCGCGTGCCGACCTGGACGTGTTCATGATCGCGCCGAAGGGCCCGGGTCACACTGTCCGTGGTGAATACCAGAAGGGCGGCGGCGTGCCCTGCCTCGTGGCTGTCGCGCAGGACGCCACCGGCAACGCGCTCGACGTCGCACTGTCCTATGCGTCGGCTGTTGGCGGTGGTCGTTCCGGCGTGATCGAGACCACCTTCCGCGAAGAGTGTGAGACCGATCTCTTCGGCGAACAGGTTGTCCTCTGTGGTGGCCTCACCTGCCTGATCCAGGCCGGTTTCGAGACCCTGGTGGAAGCCGGTTACGCGCCGGAAATGGCCTACTTCGAGTGCCTGCACGAAGTGAAGCTGATCGTTGATCTGATCTACGAAGGCGGTATCGCCAACATGCGCTACTCGATCTCCAACACGGCGGAGTACGGGGACTACGTCTCTGGCCCGCGCGTGATCGACGCCGGCGTCAAGGAGCGCATGAAAGAGGTCCTGGACGACATCCAATCCGGTCGCTTCACCCGCGACTGGATGCTGGAAAACGCTGCCGGCCAGCCGAGCTTCAAGGCCACGCGCCGCATCAACGCCGAGCACGAGATCGAACAGGTCGGCGAAAAGCTGCGCGCCATGATGCCCTGGATCGCCAAGAACAAGCTGGTCGACAAGGAAAAGAACTAAGAACGAGAGGGCGATTGAATAGAGGCTGATTCAGGCCAAACGCCGGATCACGCGAGTGACCTGGCGTTCGACCATCAGGCTCTAAGCCTCGTCTCTGACCAGACAGCAGAGAAAGCCCCGGCCAGTGTGCCGGGGTTTTTTTATCTCGCTTCCGCTCTTTCTGCGGGCTTGCCGTGGAGATAGCCCTGGGTGAACCGGCAGCCCAGTTTGTGCAGGAAGGCCAGTTGGTCGTCCGTCTCGACACCTTCGGCGACGACTTTCAGGTGCATGCCGTCCGCCATCTGGGAGATGCCACGAACGAGCGACCGGTCCTCGGCATTTTCGGGCAGACCGGATACGAAAGTCTTGTCGATCTTCAGGATCGAAATGGGGAAGCGCTTCAGATAGCTGATCGACGAATAACCGGTGCCGAAGTCGTCCACCGCGATGCCGATCCCTTGGGACCGCAGGGCCTCCAGTTGTTGGATGATGATGTCATCCTTGGCCAACAGTAGACTTTCGGTGATCTCCAGGATGAGTTTTTCCGGATTGAGACCGGTTTCTCCCAGATGGCGGGTCACCAGGGCCGCGATGTTGGCTTTCTGGAATTGGCGGCTGGACAGGTTGACGGAGATGCCGGGGGCATCGGAACCTTGTGCATTCTGCCAGCGGGCTGCCTCTTCGAGTGCGTTCCACAGGACCCATTCGCCGATCGGGTTGATCAGGCCGTTTTCTTCCGCCAACTGGATGAAGTCGTCCGGCCCGACAAGGCTGCCATCCGCCTTCCGCCAGCGCACCAACGCCTCGAAATAGGCTGGTTTTCCGCTATCCCTATCAATGATCGGCTGGTAGTGGAGAACAAAGTCGCCCGCCGCCACCGCCTGGTGCAGGGCTGTTTCGATCTGGTGGCGGTGTTCGGCCTGGCGGGACATTTCCAGCGTGAAAAAGGCATAGCCGTTGCGGCCCATTTCCTTTGCCCGGTACATGGCGCTGTCGGCGTTTCGCACCAGGGTCTCCTGGGCCTCTGCATCGTTGGGGTAGACGGTAATGCCGATACTGGCGGACACATAGGCCTCGTGCCCTTCGATGGCGTAGGGGCGGCCCAGGCTTTCGATCGTGTTGGATGCGATATGCTGAAGGCTGTCGAGGTTTTCCAGGTCCGGTAGGATGGCCGCGAACTCGTCTCCACCGAGTCGGGCTGCGGTGTCGGTGCGGCGCAGGCATTTCTCCAGCCGTCGTGCCGCTTCCTGCAACAACTGGTCGCCGACCGAATGCCCAAGCGTGTCATTGACCGCCTTGAAGTGATCAAGATCGATGAAAAACAGAGCGACCTTCTTTTCCGCCCGGTCGGCGCGGGCCAGCGCGCGGGACAGACGGTCGGCGAACAGGTTTCGGTTGGGCAGGCCGGTCAGCGAATCAAAGTTTGCCTGATGGCGAATGTGTTCTTCATCCTGTTTGCGTTTCGTAATGTCGCTGAACAGCGCCACATAGCCTTCCAGGTTGCCGCGCCCATCGCGCATGATCGAGATCGCCAGCCATTCCGGGAAAATTTCCCCGGACTTGCGGCGATTCCATACTTCGCCTTCCCAGGATCCCTGGTTCTGCAGCGATGTGTACATCTTCCGGTAGTAGCTGTCGCTGTGGTGTCCGGATTTCAGGATCGCTGGAGACTGGCCGACCACCTCCTCAGGTTTGTAGCCCGTGATCCGGCTAAAGGCACCATTGACCAATTGGATGCGGTTTTCGGCGTCGGTGATGATGATGCCTTCCGTGGCCGTTTCGAAAACGGCTGCCGCCAGCCGGATCTGGCGTTCGCTCTCCCGGCGGGCCGTCACGTCGGCAAAGATCCCGATCTTGTGGCTGATCCTGTCGTCGCTCTCGCGCACCGGGAATACGGTGGCTTCCGCGGTCACAAGGTGTCCGTCCTTATGAGAATTGAGGAATTCTCCTTGCCAGACCGTGCCCTGGTTGATGGTCTGCCAGAAATCCTCATAGGTCGCTTCGGGGGTCTTGCCGCTTTTCAGGATCGCCGGGGTTTTGCCGACAACTTCTGGCGAGGTATAGCCGAACGTCCGGGTGAAGGCCGGATTGATGTATTCGACCTTGTTCTCCGTGTCCGCGATCAGCACAGCCAGCGGAGACTGCTGCGTAGCCGCTGACAGCAGCTTGATCTGCTTTTCCAGGACGGCCAATCGGAGGTTGTCCCGAAGAAGCGCTATCCCAGAGACCAGCACCAAGACAACCGAGCCGACGAGCCCCAAGATCAGTCTGTTGTTGGCTGCATACCATTGGTTTCGCGTAGAGCTGTGATCGATGTGCAGGGAAATTGCCAGAGGGTATTTTTCCGACAGGCGAATCTCCATCCAGTCTGACAGCAATCCCCCATGCCGATGGGCATGGTCAGAACTGATCTGGCCGGAGGAAACCAACCGGGACATCCGGGCCTTCAAATCCACGAAATGACTGTCGGCCCAATCTTCCCCACCGGAGCTGAGGAGGACGTTCCCTTGCAGGTCCGTCAGTACCAAGCCATCGGGAGACTGGAGGTTCAACGCGCCCAGGATGCTCGAGAGATAGGCCGGGTTCAGCGCCGCAATCAGGCGGTAGCTCTTCGGGGATTCCAGGTTCAGGCTGACCGGGATGTATGACCGGCGTCCGATGGGTTCCGGATCGCCTTTCATCGGCAGAAAACGACCGGGATTTCGGGCGCCGATGCTCAGCCCCTGGGAAAATGCGATCTGGTTTCCCTCCGGCAGTTTCAGCCGTTCAAGGTCCAGTGTTCCGCCTTCCTGGCTGGAAACCGAGCCGACCAGAGCCCGATCCTGATCCACAAGTGCGATCTGTCGGATATGGGGGGCAAAGCGCAAAACCTGATTGATACGCCGCTTTATCGCCTCTGGATGGAGCACTTGTGGATTACGCGCCTCTGCGCCCGATTGTGCGATCTCGTCGGCGATGGCCAGAAGGCCCGTTTCAACGGACTCCAGGGTTCGGGTGACCCCTGTCTCGGCGAGGCGCACAAGCAGGTCGGCTTCCCGGTTTCGTTCAGCGACCGATTGCTGGAAGCTGGTCCAGAGCATGACCGCCAGAATGCCGACAATGCCCAGCCCTGCGAGAACGAACCACAGGTAGAGGCGCTTCATCGGCCTGAAAGTCAGGTCATCTGAGATGCTCATTGCGGTTCCGCCCCCTCCCGCGGTACCGCCCTATCCGGGCTCGTCCATCGAATATTCTCTATCCCCGCTTGCCGTGAAAAGGCGGGGCTCGAAACCCTTGAATGCTGTAAAGTGTTTTAGGCTCCTGGACTTTCTCTTTCAAGTAAGGTGACAGAGCGTTCCCGAGAGACTAGTTTCCCCTTTCGCGATTGATATCAGCAGTGTTCAACGGGGGGTTCGAAGATGAAAACGCTTTTGGGGAAACTCGGCCTGGCTTTGGTGCTTGTCCTTCTGGCCGGTACTTACGCCCAGCCGGTGGTTGCCCAGCCGGTGGTTGCCCAGCAGGTGGTTGCTCAGGCACGGCTGGCCAAGGTCATGGAAGCCGGGGAACTTCGGGTCTGCATCTGGCCCGGCTATTTCGCCATCAGCTACCGCAATCCCCGCACGGGCGAGCTGGAGGGCATCGATATCGACATGGCAAAGGCCTTCGCCGGTGACCTGGGCGTCAAGCTGTCCTTTGTCGACAGCTCCTTTGCCAAGCTGATTGAAAATATGACCAATGATGCCTGTGACATCGCCATGCACGGCGTCGGCGTTCGCGCGGACCGGGCGAAGCATATGGACTTCAGCCAGCCGCATCTGATCAGCGGCATCTATGCGGTCTCCATGAAATCCAACGATGTGATCAAGACCTGGGATGACATCGATCAGGCCGGCAATGTCATCGTGGTCCAGAAAGGCACCTATATGGAGCCGGTGATGCGCGAAACCTTGAAACAGGCGGACCTCTCTGTCGTGGACAGTTTCAAGGCCCGCGAGCAAGAGGTCGAGAGCGGTCGGGCAGATGTTTTCATGACCGACTTTCCCTATGGCCGACGTATGGTTTCGCTGACCGACTGGGCGCTGCTGCTGGAACCGCCGGCACCGTTGGCCCCCACGCCCTATGCCTATGCGGTGCCGAAAGGTGATGCGGAGTGGTTGGCCCGTGTTGACGAATTCCTTGCCAAGGTCAAGGCGGACGGGCGGCTTGCCGCCTCGGCTGAAAAGCACGGATTGACGCCGATCGTCGCCAATTAAGCGTTAGAGCGCGATCGGCTAAAGTCGAGCCACTTTGTGGCTCGGCATAAGGCGTGATTCGCCCTCTAAAACGTTGATAGAGACTGATTCACGAAGAAGTGCGGATCACCATCGGTGATTCGGATTTCTTCGATCAGGCTCTAGGGGGATCAGTCCGCGACGTTCTTCAGGAACCAGTCGTAGGCGTCGCGGAGCCCGTCTTCCAGGCCGATGGAGGATCGCCAACCCAGCCCCTCGATGAAGGAACAATCGAGCAGTTTGCGCGGTGCCCCGTCCGGCTTTGTGCTGTCGAAGACCAACTCGCCCTCAAAGCCGACGGCCTTACAGACGGTCTCGGCCAACTGCCTGATAGTCAGTTCTTCGCCGGTGCCCATGTTGACCGGTACCGGGCCTGAATAGTTCTTCAACAGGAAGAGTGCGGCATCGGCCATGTCGTCCACGTGCTGGAATTCCCTGCGCACGGTTCCTGTGCCCCAGACTTCCATGGTCGCGGCACCGGAGACCTTGGCCTCGTGGGCCTTGCGGATCATCGCCGGAATGACGTGGCTTCCGGTCGGATGATAGTTGTCGCCGGGTCCATAGAGGTTGATCGGCTGGGCGGAGATGTAATCCCGGCCATACTGCTGGCGATAGGCCTGGCACATCTTGATTCCGGCGATCTTGGCGATGGCGTACCATTCGTTGGTGGGTTCCAGCGGACCGGTCAACAGATGGTCCTCTTTCATCGGCTGAGGCGCTTCGCGCGGGTAGATGCAGGCGCTGCCCAGGAAAAGCACCTTTTCCACATCCAGGGCGTGGGCGGCCTGAATGATATTGGTCTCGATGGCCAGGTTGTCGTAGATGAATTCCGCCGGTCGCGTCGAATTCGCGATGATTCCGCCAACCGTGGCGGCGGCAATGATCACCACGTCCGGCTTGGTCTCGCCCATCCAGTCTTCGACTTCGGCCTGACGGCGGAGGTCGACGTCCTTTCGGGTGACGATGGGCAGGGCCTTGCAGTTTTCAAGCTCAAGCTTGCGGACCAGCGCGCCGCCGACCATGCCGCCATGGCCGGCAACCCAGACGGTCTTGCCTTCCAGCGAATAGCTTGCCTCACTGCTCATGCCGTCTGTTCCTGTTCCTTTTTGGCGATGGCAAGGTCAGCCTTGACCATCTTGGCAACCAGACCTTCGAACGTGGTCTTGAACACCCAGCCCAGTTCCTGTTTGGCCTTGGAGGGATCGCCCAGCAGGTAATCGACTTCGGTCGGTCGGAAGTAGGCCGGATCGACGGCGACCAGTTCACGCCCGGTCTCGGCGCAAATGCCGACTTCCTCCAGGCCTTCGCCCTTCCAGGTGATGGCGGTGTCCACGGCCTTGAAGGCGTTCTCGACGAAATCCCGGACGCTGTGGGCCTCTCCGGTCGCCAGAACGTAATCATCCGCCTTGTCGGCTTGCAGGATGCGCCACATGCCCTCGACATAATCGGCGGCATCGCCCCAGTCGCGCTTGGCTTCGAGATTGCCGAGATAGACCTTGTCCTGCAGGCCCAGATGAATCCGGGCGACGGCGCGGGTGATCTTGCGGGTCACAAAGGTCTCCCCCCGGGTCGGACCCTCGTGATTGAACAGAATGCCGTTGGCGGCAAACATGTCGTAGGCTTCCCGATAGTTCCGGGTGATCCAATAGGCATAGAGCTTGGCCGCGGCATAGGGGCTGCGCGGCTGGAAGGGCGTCGTTTCCGATTGCGGCGGTTTGGCGTCGCCATAAAGTTCCGAGGTGGAGGCCTGATAAAACCGCGTCTTGTCGCACAACTGCAGAATGCGGATGGCTTCCAGAATCCGAAGCGTGCCGAGACCGTCCGAGTTTGCGGTGTATTCAGGTGTTTCGAAGCTGACCTGGACGTGGCTCTGGGCTGCCAGATTATAGATCTCGTCCGGCTGGGTTTCCTGAATGACACGGATCAGGTTGGTGGCGTCCGTCATGTCGCCATGGTGCATCCGAAACCGGACATCGGCCTCGTGCGGGTCCTGATACAGGTGATCGACGCGCGCGGTGTTGAAAGACGAGGACCGGCGCTTGATGCCGTGGACCATATAGCCCTTGCCCAGCAACAATTCGGCCAGCAGGGCTCCATCCTGTCCGGTGATCCCGGTAATCAATGCGACTTTAGCGGCCACGGTATTTCCTTTTCTAACCCCCAAAAGCACGACCTGCTCAAGTAGGGCCCCGCCGGGCCAATGCCCGGGCTGCGGGTTGCCTTCTTTAGCATTTTTCGCTCAAGCATTTTACTGGGGCCGAATTCGCGCTATACGCCGGGTCGCTCTCGCGTTCCGACGGAGACCCGGTCCGGCTCCAGAAGCGGGCAAACAATACGCGGAAGGCCCCGCGTTTGAAAAGAACGCTGTCACGGGGAAGAACGGCAGGGATTGGGGACTGGCATGACAGGCTCGGAACAGGCATCCGTATCGGCGGGCAGATTGGCCGATGTCGGCATCAAGCCTTTGATCCGCAAAGCCTATGGTTTGGGTCTTTCGCTACATGCCGCCGGGATGACCTTGCTTCCGGTCGATCACCGCGAGCCTGTCTTGTATTTTGGTGGTGCCAGACCGGGCGGGGCGGGCGGGCCAAGGGTCAAGGTTGCGCGTCTCGCCGAACGCTATCCGGAGCGGCTGTTCAGCTTCAATCTGGCCTATCTGCTTAGCAATACGGCTTACCTCAGCGGGGGCGCTCTTCGATCCCTCAGCCGACGGGTGCCGATCGTGCTGAACCAGAACGGCGTTTTCTATTCAGCCTGGTATGACGGTGATTGGCGGGGCCAGAACAGACGCATGAGCCAGGCCCATGGCCAGGCCCAGCACGTCTTTTATCAAAGCGATTTCTGCAAACGTGCCGCCGAGCGGTTCTTGGCACCGGCAACGGGCGTGACCGAGATTTTGTTCAACGCCATCGACACGGCGCGCTTCACACCGGCCCAAACCCGCCCCGATAACCGAGCCGATACAAGCGGGCGGGCGTTTCGGTTTCTTGTCGCCGGCAAGATCGGTGCCCATCAGGCCTACCGGGTTACCCAGGTGGTCGAGGCGCTTCGCCTTCTTCGAAAACGCGGGCTGGAGGCCGAATTGCTGGTCGCCGGCGTGATTGATCCGGACATTGCCAAGAGCCTGTCAGGGGGTGCAGGGTCAGGGGCGGCAGGGTCGGGGGGGGCGAGCTCGGGGGCGACTATGCCGGGCGCTGCGGGGGAGGGCGTGATTTGGCAGGGGGCCTATGATCAGCATTCCGCACCGGGTCTCTATCGGTCTTGCGACGCCTTCGTTACTCTGACCCATCAGGATGCCTGCCCAAGTGCCGTGATCGAGGCCATGAGCTGTGGCCTGCCCGTGCTGCATCCGACCAGCGGTGGGACGCCCGAACTGGTCGGGTCGTGTGGTGTCGCCCTCGAGACCGGAGAGAATTGGGAGGCTCCCTTGATTCCCAGCGTCGAGGCGGTAGCCGACGGCATGGAAGCCCTGATGGAAGGCCACGAAACGCTGGCACCCCAGGCACGACAGCGGGCTGTTGATCATTTTGACTGGAAAGCCTGGTTCGCACGCCATGATGAGGTTTTCCGCCAGCTTCTGGAAAGCCGAGGTTCCGCCCGATGACCCTGCTCAGCATCGTCATTCCGTGCTACAACAGCGGCGCAACCTTGGAAGAGGCGGTGACCAGCGCGCTGGCCCAGGCCAATCCGACGGTCGGTCTGGCCGTCGAGGTGATCGTCGTGAATGACGGCTCTTCCGATCCCGATACCCTAACGGCGCTTGAAAAGCTGCCTAGCTCTGTTCAGGTGGTGAACCAGGAAAATGCCGGTCTCCCGGCGGCCCGGAACGCGGGACTTTCTCTGGCCAAGGGCGATTTCCTGTTGCCGCTTGACGCCGATGATTGGCTCGATCGTCGGTTTGCCACGACGGCAGTCCAGCTGATGCAGGACGATCCTTCAATCGGTTTCGTCTTTGCGGCCCTGGATCTGTTTGGCGAAGCGGAAGGCGTTTTGGTCAAACGCTACAATCCCTTCGATCAGCTCTTTCTCAACCAACTGCCCTATTGCCTGTGCTATCGCCGCTCGACCTGGGAAACCAACGGTCCCTATGACGAAACCATGCGCGATGGCTACGAGGATTGGGAATTCAATGTCCGGCTCGGGGCCAAGGGGATTGCCGGCCATGCAATACCGGAACCCATGTTCCACTATCGGGTCGCGGCCTCGGGCATGCTGCAAGCGAAATCCCGCAAGCTCCACAGTCAGCTCTGGCGTTCGATCCAGGATCGCCATCCGGAACGCTACAGGCTCCCAAGCCTGGTCCGAGCCTGGAGAAGGCATGGCGCGACGGCCTATCCAGCGGCTCTGTTCTTTGGGTTATGGGCGGTTCATCGCCTGTTGCCGGCGCAGGGATTCAATCGGCTGTTCACATGGCTGCTCAGCCGGTCTCACTCTGCGCGGGTTCAGTGATCGGCTTCCTTGCCGTCAGGGTATTATCCTGGCCGCCCAGCATACTGCGATAGATCTTCAACGTCTCGCGGATGACAATGTCCTCGTGGAAGTGGTCTTCGACCAATTTTCGGCTGTAGGCACCCATTTTGAACCGGAGGTCGGGCGAGGTGATCAGGGTTTCCAATGCGGTTGCGAGACCTACGTGATCCTGCAAGGGCACCAGATAGCCGTTCTTGTTGTCTTCGACGATTTCCCGACAGCCGGGAACGTTGAAGGCAACAATAGGCCTCGCACAGGCCGCAGCCTCCAGCAGGGATTTCGGAAGCCCCTCCCGATAGGACGGTAGAACAGCGATGTGCGAGGTTCGCCAGACATCAGCGACGTCATCGCGAAAGCCCCGCCACTGCACAAGACCTTCGTCGTGCCAGCGACAGAGCTGGACCGGATCGATCGAGGTGGGGTTTTCGGGGTCGGGATTGCCGATCAAGAGAATGCGATAGCGCAGTCCCTTGGCCTTCAGGATCCGGGACGCTTCCGCCAATTCGCCGACACCTTTATTCCAGAGCATGCGCGAAACCATCGCGATGGTGACGATGCCGTCCGGTTCCGGCAGGGGCTGGAACTGGTCAAAGGAGACGCCGGACCCCCGGATCAGCGTCATGGTTTCGCGCTTACCGATTCCAGCCTTCAGTAGGGTTTCAGCATCGTCCGGGTTCTGGATGATGATCCGGTTGTCCTTGCGTGAAAAAACCACCCCCCCAAGCAGGCGGACCAAAGGTTGCAGCAGTTTTCGTTTCCAGTTGCCTTCGGTAAACACGAAGCCCAGGCCCGTCATGGCGTTCACCACATGGGGGACCCGCGCGGCAAAGGCTGCGATGGAGCCGTAGAGTGACGGCTTGAGTGCCACATGATGGACGATGTCGGGGGAGAGCTGCTTATAGACCCGATAGAGATTCACGATCGATTTGATCTCGGAAATCACCGAGAGCCGGCTGCGCGGCAGCAGGAAGGAGATCAGCTGGAATCCTTCCCTCTGGATAAGATCGGCGTGATCTTTCGTGCGGGTTACGACCACAACGTCGAGGCCCATGTCCCGTGCAGCCTTGGCGAGGCCGAGGCGGTGAGAGACAAAATACCAGTCTTCCGTCACCAGGAAGACCAGTTTTGGCTTTTGCGGGGGCTCGTCGGGCCTGGAGGTGCGGTCGGGTGTCGTCATGATCGAGCGGTCCTTGCTATCATCGCCGGTATAAGCCAAACCCCGGGGATTGGGCAATGAGCAGGGCACGGTCATGACCGATTTGGAAATCCCGGCAGAGGTTCCCGCCCCTCAGTCCGGGGGGCCAGTTCGTGTGCTGATCAACGCGCTGCACGCCAAGACCGGCGGCGGGCGAACCTATCTGCTGGCGATGGCTCCTCGTTTGGCCGAACATCCGGATCTCGATGTCACGGTCCTGCTTCACGACAGCCAGAAAGACCTTGGCCGGGCCTTGGCGTCCGATCCTCGGTCAAGCGCTGCCGGTCTGGTTGTCGAATACGTGTCTTACGCGGACGGCTTTGCCCGTCGATTGATCTGGGAACAACTGCATCTGCCCCGTTTGGCGCGGTCTTTGAAGGCGGACGTTACCTTTTCTCCTGCGAATTTCGGTCCTTTGCGCGCTCCCAACCCGGTGATCCTGCTGCGCAATGCCCTGGATGTTGCCAGGGTGGAAAAGCGGCTTTCCAAAAGGGTCTATTGGCTGGCCTTGCGGGCCATGACCATCGCGAGCCTGAAAACCTGCAAGCGGGCCATCGCTGTTTCCGGTTACGCCGCAGGTGCTCTGGTGGGCGGCCGGTCCGAGGCGGTCCGGCGCAAGCTCAGGATGGTCCATCATGGCGTTGATCCCTTTTTTTCGCCTTCAGCGGAAATCGAGCGCGAACCCCTTTTGCTGTTTGTGGGGGACATCTACGTCCAGAAAAACCTGTTGAATCTTCTGATTGCCTTTGACGGCCTTGTCTCCGCCGGCAGGCCGGAGCGCCTCTTCGTGGCGGGGGCAGCCGTTGACCACGGATATGCCCAGGAGGTCGAGACCCTGATCGCCGAGCGCGGCCTGCAGGATCGGGTTCTGCTTTTGGGGCGGCAATCGCCGGACCAGCTTCGGGATCTTTACCGGCGGTGCAGGTTGTTTGTTTTCCCGTCCCTGGTGGAAACCTTCGGCAATCCCCTGGTCGAGGCCATGGCTTGCGGTGCTGCCATCGCAGCGTCGCGCCGAACCGCGATGCCGGAAGTTCTGGGTGGAGCCGGCGTGTTGTTCAATCCAGATGACCCGCGCGAGATGGCCCAAAAAATCGGCGAGACCCTGGACGACCCCACCATTCTAGCGGCGCTCCGCCAGCGCAGCCTGAAGCGCGCGGAAACCTTTTCCTGGGATGGAACGGCCTTGCGAACAGCCGAGGTGTTGAAGGCCGCAGCCCTCTGATGCGCCTTTTTTAACCCGGGCCCTTTACCCGGCCATGGGGCAACCGCGCGATGCGCAGGCCGGTGCAGCGGCGCGGCAGGGTTCGGGCCGGGATTGCTTGCCGATGTTGGGGGCCATGATGGTCTTGGAGATTTTGGTATCCCCGCAGTCCGGGCAAACGATCTGGCCGGCCTTTGCCTGGTCGTCATAATCGGCGCTGGACGAAAACCATTCTTCGAAAACGTGCTCTTTGGAACAGATCAAGGCGTAGCGGATCATCGGTTAAGTTCCCCCATATCAGCGCACCCCATATCGTCCATAAAATCCCCCGAAACCGGACCGGGTAGGCGCTCTGCCAGAGGCTTATGCCAAATCTCTCTCTCCCAGGCCAGTCATTAAGGAACTGGCAACCAGCCGCAGGCTAGGTTTCCTCAAGAATAACAAACGGGAGCAAGCGTTGTAACATAGCGGTGGAAAGAGGGTTAACAGGCGTTGACAAGCGTCCTTTCCGATGTTTTTACCAGACGTCGGGGGTTGTCAGCCGGAGTCCGACCATTTGCCTCTTTTTCGCCCCAATGTTTGATGACCCTTATCGACTCCCAGGCTTTGATTCCTTACCCGAACCCCAAGGGCGCCCGCCAACCAGAATCGCGGACTTCAGATTTCGCGGCAAAGTGAGATAAAGCAGCATGTTTTCAAGAATGTTCGGCTTCCTGTCCGCCGACATGGCCATCGACCTCGGTACCGCAAACACCCTGGTTTACGTCAAGGGGCGTGGAATTGTCCTGAACGAACCCTCGGTGGTGGCAATCCAGGAGGTGCGGGGCAAGAAACAGGTGCTGGCTGTCGGCGAAGAAGCCAAACAGATGCTGGGCCGTACCCCGGGCTCCATTCGCGCTATCCGCCCTCTGCGCGACGGCGTGATCGCGGACTTCGAAGTCGCCGAGGAGATGATCAAGTACTTCATCCGCAAGGTGCACAACCGACGCAGCTTCGCCAGTCCGTTGGTGATCATCTGTGTGCCGTCAGGCTCCACGGCTGTCGAACGACGCGCGATTGAAGACTCCGCCTCTGCCGCCGGTGCCCGTCAGGTCTGCCTGATTGAAGAGCCCATGGCAGCCGCCATCGGTGCCGGCCTGCCGGTGACCGAACCCACGGGTTCCATGGTCGTTGATATCGGCGGTGGCACGACCGAGGTCGCGGTCCTATCGCTCGGCGGCATCGTCTATTCCCGAAGCGTTCGCGTCGGTGGCGACATGATGGACGAGGCGATTATCGCCTATATCCGCCGGAACCATAACCTCCTGGTCGGTGAAAGCTCCGCTGCGCGGGTGAAGGAAGAAATCGGCTCGGCCTGCCCGCCGGAAGACGGCGAGGGCCTGACCATGGAGATCAAGGGCCGCGACCTGATGAACGGCGTCCCGAAGGAATTGGTGCTGTCTCAGCGTCAGATCGCCGAAAGTCTGGCCGAACCGGTCAGCGCCATCATCGAAGCCTGCAAGGTCGCCCTCGAACATACGGCGCCTGAACTGGCTGCCGATATCGTCGACAAGGGGATCGTCCTGACCGGCGGTGGGGGCTTGCTGGGCAACCTTGACTACGTGCTGCGCCATGCGACTGGCCTGCCGGTCTCGATTGCCGATGATCCGCTTTCCTGCGTGGTGCTGGGCACTGGGCGGGCGCTTGAAGAAATGAAAAAGTTGAAAGACGTGTTGATCACGACCTACTGATCCGGGCAAGACAGGCAAATCCGGGCCGATCTTATCCTTTGGAGATGTGGATAACATCGTGAAGTGCCCGGTTTTAATGGGTTTTCTGTGGATTTGGGCAGCCGCCTGGCCTAATCTGATCAGTGGTTGGGGTCGGAAGATGGAAGCCAAGGTTGCGAGTTGATCTCTCGGGCCGTGAAGAGAAGAGTGCCTTTTGTCGCTGGTTTTTGGAGAGCAGCTTCAATCGGGCACGGTAGTAGGGGTGAAGCGTGAAGGAGCAGAGCCGAACCATCGGGCGCGTTGCACAGCCGGTCAGGAACCTGCTTGTCCGTTTCGCCTATGTCGGTCTCGTGATCAGTGCGTTCTCGCTCATGATGCTCGGCAAGGCCGACCTCGTCCTGGTGGAGCGCGTGCGGTCTCAGGTCACGGATGCCGTGGCACCCATCCTTGATGTTATCGCAAGACCCGTTGCCACCATCTCCGATTGGATCGATACGGCGGACCAATTGGCCCGAATTCGTGCCGAAAACGAACGCCTGATGCTGGAAAATGCTCGGCTGAAGCAATGGCAGTCGGCAGCACACAAGCTCCAACTCGACAATCAGAAGATGCAGGAATTGCTGCGCTTTCAGGTTGATCCTTCGCTGAAGTTTGTTTCCGGTCGTGTGATTGCCGATACCGGCGGGGCCTTTGCCGAATCCGTGCTGTTGAACGTCGGCGGGCGGGCCGGGGTGCTGAAAGGCCAAGCGGTGATTAACGGCGCAGGCCTGGTGGGGCGGGTGCAGAACGTCGGGGGGCGGTCATCACGGGTGCTTTTGGTCACGGACCTGAACAGCCGTATCCCGGTGGTCCTGCAGAACGGCCGCGTGCGCGCAATCATGGCCGGCGACAACCAGAACCTTCCGCGCCTGATGCGCATGCCACCGGGGACGCAGATCAGGCCCGGGGACCGGGTGACGACCAGCGGCCACGGCGGTGCCTTTCCGCCGGGTCTGCCCGTGGGCGTGGTCGCCGAGGTCGCGGAAGGCGGGTTGGTTCGTGTCCAACCCTTTATGGATCGGCACCGCCTGGAATTGGTGCGCGTGGTGGAATTCGGTCTGAGTGGTATTCTGCGAGAAGACGGTTTCGAATCCGGTTTGAAGGCCAAGGCCGACTGATCCAGGGATGGATTGTCCCCAGGGATGGAATGTCCCCAAGGATGGAATGTCCAAGGCGCCTGGCGGTGGTGGGAGATCCTCTTCCCTTGTCCGGCCCGCTGTGAGAGCGAGATGCGACCAAACTTTCTGCACAAACTGGATGCCCTGGCCCGGCACCTGACGCCCTTCGCACTGACCTTGTTGCTGACCTTGCTGAACATCGTACCGCTCGGCGTGCCGGCGCTGGATGCGGTGACGCCGTTACTCAGCCTGATGGCTGTCTATCACTGGGCCATCTATCGACCGAGCCTGATGCCGGTCGTTGCCGTATTCATTATCGGTCTGCTTCAGGATATTCTGGCGGGCCCTCATCTGGGCGTGAATGCACTCGTCTTTTCGATGGTCTATTGGGCTATTCTGGCGCAGGAGAAGTTTTTCATCGGCAAGTCCTTTGCCATCGTCTGGTTGGGTTTCGGCATCGTTGCCGGTGGGGCTTTTGCGCTCAGTTGGCTTTTGAACAGTCTATTGACCCTTCACATCCTGCAATTCGAACCTGTGGTGTTCCAATATCTGATGACGCTGGCCTGTTTCCCTATTCTGTCCTGGCTGTTCCTGCGCTGGCAGCAGGCCTTCCTGAAGGAGGCCTGAGCCCATGCCCCTGCATAGAGACCCGGACCGTCAGAGGCTGTTCACCCGTCGCTCCGCCGTGCTGGGCGGGGCCAAGGCCCTGATGCTCGCGGCTTTGGGCGGGCGCATGTACTACCTGCAGGTGGTCGAATCCGATAAGTACAAAACGCTCGCCGAAGAAAACCGCATCAATCTTCGCCTTCTGCCGCCGCCGCGCGGACAGTTGCTTGATCGGTACGAGACGCCTGTTGCCGTCAACCAACGGACCTATCGGGTGTTGGCGATCCGGGAAGATGCGGGCGATGTCGAGAAAACCCTGATGCGATTGGGCCGGGTTATTCACCTGCCGGAAAGCGAGTTCAAACGGGTCCTGCGGGAAATGCGCCGCAAACGGGCCTTCGTGCCGGTCACGGTGCGCGAAAACCTGGACTGGGAGGAGGTGGCGCGGGTCGAGGTCAACGCACCCGATCTGCCGGGTATCACCATTGATGTGGGCGAAAGCCGTTATTATCCGCATGGGCCTGAGCTGGCCCACGTCCTGGGCTATGTGGCCAGCGTGTCCGAGGGTGAGGCCACAGGCGATCCCTTGCTGGAATTGCCGGGCTTCCGGATCGGCAAGGACGGTTTGGAAAAGATCCACGATCTCTCCCTGCGCGGTAGTGGCGGGACCAGTCAGGTGGAAGTGAACGCCGTCGGCCGTGTCATCCGGGAACTCTCGCGCATCGAAGGCCAGCCGGGAGAGGACGTCGCCCTGTCGCTCGATCTCGAGCTCCAGCAGCAGGCGACCAAGTTGCTCGCCGATCAAAGCGGCTCCTGCGTCGTTCTGGACGTGAACACCGGCGAGGTGCTCTGCATGGTCTCCAGCCCGAGCTATGACCCGAACAGTTTCAACGCCGGCCTGAGCACCCGGGAATGGCGGAGCCTGTTGAACAACCCCCGTGCGCCGCTGATCAACAAGGCCATCGCCGGGCAGTATGCGCCGGGTTCCACCTTCAAGATGCTGGTCGCCCTGGCCGCCCTGGAAAAGGGCGTGGTCACGCCAAGTACGCGTTTCTTCTGCCCGGGCCACCTGGAACTGGGCGAACGACGCTTCCACTGCTGGAAACGCCATGGTCATGGCTCGATGGATCTCTATGATTCCATTGTCCAGTCCTGCGATATCTACTTCTACGAAATCGCCCGAAAGACCGGAATCGACAACATCGCGGATATGGCCCGCCGGCTGGGCCTGGGGGCGAAGCTCAACCTTGATCTGCCGGGCGAAAAGGCGGGTTTGATCCCGACCCGGGCCTGGAAAAAGCGCGCGATCGGCGAATCCTGGCAGGTGGGGGAGACCTTCATCGCCGGGATCGGGCAGGGATATGTGCTGACCACGCCCCTGCAACTGGCTGTGATGACCGCGATGCTGGCCAATGGCGGCAAGCCCATCGTCCCGCACCTGACGCGGGGCGAACTGACCGGAGAAGACGTGGCCGGGCCGGAGGGCGAGGACGGTTCCGCCGAGCCGCCGAAACCGATCAACCCGAACCATATGGCCCTGATCAGGGCGGCCATGGTGGGGGTTGTCAACGATCCTGAAGGCGGCACAGCCTTCCGGTCGCGCATCAAGGAAGAAGGGATGGAACTGGCCGGCAAGACCGGTACCGCCCAGGTTCGGCGGATTTCCAAGGCCGAACGGGAATCCGGTGTGCGAAAGAATGAAGAACTCGATTACCAGATGCGCGATCACAGCCTATTTGTCGGCTATGCACCACACGGAAACCCGCGGTTTGCGGCGGCGGTGGTGGTCGAACATGGCGGCAGCGGCTCGAAGGTCGCGGCCCCTATTGCCTCGCGCATGCTCGAATTGGCGCAGCTTCGCCATCGCGAAAAGGCCGACCCCGTGAATCTGGCAAAATCGCCGCTTGTCGATGCACCGGTCGCTCCGGGCGGGGACGTCGGTACCGATGATGAAGGGGCCTGATCGTGGCGCACACGGAACTGAATAAAACCGAACTCACACTCGGCCAGAAGGTCTGGCAGATTCACTGGTTCCTGGTGCTCTTGATCACGGCGACAGCTGGCGTCGGCTTTGTCATGCTTTACTCGGCGGCTAACGGCAGCATCGATCCCTGGGCGTCGCGGCAGGCCGCGCGGTTTGCCGTCGGGCTGGTCTTGATGCTCTGCGTCGCCGTGATTGATATCCGGATTTGGCTAAAGCATGCCTACCTGATGTACGGCGTCTCCGTCGCCTTGCTCTGTGCCGTTGAATTCAGCGGTTTCGTCGGCATGGGCGCGCAGCGCTGGATCAGCCTTGGGTTCTTCAACCTGCAACCGTCTGAACTCACCAAGATTACGCTCGTGCTGGCTCTGGCGCGCTATTTCCATGCCACCAGCCTGGAAGAAGCAGGGCGGATTGGCCGGGTCGTGCCGCCAGTATTTCTGATTGCCCTGCCGGTTGCCCTGGTGCTGCGCCAGCCCGACCTCGGCACGGCGCTGATGATGGCCATGGCCAGTGCGGTCATCCTGTTCCTGGCGGGTGTCCGGCTCTGGAAGTTCGGCCTGGCGGGCGCGGTCGTCTTAGGCGCGGCTCCCGTCGCCTGGTCGTTCCTGCACGATTATCAAAAGCAACGCGTGCTGACCTTCCTGGACCCGGAACGGGATGCGCTCGGGGCCGGCTATCACATCATCCAGTCCAAAATCGCGCTCGGCTCGGGCGGCATTATGGGCAAGGGATTTCTGCAGGGGACCCAGGGGCACCTCAACTTCCTGCCGGAAAAGCAGACCGATTTCATCTTCACCATGCTGGCAGAGGAATTCGGCCTGTTGGGCGGCTTGGGCCTGCTCGGGCTCTATGCCCTGTTGTTGGCCTATGGCTTCTTCATCGCGCTCCGATCCCGAAATCACTTCGGTCGTCTCGTGGCCATGGGGGTCACGACCACATTTTTCCTCTACGTTTTCATCAACATCGCCATGGTGATGGGTCTGATTCCAGTGGTCGGGGTGCCGCTGCCGCTGATCAGCTACGGCGGTACCGTCATGATGACCCTGCTGATCGGCTTTGGCCTGTTGTTAAACGTCTGGGTCCATCGGGACGTCACCTTCGGCCCCCGAGGCGCACCGGAAACCTCCTGACGGGCAAGAGTGCGAACAGAGGTATGAAGTCAAAGGTGTGGCGTGGCGTGGCGTGGCGGGGCGGGGCGAGGATGTATTTCCCCTCGACAAGCAGGGGGGGCAAGCGCTATAAGCCCGCTTCCGCAGCGGCGAGCCAAACCTCGCCAAATCTTGCGGGCGCATAGCTCAGTTGGTAGAGCAGCTGACTCTTAATCAGCGGGTCCAAGGTTCGAGTCCTTGTGCGCCCACCAATTCCGAACAAAGCTGGGCACTCCCTGAGTGTCCGGCTTTTTCATTTGTGCGGCGGCGGCCAAGGCGGCCTTGGGGCCACTTATGCGGATGACGTCGTCGCTCACGTCTACCCGGTCCACGAACAGGCGCAGATAGCTTTTGCGGAAGGCGCTGTCGCCGTCGCGTAGCTTTCGGCGGGCGGTGGCGGCAAAGCGCTCCAAGGCCTCGGGCGTTATGCGAAGTGATGGAATGTCGCGGCGGCGCTTGCGGGCGCTGGTCTGTCGCAAAAGCTCGTCACGTTGTTGTTCCAAAGTAGAGAGCTTGCGCTTGAAAGTCTCCGAGTTGCCGACCAACCCTTCAGCCACTGCATCCATCATGCGGTCGAGCTTTTCCTCTGTCTCCCGCAGGTTCTTGCGCAGCCGGGTTTCTTCCTGGTGCGAGGTTTCAGCCTTGAATTCCTGGCGATGGGCCAACTCTTCGAGGATCGCCGACAGGCGTTTGGGCTCGAAGAGACGCTCTTCCAACTCGGTCAGAACCAAGGCGTCCAGTTGCTCCATGCGGATGTTGCGGCCTGAGCAGGCCTTCTCTCCTTTGGTTGCCCGGTTATTGCACGTGTAGTAGCGATAACGTCCGCCTTTGCCGGTGCGCAAGGTCATGCCGCCACCGCACTTGCCGCACTTGGCGAGGCCGGTGAGCAGGGTCGGGCCGTTGACGATTCGTGCTGGTGTGTTGGTCGGGCGGCGCTCGGTCAACAAGTCCTGCACCCGCTCGTAGGCCTCCGGATCGATGATGACCGGCGTCTCGAAAGCAACCCATTCGCTGGGGTCCTTGGGCTGGCGGGTCTTGTTGTGACGCTTGTTGAAGTGATGCACGCCCTTATAGGCGGTGTTGGTCAACATGGCGTGCATCACCCCGGAGCGGAACAGCTTGCCTTTGCGGTAGCGCAAGCCCTTGGCATTGAGATGGGCGCAGATGGCACGGATGCCCTGGCCGTTCTGATAGAGGGCGAAGGATTGCCGGACGATCTCGGCTTCGCTGGGCTCGATGGCGAGGACCTTCTTCGTTGCGTCGGCCCGCACCTCGACGGTTTCCGCCCGATAGCCATAAGGTGGCGTGGAGCCGTTCCAGAAGCCTTGGCGGGCGTTCTCCTTCATGGCCCGCAGCACGTGCTTTGCGTTTTCCTTGCTCTGGTATTCGTCGAAAACGGTGAGGATTTGCCGCACCATGGCGCCGGAGGGATCGTCGGCAAGGTCTTGGGTGGTGGAGACAACCTCTATACCGTGCCGGGCCAGATTCCGGCGATAGAATTCGAACTGGAAGGAATCGCGAAAGAACCGCGAGAAGCTGTGCACGACGACGATATCGAAGGGTGTGTCCGCTCGCTCCGCCGCTTCCATCATGCGTTGGAAAGCGGGCCGCTTGTCGTCGGTGGCCGATGCGCCGGGTTCGACGAACTCTTCCACCACGGCCCAGCCCTTGCGGGCGCAATAGTCTTCAGCCTGGCGGCGTTGGTCGGGAATGGAGAGGTCTTTTTCAGCCTGTCGCGTGGTTGAGACACGTAGGTATAGGGCTGCTCTTTTTTCCATGACCAAACGCCTCCAGTCCGCCTCCTAGCCATGCTGGATCATGGCTTGAAGGATTTCGATCAAATGCTCTTCTAAGAGCTCCAGTTCCTCATCCAGGATCGGCAGATGTTCAGGCCAATCGCTGTGGACAAGAGCTTCCTGAATCTCCTTAGCAGTTTTGTCGCAGGGCAATCATCGGGAACCTCCTTTCATGCCAGGATGCTTCCGGCCCGTGCCATGCCTTTCCGTTCCTGATGCCCCATAACAAAGGGCATCGATATCTTGGGCGAGTCCGTTTCGCCCAAATTGATCCAAGACGATCTTCCGGAACGCCTGGAAATTCTCGTGGGGGAGCGCTGCTTCAGCAACGGTCAGGATGAGGTTAACCCTGGAGTTCACCTTGTCCATGATGCTTCGGGGATCGATCATTGGCCCAACTCAATGGCAGAAACTCGCCGCAAGACTTCTTCGTTCCACAAGTCGTTTTGATGATAGCGACCTACAATTGAGGGCAGGCGGTCGATGATGTCCGGCAGGGAAAGTGGTTCATTGCGTCGTTCGATAACCTGGATCAAAGCCGCTATCTGTTTCAGATAGCCGAACACGGATCGACCATTGCGATCCAGCCGCCACTCCGGCCCGGCCATTTCGTCGTAGGCACGGATCAGGCCGGTTTGTGCCCCATGTTCTATGTTGGCAACCAGTTGCGCCCAAAGTGGATGGAACGGCCAACGCGAGCGGTTACTGTCGCCGTTGGCGCGCCGTAAGGTGGTGTGCTTGGTCGCCAGTTCACGCAACAAATCGATTTGCAAATCCTGCAGATCCGCGAAGGTGCGGATGCCCCCTTCTTTCAAGCGTGGGCTACGCACCTGGAATTCTATGCGCCAGACATTTCGGCTTTGGCCCCAGAAGTCAAAGAACCACGCCTTGTCGCTTTGCTGTTCGATCTCCGCGACCTTGTCGTAAAGGCGTACCACGGTTGCTCCCGTTCCACATTGAACGGTCTGGATTGAGTTATGCTCTTCCCAAGTAGCTTTTTTAGTCGCTCGGCTGACAAGATCGCTGGGGCTGAAATCGACCGAAGATAGGGCATAGTCGAAAGCAAAATCGGCACGAGAAATTGATTCCGGCTTGACCTCCGAAAGACCGACAGAGGCCCGCCACAGATCAAAGCGCTCCATCAAGTCGCTCGCCCCTTGGCTCCACAGCGCTTGACTCAAAAATTGGACGTAACATGAGGGCGACAATCCTTCACTCAGGCGGACTTCGAAGTCCCGATTGGCGAGAACGTAACGATAAGGGTGTTTTCCAAAAGGCTTGAGGGCAAATCGCTCCGTTCCCAGGCGTACTTCTTCAAACCCGCCATTACGCTCCCTCCCTGCCTTTTCTTTTCGGTATTGCAGGTCGTCCCAATCCAGGTCGCAGGTCGCGGTGTCGAGAAAAAATGACACATAAAGGCTGTCAAGGCCGGAAAGCAGGAGTTGGGGTGGGGACGGAAGAGACATGATCTAGCCTTTACTTCGCCAACACGTCTCGAGCGTGGGGGTATATGCGGTCGAGAATGCGAGTGAGGTTGATCAGAACCGAACTGGTGGCTGAATGGAGAAGGTCGCGTTGGCTTTTTTCCAAGCCTTCTGAACTCGGGCGGTCTCTGAACTCCAAGTCGTCGAACATGAAGACCTCCGCACCTGCAAACTCTCCCGTGACGGGATCCGACTCCCAAGCCACTTGCACATAGACCGACACGTCGGTCAGCGCTGTTTGTAGGTGCCAACCTTCCATTTCCGCGTACTGATCAAAATCCTTGTAGATTGCCTCGGCGGCTGGCCGGAGAATGGAGACCGTTGCCCCGTAGCGGGATAGCTCGAGCAGAAGGGCGGCAACCTCGATGGTCGGTGAATCGTTGTAGACCCGCGCCACACCTTTGCCTGTGTCCTTTTGAGTTGCTGTACGCAGGAGGTCGTTCTGCGTCCAGTGGCGGACCTGTCGCATGGTCTTGGCGATGCCCTCATCCGAGCGATCAAAGGAAATGATGCGTGCAATATCCTTAACCGTTAGGTGCTTTCGGGTGCCGGGCTGGCTCATAAGACATGAATCCGTTTCAAAGCTTTAGTCGAATCGAACCTTAAAAGACATATCGCGTCTTATGCAAGAACTAATAAGACATATGATGTTTTTGTGCGAAGCGCCGCCTATGGCGGCGCGGGCACAGGCCGAGCCCCGGCGTCAAGGTCAAGCCGGGCTTCGCCCGGTGGCTCCGCCAACCTTGACCCCGGCCCTCGGCCCGTGCAGGGGCTCGGCAAGCGCTTCGCGGATAAGTGGGCCCCTTACGGGGCCTCCTTTGACTGAACCACTGGGAGAAGTGGTTAGGCAATGGACACGGAAAACGGAATCGAAGATGATGTATTTAGAGCCCCCCGTGTTACTAATTACGGGGGAGCGCTTGCTTGCCTTGCTCATGAACTGTGTCGTTGAGGTCCAGAAATTGGCGAGTTTAAAGAGGAGTTACTCTGAGAAAACGTTGAAGGTTCTCTTTGCCCTCAGTGGCAACCAATGTGCGCATCCGGAATGCACAAACACAGTCATTGAACATGCTACCGATCAATCTGATGCTCACGTGTCTGCACACATATGCCACATCTATGCGATCAGCACGGATGGCCCGAGAGGCAAGTCGGGACTAACCCAGAAAGAGCTCAACGCCCCTGGCAACCTGATTTTGCTGTGCCGCCATCATCACGGGATCGTTGACGGTCAACATGAAAGCTACCCCGTCGATACCCTAAAAGAGTGGAAACAGGCGCATGAAGCAGAAATGCAGAAACGCCTGTCCGTTGACCTTGAAGCCCTTCAACCCGGTGTAATTTCGCATCCTTATTTTCCAACAGCGCTTGTTGATAAAAAAATTGATGAGGAAGTCGAGACCCTTCGTAAGACACGCTTCTTCGGCGAAGTCGATAGGACCAATAACGCCCGGGTACTTGGCAGGCGACTTGTTGAAGGCGAGTTAAGCGGCGGTACAGATGCCGTGCGGAGCCGCGCGCTGGCATGGTGCGCAAGATTGTTGGCGCCTGGAGAAACGAGAGAACTAGCCGAAGAGTATTTTGGCCACGCGAAGCGATTAACGGCGTGCCCTGAAATCGACATTGCGGAAGCCTTTATCGTTTCACAGAAGGGCGACAAAGGGGCAGCACTAAAGATACTCGCCTCTATCGACTCGCCTTTGGCTCGGTCGGCGGCGTTGATGGTCGTGGCTCATCATGACGGCGCTGAAGGTGCCCTCGACTGGCTTAAGGACACCGGGATCAATTCCGATACCTTGGACTCTGATGGCAAGTCGTTTCTTTTTAACCAGCAACTTGAACTTGCCCGATGGGACGCCGCAGTGGGAACCCTTGGTTCTCTATCTGACCAGGATTTAGCCAACACGCCGGCGCTTCATCACACTGCTGCGATAACATGTTTGCTTAGGGCAGTACCTGCTGAGTTTCGCTCTCTTGTTGTTAAGCAGTTGCCGCTGGATTCAGCGAACTTTCCTTTAGCTTCTGACGCGCCCTCAATAGAGGCCCGTGAGGCAGCTCTCAGTCGTTTTTCTGAAGCTGCCGAGATCGAGCGCCAATTAAACTGTCCCGGCATCGCATCGCTAGATGATGAGTACGCGCTTTGGCTTGAATTGAGAAATCCGGGCACCGCCCAAACCGGGCGCAAGCGACTTGAGGATAAGCTTCGTGACCCGGAAACGGCTCTTCAATTGGTTCCACTCGGACTCCAATTTGGTATCAAATTCGACCTTAAGGCAGTTGAACAAGAGATAGAGCAGAACATAGCCCTGAATGGAGGGATTACGCCCGAAGCCGCTATTGCTCGTTTTGCGCTGGCATTCACGCAGGAGTCACCGAAGGACGTTGCAGGCTACGTTGAGCGCCACTACGACGACCTGTCGAGGTTTCTCGGTGAAAAGTCGTTAGGCGCTTTACAAATCGAGGCGCTTTCTCGCGCAGGTATGCCAGATAAGGCTGAACAGCGTCTTTCGCTTCTTTTAGAAGGCGGACTTTCTGAAGAGGATGAAGCGCGCCTGAGAAGCATCATCGCGGAAGCGTCCGGAGCTGACCCGGTCGAGCTTCGAATGGAACAGTTCAAACAAACCAGCGCATTAAATGATCTTGTAGCGTTAGTTGACGAGCTGCAAGCCCAAGAAAATTGGCATGAACTCTGCGAATTCGGAGAGATACTATTCCAAAGAACCCGTTCAGTTGCCGATGCGGAGCGACTAGCGATCGCTTTTACAAACGCCCAGGCAAGTGGCCCACTTGTCGAATTCCTGAAACCGTTACCCGATCTTCGCCAGCAATCCAAAAACCTCCAAATGCCTTATTGCTGGGCGCTCTACAATGAAGGGCACCTCTTAGATGCCCGATCAGAACTGGCAAAACTCAGTGATGCGCCGGATGACCGAAACTACCGCGCACTTACGGTTAATCTGGGGATTGCTCTGGGCGATTGGCCTTCGCTGTCCGCATACGTGGCGGCCGAATATCAGGCGAGAGACAATCGCAGTGCCGTGGAGCTAATACAAACTGCTCAGTTGGCACACCACCTCGGCTCGCCTCGTGCGAGAGACCTCACCTTTGCAGCGGCCACCAAAGGCGATGAAGATCCCAGTGTTCTCGCGGCCGCCTATAATTTAGCGGCGACAGCCGGCTGGGAGGACGATGAGACAGTCGCCCAGTGGATTCAAAAAGCCGCTGAGCTTTCCGGCAAATCTGGCCCCATCCAGAGAATGACTTTGAAGGAATTCGCCGACCGGAAGCCCGAGTGGGATCGTCGTGAATCCGAAACCCTGCAGATGCTGGGCCGGGGAGACACCCCGATGTTTCTTGCGGGCGAGGCACTTAACAGAACTCTTGTCAATTTCATGCTGTTTCCTGCGCTTGCCAATCTATCCGAGCGCGATCCTAGGCGCAGAGGCGCTATCCCGGCCTATAGCGGTCAGCGCCGGCCCTTGGAGCTTGATACTGCCACCACGAAAGTCGGTATAGACGCCACCGCCTTACTTACCTTGAGTTTCCTAAACCTTCTGGACGTCGCCCTCGACGCTTTCGACACGGTTTGCCTCCCGCATTCGACACTGATTTGGCTGTTTGAGGAGAAGCAGAAGGCCGCTTTCCATCAGCCCAGTCGAATTAGAGACGCCCACCAGGTGCGCGCTATGTTGGCGACAAATTCTTTGGAAAAGCTTGTTCCTTCTTTTGTAGCCGACAGCGATCTATCCGCTCAGGTTGGCGACAATCTTGCGATGTTGATAGCCGAAGCCGAGAAAGTCAGAGAGGAAGATGAAGCCCAGCATATCGTTGTTCGTCCTTCTCCAGTTCACCGGCTCGGTTCCCTTACGGGTGAGGAGGCCGATCTGACGGAGCACGCGAGTGTGATAACTAGCTGTTTAGCCGTTGTTGAGAAGTTGAGACAAAAGGGCCAGATCACCGCCGACGAGGAAAAGAAAGCGCGTGCGTATTTGCAGCTTCATGAAAAGCCTTGGCCTCAACAACCGGACATCTCCGATAGTGCAGTGCTGTATTTGGATGATTTGTCGATCACAAATTTTCTTCATCTCGGGGTATTAGACAAGCTGAAAGCAGCGGGGTTCACTCCAGTAGCATCGCCGACCGAAGTTTCAGACTCTGACGCTTTAATCTCCTACGAGTCCAATTCGGCCAAGGTCATTGAAGCAATTGAACGCATCCGGGGCGGACTTAACTCGCGGATCGAGTCGGGAAAAATCACGATTGGCAGACAGCGTAAATTGGATCAACCGGATGAACAGTTGGTAGCAAATCACCCGACGGTTGGTGCGCTTGCCTTGGCTGGAGCTTGTGATGCTGTCATCATCGACGATAGGTTTGTCAACCAGCACGCAAACATCGATGAAGGAGCTGGGAAAGCAGCTATACTTTCCACCTTGGACGTCCTTGATGGACTGGTATCGGCGGGTGCCATCACCCCCGACCAAAGGATGGAATATCGGACGCTGCTCCGTCGCGCTGGATATTTCTTCATCCCGGTTTCCGATGAAGAACTTACTCAACACCTCAATGCTTGCTCAGTTTCAGACGGAGAACTTAGCGAGACGGCCGAACTGAAGGCGATTCGCGAAAACCTCCTTCGTGTTCGCATGAGTGATTGGCTTCAACTGCCGAAAGAAGCACCTTGGGTCGATTCTACTATCAGGGACTTCATCTTTGCAATGAGAGGGCAATGGAAGTCTGGGGCTGATCTGGCCAGAGTTAAAGTCATTTCAGATTGGATCGTGGACCAGATCGATATCCGTGGATGGGCACACCGCCTCGGCGCAGATGTTGCAGACGATATTGTCAAGACGTGTCGAGGGGCTCATATCCTTTTGCTTCTTACACCCCCGGTCGACACGCCAGAGGATGTTAAGGACGCCTATTGGGAATGGTTGGAAGGCAGCGTGCTGGCGCCGATTAAAGAGCAGTTCTCTGATCTATATGAGTGGATTATAGAGCGCCAAAAACAACAAATTGCAGAATTGGCGGACATGGATTTGGATCAAGGGGATGCGACATGAAAAATAGCCCCTATGTCCGTTCCTCCTTGGCACAAGCCGCTCTGGAGCATGTGCCGCCGTTAATCCGGCAAACTCTTATAGAGCAGCGCGACTTCCGCGACGAGTACGGGTTTCGGGCTGATGCGGTTATCGCTTTAGGTGATTCCGGTATATCGATTCCACGTTCTGAGCTCTTTGAAGCTATTCGTGTCGTACTTGGTGATCGGTCTGAAGTGGTCGTTGGCGACACAGACGGTAGCGACTGGAAGGTCTTTACTGAGGGGGAAGAGGGAGGGCAGCCGCGGGTTCTGATTTCAAGAGATGACCTGCGCTATAATCTGCCCGATTTCACTGCCCTTTCCCCGGACAGAGCCATACGGCTGCGTTCGCTTGAAGAATCGGCCTCCGACGTAAATCTGCCGACGAACACGATTGTGGCTTGGCGCGGTATCCTCTCGGAACGTGGCCTAGAGGATGACGAGGTCGATCAGTTCCACAGTGAATTTCGCGATACACCGGTCCATATCGCGCGATTAATCCGCGCTGAAATTCAGAAAGGCGAGAGTAGCGCGTCGTCTCTGGTTCCTCCTTCTCGCCGCTATTTTGCGCGGCTTGTTGGCGAATACGACGGGAGTAATTCTATTCTGGACTACGCAGTTGGGGCCGGACAGAACTTCATGGAGCGGGTGGCGTCGTGGCGGCCCTATGACGGTTTCCTGTCTAGCTTGTTCCTATCATCCCATTCTGCGCTGACTGCCGAGGTTGGCGTCGAGCGTTTGGATGATAAGGATATTGGTCGCGCTTTTGAATTTCTCGTAGAGCAGGGAGACAGGCTCTCGCAATTGGGAGCTGTTGAAGCAGGATTGCGAATCCTACCTGAGAGGCCTGAAATTGAGGCTTCGCTTGTCCGTCTCGTTGAGCAGATTCGAGATGACGATGTTGATGGCTCCATGAGCGGGTTCAAACTTTTCTCAGCTCTTTTCATTCTTGTGGATGGCGAGTTATCCAGGACGCGGCTTTTTGCTGATTGCCCACCGTTCTATAGGAGGTTGGCATCATTAGCTCAGGCAGCTCTCATTCAACGTGAAACTGTGTCCGCTTCAATTGAGATCGATTCATTTTGTGAGTGGGCCGTGAACATTCGTGGCGAGCAGTTCTACCTACAATCGCTCGCCGACATGCGTCTGGAGCCGCGGTGGAATCCTGATTTCGTTGCCGCGTCCCAGATAAAAGCCGATTTTCTTGGTCGTTTGATGATCGGAGGCAAGAACTATGAGAAAAATATTGCCAGCAGTGAACTACAGGAGCTCCTGGTTGGTTCAGAATCGGGGAGCCTTCATTCCCAGATTGATTTCCCTCGACCATATCTTCCAGGACCTTTGGAAGGTAGAGAAGCTAGCCCAATTGCGCTGCCTGATGAATTGACGAAGACAGTTGAGGCGCAACTCAAAGAGGAGGAGGTTAGCCCCTCATCGTTTGTTACCCTAGTTAATTCCGCCCTGATTTTTCACGTCGATCAGAGTCAAGCGGAAATGGCCGCTGAGGCATTGAAGGTAGGCAAGCATCGGCTCGCAAGTATAGAGGATAGATCACAATTCCTAGTTATCTTGCATGGTTTGGCTACCGTTTCGGCCGTGTCCAGAGGACAAGCCCTTGCTGATGAGCTTAGAATCCTCGTGCGCCGATACAGGCGCGATCCAAAATTTGCTTTGTCTCTCGATGAGACCTTGAGGATATGCCTCGTTGCATCGGCGAGCCGCTCTGACCCGAAGGATTGGCGAGAGAACGTCGGGGATTGGCTGACGGAGCTGGCATTTGAGGATTTTCAAGGCACAGAAGGAGCGTCCTTTTATTCGCACCTGCAATGCCTTTGTCATGTGGTTCCTGAGCTTTGGGTTTCTTGTAGTAAGGCGGACGCGGCGCTAAGTGCCTATGTCAGTAGCTGAGTATCAACAGAATTTTTCTGTGTGACCCAACGAGTTGGAAGATCGACTACAAATACCCAGTGCCCAGCTTCGTCATGATCGGCCCACCATAAAAACAACGCCTTAGCCTTTATTGGCTAGGGCGTTTTTGGTTTCGGAAGCCACTAGGAAGCCACAGAGAGCGATTTCGTAGAAAGTCGCATATGGGTGCACCTCCGCATGGGTCGAAGGTAGACTGACACCTCACGGCAGGGTGCTCGGGCGATCTGAAAGATTGGAGACCCACGTTAGGTACGCTTCAATTCCAACACCTAAACCAGCGAAAACGGCGGCTGCCGCATTGAGTCGAGATTGCTACCGAATCCGGCGAATCACTTCGTTAGGCGGCCCGCTCGAGCATGAACTTGGTACCGGGGTCGGAAAATCTCCTGCTGCTAGCCAACAGAAAGCAGAAGTGCCAAGGACGCTGATTTGAGCAATGATAAGCCAATCCATCTGCTTACCCCTTCGGCTTGGCGGTCAAGATCTCAAGTAAATTCGGCGGTGGCGCGTCGTCATCCGATTTAGCTCCCGGTGGTCGGAACAATGCGTTCAAAATCAGGAACCGCTCTTTCTCGTCCAGCTCCGAGCCCTCTTCGTTCTTCAAAGCAAGGTAGGTGTCGGCCATTAGGGCACGCCGTTCGGCGTCCGCTTTGCCCTCTAACGAATGGAAAATGAAGCGTGAGCAAAGGCGCATGAACCAAGCAATTGCCACAGCCGGGAGGGTGATGATCATCAGTCTTGTGAGATCTGAAGCCGCTGGTATTACACCTGGGGTCGTTACAGGTGGGCTGCTAGGCGGCGACAATTGCGGCCAGACGTAGGCTAGGCCGTAGACTCATTATGCCGTAACCAAATTCGAATTGCGGCGAGCTTCACCATGGCGAGGTAAGTTGTGCCGAGTTTGTCGTATCGGGTAGCGATGCGTCGGAAGAATTTGATTTTGTT
>JBMYSY010000021.1:0-72216 GCA_049603795.1 Magnetovibrionaceae bacterium
GTCCTCGTTTCTTGACGATGCACCGCATCGCCTGCAAAACAACTCCTACTGAAAAAGCTTCGAGGTCAATCTCAGTGATCCAATAACGCCGGGAAGGGCTCTAGAAGCTGATTCAGGCCAAACGCCGGGTCGCGCAAATGACCCGACATTCGACCATCCCATTCTACAGCGGTTGCAATTCCCCTCGCATTCCCGCAAGCTGAATATTCAAATAACATTATATACGCATCTCAGCGCTAATTCCTGGGGAGGAACCATGAAAACCCTGATCAAGGCCACCCTGGCCGCCTGCCTTCTGTCTGCGACGGCAACGGCCGTTTCCGCCGAAGACATTCTAAAAGTCCGCCTGATGGGCTCGGACCTGGCTGCTGATATTGCCCGTGCCGCAGTCCATGCCTGCCGGGATGAGGGCTATCAGGTCTCGGCGGTTGTGCTCGACCGGGCCGGCGATGTTATGGCCTCTCAGCGCGATAGCTTCGCACGGCGCCATACCATGGAGATTGCAGCGCGAAAGGCCGGGCTGACGATCATGTCTGGAGTTGACTCAGGCGAGATGCGGGAAAGCCGCGCCGATATCCGGCCCGAGTTGAACCACATGGACGGCCTGATCGTTATGGAAGGCGGTCTGCCGATCCGCGCCGGCGGGCAGTTGATCGGGGCCGTCGGCGTATCCGGTGCGCCGGGCGGCGATATCGATGCGCGCTGTTCAGCAGCCGGGATCGAAGAGGTTCAGGATCGAATAGATTTTGCCGACTGAGCAGGCGGCTCAGCCTGCGACATCCAGGACGATCTTGCCGATGTAGCCCTTCTCGAGAAAGCTCGCCTGGGCTTTGGCGATCTCGCGGAGCGGATAGGTCTCGGCCACCAGGGGCTTGATGGCATCGGTCTCGATCAGGCGAACGAGGTTGGTGAAGACGCCTGCGTCCAGTGCTGTGCAGCCGAAGAAACTCAGGTCCTTCAGATAGAGGCTGCGCAGGTCCAATTCCACGATTGGCCCGGCAATGGCCCCGGCGACACCATACCGACCACCTGGCTTCAGTATCTCCAGGAACCTTGGCCAACTTGCCCCCGCCACCAGATCAACGATCACATCCACGGTGTTCGGGCCCAGGTTCGCCAAAAGGTCGTCCGATCTGTCCAGGCAGATATCGGCCCCGAGTCCCTTGAGCTTGGCCGCCTTGGTTCCTGAGGTAACGGCGAGGACAGATGCGCCACGCGCACGGGCCAGTTGGATCGCCGCCGACCCGACCCCGCCGGAGGCCCCGGTGATCAAGACACGATCGCCCTCGCCGACCGAGCAACGGGTCAGCACGTTTTCCGCCGTCGAATAGGAACAAGGGAAGGATGCCAGTTCGATGTCGCTCAAGCCAGAGGTCACCGAATAGGCGTGGCGCGCCGCGACCACCGTATAGTCCGCGAAGCCGCCGTCGCATTCCGACCCCAAGAACCAAGGTTGCTCGAGCGTCGCTCCGCCCGCCTCCCGCAGGCAGGGCTCGATCAGCACCCGTTCGCCGACCCGGGCCGGATCAACCCCTTCGCCCACAGCCTCGATTCGGCCACAGACGTCAATGCCTTGAATGCGCGGAAATTCGAGCGGGACACCGGCCCAACTGGCGTCATTCGCCGCCTGACCGGATTTGGAATACCAGCCGATGCGGGTATTGATGTCGGTATTGTTGACACCGGCGGCGGCAACGCGAACGAGGACGTCTCCCGGACCAGGCTTTGGTGTCGGCAGATCGTCGCGCCATTGCAGTTTCTCGAAGCCGCCATGGCCGGTCAACACAACACCCTTCATCAGCAATAACCCTTCCTGAAGTTTTAGTCGGGTTAGAATAAAGTGTCTTGGGGGAATCGCATTGAGAATCGGAGGCCAGCCTATGGCGCTCGCCAAAAGGGATAAAATCCGCGCACTTTTGAAAAGCATCGAAACCGGCGACCCCGGCCCTGCGGCCTACGTCAACGAGGCGCGCTATATCCAGCACAATCCTCAGACAGAGGAAGGAAACGAAGGTCTGGCCGAGCTATTCAAACGGCTGTCCAAGACCAACCCCAGGGTCAATATCGTCCGCGCTTTCGAAGATGGTGATTTTGTTTTCGGGCATACCGAATACGATTTCGCCAGCCGCAAAATCGGTTTCGAGGTCTTTCGGTTCGAAGACGGCCAAGCGGTCGAGCACTGGGACAACATCCAGGAAAGGCGGGGACCGAACGCGGACGGACATTCCATGGTCGACGGCCCTGTTTCGGCGACTGACCTGGAGAAGGGGGAAGAAAACCGCGAGACTGTGCGGGCCTTTGTGGAAACGGTCCTGATCGGGGACGATATCGATCAATTGGGTCGTTTTCTACCGGTCGGCGGACTGATTGAACACAATCCAGACCTGGAAGATGGCCTTGAACCCTTGGCCTCCGCCCTCGCCGTCCGCCAAGACGGAGTGCGGCGGATCGATTACCAGCGCCTTCACCGTCTTCTCGCGGAAGGCAACTTTGTGCTCTCGGTCTGTGAAGGCTTCAAGGATGGCCGCCACAGTGCCTTCTATGATTTGTTTCGGCTGGAGGAGGACCTGATCGTTGAGCACTGGGACACGGTGGAAAAAATCGCTCCTCAGTCCGAATGGAAGAACGGGAACGGCAAGTTCTGAGGTCTCAAGCAAAGGCATTGACGCCCAAAGCCCGTTAACACTAGGTTCGCGCTCTTAATCATCGGAAAAAACAGTCGATCATGCGTCTTTTCACGGAACCCTGGCCCGACCTGACGGGCAAATCCGTCCTGGTGACGGGCGGCACCGGCTCGTTCGGAAATGCCTTCATCAAGCACTGCCTGGAAAACCAGTCGCTGCGAAAGCTGATCATCTTCTCGCGCGATGAATTGAAACAAAGCGAGATGGAACAACGGTTCCACCCCAAGGACCATCCGGAACTGCGGTATTTCCTGGGCGACGTGCGCGACCGCAACCGCCTGCAAATGGCGACGCGCGATGTGGACATCATTGTCCACGCCGCAGCGCTGAAACAGGTCCCGGCGGCCGAATACAACCCGATGGAATGTATCAACACCAACGTGATGGGGGCGGAAAACGTCGTCCAGGCGGCGCTGGCCAATGGGGTATCAAAGGTCATCGCGCTGTCCACCGACAAGGCAGCCAATCCGATCAACCTCTATGGTGCCAGCAAGCTAGCCTCCGACAAGATCTTCGTGGCCGCCAATAACCTGAGCGGCAGTGATGAAACCCGTTTCAGCGTCGTGCGCTATGGCAATGTCATGGGTTCTCGGGGGTCTGTCCTGCCGATTTTCCGCAAGATGATCGCGGAAGGGGCGACTTCGCTGCCGATCACGGACGAACGCATGACCCGCTTCTGGATCACGCTCGACCAGGGGGTCAACTTTGTCCTATCGTCCTTGGCCATGATGCAGGGCGGCGAGATTTTCGTGCCCAAGATCCCGAGCCTCAAGGTCACTGACATGGCCCGCTATCTGGCCCCCGGCCTGGCCCAGCACAGCATAGGCCTGCGCCCGGGCGAGAAGCTGCACGAAATCATGATCACCGAAGACGACGCCGCCAACACCTGGGAACTAGATGACCGATACATTATCGCGCCTGTTTTCCATTTCTGGTCGGCGGAAGCCAACATCCAGGCTGGCGCAAAACCCGCACCGGACCGTTTCCATTTCTCCAGCGAGACCAATACGGAATGGATGACGGAAGCCGAATTCAACGCCCTGGTCGCGGAGCAGGCCGGGTAATGGTGGACAAGGTCGGGCCGTTTCTGCCGTACGGACGCCAGAACATTTCCGACGATGACATCCAAGCCGTCGTGGACGTTCTGAAGAGCGACCACCTGACCACCGGCCCGGCAATTGAGCGGTTCGAAGCCGCCCTCTGCGATGCCACAGACGCCCCTTTCGCCGTTGCCTGCTCGTCCGGGACGGCGGCTCTGCACCTGGGCGTCCTGGCCCTGGGGCTTGGCCCCGGCGATATCGGCATCGTCCCCGCTGTTACCTTTACCGCCACGGCCAACTGCTTGCGCTTCGCGGGGGCAGAGGTGCGTTTTGCCGACGTGGAGCCGGACACCGGTCTGGTGAGCCCCGAAACCATCAAGGCCTGTCTCGACCAGTGCAAGGCGGACGGCACGCGCGACCGGGTGAAGGCGATCTTCACCGTTCACCTGGCCGGGCAGACGGCCGACATGAACACCATCGCCGATCTGGCGGCGGCAGAAGACCTGATCCTGATCGAAGACGCCTGCCATGCCCTGGGCGGTGCCTGGCAGGAACGATCCGACGATTGGGCCAAAGTCGGGTCCTGCAAGCGCTCAGCCTTGGCCGCCTTTTCCTTCCATCCGGTAAAGACCATCGCCATGGGCGAAGGCGGCGCTGTCACCACGCGGGATGAAGCCCTGGCTGATCGGATGCGCCTTCTGCGTTCCCATGGCATCACAAGGGATGAAAACCTGTTCGTCGGCTTCCCGGACGGCGATGGCGGAACCGGCAGAGGCGATCCCTGGCATTACGAGATGTTGGACCTGGGGTTCAACTACCGGGCCAGTGATCTCCATTGTGCCCTGGGGGCGAGCCAGCTTGCCCGGTTGGGCGAATTTGTCGAAAGCCGGCGACGGTTGGCCGATCTCTATGACGACCAACTGGCCGTCCTCGCCCCGACCGTTGTGCCGATTGCGCGTTCGGCCGCCGTCCAACCGGCTTGGCACCTCTATGCCGTCCTCATCGATTTCGAAGCGGTCGGGCGCACGAAACGCGAGTTGATGGCACACTTGCGGACCGCCGGCATCGGTTCTCAGGTTCATTACATTCCCGTACCCTGGCAGCCGTACTACCAGGGCTGCACTCCGGCCCGCGACTATCCTGGCGCGAAGCGCTACTATGAGCGGGAATTGTCCCTGCCGCTGTTTTTCGGCATGGCGGACAACGACGTGAAACGTGTCGTCCAGGCGGTTAAGCGCTGGGTAGAAGGGTGAAGGAGACGACGGGATGACAGTTCTGGTGGTCGCGGCGCACCCCGATGATGAGATTTTGGGCGTCGGAGGAACCCTGGCTGCCCATGCCAGCGCTGGCGAGACGGTAAATGTTCTGATTTGTGCTGAAGGTTCAACCTCACGCGATGAAGGCTCGCGCGATGAGGTCGAAACCCTTCAGGAAGCCGCAAGGGCCGCCGCGAAGGCTCTGGGCACCAATCCGCCGCAGTTCCTGGGCCTGCCGGATAACCGCCTTGATAGACTGGACCTGCTCGACGTCACCAAACAAATTGCAGCCGTGGTCGAGACCTGCGCGCCCCGCCTTGTCTATACCCATCACGGCGGGGACCTGAACATCGACCACCGGATTGTCCATCAAGCCGTCGTCACCGCCTGCCGACCCCTGCCGGGATCCAGCGTAGGGGAAATCTTGGCGTTCGAGACCGCCTCCTCCACGGAATGGGCCACAACGGCAATTGGCGAGGTGTTCAAGCCAACCGCTTTCAAAGACATCTCCGGAACCTGGAATGCCAAGAGGAAAGCTCTCGAAGCCTATGCTGCCGAGATGCGCCCCTTCCCCCATGCACGCTCGATCGAGGCCGTGGAGGCCTTGGCGAAACTACGCGGCAGTCAGGCATCGATGCCGATGGCGGAAGGCTTCCAAGTCCTACTCAGCCTGCGCTAGGGCGGCTTTCGTCTTTCATCGCTACTTCGTGCCGTAAATGCGGTCCCCTGCGTCGCCGAGGCCCGGCACGATATAGGCCTTCTCATTCAGCCTCTCGTCCAGGGCCGCCGCGAAGACGCGGACGTCCGGGTGCGCTTTGGCAAATGCGTCCACGCCCTCAGGTGCTGCCAAAAGGCAGAGGAACTGAATATTCTTTGCAGGGACGCCCCTTGTGCGCAGGATTTGCACCGCGTAGGCCGCCGAATGGCCCGTGGCCAGCATGGGATCAACCACCAGGAATTGCCGCCCCTCCACATCCGGCAGTTTCACCAGGTATTCGACCGGCTGTTTGGTATCCTCGTCACGATAGAGCCCGATCGACCCGACCCGTGCCGATGGCATCAGATCGATCAGGCCATCCGCCATCGCGGTTCCGGCCCGCAGGATGGGCACGATAGCGACCTTCTTTCCCGCGAGCCGAGGAGCCAGACAGTCCGTCACGGGCGTGGATACAGGCACCTGTTCCGTCTGAAAAGTGCGCGTCGCCTCATAGCCCATCAGGAGCGCAATCTCCCGGACGACTTGGCGAAAGATGGCGGTCGGCGTAGCCGCATCCCGCAGCAAGGTCAACTTGTGGCCGATTAACGGGTGGTCGAGAACGGTAAGCATGGTTCGGTGAATTCCTTATACCAAGGAGCCCTGATAGATAAGTGAGCCTGCATAGGTCCAGAGCGCTTGCTGCCCCCCCATAACGTACGTGCTCGGGACTCCTCTGGAAATTGTTCCCTATCGAATCGACAAATGCTATTGTCCTCTCTGCTTTGGCTTGGTCGGACTGCTGCGGAACGTGTCGGGGGACGGGTTTCGCGGGCTTGGTATTCTGTTCGGCTGGGATTGAAAAAAGGGGGAAAACCAGTGTCCGGCATTGGAACCAAATCGTCGTCGCTGTTTTCGGCGTTGATCTGTCTTGCCTTGCTCCTCTCGGTCGTTGCCTTGCCTGCAGCGGCATCAAGCCCTGGGTCCACCCTGGTTGATACGGACTGGCTTGCCGACAATCTGTCTTCCGACGACCTTGTGATTGTTGATGTCCGCCTGCCGGAAGAGTTTAGCGTCGGCCATATCGAAGGTGCGGTAAACATCCCCTTCACGAAGTTCTTTGGGGCATTTCTGATGGCGCCCAAAATGGACGAAGTCCGCCAGATGTTTGGTGAAGCCGGGATAAGCAACACCTCCCGTGTCGTGGTCTATGACGACGGCTCGTTCATGCTCGCCGCCCGCATGTTTTGGCTGCTGGAAGTCTATGGCCACGAACAGGCGGCACTGTTGAATGTCGGCTTCGACCACTGGGAAGAGGGCAAGCTTCCGATTTCGGTGGACCCGATAACGCCGACACCGGCCACTTTCGTGCCCTCTGTCCAGCCGAACCGCCTGGCAACAAAACTCAGCACGAGACTTGCCATCGACAACCCGGATCTCACCATCATCGACGCCCGCAGCATCGACGAATACGAGGGCAGGGTCTCGACCGCCTTCCGCTTTGGCCATATTCCCTCGGCCAAGGCATTCCCATGGTCGGACAACTATGCAATTTCCGATGATCGGGCGAAGATGAAGCCGGTTAGCGCCCTTGAAGAAGTCTATGGCGACCTGGACAAGTCCAAGCCGATCATCGCCCACTGTAACGGTGGCGCGCAGGCCGCATTGAACTATGTGGTTCTCAGGACCCTGGGTTTTGATGTCGCCGTCTATGACGGGTCTTGGGTCGAATGGGGCAATGATCTGAGCCTGCCCGTCATCAATCCGTCCGCGCAATAGGGCGAACCGGGTTTGGGTCGCTCGGCACCCACTCTGGTCGGACGGTCGGACAGATGACCTTCCGCTTCTTTGACCGTCTGTCCATTCGTGCGCAGCTGTTTATCATCATCCTGTCCGTCGTCCTCATCGCTGCCATTACCGGCTATTCGGCGAACACCTATCGGCTGATCCAGAATGAACAGAAGCAGTTGCTCGGCCATGCCCATTCCGTGGCCGAAGTGCTGGGCCAGGATTTGGCCCGGATGGTGCTGCTGAATGACCCCCGCTCTGCCGCCGACGCGACGTCGCGTCTCGGTGCCTTTCCCCAGATCCTGAACGTCTATCTTTATGATGATGTGGGCCAGCCGACCTATCGCTACCGCCAGGCCGATGTTGAAGATATCCAGCCTCCCGAACCACCCAAATCCTTGGGCGTCGGGACCCAGCCGAACATGTGGGTCGATGACTATCTCCACCTGTTTCAGCCGGCGTCCTATCAGGGGACGGGTCTGGGTACACTTTACATGCGACTGTCCGTCACCTCGCTGCAGGAAGCACTGATCACGGACCTGATCTTTTCTTTGATCATCGGGCTCGGGGTCATTGTCCTGTCGGCGGCGGTGGCCTTCTTCTTCGAAGAGTATTTCAACAGTCCCATCATCAGGCTGGTCGCTTTCGTCAACAGGGTCCGGCGCGAGGGTGATTTCAATCTTCGAACCGAAGTCGGCCCCGGCAACGAGATCAATGTTCTGGCCCGCTCCATCAACGACCTGATGGAAGAAATCCAAACAAGTAATGCCAGCCGGGATGCCAAGGACCGGGAACTGAGGCGACAAGTCTCGATCATCGAGCAGTGTCCGGTGACCGTTGTCCTGACCGATCTGGACGGGAAAATCGTCTACACGAACCCTCACTTCACCCATTCACTCGGCTATACCGCGGAAGAGGTCGCAGGCGAAAACCCGCGCCTGTTGAAGTCCGGCCTGATTCCGGACGAAACCTACAAAGCCATGTGGGAACAGGTCGCAGCGGGTAAAAGCTGGCATGGAGACTTCCCCAACAAACACAAGAACGGCCACGTGGTCTGGGAGCGCGGTGTCGTCACGGCCATCAAGTCCGCCGAGGGAGAGCTGACCCACTTCGCCGCCCTGAGGGTCAACATCAACGAATTGAAGCAGACGGAAGCCGAACTGATCCGCTCCAAGGAAGAAGCCGAACAGGCCAATCAGGCCAAATCCGATTTCTTGGCCGCCATGAGCCACGATTTGCGCACCCCCCTCAACGCCATCATGGGGTTCAGCGAATTGATGCAGCAACGCGTTTTCGGACCGCTCGGTGCACCACAGTACGAAGACTACGTCGAGGACATCCACAACAGCGGTGCCATTCTGGTCAGCCTGATCAACGACGTGCTTGACCTCTCAAAGATTGAAGCCGGGTGTTATGAACTGGTGCAGGAACCGATCCCTCTCGACGAGTTGATCGGCACCAGCACGAGACAGAACGCCACGATTGCCGAACTGTCTGGTATTGAACTGACCAACCGGATCGAAGAGCCGGGCCTTAAACTTTTAGGGGACCGCCGGGCCCTGCTGCAGGTCTTGAACAATCTGCTGTCCAACGCGATTAAGTTTTCTCCCCAAGGCGGCAAGGTCAGTGTCTCCGCGCAAAAGGAAAACACCGGTCAGGTCGCAATCTCTGTTGCAGATGAAGGGATCGGCATGGCCCAGGACGATATCGCAAAGGCAATCCTGCCCTTTCAACAGCTCGACCATGGAGACGCCGAACGGGCCCGCAAATTCGAAGGCACAGGCCTCGGTCTGCACCTCTGCCAGAAATTCATGGTCCTGTTTGGCGGCACGCTGGAAATCGAAAGCCAGCAAGGCGAAGGCACGACCGTCCGGCTTCGCTTTCCGGCGGCGTGCACCTTGCTCTAACCTGAAGCCTGCTCCGCCTTGATAGCCTCGACCGTTTGTCTGAGACGATCAGGGAAGGCCCCCAGAAAAGCCGGGTTCAATGCCGCCTTGAGCTTTTCAAGATCCATCTCGAACCGAGGCGCTGGTCCGAGATCTGGCGCTCTTGCTCCCGTCATCCCGGCCAGAAGAGCGACGGCCTCGGGGATCGATTGCGCGCCCTCATAGCCGACGTTGAAGATCCCGTCAGAAGCGTCCGAGGACAGAACGAGGTCTGCCATGACCTCCGCGGCATCGCCCACATGCAAGGCACCCCAGAGCGGAAACGGCCCTGAAACGGGGGGCTCTTCTTTTGCCAGGAAGGCCTTGGCGACGTTGTAAATCAGGCCGCTTCGGCGCGGAAAGCCGAACAAACCGGGCAGCCGGATGATCGTGGACCGGGTCCCCTCGTGGTCCAGAATGAGCTTTTCAGCCTGCCATTTTCCACGGGCATAGGGGCTGCTCAGGGCGTCGCCCCGGGCGCTTTCTTCCTTGACCGGCATGTCGTCTTCCGGGCCGTAGACCGTCATGGAAGAAGCGAAAACCATGCGCTTGATCGGTGTGCCGAGGAGGTTCCGGACCATATCAATGGACCCTGCCGCCATCGCCTCATCGCTGTATCCGGCAGCCGCTTTGGGCACCATCGCCGCGCAATGGACGACCGTTTCGATGCCAAGGTCCGAAACGGCGGATAGAACGCTAGGCTGATCAAGAAGATCAAGCGCAATGCCGCCCCGCGCCGCCCGATGATGGACGGCCAGAACCTCTTGGCCTTTGGATTGTAGAGCCGCACAGACTTCTGCGCCCAGAAACCCTCCGGCCCCCGTGACGAGAACGGGAATTAGACCATCTCCCAGGTCAGCCATTGATCGGCTTCGATGTCCTGCTTCGCCGACCGGCCGACGACAACGTCCCGCAGATGGGGAGAGATGCCGTACCCCGGTCGCTTGATGGTCAGCATATCATCCGTGATCGGCGTGCCGGCCTTGATATCCACGCTGGCATGCAGACTGCGGCGGCCCTTTTCGTACATCTCCTGCTCTTCCGGGCGAGGGCCGTTCTTCTGCCCGTCGCCGAGCGCCGCCTCGACATCGCGCAGGCGAACCATCAGGGCCGTCAGTTCTGCAGGATTGATGGCGAAGGGATGGTCCGGCCCGGGCAAATCCCGATCCAGGGTAAAGTGCTTTTCGATGATCTTGGCCCCAAGGGCGACGGCGGCCAGCACGACGTGATCCCCGGTGGTATGGTCCGAATAGCCGGGCACAACGCCGAAAGCTTCCGCCATCAGGGGCATGGCCGCAAGGTTGCTGAGCCCCGCAGGTGCCGGATAGAGCGAGGTGCACTGAAGCAGCGCAATCTGGTCATTCCCCGCCCGCCGTGATGCACCGACACCGCGCTGGATATCCGCGTAGTCCGCCATGCCCGTCGACAGGATCAGTGGCTTGCCGGTTTCCGCCATGGCCGTGATCAGGCCCTCGTCCGGCAGATCGAATGAGGCCACCTTGTAGGCGGGAACATCGAGGGCTTTAAGCTCCGCTATCGCTTCGAAATCGCAAGGCGACGAGAAGAAATCGACCCCCTGCTCCCGGGCGTGGGCCTGAAGGGGCTCATGCCAGCTCCGGTCCAGTTCCAGCGATTGGATCAGGTCGAAGGTGTTGGTGTTCTCGAGATAACCGAAGCCGGGCGTCTTGCTGGAGTAATGGGACTTGGCCCGAAAGGTCTGGAACTTTACGGCGTCCACCTTGGCTGCTGCAGCGCCATCAATGAGACGCCTAGCCAGATCAAAGTCGTGGTTGTGGTTGGATCCGATCTCGGCGATGACATAGCAGGGTGCCTCGGCACCGACCGGGCGATCTCCAACAAGAAAGCTCTTCGCGTTTGACATCATAGAACACTCATCGGGCTCATGCCGTAGCCCCCTCTCCCTCAGAAGGTGATCTTCCGGATCGCCAGGGTCGGCTGCCGAGCTGCGGGAATATGCAGCATCTCATACTCCCCTTTGTGTTCTTTCAGAAACTCATTTGCCGCCAGCCCCTCGCCCGGCCAGCGCTCATCGTTCCATTGATCAAAAACGAAAAGCCCCCCTTGGGCCAGGCGGTCATGCAGACTGTCCAGAATAAGCTTCGTCGGCTCGTACAAGTCCGTGTCGCAATAGACAAAGGAAAATGTCATTGCCTTTTGGCTGTCCAAGAGCGGCACCAGGGTATCCTGGATCAGGCCCTTGTGGATGACGATATCGTCTTGCAAGTCATAGAGACGGATCAGGTCGATCAGTTCTTCGTAGCTGCCTTTGTAGGCACCTTCCGTGCTGTTGGACGTCTCGTCCTGCGCCACGAAAGTGCTCAAGCCTTCAAAACTCTCAAAGCAATGGACCAGCTTTTCCCCATGGGGATCATAGAGCTTCAGCAGCTTGGCCATATACATCAGGTTGGCCCCGCGCCAACTGCCGAATTCGGCGACGTGGCCGGGCACGGTCGAGACTTCCTTGAACAGATCAGCGATCGCCATGAAACGGCCCAGATTGGCAATCCCGACATAAAGCGGCCAATGATCAATGACCGACCAAAGCTCCCGCTCGCCATACTTGGCAGAGAGTTCCTTCCGTTCCGCCAAGTATTTTTTGTCTGTCGCCTCAAACTTCATTTTCTACTCCAGGCTCAACTGCGGGACACTGATTTCGGGGGCCGGCCTGCCCGCCTACAACACCAACCCGCTTTAGCAGTTTGCGCCCCACCATACCAGGGCGCAAAGAAAGAGTGACCAGGACGGCCACGAAGGAGCACTTTCAGGACAGGGAGAGTGGAAGCTGGCGCACCTGGACCGACAAGCTTCAAACCCAGCAGCCCTGAGCCGCGCCCATGTGAGCATCGACCCCAATCGCGGATTCAGCCAAGAGCCAAGGGTCGAGCGGAGCGGGGCAATATGGAAATTGGCGCACCCGAGAGGATTCGAACCTCTGACCTCTGCCTTCGGAGGGCAGCGCTCTATCCAGCTGAGCTACGGGTGCAGCGGGCTTGGGGAGCCAAGCCTTCGATGGATGGGCGGACCATATCGTTCGGGCGTCGGGGGTGCAAGCTTGGATATCAACCGCCCTGGCCTGCGGCCGAGAGTGCCGTTTTCACGGGCCTTGAGCACCCCTATAGTGGGCCCCATGACCGATATCGTTGTGGCTGCGTTTTATCACTTCACAGGCCTCAAGGAGCCGGAGGCACTCAAGCCCCCTTTGCAGGCTGCGTTGGCTGCGCGGGGATTGAAGGGCACCGTTCTGCTGGCCGGCGAAGGCGTCAATGGCACCCTGGCCGGCAGCCGGGCCGGTATTGATGCCGCTTTGGCCAGCCTGCGCGCGCTGCCGGGCTGCGCTGAACTGGAACACAAGGAATCACACGCCGAGACGATGCCCTTCTACCGCCTGAAAGTGCGTTTGAAGAAGGAAATCGTGACGCTGGGCGTACCCGGCATTGATCCCACGGCAAGCGTCGGCACCTATGTCGCACCGGAGGACTGGAACGACCTGATCGACGATCCGGACACTGTCGTCATCGACACCCGCAATGACTATGAAGTCGGCATAGGGACCTTCAAAGGTGCCCTGAACCCTCGGACGTCGAGCTTCCGCGATTTGCCCGAGTGGTTTCAGCGCCATCGCGCCGAGTTGGAGGGCAAGAAGGTCGCCATGTTCTGCACCGGCGGAATCCGCTGCGAGAAGGCCACCAGCTACTTCAAGGCACAGGGTATCGGGGATGTCTTTCACCTGAAAGGCGGCATCCTGAAGTATCTGGAAGAAGTGCCGAAGGAAGAGAGCCGTTGGCAGGGCGAATGCTTTGTCTTTGACTACCGTATCTCGGTCGGCCACGGGCTGGAACTGGGGGACTATGTGCAGTGCCATGCCTGCCGATGGCCGGTGGATGCGGCCGGCCGTGCCTCGCCCAATTACGTCCCCGGCGTGTCCTGCGATCACTGCATCGACCAGCGCACGGACGACCAACGCAAACGCTATGCCGAACGCCAGGCCCAGGTGGTGCGGGCGGAGGCCCGGGGAGAACAGCACGTGGGCTTGGATTTTGATGCCCTGAAAGCGGGCCGGAAGGCTTCCCCGAATCCTAATGACGGATAGGCCGATCCTCTATTCCTTCCGGCGCTGCCCCTATGCCATGCGGGCGCGATTGGCGCTGTCGGTGAGCGGCCAGGTTTGTAGCCTGCGCGAAGTGGTGTTGCGCAGCAAACCGCCCGAGCTGTTGGCGGCCTCGCCCAAGGGGACCGTGCCGGTCCTGGTGCTCCCCGGCGGAGACGTGATTGAGGAAAGCCTGGAGATCATGACCTGGGCCCTGACCCGGAATGACCCCGAGGGATGGCTCGCCCCTGTCCAAGCGGAGCCAGAGGAATTCAAGGCCCTGATTGCAGAGAACGACGGCCCCTTCAAGGCCAGCCTGGACCGGTACAAGTATCCCACACGCTTTGAAGACGTGGATCCGCTCGAGCATCGCGCAGAGGGCTTGCGGATGATCGAGGGGCTGGAAGAGCGGCTTGGGGCCTCATGCTATCTTTACGGGGACTGTTTTTCTCTGGCCGACGCCGCCATCGCGCCCTTCGTCCGCCAGTTCGCCAACACGGATCGGGCCTGGTTCGACTCGCTCCACCTGCCGGGGGTTCATCGATGGCTGTCGGCCTTTTTGGAATCAGACCGCTTCATCGCCATCATGGGAAAGTATCCGGCCTGGGAAAACGGACAGAACGAACCGCTCTTCCCGGCTTCCTGGCACCCCTGAACCCCGCCCCCCGCTTCTATTCTTTTTGATAAGCCGTTTGATTTGATCGGCAGTTGTCACCATCTGCTTCACCATCCCTGATCACCCCCGACCTTGGGGGTGAGCCTCGGGCAAAATGAAGCGTCCGGAGACAACCCGATGAAAAAACGCACCTTGGTTTTCAGCTTTCTGGCCCCGGCCCTCGGCCTGGCCCTTTCCGCCACTGTCGGCCTGCCTTCGGCCAAGGCGGACGGCCACATGGCAGATACGGTCAAGATCACCCCCTTGGGCAGCCACGACGGCGAGTTTTGCCGGTTTGACCGGGCGATGATCCTGGAAGACCCGGATGGCACCCGACTGCTCTATGATGCCGGGCGCACGGTGGCGGGCCCGAAAGATCCCCGCATCGGCAAGATCGATGCCCTGCTCGTAAGCCATATGCACGGGGACCACGTCGGCGATCGCCATATCACCGCTCCCAACGCCGGCACCTGTGGCAAACCGGACATGTCGGTCGTCGTCGCGCCGAATACCAATACGGTGAACCTGGCTCTGGCCCAGAAAGCACTGATCGTCACCGGCAGCGAGATGCCCCGGTTCTTCGCCTCCAAACTGGGTGAACTGGGCGGAGATCCTAAGAAATCCCAGCTGGTGCGGTTCGGGGCTTCGCGCAAGGTCGGCGGCGTGACCATCACCACCGTTCCAGCGGCCCACTCCAATGGCGTCAACCCGGCCTTCATGTCGGGTACGCTTGGCGAATTGATGAAGAAAGCCGGCCTGACTGGATACGCCGGGCCGCCGACGGGATACGTCCTGACCTTTTCGAACGGCCTGGTGGCCTATCTTTCCGGTGATACCGGCGTCACTGCCGAACAAAAGATCGTCGTCGCCGATCAGTACAAGGCCGAACTGGTGGTCATCAATATCGGCAACACCTTTACGACCGGCCCGACGGAAGCCGCCTACGTCGTCAACGATCTGATCGGTGCCAAGGCCGTGATTGCCAGCCACGCCAACGAAGTGGCCACCGAAGGCGGCAAGCTCAAACCAGGCACCAAAACCGAGGCCTTCAGCAAGGCAGCCGCCATGCCGGTGCACCTGCCCTTGAGCGGCCGCACGATGGCTTTTGATGGCGACGGGATGTGCAAGGCGGGGTGCTAGCAGGCTGCTAGATCAGCCTCCCCGAGCGAGTGTTTCAATCGCCTGCGGTAGCGCGTCAGGCTCCCAGTCGGCGGGCGTCGGGGGCTTTTGGATATAGGACCGTATGGCCTTCCAGACGTGGATGGCACCCAGGTCACGGGTCAACATGTGCCAGCCCGTGGGGAAGAGCGTGATCCGGGTCTCGGGCCGGTTTTCCAGGCTGGACAAGAACTGCGCTGTTGCGCCTTTCGGGATGATCTCGTCGTTCAGGCCATAGAACAGGGCCAGCGGCGTCCTGAGCTTCGGGCCACTGGCCAGCGCCTCGTCCATCAGGTTCGACAGCCCATGGATCGCATCCACGCGGGTCGCCTTGATGACTTTCGGATCCTGCCCGATGCGGATCAGCATCTCGATGTTGTCGCTGGGGCGGATGTTCAGGCCCCTGCCCGTCAGCGTCATCCCCGGGACAAGCCGACTGGTCAGGCCCAAGAGCCAGCGTTGATAGAAGGGCCAGGTCTGCCGGCCCCAAACGGCTGGGGCGAGCAGGATCAGGCCGTCCACGCCGGCCAGTTTGCCGTGGGCGTCCGCGGTCAGCGTCACCGCCGCCCCCATGCTGACACCGAGCACGTAGATCGGCTTGCCGGGGTGGCGGGCTTTCAGTAGATCGACGACAGCGGCGAGGTCATCTGTCATGGACTGCCAACCCGCCCAACGTCCCCGGTTGGGGGCATCGCCGAACCCCCGTTGATCGAAGGCATAGGACATGATCCGGCTGTTCTGCGACAGCCAACTGGCGGCATCGTCGAAAAAAGCGCCATAGTCGTTGAAGCCGTGCACGGCGAGGAGGACGGCTTCAGGTTCGCCGGCTTCTGTCGGTTCCCAATGGTGAAAGGGCCAGTGGTGCAGGGGCAGGCGGGCACCATCGGCCATCACAAAATGGCCGGATGCCTCTTCCAGCTCGGGCACCTGCAGAGCCGGACCGGGCAGCATCGGCTTGGGAGCGCAGGCGGCGGCGAGACTGGCGAGAAGGGCCATGAGAAAGATCCGAACCGCTGGCATATTTTAAGCGCCGGGGGTGGCCCTATGGCCATCGCTTTCCCGGCTGCCCGTGAGCTGAAGGAAGATGTCTTCCAGATCGGATTCGCTGGTGCTGACGTCCTGAATGGCGATCCCATCCGAAGTGCAGGCCGCCAGAATCTCCCCCGCCGTCAAGCGGCTGGTGGCGAAGCAGAAAACCAGGCGGCCGTCTTCATCCAGCTTGGGCTCGAACCGGGCAAGCGCCGCCGGGACTTCGCTCAAGGGCGCGTCCGCCGTCACCGTCAAGACCTTGCCGTCCAGGCGGCGCAGCAGGTCACGCTTCGGCTCGTGGGCAATCAGGCTGCCGTTATTGATAATGGCGATTTCGTCGCAGAGCTCCTCGGCCTCTTCGAGATAGTGGGTGGTGAGCAGGACCGTGGTGCCTTTCGCGTTCAGGTCCCGGACGTAATCCCAAAGCTGGCGGCGCAGTTCCACATCGACCCCGGCCGTCGGTTCATCCAAGACCAAAACCGGCGGTTGGTGGACAAGCGCCTTGGCAACCAGCAAACGGCGGCGCATCCCACCGGACAGGCGTCTGGCATAGACATCGGCCTGTTCCGCCAGGCCGACCGCTTCCAGAATTTCGCGCGATTTCCGCAAACCCTTCGGCACGCCATAGAGACCGGCCTGGACATCCAAGGCTTCCAGCGGCGTGAAGAAGGGATCAATGTTGAGTTCCTGCGGTACGATCCCGATGGAGCGCCGGGCCGCGCGCATTTCATTTTCGATATCGTGCCCCCAGATCGAGACGGAACCGGACGTCTTCAACACCAGCCCCGCCATGATGTTGATCAGCGTCGATTTGCCCGCCCCGTTGGGTCCCAACAGCCCAAAAACCGATCCCTTGGGAATATTCAGCGAAACACCTTTCAGCGCGTGCTTTTCCCCGGTCTTGCCGGAAGCGGCGTAGGTCTTTGACAGGTCACGGATTTCAACGGCAAAAGCGGGTTCTTGATGCGACGACATCGGTGAAGAATACCTCAGACAGGCAATTCGATGATTGATGACTTTGGGCGAATGGCTATCATCCGAACCCAGGAAAGAAGCCCCGCGATCTCAGGCGGTGCGGCTTCAGGAGAAAGTGGTCCGTTTGAGGGAGCGAAGCAAGCCATGACGACATCTACGGCTGAAAACCTGGATATGGTGATCGAAGTCGAGGAAACCCGGGTCTCTTGCGACGGTGGCGGCGGGGCTCTGGGGCATCCCCGGGTCTACCTGACAATCAAGCCCGCCGAAGGCCAGATCGTCTGCCCCTATTGCTCGCGCACCTTCGTTCTGAAGGAAGGTGCCGGTACATCCGGCGGTCACTGATCTGACCTCGTGAAGCACTTTTATCTGATCGACGGTTCCGGGTTCATCTTCCGGGCCTTTCACGGCCTGCCGATGATGACCCGGCCCGATGGCACGCCTGTAAATGCCGTCTATGGCTTCACGACCATGCTGTTGAAGCTGATCGACGACATGGACGCCGATCATCTGGCGGTGATCTTCGATACCAAGCGGCTGAATTTCCGCAACGATATCTATCCCGAATACAAGGCCAATCGATCCGACCCGCCGGAAGAGCTGATCCCCCAGTTCGGCCTGATCCGCGAGGCCACGCGCGCCTTCAACGTGCCGGTTGTCGAAAAGGAAGGCTTCGAGGCCGATGACCTGATCGCGACCTATGCCAAGCTGGCCGCCGCCGATGGCGCGCGCGTCACCATCGTTTCCAGCGACAAGGACCTGATGCAGCTGGTCAACGATCAGGTGGACATGCTGGATGCCATGAAGAACCGCACGATCCGGGAGCCGGAAGTGCTGGAAAAGTTCGGCGTCGGACCGGACAAGGTGGTCGACGTTCAATCTCTGGCGGGCGATTCCACCGACAACGTGCCGGGCGTACCGGGCATCGGCATCAAGACCGCCGCCCAATTGATCAACGATTACGGCGATCTGGATACCCTTCTGGAACGCGCCGAAGAGATCAAACAGCCGAAACGTCGCCAAAACCTGCTCGAACATGCCGAAATGGCAAGGATCAGCCGTCAACTGGTGCGGCTGCGCGACGACGTAGAGGTCGAGGCAACCCTCGATTCCTTCGCGGTCCAGGACCCGGACCCGGAGACGGTCATGGCCTTTCTGAAGGAACAGTCCTTCAAGTCCCTGATCAAAAAGATGGAGAGCCGCTTCGGCTCGAGCGCCGATGGCGGGGAGCCTGCCGAGCCGGAAGCCCCCGCTGAGAAGGTCTACGAACTGGTCAGGACGGAAGAGGCTTTGGCGGCCTGGATCGCGGAAGCCAAGGCGAAAGGCACAGTCGCTTTTGACTGCGAGACAACGGACCTGCGCCCCATGTGGGCGGAGCTGGTGGGGGTGAGCCTCTGTATCGAGCCGGGCCGGGCCTGCTATGTGCCGCTGGCCCATAAAGGTGGCAAGCCGCAGACCGATCTCTTTGGAGCCGATGAAGGGGCCGGTGCGGGCCTTCTGGACGATCAAATCCCGATGGGCCGCGCGCTCGCGATGCTGAAGGACCTGCTGGAGGACGACAGCGTTCTCAAGGTCGGTCAGAACATCAAATACGACGCGGAGGTGTTCCAGCGCCTCGGAATCAACGTCGCCCCCTGCGACGACACCATGTTGCTGAGTTTCGTGCTCGACGGCGGGGCGGGTTCGCACAACATGGATGATCTCGCCGACCGGCATCTGGGCCTTCAGACCATCAAATTCAAAGAGGTCGCGGGCACCGGCAAGGCGCAAGTGACCTTCGACTATGTATCGCTCGACAAGGCTTTGGACTACGCGGCGGAGGACGCGGACATCACGCTACGCCTTCACCGGCTTTTGAAGCCCCGGCTGGCCCGCGAACACATGGTCACGGTCTATGAGCGGATCGAACGCCCGCTGATCCCCATCATCCGCGATATGGAAGCCGCCGGGATCAAGGTGGACGCGGCGGAACTGAAGGCGCTTTCCGATGATTTCGCCAAGCGCGGCGCGGACCTGGAGACGGAATGCCACAGGCTGGCGGGCCGGGAGTTCAAAGTCAGTTCCCCCAAACAGTTGGGCGAGATCCTGTTCGACGAAATGAGCCTGGCCGGCGGCAAGAAAGGCAAAACCGGTGCCTACAAGACCGACGCCGAAGTCCTGGAAACGCTGGCCGCAGAAGGCCACGACCTGCCCGCCAAGGTTCTGGAGTGGCGCCAACTCGCCAAGCTGAAAAGCACCTACACGGATGCGCTGCTGGGCGAAATCAACGCGGAAACCGGCCGCGTGCACACCTCGTTTTCCATGGTGGGGGCGGCAACGGGGCGCTTGTCCTCGTCCGATCCGAATCTGCAGAACATCCCCATCCGCACCGAAGAAGGCCGGAAGATCAGACGCGCCTTCATCGCGGAACCGGGCCACAAGCTGATCAGCGCCGATTATTCCCAGATCGAGTTGCGCCTGCTGGCCCATGTGGCGGAGATCTCCTCCCTCCGCCAGGCCTTCATCGATGGCCAGGACATTCACGCGATGACCGCCTCCGAGATGTTCGGCGTACCGATCGAGGGCATGGACCCGATGATCCGCCGCCGGGCCAAGGCGATCAACTTCGGCATTATCTACGGCATCTCGGCCTTCGGCCTGTCCCGACAGCTTTCAATCCCGAGGGGCGAAGCATCCGACTACATCAAGGCCTATTTCGAGCGCTACCCCGGCATCCGTGCCTATATGGACAGCACAAAGAAGCAGGCCAAGGAACAGGGCTTCGTCGAGACCCTGTTCGGTCGCAAAGTGCACTTGCGCGGTATCACCGACAAAAACCCCAACATGGTCGCCTTTGCCGAACGCGCCGCCATTAACGCGCCCATCCAGGGCGGTGCCGCCGACATCATCAAGCGTGCCATGATCCGCCTGCCGGGTCGCCTGGCAGAGGCCGGACTGGCGGCGAAGATGCTGCTTCAGGTCCACGATGAGCTGATCTTCGAAGTGCCGGAAGGCGAGGTCGAGGCGACCCGGTCCCTCGTCTCAACCGTCATGGAAGAGGCGGCGAGCCTGACCGTTCCCCTGGTCGCGGAAGCCGGTGTCGGGGATAATTGGGGCGAGGCGCACTGACGCAAAATCGTCAGGTGAAAGGCCCGCCGTTATCAGCATCTTAAGGGTTGGCGGTCAGATTGCTGCCTGATATGGCAACTTTTAAGAACACGTCAAAGCTGATTGACGCGAAAACGAATACGATCCCCGTGCCCAACGGGGGTGCTCCGTTCGGCTCGTCTGTTTACGGCTGGGCAATGGCGGACGTGTTCAAAGGGGTCAAGCTTGAATCGAAGGCCTATGTCGGCTGCTCAGGCCTTGCCACGACCAGTGCGTCGACGGGAATTTGCACGCTGAGCCATTTCCCGCCCGCGAGCCAGGGCCAGAAGGTCGAAGACGCCTATGCCAAGTTTCTGGTCTCCCACATGCAGACTGATGCCAAGATCTATCTGTTTGGAAATGTCACCAAGGCGCAGCGAAACCCGACACTTGCGGCGGTTCTGGATAAACTGGACCTGTCGGACAGCGTTATCGAAATCAGCGAGAATGCCGTTCGAGCCATGGATGCCAGCATAAATCATCTGGGCGTGCATCTGGATTTCCGCGCCATCACGAGCAAGACGATCATCCCGTCCCAGACTCTGGCTCTTTAAGCCGGGCGCTCAATACTATGGAGCGTTGATAAAAACCCTTCCAGGTCGTGTTTCAGGGAGCTTCGGCCGCGTCGGGAAGGGCTGAAGGTTCGCCCTTCAAGGCCTGTGCATTCGTTGCTCGGCATCCATCTCCGGTAGACTCAAGCGTCTCTCAGCCGCCGGTTTCTGGAACTCCTCATAGAGATATCGCGCTCTTTTCCGGACCGTGGACGGTTCCGGATTGGCGTAGAGCAGGCGGTCGACGAGGTCCGGGCCTTCGACGGCTCCCGCGTCAGTCTCGAGGGATTTCAGATAGTCGTCCAGGGCTTCGCGATGGCGGGCGGCGCGGTCTCTCAGGATGCCTCGATTGGCGTAGGCGATGGCGAGCGCGCTTGTGCGGCCTTCCGTTGTTTCGCGGGTACTGAGGTCTTGGATCAGCGCGGTGAAGGCTGTCTCCGCCTCCTCTTCCCGATCAGACTGCATGAGAGCAATCGCACGCCCCATGGCGGCCCCGCTGTGGCCGGGGGATAGGGCAAGGGCTTCATCGAAGGCCTCAATCGCCCGGTCCCAGTCTGCGCTTTTAAGCGCAATGTCGCCTTGCCGGACCTCATATGCCCCATCGGGGCTCCCGAAGGTCACCTCCAACAGACCCCAGACGCTATAGCAGACGAAGGTCAGCAGGCTGCCGATCAGGATATAGCGCCAGAGAAGTTTCGGGTCGGCGTTTCGAAACAGGGCCATGGCCGTTGCGCGCCTCCCCCCAAGCCCGGGGGTCTCAATACTGGCCGTAGGTCTCGGACGGCAGGTCGTCGCCCACCTCTTCCATGCCGGCCATGTCACCCACATCCTCGCAGAGCGATTCGATCTCGTGCTCCGGCACGGTCGACAGACCCATGCGATAAGCGAGAAGCCACATGACACCCACCCCGGCAAGCCAAAGAATGATCTGCCAGGCCCAGATGCTGGGCACGCCAAACAGCCATCCCTCGACGCCCGCGTCCGGCGCACCGAACAGGTCATTGCCGAGAACCGCACCGGGCCCGATGCCGAAAAACAACCAGGCGACGGTCACGGTCCAGGCAAGCGGTTTGAGCCGCCGGGCATCCGGCGAACGCGGATCGTGTTCATTCAGGAAGGCATGGGTCTTGTCCCTGTGCGCCCGGGCCGCTTTATCCTGGGTCAGGCCGGAAACGATCAGGCAGACGCCCAGGTTGAACAAGATGCCCCAACCGGCGGAATGAACCGTCAAGGGCCAGCGCCCCCAGAAATCGAGGCCCAGGGCATGCAAAAGGGTCAGACCGAAATTCTCGGTGAAAATCACGGCGATCAAGCCGGCTGCCAACCCCCAGGTAGCACCTTCGCGTGTGATCCAGGGCACCCAACAGATTCCGACCAGGGCGGGCAACATCTGCAGCCCGAAGGCAACGGCCAGGCCACCGATAAGCACCAGAGCATCCTGCGAGAAGGTGGCGACCATCAGCGCAGACAAGACGATCGCCACGACACCAAGCCGCCCAAAGAGTTTCTGTGTCGTATGAGAGGCCTTGGGATCAATGTAGCGCTTGTAGAGGTCGCGCGTCAGGATCGCCCCTGCCGTCGACATATAGGCCGCCCCGGTGGACTGCATCGCGGCCAGGGCGCAGACCGCCAGCAAGCCGACGAGCCAGGGCAGGTGTTCCCCGATCAGGTTGATATAGGTCGGCACCAGAATGTCGGGTTCATCGGCGATTACGGCGGGCAGCGTATCGGACACCGCGAGGCCCGCTGCGGTCACCGCCGGATTGGCCCCCAGAAAATGGGCCCCCATCCCCTGAAACGTCGTGAAGAAGACCATGATGGCCCCGATTCCGAAAGCCGACGCCCAGACCTGTTGCGGCGCAAAGGGGCGCGGATCCGAATTGCCGAAGGCCCACATGGTGAAGGCCGGGGCGGACTGGATGCCCATCAGCGCCAGCATGTAGGAGAAAATCATCACCCCGGTCCAAAGACCGCCGGTGGGCTGCTCGATTCCCAGCCCCGCCGTCCATTGGATGACGCCCGGTATGGCGAAATAACTGTTGTAGTCGCCGCCGCCCAGCCCTTCGGTCGTGCCATAGCGCCCAACGTCACTGGCGGCCAGGACCGCGAAGCGATCCATCAGCGCATCCCATCCGCCAACAGCGAACAAGGCGATCAATCCCGTGATGACGATACCCGCCGCCAGCAGGATGCACTGCATGGTGTCAACATAGGCCACGGCGCGCAAACCACCCGTGACCACATAGATCAGAACAATGATCGACAGCACCCACATGCCGACCTGAACCGGCACCAAGCCATCGGTCAAGACATTGAACAGATAGCCGGAAGCACCGAGCTGCAGCCCCAGATAGGGAATGGAGAACAGCATGGCGACCAGGACCGACAGAATCCGGATCCCGTCCCCTTGATAGTATTCCGACAGCATCTCGCCCGGCGTGACATAGCCATAGCGTTTGCCCAGCATCCACTGGCGCTTCAACAGAAGCACGCCGGTGAACGGGATCGTAATCGCATAGAAAGAGGCATAGGCGTACTGGAAGCCATCGCGGAACACCAATCCCGGATGGCCCAGAAAGGTCCACCCCGAAAATGACGTCGCTGTCGCCGCCAGGATGAAGACCCAAATGGAGATCTGACGCCCGGCGATGAAGTAGTCCGTCGCCGTCTTCGCAAGCTTGGCCGATTTCACACCCCAGAAGATGCAATAGGCCCAGTACAATGCCACGAAGACAAAGAGCCAGATGACTTTCTCTGTCACGCAATACCCCTAACACGAGGCTGAGCGGTCTCTTCCCTGGACGCTTCAGCCTGTTGAGAGTGAACACTATCAGCGCCGCATGAGGCCCACAAGCTTGCCTTGTAAGGCCGCCGGAGCTGGGTTAAGCCGACGACGTGAAAACATCCTCGGCCCTCTTTGTGGAAACGCTCGGCGACCTCGTCGGTGCGGAAAGTCGCGCTCAGTCCTTGCGCCTCAGCCACGAGACCACGGTCGCCGAAGCAGCCTCGGCACTTGCCCGCCATCGCATCGGTGCTGGCATCATAGCCGACCAGGACGGTCGAACGCTGGCCCTGATCACCCAGCGCGATATCGCAGCCAAGGCCCTGACCCTGGAAAACCTCGACGTCCCGGCCCTTCAGATCGCTGATCGGACCTACTTACGGTTTTCCGAACAGGATGCCCTCTACCTCGCCATCGGTCGTATGCGGGCGGAAAGACGGGAATTCTGTGTCGTTTCTGACCGCCGGGGCCGCATGACAGGTGTGCTCAGCCTGAACTATGCCCTCCAGGCCGCGACCGCCCCGCAAATGCAGCGCATCGACAGCCTGACGGGGCCGGACAACGAGCAAGGCCTGGCCCGCGCCAAGGCGGCCCAGGCATCCCTGGTGCACCAGTTGCTGGAAGAGGGCCGCCCGCCGACCGAGATTCAGTTGCTGCTCAGCCGCTTCAACATCGATCTTTACCGCCGCTGCGTCTCCCTGACGCTACGGAAACTGGAATCCGATGGATTCGGCCCGGCCCCGGTGGATTTCTGCGTCATCGTCATGGGCTCCGCCGGACGGGGCGAGTCGCTCCTCGCCCCGGATCAGGACAATGGCCTGATCCTGGAAGACTATGCGGATGCCGAACACAATACGGTGGATGCCTGGTTCCGCGTCTTTGCCGAAAGGCTGGTGGACGGGCTGGATGCCATTGGCATTCCACGCTGCAAGGGCGATGTTATGGCGACCAACCCGCTTTGGCGGAAAACCCTGCCGCAGTGGCAGGCACAGGTCCAGCTTTGGACGGACCGAAACATCATCGCAGCCCTGCGCCTGGCGGACATCTTCTTCGACTTCCAGCCGGTCTGGGGCAAAAGGGAACTCAGCACCCGGCTGCGGGAAACCGTCACGGACCTGTGTCAGGCGCGCCCCGGTTTCTTGCGCAGGCTGTATGAGGACGATCAGGACAAGGGCGTCGCTTTGGGCCTGTTCGACCGCTTTATCCTCGATCAAGACGACCCCGACCACAAAGGCGAGATCAACCTGAAGTTGACCGGCCTGATTCCGCTCGTCGAAGCAACCCGAATCTTGAGCCTGCGCGAAGGTCTGCCGGAAACCGGCACACCGGGCCGGATTCGCGGACTGGCCGCAAAGGGTGTCATCTCTGCCAACGAAGAAGATTACCTGCTGGGTGCGCACCGGCACATCACGAGGCTTCTGCTCCGACGCCAGGCCATGGAGGCAGAAGCGGGCGAGCCCCTTTCCAACCATGTCCATCCGGGTGACCTGACGACCCGGGAGAGCGACATGCTGGTGGACTCCCTCAAAGCCATTCGACGGTTGGCGAAGTCTGTCCGCGCCGATTTTACCGGGGACGTGTTTTAGCGGGCTGTTGAGGCTTCAGCGCACCGTCAGGCTGGAAAGCACAACATCCGAGCCGCCCGACCCCGAGATCCTGACCCCGGAAAAGGCATCCCTGAAACCCTGGTCGGCAACCGACAGAATCTGCTGGTTGTCGAGCGCGATGGTCATGGCACCGTCGCGGCCACGGCTCCAGGTGACCTCGTGGGGCTTGTTGTCTTCGAGCGCGATGCGGTTGGCGGATGCCCCAATGATCTGCACGCCGCTAGAACCGATGCGGATCAGCTGCACTGACCGGCCCGGTTCGTATTGCAGCTGATACCCGTTTCGGCCCTGTCCCTGAAAGACCGCCAGGGACCAGGCACCTTTGCCCTGCCAGGAAGTCAGGCCCGCCGTCAGGTCAAAAGCATTCGGGATGGTTTGATCGAGACGGATCGTGGCTTCGACAGGCTGACTGGCCTCGGCTTGCGGTTCCGCCTGCTGCTGGCGACCGCCCCCCAGGACGGCACCCAACACAGTGATCGCCAACTGCTCGCCGCTCAGCTTCCGTTTTTCCTGGGGCTCGGCCGCTCCGGCTGCAGCGGCCTGTTCGGACCGCAAACCATAGCCCTTTTCGACCCACCACTTGCCGGTTTCCGGTGTCCAGGTCGGGTTGGCCGTGAAGTCGCCATCCGTAAAGGTCTCGGCCAGAACGGGGCCGGCCGATTGGGTGGAAGCGCGATCTGAGGCAACAGGGGCTGCCATTCCATAGCGATCGGCCAGGGCACGCAGGTCTTTCAGGAAAGTCGGATCGGCAGCACGGGCCTTTTCCGCCTTATCGACGAGAGCATTCAGCTCCTTCGAAAAGGTCTGGGCCTGCGTCGGGGAAGGGCTTTGCGGCGCGTCCGGATCGCTCCAGGCTTTGTAGTCCTGGGCCATCGACGGATGAACCCAGAGGACCGCGGAAAAGAGAACACCAGCCAGGATGGTGTGGGCGACCAAGGCTGTCTTCAGTGATCGGGGCTCTGTCATGGGCTTGCCGCCTCTTTTATCTCGGCCAGGGCTTTGTCATAGCTGGCCACAGCCTCTTCTCCGAAACAACAAAAAATCACCTGTTCCAGCACATCTGTCGTCGCGAGGAATTTCAAGGTGGTTCGAACAGCGATTGCGGCTGCTTCATCCGCCGGGTATCCGAATGCGCCGGTGGAAATCGCAGGAAAGGCGATGGTGCTGAGTTGATTGCCGGCGGCGAGCCCCAGCGAACGACGATAGCATTGGGCGAGCAAGGCCGCCTCATCCGCCTCGCCGCCCTGCCAGACGGGACCGACGGCATGGATGACATAAGCGGCCGGGAGATCAAACCCCGGCGTGATCCTTGCCTCCCCGGTTTCGCAACCGCCAAAGGCCTCGCAGGCCTGCTTCAGCAAAGGGCCGGCCTTGGCATGAATGGCACCATCCACGCCGCCGCCGCCCAGAAGGGTCTTGTTTGCTGCATTAACGATGACATCGACCTGCAGTTCGGTGATGTCGGCATCGACGACCTTCAGTTTCTGCAGGTTGGAACCAAGCGTCATATACCCTCGCCCCGGGAGACCTCGTTCGGGCGAACGGCACCCAGCTTCGGCTCCTCGCCGATATCCTCGAAGGCCTTGGTTCGGGGATCGTAGCGGAACAAAGCTCCCTTGCCGATATCAAGGTACCAGCCATGCAAACTCAAATGGCCACTTTCCACCGCTTCTGACACGAAATCATAGGTCATGAGGTTTTCCAGACTGACCAAGACCCCCTCCTGCTCACAGGCCACTGAACGCTCGTCCGCATCGGCTTTCGGCAAGCGCTTTTCCACCCTCTCACGGGCCGGGGACATCAGCCGGATCCAGGCGGCAACATGTTCCATTGCGCCTTCCTGTTCATCCATATGATCGACCAGAGCCCTGATGCCACCACACTGCGCATGCCCCAGAACCAGGATATGTTCCACCTTGAGGACAGTGACCGCATACTGGATGGCCGAGGCCGTAGAATGGGCGGCTTCGGCGGCGCTCTTCGGCGGGACAATGTTCGCGACATTCCGGACCTCGAAAATCTGACCCGGCTCACACTTCAGGATAATCGCTGGCGTTACGCGCGAGTCCGCGCAGGCGACAACACAGACTTTCGGGTGTTGGCCATGTTCAACCAAGTCCTCGAACATCGAACGCTTCGGCTCGAAGTAGGAGTCATGAAAATTACGGAATCCACGCAACAGTGCATTGATCGGCATGATTTCGATCCTCCCCCTTCAGCACTCCCAACGGTCTGCCCTCCCAGACCAAGCCCTTTTCTTACAATAAGAGACCGAAAAGGACTAGACGTGATATCTCAGGCAGCAGGAGTGACCAGGTCCGCCACGCGCCAGATCTGCTCGGAAGAGAGCCCGCCCCTGTCCGCCCATGCCCGCCCTCAGGATGCGATCCGGAAGGTTTCAAAGTCCGTTGGTCTGAGCCACTCCCCGGTCCTGCCGGCGGAGTTCACCGGCGCGTTCCGGCTTTTAGCGATTCCCCAGCCGTAACCGGAGCGCATTCAGCTTGATAAAGCCTTCCGCATCCCGCTGGTCATAGACGCTGTCTTCCTCAAAAGTCACGGTGGCTTCGTCGTAGAGGCTGTTGGGGCTTTCGCGACCGGTGATGATGACATTGCCCTTGTAGAGCTTCATCCGCACCCGACCGGTGACTTTTTCAGACGCCTTGTCGATGGCGGCCTGGAGCATTTCGCGCTCGGGGGCGAACCAGAAGCCGTTGTAGACCATCTCGGCGTAGCGCGGCATCAATTCGTCTTTCTGGTGCATGGCAGCCCGGTCGAGAACGAGGCTTTCCACCGCGCGGCGCGCCTGGAACAGGATGGTCCCGCCCGGGGTTTCATAGACACCGCGGCTTTTCATGCCAACAAACCGGTTTTCGACGATGTCAATCCGACCAATGCCATTGCCCCCTGCGCGTTGGTTCAACTTTTCAAGGAGGGCGGCGGGGCTGAGTTTTTCGCCATTCACGGCCACCGGATCACCGGCCTCGAAATCAATGATCATCTCCTCCGGCGTATCAGGCGCGTCCATTGGGGAGACAGACCGGCGGAACATGCCCTCGTCCGGCTCGACCCAGGGATCTTCCAGCGCCTTGCCTTCATATGAGATGTGCAACAGGTTGGCGTCCATGGAGTATGGCGCTTCGTCTTCCTTGTCCTTCGGCACGGCAATCTGGTGGTCCCGGGCATACTCGATCAATTTGGTGCGGCTGTTCAAATCCCATTCCCGCCAGGGGGCGATGATCTTGATATCTGGCTTCAGGGCGTAGTAGCCGAGTTCGAACCGCACCTGGTCGTTGCCCTTGCCCGTGGCACCGTGGGAGACGGCATCCGCGCCCGTCTCCAGGGCGATTTCGATCTGGCGTTTGGCGATCAGGGGACGGGCGATCGACGTTCCCAGAAGGTATGTCCCTTCATAGATCGCGTTGGACCGGAACATCGGGAAGACGTAGTCGCGCACGAATTCTTCGCGCAGATCTTCGATGTAGATTTCCTTGATCCCGAGGCGTTCGGCTTTCTCGCGGGCGGGCTCGACCTCTTCACCCTGACCGATATCCGCAGTGAACGTCACCACCTCGCAGTCGTAGACGTCTTTCAACCACTTCAGAATAACCGACGTGTCCAAACCACCCGAATAGGCCAGAACCACCTTCTTGACGTCGCTCATATCAGCCGCCCCTTTGAAATCGGAAAAACAAGAGGGGCAGCATAGGCTTAAGCCGGTCTCCGTCAAGGAGAACTGAGGCCTTCAGGAGGCCGCTTCTCGCCCGCCATTGATCCAACCCTGCACCAAGGGCTCAAGGGCCTCGAACGGACGGTAACCGACGCAAGCATAGGCGTAAGAATCTCCCGCCCGGGCCACCACAGTCGGAAAGCCGTTGACGCCGAGATTAGCCGAAGCCTGGAAATCGGCGCGGGTCAAATCTTTCGCGATCTGGCTTTCCCACTCGGCCCGGAAGGCATCCCCGTCGTAGCCGGCCTCTGCGGCCAGTTCCGCCAGAACGGTCCCCTCGGTCACGTCGCGGCCCTCTGCATAAAAGCCACGCTGAATGGCTTCCAGAAGGCCGAGAACCTTTCCGGCATCGAGGGCACGTCCCGTCACAACGGCGCGGCAGGCCGGTTCGGTGTCATAAACAAAGCCGTCGCGGTCGAAAAACGTGAAATCAAAGGGCTGTCCGCTGGCTTCCTGCACATGCTGCCAATGATGGCGGATTTCGTCCTTCATGCCCTCCGCCATCGGGGTCTTCGAATAGGGTCGCAATCCGCCGACCAGTAGCGAGACCGGTGCCGTGGCCGAGAAGGTTTCGGCGAGCTTGTGCAAACTGGGCTGGAAGCCCCAACACCAGGAACACATCGGATCGACAACAGCGATCAGTTCGCGGTCAACAGGTTCGCGGTCAACAGGGGCGACGTTGGAGGTTTCGGGCATGGCGGACCTCGGAAATTGAACGGTTGGTTCAATTACATAGCCCTGGCCCCTGTCAGATCAACAGAGCCCTGATCACTGCTGCGTGAGAATGAACGCGGTGCGTGGGAATTCTCACGCAGAGATCAGGCGTTGCGGAACTTCTCGCCCCGCACCGCCTTGTAGCGCGCCAGATAGGTTGGCAGCATGACTTCCGCCGCTCTGGGTTCCAGGCCGAGATCCTTGAAACCGAGCGCCCCGCCGGAGACCACGTTGTCCTTCATCAACAGCGTCACCTGATCGCGCGTCAAAAGCGGCTTCGGCATCAGTTCAAGGAAGAAAGCCTTGATACTGGCAAGAGCAAAGGGCACCGGGACGAGCAGACGCTTGCGTTCGATGATCTTCAGCATCAGCTGCATCAGTTCAACATAGGAATAGACGCTGGGCCCGCCGAGTTCGTAGGTCTTGCCCGTGGTGCTATCGTCTGCGATGCAAGCCATCACGGCGTCCGCCACATCCCCGACATAGACCGGCTGCATCTTGGTGCCGCCATCGCCATAGAGGTCGACCACAGGCTTGCCCTCGCCACCGCCAAGGCTCGGCAGAACCGGGCACCCGAAGACCGGCAGGACCGGCGCGATGCGGCTCAGGTTGGCAAACAGGTTGAAAAAGCCGTCTTCGGGACCGAAGACCACGCTGGGGCGCAGAATGGTCGCTTCCGGGAAAGCCTCCAACACGGCTTTCTCGCCCTCGGCCTTGGTGCGGCCATATTCGGATTCGGAATTCAGGTCGGCACCGATGGCGGACATCTGAATGAACCGGCTGGCACCGGCGGCCTTGGCGGCCTCGGCCAGCGCACGGGCACCGTCCACATGGACGGCCTGGAAAGTCTGGCTGCCGGATTCATAAAGCAGCCCCACCAGGTTGATCACCAGATCGGCGCCTTCGACAGCTGCGGCCAGGGTTTCGGGTCGCGTGAGACTGGCCGGATAGGGTACAACCTGGCCGACGTCACCCAGGGGTTTCAGGAAAAGCGCGGCTTCCACATCCCGCACCCCTGCCCGCACCGTCCAGCCGGCGTCCGCCAGATGCTTGACAATGTATCGCCCCAGGAATCCGGAGCCGCCGATGACGGTCGCAAGCGGTCTCTGGGTTTGATTGTTCGTAGCACTCTGGCTCATGGACTTGCCCCTCATCTTAGCCCCAATGGTCGGAATCGCCTTCAGGTGTCCTGAAAAGGCCCGACAGCTCCCTTGATCTAGTCGCTTACACGAGCCCCCCCTAGGGGTCAACCGGCGCATGGCCTGGGCATCCATCGTAAAGCGAGATGGCCCGGCCCCGATCGGTTTCGGCTTTTGTGCCGATCCCGATCAGGATTTCAAAAAGGGCGCTTGAAACATCGTTGACATCCTCCGGGCCGGGGGGTACCTATCCGCCTCCGCGCAGGACGGAAGTCTTTCGATCCGTCCCGCACCTGTGCCCAGGTGGCGGAATTGGTAGACGCGCAGGTTTCAGGTACCTGTCCGGTAACACGGGTGGAAGTTCGAGTCTTCTCCTGGGCACCAATCTCACTTCGTTCGAACCGGTTCCCAGGTTCAAATAAAGTCCCTCATGGGGCACCAATCCCACTTCGTTCGAACCGGTTCCCAGGTTCAAATAAAGTCCCTCATGGGGCACCCTTTCTCCTTAAAAAAATTTGCACGCTCTGCGGGTGTTGGAGTCCCTTCGGTCCAACACATGATTGCCCTTGTGAAAAATCGGCGGCCATTCGCCCCCTGACCGAGGCCTTAATTTTGTGTTAGAATGTTATCTCTAAAGTATAATATAAAGGTATCTTACTGCATTCCGACAGTTCGCTTTTCGGGGAAAAGAGGTGCTGCGCACAGATTTCACCGCCGGGGAGAGCATAGAGCCTTCGCATGTTGTGGGGGTTCTCGGGTCGACAGTTGAGATCCCCTCTGCGCGTTTTCTGTTGGGCGCAGAGTATGAGCGCCAGGGCCAGGACTTGCGGCTTGTCGCCGAAGACGGCGAAATCCTTCTGATCAAGGGCTTTTTTGCAGGCGTATTTCCTCCTGACCTGATCACCAATTCGGGACTCCTGATCAAAGGGGGCCTCGCCGAGACACTGGCGGGACCCTTGGCACCCAACCAATATGCCCAGTTTGGCCCGTCCCCGGGGGCGGAGCCGATTGGCCGTGTCGACACGCTAGAAGGAACAGTAACCGCCAAAAGGGCGACCGGCCTGGAGGTTGAGCTCAGCGAGGGCGATCCTGTCTTTCAGGGCGACGTGATCGAAACGGCCAACGACGCCAGCATTGGTATCACCTTTGCCGATGAGACCACTTTCTCCCTGGGGTCCGAAGGTCAGATGGTCATGGACGAAATGATCTATGACCCGGGTTCCCAGGAAGGCAGCGCAGCGATATCGATCCTGAACGGCGCTTTCTCGTTTGTCAGCGGACAGGTGGCAAAAGTCAGCCCTGATGCCATGACGATCACCACCCCCGTTGCAACGATCGGCATTCGGGGCACCGCAGGCGGGGGACAGGTCTTCCTGCCCGGTGCAACCCTGTCCGATGGACAAACGGCCAACGGTGGCGAAACCACGGCAGCCCTTCTGCGCGAAATCGCCGGCACCGGCGAACTGACCTTCGATACCGGGGCAGGCGTTCGGGTCTTGAACCAGCCGAACCAGGCAACCAGCGGTTTCAGCCGGAACGAAGCCCCCATCGAAACCTTTACCATGTCGGCGCGCGACATCGCCCAGAGCTTCGGCGGAGCCCTGCAATCCAATCCGGCCGCTGAACGGGCTTTCCCGCCATCCTTCAGACAGGCCGTGGAAAAAGTCTCCAACGAGATCCAGGCTCAAGAAAGGCTGGCGAGCGCCCAGGCTCGAGCGGAAGCCAACGAAGCCCGGGCGGCCGAGCTTGAAGCCCAGGCCGCGGCAGCTGAAACCCCGGAGGAACAGGCCGCCGTCGCAGCAGAACTCGAAAGCCTGGAAGCCGAAGCTCAAGCCCTTGATGCGGAATTGAGTGAGGCAACGGGCCTTCTGGAAGAAGCAAGCCTCGCCGCCGAAGTCGCCGTCGCGCTTGAGACCGTAAGCGCCGCCGAAGCGGGTGCCCAGGTCAGTCCCGACACCTTAAACCAGGCCGCAGGTGTCGTTGAACAGAATGCCGATACGGTGAACCAGCTCCAACAAGAACAAGCGCAGCAGGAACAAGCACAGCAGGAAACAAGGTCGAACGAACAGCCGATCAATCCTCTGCCGGAGGATCCGCCTCCTCCGCCGCCCAATCCAGTGGAGCCCAACCCGATCAACGAAGCAACCGTCTCGCCGGTGCCGGAACCCATTCCCATTGTAACGCCGCCCTTACCCGATCCGGCCCCCCAGGACCCCGAGCCGGAACCTGCGCCGCCAGTCGACGAAGCACAGTTGCCGCCCCAGAACAGCAGCCCGCAGGTCTCCGACATCTCCCTGTCAGCAACGGAAGATACGGATTTCACCTTCTCGGCGAATTCCTTCCTGAGCGGGTTTTCCGATGGCAATGGCGATCCGCTTTCCGAAGTCGAGATCATGACCCTGCCCAGTATCGGCGGCACCTTGATGTACGGCGGCAATGCCATTTCGGCAGGCCATACCATTGAGGCGGCGAATTTGGACTCCCTGGTTTTCACGCCGACGTCGGACTGGACGGGAACAACCAGTTTCAGCTGGCGGGCATCCGACGGAAAGGCCTTCTCGAACGGAGACGCGACGGCAACCCTGTCGGTCAGTGCCGTGAATGACAATCCAACGCTGACCTCTGCCCCGTCGTCAATCACGGTCACAACGGCAACGGCCAGCGATGCAGACCTCTCGGCGGCTACACTGGCAGACACGGATTCCACGGCCAACACCTTCACCTTCACCGTGGCGGCCAGCGCCGGGACCCTCACTGCTTCCAGCAGCGGAGGTGTGACGGTCAGCGGGTCAGGCTCTGCCTCCCTTACACTCACCGGGACCGTCAGCGATATCGACACCTTTTTGAACACCGCCGCCAACATCCAGTACACCAGTGCCGCTGGTGCTAACGGGACGGGCGTGGCCACCCTGACGCTTTCAGCCAATGACCAGGACGGCAGCGGGAATTTGAGCCTGGGGACTGTCTCCGTGGACGCCAACCTGCCGAGCGGCACCTACACGATCAACTCCGGCGAGAGCCTGACCATCACTGGAAACGTGACCCCGACAACAATTGTGAACAATGGCACGTTGACCATGGCGTCCGGAACGGTGAATACGCCGAGCACGATTACCAACAACGCCACCCTCGATTTCACGGGTACCAACTACACCGGAACCATCACAAACGCCTCCGGTGCAACCTACAACATGAGTGGTGGCCAGGTTGCAGGGACCGTCACCAACTCCGGCACCTTCAATGCGACGGGCGGCAGCACGACAACGGGATTTGTCAACAACAGCGTTCTCGATATCTCCAGCGGCGTGCTTTTCACGGGCACCTACAACACCAATCCCAGCTTTGATTCGTCGAGCAGCATCCAAGGGGACGGGACGTTCCGAACAGCCGGTACCAGCGCCTGGACCTACAATGCCATCTGGAACCCAGGCACGGACGGGACAGTCGGTGCCCTGACCATGGATACCTGGGACAGCAATTTCGGTCGGACGATCAACATGTCATCGACGACCGTCTACAATGTGGATATTGCGGGCAGCACCTCTGGCTCCTACGACACGCTGCATCTTTCGATTCACAACTCGAACTCCTGGGCCGGGACGCTGAACGTCAACTTCATCAGCGGTTACACGCCGACGGCGGCGGCCACCTATGACATCCTGACCACGGGACGCACCTGGACCGGTTATTTCGACACCATAACCGGACTGGACGCCAATAACGGTTTTATCCTGGCACCCAATTACAATACGGCCGGGTTCAAGCTCACGTTGACCTCCTATGCCGTGACCCATGCGACGCCCACGGCGGGAACGATTACCGGCAGTTCCGGTGCCGATGCGGTCCGCAGCGGCGCATCCGCTGAAACCCTGGACGGTGGGGCCGGGAACGACGTGCTATCGGGCAACGACGGGGCAGATACCCTGAACGGCGGACAAGGTGCCGATATCATGTTGGGCGGGAACGGTTCCGACATCTTCCTGTATACCGCCGCCAACGACTATGACGGCTCGACCCCGGACATGATTCTGGACTTCGACGCGACGGATTCAGCCGAAAAAATCAGCTTCCAAAGCCTTTTGGTGGGTACGTTCTCCTATGTCGGCACCGGTGCCTTCACAGGTACCACCAATACGGAAATCCGCTTCACGGATTCGACGAAATTATTGGAAGTCGATCTGGACGGGGATGCCGCGACGGATATCGAGATCAACCTGCCCGGCGTTTCCGCAAGTGATCTGGATGCGACGGACTTCTCTGTTACATGAGCCCTTCTCGCATGGCTTGAGCAGAAACCGGACAGGCCCTCTTTCTTGTTCGCCGTGATCCTCAATTCGCATTCCGAGATGCACCTTTCTGCACGTTTCGTGACCGCAATCACCAGGAAAACACCTATCCCTTTTGCTTAACGCCCCCAACTTCGATATAACCCCCCTTAAATTTGGTGGAATGCGGGTCGAGATTTTGTCGTCTTTTGGGAACATCGCGGGCAAGATCAAGGCAGCACTATTGATCGGCATGCTGCTTTTGCCGGGCGGGAGCCACGCCCTTGAGCTTGGCCTGACCCCCAGTCATGTCCTGGGCCTGTGGACAAACATCAACGCAACGGTGGTTGCGCTGTTGAAAGAAACCCACCCCGAGCCGGACTTCATCAAGAGCTTTTCGAGCCTTCAGACCGGGACTTTCGACGGCAAACGACCGGCGGACGTCTTTGGTGCGGCAACTCGCCAATGGGACCGACTGCAACGATCCTTCAATCTGGCAGACCTTCCGCCGACACCGGCCTGGATCGAGCAATACCAAGCGCTCGAAACCCGTGCGGACACAACCGCCAGAGAAATCACGCCCAGTCAGGTCTTCGTTCTATCGTCACAAATCCTGAACAGACTTGTGATGTCGGTTGTCGATTTGACCGATGGAACCCGACCGATCAGCGAATTCTATGTGGATTACAGCTTTGGCGAAAAAGTACCCAGTGACGTCTATGCCCAGGTCGATCTGTTAGGCCGAAGGTTGGACCTTCTGGCTCTGCATGTGCGGGAATACCACCCAATCGATCCGGATCGGGCTGGCCGGTGAAGATCATCAGCACCCTTCGGATCAAGACCTTCGCCTGGTTGGTTTCTCTTGGGCTGCTGCTTGCCGTGGGCAGCGCCGTAACCCTCTCGCTGGTGGCCATCAGGCAAGCAGAGACCGTCAGCACAACCTGGACGGAATTCGAAAGCAAGGCGGCTCAGAAGGCTTTGCTGCTTAGCCAGGTCCGCAGGCTGATCGGCTTTGACGGCATGATCCACCACTTCAAGAACTACGTGCTCCGCAAGGAACGCTGGCGGGCGGTGGCTGTGCATGAAAGGCTTTTGCACTTGTCCATCGCGCTGACAGCCTACTTATCGCTTGGGATTGATGAGGAAGAACAGGCGGCGATTTCCGGCCTGCTTTCCGTTGCCGATGAATACCGCTCCATGGTCCCCATTGCGGAAGCCATGGCCATTAGCGGGGCGACGTCGGGCGAGATTGACGAGGTGGTCAGGATCAACGATTCCCTTGGCATCCGGGCCTTGGAGACTTTGGACCAGAGGCTCACGATCCTCCATCAATCCAACAAGGAAAGCGTTCAACAATCGGTTTCCGCCATCACGACCTTTTCAAGCTTTTCCGGAGCCCTCCTGGTCTTTGTCCTGGTGCTTCTGGCAGGGACCACGATCTGGTTCGCGCAATGGCGATTGATAACGCCCTTGGACAAATTGACCAGAAGCATCAAGCGGGTGAACCCCCGCGCACCGGGTACGGACCGGCTGCCGCTCTCCAGCGATATCGAAGGCACCGAGCTTGGTGCCCTGGCCCGAGCCAGCAACGCTTTTCTGGATGCGGTCCAGGCCCATGCCGAAATGCGCAAGCGGGCCGAAATCGCAACCTTGGACCGCGAGGTCCATCTGCAGACCCTGGTCGAGAACGCGGTCGACGCCATCATCACCATCGACACAGAAGGCCGTATCCTCAGCTTCAACCATGCGGCTTCGACGGTCTTCGGCTATGCACCGGGAAACGTGATCGGCCGGAACGTCTCCATGCTGATGCCTCCGCAAGAAGGGGCGCGCCACGACGGATACCTGAAGAATTATCTAGAGACCGGAAAAGCCAAGATTATCGGCACCGGGCGGGAGGTCCAGGGCCTGCGCAGCGACGGCAGCACATTCCCGATGCGGCTAGGCGTCAGCGAAACCCGAACCTCGGAAGGGACGACCTTCACAGGGATCATTCGCGACATGACGACCGAGCGGGAATCGGAAATCCGTCTGCGCATCGCCAAGCAGGAAGCGGAGCGGGCGAACCTGGCAAAGTCGGAATTCCTGTCCAGCATGAGCCACGAACTGCGCACGCCGATGAATGCGATCCTCGGCTTTACCCAGTTGATGGAAACCAGCCCGACCGATCCACCAAGCCCCACCCAGCGTGAATACCTGCGCCTGGTTTTGCGCAGCGGCAACCAACTGCTCGACCTGATCAGTCAGGTGCTTGACCTGAGCAAGATCGAGGCGGGCCATTTGGAAGTGGAACATGAGAGTGTTCAGGTCGAAGAACTGATCGAGGAATGCCGGCTGAGCTTGGCCTCGCGGGCAGCATTGCTGAACGTCTCGCTGCAGCCCCTTGCACCCAAGCGCAGCCTGCCTGCTCTTCAGACCGATCCGGCCCTTCTCCGCCAGGTGCTGCTTAACCTGATGTCCAATGCCGTGAAGTATAACGTCGAAGGCGGTCAGGTGATGATCGACGTTTCGGAGACAGTGAACAAATCAGGCGACGACATGCTGCGTGTGATCGTCCACGATACAGGCACCGGCATCCCGGAAGACCGCCAGACGGACTTGTTTACTCCGTTCAATCGGCTGGGACGCGAAGCCGGTGAGATCGAAGGGACGGGCATCGGCCTTTCGATCACCAAACGCATCATGGAAGCCCTGGGCGGCAGTATCGGCTTCCGATCGACCCCGGCCCAGGGCAGTGACTTCTGGATCGATCTTCCCCTGGCGAAAACAAAAGATCGGGAGCCTGCCCCCGAAGCAACCAAAGAGGTGTCTGCTTAAAGGCGGGTCAAAAAGACCGCGGCAGATCCAGAAGATGTTCTGCGACATAAGACAGGATCAGGTTGGTCGAGATCGGGGCCACCTGATAGAGTCGGGTTTCACGGAATTTTCGCTCCACGTCGTATTCGGTGGCGAATCCGAAACCGCCGTGGAATTGGATACAGGCGTTGGCCGCTTCCCAACTGGCCTTGGCGGCAAGATACTTGGCCATGTTGGCCTCGGCGCCGCAGGGTTCGCCCGCATCGAACAGATCGCAGGCCTTGAAGCGCATCAGGTTGGCCGCTTCCAATTCGATGAAGGCTTCGGCGATCGGAAACTGCACGCCCTGGTTCTGTCCGATGGGCCGGTCGAAGACCACACGCTCCTTGGCGTAGGCGGTGACCTTGTCGATGAACCAATAACCGTCACCGATACACTCGGCCGCGATCAGGGCGCGCTCGGCGTTCAGACCGTCCAGGATGTAGCGGAACCCCTTGCCTTCCTCGCCGATCAGGTTCTCGACCGGGATTTCCAGATCGTCGAAAAACAGCTCGTTGGTCTCGTGGTTGACCATATTGGGGATCGGCTTGACCGCCATGCCGTTGCCCACAGCCGTCTTCAGGTCGACCAGGAAGATAGACAGTCCTTCCGACTTGCGCGTGACCTCTTCCAGTGGCGTTGTCCGCGCCAGCAGGATCATCAGATCCGAATGCTGCACCCGACTGATCCAGACCTTCTGGCCGTTGACGACATAGACATCGCCCTTGCGCCTGGCCGTCGTCTTGATCTTGGTCGTGTCCGTGCCGGTGGTGGGTTCGGTGACGCCCATGGACTGCAAACGCAGTTCGCCGGCGGCGATCTTCGGAAGGTAGGTCCGTTTTTGGACTTCCGAGCCATGCCGCAAAAGCGTGCCCATGTTGTACATCTGGCCATGGCAGGCACCGGAATTGCCACCGGAACGATTGATCTCTTCCATGATCACGCTGGCAGCACCCAAACCGAGCCCCGACCCGCCATAGTCTTCGGGGATCAAGGCGGCCAGCCAGCCATCCCTGGTCAGCGCATCCACAAAGGCTTCCGGGTAGCCGCGTTCTTCGTCCACCTTGCGGTGATAGTCCGGCGGGAATTCGGCACAGAGGGCCCGCACACCGTCGCGGATGTCCTGATAGTCATCGGTCATGAGTTGATTTCCGCCTCCCCTTCCATGGCCAGTGCGCCGTCATGGGCACGGACCCAAAGCCGATAGTGTCCCGCATCGCCACCCGCAGCAGCAGCCGCACCGTTGACGGAAAACGTCTCGGTATCGAACACGGGTGCCAGGGCACGGAATCGAAAGCTTGCAACACGCGCTTCCGGCTTCTCGCGCCTGAGCAAATCCAGCATCAAGGTTGCCAACAACGGTCCGTGGACCACAAGCCCCGGATAGCCCTCTGTTGAGGTGCAGAACGGCTGATCGTAGTGGATGCGGTGGCCGTTGAAGGTCAGGGCGGAGTAGCGAAACAGCAGGACCGGGTCGGGATCGATATCGCGCGAAAAGCTCTGGTCGGCTGGAGCCGGCTTGCGCTTCGGCGGGGCTGCATCGGGTGAAGGGGCCGCGCGGTAGACAATGTCGTGCTCTTCCGAAAGGCCGAGCCTGCCGTCCTGAAACACTTCATGTCCCACGGTGACAAACACCAGATCGCCGGACTTGCCGGATTTGTGTTCGACCGACAGGACGGTGGATCGTTTTTCCGCAGCCCGACCGATCAACAGGGGTTCTTCAAACCGCAACCGGCTGCCCGCCCACATGCGCCGGGGCAGGGGTACCGGCGGCAGGAACCCGCCCAGCGCCGCATGGCCGTCGTACCCGGCGTCCGAGAGCTTGAACAAGGGTAGGAAATAGAGCCAATGCCAAAGCGGCGGCAGTGGGATTCCCGCCGCATAAGGCGGATCATCCCGGTCCAGCGTGGCCGCAAGGGCGCTCGCCGGAAAGCCGCCCAGATCATCGATGCGGCTCTCCGCCTTCCCGACCCAGGTTTTCAGGTGATCGATATCAATCGCCATTTCAAGCTCACCCCCCTCCGGACTGGCGCTCCTTGGTCTTGACCTCATTTTGCCTGCACGTGGCACCGTGACAAGCTCTACCGGTCGGAGCCGCCGGTGCGGGCGAATAAAACCGTCACTTGCCTATCCGTCCAAAACCGGCAGAGTTCCGACTGTTGCCGAGGATCATCGCAAAGGGAATGCCATGACGGAAGCCGGGACCGCCGCCCCTCCAGCCATGGGCTTTTTTGAACGCTGGCTGACCGTTTGGATAGCGCTTGCGATCGGGGCCGGTCTTATTCTGGGCACGACCGCACCCGGCTTGGTGGAAGCCATTGCGCGGGCTGAAGTCGCCTCGATCAATCTGGTGGTCGCCGTGCTCATCTGGGCCATGGTCTACCCGATGATGGTTGGCGTGGATTTCGGTGCTGTCAGCGGCATCGCCCGCCAGCCGAAGGGCCTGCTGATCACGCTGACCGTCAACTGGCTGATCAAGCCTTTCACCATGGCCTTCCTGGGCTTGCTGTTTTTCGAGATCATCTTCGTTGATCTGATCAGCCCGGATGACGCGGCTGAGTACATCGCAGGCCTTATCCTGCTGGGAGCGGCCCCCTGCACCGCCATGGTCTTTGTCTGGTCGCAACTGACCCGCGGCGACGAGACCTATACCCTGGTCCAGGTGTCCGTGAACGATCTGATCATGGTCGTCGCCTTCGCCCCCATCGTGGCCCTGCTCCTGGGCGTGACGGAGATCAAAGTCCCCTGGCAGACCCTGGTTCTGGCGACCGTGCTTTACGTCGTGCTGCCGCTTCTGGCCGGGTTGGCGACGCGACGCGCCTTGAAGACGCCGGAACGGATCGAGGCCTTCAAGGCGCGGGTCAAACCCTGGTCGATCATCGGGCTGATCACCACGGTCGTCATCCTGTTCGGCCTGCAGGGCAGCGTGATCCTCGACAAGCCCCTGGTCATCGCCCTGATTGCGGTTCCGATCCTGATCCAGAGTTACGGTATCTTCGCGATTGCCTATGCCGCGGCCTTCGCCTTCAAGGTGCCGCACCGGATCGCCGCCCCTTGTGCGCTCATCGGCACGTCGAACTTCTTTGAACTCGCCGTAGCTGTTGCGATCAGCCTGTTCGGCCTGAACTCGGGCGCGGCCCTGGCCACGGTGGTGGGCGTCCTGGTTGAAGTGCCGGTCATGCTGTCGCTGGTGGCCTTCGCCAACCGGACGAGGACCCGCTTTCCGGCCTCCTGACAGACCGATAGCCCTTATGGTCAAACTGTGCTTTGATTCCGCCGGGAATCGCCAGAGAGCCGAGAAAAGAACCAGAGGAAACCGGATCTGTGACAGCCGACCCGCCGCTACAACTCCTGCCCGGCATCGCGGAGCTCTACCGGCGTCAGTATGACGACGAGATGGGCTGGACACGGTTCCATCAGTTCTGCCAAGGACAGTTCAAGCGCCAGAGCGATGTCCGCCAATCGACGCTGAAGCCCGTGGGCGCAACCGTGCAGGGATGCTTGAGCCCGGAGCGCTGCCGGGACCTTTGCGAAAAGCTCGATCAGGACGACCCACTTCTGGAAGACCGCGATTTCTTTCTGGAGGTGTTCGGAGAAATCGCAACACCGGAAATCGACGGTTTTCTCCTCGGTGGCTTCGGTTCGGAGTATGTTCCCTTCTGGTGGCACTTCACCCGCGACGATCCCGATGGCGATCCCTGTGCCAGCTTTTTCTGGCATTGCGATGGCGGGCCGACCGGGCACATCAAGATGTTGACCTATCTCAACAGCACCGAGGAAAGCGGCGCGTCGACCCTCTGGCTGGACAGGGATACGACCCGCAATTTCAATGAGTTGGGATACTCATTCTGCGACACGAGCCAACGCCTGGCCGACCTGAAACCGCTTTGCGACCAATATGGCCTCAGCCATAGCCCGAAGGAAACGCGGCTGGAGCGCGGCCAGAGCCTTCTGTTCTATCCCATGCAGTTGCTGCACCGGGGCCGACAGCCGACCAGGGCCCCGCGTTATATGATCCAGATCTGCCTGATCCCCTCCCCGGCGCACTGGCGGATCAGCAGCGAAAAGACCCCATTGCCGACCATGGATACCACTTGGCGAAGCCCTATCTGAGGGCCCGCGTTTTCCGTCGATCTGAACACTGTAAGGCCCGCCCCATGACCCGCGAGGAAGACGAAGATCAGGCAGATTTCATGTCGCCGTTCCAGGCCTTTCTGGGCTTTTCCGTGGTCCGTTGGGAAGACGGCCTGGCGGAGTTGAAGCTTGTCGCCCGACCGGAACTGTTGAACCGAACCGGCGTCCTGCACGGCGGTGTCGTCGCCACGCTTCTGGATACCGCCGGCGGGATCGCGGGGTGTTTCGCGCCCGAGGACGCTCCCCATCGCCATGCCCGGACGATATCACTCACCACCCAGTTCATCGCGCCCGCAAATGGTGCCGTTGTCCTGGCACGCGGCCAGGTGACCGGTGGCGGTCGGCGGGTCTTCTTCTCCGAGATCGTCGCAGAGGCTGAAGATGGCTCCCGAATCGCTCAAGCCGTGGGCAGCTACCGGCGCGTCGAGAACCGGGGTTAAGCTCTCCCCCTACCCATAAGAATGATTCCGGTGCTTGGCCAAGCGCCCTTAAATTGCCTTAAAGGGCGAATAGAAAAGCCCAACTTGGCCGGGTTATGAGGTCCATCAGATGATCTGCCCTCGCCCCCTGGGACGGAAGTCATCAAAACGACCATACAGAGGTTATTTTCCGGTCAAACCGGCAGGGTATCAGCCGGAAAGATTCAGAGGCGTTGAGCGTTTTTGTGCGTGATACGCAGGACGGCAAAGTGTATATTCAGTTGTGTTGTCGAAGATTGGAAATCCTGAGGGGACGGGTACCGGTCGCGCCTACGACAGCGCTTGGAGGTTCTGGCGATGGCCAGCGTTCACCTGATCGGTACGGACGGTGAAAAAACCACGATCGAGGCTAAAGACGCCTCTCGTGTGATTCTCGCCGCAGGAGACGTGATCCAGGTTCCGGCGTCGGATCCTGATAGCCTGGGTTTGTCTATTTCTGGTACCGATCTGACCCTTGATTTGGAAAGCGGGGAGCGTCTGGTCCTGGAACGTGGGGCCGAGTTGCTGGCCGCGTCATCGGCTACCGGAATTCGTCTGGAGATCGGCGAAGGCACGACCACGCGCGTCATCGATTCCCTTCAAGCCCTTGCCGCTTTCAAAGCGGGACTGGCCGAACTTTCGCTTGGCCAGCCGCAACAGGCGATGATGGAGACCCATGCGGAACTGAGCTTTGGTCCCAGCGGGTCCAATAACGGGGATTCCTCCGGGCAGCCGCAACAGACCGTCACCCCGTCCGACGATCAATACCGCAACCAATGGCACCTGCATAACACCAGTTATGCCGGGGTCGATCTGAATGTGGATTTGGTCTGGGACGAATATACCGGCAATGGTGTCCGTGTCGGCGTCATTGACGATGGGTTCGACTATAACCATCCCGATCTGGCCGCAAATTACCGCCAGGATCTGGACTACGATTATTCCCAGGGGGACTACGACGCCGCGCATCGATATTCGAGCGACCGGCACGGCACATCGACCGCCGGTGTGATCGGTGCCGCCATGGACGGCAGCGGGGCAGTCGGCGTCGCCCCCGGTGTTGACCTGGTCGGTATGCGGATCGGCTTTGGGGACGATTATTCCCATTCGGGATTGACCCAAGCCATCTACGACATGCGCTACCAGGATGTTGTCAACAACAGTTGGGGATATTCGAGCCCCTTCTCCGACAACTTCAACAGCTACTGGTTCACCAGCATGGGGTCGTCCATGCGGGGTGCCGCACAGTACGGTCGGGACGGCCTTGGCACGATCACCGTTTTTGCCGCCGGGAATGAACGCAGCTACGGCGGCAATACCAACTATCACAATTTCCAGAATTCACCCTTCGCGATCACGGTCGGTGCCATCGAGCGCGATGGTGATATTTCCTATTTCTCCACGCCAGGGGCCTCCGTCCTGGTGTCTGCGCCGGGCACGGGCGTGCTCACCACCGACCGGGTTGGGTCCAGCGGGTATTCCAGTTCGGACTATGCCAGCCTGAACGGCACCTCCTTCAGCGCCCCGGCTGTCGCCGGTGTGGCCGCCCTCATGCTCGAAGCGAACCCGCTTCTGGGGTACCGAGACGTTCAGGAAATCCTGGCCTACACGGCGAAGAACCCGGTCAGTTCCACGTCCGGGTGGCAGACCAACGATGCCAATAATTGGAACGGTGGCGGGCTGACCTTCAGCCATGATTACGGCTTTGGGCTCGCCGATGCCCATGCCGCCGTCCGGCTGGCCGAGACCTGGGGGGAACAAAGCACCTACGCCAATCGCACGACGGTGAGCTACACCTCGAGCCCCAATCATTTCCTCGCGGACCGCGCCTCCCTGACGGATACGATTACGACCAGTTCGGCCTCGCCGATGGACGTCGAGTTCGTCGAAGTCACGCTCAACCTGTTTCACAGTTACCTCGGCGACCTGGATGTCTATCTGGTCGGCCCCGGCGGCACGCGGAGCCACCTGGCCAACAACCCGCACACAGGGGGCTATAGCGGCTCCTTCACCTTCTCCACCGTCGCTCATTGGGGGGAAAGTGCCTGGGGGGACTGGGACCTCGAAATCTATGATCGCTACTCCGGGGATACAGGAACGATCAGAAGCTGGACCCTGGCGCTGCACGGCACCTTGGTGGATGACGATGACCAGTACATCTTCACCAATGAATGGGCGCGCCATGGCGGCGAGGCGGCACGAAACACGCTGAGTGACGATGCGGGCGATGACACCCTCAACTTCGCGGCGGTTCTGGAAGACTTGGATATCGATCTGACCCCGGGGACGGTCAACACCCTGCTCGGCCGGTCATTGACCCTGGACGCCGGTTCCGTCTTCGAAAACGCCTATGGCGGAGACGGGAACGACAGCTTCACCGGCAACGATGCCGCCAACACGCTCTATGGCATGCGCGGCAACGATACGCTGGACGGCGGTTCCGGCAATGACATCTTGGAAGGTGGCGCGGGCGACGACGTGCTGATCGGCGGAGCCGGTGTAGACACGGCGGTCTATAATGGCAATTACGACGCCTACACGGTCACCTTTGGTGGCGGAAATTCAACCGTCCAAGGCGCAGACGGCAACGACAGTCTGTCCGGGGTCGAATTTCTGCAGTTTGACGATCAAATCCTAAACATCGCGAGCAGCATCGTAACGCAGCCGGACTTGCTTACGACGTCGGAAGACGTGCCCCTTACCTTTACCAGTGCCCAACTCCTCTCCAACGACGATGGAGAGGGTCTGACAATTACTGGATTTTCCGCGACCTCGCAGGGATCAATCACGGACAACCTGGACGGCACATACACCTTTACGCCAGTAGGCGATTTTTCCGGTCTTGGCTCCTTCGATTACACCGTTACGGATGCCGAAGGATTAACGGCAACGGAAACGGTGACCGTGAACGTCGCTGCGGTCGCCGATCAGCCGGACCTGACGCTGACCCTTCGCGATCTTGACGGCAACGCCTTGTCTGATCCGGCCTGGTCGATCTCGGACGTCGGTCCTGAAATCCGGTTGGATATCTCTGGCGCTTTGACGGATCTGGACGGGTCCGAGGAACTGACGATTTCGCTGACGGGCCTGCCCGACGGGGTAACCCTCAGCACCGGCCACTATCATGGCGGAGGGAACTGGACCCTCTCTGACTATCATTTAGACAATCTCAGGCTGAAGGCCTATGCGCCGGTATCCGAGCCTTTCAGCCTGACCGTCACGGCCACCGCGACAGAAACTGCAGACGGCCTTTCCGCCTCTTCCTCTTCGACCGTGGAGATACCGCCCTATACCACCGGCTTTGCGCCATCAAGATCGATGATTGTGCACAGAACCGACGAAGACACGGTCCTTTCCGGAAACCTCGACATTACGGATATTGATGGCGACAGTCTGAGCTACAGTCTTGTGTCGCCACCTATCGTCGGCAGCTTCTCGCTGGATGCGAACGGCGATTTTACCTACGACCCCCGAGGATCCTTCGACTCCCTGCAGCAGGGGGAGTGGATAATGCACCTCTTTAGCTTCGATGTGACGGACGGCATGTATGTCGTCCAGAACCAAGCCTTGGTCCGTGTGAATGGTGTCAACGACGCGCCGGAGGTATCCGGGCCGCTGTCCATGACCTCGCCGATTGACCGCCCGCTGACGGTCACTGTGGAAGACCTGATAGCCAATGCCACGGACCCAGAGGGCGATGCGTTAAGCGTTGTAAATGTCCAGTTGGACGGGCCCGGTCTGTTGTCGGCCCAGTCGGATGGAACCTGGGCCTATACGCCGGCAGAATTGGGCACGAGCCAGATCACCTATCAGGTGACCGATGGGAGCGCGGTGACCGACGCGGTTGCCACCATAGAGGTCACCCCGCCAGCGCCCGAGGCCATCGACGGATCGATCCAGGTGGGCATCGGGGAGACCGTTTCCTGGACCCTCGGCCAGTCCCGGGGCGTCGGACCGTTTCAGTTCTCGATTGATGGGACCGCAGACGGTGACGGCTGGGTTTCCACCACACAAGGCCGCGTTCGGATTACGGACGCAACAACGGGTGCCTATGAATACGATCCCTCCGGATCAACGGAAGGCGGCGCGGACAGTTTCAGCTATACCGTAACGGACAGTTGGGGCCGATCTGCCTCTGCGAGTATGACCGTAGGAATCGCCACGGGCGCATCACCGGATGAAGCCCAACTGAACACCGATTCCGTCGGTTTCCAGGGCCGCCCCGAGCTCTCCACTCTCGCTGACGGCGGCTACGTCGCGGTCTGGGGATCGCGCGACAACGTTCACGGTCAGGTATTTGATGCCTCCGGTTCGGCGACAGGTTCCGAATTCCAGGTCAACCAGACAACTGCCTTCATGCAGGAACGCCCGGACGTGGTGACCCTGTCGGACGGCAGCTTTGTTACGGTTTGGCAGTCGGCCCGCCAGGATGGCGACGCCGAGGGCATCGTGGGTCGACGGTTTGATACGACCGGCTCGGCCATCGGCGACGAATTCATCGTCAACACGTACAGGACTTTTGGCCAGTCACACCCTTCTGTCGCCTCGCTTTCCGATGGCGGCTTCGCAGTGGCCTGGCGTTCCGAAGGTGCCCGAGACGGCAGCGGCTACGGGGTGTTCGGTCAATGCTTCGATGCCGATGGCGCGCCAAAGGGCAATGAATTCCAGGTCAATTCGACGACCTGGAACAGCCAGCTCGCCCCGGCCCTGACCGGACTTGCGGGCGGCGGATTCGCGGTTACTTGGACATCAGGCTGGCAGGACGGCGACGAAGACGGGATCTACGGTCAAGTTTATGACGACTCCGGCACTGCGGTTGGCGGTGAATTCCAGGTCAACACCGAGACAGCAGGGTTCCAGAAAGGCTCTTCGACCACAGGCCTGAGCAACGGCGGCTTTGTTGTCGTCTGGCAATCCGGCGGGCAGGACGGCGGCGGGTACGGAATCTACGGCCAGGTTTTCGATGCCGCCGGCAGTGCCATCGGCTCGGAGTTTCAGGTCAACGAGGAAGTCTCGGGCAACCAGTGGCAACCGGATGTGGTGGCGTTGACCGGTGGCGGCTTCGTTGTCAGCTGGCAATCGGACGGACAGGATGGCGACGGCCATGGCGTCTATGGCCGTATATTTGACGCTGCCGGAAGCGCACAAAACTCGGAATTCGCTCTCAACCTGACGACGGCGGGGGAACAGACCAGCCCCTCCCTGACAGCCTTGGCCAACGGGGGCTTCGTGGCCGCCTGGCAGAGCCCGGATGCGGATGGCAGCGGAATCTTCGCGCAGCGCTTCTCCGAGGCGGGCCGCCCCCTGTCCGAGGTGTCGGTGTCTGCCACGGAAGGCGCGGACAGCCTTGCCGGTGCTGACGATGGGGACCTATTGGAAGGGCTCGGCGGCAACGACCAGTTGATCGGTCAGGGGGGGGCCGACAGGCTGGATGGCGGTGCTGGCGATGATATCCTGATCGGCGGCGCAGGCGATGACATTCTGATCGGCGGCGACGGCTACGATGTTGCGACCTATTCGGGCACCTTTGCCTCTTATCAGGTCACACAGGTCGGCGGATCCGGCGGAACGCTCAACGTTACCATCTCAGGCCCTGACGGCACCGACAGCCTGACGGGTGTGGAGCAGGCCCGCTTCGCCGATGGCACCCTGAACCTGGATGGCTCGAACAACGGCCCCAATGCTGTCGCCGACCTCGGCGCGACCTTGGAAGACGAGGGCATAACGCTGACGGCAGCCAGCCTGCTGGCAAACGATACGGATTTCGACGGTGATGCGCTGACCATCTCGGCGGTGGGCAATGCGGCTGGCGGGTCAGTCTCGCTGACGGTGGATGGGGATGTCCGGTTTACGCCCGATGCTGATTACGCCGGTTCGGCAAGCTTCGAATACACCGCTTCCGATGGCCGGGGTGGCACTTCGACAACGACCGTGACGGTCACGGTTACCGGGGTGAACGATGCGCCGGTCGCCGGAGCCGACAGTGCTTCGACCCTGGAAGATAATGCGCTTGTCCTCACGCCTTCAGATCTTCTGAACAATGACAGCGACGTCGAAGGCGATGCGCTGTCGGTGGTTTCCGTCGGTGCCGCCATTGGCGGTACGGTTGAAATCTTGCCCGACGGTAACGTCCAGTTCACGCCGACGGGCGATTTCAACGGCACCGCACGTTTCGATTACACCGTGATGGATGAGCATGGTGATTCTTCCGATGCGACGGTGGTCGTTGCCGTGGCCTCGGTGAACGATGCACCGGACGCTGTCGGCGACCAGGCCATCGGAACAGAGGACACGACCCTGACCATCGGAGCGGCTGATCTGTTGGGCAACGACACGGATGTGGACGGCGATGCCCTGTCCATCGCATCGGTCGGCTCGGCGGTAGGTGGCACGGTCGAGTTGACGGTCGATGGCGACGTCCGCTTTGTTCCGACGGCGGACTTCAATGGTTCGGCAAGCTTTGATTACGTGGTCTCCGACGGCCAGGGCGGTAGCCAGACGGCAACGGTCGTCGTCGCTGTGGCCGCCGTTAATGATACGCCGGACGCCGTCGATGACAGCGCATCAACACTGGAAGATACCGCCATTACGATTCCATCGGCGGATGTGCTTGCCAACGATACCGATGTGGATGGCGACCTACTCACCATCCAGTCCGTGGACGCCGCTGTCGGCGGGACGGCTTCGCTGACGGTTGATGGCGACGTTCTCTTTACCCCGGATGCGGACTTCAACGGTGCGGCGAGCTTCGACTACACGGTCACCGACGGCAACGGCGGCACCGCTTCGGCAACCATGTCGGTCACCGTCACGGCTGTGAATGACGCGCCGGATGTTGTGGCCGATACGGCGACCACGGCTGAGGATACATCGCTCTCGCTGACAGCAGCCGAACTGCTGGGCAACGACAGCGACGTGGACGGCGACAGCCTGACAATCGACGCAGTCAGTGGCGCGGTCGGGGGTACCGTCTCGATTGTGGACGGCGGCAATGTAGTCTTTGTGCCGACAGCCGACTTCTTCGGGACGGGTGGTTTCGCCTACACCGCCGCCGACGGTTTTGGCGGCACGGCGGACGGTTGGGTCACGGTTACCGTCACACCTGTTAACGACGCGCCCATCGCAGCCGCAGACAGCGCGACGACCTTCCAGGGCGAAGCCGTCACGATTTCGCTCGGCGACCTTCTGGCCAACGATGTGGATCCGGATGGCGATGCACTCACGGTCACCGGTGTTAGCTCGGCCACGGGAGGCACGGTCACCCTGACAGAAGGGATCAGCGTCACCTTCACACCCGATGCGGACTTCACCGGCAGTGCGCAGTTCAGCTACACGATAGCCGATCCATCCGGTGCCACCTCGACACAAACGGTGAGCGTCGATGTGGTCGCGGTCACACGGGGCCAGGCCATCGACGGCTATATCGAAAGCGGCACGGTTTTCGCCGACGCCAACGGCAACGGCGTACTGGACGAAGGCGAGTCTTACGCGACCACCGGCCCGAACGGCACCTTCACCCTGATCGGAGGCGAGGGACCGATTGTGGTCTCCGGCGGCATCGATGCCTCGACGGGCCTCGCCTTCGAAGGCATCATGCGGGCACCGGAAGGGGCTTCGGTCGTTACGCCCTTGACCACCCTGATGGCAGCCCTGGACGAAAACCTCGGAATCGGGCTGGAGGCGGCGCGGACCGCCGTGATCGAGGCCTTTGATCTGCCGAATGACATTCAGTTGGAAGTTTTCGATCCCGTCGCCGCGACCCTCTCGGATGATGAGAGCACGGCCAGCTTGGCGGCCCAGGTCATGGCGACCGGCGTCCAGGTGCAGAACATGATGGTTCAGGCCTCTGGTGTGCTGCAAGGTGCCGGGGTATCGGTCGAGGTTGCAGCCCAGGCGGCAATTGGCGGCATCGCGGGCATGATTGCCCTGAACGGAGCCTCGACAGACCTGACCGATGCGGCTCAGATCAGCTCAATGCTGACCGCAGCGACGACGATTGTTGATCCGGAGCCGGAACAACGTCAGATGCTGGAGGATGCCTCGGCGGACGTGTCATCGGTTCTCGCCGCTTCTGCTGCCGTCGTGGAAACCGCGCAGGCGGAACTGACGGGCCGAGACCTTCTGGTCCAGCTGGCACAATCGGCCGTGATCGCCCAGGGTGACTCCGCTGATGCCCTACAAGCCGCCGTGGCATCCCAGGACCAGTCTCTTCTTGATCAGGCCGTTTCCGACTACACCGGCGATGGCCTAACCAGCAATGTCACCGCCGCTGCAGACCGGATCGGAGACCCGGACGGGACCGAATTGGGAACGGCCAATGCCGACATCATGACCGGTGACGACACCGCCAACGCCATCGACGGGCTGGGCGGTGATGACCGGATTTCCGGCGGCGGCGGAAACGACCGGCTGTTCGGCGGGGACGGAAACGATCGCCTGACAGGTGGTTCCGGCGATGACCAACTGACCGGCGGCGACGGTACGGATATCGCCGTCTACAGTTCGGCCTACGACGCCTTCACGATTGCGCGCAACGGCGAAACGGTCACGGTGACGGCCGCCGATGGCACCGACACCCTGACCGGGATCGAGCAGATCGAATTTTCGGATCGGACGATCTACCTCGACGGCACCAACAACCTGCCTACTGCCGCAGGAGAGACCGTCTCGACCGACGAGGACCAGGCGATCACGATTCTCGCCAGCGACTTGCTGGCCAATGATGCTGATTTTGACGGCGACGCGCTTTCGATCAGCGCGGCGGAGAATGCGATAGGCGGCACGGTAACGCTGCTGCCCGACGGCAATGTCCGCTTTGTGCCCAGCGCTGATTTTGCGGGCGATGCCTCCTTCGAATATGTGGTGAGCGACGGCAACGGTGGGGCAGCACGTGCGACAGCCACCGTGAATGTCGCCGAGGTAAATGACACCCCGGTCGCCACGATCGATAGTCTGACCGGCGAGGAAGATACGACCCTCTCGATTTCGGCGGCAGAGCTCCTGGACAATGATACGGATGTGGACGGCGATACCCTGTCCATCTCCGCTGTACGCTCACCGGTCGGTGGCAGTGTCATCCTGTTGCCCGACGGGTCGGTTCAGTTTGCGCCGGCAGCGGACTTCAACGGTCTCGCCCAGTTCGAATACGAAGTGGCGGACGGACGCGGCGGCTCGGCCTGGCAGACGGCGACCATCGCTGTCGCCGCTAGGAACGATGCGCCGACCGCAGGTTCCGATTCGGCTTCGACCTCGCAGAACGCTGCAATCACGCTTGCCGTCACCGATCTTCTGGCCAACGACAGCGATGTGGATGGCGACACGCTGTCGATCACTGGCGTGGGAGGAGCCGTTGGAGGCACGGTCTCTTTGGCCGATGGCGTTGTAACCTTCGCGCCGACGCCCGGCTTTTTCGGAACCGGCAGCTTTACCTATACGCTCGATGATGGTCAGGGCGGCACGGACACGGCAACAGTCGTCGTGGCCATCGCCGAGAACGCGGCTCCGGTATCGGCAGACGATCTCGTTTGGGCTCCCATTGGCCAGGAAACCACGATCACTGCCGCCGAACTCCTGGCGAACGACAGCGACCCGGAAGGCGACGCATTGAGCATCTCGGGCGTCAGCAACGTCCAGGGCGGTTCGGCCAGCCTGGATAGCGACGGTAACGTGCGCTTTACGCCGGATGCCGACCTCGCCGGCAATGGCAGCTTTGATTACACGGTTTCCGATGGACGGGGTGGCACGACAACGGCAACGGCGACCGTTTCCATCCCCGGACAGCCAACAGCCATGGCCGGATCCGTGCAGACCGGTTCCGGCGAGGTGGTTTCCTGGCGCCTGGGCCAGACCGGTGGACAAGGCACCGTCACCTATTCCATCGAAGGTGCCGCCGACGCGGATGGCTGGGTTTCGACGACCCAGGGCAGAGCCCGGATTACGGATGCCACCACCGGCGCCTACGAATACGAACCGAATAGCGGGAGCGCCGGTGCCGGCGACAGCTTCCGTTTCCGGGTCACGGATGCCTGGGGCCAGAGCAGCACCGCCGAAGTTTCGGTCGGCATATCCGGTGGCGGCAGCGGCGAAGAAGTCGTGCTCAACAGTGGCACTTCAGGCCATCAGTCGGCCCCATCGGTCTCCGGCTTATCAGATGGAAATTACGTAGCCGTCTGGGGCTCGGACAGCGACGTAGTCGGCCAGGTTTTTTCGCCTGCCGGTGATACCGTGGGCACCGAAATCCAACTGAGCCAGTCAGCCTCCAACCGTCAGGAGTTCCCCGCAGTCGCGGGGCTTGATGGCGGCGGCTTTGTCGCAGTCTGGCAGGCTTTCCGCCAGGATGGGGATGCCGAGGGCATCATCGGTCGATTATTTGATGCGTCCGGTGTTCCGACGGATACAGAGTTCGTGGTCAACACGGTGACCCAATTTGGTCAGGTGCATCCCTCGGTCGCATCTCTTTCAGATGGCGGGTTTATCGTCTCCTGGATGGCCGAAGGCAATCGGGACGGCAGTGGTTTCGCCCTGTTCGGCCAACAGTTTGATTCCAGCGGCAGTACCGTCGGAGAAGAGTTTCAGATCAACACCTATAGTCATCGGCACCAGTTCGTCCCCGAAGTTACAGGATTGGAAAATGGCGGCTACGTGGTCACCTGGACCTCGGGCTGGCAGGACGGCGACGAGGATGGCGTTTACGGTCAGGTGTTTGATGCGTCGGGAGAAGCCGTTGGTGCCGAGTTCCAAGTCACGGAAGAGAGCGCCGGGTTCCAGAACAAGTCATCGGTTACCGGCTTGGCGAACGGCGGCTTTGTTGCCGTCTGGCAGTCCGGTGGCCAGGATGGCGACGGGTATGGTGTCTATGCCCGCGTCTTCGACGCTACCGGAAATGCGGCCGGTTCCGAGTTCCTGGTGAATACCGAAACGAGTGGCAACCAGACGCTGCCTTCCGTCGCGGCACTCTCCGGTGGTGGGTTCGCAGTGACCTGGCAATCGGAAGACCAGGATGGCGAAGGCTACGGCATCTTCGGTAAAGTCTTCGACGACGCAGGCACGACCGTGGCTGCGGAATACCAAATCAATACCGAAGCTGCCGGTGAACAGACGCACTCCTCGATCGCAGCACTCGCCGATGGTGGTTTCGTGGTCAGCTGGCAGGGTGATGACGCGGATGGGCGTGGGATCTTCGCCCAACGATTCTCTTCAACCGGCGATGCCGTCTCCGAAATAACGACCACCGCGACGGCAGGCCATGACAGCCTTGCCGGCGGAGCCGATGGCGACCAGTTGGATGGTGAAGCCGGCGATGACCGCCTGCTGGGCCATGCCGGCAATGATCAACTCAATGGCGGAGAGGGTGATGACGTCCTTGTGGGCGGCGCAGGCGATGACGTTCTGTCCGGCGGCGAAGGGGTCGATACCGCGGTCTACTCCGGTGCCTATGTAGACTACGTCGTTGCACCGGCGGGTGGTGGCGGCGCAGGGGTCCTGACCGCTGGCTTTACTGTCCAGGGTCCCGACGGAACCGACAGCCTGACCGGAATCGAGCGTCTCGAGTTTGCCGACGGCACACTGAACCTGGACGGCTCCAACAATGCGCCCACGGCGGCTGGCGATATCGCCACTGTTCAGGAAGACGGATCGCTGACCATCTCGGCCTCGGACCTTCTGGCCAATGACCAGGATTTCGATAACGACGTGCTGAGCATCGCATCTGTCGGAAACGCGAGCGGGGGGGCCGTCTCGCTGACACCGGGCGGTGACGTCCTATTCAATCCGACAGCCGATTTCAATGGCACGGCAAGCTTCGACTATACGGTTTCCGATGGTCGGGGCGGCACGGCCACGTCGTCGGTCAGCGTCACGGTCTCAGGTGTGAACGATGCACCGGTCGCAACCGGCGATGCCGTCACCACGGCAGAAGATACCGCGATCACCCTTGCGGCCAACACGCTCCTGGCCAACGACAGCGATGTCGATGGCGATGCGCTGTCGATTTCGGCTGTCGGAAATGCGATCGGTGGCACGGTGAGCCTGACCGCAGACGGCGATGTACGCTTCGTACCAACAGCCGAATTCAATGGCGCGGCAGGCTTCGATTATACGGTTTCCGATGGACAGGGCGGGGAGACAACATCGACCGTAACCGTCGCGGTCTCCGCCGTGAACGACGCGCCGGTGGCGGCAGATGACACCCTTGCAGCGGTCGAAGACACCGCCGTGACCTTCTCCGCCGCCTCCCTGGTCGGCAACGATACGGATGTGGACGGCGACGCCCTTTCGATCTCCGCCGTCGGCAGCGCGGTCGGTGGCTCGGTCACGCTCACGGCCGGCGGCGATGTCCGCTTCACACCGACATCCGATTTCAACGGGACGGCTCGGTTCGACTATACGGTCTCCGACGGCCAGGGCGGGACAGCCGTAGCCACAGCCGTTGTGGCTGTCGCGGCGGTGAACGATGCGCCGGTGGCGGCTGCCGATACGGTCTCCACACCCCAGGACCAGACCTTGACCCTGACAGCGGCAGACCTGCTGGGCAACGATCAGGATGTAGACGGCGACAACCTGGTCATCCTGTCGGTCAACGGGGCGAGCAATGGGACGGCAACGCTGCGGGATGATGGTGGTGTGGATTTTGTCCCCACACCCGGCTTCAACGGAACGGCAGGTTTCAGCTATGTGGTCAGCGACGGCCAAGGCGGAACGGACAGCCAGACCGTGACCATCACGGTTTCTGAAAATTCCGCCCCAACCCTGACCGCCGACCAGATTTGGGTCCCAATGGACGGCCAGGTCACGACCCCCTTGGCGACTCTGTTGGCCAACGACAGCGACCCGGATGGCGATACCTTGACCGTCACCCAGGTCGATCAGGCGGTGAACGGAACCGTATCGCTCGACGGCAACGGCAATGCCGTCTTTACTCCGACACCGGGATACAGTGGCACGGGCAGCTTCCGCTACACCGTCTCGGACGGCCAGGGCGGCACGTCCCAGGCAACGGTTACCGTCGATATCCCGGCCATGCCGGTTGCGACCGATGGTTCTGTCCAGACAGGGGCCGGCACGGCCGTATCCTGGCGTCTCAGCGATACCGCGAACCAAACGGGGCTCACCTATTCGATCGAGGGCACTGCGGACGGTGACGGTTGGATTTCAACCTCAGGCGGTCGGGTTCGGATCACGGACGCCACCACCGGCGCATACGAATACGAACCGTCTGCCGGTGCCTCCGGGGACAGCTTTCAGTTTCGGGTTACTGACACCTGGGGCCAAAGCAGCCTTGGGTCCGTCTCAGTCGGTATATCCGGCTCCGGTGGCAGTGGCGAAGAGTCGGTTCTGAACAGCGAAACGGCAGGGCATCAGTTTGCCTCGTCCGTTTCCGGCCTTGACGGTGGAGGCTACGTTGCTGTCTGGGGATCGGGCGACGATATCTACGGACGGGTCTTCAACGGTTCGGGCGAGGCCACGGCAACCGAAGTACAGCTGAACGAAACAACGGCTCATCACCAGGAACTGCCGGTGGTCGCAACGTTGTCCGGGGGCGGCTTCGTAACGGTCTGGCAATCGGCGCACCAGGATGGCGATGCAGAAGGAATCATCGCCCGGATATTCGACAGTTCCGGGGTCGCAACGGGCAGCGAGTTCGTCGTCAACTCGTTCACGTCCTTAGGCCAGGTCAAACCCGCTGTTGCCTCCCTTTCCGATGGCGGCTTCGTGGTGAGCTGGATGTCCGAGGGTAACCGGGATGGCAGTGGCTTTGCCATCTTCGGCCAGCGCTTCGATGCGGCAGGGGCAGCCGTGGGGGACGAATTCCAGATCAACACCTTTGCCCATCGGCATCAATTTATTCCAGAGGTCACCGGACTCGAGAACGGCGGTTTTGTCGCCACCTGGATCTCAGGATGGCAAGACGGAGACGAGGATGGCATTTTTGGTCAAGTCTTCGACGCCGCCGGCAATCGTTTGGGGGACGAGTTCAGCGTCAACGCAGAGACCGCCGGGTTCCAGAGTGCGTCTTCGATCACGGCCCTGAGCGGCGGTGGCTTCGTCGCGGTCTGGCAATCCAGTGATCAGGATGGTGACGGCTACGGCGTATACGGCCGGGTTTTTGACGCCGCAGGCAACGCCACGAGTTCGGAATTCCTGGTCAATACCGAAACCTCAGGCTTCCAGGGACTGCCCGAGGTGGCCGCGCTCAACAACGGAACCTTTGCGGTCACCTGGCAATCCGAAGGCCAGGACGGCGACGGTCTTGGCATCTATGGCCAGATTTTCAATGCGGACGGGACGGCTTCTGGCACCGAATTCCAGGTCAATTCCGAGACGACGAACGAGCAGTCGAATCCGTCCATCGCGGCGCTGACCAACGGCGGCTTCGTCGTCAGCTGGGAAGGCCAGGACGCCGATGGCCGAGGCATCTATGCCCAGCGGTTCTCGTCAACCGGCGAGGCGCTGACAGAAGTGACCGTAACCGCGACGTCCGGTCAGGACAGCATCGCGGGCGGATCGGAAGGCGACCGCCTGGAAGGCCTTGCCGGAGACGATCAACTGATGGGCCTCGGCGGCAACGACACGCTGGTGGGCGGCACAGGCGATGATTATCTGCTCGGCGGCGATGGCGATGATCTCTTCGTGTTTGAAGGTGTCTCGAACGGCAATGACACCATTGGCGACTTCACGGCGGGCAGTGGCAGCGGCGACGCCATCGACCTGAGAGACGCCAGCTTCGCCAACTTCCTGGACGTCACCAATGCCCTAGATGATCAGGGCGGCACGGCTGATGCGGTCCTCGATTTGGGTGACGGCAATTCCGTAACCCTTCTGGGCGTTCGAATTGCCGATCTGGACTCGGACGACTTCCTGCTCTGATCCTCTCGCGCGAAGAAACAAAGAAAACCGGACCTCCAAAGGAGGCCCGGCACTCTTCGATCAATCTCTAAACCAACCGTGTCTAAGCCAACTGTTGGGGGTTCAACCGTCAACCCAGGCCGACCGGTCCCGACAGCTGTCCAGCTCACCGGCGGCACCCGGCCGGATTTCTGCACCGACGCCCCGAATACACTTCTTGGTGTTGGTGTGAACCAGACGGTTTCGCTCGATCTGGAAGCGCATGGCGGAATGCCCCGTACACTTGTAGAGCCACAGCTGGTCCTTTTCCTGCGGGTCCAGGCAGCGCCCCTCCAGGTTCAAAAGCGTCTTGTTTTCCTGCAGCAGGAAGACTTCGCTGGTTGAGCCCCGGCAGGCTTCGAAAGCGAGCTTCTGCGCCCCCCGGCTGTTGGTACCAGAGACCGACTGGAGACAGAGATTGCCGTCGCCTGCCTCATTACGGGACTGGATGCTGACGACCTTCTGGCGTTCGTCGAAGGCCCAGGCGGAGCGAGATTTGCAGGTGTCAATTTCGGCCTGGGTGCCGCTGCGGATTTTTGAACCAATTCCCCGCAGACACTTGTCGGTACGCGGATTGTAGAGCTGGTTGTTCCTGATCTCCCACCTCATGCCGGTGTGCCCGGTGCAGGTGAAGAGCCAGACTTGGTCCTTTTCCTGGTAGTCCAGGCAGCGCCCACCAATGCCACGAACTTCCTTGTTCTTGGCAATCACGAAGGTCTGGCTGGGCTTGTTTTCGCAGCGGCTGAAAATGACCTTCGAGGCACCACGACTGTTCTTGATCGGCGTATCTTCGAGGCAGAGGAACTCTCCGGTCTCCTCATCCTTGGTGCGGATGGAAATGCGCTGGGATCCTTCGCCATAGGCAGAAATCATCTCCTGCATCTTGGTCGCACGGATGTTTGTGATCATGTTGCGCATGTCCTGCTGCTTTTTCTGCTCGGCCTGTTTCAAGACCTCGCGCGCTTTGCGCTTCACATTCACGTCGAAAGAAACGGATTGGAATCCGGCCAGGCGATCAAGTTGCAGCCCGCCGCTCTCCTCGATGGCCTTTCGGGCATCCCGCTCGGCCTGGTACAGCTTGTCCAAGAAAACGGTTTCCATGGCATCGATCAGGGCATGCGGAATGATCGGAATCTTCCGGGCCTCTTCCTGGATGCGGCGGGTCACAATGCCAAGCGCAATCACGGAAAGCTGATTGGCGTTGTAGGCGGCATCGGTCAACGAGAAGGCAATGCGCTCGCTGAAGCGCTTACCAAAGCTTTCGAAATCCAATTCCAGGATGACCGGCTTGCCGCGGAGCGCGGCATTCAAGGAGCCTTTCAACATGCCCTTGTTCAACCGGAAGGATTCCGGGACCTTGAGCGAAGCAACACCCTGGTCGATCAACCCCTGGAAGGCACTGATACCGGCGACCGAGAGCTTCGCCGCGTCCAGGCTCAGCTGAGCAATATCCCTTGCCGCCAAGGGGCCGGCGACACGGGGGTCGGCATCGACGGGCAGGAAGTTCGTACCCTGCTTGGCCACCTCAAGGGCGGCTTCCGCCGTTGCCCGGGACGCTTCCAGGGCTACGATTTCGGCGGTGTAGCGAACGATCTCAAGTCGGGGCGGTGTGTTTTCGATTTCACATCGCGTCCGGGCAAAGATATCCGGAACGTTATCGTGCCGCCGACATCCGAAGAACCAGATGGTGCAGATCCTCCGGGTCTGATTGCAAGATCGGATCTTGCGTTGATTGGCGGAGCGCGCCCGCGAGGCATTGTCGATGTGACGGCGCAGCGAGTTCACCCGATCCTGAGCGGCCCGCAAGCCATCGGTTACCGTGCGCCGTTCATTCCGAACCTGTGTGCGCATGGTTTCGATGGTGTTGTCCAACTTGGCAACCTCTGCCTTGGCCTTGTCGAGTTCAGCCGTGACGGTCTTAGCCGCGTTTCCGACGGTCGACAGTGCCGCTCGCACGGCCCCTAGGCCTTCCTTCTGCAGCCAGGCCTGCGGATCGGACTTCAGGATGCTGTTGATGCGGAAGTCGGCTTTTGCGAAGTCGGAGAAACTCTCCAGCTTCTCCGTTCCGGCAAAGCTGTTGAAATCAAACTGGAGCAGGCTTCCAAAATCCTGTTTGGACTTCACAGTGGTGACGATCGGACGAACCCGGATATCAAATTCGGATTTCGCCCCCAGGAAGTTGGCTTTCGAGTAAAGCTCGATCTTGGGCTCTTCCTTCAGGCTTGCCACGATGTTGATCGCGGAGTCGGAAAACTCCATCGGACCGAATTTCTGCCCGTTGACCTTGGTATAGAGCTTAAGTCCGTCCGCCAGCGTAATGCGGTTTTCGGTCTCGCCGATCGGATGGGTCTTGCCTTGCAGCTTCAGCTCGGCCTTGCCCGCCAGGACGGCACCAATCGTGTTCAGGGTCTTTTCACGACCGGGAATAACGGCACCCGGCGTCGCGAAGAAGATTTCCACATCCTTGAAGATCACCTGCGGCACAGGAACCTTGTCCAACTGCATCAGGGATTCCAGCGTAATGTCCGCGTTCCGGAGCTTGTCTTGCAGGAACAGGGCAATCTCCTTCTCTGGCCCCGGCAGAACCTGAAGCGCCGTCTCGGCCAGCGGGCCGGTCAGGACGTTCCGGAACTGCACAGTATTCAGGTCGAGATAGGTCAGGAGGTCGATCTGGTTCGTGGCGAAACGGACACCAAGCTTCTTCGGGATCGGGAACTTTCCGCGGAGCGCCACATTGACCACCAGGTCCTGTTCGGCCCGGATGGTTTTCTTTTTCTTGCCGAGCTTCATGCCGACGTTCCCGCCAATGCCGACCTCGGCAGCGAAATCGGAATCGAGGCCGACGACAATCGCCGTGTCCTCCAGGTACATGTCTTCCATGATCCCGAGCGGGCTGTTCCATCGACCGTTCATCTGGCCGGAAACCTTCAGCCCGCCACCGGCTGAGACCAGATCGACGTTGCCGATGACTTCACCACGGAAATTGACCTTATCGACCTTTTTCGGGTCGTTCAGCATGGGCATTCCCAGTTCCATGTTACCGGCCAGGCCAAACTGGAAGGTCGTGCTTGCCGGCAGCAGGCGCAGGAAGAAGTCGGCCCCTGTCTTCTCAAAGGAGATCAACTTGGCCAGCGGCTGGTTCTTCGGGAATTGATAGTTCGGGAGCTTTGCCCTGGCCGTCAGATTGGGGATCTTCCCGAAAAAGTCTCCGACGGAACCGGCAACCATAAGCGGACCGCTGAGCGTGCCAAAGACATCCATCTGGCTGTCCATCAAGTCACGCATGGGCTTCGGGATATCTTCCTTGCTGAGCGCGGCGACAATGCTGACCCCTTTAAAGATGGGGATTTCGTCTTTCTCGCCCTCCACAAGACCGGCGAGGAGTTTCTGGCCGATCGGCGGCAGGTCTCCAACCTCATTTTCGTTCAGGTTCTCATCCGAAAACACCAGGACCGATTGGCCGAACTTCAGGCTCTTGAAGGGCTCCGGCGTACCGGGGATCAATCCGCCCGCCGTCAGGCCATCGACCCGGAACATCATGACCATGGTCCCGCCGACATCGATCAGGGCCGTTGTGCCGGTCATGTTGAAACGCTTCCAGGTAACCGAGCCGTACGTGGCCCGTTTGCTGATCCGCATGTCCTTGAAGGCAAATTCGTTGATGCCCGGAATCTTCTTGAATCCGGCCATGCGACCCAGGTCGATTTCTCCGTTCAGGCCGATGGAGAAGTCCTTGATGCCGGCGGTCGATACCTCCAGCATGGCCTCGCTCTCGACACTTGCACCCCCGACCTTGGCCGTGGACAGCAGGGCCATTTCGACCTGTTGGGATTTCGGCTGCAACAGGGCGCGGACGCCCACATCCTCAAGATCGAGGAAGGGCAGGCCAAAGGCTTTCTTCCAGTTGATGTCCGATTTGCCGATCATGTTCAACGAACCGTCCGTGTTCAGTCGCACGGCACCGTCCATCGGGATACTCTTGCCCGGTAGCTTGATTTCCAACCCGCCGGAAAGGATGGGCAGTTCGGTTCCCGCCAGGGTCAGGGTCGGTCGCTCCACCGTGACGATCTTTTCAACCACGGGCAGTTTGACCGCAGGGATGCCGAGACTGACCTTGGTCTGCGACACCAGGGTTGCCTGGTCGCGGATCAGGAACTTTTCGAAGGCTTTCGGGTTGCTGTGGTCCGCCGTGACCAGGATCGGCGGCAGGCTCGCCTTTACCGTCAGATCGGCCTTGCGGACACCGAAGACCGAAAGGACGTCTTTCAGCTTGCTGGATTTTGCATCAATCCGGCCGAACAGGGTCAAGCCGGGTTTAAGATCAATGATGCCCCGCTCACCGGCACTGGGGGCCATGGCTTTTTCAACCGGCTCCGGCAGGTCTTTCAGTCGGAGCGCACTGGAAACAGCACCGTTCAAGACGACGGTGAGAACGGGATCGAACAGTTCCGCCTTGTCCAGACGGCTGTTCTTCAGATCGGTAATCACGCGCGACAGCGGCAGCTTTTCCGGAATCAGCGCCAGCACCGGGACCTTGGCCCCTCGCTCCGCCTTGAAAATAACAGCCTTGTTGCGCTCGCCGGCAAAGTTCACCGTGCCTTCAACGACACCATCCTTTTCCGACTGGACGGACAACAACTCGGCCCCCAGTCCGGGCAATTCACGAAGCGGAATTCCCATCACCTCATGCAGAGGACGCCCAGCCGACAGCGGGTCGACCTTCGCGGATTTTTCGCAATCAGCGAGCTTCAGGGCCGTTCCCTTCCGCGCATCACGCCCGTCAATGGAAAAGCAGGTGCTCGTGCCGGTGTTCAGCAATCGCCCCTGTTCATAGCGCCAAACCTTGGCCGGATGTGCGGAGCAATCATGCAGCCACAACACATCGTCCGCCTGTGGGTCGAGGCACTTATCCCCGGTCTGAAGTTGCCCGTCCTTGTTAAAGAAGAAGCCGATGACGTCTCTGCTGGAACAATCATTGAGCTCCAACGCGGTCGAGCCGTGCTGATTGGTCTTTTTTCCAGTGGCAACACAAACTTCTTCACCAGTCAGCCGAATTGGGTAGGCATCAGAAGTCTTGGCCTCCACCCCTACGGCGGAGAATAGTAGTATTAGTATAAAAGCGAATATATGGATGGTTTTATTTATAAAGATTGCGTTTCTCATCTTTTTCTCCGTGCAAGCATGCAGAACCGTTCACGCATTCACTTGAATGGTGTTGATTTAGTGCCCGCGATTATTTATTATCTGACCGATTTATTCGGACTTGATCACAGGACTACGCTAGACGGATACGGAAAAGAGACTATGCGCGAAATCCGCAACTCCATACAGATCGTCCATCAGCCCGACCAAGGGGGCATCTCCCATGTCGGTTGAAACCGGCCCCGGAGGCGGAACCCGTTCAACCTTCTCGGTAAAGGACATTGAAGAGGGCCAAAGGTTTGAAGTCTGGCGCGACAGCATCAACTGCATTTTCGATGTCGAAGCCGACAAGGAAGATCGGGAAGAGAACTTTCACGCCGACCTGGACGCCTGCCTTTTCGGGTCCCTGATGTTGGTAGAAACAGCTGCTTCGGCTCAGAGCTGGGCTCGAAATCCCAGCCATATCGGTCGGGATGGCATGGACCATTTCATGGTCCAGGTGTTCAAGGCGGGCACGATGGTTCACCACCAAGGAAAGGAAGACCGCGTCCTGGACGCCTCCCAATTGGTGGTTTTCGACCTATCCCGCCCCGTGAAGTCCACGACGAACAATTTTGGCAATCTGTCCCTGATTCTCCCCCGGGCGGCCCTGGAAGATGCGCTGGATTTTCCGGATGATCAGCATATGCGTTTCCTGGACACGGGGGACGGACTAACCGACCTGCTTCGGGACACGATCGTGTCCTTGAACAAGAACCTGCACAACATGCCGCTTGCGCAGGCGGATGCGGTCCTGGAGAGCGTTGCTCAACTGACCAGCTCTTGCCTGAACGCGAAACCGGGTGACGGACCGGTGGATTTCCGCCAGCATCCTCAGGCCGCCATGGTGACCATCAAGCGTTTCGTGCGGGAGAACCTCTCCCGACCGGACCTGAATGCCAATCTGGTTGCCAGTCAGCTCGGCATGTCGCGTTCCAAGCTCTACACCCTTTTCGACCATTATGGCGGCGTCGGTGCCTATATCCGGTCACAGCGATTGCGGCGCGCGCTGCTCTTGCTGGCACGGCCCGAGGGGCAGTTCCGCGGCATCTACGACATCGCCCTGGAATGCGGATATTCATCGGATGCCAGCTTCATCCGCGCCTTCAAAGATTACTTCGGCATTACCCCGGGCGATCTGAAACGAACGGAGGCCGCAGCCAGGTTGGTCGAATACGACCGGAGCGAAGGTCACCTCGACACCCGTTACGAAACCTGGCTGCATCACCTGTCCTGAGCCGTGTGCCGCCCTACCCGCTACTTCGCCCGATAGATCGTGTTCGCCGTGGAGACAAACCAGGGCCTGCCATCAGCCCCGACATCCACCCATAGGACACTGACACCCGACGGCAGGGATACATCGTCAAAGTCCTCGTTGGACGTGTTCCATTTCAGGAGGCGACCGGAACCACCGACCTCCTCCGAGATATAGACACTGCCGTCGCCCCCAATCCCCACGTTGTCGATCTTCTGGACACTGTCGTCGGGGCGATCCTCGAACTTCTTTCCCGTCCATTCCTGCAGCCGCTCCGAGGTGCCGTTTCTGGTCCAAGGATTGCCATCGGGATCAACGGCAAAATCGCCAGGATTGGCGCTGTGGTTAATATCGGCATCTTCCAGGCTGTCCTTGTCGGCATCGTATTCGAAAAAGGCATTGGCGGTATCGAGCACCAGAACCTTCTCTTTGTAGTTTATGTCGATGTGATTGGCATTGACCGAGGTCAGCTGCTTGAAGCTCTTGGAGCCGTCCGGACGGTAAAGCGTGTTGTCCGAATAGAGGAACCAGGGGCGGCCATCTTCGTCGACCGCCATTCGCCGGATGGTCGTCCCGTCCGTTTTGGGGGCATCGGTATACAGCTCGAATTTCTCTTTGCCGGCGTCGTATTCCCAGACAACAGAGAAAGTCGTATCGATGGCAAAGGCGCTGTCGTTCGGCCCCACAAACATGATCCGGGGTTTCGAAGACCCTTCCACGCTGATCTGGTCCCATTTCAAATTCTTCTTGAACGTGAAGCTGCCGGACGACTGACTGGACAGGCTGCTCAACCGCGTTGAACGTTCCAAGGTCTTGCGGGCCGCTTCGGCAATCCGGCGATCCTGCTTCTCGTCTCGTTCAAAAAGCGCCGAGGCATAAAGATCCCCGCTTGTATCGATCAGCCAGGGTTGGTCACCGGGACCAAGGGTGATGTGCTTCGTGTCTTTTCGGATCAGATCCCAGCGCCCCTGGTCTTCCAAAAACCGATAGAGCCGATCTGACCGATCGATCATGAAAACCCCGCCCTGGCGACCGGCAACGATCTGGCGTCCCACCAGCGGCATTTTCCGGCACCGTCGACCCTCGCACCGGTAAATCTGCCCATCGCGCCGGACGGTCCAGAACCGCCCCGAAGCATCAAAGGTAAAATCGTCACCGGTCAGCTTTTGCTTTTCAAACCGTTTGCGTCTGCGGTCATAGACAAAGAGGTTTTCATCCGTATCGCTGACCCATACGTCTCCGTCCGGAGAAACCCAAACCCGCCGGGCCGAGGAAAAATCCCTGTTCTCCCAGACCTTGCCGTCAAACTGTGCCAGATTCCCGACCCCATCGATGGCCCAGAGCTCACCTTTGGGGCCAACGGCGGCAGCAGCGGCATGGCCCGGAAAATCGAAGAAGGCGTTGGAGCCGTTGCTCCACATCGCGAGGCTGTTGTCTGAAGCAAGCCCGAAGACCCGTCCGTCGTCCCCAATCGCCAACTGTTCCGCCTCGCCCGCCAGTTTGAAGAGTTTCAGCCGGAAAGCGGTGTCTTCCGCCTCGCCCGCCGAACCATCCGTCCCCTGTTCGGAAGGGGCGGCTTTCGGGTCTTCACGGGCCACTTCGGCCTGGTCTGTTTCCGGGTCGATCAAAGGCGGGGTCGCCTCGGCCAGTACCTCGACGGGCAGTCGGCGCTCCCCGCGGTAGACGCGGCTGTCCAATCCGACGCCCCAGGCCTGATCCGGAGACACCAGCACAAGCGACCGGAGCGGTGGGGCCTCGATCGCAACCCGTTCCACCTCTTTGGTCATGGTGAATCCGGTAACGGAGCCGTCTTCGGCAAGCCCAAAAGCCAGTTCTCGATGAGGATCGATAATGACGTCGGCAAAGGGGCCGGGATCGATGCGCTCTCCCCCTCCGTCGGACCGGATCCGAAGCAGGGATCCGGACTGCATGACAACCCAGAGCTCATCCTTGCCGGCATGGGCAAGACGGCTGACCTGCGGCTGAGGTTGATCGAATAGGCTTTCCCACTTCTCCCGGTCAGCGCGCCAGGTCACCAGATCCCCATCCCGGGTCAGCCCATAGGCATTCCCCCGTTCGTCAAGGGTCAGGTCCTTGAAGCGCAGGTCCCCTTTTTGCACCCACCAGGACCTGTTGAACCGGGTCGCAAATCCGGTTTGTTTTTCGATCCCCCAGACTTCCCGACTCTCTGAGCGAACCTCAAGCCGTTCAAGGTCCGCGTTCAGGTTGAACCAACGCGGTCGCGGTAACGATATCCACCGCAGGGCCCGCCCGCCAGGATCCAGGCCATAGAGCGCCCCCTTGGAATCGACACCGATCTGGATCAGTTCACTTTCCTGGGCCACCCAATCAAAGGCGAGATTTTCTGCGGCTTCAGCCTGGGAGACGAGTCCGTAAAGATCGAGGACCGACAACAGACCGATCATCAAAAAGCGGGCGGGATGTTTCATGGGTTTCACCCTTCATCGTTTGGGTTGGGTTTGGTTTTTTTGTTTACCCGCCGTTCCGATCCAAGATGTCGGTTGTTCCTTTTCTTTTCGTCAGTAGTAGATGTAGCCCAGCGCATCTCTCAGTCTGGAGAAATGTCCCTGTTTGCCGCGCCAATTTTCCAAGGGAAAATCGCCGGTCTTGAACTCCCGATAGAGTTCGTTGTCCTGCATGTGTTGAAAGACGCTATCGACGTTCGGCGTCGGCGTGAACCAGTCCCGGTACTCGTAGGACAGTCGCTCGATATCCCGTTCGCGCCCGGTCATTTTTTCGAGCCGCTCTTCGAATTCCTCGGGGCTCTTGTCGATGGTCAGAGCCCGCCGGGGCGTAATCAGGATCAACACCGATTTGTTGAAATCCCGGGTTGTCGCCTTGGAAAACAGGTATTGGATACCCGGCAGGTCCTGGAGAAAGGGCACGCCGTCTCGATTGCCCTCTTTCTCCCGCTCGCTCAGACCGCCGAGGATCAGTGTCTGCCCGAACCCGAGGGTGACAGCCGCGTTCACCGAAGTTTTGGTGGTATCCAATCTGAATTCAAAGATGATCGAACTTGACGGCTGCGTCAGGAAGGTCCGCTCCGCTTCGACTTCGAGGCGGACAAAATCGTCTTCCAGGATTTCGGGGGTCACGGACAGCTTTACGCCGATTTCCTTGTCGATCGAGACCGAATCACCTTGGCCTCCGGAAACGGCGGCGGCTGCGACTTCCACGCCGGAAAAGAATTCAGATGTTTCCCCCGGCATGGCGACAAGAGTCGGTCTGGCCAGAATTTCGTTCCGGCCGGAAGCGGCATTGGCGATGTTTAGAGAATAGCTGACCGAGGGAAAGCTGATCAGCCGGGTAATCGTCCGCGTGTTGACCGTGTCATCGGGGTCAACCAGATCTTTCGATTTTTCCCGACCAAAGCTGAACCCGGGGGTATTCGACAGGGGATCGCCGAACTGGATCTTCAGGCCATTCAGAAGGTTCACACCTTTCGACGTGGTGTTGTCGTCTTCTGTTCGCAGGATGACCACATCGACAACCACCATGGGATTGCGGTCTTCAACCGTCTCTTTTGGCGCGGCTTCGCGCTCACCTTCGGTCACCTCGCCATCGAAGGACCGCTCCGAATCGCCAGACGGCGAACTGAACCAATCATCGCGGTCATTGGTTTCCGCCGCCGCGTTTGCGTCCGTGGATGAATCGGAAGTATTCGGGCTGGAAAAGAAGGACGTCGGATCGGAGGGCGAGGTTGTATCGCTCAAGGCATCCGCAGCACGGGGGACAACTTTCGGTTCTTCGACCGTCGTCGGCTTTGTTGCGTTGTCGAACGCCGGGGCCGTCTTGTCTTCTTCGGGCAGGGCGAACTGGGCCTTCTGCAAAAGCCCTTCGCCTCTGCTACCATCAACCCGGTCACTTCCCTCCTGACCCCCAAATCCCTCGCCTCCAAAACCTTGGCCTTTTCGAAGAACACGGTCGTGAAAACGGGTCCAGGCCTTCAGTCGACGCTCGACGTGCGCCGCGCGACGCTCTCTTGGGGCCTGGTTTAGATAGAGGTCGTAGTAGTGGGCCGCCTGGTCCGGCAGGTTGGCTCCCGCATGTACAATCGCAGCCGTTTGGGAAAACCGCTCCTTCATCTCGTCCGACAGATCCAGTTTTTCCAACTGCTTTAGGGAGGCAAGCGCGGTCTTCAGATCTCTCGCGTAGTAGGATGTCTCAGCCAGCAGATAGAGCGTCTCGGGATCGGTCGGTTCCAACAAGAGAGCCCGCGCGAAGGTGGCCTGCGCCTGATCAAACTTCTGCATGTCTTTCAGCAGAAGACCTTCATAGAAGACCGCATGCCAATTGCTTTGATCAAACTGCTGGGCCAGCCGATACCCGGTGCGCGCGAGATCAAAATCCTGATCGCTGCCTTCCAGACCGAGGAGATGATAGGTCAGTCCGGTGAAGAACTGCAGGTATGAATTTCGGATATTGTATTTGAGGGCGAGATTGAACTGCCGCTTCGCTTCCGCAAGCTCCCCGCTCTCCAGGGCTTTCAGCCCGTCGTAGGCGTGCCGTCGTGGAAGCGTATTCACATACTCTTCCTCAATCTCGACCGATAGCGCAACGGGCTCCGGCGACTCCTGTGAGGAGCCCAGAGTTGCGCTATCCAAGGGTGAAAAGGTTGTCTGGCAGGCACCTGTCACCAGGCAGACCGACAGAGCAAGGCACACCCTCGACAGAGCTAAGCCTGAAAGTGATCGCTGTTGGAACATGAGAAAAGCGAGGAAGCAGAGCGTTGCCGCAGCGGCCATCAGCCGCCGGTCATGGCAACGGCGATAGCATCTTCCAACTTGCCCTTTTGGCAAAGATCCACGGCTTCCTTCGGCGGGTTGCCGCCCGCCATCTGGGTAACGGTCTCGATACACATATTGATCGCTTCCTTGGGCAGGGCCTCTTGGGCCTGGGCGGCGGTGGAAGCCTGCATTCCGATGAAAGCGCAAAAGCCGATTGCGGCGGTCGCTGCAACAAAAGTCTTCATGGTAATTCCTTCAGCCACCAACAGCCCCAGGGGCATACTGGCGGCACCAACAGAGGTTTGGACCGACCCGCTTTATGTCGCCGAAGAATGACCTCACCCTCGGCGCATTTTCTCCAGGCTAAAGTCCCAATGCGCCGCGCACCCTGCGAAATGTCCTATATTCCATACAAATCGTCCTGAACGCCTACCGTCGGCCCAGCGTCTCCGGCCCAGCGTCTCCGGCCCAGCGTCTCCGGCCCAGCGTCTCCGGCCCAGCGTCCAATATCCTCCATGCCTTCTCAGTGATCCGATAACGCCGAGAAGGGCTTTAGCGAGGGTCTTCGGTATGAAAGAAGGATCAGGCTTTTAGATAGCGGGCTTGATGATAAAGAAAACGATTGTGATCAACGGCAAAATTTCCGCTGACCTTTTGGCCGGCAGCGACATCCCGGACAACAACGGCCCCGGCGGTTATGATGGCACCGGCACCAACCTCAACTTGATTTGAAATCACGGCACCTGGATTGATCCTCGCCTCGTTATTGATTGTTGCGCTGCCCAAAATAGAGCAGGCCAACAAGAGGCAATGCTCACCAATATGTGCGCCATGACCGATAAAGGTCGTATTCGCGATTGCACATCCAGCTCCGATCACCGTATCGCGAAATGAAAAGCCTTTATCAATCGTGCAGTTCGCACCGATATCAACGTGATCTGAAATCCTGAGTTCACCATCATGGAAAACCTTCAAGAGCCCCTGGCTGGTCTTTTTTACCTCGGCATTGTCACAGCCCAGAACTGAACCGGCACCGACGCAACAGTCCGCACCCAATTGCACATCAGCCAGGATAACGGCCTTGGGTCCGACGATTGTTCGAGGCCCGATTTTGACGTTATGGGCCGACACAAAGGCTGTGGGATGAACCTCTGCAGCTGGGTCTATCTCTGACGGTCTGTCCTCGTAGCGTTTGCGCGCGAGAAAATTAAAAAGTGAATAAAAGGCCCACCGAGGATCAGGGCAGACCAGGAGTTCTAACGAGGATGAGGCAAGATTTTCAGCCAAGGCTTGCGTTAAGAATACCCCGCCAATGGTATCGTTCGCTTGAAGTGCCGGCAGGAAAGCCGGGTCATCAATGAAGGACAAAGAATCTGGCTGACGTTCATTGACGAGGGCGAGTTTGCTGAAGCTGACGGAAGCAGAAAAACGAAGACCGGTGGCATCGGCAATTTCTTTATGTGTTATCGTCATGGCTTGGACGAGGGTTGCAGGACTTTAGAAAGCGCACGCTGGTCCGGGAAATTCACCAAGACGCCAAAACCCTTTTTTTGGTACACAACCATGCTGCCCAGGGCGACCGCAGACGCCCCTCCCTCGTGAACGACCTCGCCAATATGGTCGAGACTGCCAGCTCCACCGGAGACGATAACAGGCACCGAAACAGAGCTTGTAATTTTCGATGCGAGATCGGTATCAAAGCCTTCCCAGGTCCCGTCTCGCGACACATTATTGAGGAAGATCTCCCCGGCTCCGGCGTCTTCCAGGCACTTTGTCCATTCGACCGGATCAGAAACGGGTGGTTTTACGGCCGTTCGGCTGTGAACTTTGTATTTCCCAAGCCATCCACTGATGACATCCAAAGAACCAACGACGCTTTGGGAACCAAAGGCGTTCGCCATCTCGGTCAGGAGGGAGAGGTTAGAGAGAGCGGCCGAGTTAACGACAACTTTCTCCATCCCGAGCGTCAGCAACCTCTCGGCCGCTTCGATAGTGCGAACGCCGCCGCCATACGTAAAAGGCATGAAACACTCGTCAACGAGCTGAGCCAGCAATTCGAAATCTGGATCCGTACCCTCAATCGACGCGCGGATATCCAAGACAATCAACTCGTCCGCTTCCAGCTCATTAAATATCCGGGCCGTGTTTACCGGCTCCCCAATATATTGTGGAGAAGCAAACTTCTTTGTTTTCACCAACAAGCCATCGGAGAGTAGCAAGCAGGGGATAACCCTTGTCGCCAGCATTGGTTCTGTTCCCGGTTATCCTACGCAGTTGAAAGGCGGCGAAATTTTCTTTCTGCCAAGCAATGCGGGAGGACCCGCAATTGGTATCTGAACCATTGGGCCGCCGAGTTGCGACCAGGCCTGCAAGGGGCCCCAAGCGAACCGAGAGCAGAGTCCCGTCGGCGATCCATCCCGGCTAACCTCTTATTACGGTTTGGCACATGGTTCAATTAGGAACTCACGGTAGGTGCTGATCTTCCCGCTTCCCAACCGGGCGAATGGGCCTGTTTTGGGGGGAAGGTCAGGGGCAGGATTTGGCCTCGCTTCGCTCTGCCCGCTGCGCCCTTGTTTCACAAGGTCTAGCGCAGAACACAGCCTTCATTCACCAGGCCCCCAGAACCAACAAAAGCCCCCCTCATGTGAGGGAGGCTTTTGTTGGTTGCGGGGGCAGGATTTGAACCTGCGACCTTCAGGTTATGAGCCTGACGAGCTACCGGGCTGCTCCACCCCGCGGCAGAGGGCAGGAATAACGCCCAAAGGTAAATCGGGGACAGTTGTCGTGATTGTGGGATGATGATTGGCTTGTCGGTAGCCTGCCGGTTGGTTTGGGCTTTACTTTTCCGCTTTGAAGACCTGGCGGCGACCTACTCTCCCACGCCTTAAGACGCAGTACCATGGGCGCTAGAAGGTTTCACGGCCGAGTTCGGGATGGGATCGGGTGGTTCACTTCTGCCATAACCACCAGGTCATCAAAACGGAAAAGAAAGAAGTCTGTATTTGCCTTTGCCCTTCGGGCAAAAGCGCGTTCAAGCGCCACGCAGGCTCACGGCGCATTAGCGCCGACGCCCGCTTGGGCTTGCCTCGCCCTTTCGGGCTCGGAGTTCTTTGCCATAAGTAAAGTCTCGTTCACTAGCCTCGCCTCAAGGAACTCCAATCCGATCCGTCAGGATCGGCAAGGCCCTTGTGGCCGCCGCGCCGGATGGCGCGTAAGCCTGCGTGGCGTCTGAACGCGCTTTGAGCGCATCGCTCAAAGCAGAAGTAAAGCAAGTCTCAGCTCTCTCAAACGCCAGCGCGTTTGAAGAGAGTGAGGCGAACGTTGAGCGGCTCTGAAGCCTATCGAGCGATTAGGACTGGTTAGCTACACGTGTTGCCACGCTTCCACACCCAGCCTATCAACGTGGTGGTCTTCTACGGCTCTATAGGAAGAACTAGTTTTAAGGTGGGTTTATTACTTAAATACTTTCAATAGTTATCATTTACATACTTACCTAATT
>JBMYSY010000022.1:0-42279 GCA_049603795.1 Magnetovibrionaceae bacterium
CAGACCCCGTACTATAGGCTTGGAGCGTGACCTGCCGCGATTACGGCCATGTCACCGTAACTCCCAGCATTGACCCCAATCGCGGTCTTGCCACAAAGCGAGGGTCGAGGGGAGCGGGGTTTAACGGAAAAAGTGGTGCTGCTGGCGCAACAAAGTTTGAACCAAACAGCCTTGAGTCCGGCCCATGCGAGCATCGACCCCAATCGCGGTCTATCCGCGATGCGAGGGTCGAGCGGAGCGGGGCGTAACGAGAGAATGGTGCCCCCAGCCGGACTTGAACCGGCACGTCCGTAAGGACAATGGATTTTGAATCCATCGCGTCTACCAATTCCGCCACAGGGGCCCTGGGTGCGGAGCCGCGAGTCTCTCGCGGCAGGGCGCTCATGATAGTCAGCCCCGAGGCTTCGTCAATTGCCGAAGCGCCTTGAGTGCCCCGAAAATTAAACCCGCTTCCAGGTGGTGCCGGATGGTCCGTCTTCCAGCTCGATCCCCTCGGCCTTCAGGCTGTCGCGGATCCGGTCAGCCTCGGCGAAGTCCTTGTTCTTGCGGGCGGACTGGCGTTGACCAATCAGGTCTTCGATCCGCGCCGCCTCGTCGCTATCGCCGCCCGATTGGAACCAGCCATCGGCATCGCCGCCCAGCAGGCCCAAGAGGCGACCACCCGCCAGCAGGTCTGCGGCACGTGCGGCCTTCTCTTCTGCGCTGTCGGCCTTATTGAGCTGGCCTGTGATTTCGTGCAGGGCGCTGATAGCAAGCGGTGTGTTGAGATCTTCGCAGAGCGCGTCGAGCACGGGGGCGGGCGGTTCGGAAGCGGCTTCCACACCGTCCAGACCCCGAAGCGCACCATAGAAGCGGTCGAGGCTCTCCTTCGCCTGGGCCAAGCCATCCGCCGTCCAGTTGATCGGCTGGCGGTAGTGGGTCATCAGCATGGCGAGCCGAATCGCCTCGCCCGGATGGTCGGCCAGAAGGTCGCGAACGGTGAAGAAGTTGCCGAGCGATTTCGACATCTTCTCGCCCTCGACCATCAGATAGCCGTTGTGCATCCAATAGCGGACAAAGGGCGCGCCGCCATGGGCGCAGACGCTCTGGGCGATTTCATTTTCGTGGTGCGGGAAGATCAGGTCCTGACCGCCGCCGTGGATGTCGAAGGTCTCCCCCAGGTACTGGCCGCTCATGGCCGAGCATTCCAGGTGCCAGCCGGGCCTTCCGCGACCCCAGGGGCTGTCCCAGCCGGGCGTTTCGTCGTCAGAGGGTTTCCAGAGGACGAAATCCGCCGCATCGCGCTTGTAAGGGGCAACCTCGACCCGGGCACCCGCGATCATCTCGTCCCGGTCCAGACGGGCGAGCCCGCCGTAGCCATCCCAGGAACCCACCTCGAACAGCACATGGCCGTCCCGGGCATAGGCGTGACCGGCTTCGATCAGCGCCTGGATCATCTGGATCATCTGAGCGATGTGTTCGGTCGCGCGGGGCTCCACATCCGGAGACAGGGCACCCAGGGCTGCCATATCCGCATGATAGGCCGCCGCCGTGCGTTCCGTAATGGTGCGGATGTCTTCGCCGGACTCTTTTGCGCGTGCGTTGATCTTGTCATCCACGTCCGTGATGTTCCGGACGTAAAGGACCGTCGGATAGAGGTGCTTCAACAGGCGGTAAAGCGTGTCGAAGACGATCACGGGTCTGGCGTTCCCGATATGGGCGAAGTCGTAGACCGTCGGTCCGCAGACGTACATGCCGATCCGGTCGGGATCGGCCGGTTCGAAGGTTTCTTTCGAGCGACTGAGGGTGTTGTAGATTTTTAGCGGCACGGGCGGGCGGGCTCTCTTCAATGGCAGGGCGACGGTCAGTTTGTGTCCATTTCGGCGAGGATGCGGGTGACGGTCTCTTGATTGTCCCGCATGTACTCCCGATAGCCCATGTCTTCTTCCAGGATATGCTCCTGAAGCCAAGACAAAAGAAAGGTTTTCACGTCATCTTCGAGCATCTTGCTCGGCGTCATCATAAACTGTTCGCGGGCTTCGTGGACCTTTTCCGTCATGTCGGTATGCACCTGCCTGTGGTGCTCCAGTTCGGGAAAGCCACAGGCTTCGATGATCTGTTCCTCACGCTCGAAGTGGAACTCGGTGTAGTGCATGAGAACGCGAAAAATCGGGTCGATGACAAAGACACCCTCGTCATTTTCGCAAGCCTCGACGAAATCGTTCAGGCAGGAAATCAGGAGCTTGTGATCGTCATCGAGAACATCGCATCCGACGCTCATTTCGGGTGTCCAGACGATTCTCTCGAACGACATGATCTTGCACTTCCCACCCAAAAACAGGTCGCGGCGACCTAATCGTCGGCACCTCTATCCCGATGTCAAGCGAGCCACCACGCGGTCCCGGCCCATGAGTTGGATCAGTGCACCGAGCTCGGGACCTTTCGGCTGGCCTGTGAGGCCCAACCGAAGAGGCATGAACAGGGCCTTCCCCTTGGCGCCTGTCTCTGCCTTGACGGCCTTGGTCCAGGTGCCCCAGGTGGTCTCGTCCCAGGGTTCCGGCGGCAGAAGGTCAAGCGCCACTTCGATAAAGGCCTGATCTTCGATGACCGGCAGCGTCTCTTCAAAACAGACGGACCACCATTGACCGGCGTCAGCCAGCTTGTCCAGATTGGGCCGCACGGCATTCCAAAAGGGTTCAGAAGCTTGATCCAAGCCGATGGCCGCTAGCCGCTCGCGTGCCTCGGAAAAGGGCAGCACATGCAGCGTGTGCTGATGCAGGTGACCCAGTTGTTCCGGATCGAACTTCGGTGCCGAGCGACCGAAAGCGCCGATGTCAAAGGCCTCTGCCAGAGTAGACAGCGGCTCGCCCTGGGCCGGGGTCTGGTTGGTGCCGAGCGTGGCGAGGTAGGTGGCGAGCGCCTTGGCCTCGATACCGTCGTCCTTCAGGTCGGAAAGGCCGGTTGAACCCAGCCTTTTCGACAGGCCGCCGCCCGAAGAATCCGTCATCAGCGGCGTATGGGCGAAGGCCGGTGCCGCGCCGCCCAGGGCCTCGAACAATTGGATCTGTACGGCGGTGTTGGTGACGTGGTCTTCCCCCCGGATCACGTGGGTGATGGCGAATTCGATGTCGTCGACCGCACTCGGCAGCATATAGAGGAAGCTACCATCGGCGCGGATCAGAACAGGGTCAGACAGCGATCCGGCCTCGTAAGACTGCGGACCGCGTGCCAGGTCGTCCCAGGTCACCGGCTTGTCATCCAGCTTGAAGCGCCAATGCGGCTTGCGGCCCTCGGCTTCCAGCTTGGCGCGATCTTCGTCCGAAAGGTCCAAGGCCCCCCGGTCGTAGATCGGTGGTTTCTTGCGGGCGAGAAGGCGTTTGCGCTTGAATTCCAGCTCTTCCGGGGTCTCGTAGCAGGGATAGAGCCGACCGGCCGCCTTGAGCGTCTCAACGGCCGCTTCATACGAGGCAAATCGATCCGATTGGCGGGCCAGCAGGTCCCAGTCGAGGCCCAGCCAGGAGAGATCATCCTGAATGCCTTGAGCAAATTCGGCAGTCGAGCGCTCCCGGTCCGTGTCATCGAGGCGCAGTAGGAAGCTGCCCTTGGTTCCCCGGGCATGGAGCCAGTTCATCAGCGCCATGCGGGCATTGCCCACGTGGAGCTTGCCGGTCGGGCTGGGGGCGAAGCGGACCCGCGTGGGTGCGGCTTTGAAGGCATCAATATCAGTCATCAGGAACTCTTCTAGGCTTGCAGGGTAAATCCGTTGGTCAGCGGGTAGCGTCTTTCGCGGCCAAAGGCCCGCTTGGAGATCTTGACGCCCGGCGGAGCCTGGCGGCGTTTGTATTCGGCCCGGTCGAGCAGCAGCCAGATGCGGCGCACGGTGGCCTCGTCCAGACCGGCGGCCAGGGCATCGGCGACAGACCCTTCGTCTTCGACCAGGACCTGGAGCACGGCATCCAGGTCATCGTAGTCGGGCAGGGAATCGGAGTCTTTCTGGTTGTCGCGCAGTTCGGCGGTGGGCGGTTTTGTGATCACGTTTTCGGGCATCACAGGGCCATCGGGACCGAGAGAGCCTTTGGGCTTGTTCTCGTTCCGCCAGCGGCAAAGCGCGAAAACGGTGGTTTTGTAGAGATCTTTCAGCACGGAAAAGCCGCCGCACATATCACCGTAAAGCGTGGCGTAGCCGACGCTCATCTCGGATTTGTTGCCGGTGGTCAGCAACATATGGCCGAACTTGTTGGACAGCGCCATCAGGGTGAGGCCCCGGGCTCGGGCCTGGATGTTTTCTTCCGTGATGTCGGCCTCTTTTCCCGCGAAGGCGGGGGCCAGCATGGTCTCGAAGGCTTCCATCGCCGGACCGATGTTGATGGTCTCGACCGATACCCCCAGCATGTCGCCGCAGCCGGCGGCATCATCCAGGCTTTCCTGGGATGTATAGGGTGAGGGCATCATCACACAGCGGACCTTGTTGGGCCCGAGCGCATCCACGGCGATGGCAGCCGAAAGCGCGGAATCGACCCCGCCTGACAGGCCCAGCACCACGCCCGGAAAGCCATTCTTGCCAACGTAGTCGCGCAGTCCCAGTTGAACGGCTTGGTAGATGTTTTCCAGCAGAGGGTCCGGTTCGGCCAGCGGCTCGGTCGCCATGAAGCGCCATCCGTCCGTCGTCTTTTCGAGCCTTGCTTCGGCGACCTTTGTCTCGAACCAGGGCAGTTGTTGTTTGCGAAGGCCGTCCGCGCCCATGATGAAACTGCCGCCGTCGAAAACCAGTTCGTCCTGCCCCCCGACGAAGTTCGTATAGAGCAGGTCAAGCCCGGTCTCGGCGGTTCGGTTGCGGGCATAGGCATAGCGGCTCTCGATCTTGCTGACATCGAAAGGCGAACCATTGAGCGCGATCAGCACGTCCGCACCGGCCTCGGCCAGATGTTTCGAGACGGGCGGGCTCCACATGTCCTCGCAGACCATGATGCCGAGGTTGACCCCTCGGAAGGGAACCGGCTCCGGCAGAAGGCCGCGTTCAAACACGCGCATCTCGTCAAAGACGCTGTAGTTCGGCAGAAGGTGCTTGTAGCGCACCGCCCGGATGGCTCCCTGGTCCAGCAGCAGGGCGGCATTGAAGGCTCTTCCCTGGAAGGGGTTCAGGCTCTCGTCGCGCCAGGGCGCGCCGACCAGAATGGCGGGGCCTCCGTCCTTTGTGGCTTCGATCAGGCGTCCGACACCGGCTTCGACGGCATCAAGGAAACGCTTTTTCAGGACCAGATCCTCCGGCGGATAGCCGGATACCTCAAGCTCGGAGGTTACGATCAGGTCGCAGTCCTTCAAGGCCTCTCTGGCCGACAGCACGCGCTCTATGTTGCCCGCCACGTCGCCGACGTGGGGGTTGGTTTGGGCGATGCCGATCCTCAAACACTCAACCACCCGAGTGGTTTCTCCTGAACAGATGCCTGCAGGCTCTCTCTCCTGCAGGCTCTCTCTAGGGCTCAGGTGGCGGGCTGTCAACGAAACGCCTCTAGCCATGCCCGTATCCAGAGCCTTATCCTGGTGTCGAGCACTGCAAACCGATTCTCCCGGTGATCAGGCAAGAGACGGCGGGACGTGAGCATATCCGAAGACGATCCGAACCGGCACCCGACAGATGCCCCTGAGCGACCCCGTGAACGCACCGCTAAAGGTGGCGCGGGCCCGGCTCGGCTGCGAAAAGGGCCGGGAAAGCCCGAGAGGGCGAAGCGCAAGATGGTCTTGAAGCCGAAGGCTGCGCCAGCTGCCCCCGCTGCCCCCGCTTCACCACCGGCGCCCGCACCTTTGCCGGAACCGGTCTTCAGGCCTGAGACGAAAAGACCGCCTGCGCCCGATCCCGACCGACCGCTGGTCCTGGAAATCCTCGCGCCGAAGGAGCCCTTCAAGGTGCCGTTGGTCCACCATCAACATGATCCCGCCGAATGGGCCCGTGCGATAGCGATGTCGGTTGCGGACGACGTTGTGGCCCGGCTTCTGGCCGTCTTGGAAAGCCCTGGCCGCGCGGCACGGGGCCTGACCGCCGCTGATCTCGAGGCCTTCCGACAGCGCCTGGGCACCGATACGGACGACGTGGCAGCCGGGCTGGAACAGCTGCTCGGGACTTTTTCCGAGGCGCAGACCAAGGCGAAGGAAGAGGCCAAGCTCGATAAAATCCGTCAGTTCCCTTTCGATCGCCTGGTCGTAAAGACCTTCTCGCACCTTTTCGCATCCGAAGAAGAGATCGGCCGCGGCGGCGCAGCCCTGTCGCGGCGCATGCTGCCGGGGTTCTTCATGGCCATGGGGATGATGGTCGGGCCGGAGGTGTTGGAGGAATATCAGGAGAAATGCCGCCGGATCGTGCTTCGGCTGCGCCATCGGCTTGGGGCGCAATACAACCTCAATGCACTTTATGCCGACCCGAACACCAAGCCGCTGATGATGGATGCCCTGGTCAAGGTGGCGCTCTGTTTCGAAGATCTGGACAAGCGCATGGACTGGATGATCGATCTGATCAATTCCAATCTGGCCCGACCGGACCCCAACAGAGGCGAGGGCAAGTTCGCCGCTGCCTGGATCATGACCCCGGCTTCCTTCCATGCGCTGATGAATGCGTTGATGACACCGCTTCGAGAACGCCTGGATGCCATCGAGACCCGGACGGACCTGATGATGGACTACGGCAAGGGGACGGTTGATCGGGTCGAACAGGTTCTGCGGACGCTAGACCGGGCGGAGGACAGGATCGCCCTCTCCGGTTAAAGGTCGTTTTCTTTCCGCTTCAGCAGGAATTCGCGACCGACTTTGACCGAGTCCGTCCCATCATAAGAGATGATATCCGCTGTCGCGTAGGTCTCTGTCCAGCGGTCCGGCAGGTAGGAGCCCGTGCCGATGATATCGATCGGCGCGCCGACGTCGGCCATCACCTTGCACTTTTCGACGTTGAAGCCGCTGGAGGCGACGATGAAGACCTTCTTGAAGTCCGCCTTGTCCAGTTGTTCGCGCATGTAAAAGATCGCGGCGGCGGAAACGCCGGTGCCCGTGATATAGCGTAACTCCGTTTCGTTCCGATAGCGTCGGATTGCCGCCGGAACATGGCGTTCCAGGACGGCATAGGAATTCTGGGGGTCCAGACCTTCGATGAAGCGCCCGCCGTGGGTATCCAGGCGGATGCCGATCCTTCCCTGGCGGGCGAGGTCGGGGAAACGGTTGCAGACCGCGAGCGCGTCCGTGATTTCCTGGCCGTAGTAATCCACCAGAACGATCAAATCGTTGTCCGGGAAGGTCTCGTGAAACATCTCGGCGGCGCGCAGCGTGTTGCCGGCATAGCCGATCAGGGCATGGGGCATGGTGCCGAGCCCCACGGTATTCCCGAAGTAATGTGCCGTGGCATCCGTGGCGTTGCCGATAAAGCCCTTCACGTTGGCCTGGCCCTTGGCCGCCTTGGAGCCGACAGAGGCCGCATAGGCCATCATCTCGGCCATCTCTGTTCCACAACAGTGTCGTGCGTCCATGGCCAGGAAGCCCACCTTCGGCAGGTCCATACACATGTTGAAGGCATTGTAGGAGGCCACGCAGGAAGCGCCGAGCTTCTGGAGGTAGATCGTCTCCAGGTCAACCAGATGCCGCATGGAACCGGTGATATACATCAAAGGCTCCCCGGCACCCACCCAATCGCCTTCGGCATAGTTCAGGTGAACGTCGATGGTCTCACCCCTAAGGCGCGTCATATCCTGAAGCCACTGAAGCGCGAGGCGGGGCGTGAACAGGACCGGTCGGCGCATGAAGATCGCGTAGGTGACCTGTTTGTCGCCGAACCGTCCGACGATCTCTTTCGTGCGCAGGAAGTACTTGTCCGACCAGCGACTGACCTGATCTTCTCCCGGCCAGATGCCCGGTTCCGGTCCCAAACCGTCTTTGGCCATGACGATCTCCTTCAGCCGGCCCGACGAACCGGCGGCGAGAGGTAGGGGCCAGGCTTTGCCGGGCCTCTACCCTTTGTCTCAAGCCCCGGCGACGGCCTTCGGGCTCACGATGGAACCGCCGTTGGCTGCCTTGCGGGCCTCTTTCAACGTCTCGGCAATCAAGAATGCCAATTCCAATGACTGTTCCGCATTCAGGCGCGGATCGCAATGGGTGTGATACCGCGCGGATAGGCCGTCATCGGTAATCGCCTGAGCGCCACCCGTGCATTCGGTAACATCCTGGCCGGTCATTTCGAAATGCAGGCCGCCTGCATGCGTGCCTTCAGCCGCATGGACATCGAAGAAGTCGCGGACTTCCTTCAGGATGCGGTCAAACGGGCGGGTCTTGTAGCCGGTCGAGCTCTTGATCGTGTTGCCGTGCATGGGATCGCAGGTCCAGACGACTTTCCGTCCCGCTTTTTCGATGGCACGGATCAGCGGCGGCAGGCCCTTGCCGACCCCGTCAGAACCCATGCGGACGATAACGGTCAGGCGACCGGCTTCGTTTTCCGGGTTGAGGACCTCGGTCAGGCGAACCAGCTCGTCGGGGTCCAGGCTCGGCCCGGCCTTGCAGCCGATGGGGTTTCCGATCCCGCGGCAGAATTCCACGTGGGCCCCGTCCGGCTGGCGGGTGCGGTCACCGATCCAGAGCAGGTGGGCGGAGGTATCGTACCATTCGCCGGTCAGGCTGTCGGTCCGGGTCATGGCCCCCTCGTAAGGCAGCAACAAGGCCTCATGAGAGGTGTAGAAGCTGGTTTCACGGATCTGCGGGGTGGATTGCGATGTCAGGCCGCAGGCGTTCATGAAGCCCAGGGTTTGGTCCAACTGGTCGGCCATTTCCTGGTAGCGCTCGCCCAGCGGGCTGTTGGCCACAAAGCCCAGGTTCCACTGGTGGACCTTGTTCAGGTCGGCATAGCCACCATTCGCAAAGGCCCGAAGCAGGTTCAACGACGCGGAAGCCTGGTGATAGACCTTGAGCAGGCGTTCCGGGTCGGGAATGCGGGCTTCCGGCGTGAAATCCATGCCGTTGATCATGTCGCCCCGGTAGGACGGCAGTTCGATACCATCAATCGTTTCGGTCGGGGCCGAGCGCGGCTTGGCGAACTGGCCGGCCATCCGTCCCACCTTGATCACGGGCAGGGACGCGCCGAAGGTCAACACCACAGCCATCTGCAGCAGCACCCGGAAGGTATCGCGGATGTTGTCGGCGTGGAATTCCGCAAAGCTTTCGGCGCAATCGCCGCCCTGAAGCAGAAAGGCTTCCCCTTCGACGACCTTGGCAAGGTTGCGCTTCAGTTGTCGCGCTTCGCCAGCGAACACCAGCGGCGGAGATGCCCTCAGCGTTTCTTCAACACGGGCCAGGTGATCAGCGTCCGGATACTCGGGCACCTGGACGATGGGTTTGTTACGCCAGCTGTCGGGTGACCAGGATTCAGCCATTTCGGGGTCCTCAAAACTGCACAGATCGGAACGGGTCTAGTACGCGTTCCATGGGAGGATGGTGACATAACCGCCTTTTCCCATGAATTCCAGTGCAAAGGCAGCCCGATTCGTGCTTATAAAGGACAGGAAGGCTTGGGCCGCAGAGCGCAGACTTCGTCCCAAGGGGCATTTTCGGGGGGGGCTATATTCAATCATGTGTATTTCTTTGCTTGTCGTCTCGCACCTTGGTTGATGCCGAGATGGATCAGCATCTCGCCCATCCCGTTTGTGAGTTTGATGGCGACCCGGCTATCGGGCGCGCGATTGAAGGGCTGCCGGATTCCGTTCTCCGGGGTGTTTTGCTCCATGCGAACGATATCGTTTTGATTACCAAGGCTGGAACCTTGGATGATCCGGGACCGGAAATCGTCTTCGTCAATAAGGCCTTCTGCACGGTGACGGGCTACAGGCCGAACGAGGTGATCGGCAAAACCCCGCGCATCCTGCAGGGCCCGAAGACCGACCCCGAAACCACGAGGATCGTCCGGGGTGCCCTCGAGGCCGGAAAACCTGTCAGGGTCGAGGTTCTGAACTACACCAAAACGGGCAAGGAATACTGGCTCGACATGAACATCCTGCCTTTGGCCAATGCCAATGGCGAAATCGAATACTTTGCCGCTATTCAGCGCGACATTACGGAAGAACGCCAAGCGCGCGAGGCCCTTACCCGGTCACAGGCGGCATTGGAGCCGCCAAATTCTTCCAAAGATCGCTTTTTTTCGATCCTGGCCCATGATCTGCGCTCTCCTTTCTCGGTGATTATGGGATTTGCCCAGGTGTTGAACAGACGGGCGGAGCAGTTGACGCCCGCCCAGGTCTCTGAGCGCAGCCGCGATATCCTGAATGCCTCGAACCGACTCTATGACCTGTTGGAGAACTTGTTGCACTGGGCCCGAAAGCAAATGGGTGCCCTCTCGCCCTGCCTGGACGTCGCCTCCTTGAGTGCAGTTCTTGAGACCGCACTCCGTCCGCTCCAGCCCACGGCTGACAACAAGGGGGTTACCCTGGAAAGCCAAATCGGCAACCGGTTTGTACGGGTTGATGCTGGCCTGTTATCGACGGTTTTTCGAAACCTGATCGCCAATGCCGTGAAGTTTTCTCAGCCGGGTCAAACCGTCCGCATCACAGCGGAAGATAAGGGGGACTTCACCGTCGTTTCGGTTGCCGACGAAGGTGTCGGTATATCCCCCGATATGCAGGCGGACCTTTTCACGCTCGACCGGATGACAAGATCCCTCGGCACAGAGGGCGAAAAAGGCACGGGCCTCGGCCTGCCGCTCTGTCGCGATTTGATCGAGGCCCAGGGCGGTGAGATCTGGGTCGAGAGCGAGCCGGACAAGGGCACGCGTATCTCCTTCACCATTCCCCGGGCCTGATCGGCATCAGTCGTTACATTTGTCGTGATCGGGCAGTTTTTCCCGTAACGTCACGAATTCTTCCGCCGCCGTCGGGTGGATGCCGATGGTGGCGTCGAAATCCGCCTTTGTCGCCCCGGCCTTGATGGCAATGCCCAGGCCCTGCGCCAACTCCGGGCCGTCGTCACCCAGCATGTGGCATCCGAGCACCTTGTCCGTTTCCGGGTCCACCAGCAGCTTGATGCCGATAAACTCGTCGCGACCCGATAGGGTGTGCTTCATGGCGCGGAACTTCGACAGGTAGACGTCGACCTTCCCCCGGCGGCGGGCTTCTTCTTCCGTCAGGCCCACCGTGCCGATGGCCGGCTGGCTGAACACCGCGCTCGGGATGTCGTCATAGTTCACCGTGCGGGGCTTGTTGCCGAAGGTGGTATCCGCGAAGGCATGGCCTTCCGCGATGGCAACCGGTGTCAGCGCGACCCTGTCGGTGACATCACCGACGGCATAGATGTTTTCGATGCTGGACTGGTTCCATTCATCGACGATCACCGCACCCTTGTCGTTCATCTTCACGCCGACCTCTTCGAGGCCAAGGTTCTTGGTGTTCGGAAGTCGGCCCGTCGCATACATCACGGCATCGACTTTCAGGCAGTCCGTGTTGTCGAGCATGACGTCAAAGCCGCTCGGCAACTTCTCGATGCTTTCGACCTGGCAGTCGGCCAGGATTTCGATGCCCTGCTTGCGCATTTCGTTGGCGAGTCCTTCGCGCATGGTGGAATCAAATCCGCGCAGGATGTTGTCGCCCCGAATGACAAGGGTGACCTCCGATCCGAAAGCATTGAAGATCCCCGCGAATTCGACCGCAATGTAGCCGCCGCCGACAATCACGATGCGCTTCGGCAGTTCCGGCAGGTCAAGCGCCTCGTTGGAGGTGATGACGTGTTCGATCCCCGGGATGTTCGGCATGCTTGGCCAGCCGCCGACGGCGATCAGGATCTTTTCCGCCGTATAGGTCTTGCCTGCAACCTCGACGGTATGGGCATCGATAAGCTTGCCGCGACCTTCGATCAGATCGACTTCAGCGTTTTTCAGCAGGCGGCGATAGATGCCTTCCAGCCTGTCCAGCTCCTTGTCCTTGGAAGCGATCAGGGCCGGCCAGTCGTGGTTGGCACCTTCGATGGTCCAGCCAAAGCCGGCGGCGTCCTCGATGTGGTGGGCGTAATGGGCCCCGTAGACGAGAAGCTTTTTCGGGACGCAGCCGCGCATCACGCAAGTCCCGCCCGGGCGGCTTTCCTCGACGATGGCAACGCGGGCACCATGCGTCCCGGAGATACGGCTGGCCCGCACCCCGCCGGAACCGGCACCCAATGTGATCAGGTCATAGTCGTAAGTGGTCATTTGAGGTCCTTTAGTCGATGCCACCGAGGCACAGGTACTTGATTTCGGTATAGTCTTCGATCCCATGGCGGGAGCCTTCGCGACCGATGCCGCTTTCCTTGACGCCGCCGAAGGGCGCGACCTCGGTTGAGATGATCCCCTCGTTGACACCGATGATGCCATAGTCCAACCCTTCCGAGACCCGCCAGATCCGGGCGTAGTCGCGGGCATAGAAATAGGCCGCGAGGCCATAGGGTGTGTCATTGGAAAGGCGGATGGCTTCGGCCTCTGTTTCAAAACGATAGACGGCGGCGACGGGGCCGAAAATCTCCTCATCGGCCATGGCCATGTCGGTTGTCGCCTCGGCCAAGACGGTTGGCTCGAAATAGGTCCCGCCAAGGGGGTGTTTGCCCCCTCCCGTGACCACACGCGCGCCTTTATCCACCGCGTCCTTCACCAGCCGTTCGACCTTTTCCAGGCCCTGCGGGTTGATCAACGGGCCTTGCGTGATGTCGGGTTCCAGGCCGTTGCCGGGTTTCAGCTTTGCCGCCGCTTCCGACAGGCGGTTGACGAAGTCATCATAGATTCCGGCCTGCACCAGGATGCGGTTGGCGCAGACACAGGTCTGTCCCGCGTTTCGGTACTTGCTGGCCATGGCACCGGCGACAGCGGCGTTCAGGTCCGCATCATCGAAGACGATGAAGGGTGCGTTACCGCCGAGCTCCAACGAGACCTTCTTCACGGTATCGGCACATTGGCGCATCAACAGTTTGCCAACCTCGGTCGAGCCGGTGAAAGAGAGCTTACGGACGATTGGGTTGGCGGTAAGTTCACCCCCGATGGCGGCCGGAATGCCGGTAATCACGTTCAGCACGCCCTTTGGGAAACCGGCGCGATCCGCCAACTCGGCAAGGGCAAAGGCTGAGAGCGGTGTGTCTTCGGCGGGTTTGATCACGACAGGACAGCCAGCGGCAAGCGCGGGTGCCACCTTGCGGGTGATCATGGCCAGCGGAAAATTCCAGGGCGTGATCGCGGCCACCACGCCGATCGGTTGGCGCAACACCATGATCCGTTTGTCCGGGCCGTGGGAGGGGACGACTTCCCCATAGATGCGTCGGCCTTCCTCGGCGAACCATTCGACAAAACTGGCACCATAGGCCACTTCGCCGCGCGCCTCGGCCAGTGGTTTGCCCTGTTCGATGGTCATCAATCGCGCCAGATCCTCGGCGTGGTCGATGATCAGGCTGAACCATTTGCGCAGCAGCCCGGCGCGCTCTTTGGCGGTCCTGGCGGCCCAGGGCTGAAAAGCATCGTTGGCGGCATTGATGGCTTCCGCCGTTTCTGCCACCCCCATTTCGGGTACGCGGGCGATTTCGTCCCCCGTTGCGGGGTTGGTGACGGCAAAGGTCGCACCACCGGCGGCGGCGGTCCATTGGCCGTTGATATAACAAAGCTGACGAAAGAGCTTGGAATCGGTGAGCTGCATAGGAGGCCTCTTTGAGAGCGGCGGCGCGACGGCTTTCGGTGCCGTTCGTCTGGTTCAGGTTGGGCGGGCAGGCGTAAATTCCAAACGCTCTTTTGCCTGACGTCGTCCCAGGTTGGGATTTTGCCGCGTTGCCTCAGCTCAGTTCAAGAGGCAGGCCCGCCTGTTTGGTCTCCAATGGGGGCAGAATATCCAGATTGGGCCAAAGCCCGGTTTCCAGCCCCGAGGCATAACCCTCGCTCAGATCGGCAAGCCGCATAGCGCTCGCGGCCCCGGCCTGATCGTAAACAAGTCTGTGAAAGCTGTGGTTCCCAGACTCGTCGATCATCAGGAACCAGGTGGCGGGCGACCCGTCGTTTGCCGGCATGCCTATGACGCCAGCGTTCAACCAGAGCCTGCCATCCATTTGTTTGGAAAAGGGCAGGCCGCTGTGCCCGGCCAGGACGATATCGGCTTCCAGCGCATCGAATTCGGCCGCAAAAGCCGCGTCAGGCGAACTCTTGAACAGGAACTGATTGATCGCTTGTGGCCCACCGGCCCAGGCACCGTGGATCGCCACCACGCGCTTGCCCGCATGGGTAAAGCAGATCCTGCGGGGGCGGCTGGCCATCCAGGCGCGATCGTCTGCACTCAACTGGCCTTGGGCATGGGCGTACCACTGCTTTGACAACAGATCGCAGGCCGTCCCATCTTCAAAGCCGCAGCCGCAGTCATCCGCGCTATTGCCGAGGCTTTCTTCACAGTTGCCGAGCACCACGGGGCAACCGAAATTGCGGATCAGATCGGTGGTCGCCTTGGCCCCCGCGCAATAGGCCACGACGTCGCCGGTGCAGATGCAGCGATCCGGCGGGATGCCGAGCCTGGCTGCGGTTGCGATCAGGGCTTCCGTTGCTTGGGCATTGGAGTAGGGCCCCCCAAAGACCAACAGCGGCCCCTCCAAAAGACCCAGTTCCAAGGAATCTGGCATCATGGTTTTCCTCGTCAGACGACCTTCTGGCGGGTCGCGTTGACGGTCGACGAAATCGCGAAGGCCGAGCAGCCGATGCCCAGCGCAAGCAGGCAAAGCACCAGCAGTTTTTCATACTTGTGGCCCAGGCTGAAAAACTCGCTCATCACGGTGATGTGGCCGCCGGCTTCCAGCATGTAAAGCGCGGCAGCCAAGAGGGCGGCAAGAAAGGCGACCCAGAGCGCCCAGGCATCGATCCGCTGATTACCGAGGACGCAGAAAAAGATCACAGGGGCCAGAAACATCGAGGCCGTTCCACTGACGGCAACCGCCGCGAAAAGGTCTTTCGATCCCGTGAACAGGAAGGCAAGCCCGCCCAACATGAAAAGCGCCATCGAGACACGACCGTTGTTCGTGGTCGTCTCGGCAAGGCCCATATGCACGATGGAAAGCCGAGCAGCCGAAGAAAACGTGGAATCGAGGGTCGAGACCGCAGAGATTACCAGGGCCACATTGAAGACCACCATCAGAGGATCGCCCAACAGCCGGGTCAGGACATCGACCATGGCCTCGCCTTCGGCCTTCGATAGGCCGGCCTGGAGGCCCAGCAGTCCGAAGGCGAGTATGCAGAGAATGGAAATCCAGGCGGCATGGAGGAAGCTCTTCCTGGTTGTTTGCCGGTCGGCGAGGAAACCCCGGTCCATCATGACCGGGTCGTGCATCGGATAGGACCAGACCTGCAGCGCCGCGACGGCCAGCAAAATCCATCCCGGTCCTGCGATGTCAGGGCTGGAAGCCATGATCTCCGGCACCGAGACGATACCCGTACCGAACAGAGAAACCAGCAGAACGATTAGCGCTGCGATCAAGAGACCGGCCTGGAAGACATCGGTTTTCAGTGAGGCCCGCAGACCCCCCATCATCGAATAGAGCAGGGTCACGCAGGCGACCGCGACAATGGATAGGGTGTAGGACGTCGTCCCTGCGACGCCGAAGATGATGCCAATGACCAGAAGGTTGGCGAAAACCTCGCTCAACAGGCGGACTCCGATCACCATGTTGAAAGCAAAGACGCCGGAACGCCCGAACTGGTCTTTTAGGAAGGACTGGATGCTCTCATGCCCCAGCCGGAAGCGAATGCGGTCGACGATGATCCAGCCGGTGACGAAGCTGAGGTAGTAGGCGGCATAGGCGAGAACGCCCGCAATACCGAAGTAAAAGCCCAGAATGGCCGCGTTCATCAGAGACCGCGCGAAAATCCAGGTGGTGACCTGGCTGAGCACGAGGGTCCAGAGGCCGGGAGCCCGACCCTTTTCGTCGACGCCCAGAAAGAACCCTTCCGGCGTGCGGGCGCGGGGGGCGGCGATCAGGCTGACGAGCGCAATGGCTCCCATGGCGGCGAGCAGAGTGGTGATCATGAGGCGGGGTCTCTTCTTTTGCCGGTGGCGGTGACGGTGGCCAAGGGGAGGGGAATCCTCTTGGCCTTTCAGAAGAAACTTAGGCTGGGCCCGGTCGACTGGCACCTAACAAGGTTGTGAGCGACGGGTGAGCAAGGAACTAGGGCGGTTTTCGTCGCTATTGTGTCACTGAGACGGCCTCTGGAGAACGCTGGATGTCGTCGAAAACCGCCCTAGGGCTAGCCCATCGCGACGCGGGACTTGCGGTTGCGGTGCACCTGGGTGTCCTGCCAATGGGTCAGGCCAGCGATGAAGATCCATCCACCGTGGAACAGAAGCCCCAGACCGATCACGAATTCTCCCGGCAGGGGACCCAGCGTCGCACGATCAAAGAATTCTGCCAGACTCTGCGGCTCCGCCGGGTGAATCATCAGCTTGCCATAATAGGCCATGGCCTGGACGACCAGGATCCAGGCATAGTTGCGCCGCAGCCGTCGCCCGAAAGCGCGCAGCATGCTGATGTGGTGGCGGGGTTCACAATAATCATGGGCGAGGATTTCGTTCCAATCGCCATCCCGGTCGGGGCATTCCCCCCGCAACAACGGTGCATAGAATTGGGTTTCCATGTGCCGGGCACGGGCGCGCCAGACGTTGAAATAGCGATACCGCCGGGCCTCGAAGAGCACGAAAACAGCAACCAGGATGCCCACCAGCAGGAGCGGCAAGGCCGAAGCCTGGGGCGAGGCAAAGGAGATGGAAAAGGCAAGGCCCGTGGTCACGATGGCCCAGTTTGTGGTGTTGTCGAGCCTCGTGCGCCAGAGTGTGGAGCGATAGACCTCGCCCCGGTAAAGGTGGGCGATCGCTCCGATCTCGGCTGCCGAGAAGGCGTCCCGCCCATCTCCTGTGACCGGCGTCGGAAAAGGCAACGGATCGACCGTCTCCGTGCCGTCTCCGCCATTGTCCCGGCGTAGGGCCTTTCCCATGACGTATTCCCCCCGTCATTTAAGGGCTTGCTGTTTGTTTTTGTTCGCAAAGCCCTGCCTGAGTGTCGCGCAAAGCGCTTCTCAGGTCAAATGACGTTGTCCTATGGCGAGGGGGATCAGGTGCTCTCGAGTGTTTGTGCGATGACGTCCTTGTAGGCGTGCCAGGTCGCGTGACCGATCAGCGGAAACATCAGTACGAGGCCGATCCCGAGGGTGAAAAGGCCGACGCCCGTGAACAGCACGATCACACCGGCCCAGAGCAGACAGGACACCCTGTTGCGCCAAACGGCAACGACGGATGTCAGCATGCTGGGGACCAGCACCGATTTTCGATCCACCAGCATCGGCATCGAGAAAGCACCCGAAAAGAAAGTAATGGCCGCAAAAATCGAGCCCAGAATGGTGATCGAAATGCCGAAGGTCACGCCATCGAAGGTGGTCAGCGCGCGTTCGATAATCGCCGGCCATTCCGGGGAGACGCCCGGGAAGCTCATGGCGGCGACCGTAAAGGACAGGCGGATCCAGACCTGGAACAGGAACACCAGGAAAACGCCGTAGCCCATGATTCCCAGCGTGTTTCGGCGAAAGGCCATCATGGCATCGCCCAGCGTCGCAGTCTCCCCCGCGGCCCGCTTGCGGCTGATTTCATAGAAACCGACACCAAGCGCCGGTCCCACCAAAAGGAAGCCGGTGATGGAAGGCAGGACGAGGTAAGGCATACCGGCAAAATAGAAGCCGAAAGAAATGATAAAGCCGCCCAAGGTAAACAGGAAGGCATACAAGGCGCTGACCGCGAAGCAGGCCTTCGTGTCCTCCCAACCGCGCGCCAGCCATTGCCAGACTGCATCCGTCGGCCTTTCCCGGACCAGGGTCAATTCCTCAATCAACAGAGGCGCGGGCTTTCCGTCCACGTAGCCCGGCGGGTTCTGTTGGTTGGAATCCGCGGAAAAGTCGTCGCCTGCGGCTTGGCTCGTCGTCATCATCAGCCTCCCATGGGTGTTCATTATTCGACAATTTTAGTCAGGTTTTTCCAGACATGGGGTAAAAAACCCCGACAGGCAAACAAAATCTTGCCGATTGGTCGAATTAGTCTTGGTCACAATGCGCGTTAATGGCTTTGTCGGAACAGAGCTTGGCGCAGCGGCCAATGTCGCCTATGACAGTCCTGTTGAGGAGCGGGCGGGTACCCACCCTCGGACACACCACAAGGCGCGCCATTGCGCGGACGATATTGATGCCGCTACCGAACAAAACGACGTTCATCGTCCTTGTCACCCTGCTGATTGCGGGTGGGCTGATCGTCACCAGCCTGGCCGGATACTTTGTCGGCTACGATTCGCTTAAAGACGAGGTGGCGGACAGCACGCTTCCCTTGACCAGCGACACGATCTATTCCGAAATCCAGCAGGATCTGCTGCGTCCGATCTTTATTTCCTCGGTGATGGCCCAGGATACTTTCCTGCGCGACTGGAAGCTGGCCGGTGAGCAGGAACCGGATTCGGTCATTCGCTACCTTGCCGAAATCCAAAAACGCTACGGGACCGTCACCGCTTTCTTTATCTCGGATGCGACCCTTCGCTATTACCATCCGGAAGGTGTCCTGAAGACCGTCAGCCCCGATGATCCTGGCGACGCCTGGTATTTCCGGGCGCGCGCCATGGATGCGGACTATGAAGTCAACGTGGACTGGGATACGGCAGACCGTTCCAGACTGACCATTTTCATCAACTACAAGGTCTTCGACTACGACGGTAATCTGATCGGCATTACAGGCGTGGGCCTGAAAATGGAAGCCGTGAAGATGCTGTTGGATACTTACCAGCGCGTCTTTGGTCGCACGGTTTATTTCGTCGACCGTTTGGGAGGGGTTACCGTACACAGCGCCCAGTATGACGGCCCGCTCGACATTACCAAGGCACCGGGGATCTCCAGCGTCGCGAAGGGCGTCCTCAGCTCCCCCAACGGTTCTTTCACCTACCAAGGTGAAGACGGACTGATATTCCTGAACAGTCGCCTGGTTCCGGAATTTCAATGGTACCTGATGGTCGAACAGGACGACGTGCCGCAGGGGGCACGCCTGCTTCGGACCCTGCTGGTCAACCTGGCGATCAGCGCCAGTGTCTGCGTGGTCGTCCTGGCAATCGCCAACGTGACGGTCGGTCGTTACCAACGGCACCTCGAACAGATGGCGACGACGGACGAGCTGACGGGTGCGGCCAATCGCCAGGCTTTCGAGATGACGCTGACACGGGAACTCGCCCTGACCGAACGCACGGGCCAACCCGTCTCCGGCCTGATGTTTGACCTCGACCATTTCAAGCAGGTCAATGACCGGTTCGGCCATCTGGCCGGGGATGCGGTCCTGACGGCCTTTGTGGAAAGGGTTCAGGCCCGGCTGCGCGAGACAGATGTGCTCTGCCGCTGGGGCGGGGAGGAATTCGTTGCCATGTTGCCGGGGGCGGGACTTGATGAAACAGCCAAGATCGCCGAAGAAATCCGAGCGGCCCTGGCAGCTGAACCGATCCAGGCTGAAGGCCAGGCCGTCCCGCTGACGGTCAGTATCGGTTTCGCGGAAGCGGCCAAGGGCGAGACGGAAGAGGCCTTTGTCCGGCGCATGGACAAGGCACTCTATGAGGCCAAGCATGCCGGACGGGACCGGGTGGTCGCTGGTTAAACTTCGACCGTCTGTTCTTCCCGGCGATAGATCGAGAAACCCTGGCCCCGGTAAAAGTCGACCGCCTTCGGATGGTCCAGTGTGCAGGTATGGACCCAGACCCGTTTTGCGCCGCGCCCGTAGCTGGTCATCAGCGCGCAGTTCATCATCCAGGGGCCGAGGCCCTTGCCGGTAAAACCATGGAAGAAGCCGAAGTAGGCGACCTCCACATCCGACGGGTCCCGCCGGTTCAACTCCAAATAACCCGCGAGCGCGCCATTGAAGTGGGCGGTATAGACCTCGATCCCCGGGACCAGGATCAGGGCCGAGATGGCCGCATCCGAGAGCTGCCTGCGTTCATACCAGACCCAATCCGCACCAACCCCGTTATACAGCCGATCCCGGTACCAGGCGGGGTCGGGCTGGGGATGATAGCGAAGCCGAGCCCCCGGTACATCCGCAAGCGGAGCAGGCGGCCCGGTCAGGTGTTCCAGGTAGGTGATCGTGATCTCTGTCGATGCCATTTTTGGTTCAAAGGCATTCCTGGAATCTCACGGCCGTACCCTGCGGCTCGCCCTCCAACTGGCCTTCGCGCATGACAACGTTGCCGCGGATGACTGTCATGATGGGCCATCCGCGTACGGTCATGCCGTCGAAGGGCGTCCAACCCGACCGCGTCGCTGACCAGAGATCGGTGATCGTGCGGCGCATCTTCAGATCGATCAGGGTGAAGTCGGCATCGTAGCCGATGGTGATCCGCCCCTTGCCGGCGATCTGATAGATGCGGTTGGGGCCGTGACAGACCAGATCGACGAAGCGTTCAAGGCTGAGCCGCCCTTCGTTCACATGGTTCAGCATCAGGGGCACGAGGGTTTGTACGCCCGGCATGCCCGACGGCGATTTCGGATAGGGTTTGGCCTTTTCTTCCAAGGTGTGCGGCGCGTGGTCGGAACCGATCACGTCCACCAGCCCCTGTTCGATGGCGCGCCAAAGCGCTTCGCGGTGCAGGCGGTCCCGGATCGGCGGGTTCATCTGCGCGCGGGTGCCGATGCGGTCGTAGCAATCGGGGGCTTCCAGCGTCAGGTGCTGGGGGGTGACTTCGACGGTGGCCAGGTCGCGGTGGTCCTTCAGAAAGCCCATCTCTTCGGCGGTTGTCACGTGCAACACATGGACACGGCGTTTGGTGGCGCGCGCGAAGCCGATTAGGCGGCGCGTCGCACGGAAAGCGGTTTCCGGGTCGCGCCATTCCGGGTGAGCATGGACAGAGGCCCCTTCGGTGATCGGCTGGCGTTCGATCAGGCGGTGTTCGTCTTCGCAGTGAATGGCCATCCGCCGCGTGCCATTGGCGCAGACCCGTGCCACGTCTGCATCTTCGGAAACCAGAAGATTGCCGGTGCTGGACCCCATGAACATCTTGATCCCGCAACAGCCGGGCAGACGCTCCAACTCGCTCAGCCGGTCGGCGTTCTCCGGCGTGGCACCCATGAAGAAGGCGATATCGGTCCAGACCCGGTCCTTTGCCCGTCGGCACTTGTCGGCCAGGGCTTCGGCCGAATCGGTCAGAGGATTTGTATTCGGCATCTCGAAGACGGCCGTGACACCGCCGAGCGCCGCCGAGGCCGTTCCGGTGCTCAAGTCTTCCTTGTGCTCGTTGCCGGGTTCGCGGAAATGCACCTGTGTGTCGATGACGCCGGGCAGCACATGCAGCCCCTTGGCCTCGATCACCTGTTGCGCCTTGGCCTCTGCCGAACAGCCGATCTCGGCAATTTTTCCATCGCGGATGCCAACGTTCGCAGCATGAATGCCCGAAGGCAGTACGCACAGTCCTCCCCGGATCAGCAGGTCAAATCCATCCGTCATGACCACCCCCACTTTCGCCCCTACCTTGGTTCCTTCGCGCCGCCTCTCGCTTGACGCTCTCCCTTTGTCATAGCGGGTTTGCTCAGGTCTCAACAAGCAAAGTTGATCGATGATGGCGCGGTTTTACCCTCGCCGCACTTTCCATGTTGCTGGTGTCTGCTGCCTTTTGGCGATAGTCTCCGAGCGCGCCGGTAAGCAAAGTTTTGGCGCGGAAACGACTGTTTGGAGGCCCCATCATGAGACACCTTTTGAAGACGCCGATGATGCAGCTCGTGCTGTTCCTGGGCCTTGCTCTCCCTGCACTGGGCTCACCCGCTTCCGCTGCGGACTTGCAGGTGGAAGACCTTGTGGTAGGGCAGGGTGCTGAAGCTGTTCGCGGATCGACCGTGATCGTTCACTACACGGGCTGGCTGACCGACGGGACCAAATTCGATTCCAGCCTGGACCGGGGTGATCCGTTTTCCTTTCCGCTCGGCGCGGGGCGCGTGATCCCGGGTTGGGATATGGGTGTCCAGGGGATGAAGGTCGGCGGTAAGCGCAAGCTGACCATCCCGCCGGAACTGGGTTATGGCCCCAGGGGCGCGGGTCGTGTGATACCGCCCAATGCCACACTGATTTTCGAGGTGGAACTGCTGGACGTCAAAGGTCGCCAGTTCAACAACATCGACAACCACGAACTGAAGGCCCTGGCCGCTCGCGGCGTGCCGGTTGTCGATATCCGGACACCCGGCGAATGGGAAGAGACCGGCGTGGTGCCGGGCGCGGTCAAACTGATGGCCTTCGACGAAAACCGTCGTTTCGTGCCCACGTTCCTGGATGATTTGGCCAAGGTCGCAGGGCCGGACCAGGAGGTCGTGCTGATCTGCCGTACCGGAAATCGATCAGCCCGGATTGCAGGCTTCTTGAGCGAAAAACTGAAATACAAAAAACTCTATAATCATGAACGTGGCATGGTGTTCTGGAAGGGCGAAGGGAACAGCGTCGAATCCTGTTGTTCCTAGAAATAGTTCCTTTGTCAGGTTTAGGTCAGCCTTCTGGACGACTGTTTGTGGCGGAAAGCGCGCGTTACGATGTGGCGCAATGACCAAATGAGCGCCTTTGAGCCCTGAGGAGGCCGTTATGGGAACGACCGAACCTTTGCCGAAAGATCGCCAAGAGGCGTTGCAGGAACTCGAAGCCTTCGACGAAGTCTTGCCCCGGTCCGTGGAAGAGGCCGTTGAGGCCTGGGAAAAGGATGGCGTCGAGGTTCCGGCCGAATTGCAGGCCCGGATCCGCCGCAAGCGGGAACTGCGCGAAGTGGTCCGCACCCAGGCTTGAACAGGCTCCGCCTTGCGGCGGTCTGTAAACGATTTCCAACTTCACTTCTTCCGACTCGTGGAAAGTCTCCTGGTGCAGAGCGTCGCCCTTGCACATCTCCGGCTGAGGATTTCTTGACCGGAGGAAGACATGACAACAGCTGCGCCCCAGCTGGGCCCGACAACCCTCGACACGCCTTCACCTGTTTCCGGCGGCAAGCGCCTGCCGTCCTGGTTTCGCTACATGCCCTATGCCGTCGGTCTGTTTACCGGGGTGCCTTTCGTCCTTTGGGGGCTGTTCCAACTCGCTGGCATGACCGGTGCCTCCAACATCACCAGCCTGTCCTATGTGGCCCTTGTCCTGGCCTCTCTTCCTCTGGTGGCCTGGTTTTTCTTGTCCTGTACCGGATTTCTTGCCAATTCCATCGGCGGGCGAGACGAATTTCAGGCACCCGTCAGCCGCCCGGTGGGCTATGTGATCAGGGCTCTGCCCGCGATTTCCTATGGCCTCGGGTTTGGAACCGGCGCCTGGCTGTTGTTTGCGGGTGAGGGTGCCGGACCAGCGATCCTGGTCTTCTCCGCTGCCATCTTATCCGGTATCGCCATTCGGCGGGGAGAGCGCGCGCGTCTTGATGATCGACAGCCACCGGCGGTGGAGCCGCTTTCGTCAGCGGTCCTGGTGCCACTGACCCGCACATTAGCGCTTGCCCTGGCGGGAACAATCTTAGGCACCGTTGGGCTTTTCTCCGTCTTTGGGGCCAAGGTTCTGATTGTTGCGGGCCTGATTGGCACGGTTGCAGCTTTTTGCTTCATGATTGCGCTCTGCAGAGGTTAGCCCACAGGGCCCGAGCTCCTGATACTTCTGGACTCCTTTTCCGAACGATCCGAACGTGGTAGGCGTTGTTTACTGACGGGCTGGCAAACCGGCCCGCTGACTCTTTGTTTCGGCTGGCGCATCGCCCTTAGCGTTCGGAAGTCTTTATGGTCCATGACCTCCTGGGTGGGCTCTTTCGCGGGTTCCGCTCTTCTCTCAGTAGACGCATCGCGCTCGCGGTTTTTGCGGGTATCGTGGTGATCGAGATCATCATTCTGTTTCCCTCCTACTCGAACCGGGAGACGGAGCAATTGGCCGCGATGGAGGAAAAAGCCCGCGGGCTGGTCACGGCGCTCTATTCCGCACCGGAACCGAGCCTGGAACAGGCCTTGGCTTCCGCCGAAATGTTGTCGAAGGCATCCCAGGTCCTAGGGGTTGCTCTGATTGATGAACAGCGCGACGCATTTGTTTTGGGTGATGCCAGCCCGCTGATCCTTTCCCTGCAATCTCCCTCAGCCGTCGTCGAGCGGACCCGCAGTGCTGACGGCCAGAGCTATCATGTTGCCTTCGCGCTTCATCCGGATTGGGGATATGACGCGGTTGTTCTGATCCTCGACAGTTCCTGGATCGCCGGGGATCTGAGCGCATACGTCTGGCGCATCGCGGGCCTTGTTCTGATTATCGCGAGCTTTGTCACCGTGGTGACCATGATCGTGCTCTCCCGCATGATCCTGTCGCCGCTTTTGCAGGTCCACGATCGGCTCAAGAAAGCGGGGGAAGACCGGGAGACCTTGAAGCTGCCGACCAGTCAATTGGCCAGGGCTGATGAAATGGGCGATGTTTTCAGGGCTCTTTCCCGGATGGTGGGCGATCTTTCCGAAAGTTTGTCGAAGATCGAGGTTCTGGCCCGTTTCCCTTCCGAAAATCCCAATCCCGTCCTGCGCTGCAATTTTGATGGCGACTTGCAATACGCCAACGATATGGCAAGGGCTCAGGCCGTGTTCTGGGACGGCGTTTCGAATGATCGGGTATCCGCGGGTCTACGGGGATTGATCCGGGATGCCCGAACGGAAGGCAAGCCGGTCGAGACGGAACTACATTTTCAGAAGTCGGTACATGCCGTGACGGTGGCTCCGGTCATGGAGGCCGACTACGTGAATATTTATGCCCGTGACATTACGGCTCTGAACGCAGCGGAAACCCGTTTGAAGAAGCTGAACGCTGAATTGGAACAACGGGTCAGCCAGCGGACCGCGCAGTTGGAGACCAGCGAGTCCCGCCTGCGGTCTGTCATCGACAACATGCTGGACGGGCTGATCGTGATCGACGATGTGGGGCGGATCGAGAGCTTCAACCCGGCTGCCGAAAAAATGTTCGGCTACGAAGCTTTTGAGGTGTTGGGCCGGAATGTCTCCATGCTGATGCCTGAACCCGACCAGTCCGCCCACGACGGTTACCTGAAGCGTTACCGCGAGGGCGGAAGTCCGACAATCATCAACAAGAGCCGGGAAGTCGTGGCACGCCGCAAAGACGGATCGACTTTCCCGATTGCGCTGGCCGTGTCCAAGTTGAGCCTCGGCACGGAGATCCGATACACCGGTCTCGTTCACGATATCTCCGACCTGAAGCGCCGGGAAGCCGACCTGGAGGCCGCACGAGAGAGTGCAGAGGTCGCTAACAAGGCAAAGTCTGAATTTCTGGCGACCATGAGCCACGAAATTCGGACCCCGATGAATGGCGTCATCGGCATGACCGGCCTTCTGCTGGATACCGACCTTGGAGAGGATCAGCGCCATTTTGCCGAGACCATTCGCCAGTCGGGCGATGCCCTGTTGGCGCTGATCAACGACATCCTGGATTTTTCCAAGATGGAAGCCGAACGGCTGGAACTGGAGTTTGAGGATTTCGACCTCCTGCAACTGGTCGAGGGCGTGATCGAACTCCTGGCCCCGCGTGCCCACGAACGGGGCGTGGAGATGGCCTACTACATCCCGACCGAACTGCAGGTGTTGTTCGAAGGCGATTCCGGCCGGTTGCGTCAAATCCTGATCAACCTGCTGGGCAACGGTATCAAGTTCACCCCCGATGGTGCCGTCACCCTGGAGGTCATGGGGTCGGATCGGGGCAAAGGTTGGGTCCGTTTTGCCGTGCGCGATACGGGCATCGGAATCCCCGAAGAGGATCAGGACCGGCTCTTCCAGAGCTTCAGCCAGGTGGATTCCTCTTCTGCCCGTCGGTATGAGGGCACAGGGCTAGGCCTTGCCATCTGCAAACGCCTGGTGGACCTGATGGGGGGCGTGATCGGCGTCGAAAGCCGGAAGGACGAGGGCAGCCTGTTCTGGTTTGAATTGCCCTTGCCGGTCACAGGCTGCCTGGTCGAAACACCGAGGCGCGAACAGGCGGCAGCCCTGGCGGATTTGAAGATCCTCGTTGTGGATGACAATCCCGTCAATCTGGACATTTTCAACAGAACCCTGAGCGGTTGGGGCCTCCAGGTCGCGCAGGCTGAAGGTGTGGAACAGGCCTGGCAGTACTTGGCTGAAAACCAGGTGGACGTTGTTCTGGTCGATCTTCTGATGCCGGAACAGTCCGGCGGGGTTCTGGTGGAGCGCCTTCGCGCGGATGAGCGATCCAGCGAGATAAAGATCGTCATGGCCTCTTCGGTCCTCGCCAATGAGGCAGGGGATAGCGTTGACCTGGAAAAGGTCGATCATTTTCTGACCAAGCCTGTGCGGCAATCTACGCTGTTCAATACCCTGGCCGAGCTGGTAGCCAGCGGACCCCTGACGGAGCTGATCGCTGAGAGGCAAGACAGAGCCAACAAAGCCCCGAAGTCCTCCAACCCGGAAAGTGCGAAACGTCTGGGGCATCTTCGGGTGCTGGTGGCTGAGGACAACTGGGTCAACCAGGAAGTGGCCGTCGGGTACCTGGAAAACATGGGCCACCGGGCGGATGTCGCCGCCAACGGCCAGGAAGCCGTAGATGCGCTTCGCCTTTTGCCCTATGACGTGGTGCTGATGGATGTCCAGATGCCGGACATGGATGGGCTGACCGCAACGCGGGAAATCCGCCGTATGGAGCCCCCGGTCGGCGAAATCCCGATTGTCGCCATGACGGCGAACGCCCTGGAGGGAGATGCGGATCGCTGCTTTGCCGCCGGGATGGACCGGTATCTGCCGAAACCCGTTGTCCGCGAAGCCTTGGAAGGCGTTTTGATTGAGCTGTTTGGTGACGGGGAAGCCTCTTTGACAACGGAAGCGGAAGGGGGCGATGAGAGCGCCTCCCCGCCAGAGGGCCGGTCGGCGAGCGAGAATTCGGACGTTTTGGATCATGCTATTCTGAATGAACTGAAACGAGAGTTGAGCGAGGCGGGCGTTCAACGGCTGATCAAAAGCTTTTTTGATAATGCTCAGGGCCGTCTGGATGCCCTAAAGGCATCTCTTGAGGGCGAAGACCTGTCCGACCTCGCAAAAGCGGCCCATAGCCTCAAGGGTGTTTCTTCGACCCTTGGATTTGCGGCGATCCATGTCATCGCAACAGCGTTGGAACAGGGTGCGAAAGAGGGGCGGCGAGCGGACGAATTGGTCTCTCTGGTGGCGGATCTTGAACAAAAAGTTCCGCTGGTCGAAGCCGCCTTGGGCGAGTCCTATCCGGAGCTGATTCCATGACCCGGCCCGGCAATGGCTTCTTCCTGGCCGCCCTCTTGTTCGGGGTCGGCTTCATGGTCGGGCTCTATGTACTCATCGAGCGATATCAGGAATCCCAGGTCGAATTCCATCTGCGGCACACGGCGGCGGAAGCCAATCAGGTTCTGTCCGATTTCCGCTCGTTCTATTCCAGCGAGGTTGTAGGGCTGTTGGAAGGGTCCGATGTCACCGTGTCCCACGATTTCCGTAATCTGGAGAACGCGATCCCTCTGCCGGCGACCCTGGCTCTGGAATACAGCGCCTATCTGAGGCGGCTGGACCGGTCTTTGCAGTTCGAGTTGGTCAGCGACTATCCGTTTTCCTGGCGGGAGGACCGGCAACTCAGCGCTTTCGCCCGGGGTGCCCTGGACCAACTGGTACCGGGAAAGGCGGAATCGTTTTACCGGTTTGAGGTCATTGATGGCGAGCGTCAGTTCCTTTTCGCCTCTCCGGTTCCCATGGCGGCGGATTGCGTCGCCTGCCACAACAGTTGGGAAGGCGGCCCAAAGACGGATTGGGAAGAAGGAGACATTCGGGGGGTCCAGATCGTCTCCATCGACGTCGATGCCTTCCTCGCCGAAACACATACCGGCGGGCACAGCTTCCCGATCATCATTGCTTATGTGCTGGCCTGTTTCATGGTCAGTATCGGGGCCTTGTTTTTCCTGCTGCGCCGGAACCGTGTGGCTTTTGAAAAAATCGAGACCCTGGCGGATGCCGAGCGGGTCAAGAACGTTGAACTGGCCAGGTCGAAAACCGAGGCTGAATCGATAGCGGCGCGTTTGAGTGCGCTGATGGCGACCATGGCCGATGGATTCCTGACCATTCGGCCCGATGGGATTATCGAGGATGCGAACGAGGCGGCACTGTCGGTATTTGATTACAGCGCCGAGCAATTGATCGGACGCAATGTCTCGATGCTGATGACCGATGATCACCGCAGCGGCCATGATTCCTACCTCAGGGATTACCTGGAAGCAGGCGACCCGGACCGCGCCCGAATCCTTGGCAAAACCCGTGAACTGACAGCCCGTCGCCGCAGCGGTGAAGCCTTCCCCATCGAATTGACGGTGACGGAGGTCCGCTGGGGAGACACGCTGCGCTTTGCCGGTATGGTCCGAGACATCTCGGAGCGGAAACACACAGAGGAGAGCCTCAAGAAGAGCGAGGCCGAGGCCAAGCTGTTGTCTCTTGTTGCTGCCAGGACAGACAACGGCGTCATCATTACGGACTCGCAGGGCTACATCGAGTGGATCAACGAGGGCTTCTCGCGGATTACCGGCTACGAGCTTGACGAAGTGGTTGGTCACAAGCCTGGACGGATGCTTCAAGGGCCGGATACCGATCCGGTCACGGTCGCACGCATCCGGGAGGCCATCGCGGCCCGCCAGAGCTTCTCGGCAGAGCTGCTGAATTATAAGAAATCCGGCGAGCCCTATTGGATCGCGATTGATGCTCAGCCCCTGATGTCCGCCGATGGGATGGTCGAGCGTTTCATCGCCATCGAGCGGGACATCTCGGACATCAAGCAGAGAGAGGCGGAGCTGGAAACAGCTCGCGAGAATGCCGAGGTCGCCAACAAGGCGAAGTCCGAATTCTTGGCTACGATGAGCCACGAAATCCGAACCCCGATGAACGGTGTGATCGGCATGACCGGGTTGTTGCTGGATACCGAGTTGCAACAAAATCAACGCCACTTCGCCGAGACCATTCGGGAGTCGGGGGAGGCTTTGCTCAACCTGATCAACAACATCCTCGACTTTTCCAAGATGGAAGCAGGGCGTCTGGAGCTCGAGAATGAGGCCTTCGATCTTGCTGAAATGGTCGAAAGTGCTGTCGAGTTGATGGCCCCTCGTGCCCAGGAGAAAAACATTTCGTTGACGGCATATGTCGAGCCGGAACTCTATGGCCTTGTCCGAGGGGATTCCGGCCGGCTGCGCCAGATTGTCCTGAATCTGTTGGGCAATGGGGTCAAATTTACACCAGAAGGTGCAGTCTCGCTGGAGGTGCGCAATATCGGAGATGAGCTCGTTCGTTTCGAGTTTCGCGATACCGGCATCGGCATTGCCGAGGTCGATCAGAGCCGCTTGTTCAAGAGCTTCAGCCAGGTGGATGCCTCGACCGCGCGGCAGTTCGAGGGCACGGGCCTTGGTCTTGCCATCTGCAAGCAGATCGTCGATCTGATGGGTGGAAAGATCGGGGTCTCGAGTGTGCCGGGCGAGGGCAGCCTGTTCTGGTTCGAGGTCTCCTTGCCGAAGCTGTCCCAACCGGTCAATGGGGATGATACGAAGAATTCCCTGGCGGGCATGTTTGTCCTGCTGGCCGATCCGGTTCCCCAGGCAGCGGACGTGTTCACGCGCCTGTTGACGGATAGGGGAGCCCGGGTGGTTGTCGGCCACAGTCTTGCCGAAACGGCCGAGCTCATTGAAGCCGATGCCCCGGATGTCTTGATCCTGGATACCGCGATTGGCGCGCTGGATGGTGCCGGTGACCTTATCCGTGCCAATCCGGGAGTGCCGACGATCCTGCTGTCAAATTCCGGGGCCTCTGCCTTTGAGGCCTTGGCCGACGTCAAGAATGTGCGGCACCGTTTGAGCAAGCCTCCCCGGCTGCGTCAATTGCTGGACGCCTTGCAGGATTGTCGGCAATCCAATGCCGGAGCGGGCGAGACAGAAACAGGTGCCAATCACGATTCTGCCCGGATGGGGCGGGACCAGAAGCAGTCCTCGCTGAGAATTCTTTTGGCCGAGGACAACTGGGTCAATCAGGAAGTCGCCGTTGGTATGTTGAACAACTTGGGCCATCGGGTCGATGTGGTGGCCAATGGGCGCGAAGCCGTGGATGCCGTCGCCGGCCTGCCCTACGACCTGGTGCTGATGGATGTCCAGATGCCGGAGATGGATGGCTACGAGGCAACCCTGGAAATCCGAAAGCTGGAAGGTGCGTCGTCCCAAATCCCGATCATTGCCATGACCGCCAACGCCATGAAGGGCGACGACGAGAAATGCTTCGCGGTCGGCATGAACGGCTATCTGTCAAAACCGGTGGACAAGAACAGGCTCTATGATGCGCTGCTCCCCCACGCCGGGCTGAAACCCGGAACGCCAACCCCGGAGGCAGCGACCCTGGCCGAAGCAAATGAGGCCCCGGTCGAAACTTCGGAACCTGTCGGGGGGTCGGACCTAATCAACGAGTCCATGTTGAATTCCCTTGTGGATGAACTTGGTGCGCCGGGTGTCCATCGCCTTGTCGGGCGTTTTGCGGAAAATCTTCCGGGCCGCCTGGTCAGCATCGAGGCAGCGGTCGAGAAACAGGACTTGGCCGCTCTGGCCCGGGAAGCGCACAGCCTGAAGGGTGTTGCCGCGACCCTGGGCGTCACGGCCCTGGAAGAATTGGCCAGAGACCTGGAAACCCAAGCAAGAGACGGCATGACGGACGATGTAAAGCTTGTCGTTGAACGGCTCGGGGCAACGATCGACCCGGTTCTTGCCGCCCTGACCCTTTGGCGTTCGCAAGCGAAGGTCTGAGCTCCGCCGCAAAAAGCGGGGTGTTAAGTGCGGGCTATTCCGCCGAAGCCGGTTCCATGTGCCAATTCTTGACCCAGGCCAGGAAGTCATCCGCCGGGAGCGGTTTGCTCATGTAATACCCCTGGGCCATGTCGCAATTCAGCGCGGCCAGCATATCCCAATGGGCCTTGGTTTCCACGCCTTCCGCAACGACTTTAAGGCCCAAGGCCTGAGCCAGGCTCAAGATCGCCTCGACAATGATCCGGGCATCAGAGTCAGAGCCGGAGTCCATCACGAAGGACCGGTCGATCTTCAGCTCGGAGAACGGCATACGGTGCAATTCGACAAGGGAAGAATAGCCGGTTCCAAAGTCATCCAGCGACACGTTGACACCCTTGATGCGCAGCCTGGTCAGGATGTCCATGGTGATTCGGGCGTCCGTCATGGCCGTGGTTTCCGTCACCTCCAGGATCAGGCGGCTCGGGTTGAGCTGTGTCGCCTGAAGCAGGTTGGATACCTTTGTCGGGAATTCCAAATCGGTCAGGGATGCCGCCGAAAGGTTGACGGCGACTGCGATGTCCAGGCCCTCGTCCCGCCAGCGGGTGGCTTCCTTCAAGGCAAGGTCGAGGACGATTTCGGTCAAGGGCTCAATCAGACCGGACCGTTCAGCCAAGGCGATGAACAGATCGGGCATGATGGTGCCGCGTTCCGGGTCTTTCCATCTGACCAGAGCCTCTGCGCTGAGGACTTTGCCGGTCTTGATGCTGACCTTCGGCTGGAAATGGAGACTGAGAAGCCGGTCGGAAATGGCGGAGCTGAGATCATTCTCCCGTACCGTCGCACTTCGTTCCGGCAGCTTGGACAATTCAGCCCGAACATCCCCGGGTTTCAGCGGTTTTTGCAGGTTGCCCAGCATATTGAGTCCGAAGGAACGCCCCAGGTTGAGCGCGCTCTTCAATAGGCGTTCCTCGAAGCTGCTGATCAGCAGGACAGCCGCGGAGCTTTCCAGAACACCTAGGTAGCGCAGCACTTCGACCCCGTCGGCATCATCCAGCGACAAATCCAGAATGATCATGTCCGGTTGAAAATCGCCCACCGCCTTCTGCAGTTCGACGAAGGTCGCAACAGCCAAGGTCTCAAAACCCTGGGACTCGCTGATCAGGGTCAGGAATTCCCGGAGTTCATGGTCGTCGTCGAGGATCAGGATGCGTCGGTCGGCCAAGGTTCGATTAACCCGCTTGTATGTGTAACCTCCAACAGCATTAAAGGGTTCACCCGACAACCGCAAGTCATCCGGATGGTCCCAGCGAATGGAATAAAACGTCCCGAATGGTGGAAGGCGATTTTACAAGGAAGTTCCCCTGCCGCGTTGCTTCCTCCAGCGGAAATAGCCACCTGAGCATGGGGACAGGACGGTGGAGGACTTACGCCATGCAGAACAGATCACGCCTTCCGATGCTCGGCCATTTGGCTTGGTGGTTTTTAGTGGCCGGCTTGATCACGGCCAACCGCGTGAGGTTTTGGCGGGCAGCATGAAGACCGGAACAGCTGACGCCCGCAGGGAGACATCTGTTGGAAAAGCTGCCGGGGTCCCGGATGGCTGCCTGACCGTTTTCTACGACGGATCGTGTCCGCTTTGTCGACGGGAAATCGACTTCTACAAGAGGCGCGCCCGCGCGGAACGGGTTCGCTGGGAAGACGTTTCGCAATGGAAAGACAGCACACCACAGCCGGACCTGGACCGGGAGGTCGCCATGGGGCGTTTCCATGTCCGCGATGTGGACGGGCGTCTGGTTTCCGGCGGTGTGGCTTTCGCTGCCTTGTGGCGGTCCGTTCCGGGGTTCAGGCTACTGGGACGCATTGGGCAGTGGCCTCCGGCAGCCTTTGTGTTGGACCGGTTCTACGAGCTTTTTCTGCGTTTTCGCCCCTGGATGCAGCGGCGTTTCAAGGATCGCGGATGACGGGTTGGACAGCCACGCGGCAGGCGGGTCTGGACCGGCTGGCAGGCTTCGCGGGCCGTGCAGGGCGCGCATATGCTGATGGGCGGAACCACGACCGCGGTCCAGGCAACCATCGGGCGGTATCGGGACTTGCCCCCTGGATCCGGTATCGATTGATCTCGGAACGCGAAGTCGTGGCTGCCGTCCTGAGTGCTCACGGACCTGATCAAGCGGAAAAATTCATCCAAGAGGTCTTCTGGCGGACCTATTGGAAAGGCTGGCTGGAACATCGTCCCCAGGTTTGGGCCGCCTACCGCGAAAGGCTCGATAGACTTCGTGGACACCTGGATGATGATCACTATCGCCAGGCGATACTTGGAAAAACCGGGCTGCAGGCTTTCGATTCATGGGCAGACGAACTGGTCGAGACCGGATACCTGCACAATCACGCGCGGATGTGGTTCGCCAGTATCTGGGTCTTCACCCTCGAGCTGCCCTGGGAACTGGGGGCGGATTTTTTCTATCGTCATCTGATGGATGGTGATCCTGCCTCCAACACCCTGTCGTGGCGCTGGGTTGCGGGCTTGCAGACCATCGGAAAGCCCTATCTGGCGCGGCCTGAAAACATTCGGACTTTTACGGATGGCCGATTTGATCCCGGTGACGCATTGAACGAGACAGCAGCACCCCTGCCGGCCCAGCCGCACCCGGAGGCCCGAACTCTGACCCTGCCGGAGCCAACGGCCTTGCCGGATCAGGCGAAGCTCTTGGTAACGGAAGACGACCTCTTGGTCGATTGGTTGGTGGAAGGTGAGACCCCGCTGGCGGAGATTATCCTGTACAAGCCGAGCGACCGTTCCGGGCTAGGGCCACTGGGGAAGGCGGCCATGAATTTCCGCGAAGGTGCCTTTCGGCAGGCCTTTGAACACTTGGCGGTGCGGTTCGGACGTGCGCCCCGAATGGTCACTTCCCCTTGTGACCTGTCAGAAGTCCTGTCAGGGCAGGGGCCCGTCGTCACGCCCCATCCGGTCGTTGGCCCCGTCCGGGATGAGATAAAATCTGCCCTGGCTCAGCTTGAGCAATCGGGCCGCCTGATCCGGGTCCTGTCAGACTGGGACAGGCTGTGCTGGCCCCATGCCACGAAGGGATTCTTCGCGTTTAAAAAGCAGATTCCCGATCTTCTGGGCGCGCTTGACCTGCCTTCCGGCCCCGGCAGCGCTTAGAACAATAGCGCACGTCGTCCCAATCCTTGGCCCACTTTTTCCGCCAGGAAAAAGGCCGTCCGCAAACGGTGCAGGTCTTTGTCGGCAGGTTCGGCTTCTTGTGTGGCATCGACGCCTTCTTTCACGTTTCTCAAGGCACGTTTCTGAAGTGGTGGCGGGCAGGGCAGCGGATCAAGGCTTGATCTCAGCGCACTTTGAGCACAGTTCCCTTGCCATGAAGCTGTTTCGTCCCGGCCGACTTAAAGGCCGTCTCTTGCCCTTCTCCCTGGGGCCTTTCGCCCTGCTGGGTTTGATGTCGCTGGTGAGCGCCTGTGCGCCACTTGATGCTCTCGACCGGCTGGTACCCTACGACGGCTATACGGTCCGCCCCGATCAGGGCTACGGCGATCATTCCCGCCAGGTTCTGGATGTCTATCGCCCGGCGGAGCCCGAAAGCTTTTCCGCCACGGCCCCGGTGATCGTGTTTTTCTATGGCGGCAGTTGGCGCAAGGGGGAACGTCAGCAATACCGCTTCGTCGGACAGGCTCTGGCCGAGGCCGGTTATACGGTCGTCATACCCGATTATCGGCTCTACCCCGAAGTCCGCTTTCCGGCCTTCGTCGAAGACGGCGCAAGCGCCGTTGCCTGGACGGCGAGGACCTTCCCGGACCGGCGAATCATTCTCATGGGGCATTCCGCAGGTGCCCATATCGCAGCCCTGATCGGTCTGGATCGGGGCTACCTGGATGCGGTCGGGCTGGATCAGACCCGCGTCTCGGCGGTCGTCGGCTTCGCCGGGCCCTATGCCTTTGATCCGCAAGAATACCGTTCGACCCGCGCGGTCTTTGCGGATTGGTCCGGTTCTGCGGATGACCTGACACCCATTCGCACAGCTGATCAAGCCAGTGGTCCCGCGTTGCATCTCCTGCATGGCGAGGATGACACCACTGTCTATCCCGTGAACACCAAAAGGCTGGTGGAACGCTATCAGAGCCTGGGCGGCGAGGCTGCGCCCTACTGGCTGGCCGATGTCGGCCACATCGGAATCATCCTGGACTTTGCAAAGCCCTTCCGGTCCGAAGAGGGCTCTTTCGCCCTGACGTTGGACATCCTCCGGGACCTTTGAGGATTGGCCATCCGGCCCCGGAATTTTGATCAGGCAGCCTTGATTGTCGAAATTTTTGCGCGGGCCCGGCCTGAACGTTCGGCAATTTCGGCATCCTGTTTTTCCAGGAAGGCGCGGGCGAGGTCGATGATGTCTTCGCCATAGGTGTCGTCGAGTGCGTCACTCGGCACCTTGCGATTAGAGGTCATGGAGCCGTCTTCGTAGGCCACGTTGAACAGCTGAAAGGCGGGCGGTCTAGCCTTGGGTTTGCGTCGTGCCATGGGTCATCCCTTTCCGTTTCAGGAATTTCCGGTCCGTTTCGGTTGGATGTAAGGAGTGGGGAGCCTGCTTCGGGCCTGCCCTCTTGAGAGACCATTTACGCCATTGATCGGCAAACTTAAACCCCCCAGCCGAAAAAAGTGGCCCGGAAATTGCCCATGCCTCCTGTGCTGAGAGCTGGGCCATCGTGTTCGGCCGGTTCTGTCTGAGAGGTTGAGCGCCCCCTGTCCGGCTGTTAAACCGGAAGCCATGACAGCAAACAGTGCCGCGCTTTCGCTTCAAAACGTCTCCGTCTCTTTCGGCGACGTGACGGTTTTGCACGACATCTCGCTGGAGGTGGAACGGGGCCATTCAGTTGTGGTGATCGGCCCCTCGGGCAGCGGCAAGACGGTTCTGCTGAAAACCATCATCGGCCTGAACAAGCCGAGTTCGGGATCGCTCCAAGTCGACCCCGGCTTGAAGATGGGCATGCTGTTCCAGAAATCGGGTCTGTTCGACAGCCTGCCGAATTGGGAAAACATCGCCTTTCGCCTGTTGCAGGAAGGTGGGCTGTCCCGCAAGGCGGCCCGGGAACGGGCAATCGAAAAACTGGCCCTTGTGGGCCTGCAGGCGCGCGAGGCGGACCTCTATCCCAATGATTTGTCCGGCGGCATGCAGAAGCGTGTCGGTATCGCGCGCGCCATCGCCGATGATCCGGATTTCCTGCTTCTGGACGAACCCACGGCAGGCCTGGATCCGATCACCAGCAACCTGATCAACGACATGATCCTGGACCTTGTGGAAGAGACCGGGGTCACCGTCGTCTCCGTCAACAGCGACATGGTGGGCGCGAAGAAAACCGCCTTTGATGCGGTCATGCTCTATGAAGGGCGGATCATCTGGCATGGTCCGACCGAGACCATGATGGATTCCGGCAACGGCCATGTGGACCAGTTCGTCCATAGCCGGGCCGAAGGGCCGATCCCGGTTATTTCTTAAGCCCGGATGAAATGCGGGATGAACCGCGCGTCGTCGGTGGTCACCAGGCCACTGTCCTCGCGAATGCACATCCCCGCCGGCTGGCTCGCCACAAGCCAGCAGCCGCACATCGGATAACGCCCGCCGAAATCGGGCAGGGGATGAAACGCCTGGATGACGCCGGGACCCTCCCCGTATTCTCCCGTCTTCAGATGTGTCGTCTCGCCGCCCTGGACGATAGCCACGTCCCAGCCTTCGCGGGAATAGAGGGGCTTGCGCACAAAAGTATCGCCAGCCTCCGCCGCCGTGGGATCGTCTTCGAATACGCAGGGCAGCAGGTTTGGATGGCCGGGAAAGCCTTCCCAAAGCAGGGCCATCAAGCCCTTGTTGGACAGGATCGATTTCCAGGCGGGTTCGATGAAGCGGGTCACGTTCTGCTTCAGATGAACCGCGAAATTTTCCTGAAACAACCATTCCCAGGGGTAGAGCTTGAACAACGCCTGGATTTCGTAGTCGTCGAGGTCGGTGAAAACACCTTCGGCATCAATGCCGATCTCGTTCATATAGAGAAAACCTGTCTCCAGGCCCGCCTGCTTCGCGCAGTCTTCCAGATACTCGACCGTGCCCTTGTCTTCCGCACTATCGACCGCACAGGTGAAATGCAGCTTCGAGGCAAGAGGAGCCAGGTCCGGCATGGCCTCGATCAGGCGCTCATGCAGGGAATTGAATTGATCTGACCCCGCCGGGATGATCCCGCGTTCCATCGCCTGTTCCAGCCAGACCCATTGGAAGATGGACGATTCATAGAGCGATGTCGGCGTATCGGCATTGTATTCATAGAGTTTGGCTGGGCCGGTGCCATCGTAGGCGAAGTCCATTCGGCCATAGAGGTTGCGGTGCTGTTCTTCCCAGGAGGTTTTGATCAGATCCCAATAGTCTTCCGGAATGTGCAAGCGGGCCAGCTTCTCTTCGTTCTCGACCACGTGGTCGATGGCCTGGAAGCAGAGTTCTTCCAGCGCCTCAACCGCCTCTTCCAGATCGGTTTCGATCTGCTCGAGCGTGAAGGCATAAGCCGCGGATTCGTCCCAATAGGGATCGCCGTCGATACTGTGAAAATCGAAGCCATGGGCCTCGGCCGTCTCGATCCAGTCGGACCGGGGCGTAACGTCGAGCCGTTTCACGGAAAATCAGCCGCCGAAGCTGGAGCGCGGCGTGCCGCCAAGCGTGCCTGCGCGCGAGCCGAACCCACCGCGCGCCACCGTATAGCGTTTTGCCGCCGGGCGGGCAGTGGTGCTTTTCGGCACGTTGGTCACCCCGGTGCCCTTGGCGACCGGAGCGTTGTTGGCTGTCCGAAAGGTGCCCGGATCATCTTTCGATCGGTAGAGTGGCTGGGATCCGAAGGAGGACTGGCCGCCCAGCATCGAACCCATCATGTAGCCCATCATCAGCGGCAAAAAGATCGAGCCGCCGCCCTGGTTCTGATAGGTCTCCGAGGTGCCGCACTGGCCTTCCCCGAAGTCGGCTTCGCAGGCCGCGATGGACGTATATTTCGGCGCAACGTCTTCGTGCAGGGCAACGGCGTTTTGGTGTTCGGTCTCGCACTGGGCCAGCGTGAAGCCTTCGGTCAGTCCGCATTGCTCAACATTCTCGAAAACGGCGGCATCGACCGTTTGTTCCTCACAGGCCGTCAGGCTGAGGGCCACGGTCCCCATGGCGAGGAGGGAGACGGAAGAAGAGCGTTTCATGAAGCGTAATCCCTGGTGAACAAACGGTACCCGGAATGTGGGGTATTTTGACGGGCGGGTCCAGTTGGATGGTTGGAAAATCTTGCCAGTGGGCGGTGGGCGGTGGGTGTCAGTGTTCCCCGGTCTCGTACGGTAAGCGCCCGGAAATGTTCATTCTGTGGGCATAGAGTGCCTCCAGGATGATTCTGTCATGCCCTTTGAGGCGGAAAAACACGGATACCGGAAAGTTGCCGACCGGCCACTTCCTGAACGCCTCGCCTTCCAATCTGGTATAGATGGCACAGGCGAATGGATTGGCAGATAGAAATGAGATGGCCTCATTCACCTGATCGACAAAACGCAGTGCAACAGGGGAACCCGCCCGCTGGCGATAGCTGGTCGTGATGTCGATTAATTGGCGTTTGAATAGAGCACTGCGTTCAAGTTGGGGCATCTGCGCTTAACTTTATGATGCCGCCTTTCGCGCATCCTCCAGATCGGCATCCGACCAAGGGGCGTAGTCGTTCTCGGTCAGGGAACGGGCCAGCATGGCGTTGATGTCGGTTCGTTGCTGTTCCTGATGCCTTTCCATGTGGCGACGTAACAGATCGCGGATGAACTCGCTCGGTGTTTCGTAGAGCGCTCCCTTGCCCGTCATTTCCCCCACATAGAGCGCCAACGGGTCAGGCAGAGTGGCGTTCAGACGCTTGACCATCTTGGCTTCGCTCTCTTTTTTCATAACCTCGCCCTTTCACTATTCTCGCCAGTATCGCAGCGATGCGCGCTGGACGTCAATTCAACGCGCAAAATCGTGCAGCATTGTGTTCTTTGGTTCTTGGACAGGCTGTTCCGCCTGTTTGGGTAAAATCCCTGCGATATTGCCGGTTCTTCTCGGGCGGCTGGAATGCTCTGCTAGAGTGCGATCGGCTTACGTCGAGCCACTTTGTGCCTCGGTACAAGGCGTGAGTCAGTCTCTGGGGTTTAGCGCCTACTTCGTCTCAAATGTCCAAACCCCGTCCCAATCCGGCCCTGGATCGTTTGTCCTCAGATACGCGATGCGGTCCAGAAATACGCCCGGAACCGGGTCGCCGGGGTGGGCTATCGCTGAGGCGTGGAAGGCGGCCTCTGCGTCGTCCCAGTTTCGGGTGCGGTAGAGGGTCTGGGCGCGGGCGAGGGCTTCCGCCGGGGTCAGGTCGGAGGCCTTTTGGGCGTCCAGCAGTTCGAACACGCGGGTCGGTTCGGCCTTGCCCTTGACCCGGATCAGGTCCAGTTCGCGGACCGTGATGGAATCGCCAGCCACTCGACGGGTGTTTTCGCCGATCATGACCTGCGTGCCGTAATTTTTGTTGGCGCTTTCCAGACGCGCGCCCAGGTTGACCGGATCGCCGATCACCGAATATTTCAGCATGTTGGGAGAGCCGATGTTGCCGACGATCATCTGGCCGGTGGAGATTCCGATGCGCATGCCGAGGTCGAGGCCTTCTGCCTGCTCGCCGATGTGGTCTGCCACCGCTGCGCGGAAGTTTTCGAAATTCTCGGCCGCTTCCAGAGCCGCAGCACAGGCCAGTTGGGCGTGGTTGCGCTCAGACGTGAAGGGTTGCCCCCAATAGGCCATGACCGCATCGCCGAGGAAATCGTTCACCACGCCATCATGTTTCGAGATGGCCTCGACCATCCGCCCGAGAAACAGGTTCAGCATGCGAACCAGATCGTCGGGAGGCAGTTTCTCCGACAGGGTCGTATAGCCCTTGAGGTCGATGAACATCACGGTCATTTCGCGGCGGTCGCCGCCGAGCTTGGTCAGCTCCGGCATTTCCAGCAGGCGGCTGACGATGCGGGGGTCCATGTATTTGCCGAAGGTATCCTTGATCCGTTCCTTCATACGGAGGCCGTCGACCATCTCGTTGAACGATAGGGTCAGGCGTCCGACCTCGTCGCGACTGACCACAGGAACCTGGACGTCGAGATCGCCGCCTTCAACCGCTTCGGCACCCTCCACGAGGCGTCGCACGGTCTTGACCAGCTTCGACGTCACCAGGGCGGCGAATCCGAGGCTGAGGATGGCGGCCAGACCGGTCGTCACGGCATTGAAATAGAGCAGGAACTTCTCATCCTGGTCGGCCCGCTTCACCGCTTCGTCCACCGCCGTTTCCATGTGCAGACGAAGGGCCGTGATTTCCTGGTCGATGGCGTCCTGCTGGGCGATCAGGTCAGGCAGCAGTTCGGCGAAATCGGCTTCCTGTCCCGCGATGTGAAGCGTGAGCAGTTCGAGGGCATGCAGCTCGAACGCTCGGTAGGCGTTTTCCACATCCTTGAGGGCGCTATGCAGTTTAAAGATCGTCTCGGAACGGTACTCGGAGCGTTCCTCTTCCCGGAACAGACTGTGGGCCTTGCTGATCAGTTGGCTGGTTTCCTCCCCCAGCTGTTCAACCCGGTCCCGGGCGGCGGGGGAACGGTCGTGCAGCGAGAACAGCTGTTGCAGCAAAAGGCCCTGTTCCAGAACCTTCACGTTGATGCTGCTGATGGTGTCGCTCAAGGGCAGCTGACGGCTTGCGATCCCGTCCAACTCGTCGCTGATTTGTTCGGTCAAGGTCACCGAGGAGACGGCCACGACAACCAGCAGGACCAAAACGACCAGGGCGATGCCGAAAATCTTGTGTGCGAGGTTCAGTCCCATTGTCCCTTGCCCGTTCATCTGGTTTTTCAGGTTGGAATCTTGTGATTATGTCGGCCAGCTATTGCCGCTGAGGGGCCAATCCGTTGATTGGACTTGAATCCTTGATAGACTAACCGACCGTCCACGCTTTTGGGAACACCTTTGGGATAAGGTCTGGTTGGTCAGAGGTCATGAGCTACGACAAGCGAAGCTACAGTGCCGGCACCCGGATATTCTCGCGCGGAGATCGCGCTGCGGAGGCCTATTTGATCGATGCCGGTCAGGTCCGTCTGTTCACCCTGCAGGGCGGCGAAGAGAAGCAGATCGACGTGATCGGCAAGGGGGCCATCTTCGGCGAGATGGGGGTGATCTCGGATATGAACCGCATGGCTTCGGCCGAGGCGGTTTCCGATGTTACCCTGATCTCCTGCCACCGACAGGAACTGCACAGCAAGCTCGACGTCCTTGATGAGAAGATGCGCGACGCGATGCGGTTTCTCATCACTTATTGTCAGGATTTCCTGCCCCATGAGTTGATGGACAACCGGCCTGACACACCGGAAATCCATCGCCGCGATGCTTTGGCCTACTGGTTGGTGGAATATGCCGACCGACCGGGGGAATTGGATGGGTTGGATGTCTTCCTGACCGGGCTCTACCGGGTGCTGGTATCCTATGCCGCCCGCCGCCTTCCGCCGGGCTTCAAGCCGGAGGTAAACCCGGCGAAACCCTTTTGAGGTTGACCCAATGACGTCTGAAAACCGCCCGAGAAAAAGCCGGTCCGATCGCATCCTGACCCGCATGCGTTTCCGCGAGAACGAGGTGATTTTTCAGGAAGGCGACCGGGCGCTCGCGGCCTATCTTTTGAAATCCGGCGCGGTGGAGATCATTACCTCCAACGACGGCGAGCCCGTGGTTCTGACCACGATCCAGCCCAACCAGCTGTTCGGTGAACTCGCCCTGATCGATGGGACCCCACGGAGCGCCACAGCTTACGCAACAATGGAGTCGGAAGTCGTCGTCGTCCGGCCCGAGGACATCGAGCGGGAATTGGACGAGGCCGGAGACTTCATGCGCTATTGGGTGGAATACCTGACAGAGCGTATCCGTGACCTGACGAAAAGGGTGATGGATTAGGGTCGCCCCCGACAGCTCCCGATCCCCCCCCCAACCGCCCTTGTCCGTGTCACTCACAACCTCCCGTTTCATTGGCCCAAGTTTTGCTTCCTTGCGGCCAGTCACACAAATTGTCGCATTTGCGCCAAGCATCAACGAGGTTGAATATGCTGCTGGATACCTACAAGGAAAACGAATTGATTTGGCAAAACAACGTGCTAGGGGAAGCCTCTCCTGGTGTCGTGGCCTTCCGGGGGGATCTCGCGATTGAGCTCGGCGATATGCACGAAAGCTCACAAACGCGGAACCCGCCGAAGCAGGTGCTGGAACAGGTCGCGCTGCTGACCGAGGGGGACAAGATCACCTTCCTGTCCGGCTACATCGCCGATATCGCGAGCTTGGAATCCCTGATCGAGCGCTACAAGCCGGCAGAGCGTGACGAGGCCGAGCGGCGGCTGGACGAAGAGCTGCGGGTCATCCGCAAGCTGCGCCTCTCGGGGTTCTTCCTCCTGCACCGCGACATGCT
>JBMYSY010000022.1:42289-65307 GCA_049603795.1 Magnetovibrionaceae bacterium
TGATGATATCACGGTCGTGCTCTACTGCTTCAACATCGACAAAGACATGCAGGTCGAGGCCGATGGCGTCACCTACGTGATCTTCAAGATGGATTCGGGCCTCGTCTGGAACGAGCTGCTGGACCTGTTCTACCTGGAAAAATCCGACCTGAAAGGCCAAAGCGCCGAACAGAAGGTCGCCACCGTCGCCGGTGCCAAGGGTGAGTTGAAAGCCAAGGGTGAGGTCGTCGATCTTGCCGGTGCTCTCGCCAAGGCCAACGGTGAAGTGCGGGAATTCGTCGGCGCGATCTAACATTCGCCGATCTTTAGAATGGAAAAGCGGGGCTTCGGCTCCGCTTTTTTTGGCCTGAACAGGGAAGCTTAGAGGGGGGCGAAGGCCCCAATCATTGTCGAAGAATACCCCTGTCTATAACTTCGATAAGACCGCAATCCCATATGCTGCCAAGAATACTGTTAGAGAGTGATTAAATACGGGATTGTTGGCAATCTTAAAAATACGATTTCCGATCAACAGATATACAATGCCCGACGTTGCTGCATTCATTAAAGAAAGAGGGCTTAGGGCATGAGCATCTATAAAAACTAAGACGATCATCTGCATTAGTGCGAAAAATAGATAGTAGTGAGCTATTGTGTAACGAATGTAATGCTTTTCATCATGTAGACCGCCGGCGAGAACAGCCAGGAGGGCTCCTCCTAGATTGGTGAGCCCATGAATGATCCCCATCAAAAGGTGGTAGACAGCAGCATACCGAGCGAGGGCTTTCGTTATTGAAGTCCTCAGCGGCGCTGAAAAGCGAATGAGGGCGGATATCAGTAACATTCCACCCACTAGAACAGTAGTAAAAGATTCCAGTGGCCCTTTTTCTGTCAACCATAGGCCCAAGCAGATTCCGGGCAGACATAAGATATAAAGATACTTGGAAACAGGTGCGCGGTTATTGCCGGCCGTCAGAACCTGCAAAAGCGATACGGCAAAAGAGGCGGGGAGCAGATGGCCCAGTGTCGTTGTAAAATCGTACCCCATCATCAACATGGTCGGCGTACCGAACACCAGTAGTCCCATGCCGAAGAAAGATTGAACTACAGAAAAAAGGCCGACGACCGCCAGTATTGTTAAGTACTCTATCGTCATGAAATCTTTGCCGATACTCTTTACGAATTCTGAGATTTCGATGAAAAGCTGACAGTCTGACAAGCAAGGCTTTCAGCCCGGTAGCCTTGCCGGAGCGAGGATTTGCGACAGTCTTAATGAGCCAGTTTCAAATCCGCAAATACTTTTGATTGAACAACGGGTCCTGGAAGAGATGGGCCTTTCCGGTAACCCTTTTCGCGAATGGTTCGATGTTGGGATTTCTGGGGCGGGACGATGTCCTGGGCGGGGGCTTGGGCCTGTGCTTGGCGTCCTGGAGTGCCAATCCGAGGGGAGAAAGCGCCTTTCGCAGGCCAGGGTGGTTTGATAGCTTGGCCCGGTCGGAGCGCACAGAGGGCTGCATGCTCCCCCTTCCACAAAGAGTGTGACTGGTTCAGTGGTTTCGCGGTTTTTCCATCGGCTGTTGTCGTTGGGTACGTATTTTTTGCCGCCGATTGTTCCCGTTTTGGCGCGGAAACTGTCGGCGCCTGATTCGGATCCTCGGTTTGATGCGGCAGGGCGACCGTATTTCTGGGTGCCCTCTGCCTCAAGTACCAAAACACAATTCAAAGGTGAGGCAGAAAAAGCTGCGATTGGCGTCTGCCTGAACCGACGGGAAACGCGTTTTGCCGTTCCCGTTCCCAGTGGATCTACGCTGCCCATTGAATTGCCGGAAGATGCGGTTGCCATGGATCTGGGTCTCGCCAGCAGGCCAGTGAAAACCACTCTCTCCGATGTGACGATTTCAGCGGGCGATAAGATTGTGGCCCGGTTGGAAGGGCCACTTGTGCCGGACCGTTGGACCGATTTGCGGCTGCCCAAGTCGGCTTTTGCTCTCGGCCCCCTTCAGGTGAGTTACTCTGGCGAAGGGGGATTGGTGGTCGCCGATCCTTGTTATGTTCGGCCAAGGAGCTCGTCCCCTAAGTCCGCAGGGCGTCCGAATATCATCTTTGTCGTGCTGGATTCCCTGTTGCCATCGGATATAGGCCTTCTGAACGGAAAGGGCAGCGGTTCCATTACGCCGAACATCGACCGCTATTTTCAATCGGCTTTTAAGTTCCGCCAAGCCTATTCCCAGGAGACCTGGACGCTGCCTGCGCTCAGCACTTTTCTGACCGGGACCTTCGCGATTGAACACGGGGTCTTCAACCCCTACGACCATCATCGCTCCCTGCCGGACCGGCTGGATACCTTGCCCGAGACGCTGCGAGATGCCGGCTACCGCACCCTCGGTGTCTCCACCCAGTTGCGGTTCAGTCCTGCAACGGGGCACCATCGGGGATTCGAGCGGTTTATCATTCATGCCGATCACCGTGAAAGCAGAAGTGTCATCTGTGACGCCCTGGATTTCGTCGATGCTCATGGTGATGAGCCCTTCTTCGCCATGCTGCATTGTTTCGAGCCCCATCAGCCCTTTGGCGAACTGAACTACGGTGGCAATCTTGCCGCCGCCCCGATCCGTCGGGCTTCGTCTCATGCGGTGATGCACTCCGACCTCAGGGAAGGTTCTGACGAGTGGTGGGAGGAGGCAGACGATCATCGCGCCGGCAAGGTTCGGGAAATGGACTTCAACCTGGGGCTGCTATTCGACTATCTGGAGCGTTCGGGCTTACTTGAGAACACGGCGATCATCCTCACCCATGACCATGGTCGTACCCTGAAATTCCGGGATATCGCGCTCACGGACGGTTCAACCCAGGCTCCGCTTTTGATCCGCAAACCAAGAGAGACGGGCGGTTTTGTCGATGGCCTGGTCGAAAATACGGTCGATCTGTTCGCGACGACTTTGGCGCTGGCAGACTTACCCAATCCACCGGAAAGTCAGGGCCGCGATATCCTGGCCCCCGATTTTGGTGGCCATTCGATTATCCGCTCGGAACGCCTGTTCCAGGACACCTTTGAGCTATCGCTTCGCACGCCGGACTGGCGATACAACTTGGTTGCAGCCTTTGACCGGTCATGCGGGAAGGCGGATGTGGAACAGGCCCGGGCCGAAACATTGCGGGCGATACGGCCCGATGGCGGTGAAGAAGCCGAGAACAGGCTTGCGGATTTCCCGGAAAAGGCCGAGGAATTCCGCCAACATGTGGCTGCACATATGAAACAGGCGGGAGCCTACTTCCGTTAAGATACAGGTGGATTACGGCAGAATGTCAAAAGACATCCTATGCACATTGGGGCCTGCGTCCCTGAACGAACATGTCATTTCCAGGCTCGAAGACCTGGGCGTCACATTGTTCCGGGTTAACCTCTCTCATACCCGCTTGGCCGATGTGGAGCCGACCATCCGTCGCATCCGGGAATTCACCGACATGCCCGTCTGTCTCGACAGCGAAGGGGCACAGATTCGCACCGGAACCCTGGTCCACGGTGGGGTTGACCTGTTGCACCATTCGCTGGTCTTCGCGCCCCGCAAGCGTGTGCCGGGCAGCTCTTATGCGTTCAATTTCTGGCCACTGGATATCGTCGACCGGTTCGAAGTCGGCGATTTCATCAGCATCGATTTCAATTCCGTCCTTGTTCAGGTCTCTGAAAAGACGCCTGAGGGGGCCTGGCTACGGGTCATCACCGGTGGACGCATCGGTTCCAACAAGGCGGTTACGGTCAATCGCCGGATCGAATTGCCGCCGCTGACCGAAGACGACCAGGGGGCTTTCCGCATCGGGGCATCCTTTGGGCTGAAACACTTCGCCCTGTCCTTTGCCAACCGACCGGAAGATGTGGATTTTGTCCGCGGCATCATCGGCCCGGATGCGACCCTGATTTCCAAGATCGAATCCTTGAGCGGTCTGGAGCACCTGGAAGGGATCGCTAGCCGCAGCGAGGCAATCCTGATCGACCGCGGGGACCTATCGCGCGAAGTCGCCCTGGAGAGCATTCCGGCCGTGCAAAAACAGATCATCAAGCGGGGCAAGGCCTCCGGCACGAAAGTCTATGTTGCGACCAACCTTCTGGAATCCATGGTGCGCGAGCCCCAGCCGACGCGGGCCGAACTGAACGATATCTACAACACGCTATGCGACGGCGCGGATGGTCTGGTTCTCGCCGCCGAAACCGCTATCGGGGCCTATCCCGTGCGTTGCGCCTCCATGGTGGTCAAGATGATCGACAAGTTCGAGCGCCGGGGAGAGGCGAAAGGCCTGCCCCAGGCGTTTGATAGCGAGATGATCTCGCTGCTGGTGCCGCCCCATGGCGGACGGTTGGTCAACCGCATCGCGACCCCGGATCAGGTCCGGGATGCTGGTGACCTTCCGCGACTGTGCGTGCCGGAGTCGGTGGTCCTGGATTGTCATCACATCGGTAAAGGGACCTTTTCCCCATTGGAAGGGTTCATGGACAAGTCGACAATCCAGTCGGTTCTGCAAGACCATCGCCTGCCTGACGGCACAGCCTGGACCATGCCGATCCTGCTGCAGGTCCCGGGCGAAGAAGCGGATCGCTTTGGCCCAGGCGATACAGTGGTGTTGTCCGGCCCGGATGCCCGTGATGTCGCGCTTCTCGAGATCAAGGCCAAGGAAACGCTCGATCTTGATGCGGTAGCGCAGGATTGGTTCCGAACGACTTCCACGGATCATCCAGGTGTCAGACGATTGAAGGCGGGGGGCGAGCAGGTTCTGAGCGGTGCCGTAACACTGCTGGAAGAGGTCGGCCCCGATCATCAAACCCTGTCGCTGTCTCCGACCGAAACCCGGTATATCTTTTCGCACAAGGGCTGGCAGCGCGTCGTGGCCTTCCACGGCCGCAACCCGCCGCACCGGGCTCATGAGTTCATTCAGATGACGGCCCTTGAACAGACGCGCGCGGATGGTCTCTTCATCAATCCCCTGGCGGGTCCAAAGAAGGCCGGTGATTTCCTGGCCAAACACGTCATCGAGAGCTACCGCGTTTTGACCGAATTCGAATGCTATCCGTCGGAACGCATTGTCCTTGCCAGCTTCTCGACCTATCCGCGCTACTGTGGTGGGCGGGAAGCTGTGTTCACGGCGCTTTGCCGCAAAAACATGGGCTGTAGCCATTTCATCGTCGGGCGCGATCATGCGGGCGTCGGGGGATACTATCCGCCGGATGATGCGCGTCGTGCCTTCGATGCGGCGGGTGATTTGGAGATCGAGCCGGTGTTCTTTGACGCCATCGGATTCAACCCCGATACCCAATCTTACGAAATCGAACAACCGGGGCAGAACTACCTGTCTATTTCTGGCACGGAGGCCCGGAAGACCTTGCTGTCCGGCGAACGATTGCCGTCCTGGTTCATGCGGGATCTGGTCCAGGACCTGATCCTGGACGAGGTGGCCCAAGGTCATCCGGTGATTTATCCGGACGAGTAGATGTCTCCCCCGGTCTGGCGGGAAAGCCAGGCCAGTGCCGCCTTGACCGTCTCTACGGATCCCGGGCGAGGGGGGGCTGGGCGTCGGATCATGATGACGGGCAAGCCGAGCAGACGCGCCGCGGTCAGCTTCGGCGCGGTCGCGTCGCCGCCGGCGTTCTTGGTCACCAGGACCGTTGTCCCGAGTTCGGCCATCAGGTTCAATTCGTCCTCCAGCGAGAAGGGGCCTCGGGCCGATAGCAGCAGGAGCCGCCCCGGGTCCGCCACGGGTTCGATCAGGCGCGCAACCGTCGTCCTTCCACCTAAAGCCCATCCCGGCAACGCCCGGAAGGGTGCCAGTTCCTGTGCGCCCAGCGTCAACAGGGGGCGGGAACCATAGCGGCCTGATGCCAGCCTGAGGGCTGCCCGGGCGGGCGAGTTCACCATAGTCCACCGGTCACCCCGCTGCCGTCGCCAGGGCCTGCGTTCCAGCTGCAGGAAGGCGACATTCGCCTCACAGGCGGCCTGACGGGCGCTGGTGGAAATCGTTGCGGCAAAGGGGTGGGTCGCGTCGATCAAAGCTTCGATCCGCTCTTGATCCAGAAAGGCCTTCAGTCCATGCACCCCGCCGAAACCGCCTGAGACCACGGCCCCGGCGGGCAGGCGTGGGGCTTGCGTGCGCCCGGCGAGCGAGGTCGTGACCCTGTGGCCCCGGTCCGCCGCGGCCTCAGCCAACAGCCGCGCCTCGGTGGTACCGCCCAGGATCAGGACGTTCACGCCTCCGCACTCCGTCCGACGATCCGGCCTTCTCGGTCAACGACCAGAACCTCGACCGTCATGCCATTGTCTCGGAGGACGTCGAGGGATTGACCCCGTGCCCGGTCGGCAATGCGATCAGCCAGGGGCTCACCCGAGGCCTCTGCGAGGCCAAGGGCTTCCATGGCCGTGTTGGCCCCCCGAACGGCCTCGGCGCAGGAGGGAACATCGATCAGGGAGGCCAGGAAGTCGTGATCGACCCGCGACCGGCTGGAATGCAGATCCAGGTCTCCACGCGCCAGTTTCGCCAGCTTTGCAAAGCCGCCGGCGATGGTCAGCCGCCCGATCGGATGGTCCCTCAGGTACTTCAGCGTGCCCCCGGCGAAGTCCCCCATATCCAGCAGGGCCGATTCCGGCAGCTGCAAGACCTGGGTTACAGCGCGTTCGGACGTGGACCCGGTGCATGCCGCGACGTGGTCCAGCCCTTCTGCGCGGGCCACATCGATCCCACGGTGGATCGAGGCGATCCAGGCGGCGCAGGAAAAGGGCTGCACAATGCCCGTGGTGCCCAGAACCGATAGCCCCCCCAGGATACCGAGCCGCCCGTTCAAGGTCTTCCGGGCCAAAGCCTCGCCGCCCGGTATGGAGACGGTCACCTTGAGATCCGGAATAGCGCCATCGACACTGTCCAGGGCCTCCCGGATGATGGCCCGCGGTCCCGGATTGATCGCCGGTTCTCCGGGCGGGATCGGCAGGCCGGGTTTGGTCACGGTGCCGACGCCTTCCCCGGCGGCGAAGCGCAGCCCGGTGCCCATTTGCATCCTCTCGACCCGTGTTTTGATCAAGGCTCCATGGGTGACGTCGGGGTCGTCTCCGGCGTCCTTGGTGATGCCGACCTCCGCCCAGCCTTCGCCTGCGGCGGTCTCCGCCAGAAAAAAGGTCGGGGTTTGGCCCTTGGGTAATCGGATCGTCACGCTGTCCGGGAACAGCCCGTCGACCAGCCTGATGAGGGCCGCCTTGGCACCGGCAGCCGCACAGGCTCCCGTCGTCCAGCCTTTGCGAAGCGGGCCATCGGGCTTGCGGTTTGGTGGTTGGGGTGACGTCAACCCTGGTGTCTCGGACATGGCGAGAGTATACAATCCCAATTCTGGCGGGGTCACGCCCTGCCGGATTGCTTTTGGGGAACCAGATTTGTCCGCACCGACCTCGATCACGACCGATATCCGCTTGCCTGCCGGCCTGCCGACCTTCGAGGCGGGCTGGGTCTGGCTAGTGGGTGCCGGGCCGGGGGACGCGGGGCTCTTGACGGTCCACGCCCTGAATGCGCTGTCCCAGGCGGATGTGGTGGTCCATGACGCCCTGGTCTCGCCGGAAATCTTGACCCTGGCACGATCGGGCGCTCGGATGATCCATGCGGGCAAGCGCGGGGGCAGGCCCTCTCCGAAACAGCCCGATATCTCCAACCGGCTGATCGAATTGGCGCGCAGCGGCCTTCGCGTGCTGCGCCTGAAAGGGGGCGACCCCTTTGTTTTCGGGCGCGGCGGAGAAGAGGCCTTGGCCCTGGTCGAGGCCGGAATTCCGTTCCGTCTGATACCGGGGATCAGCGCTGGCATCGGCGGGTTGGAATATGCCGGGATCCCGGTCACCCATCGCGATTGCAATTCCGCCGTAACCTTCATTACGGGTCATGCTGCCAGTGGGGACGTACCGGACGCCCTCGACTGGGCTTCGCTTGCCAAGGGGTCTCCGGTGATCGTCTTCTATATGGCTCTGGCCAAACTGGACAGGATCGCAGGGCTGTTGATTGCGGGGGGGCGCCCGGCGGACGAGCCGGTGGCCGTCGTCTCAGCGGCCACGACGCCGGATCAGTGCGTTTTGGAGACGACGCTCGGGGCCTGTGCCGCCGACGTGAAAGCGGCCGGTACGCTGCCGCCGTCCATCGTCGTCGTTGGCGAGGTGGTCAAGCTCCGCGACGGGTTGGACTGGTTGGGGGCGCTGCAGGGCCGCATTCTCAACGCTGACCCCCTGCATCGGCAAAAGAGCCAGCAGGCGGGATAGGGACATGGCGACGCCGACCCTGATGATCGCGGCGCCCGGCAGCGGCTCCGGCAAGACGACCGTGACCCTGGGAATCCTCAGGGCCTTGAAGCGCAGCGGGATGGAGGCGGGCTCTTTCAAGGTGGGGCCGGACTACATCGATCCGGGCTTTCACCAGGCCGCTTCGGGCCGGGTCTGCTTCAACCTGGATGGCTGGGCCATGCGCCCGGAAACCCTGGAACATCTTTACCTCCGGGCTTGTTTCGAGGCTGACCTCGTTGTCGGCGAAGGCGTAATGGGCCTCTTCGACGGCTCCGGTGCCGGAACGGGTTCGACCGCTGATCTGGCCGCCGCCCTGGAAGCGCCGGTGATTCTGGTGGTCGATGCGGCGGCCCAGGCCGGTTCCGCAGCCGCGCTGGTTCACGGTTTTGCAACCTGGCGAGCCGATGTCCGTGTGGCGGGTGTGATCTTCAACCGGGTCGGCTCTGACGCTCACGAGACCCTGCTACGGGAAGCCTGCGAGCCCCTGGACCTGCCCGTTCTGGGGTGTCTGCGCCGCGATCCGGGCCTTGTTCTGGCCGAACGGCACTTAGGCCTGGTTCAAGCGCGCGAACATGGCGATCTGGAGGGGTTCATCGACCGGGCGGCGGACGCCATCGAAAAGGCGATTGATCTGGATGCCCTGAAGGCTCTGGCAATCAGCCCGCCGATCGGGACGGAAGAGCGCCTGCCCGCATATGTACCGGGCCAGCGTATCGCGATCGCCCATGATGCGGCCTTCACCTTCACCTATCCGCATCTTTTGCGCGACTGGCGGGCGGCAGGTGCCGAAGTCTATCCCTTTTCGCCGTTGAACAACGAACGTCCCGATTTCAGCGTCGATGCCTGTTACCTGCCGGGCGGCTATCCGGAACTTTACGCCGGACAACTTGCCGCCGCCGAGACCTTTAAGGAAGGTATGCAGTCCCTGGCCGGCGGCGGTCGCCAGGTGATTGGCGAATGCGGCGGCTACATGGTGCTGGGCAGGGGGCTCGTGGATAGGGAGGGCACCCGCCACGAGATGTGCGGCGTGCTGGACCTGGAATGCTCCTTTGAGGAACGCAAGCTTCACCTCGGCTACCGGGAAGTCCGTCTGTTGATCGACTGTCCGCTCGGCAAGGCAGGCCTTCGGATGCGCGGGCACGAATTCCACTATGCGACCATCCAGTCCGAGAAAACCGACAAGCCGGTGTTTTCAGTGAAGGACGCCAAGGGCAAGTCCATGGGCCGCATGGGCCAACGCCGCCGGAACGTCATCGGCAGCTTTATCCACATCATCGACCACATCTGATCATTCAGATCCATTGCCAGCTGAAAGAGCCGTCATTGCGCGGTCAAGCAGGGCGTCGGTGACATCGATCCCATCGCTGACCCGACCGGAAAGCGAGCCGCAGAGGTTCCAACCGCCGATCTCGCCTTCTGTCCTATGCCGCAGCATCTCCAATGCGGCCCCGCCCCCCGTCGCCAGGTCACGGAGAACCAGCGGGCTTGCCATGGCGACGAAGTCGGTCAGATCAAACGGAGAGATGCCATGCAGCGCGCTCAGCAGCTTCGGGCCGGCAAACTGTGGTGGCACGCGGGAGAGGTCCGCCGTCATCAACAGCCGCCCCGTCGTGTGAATCAGAAAGTCCAACAGGGGATTGCCTGCGTCGAACCGCAGGAAGGCATTGTGGCAGTTCGTGTAAGCCTTGCACCCCTTTTGTCCGGGTTGAATCCAGACTTCCCGCCCGATCAAGTATCCCGCCCCGCCATCGTTCGGCATTGGCACTTCAATCTTGGGCAGGAAGACATCCGCATCCAGCCAGACAACCCGACCGGCCCCGTTTTCCAACAGCCGTCTGATTTCCAAGAGCCTAGCCAGATCGGCCGCCATCTGGCGTCGGCGTCCGACTTTCTCCAGAAGACCATCCGGCAAGGCTTCGAAGATTTCGTCATCCAGAAACCGATAACCCAGCCCTTGGTGTTCCGCCCAGGCTCGAACGGAGGCCAGGCAGCGGCCCATCCAATCAGGGACTGTTTCGGGCGCGGATTGGAGGACGAGGGTGTCAGCGGTCATGGGCTTTCATAACCTGCTCGCCGGACGCTTGTGAAGCGGGCGCACCGTGCCTAGCTATTTCCACATGATGGAAAATCAAATCACCGCTTCCCCTCAGCCCGTACTGGATTTCTGGTTCGGCACACCGGATAGCCCCGACTATGGCTCGCAGCGGCCCGAATGGTTTCAGAAGAGCCCGATCTTCGACGATCAGGCGAAAGACAAACTCTGGGGGCTGTATGAACAGGCCTGCGCCGGGGAACTGGATGCCTGGGCCAATGACCACAAGGGCATGCTGGCGCTGATCATTCTGCTGGACCAGTTATCGCGAAATTTCCATCGCGACAGCCCGCAAGCCTTTGCCCAGGATGCCAAGGCGCTGGACCTTGCACGGCGTGCGCTTGATGCCGGTTTCGATCAACGGTTGCTGGTGGTCCAGCGCTGTTTCATTTACATGCCGTTTGAGCACTCAGAGGACTTGGCAGACCAGGACCTCTGTGTCGACCTGTTTGAGGGGCTGCGCGGCGAACTGCCCGACGCCTTTTTGGACTACGCGGACAAGCACCGCGTGATCATTCGCCGTTTCGGGCGCTTCCCGCATCGAAATGCGATCCTGGGACGCGAAAGCACACCGGAAGAGATCGAATTCTTGACGCAGCCCGGATCATCTTTCTGATCCATTGCCCGGGGGAACTTTCCAAAATGAGCCAAGTCATCCGCCCCACCCCAATGCCGAGCGAGCCGTTATCAGCGCTTGTCGGTCTACCCGGCGGCGGTTGGTCGCTGGACTCCATTTCCAGTTGGCTTGTGACGGAAGGGCGTCGCCTCGGCGATTTCGGCAGGTTGATCCAGGGTTTGTTCGAACGCCTGGAGGCTGCTCGCGCCCCGGTCTGGCGCGTCCGCATCGGCATCCGGACGATCAATCCCGTCTTCTATTCCCACGCGGTGGAATGGTGGCGCGGCAAGGACAAGGTTGGTGTCTGGCAGGTCGGCCATGCCATTACGGAATCGGACGACTATCGCGGCAGTCCGATCCAGTGGGTCCATCAGAACGGTATCACCTATCGCCGCCGATTGACCCAATTGGAACCGTCGGATCATAGCGTCCTGCATTCGATCCGGGGCCTCGGCGGTTTCGATTATCTGGCGATTCCGATCATCTTCACCGACGGTCAGATCAACGTGATGACCTTGTCCACCGACCGGGCCGACGGCTTTTCGGATGCGGACATCGCCAAGTTCGAAGCCCTGATCAATCTTTTGACCCCGATCCTGGAATCCATCGCTGTCCGTCGCCTTGCCACCTCGCTTCTGGATACCTACCTCGGCCACCGGACCGGTCAGCGGGTGCTGAATGGCCAGTTCAAGCGCGGTGACGCGGAGACCTTGGAAGCGGCGCTTTGGTTCTCGGACCTGCGTGATTTCACGCCGATTACGGAATCCCTATCGGCGGAAGAAATGCTGGCGACCCTGAACGCCTATTTCGAGTTCGTTGCCGCGGCGACCACCTCGCGCGGCGGCGAAATTCTCCGTTTTATCGGCGATGCCATGTTGATCGTCTTTCCGACGGCGCAGCACGGAGACCTTGCTACGGCCTGTCAGTCCGCCCTGGATGCAGCAGAGGATGCCTTTGCCTCGCTGGCCACGGCCAATGTCATGCGACGCCACCGTGGCGAGCCGGAGATCAACTTTGGCGTCGGCCTGCATGCGGGCACGGTGGTTTATGGCAATGTCGGCGCGCCAGACCGTTTGGACTTCACCGTGATGGGGACGGCGGTGAACCGCACGGCCCGGCTGGAAGGGCTGACAAAGAAACTGGGGCGTCCGCTTTTGCTGAGTGCCGAAGTGGCGTCGCTTGTGAAAGTAGAGACCGAATCCCTGGGTGCCCACGAGATGAAGGGCGTCGCGGAACCGCAGGAGGTTTTCTGTCTCAAGAAAGGGGCTTGCTCCGGTTGTTGAAGCGGGGGCTTTTCGCAGCTCATCTTCGAATGATTTTTGACCGCACTGCAATCTACCGCAACGTTTGACATCTCCGCTCAACCCCCTACCATATCAGTGTTGGGTGTTCGTCCCGTTGATGGCCTTCCAGGCCGAAGGGGGGAGCCGCCGGGATGCGAGGGTCGAATCTGTTCGGCCTGACCGCAGCATCCCGTTTCGCCCGTGTCCGTCGCGGTCTCTTCAATGAGGCCCTGTGGCGGTGGACCGTTCAGTGACCCGAGGGATGAGAGGGGCGCTGTTTTTCGGGCGGCAAAACAATCACTTCCGGCCTTGTGTCGGGCAAAGCAGACCGATGGCCGTACCGGGTCGTCCACTAAAAAGAAGGCTGAAAACAGTCCTTCCGCAGAACTGCCCCGAACAAGGGGCGACGCAGGAGAGGCAGAAAAGGGCAGATACCGATGATGGAGGCCGGGCTGTTCTCTTGCCTGGCCGCTTAGTCCGTTTTTCCAACCCGCGAACGGTTCCCAAAAACCTGTCTGGCAGGCCGTCAGGCCGTCGCGCGGTCCTAATTCCGGGGTGTATGTCGCTTTAGCGGCATGCAACGGCGGCCTCACGTGACTGGAAAAAAATTGCCTTAAGGAGGCTTGCATGAAGAAGTTTGTTGGTGCGCTGGTTGTCGCGGCTGGACTGACCGCTCTGGGAACCACCGGCGCTCGGGCCGAATGCGGCACAGTGACGATTGCCGAGATGAACTGGCCGTCTGCGGCCCTGCTGGCCCATGTGGACCGGTTCATTCTGGAACATGGCTACGGCTGCAAGGCCGAACTGGTTCCGGGCGATACCGTGCCGACCGGGACGTCCATGATCGAAAAGGGCGAGCCGGACATCGCGCCGGAGCTGTGGGAAACCACCTGGACCGAGCCGCTGGCCAAGGGCATTGAAGAAGGCCGCCTCGCGCGCGCCGGTAAATCCCTTGCAGACGGTGGCGAAGAAGGCTTCTGGGTTCCGAAGTACATGGTGGACAAGGAGCCGAGCCTGGCGACCATCGAAGGTGTTCTGGCCAACGCCAAAATGTTCCCTCACCCGGAAGATGACTCCAAGTCCGGCTTCATGGGTTGTCCGGCGGGCTGGGGCTGCCAGCTTTCCAGCGGAAACCTTTTCCGTGCCCTAAAGATGGAAGATGCCGGTTTTGAGTTGATCGATCCGGGCTCCGCTGCCGGTCTGGACGGTGCCATCGCCCGCGCTTACGAGCGTGAAGCTCCCTGGTTCGGCTACTACTGGGCACCGACCGCCATTCTGGGTAAATACGAAATGGTCAAGGTCGACTTCGGCACCGGCGTCAAGGAAGATCACTTCCTGAACTGCATTGCCAAGGCCGAATGCGCTGAACCGCAGCCGACCATGTACCCGTCCTCTCCGGTGACGACGATCACTACTGGCGAATTCGCCAAAAAAGCCCCGGAAGCTTTCGCCTACCTCGGTAAGCGGTCCTTCACCAATGCCGACATGAATAAGCTACTGGCATGGGGCGAGGAAAATCAGGCCGACGGTCAGATCGCCATGGAGAACTTCATGATGAACTACGCCGATACCTGGAAGGCCTGGCTGGATGACGCCGCCGCCGCCAAGGTCGCCAAGGCCGTGGCAAGCCTCTAAGAGGTGCCTTTCGAACGGGGGACGAGATCATCGTCCCCCGTTTTTCTTTATGTCCTTTTCAAAGACGAGAAACCAACAGGAGTGAGCCGTGGCAGATGGCAACTGGCTATTCGAGTTCCCTGAAATGGAGCGCGGCGATCTGGTCGCGATCCGGAAACTGCTGGATGGGGCCTACCGGGATTTTTCCAGGTCCTACGGCGATGCTGTCGAAGCATTCTTCGAACCGCTGCTGTGGTTTCTGATCAACCTCGAAAAACTGCTGCTCTGGACACCCTGGTGGCTGCTGATGATTGTCTTCACCGGCATCGTCTTCGCCGCGACACGCTCCTGGAAACTCTGTGTCGGCGTTGTGATCGCCCTCGCCTTGATTGGTTATCTCGGCATGTGGGAAGACACGATGAAGACGCTCAGCATCATCACGGTCTGCACCCTGTTGTCGATTGCCATTGGCATCCCGATCGGCATTGCCATGGCGCGCTCCGACCGGGTTCAGGCCGGGGTTACACCGGTGCTTGATGTCATGCAGACCATGCCGGCCTTTGTTTACCTGGTGCCGGTGGTGATGTTGCTTGGCATCGGTCGGGTTCCCGGTGTGATCGCGGTGATCATCTATGCCATTCCGCCGGTGATCCGGCTGACCAACCTCGGCATTCGCCTGGTGGACAAAGAGGTCCTGGAAGCCGCCACGGCCTATGGTGCCAGCAAATGGCAGCGGCTCTGGGGTGTGCAGCTGCCGCTCGCCATGCCGACGATCATGGCCGGCATCAACCAGACCATCATGATGGCGCTGGCCATGGTCGTGATCGCCTCGATGATCGGCGTTGCGGGGCTGGGCCAGCCGGTGCTGCGTTCCATCACCAACCAATACTTCACCATGGGCCTGTTCAACGGCCTGGCAATCGTGGCGCTCGCCATCATCTTCGACCGCGTCTCGCAGGCCTATGCGAAGCGCACACAGAAACACCTTGGAGGTGCCGGTCATGGCTGATCCGCTGATTTCGATCGAGGGCCTCTACAAGGTCTTCGGCAACGACCCCAAGTCCGTCATGCCTCTGGTGCGGGAAGGCAAGTCGAAAGACGAAATCCTGGCCGAAACCGGCCATGCCGTCGGCCTGAAGGATATCAACCTGCGGATCGAAAAGGGCCATATCTTCGTGATCATGGGTCTGTCGGGCTCGGGCAAATCCACGCTGATCCGCCACTTCAACCGCCTGATCGACCCGACCGAGGGGCGGATCATGGTCGAAGGTACCGACGTGATGGACCTCGGCCCCGACGAGTTGGAGCAGTTTCGCCGCCACAAGATGTCGATGGTGTTCCAGCGGTTTGGATTGATGCCCCATCGGACCGTGCTGGAGAACGTAGCCTATGGCCTGACGGTCCAGGGTGTCGACAAGCCGACCCGCGAAGCCAAGGCGAAGGAATGGCTGGAGACCGTCGGTCTCGCCGGCTACGAGGAGCAATACCCGAATCAACTCTCCGGCGGGCAGCAACAGCGCGTCGGCCTGGCTCGGGCCTTGACCACGGATGCCGAAATCCTGCTGATGGACGAAGCCTTCTCGGCGCTCGATCCCCTGATCCGTTCCGGCATGCAGGATCAGTTGATGGAACTGCAGGAAAAACTCCACAAGACCATTATCTTCATCACCCACGATCTGGACGAGGCCCTGCGGCTCGGCGACCGCATCGCCATACTGAAAGATGGTGCCCTAGTTCAGGAAGGCCCGCCGGCGGAAATCCTCCTGGAGCCCGCCACCGACTATGTTGAAGCCTTCGTCCGCGACGTGAACCGGGCGCGTGCCCTGACCGTCGAGACGGTCATGAAACCGCCGGTCTGTCGCATCACCACGGACAACATCGACGAGGCGCTGCGCCAGATGCGCGGGCAGTCATACGGCTACTACGTGAACGATGACGGCTACCAGGGTGTTGTCACCCAGGCCGATCTGGAAGAGGCCGCCGCTGCTGACAAGGCTGACGATTTCGATACCTACGTTGAGCCCGTGGAGCCCATTTCCGCCGATTCCCTGATCGAGGAAGTTTTGCCCGATACCCTGGATGCGGACCATCCGCTGCCGGTCATCGACAGCGACGGCAACCTGACGGGGCAGCTCTCGCGGGCTTCCCTGGCGGAGGTGCTGGGGACTCCCAACACGGATGATGCGAACGAACAGGAGGACCGCCAAGCCGGCGCCGCTTGAGCCGGTTGGGCATTTTCCACATCGTCGAATTGGGGTAGAAAAGGTTACGCATTCACCAAAAGCGCGCAACCTTTCAGGGCCCTCCGCCATGCACGTTTCCTTTGCCGAGCACGCCTTCGTCGCGCACGCCCTGCGGCGGTTGGCGGTGTTGGTAATGACGCTTGTCGGGTTGAGTATCGCTGTCTTTCTGGTGGCAGAGGGGACGCCGGAACGCCTCGCGACGGCTGTCCTCGGTCCGCTCGCGACAGAGCAACAACTGGCAGATTGGCTGTCCTCGACGGGCTATGATCGACCGCTTGCCGAACGATATTTCTCTTGGGCGGGGGGCGTGTTGCGAGGTGACCTGGGGCAGTCGTTGCTTTTCCAGGCTCCTGTCGACGACGTCCTGATACCCAGGCTCTGGGCCAGTCTGACCCTGGGCCTGGCAGCCCTCGGGATCTTTGTCCCCCTCGGGCTCGTCTTGGGGTTCTGGGCCGGCTTCCGCAAGAGAAGGCTGACGGACCGGATCATCAGCTGGGGGGCCATTCTGGTCACCTCCATGCCGGAGTATGCCCTGGCTCTGATCGGCTTGGCGATTTTCGTTTTCTGGCTAGACTGGCTGCCCGGTGCCAGCCCGTTATTGGACGGGCCGAGCCTGCAGGAGTTGGCCTTGCCGGCAGGTGTTCTGGCGCTGATCGCCACCGGCCATGTGGCGCGGCTGACCCGCGCCGCTGTGGTTGATGCCATGGGGCGTCCCTACATCAAGGCTGCGCGCCTGAAGGGGATCCAAGGTGTTCGCCTGGCCCTGCGCCATCTGGCACCAAACATCCTGTCGGTGCCCATCACCATGATCTGCCTGCACATCAACTGGCTGCTGTCCGGGGTCATCGCGGTGGAGGTCGCCTTCGGTTATCCGGGTTTTGGGACCCTGGTCTGGCGGGCCGCCCTGGCCGGCGACGTCGCCGTCCTGGAGGCTGCGGCATTGATCGCCGGGGCCGTCGCACTGTTTTCCCAATCGGTCGCCGATCTTGCGAGCCGCAGCCTGAAACCGGCCGGGGCGTTGCAATGACGCCCAGGGACCGGGTAAGGCCCGTCAGATTGAGCGCAAGCGGCTGGCTGGGGGCTGGAATCATCGGATTCTGGGCCCTTGCGGCCCTGTTTGCACCCTGGCTCAGTCCGCTTGATCCGTTACAGGGGTTCGAACCCTTTCTTGGACCCGGATTTGCCCACTGGCTGGGCACGGACCACTTGGGGCGCGACGTCGTCGCCCGGCTGGTCCATGGCGCCCGGCCCGTTCTGCTTTGGGCTCCGGCGGCCTCGGCTCTGGCTTTGGTCACAGGCGTCGGGCTGGGCCTGATCGCTGCCTGGCGGGGCGGCTGGGTTGATCGGCTGCTGCTGCGGATCGGCGACGTGCTGATCGGCTTTCCTGTGGTCCTGCTTTATGTCTTCCTGATCGGCAGCCTGGGTGCCACGGGGCTGAATATCCTGATCGTCGTCGGCCTGGTGGCCGCACCCGGCTTCCTGCGTTTGACCCGTCAACTCAGCCGAGAAGTCATATCCCGCCCCTTTATCGATGCCGCGCGGCTCAGGGGGGAAGGGCTGGCATGGATTCTGGTGATCGAAGTCTTGCCGAACATCTGGCGGCCATTGGTTGCCGAGGGTTGCCTTCGGTTGGGCTATACGGTGGTCGGCATCGGGGTGCTCGGCTTCCTTGGGCTCGGCCTGCCGCCGCCAAACCCCGATTGGGGGGCCATGGCGGCGGAGGCCAGGAGCGCCGGTCTGACCCGACCGGACCTGATGCTTTATCCCTGCGCCGCCTTGTTCAGTTTTGTCCTGGGCTGCAACCTGCTGGCTGAAGGCTGGCGACGAACATGCTGAGCGTCTCCAACCTGGGCCTTCAAGTCGCCGGACACGCCTTGATCCGAGACGTGTCTTTCCAACTCAACTTTGGAGAGATCGTCGCCCTGACCGGTCCATCGGGAGCCGGAAAATCTCTGCTGGCTGATGTTCTGGCCGGTGTCGCGCCCCCCGCCGTCACCCTGACAGAAGGCGAGATATCGACGGATGGACGCTCCGTGGGGTTGGTTCTTCAACAGTCCCGCGCCGCCTTCAACCCCTCTGTCCGCCTTGAACGACAGTTGATGGAGGTCAGCCGCCATTCGAAACCGGAGCTCCTGGCCCTGCTGCAGCGATTGCACCTGCGCGATCCGGAGCGGCTACTCGGCGCTTACCCCCATACCCTGTCCGGCGGGGAGGCATTGCGCCTGCAATTGGCCATGGTGCTGATGACCGGTGCCCCCTTCATTATTCTGGACGAACCCTTCGCGGCCCTGGACCCGGCAAATGAAGCGTCTTTGATGGATCTGCTGGTGGATCTTGCCAATCATGAAAGACTGGGGCTCTTGGTGATCAGCCATCGGCTGGGCCTGTTGGCCGACAGGGCCAACAGGTGTTACCAGCTTGAAGCAGGGCGGTTGACGCTGCTGGAGCACCAACCCTTCAGATACCCCGAAGCCGAACCCTTGGACGCCTCCGGCAGACCGGTCCTGGTCGCAGACGGCCTGAAATGGCCGGATCCGGTCGCAGGTTCGATTCTGGACGGCGTTGACCTGACCGTACAACCCGGCGAGACCGTCGTGCTTCGCGGACCTTCGGGCATTGGAAAGACCACCTTGGCCAGGGTTATTGCCGGCCTGGAGACGCCTTGCGACGGGCGGCTCTCTCTGTTCGACCAGGATGTAACCGGCTTGTCCGTCCGAAAGAGACCGAAGGAATTGCGCGGTGCTGTCGGTATGATTTTTCAGGATCCGGGCCTTAGCCTCAATCCCCATTTGAGCGTCCGGACACAGCTCTCAAGGGCCTGCCGATTGGGGGGGAATCGCCTGGATGCCAAGCAGGCGCTGGAAGCCGTCGGCCTTCCAACAGTCCTGGGGCGGCGGCTCGCCCGCGACCTTTCCGGCGGGGAGCAGCAAAGAGTGGCCATCGCCAGCTGCCTTGCGGCGGGAAGCCGTCTGCTGTTGGCGGATGAACCCCTGTCCGCTCTCGATCAGGCCAATCGTGTCCGATTGATGGAGCTGTTTCACGCGCTGCGCAGGGATCTGAACACGGCCACCCTGTTCATTACGCATGATGACGATCAGGCGGCTTCCTGGAAGTCGCGGCAATTCACGCTGATCGATGGGCGTCTCGTGCAGGCCTGATGCCGCAGGTAGACTGGCGGGGCTATGTTCCGATTCGTTGTCCTGTTCCTGATCAGCCTGACTCTCGCCCAGGTACACTTTGTCCTGGTGAACCCTGTCCTGGCGCAGTTTGACCCGACCGACGGCTTGGAAATTCCTGACGGCGAAGGCGAAGTGGAAACAGCGCCGGTGATCGAACCGGTGCTGCTTGATCCCGGTCTGCCCGAGACCGATCCCGCCCACGATGCTTTCGTGAACGGGGTCGAAGCCTTCAAGGTGCGCGACTATGACCAGGCTTTCGATGACTGGTTCCCGATTGCTGAGGAGGGGGTCGCGGCTGCCGGGCACAATCTGGCTGTCTTGTTCGAGTTGGGCCTGGGTGTCGAGAAAGATCCTGAAGCGGCAGCCTTCTGGTACCGCATGGCGGCCCTCGAAGGAGAAATCCCGGATGCCATGACCAATCTCGGCTTTCTCTATGCACGGGGAATGGGGGTGGCGCTGGATCACGGCCAGGCCGCCCATTGGTTTCAGCGGGCCGCCGATCAGGATTTCGCTCAAGGCCAATACAATCTCGCCATCGCCTATCTGCAAGGCAAGGGTATCAGGCGCGATGAGGTCAAGGCTTTCGGATGGATGAGAGCCGCTGCCGAACAGGGATATCGTCCGGCCCAGTACAATCTGGCCGGTCTCTATTTGCAGGGGCGGGGTGTGGAAGCTGATGCGGCGCAGGCCTTTGATTGGTTCGCTCGCGCGGCCCGGCAGGGGGACCGTTTTGCGCGGTTCAATCAGGGCTTGATGCTCTATCGCGGACAGGGAACGACAAAGGACCTGGAAGCGGCGGCAGGGCACATCCGGGAGGCGGCGGAGGCCGGTGTGGTCCCGGCTCAGAATCTCCTGGGTGCCCTTTATGCCAATGGCGAAGGCCTGCCCCGTGATCTGGATCAGGCGCTCTATTGGCTTCAGGTGGCGGCGGGTCTCGGAAATGAAGAGGCTTTGACCAATCTTGACCGTCTGAAGAGCCATGTGGGTGACGAGCGCATGGCCAGGGCTGCCCGCAGGGCCCAGGACTTTCAGCCCAAAGATGTCCCCCATGCCTGGCCCGGACGGCGTTTCGTGAACAACCAGGTGACCGAAGGCGACGAGTTGTTCGATCTGCCGCCCGACGTCGAAGACCCCTGAAGGACTTCCAAAGGACCACATGCCATGATCGGCTTTTTCTATTCCTGTCTCCGGCTCACCGTAAAAGCCATCTTGCTTGTGGCCTTGATCGCCATTGTCGTCGCCTATGCCCGATTGGTCGGTGATGGCGGCCTGACCGAGGCCTTGATCGCTCATGTGGAAGAGGAAACCGGACGCAAGCTGTCGATCGACGATGGCTTTTCGGTCGATCTGAGTTTTCCGCCGCGTCTGATCGCAGAGGGCATTCGCCTGGAAAATGCCCCCTGGGGCAGCCGGCCGGATATGCTTCGGGCCGAAGCGATCGTCGCCGAGGTGGATTTCCTGCCGCTGCTGATCGGGGACATTGCCGTACCGCGCATTCGTCTCGTCGGGGTGGACATTCTTTTGGAGACCAACGGGGAGGGCGTGGCCAACTGGGATGACCTGGTTGATTTCGAGACCGCAGCTGGCCCACTCGCAGGTCCGGCCTTTCCGCTCTTGGGGCCGATCCTGGGGGCCGGGGCGGTGGGTGTCGCCGGGGGAACGGTCACCATCGTCAATGCCACGACCGGTACAAGCCAGACCCTGTCTCTAGGCGGGACCACCCTGGAAGTGGTGGATGCAGGTGGCGGTGGTACGAGTGGTGGTGGCACGGGCGGCGGCACGGGCGGCGGATCGAGTGGTGGTGGCACCGGTGGTGGAACAAGTGGGGGTGGCGGTACCGGCGGCGGAGGAGGGACGGACGGCCTTCCCTGTCCCTGATATTCGCTCTCTATCCGACGGGATAGCCCTGCCAGGGTTTTACATCGCGGATGGCAAAGGTCGACTGCATGGAGCTGACGCCGGGCAGCCTGGAGAGGGTGTCGCGGTGAATGCGGTCATAGTCCGCCATGTTTCGGGCTGCGATGCGAAGCATGTAGTCGGCGGAGCCTGCCGTCAGATAGCATTCGCGGATGTCCGGAGAAGCGGCAACGGCGGCCTCGAAACCTTGGAGCGCTTCCTGGCTCTGGGCGGCCAGCGAGATGGCGACGAATGCCTCCAATTCGAGGCCCAGTGCCGCTCGGTCGAGCCGCGCGCCATAGCCGACGATCAACCCCATTTCCTCGAGAGTCTTGATACGGCGGTGGCAAGCGGAGGCTGAAAGCCCAATCTCGCCTGCAAGCTCTGCAAGGGAACGGCTGGAATCCCTTTGAAGTTCGTTCAACAATCGACGATCAAAGACATCCAAGGGAAAATTTCTCGATAAGATCCATATTAGATGAAAATTATACCATAAAAATCCGGAACCTGCACTCCTTTGCGAGCACTTTGCATGTCATCTATGGGATGCTGCTTTTCAACGATGGATATTCCCCTTGTTGAGGAGAAAGCAGATGCTGGTCGGTTGCCCAAAAGAGATCAAAACACTTGAATCCCGTGTCGGTTTGACACCCGAAAGCGCGGCGGAACTGGTGGCCCACGGCCATGGCGTTCTGGTCGAAACCGGTGCCGGCCTGGGGATTGGTGCCGATGATGCCGCTTACGAAGCGGCGGGTGCCAGCATCGCGCCGGATGCTGCAGCCGTTTTTGAGGCCGCCGAAATGATCGTCAAGGTCAAGGAACCCCAGGCCGAAGAACGGGCCCGCCTGCGCGAAGGCCAGATTCTCTATACCTACCTTCATCTGGCTCCCGATCCGGACCAGACCCGGGATCTGGTCAATTCGGGTGCCGTCTGTATCGCCTACGAGACCGTGACGGATCGTTTCGGCGGCCTGCCCCTGTTGAAGCCCATGAGCCAGGTGGCCGGGCGTATGTCGGTTCAGGCCGGTGCCACGGCGCTGGAGAAGCCGCACGGCGGCCGGGGCGTTTTGCTGGGTGGCGTGCCCGGTGTGGCACCCGGCAAGGTCGCGGTGATTGGCGGCGGTGTCGTCGGATTGAATGCGGCCCAGATGGCCGTCGGGTTGGGGGCGGATGTCACCATCCTGGATCGCAGCCCCGAAGTCCTGGAACGGCTTAGCCTGCATTTCGAAAGCCGGGCGAAAACTCGCTTTTCCAACCGGGCGAACCTGGCTGAATGTGTCGCCGAGGCGGACCTTGTGATCGGTGCCGTTTTGATCCCGGGTGCCGCCGCGCCCAAGCTGGTGACGGCAGAGATGTTGGGCACCATGAAGAAAGGTGCTGTCCTGGTGGATGTGGCAATTGACCAGGGCGGCTGTTTTGAGACGTCAAAGGCGACAACTCATGCGGAGCCCACTTACGTGGTCGATGATGTGGTCCACTATTGCGTTGCCAATATGCCCGGTGCCGTGGCCCGAACGTCCACTTACGCGCTGAACAATGTCACGCTGCCCCATGCCCTGGCGCTGGCCGACCGGGGCTGGCAGGCGGCTCTCAAGGCTGATGGGCACCTGCGCAATGGCTTGAACGTCTGTCTCGGCAAGGTTACCTGCGAACCGGTGGCCAAGGACCTCGGTTACGCCTACGTGCCCGCCAGCGAGGTGGTTGAATAAGGCCGGGAAGGGCTCTAGAGCGGTTTTCGTCTCAATTGGGTCACTGAGATTGCTTTTGCTGTTTTTTCAGCAGGATGTTGTTTGCAGGCGATGCGGTGCATCGGCAAGAACAA
>JBMYSY010000023.1:0-62512 GCA_049603795.1 Magnetovibrionaceae bacterium
ATGACTATTTTCCAAGAGGCAAGCTTTTTTACCTCAATCAAACTGCAATTCCTGGGATTACGGTGACAGTGCATTAATTAACATCGTCGTTCTTTGATTGCCGCTTCCACAACGAAAAAAGTGGACTGTCACCGTAATCCCCAGTTTTCCTGTTTTTCTGGGGTTTCGGTTCCGGCCAGACACAAAAAAACCCGATGGCGGCGAAAGGTGCCGAACCATCGGGGCAAACGACAAAAGCCCGTCACATGGACAGGCTTTTTCAGGGGGCCGGAATGTTGGGGATAACGCGGAAAGGAGGACAGAGTCCTCCCCTCCACAAAAATTAGACTATATGACTATTTTCCAAGAGGCAAGCTTTTTTACCTCAATCAAACTGCAATTCCTGGTCCCTGAGCTTGAATTTCTGGATTTTCCCCGTGGACGTCTTCGGCAGTTCCGTGAACACCACATGCCGGGGGCATTTGAACTTCGCCAGTTTCTCCCGGCAGAAGCTGATGATTTCTTCTTCCGTCGTGTCCTCGAAGCCGCTTTTCAGCTCAACGAAGGCACAAGGCGTCTCGCCCCATTTTTCGTCGTGCTTGGCGACCACAGCGACGGAGAGGACGGAGGGGTGTTGGTAGATCGCATCTTCGATCTCGATCGATGAGATGTTTTCGCCGCCGGAGATGATCACGTCCTTCGCCCGGTCCTGGATCTTGATGTAACCGTCGGGCTGCATCACGGCGACGTCGCCGGAGTGGAACCAGCCGCCCTCGAAGGCCTCTTTCGTCGCCTGTTCATTCTTCAGGTAGCCCTTCATGACGATGTTGCCACGGAACATGATTTCGCCCGGTGTGGCACCGTCGCGGGGCACCGGGGTCATGGTGGTGGCGTCCATCACCTCGATCCCTTCGAGGACGTGGTAGCGCACACCCTGGCGGCCCTTGAGCCTCGTCTGTTCTTCGATCGGCAGATCGTCCCAGTCGGTATCCCAGTCACAGATGCAGGCGGGGCCATAGGTCTCGGTCAGGCCGTAGACGTGGGTCACCTCGAAGCCGATGTCCTTCATGGATTGAAGCGTCTTCGCCGGTGGTGGTGCGGCGGCCGTGATCGCGGAAACCTTCTGGGTGAAGGTCCGCTTTTCTTCCTCGGTGGCGTTGATGACAAAGTTCAAAACGATGGGCGCACCGCAGAAATGGGTCACGCCTTCCTCCGCGATCGCGGCATAGATGTTCGCCGCGTTGACTTTCCGCAGGCAGACGTTGACGCCGGCGGTGGCCGCCATGGTCCAGGGGAAGCACCAACCGTTGCAGTGAAACATCGGCAAAGTCCAGAGATAGACCGGAAACTTGCCCATGCCGGTGGCGACAATGTTGTTCAGCGCGTTCAGATAGGCGCCCCGATGGTGATAGACCACGCCCTTCGGATTGCCTGTCGTGCCCGATGTGTAGTTGAGAGAAATGGCATCCCATTCGTCCGCCGGCATGGTCCAGGCGAAGTCCTCGTCGCCTTCCGCCAGAAGGTCTTCATACGACAAATCGCTGAGCCGCTTGGCACCGTCCGGAAGCTGGGCCAGCGGATCGTCGATATCGAAAATCGGAATGTCCTGGCCCCAGAGTTTCAGGGCCTCTTCGACCGCCGGGGAGAACTCGGTATCGGTGATAAGCATCTTGGCCTCACCGTGATCCAGGATGAAGGCAATCGCCGCCGCATCAAGCCGGGTATTTATGGTGTTGATGACCGCCCCGGTCGCCGGGACACCGAAGGCGCATTCGTACATCTCGGGCGTGTTGGAAGCGATGACAGCGACCGTATCGCCTTTGCCGATACCGCGCTTGGTCAAGGCGGAAGCCAGCTTGCGGCAGCGGGCGTAAGTCTCAGCCCAGGTCCGCTTCAGCGGCCCGTGAACGATGGCCGTCTTGTTGGGGAAAGTGGCAGCCGATCGCTCCAGGAAAGTCAGCGGGCTCAGGCTCGCGAAATTCGCGTCGTTTTTTTCCAAACCCTGTTCGTAAATATTACCCGGCATGACAGCAAATTCTCCCCGTTTGGTGGGGGCAACGTGAATCCGCACCCCTCTTCGTTTTCTCCGTTGCCAGATTGCACAATCCGCCTTTGCAAAAAAAGAGCTTTTGGCCCAAAGTGGGCCAACTTTCGGGAGCGCCGATCACTCGGCCTAACCCGGATTGGGGGTCAGGGTAACGGCGATGACGCCGGCCTGAAAAAGCGCACGAATAACGCCTGAATGAAGAAACGTCATCCGAAGGGGGATCCGCTCATGACAAACGCCTATGAAGACGCCTATGCCCGGTCCATGGAAGACCCGGATCAATTCTGGGGCGAGGCCGCGAAAGACATCGTCTGGACCACAGCACCGACCACCGTGCTCGATTCCAGCAATGCGCCGCTCTACCGATGGTTCACGGGTGCCAAGGGCAACACCAGTTACAACTGTCTGGACCGCAACGTGGCCGAAGGCCGGGGCGATCAACTGGCGCTCGTCTGGGACAGCCCGGCTGCCGGTGGTGAGGTGCGCAAGTACACCTATGCCGAACTGACCGACGAGGTTGCCCGCGTCGCCGGCGTGCTCCGCGACATGGGCGTGGAAAAAGGCGACCGGGTCCTGATCTACATGCCGATGGTCCCGGAAGCCGTCATGGCCATGCAGGCCTGCGCGCGGCTTGGTGCGATCCACTCGGTCGTTTTCGGCGGCTTTGCCTCCAACGAGCTGGCCGTGCGGATTGATGATGCTCAGCCGAAGGTGGTGATCAGCTGCTCCAACGGGATCGAGGGCAAGCGGATCGTCGAATATGCGCCGCTGCTGAACGGTGCCATCGACCTGGCCACGCACAAGGTTTCAAACTGCCTGATCTACCAACGCGAACAGGCGACTTTCCCGCTGACGGCCGGCCGGGATTACGACTGGGCCGAGACGGTGCCGACCGCCAAGCCCGCGGCACCCGCGGATGTTGATGCCACCGACCCGCTCTACATTCTTTATACCTCCGGCACCACCGGCCAGCCGAAGGGCGTCGTGCGCGACACCGGCGGCCACATGGTGGCGCTGAAGTGGACCATGAAGAACATCTACAACTGCCAGCCGGGCGATGTGTATTGGGCGGCCTCTGATGTGGGCTGGGTCGTCGGTCACAGCTACATCGCCTATGGGCCCTTCCTCGCCGGTTGCACCAATGTGATGTTCGAAGGCAAGCCCGTGGGCACACCGGATGCCGGTGCGTTCTGGCGGATGATTCAGGATCACAAGGTCAACGTGCTGTTCACCGCACCGACCGCCTTCCGCGCGATCCGCAAGGAAGACCCCGACGCCGACCTGTTGGGCAACTACGACATGTCCAGCTTCCGCTCGCTCTTCCTGGCGGGTGAACGCACCGATCCGGACACCCTGAACTGGGCCATCGAAAAACTGAAGGTGCCGGTGGTCGATCACTGGTGGCAGACGGAGACCGGCTGGGCGATTGCCGCCAACTGCCTTGGCCTGCACGAATTCCCGATCAAGGCGGGATCTCCGACCAAGCCGGTTCCGGGCTACAACGTGCAAATCCTCACCGACGAGGGCGAGCAGCAGAAACCGGGCGAGATCGGCTCCATCGTGGTCAAGCTGCCGCTGCCGCCGGGCACTTTCCCGACTCTCTGGAATGCCGAACAGCGTTTCCGCGACAGCTATCTGGCCGAATTCGATGGCTACTACAACACCTCTGATGCCGGCATGCTGGATGAAGAAGGCTATGTCTATGTCATGGGCCGTACCGACGACATCATCAACGTCGCCGGCCACCGGCTTTCCACCGGTGCCATGGAAGAAGTGCTGGCCAGCCACCCGGACGTCGCCGAATGCGCCGTGATCGGTGCCAACGACCAGCTGAAGGGTGAACTGCCGCTGGGCTTCCTGGTGCTCAAAGCCGGTGTCGACCGGCCCGAGGACGAGGTGATCGGCGAAGTGGTCAAGCTGGTCCGCGAAAAGATCGGCCCCGTGGCCGCCTTCAAACAGGCCTGCATCGTGCAACGCCTGCCGAAGACGCGCTCCGGCAAGATCCTGCGCGGCACCATGAAAAAAATCGCCGACAGCCAGGAATACAAAATGCCCGCCACCATCGACGATCCGGCCATCCTGGACGAGATAGACGGGGCCCTGAGCGGCATCGGATATGCCCAAAAGGGCTGAAGCTCAAAAGGCTGAAGCTTGATCTGAGACCAAGAGAAACGCGCCGGTCCGGTCTGGGCTGGCGCGTTTTTTTGTTGGATTGAAGCTCGACTTGGCAGCGCAGGCGCGCTACCTCCCCCGCATGGCCGAAAACAGTCCCACCCTCTACCTGGACATGCTGAAGCTGGCGCTGTTCCTGCTGTTCGTCAGCTATTTCATCATCCTCCCCTGGACCATCGCCACCTTCCGCCAACACCCCTGGGCCCGCATGATCGGGGCGGTGGGGATTTTGTCAGTGGTGGGCGCGGTATTGTTTGGGGCACCGCTTGTCGGGGTGTTTGGGTGGCTCTTCGCGATGATCTCGTCGATGTTGCCGACGGGGCGGAAGCGGCGGAGTTGGACGGAGATTGCCAGGGAGGAGCGGGGTCAGAATTAGCCGCTTTCTATGTATTGGCACCTTTTCGGGATTTTCCAAAGATACCGACATCAAGAGAATAGAATGCACCTTATATGTGGTTCCGAACTAGGACGGAAGGCCCTCATGGAAGCGAAAATTGGAGCAGTCTTCCGAATTCCGGTAATGGCATGGACGCCCCCTACGGCTTCGAATTACGGTGACCGTAATTTTGTCACCGTCATTTCGAGCCCTGGCGGAGAAAGCCGCGCGCTGTGAAGGTTAGGGTTTTCGCCAAGGTGGAAACGCATAGTTGATGTCTAAGGGGTTAATGAACCACAGAGAACACAGGGAACACAGAGGTTCACAGAGAGGAAAAGAGGGCGGCTTCGCCGCTGGAGATCGTATCACCCTCTCGGCTCATTAAGACTATTGCCGCCTTAAACCAGAGCGTAGAAGGTCCCGCCCCTCTGTGCCCCTCTGTGTTCCCTGTGTTCTATGTGGTGAACGGGTACAGCAGCTAAATCCACGAGGCGCATCCTTCCAGGCCCCTTTTCCACATCCCGGCTGGACTTCACCCCTGGGACGCCCCATCTCCCTGAGACCGGCGTGGGATCGCGTCCGGCAACAACAATCCATTCCTGATGTGACGAGGATTTCGACATGACGATCACCGTGGGCGACACCCTTCCCAGCGTGACCCTGACCACCATGACCGACGAAGGCCCCGAGGGTCTGGCCGTGGACGAGTTTTTCAAAGGCAAGAAGGTCGCGCTGTTCGGCCTGCCGGGGGCCTTCACGCCGACCTGTTCGGCCAAGCACGTGCCGGGCTACATGGAAAAGGCCGCCGAGTTGAAGGCCAAGGGTGTGGACGCCATCGCCTGCATCTCCGTCAACGACGCCTTCGTCATGGGCGCCTGGGCCAAGGACCAGGGCACGGGCGATACCGTGATCATGCTGGCCGACGGCAGTGCGGAATTCACCAAGGCCGCCGGTCTGGAACTGGACCTGACCGCCCGTGGCCTCGGCGTGCGCAGCCAGCGTTTCTCCATGATCGTCGATGACGGCAAGGTTTCTGCCCTCGATATCGAGCCGAACCCGGGAGAATTGAACGTCTCCAGCGCTGAGAAAATGCTCGAGAAGCTGTAAGGCTTTTTCGATCGCTTGAGTTTGGAAGCGGGCTGCCCCTCGGGGGTGGCCCGTTTTCCTTATCGGGGGACACCTTCGCGGGCCAATTCGTCGGCGCGTTCGTTTTCCGCATGCCCCGCGTGTCCCTTCACCCAATGCCAGGTGATGTCGTGGCCACCCAGGGCTTCATCCAGGCGCATCCAGAGATCCTGGTTCTTCACCGGTTTTTTCGCAGCCGTCTTCCAGCCCTTGGCCTTCCAGCCGTGAATCCACTTGGTAATGCCGTCACGGACGTAGGTTGAATCAGTCACCACATTGACTGCCACAGGCCGGGTCAGCGCCTCGAGCCCCCTGATCGCCGCCATCAGTTCCATACGGTTGTTGGTGGTCTCTGGCTCGCCGCCGTTCAGTTCCTTCTCGTGGCCGCGCCAGCGCATCAGCACGCCCCAGCCACCCGGCCCCGGATTGCCCGAACAGGCCCCGTCGGTCCAGAGCCAGACATCCTGATTCTCAGTATCCTGTCCACCGTTCGCCATAATCAGCCCAGCCCGTATTCGCCGGGGCCGGAGACCGCCTTGTGGAAGGTGAGCTTCGACAGGTATTCCAGCGGATCCTTGCGCTGCACGAAGGCATCCGCGGGCGTGTGCAGCCAGTCGTAGAGCCGGGTCAGCAGAAAGCGCATGGCGGCTCCGCGCGCGAGCAGGGGCAGCGCCGTCATTTCCGCATCGCTCAGCGGGCGCACCCGCGTGTAATGGGTCAGCAGGCGTCTGGCCTTTGTCGTGTTGAACGACCCGTTGGGCTCGAAGCACCAGGCGTTCAGGCAGATCGCGATGTCGTAGGCGAGGGCATCTGTGCAGGCGAAATAGAAATCGATAACGCCGCTCAGCTCCCCTTTGCGGAAGAAAACATTATCGGGGAACAAATCCGCGTGGATGACGCCGGTGGGCAGATCATCCGGCCAGTCGGATTCCAATTCGTCCAGTTCGCTCAGCAACTGGGCTTTCAGGCCCGGCTTGACGCTATCCACGTCGGAACCGGCGGATTCAAGCAAGGGACGCCAGTCCCGGACGGCGAGGTTGTTCGGTCGCGACAGCCCGAAATCGGCACCCGCAAGGTGCATCTCCGCCAGCACGCGCCCGAGACCCGAACAGTGGTCAGGCTCAATCCGCCTGGGCCAGGCCCCCAACAGGAAGGTGATGATTGCCGCCGGTCGGTCGCAGAGTTCCTGCAAGACAGATCCATCGCGCGCCTTCACCGGCACGGGGGAGGGTACGCCCTTGGCCGCCAGGTGATCCATCAGGCCCAAGAAAAACGGCAGGTCGCTTGGATCGACCCGTTTTTCATAGAGCGTCAGGATATGGTTGCCCTGATCCGTGGTCAGCAGAAAGTTCGAATTCTCGACACCTTCGGCTATGCCCTTGCAGGACAAGACCTCGCCCAGGTCATAGCGCTGGGCAAAGAGCTCGAGGTCTTCATCGGTGACATCTGTGTAAACGGCCATGGGGTCCTTATACTGGGTGACGGCGGTCACACAACAGGTAATCGGATGCTGATAAGTCAGGGCGGTTGGGGAGGACCCTTGAAAAACCTGAAACGGAAAAACCTGAAACGGAAAGCCCTGAAGCGCCATCTGATCCGCGCAGCCTGCGTCGGCCTGATTTTCGGTCTGCTGGGACAGGGCGGACCGGCCGAGGCCGCGCGCACCTATGGCCTGGACCCCCGCGTCGATTCGCTGGGCGAAATCACCGGGTCCAGTCTGATCCGGCGTATCCAGGAATCGCTTCGGGCCATCGGCTTCTACACCGGGCCCGTGGATGGCCAGGCGAACGAGCTGTTGCGCGAAGCCATCCGGCAGTATCAAAAGCGCACCGGGCTCGAAGTGGACGGAAGAGCCACCGAGGCGCTTGCGAGCCGTCTGGAGACCGGCCAGAAGATCGAAGACCTGCTGGAACGCCTGCGCGAAAGCCGGGAAGAGAAGATGCAGCAGGCGCGCGAGGCCCTGGCCGCCAACCCGGAAACCGCCCGGCTGATCGATCCCAATCGCGCACCCGACAAGGCGGACCCGACAAGGGACGTCGAGGGCTGCTTTGCCGAGCCTACGCCTGCCTGCCTGCTGTTCGAGGCCTCTGAGAGCTCCAAAATCGTATCGCGGCGCGACATGCGCGACTGGGCGCTCGGCGAGCTGCTGATCGCCCAGACCCGCGCCGGTCTGGATGGAGAGGCCATGACGACGGCGGCGCGCATCGCAGACCCGCGCCTGATCATCGTCGCACTGACCGACATCGCCCAGCATCAGGCGCGCACCGGTCGCATGGCCGCAGCCCTGGACGCCAGCCGATTGATCCCGGACCCGCTTCGCAAGGCCGATGCGCTGTTCACGGTTGCGCGGCTGAAACTGATGGCGGGATCAGACATCCAGGACCTGGTGGACCGGCTGACCGTCACCCTCTCGACCCTGCCCGATGACATCGAGACCCTTCGCCGCCAGTTGGCATTGGCATCCTTGGAAATCCAGGCGGGGCTCAATGGAAAAGAGAGGATCGCCACCTTGCAAGGTGCCGCGACAGCACTTGAAGACGAGGGCGAGCGACGGGACCGGCTGCGCCTGATCGCGGGCGCCCTGGCCGAGACAGGAGAGACCGATGCCGCCCGAACTCTTTATGAAGCAATCGGCCTGGATGAAAGCGACATAGCCCTGCGCTTGACCACAGCCAATCTCAACGGAGCCGGGAGCGGTGGCGCGACGATCGAGACGGCGGATGCGATCCAGGCGGGTCGCTACCGGGCTGTTGCCCTCGCCCGTATCGCCGAAAGCCGTGCCCGTGCGGGCGAGGAGGCATCCGCGCGGGAAGCCTTGGAAAGGGCCGCAGCGACGGTCGAAGAGATCACCCTGAGCTACGCCACGTCCTACGCCCGCGCCCGCATCGCCCAGGCCCAACTGGCGCTCGCTGATCTCACGGGCGAGATCGACGAGGCCCTGGCTGCCATGGAGGCCATCAAGGACCCGGCCCTGCGGGCGACCGAACTCTGGCGGCTGGTGGGCTACCTGACCCTCAAGGGAGAGACGGAGAGGGCGCGTGCGATCACGACCCTGGCGGAAACCACATCGGACAAGATCATCAGCCGGGTCAGCCGGGTCTGGGTCCATGCCGATTTCAGCGAGGCGATGATGCGACACAATCAGACAGCCCTTGCACAATCGGCCTTTGAACGCGGCCTCGCGGTGGCGCGCACGATCAAGAACCCCTGGGGCCGCACGCGGGCGCTCGCACGGCTGGCCCAGGCGCTCAGCACCTTGCACCGTGAAGCCTTGCCGGACCAAGAGGGCTCGTCTAAGTAGGAAGCAGGCGCTGGGAGAAAGACCGGTCAACCGGCCGTCCCGCGCGGAAGAACAAGGGAGGCTTTTTTCGATGTCAGAACCCACGGTCGCCGCGACCGACCCCTTTGAGATCGAGGTGGAAGCCGGCAAATACTATGCCTGGTGTGCCTGCGGGCTATCGAAAAAGCAGCCGCTCTGCGACGGTGCCCATTCGACTTGTGACATCCGCCCCCTGGTCTTCAAGGCCGAAAAATCGGAGACCGTCTGGCTCTGCGGCTGCAAAAAAACCAAAACGCCGCCGTTCTGCGACGGCAGCCATTCCGACCTGTGAGCCCTTCCGACATGATCAAGATCCCCACCGCCAAGGGTCTCCTCGCAATCGCCGCCGTCCTGACCCTGGGCGCTTGCGAGACCTTCGAACAGATGACGGGCCAGGCCCCACCGCCTCCGCCTTGTCCCGCGATTTCCTTCCTGGCCGATGCCTCCGAAATCACCCGTTTTCTGCCCGGCCCCGGTCGGGACCTGACGGATGTCGTCTTCACCGCCGAAATGGCGCGCTATGCGGGAGGCTGCGGTTACGATGTGGATGACGAAACCGGGCGCGGCACCCTGACCATCGAAATGCAGGTGACATTCGCTGTCCGGCGTGGCCCGGCGGAGAAGCAGGGCCAGGTCGCACTGCCCTACTTCGTCACGGTCACCGATCAGGACCGCAATATCCTGAACAAGGCCGTTATGGAGGGCAGCGTCGGTTTTCCGGGCAATCGGACAACGGTGCAGTTTATCGATGCACCCGTTGTTCTCGACCTGCCGATCCGCGACGGCATAGTCGGCACCGACTATAAAGTCTTCCTAGGCTTCCAACTGACCCGTGACGAGTTGGACTTCAACCGCCAGCAAAATCCCGGCTGAATAACGGTTCCGGGCACCGTCATTCGTCCACAGGCTTAATGCCATTGGCCGGTTGACCATTGCGGCGACTCCAACCACTATTGAATGAACAGGCCAAGTTCCTCACGGCCAAGACACGTTAACGCGACAGCGGGAGAGACTGCAGGCCCTTCGGGACCTGCGGCGCCGACGGAGCAACCGCCCCGGAAACTCTCAGGCAAAAGGACCGTTGATCGCGGAGGCTCTGGAAAGCGGGCAGGCGGAAAAAGCCGTTGCCCCACCGAAGGAGTAACCCGCGCAGGCCCTTCCGGCTTGCGCGTAAATCTCTCAGGTACCCGGACAGAGGGGGCGCGGAAACGATTGCGGATCGTGCAATCGGTTCACGCCCGATGCTGCACGGGTTTGATTGAGGAGAGCAAACGTGGCCGAAACACATGCGACTGACCTGCGGGAAACCCCGCTGAACGCCCTGCACCGGAAACTGGGGGCGCGCATGGTCCCCTTTGCCGGGTACGACATGCCGGTGCAATACCCGAGCGGCATCCTGACCGAACACAACCATTGTCGGGAAAAGGCGGCCCTGTTCGATGTCTCCCACATGGGGCAGGCAAAATTGATCGGCGAGGGCGCGGATGAAGCCCTGGAAGCCCTGGTTCCCGGTGCCATCAAGGAGCTGGAACCCGGGGCCATGCGTTATACCCTGCTAACCAACGAAGCCGGTGGCATCCTGGACGACCTGATGCTGACCCGCTTCACCGATCATCTGTTCCTGGTGGTCAATGCCGCCTGCAAAGAGGCCGACTTCGCCCATATCGAGAGCCATTTGCCGGAGGGCGTGCGGCTCGAAATCCTGGACGACCATGCGCTGATCGCCCTGCAGGGCCCGAGGGCTGCCAGTGTCTTGGGTGAATTTGCACCGCCGTCCCGGCATATGATCTTTCTGACTGGCGAGAAGCTGAAAGTCGCCGACATTCCCTGCACTGTAACGCGATCCGGTTACACCGGTGAAGACGGCTTCGAGATTTCCGTACCCTCCGCCGAGGTCGATCGCCTGGCCCGGCTGCTGTTGGACCACCCGGACGTGGAACCGGTCGGTCTGGGGGCACGGGATTCGCTCAGGCTCGAGGCCGGGCTTTGTCTTTACGGACAGGACATCGACACGGGCACCACACCAGTCGAGGCGGGCCTGACCTGGACCATCGGCAAGCGCCGCCGCCAGGAAGGCGGCTTTCCGGGGGCCGATGTGATCCTGGGCCAATTGAAGGACAAACCGGCCCGGAAGCTGGTCGGCATCAAACCCGACGGCCGGGCTCCGGCACGCGCGGGCACAGAAATCCAGGACGGCACGGGCCGGACCATCGGCAAGATCACCAGTGGAGGCTTTGGGCCTACGGTCGGGGGGCCGGTCGCCTTGGGCTATGTGGAAACCGAATTTTCTGCACCGGACACAACCGTTCAGCTGGTCGTGCGCGGCAAGGCGCTGCCGGCCCATGTCACCAAGAACCGTTTCATTACGCCCCGCTACGTCAAGGGCTGAACCAACGATTCCAACGGAGCCCCTGCCGGGGCCAAATGAAGAGAAGAGACCGAGACCATGGCCACGATCTACTACACCAAAGACCACGAATGGGTCGCCGTTGAAGGCGACGAAGCCACCATCGGCATCACCGACTATGCCCAGCAGCAACTGGGTGATGTGGTTTTCGTTGAATTACCCGAAGACGGGACCGAATTGAAAGCTGGCACGGAAGCCGGCGTCGTTGAATCAGTCAAAGCCGCCAGTGACGTCTATGCACCGGTATCCGGTACGGTGACGGAAGGCAATCAAGGCCTCGTCGATGATCCAGCCCTGGTCAATCGCAGTGCCGAAGACGACGGCTGGTTCTTCAAGGTCACTCTGGCCGACGCCGGCGAACTCGACGAATTGATGGACGAAGAAGCCTACCGCGAACTCGTTGAAGGTTTGGGCTAAGAGGGTTTAAGCCAAATGCGTTATCTGCCGCTGACCGAGGCGGACCGGTCCCAGATGCTGAAGACCATCGGGGCCGGTTCGGTGGATGAACTGTTTCGGGACGTACCGGACGGCCTGCTCCAGACAGAGCCCCTGGACCTCCCCCTGCACCAGGGGGAATGGCAGGTCGAGCGCGCCTTCGAGGCCATGGCGGCCAAGAACACCGCTCCGTCCCATGTGCCCAGCTTCCTCGGCGGCGGTCTCTATCGCCACCATGTGCCGGCAAGCGTGGATTACATGATCCAGCGCGGCGAATTCCTGACCTCCTACACGCCCTACCAGCCGGAGGTCAGCCAGGGCACGCTGCAGTACCTGTTCGAGTTCCAAACCCAGGTGGCCAACATGATGGCCATGCCGATCGCCAACGCCTCGCTCTATGATGGCGCGACGGCCTGCGCGGAAGCCGTGCTGATGGCGGCTCGGGCGACACGGCGAAAGCGGATTGTCCTGTCAGGTTCTCTGCATCCGCATTACACCAGCACGACCGAAACCCACGCCAAGCACCTGGACCTGGAAATCGAAACCGCGCCACTGGACATCACGGGATCAGAAGATTTGAGCGGCCTGATCGATGATCAGACGGCCTGCATCGTGGTCCAGAACCCGGACTTCTTCGGCAACCTGCGCGACTTCTCAGCCCTCGCCGATGCCGCCCACGACAAGGGCGCACTGATCATCTTTGTGGTCAACGAGGTTGTCAGCCTCGGCCTCGTGACCCCGCCGGGGGATATGGGTGCCGATGTGGTTGCGGGCGAAGGCGCGTCGCTCGGCGTTGGGCCGAATTTCGGCGGACCGACCGTCGGCCTGTTTGCGGTTCGCGACAAGTTCCTGCGCCAGATGCCGGGCCGCGTCTGTGGCGAGACCGTGGATGCCGATGGCCGCAGGGGCTATGTCCTTACGCTATCGACCCGCGAACAGCATATCCGCCGCGAGAAGGCGACCAGCAACATCTGTACGAACTCGGGCCTCTGTGCGCTGGCCTTCACCATCCACGCCTCGCTTCTGGGCGAAGAAGGCTTCACGCGTCTGGCCAGGTTGAACCACGAAGCCGCCATTGATCTGGCGGACCGGCTGGATCGACTGGAGGGTGCCCAGGTCATCACCGGGAGCTTTTTCAACGAATTCACGATCCGGCTATCCAAGCCGGCCGGCGAAGTGGTCGAGGCACTGGCGGCGAAGAACATCCTCGCCGGTGTGCCGGCCTCGCGCCTTTTGCCGGGCCAGACGGAGACCGAAAACCTGTTGATCGTCGCCGCTACCGAACTGACGAGCGATGCCGACTGTGCCGCACTCGAAGCAGGCTTGAAGGAGGTTTTGTGATGCGAGACGTTTCCCAGGGTCGGCGCAGCAGCGAACACGCCACACCTTCGACCGCCCAGCAGGCTCCGGAAACCATCTCCGGCCACCGGGGGCTGGTGCACGAGGAACCGCTGATTTTCGAACAGGACAGCCCCGGAAAATGCGGCGTGGACCTGCCCGCTCCGAAAGGCACAAAAGACCGTCTCGGGGGTCTCGAGCGCAAAGGCGCTGTCGGCCTGCCGGGGTTGGCGGAACCTACGGTGGTGCGCCACTTCACGCGGCTGTCGCAACGGAATTACGGCATTGATTCCGGCTTTTATCCGCTGGGGTCCTGCACCATGAAGCATAACCCGCGGCTGAACGAAAAGCTCGCCCGGCACCCGGCCCTCGGGGGGTTGCACCCCCTCCAGCCGGTCAGCACGGTACAGGGCGCGCTGGAGCTGATCGACACTTTGGCCCATTGGCTGAAGACACTGACCAACATGCCCGCGATTGCCATGAGCCCCGCAGCAGGTGCCCAGGGCGAGCTTTGCGGCATGATGTGCATCCGCGCCGCCCATGATGCGGCAGGCGAGTCCGAGGTTCGCAAACGCGTCCTGGTTCCGGAAAGCGCCCATGGCACCAACCCGGCGACGGCGGCCACCTGCGGCTACAAGGTCGATTCGATCGGCGCGCGAGAAGACGGCCGCGTCGATCTCGACCAGTTGAAGGAAAAGCTGGGTCCTGATGTTGCCGGGCTGATGATCACCAATCCCAACACCTGCGGCCTGTTTGAATCGGACCTGAAGGAGATCTGCGATCTGGTCCATGGCGTCGGCGGTTATGTCTATTGCGACGGTGCAAACCTGAACGCCATTGTCGGCAAGGTCCGGCCTGGCGACCTCGGCATCGACTGCATGCACATCAACCTGCACAAGACCTTCTCGACACCGCACGGCGGCGGCGGCCCGGGTGCAGGGCCCGTGGTGCTGTCCGCGGCCTTGGCACCTTTCGCCCCCTTGCCCTGGGTTGTCGCCGGCGATGGCGGCTTTGATCTGATTGAAGAGGGCCGGGAAGCTGAAGGCGAGGGTGAGGCGCAACCCTTCGGGCGTCTGAAAGGCTTCCACGGACAGATGGGCATGTTCATCCGCGCGCTCGCCTACATGATGAGCCATGGTTCGGATGGCCTGATGCGGGTCGGCGAGGATGCGGTTCTCAATGCCAACTATCTGCTGGCGGGCCTGCGCGACAAACTCAGCCCTGCCTTCCCCGACAGCTACTGCATGCACGAGGCCCTGTTCGACGACAGCTTCCTAAAAGGAACCGGGCTTTCAACCCTCGATTTCGCGAAAGCCATGATCGACGAGGGTTTCCATCCCATGACCATGTACTTCCCCCTGGTTGTCCAGGGAGCCCTTTTGATGGAACCGACCGAGACGGAATCCAAACAGACGCTCGATCAGTTCATAGAGACGATCGGTGAGCTTGCGGATCGGGCCAAGAGTGGCGACACTGACAGCTTCCACGAAGCCCCACGGTTGACACCGAGGCGCCGGCTGGATGAAACCGCCGCCGCCCGCAAGCCCGTGCTTCGCTGGCAGCCTGCGCAACAAACGGCCGAAGCCGCTGAATAGACGGGACTGCACGAAAAGCCGATGAACAACGAAACGATCCACCTCGTCCGCGAGAGCTTCAACAAGGTCAAGCCGATCAAAGAACAGGCGGCTGAGCTTTTTTACAATCGTCTGTTTGAGCTGGACCCCAGCCTGAAGTCCATGTTCTCCGGCGACATGAAACGCCAGGGTGCCAAACTGATGGCGGCGCTCTCGACCGTCGTCAACAGCCTGGACCGCTTCGATCAGGTCATCCCGGAACTGGAACGCATGGGCATCCGCCATGCCGGTTACGGGGTTCGGGCGGACCACTACGCGACCGTGGGCGAGGCACTGCTCTGGACACTGGAACAGGGCCTGGGGCCCGACTGCACACCAGACGTGAAGACAGCCTGGGTCGAGGCCTTCAACGTGATTGCCGACACCATGATTGATGCAGCAGACAAGGCGGAAGGAAATTCCATGAGCAGCTCGTTCGGACCCGATATGGCCAGCGCCGGGTATGATATGTCGACCGTGGACGTTCCGACGACCTTCGACAAGGAGGGCGTGCAGGCTGAAATCGCTGCCTTGGAAGAAGAAATTCAGCGGATCGGCAAGGTGGCGCAAGAAATCGATGCCATCGCCAAGCAGACCAACCTGCTCAGCCTGAACGCCACCATCGAGGCCGCCCGTGCCGGTGAGGCGGGCAAGGGCTTTGCCGTTGTGGCCGGTGAGGTGAAAACGCTGTCCGGTCAGACCGCCCGTGCGACGGCGGAAGTCTCCAGCGTGGTAAACGGCCTGACCAGCCGCGTGGAACGGCTCGATAAGCTGATCCGGGAGAGTTGATACCAAGGAGCGCTGATAGAGACCTATCCAGACGGCTTTCAGGGATTTTCGGCCAGGAGAGGCGGCTGCAGTGATGCTGGCGCATCACAAAGCCTTCTCGACGCAGCCGAAAGTCCCTGAAAGCCGCCCTTCGGGTCGTGTTTCGCAAGGACCGGAGGGCGTCGAAACCTCTTGCCGATGCACCGCATCGCCTGCGACGCCTCTCCTACCCGGTCCTTGTGAAACACGATCTGGATAGGTCTCTATCAGCGCTCTTTGGTATGAGGTTACAGGAGCTTCAGGATTTCCGGCAGATCTCTGGAACCGTGGAGCACCCTCAGAATGACCGGTGGGTCATTTATGGCTTCATACACCAAGACGTATGGAAACCCAGTCAGCGTCAGGAATCGCGTCGGCGAAGACGCGACATCCGGACGCTCCGTCCCTGACAAGGGATATTCGACCAATTGCCGGGTTGCTGAAACGATGGCGATCCTGAGAGCTTCGGCGGTAGAAGGATTTTCTTTCGATATCCATTGAATAGCCTCGATAACGTCGATACGCGCTGTCTCAGAGAGAATAGCGTCTGTCACCCGGGGGCCTTCTGGATGATTGATTTCATCTCAGCGTCGACCTCGTCAATGGAACGGGTCCGACCTTGGGCAACTTCCTCGCGGACAGCGTCCAGCATTGCATCAAAGGCTGCTCTCCGCTTTTCATTTTCCTGAAGAAGGCGGAGGGCCGCTCGAACGACCTCGCTCACATTGTTGAATTTTCCATCCTCAACACAGTTCCGGGCGAAGCTTTCCAATTCGGGCGTCAAATGGACATTCGTGGCCATGCAAAACCTCTATGTCAAAGTTTGACATAGAGTGCCAAAATTGAGTTCTTATTTCAACCAACCGGTTGATGCAGTCCGCAAAGCAGCTGGTTATAGGCCGGATGTTCCGGGCTGATCACGCCGTGGCGGATCAGGAAGTCGAGCGCGACAAGAGCACAGTTGAACTTGAAGGCGTCGCCGGTCTCCAAGGTCTCAAGCACCTTCTCGACGGGCCAGAGGCGGAAATCCTCGACCTCGCCGTCGGTGTTTTCCGGGATCACGCCTTCGGGTATTTCCAGATCGAAAACATAGAGTACATCGCGGCGCAGGCCCTCTTTGCGCTCGGTCACGTAGGAAACCGCACCGCAGGGCCGGGCAGAACCGGCAAGCAGGAAATCGAACCCCGCTTCCTCGGCACATTCCTTCGCGATGTTATCGGCCAGGGTGATGCCATAGGGCTGACCGCCCGCCACGACCTGGTCGAGCTTGCCCGCCCCCGTTGGCTTGTCGAGCGCGCGGCGACCCAGCCACATCTTCAGGCCGTCAGGATCCCGGCGGTAGCCGTTAATGTGCACGCCGAGCCCGATGGTGCCAAGCAACGGCACGGCGGCGCGCTCCACCGTCATCAGCAACGGACTGCCCAGGTCCGCCATGACAGCATAGGGCTCGTCCCGCCAGGCCTGCGTCAGGCCCTCTTCGTGCAGGACTTGGACCAGCGGCATGATGGCGGCTGACCGCCCCCCGGGCCCTTGGGCGTCCACGTCGGGGTGAAGCGCAATCCCATTCCCCGCTTCCACAAACAGGGCCTGTTCTTGCAACAAGCGGTCGCGGATCCCGGGCCGGACATAACCTGCAACCTGCCCGCCCGCGCGCCAAGGCACGAATGCGAAGGAGTTGGCCGGGACCGGCAGCCGGTCGAGCAGGCTCAAGGAGGCTACTCCGCCCGGCCGAAAACGCGGTTAAAGATTCGGCCCACGTTCTTGGTGTGATAGGTCATGTCGAACAGGCTCTCCAGGGTTGGCGCGTCCAGTTTGGCCGTCACCTCGTCGTCGCCTTTCAGGAAATCAAGGAACTGCCCTTCGCCCGCCCAGACGCGCATGGCGTTGCGCTGTACCAGGCGATAGGCGTCTTCCCGACTGACCCCGGCTTGCGTCAGCGCCAGCAACACCCGCTGGGAAAACACCAGACCGCCCAGTTGGTTCAGGTTGGCCGCCACCGCATCTTCATAGATCACCAGGTTTTCGACCACGCCGGCCATGCGGTGCAGGGCAAAGTCCAGGGTGATGGTCGCATCGGGGCCGATCATGCGCTCGACGCTGGAATGGCTGATGTCACGTTCGTGCCAGAGGGCGACGTTTTCCATCGCGGGCACCACGGCGGACCGCACCAGCCGCGCCAGGCCGGTCAGGTTTTCGGTCAGCACGGGGTTGCGCTTGTGCGGCATGGCGGAACTGCCCTTCTGGCCTTTGGAGAAGTATTCCTCGGCCTCCCGCACTTCCGTCCGTTGCAGGTGGCGCACTTCGGTCGCCAGCCTCTCGATGGAACTCGCCAGCACACCGAGCGCACCGAAGAAGGCCGCATGGCGGTCCCGGGGGATGACTTGCGTCGAAAGCGGCTCGGGCTCCAGACCCAGCTTTTCGGCCACGTATTCTTCCACCGCCGGATCAATGTTGGCGAAGGTGCCGACGGCACCGGAAATTGCACAGGTGGCGATCTCCGCCCGGGCAGCCTCCAACCTCGCCTTGTTGCGCTGCCATTCGGCGTGGAAGCCCGCGAGCTTCAGGCCCATGGTGACGGGTTCGGCATGGATGCCATGACTGCGGCCCATGGCCGGCAGGTCTTTCAGCTCAAAAGCCCGCTTCTCAAGCGCGGCCAGCACCCGGTCAACGCCGCCCATCAACAGATCGCTCGCCTGTTTCAACTGCACCGCCAGGCAGGTATCCAGGACATCGGAACTGGTCATGCCCTGGTGGATAAAGCGGCTGTCGGAGCCCACATGTTCGGCGAGTTCGGTCGTGAAGGCGATGACATCGTGCTTGGTTTCCCGCTCGATATCATCGATCCGCGCGATACGGTCTTCCGTGTAGGGCTTATCGCCCTTTTCCCAGACGGTCTTGGCAGCGGATTCCGGTATCACACCCAGCTTGGCCTGTGCATCGCAGGCATAGGCCTCGATCTCGAACCAGATGCGGAACTTGTTTGCGGGTTCCCAGATGGCGACCATCTCGGGGCGGGCATAGCGCGGAATCATGGGCGTGCCTTTTTGGATAAAGGTGGATCTAACGGGGGCCTCCCTTGAGGGCAGGCTGCTCGCGCGCGATATTAATCATAAAGCCCGGTTTTGAAACCTCAGAAGCCTCCTATGTCCGAACTAACCACCATCCCTTTCATGACCGCCGATCCACTGGAGAGCCTGGAAGCCGCCCCGGACCGTCTGGCGACCATCATCGAGAAAGCGGAAGCCCACTACGGCCAAAGAACGCTGAGGATCGGCGACGACCTGACGCGGCGCTGGCTCGCCAAGACCGCCAACCCCTACCGCAGCGACATCGAGGCCGTGGCCAAGGCCGTGGGTCGACCGGGCGCGATCATGTTGAACATGTCCTACGAATGGGCCTGTACCAGCGGCGTGAACGAACCCGCCGGTCACCCGGTTCTCAAACGCACCCTGGACTGGCCCTTGGACGGTCTGGGGGAAAGCCTGATCGTCGCAGCCCGGAAAGGCCCGGCGGGCGGCTACCTGGATGTCACCTGGCCGGGACTGGTGGGTGTGCTGACCGGCCTCGCCAAGGGTCGCTTTGCCGTCGTGATCAATCAACCGCCACTGAAAAAGGTGCTCGGCCACTGCTGGCTCGACTGGGCCATCGGACGGGCAAGGCTCTGGCGGCGGAAGGCCCTACCGGCGACGCATCTGCTGCGCCAGGTGTTTGAGACCTGCGAAACCTTTGAGGAGGCAAAGCAACGACTGATCGAGACACCTCTTGCTCTCCCCGCTTTCTTTACACTTGCCGGTGTCAGACCGGGCGAGGCCTGCGTAATCGAGCGGACGGAAAACAGCGCCCGGCTACACATGGCCGATGACAAAGGGCGGGTCGCCTGCGCCAACCACTACCGCGCGATTCCCCGGAAAGGGCATTCCCGGGGCAATGATTCCGAAGGCCGCCTCGCGTTGATGAAACAGGTCCTACAAGGCGACGCGGCCGAATTCTCCTGGCTACAAAAGCCTATCCTGAACCCGACGACACGCCTCGCCTGCGTTGCCGACCCGACAACGGGTGGCCTGATCGTGCAGGGCTTCGAGAAGGTGGCGGGTGAAGCCGTACCGGCAACCCGGATTTATCGTCACTCAGCCTGACGACGGCCTTTGCGGAACAACCCGTACCAGCAGAGCCCGGCCACTTGCAGGCCGATCACGGAAAAAAGCGCGGCCTGATAGCCCTCTGGCGCATAGCCGCCGCCAGCCGGGGCTTCAAACAGGCCGATCACAAGGCCGATGCCCCACTGCAGGGCAAAGGAGGTCAGGAAAACCTGCATGTTGAGCGCGGTGTTCAAACGCCCCGCCAGTTCCGCCGGAAACTGCTGGCTGAGTACGGCATAGGACACGATACCCGTCGTGCCGAAGAAGCCGAAGCCGATCCAGGTCAGCAACAGGTTATCCGTCATCAGGAGCGCGAGGGGAAGCTGCACGATGACGAAAAGCACGACCCCCGCCAGCACGGCGCCCACAGGTTTCAAACCGATACGACCCAAGCGCTCTGCCAGGGTCCCCATCGAAATGAAACCGGCCACCATTGCCAGCGCGATCACCAGGAGATGCCCAGCGATCTGATCCTGGCCGAGCCCACCCACGTCCCTGAGCCAGGGACCGGACCAGAGACCGACCACCGCCACGAACCCGCCTTGGGACGCCATCGTCAGGGGGGCCAGCCGCCAGAAAACCGGACTCCTGTAGACCTGGGCCAGGCCAGCAAGTTGGCGCGATAACGATTCCGGCTCGCGCCTCTTCACCGGCACCGCGAGCCAGAGAATGGCGGCGATGATCAGAGTGAGCAGACTGAGGCCCCAGAAGACACCCCGCCAACCGATCAGATCGGACGCCAGATCCACCGGCACCGTCGCCGTCAAGGCCCCCAGCCCACCCGCAGCCATCTGGAATCCGTTGATGCGTGGCAGGCTCTCGCGAGGGAAATGATCGACAAAGGCCTTGAACGCCCCCATCAGCGCCGCTGCCACCCCGAAGCCGATCAGGGCACGTGCCAGAATCAGGCCCCAGGTGCTCGTGGCCAGGGCAAAACAGCCCGAGCCGATGGCCGTGAAAACCAGAAGGGCGGAATTGGTCCGCCCTGCACCATAGCGATCAAGGGCGAGCCCCACCGGCAGCTGTACGACGGCGAATGTCAGAAAATAGGCGCTGGTCAGCAACCCCAGATCCGACGGGCTCAGCCCCAGTTCCACCGTCAACTCGGGCGAGATCACGGCGTTCACCGTTCGAAACAGGTAACTGATGTAATAGCCCGCAGCGAAGGGCAGAAAAACGCGGAGCCAGATCATTTCGGCGTTACCTCCCTCGCTTCTCCGCTCTCACGCCTGACATTCAGGCCCGCTCCCGCCTATATTGTTAAGGCTTAGAGGAGATGGAACCCATGGCACCGGATGTTAGCCCCGAAGCGGAACCCCAGACCGCGGACAAAGACCTTCCGAACGAGGCCGAAGTCAAGGCTCTCGAGCACTGGATCATGCAATCCGCGCTGACCCGCACCCACGAACCCCTGGTGCTCTTCAACGAGGTTTGCGATCGGTTGAGCCAAGCGGGCCTGCCCCTTGTCCGTGGCATGATCGCCCTTCGCACGCTTCACCCGCTCTTCAACGCGGTCAGCATGATCTGGCACAAGCAGGACGGTTACACCGTCGAACGCCATGCCCAGGGTTCGGACAATGGTGAAGATTGGGAACGGAGTCCGATCAAGGCCCTGATCGACTCCGGCCGTAACGAGTTACGGGTGTCCCTGGAAGGGCCTGATGCCAAGGCGGCTTGCGAGCGGATGCCCCTGATGAGCCGATTCCAGGCCGAAGGGGGCACCGACTGGCTTGGCATCCTTTCACCCTTGAGCGGACTGCCCGATATCCGCGAACAGATGGATGGCCTGATCAGTTCCTGGCTGACTGACCAGCCGGGCGGTTGGCGGGACGACCAGCTGGGCGTAATCCAGCGCATTGCCTTTCCGCTGGCGCTCTTCGCCAAAGTGGTGAAACGCGAAAAAATGGCCGTCAACGTCGCCTCCGCCTACTTGGGGCCGGATGCCGGACAGCGCGTCCTCGACGGCCAGATCAGGCTGGGCGACAGCGTTAAGTTGAACGCTGTTCTTTGGTATTCGGACATGCGGTCTTCCACTCCGCTGGCGCACAAGCTGGGCCCGGACGCCTTCCTGGAACGCCTGAACGCCTATTTCGCTCATACCGCAGGGGCCGTGATGGACCACGGGGGCGAGGTTTTGCGCTTCATCGGTGATGCCGTCCTGGCGATCTTCGAGATCGATGGCCCCGGCGGTGATGCCCGGGCCGCCCGCATGGCCCATGCCGCCGTCCGCGACACCCTGGGCCGAATCAATGACTGGAACGATATTCACATCTCAAATCCGGATGATATCCCCATGGGTGTCGGCATTGGTCTGCACGTGGGACAGGTTCTCTACGGCAACATCGGCGTACCTGATCGTCTGGAATTCTCGGTCATCGGAAAGGCCGCAAACGAAGTGGCGCGGATCGAATCCATGACAAAAGAACTGGGCGAGTCGGTTCTGGCCTCAGAAGAGTTTGCCTTTCTGGTCCAGGCCGACTGGCGGAACCTTGGCAAGCATCGGCTACGTGGCGTAGAGAGAGACATCGGCATCTGCGGCCTGCCCTGCAGCCCCCTGATCTGCCGTTAAAGCGCCTTCAAGGACCAGACATGACCTCTTCGACCGAAAGCCCGGCGGCACAAAAGGCCAAAGGTAAAACCAGCCAGAACCATCAGTGGCGGCGGCTCGCGCTCGAAATGGGCCCTCTTCTGGTTTTTTTCATCGCCAATGCCAAGGCCGGCATCTTTGCCGCCACGGGCCTGTTCATGGGTGCCACGGTCCTGGCCCTTGTCCTATCCTGGGTTCTGGAACGGCGTATCCCTGTCATGCCTCTCGTGGCGGGGGTCATGGTCCTGGTCTTCGGCGGACTGACGCTCGCCCTGGACGACGACCTGTTCATCAAATTGAAGCCGACCATCGTGAACGGGCTGTTTGCCGGTGCGATCTTTGTGGGACTTTTCCTCGGCAAGCACCTGCTGAAAATCGCTTTCGGCTCCGCGATCGAAATCGATGACGAGGGATGGCGCAAGCTGAGCTGGCGCTGGGGCTTCTTCTTTGTCTTCCTGGCCGTCCTGAACGAATTCGTCTGGCGCAACTTCGACACCGATTTCTGGGTCAGCTTCAAGGTATTCGGCATCATGCCGATCACGCTGATCTTCAGCCTGAGCCAACTGCCGCTGATCTTGAAGCACCAAACCAAAGACGACGCGGAATCAGACGAAACGGAAGCCGACAAAGCTTCTGCCTGAAGCTCAATTCATTTAGAACAGATCGAGCAGGCGTTCGATATAGAGCCGTTCCACTTCGGGGCGGAAGCCATCGCCCGCCCGGCGACGGAGTTCTTCCAGAATGTCGTGCGCGCGCCGACGCTCTGCCGAACCCGGCACTTTCACGCCATCCTGCCCCGCCAGACCGCCGGGCCCGGGACGATTGAAGGGATCTCGCCCCTGTTGCCCAGGCCGGTTGCCGGACTGCATACCGAACATGCCCCCGCCCTGCTGCCCCATTTGCTGGGCCATCTCGTTGCCCGCCTGTTCCGCAGCCCCCTGTAGGGCTTCCAAGGCGCGACCCTGGGCGTCGACAGCACCGGGCAGATTGCCCTCGGCCAAGGCCTGTTCCGCTTGCTCCATGGCACTTTCAGCCTCGGCCAGTCCCTCGGGCATTCCGCCCAAAAACTTGTTCATATCCTCCATCAGGCGGTTCAGCCGATCCCGCAGGCCCCTTTGGCGGGCCTCCGCCGATTGCTCCCCTTCGGAACCGCCTTGCTCGCCGCCGGGTTGCCGACCGCCGCTTTGATCACCCTGTTGGCGATCCTGCTGCTGGCCCTGCTGGCGGCCCTGCATGGCACCTTGTTGCTGCCCGCTTCGCTGTTGTTGCTGTTGGCTCTGTTGGCGATTGCCGAGGGGCCGTTCTCCCGGCGGCGGCAGTTCGCCCCGCCGGACATCGCGATTGCGGAACCCTCTCTGTTCGGGCCGATTGCGCTGCTGCTGGGCCTCCTTGAAGGAATCATCCATAAGCTGGCGTTGGTTCTGGGTAACACCACGCAATTCGTCCATCAGCTCCCGACCCCGGGCCATCTGTTCGCGCTGCTCCTCACCCGGCAGCGCCCCTTCACGCAGGCGGTCGAGCATGTCGCGCAGTTGCTCCAGCATCGACTGGGCCTGTTCGGTATTGCCCAGCCTGCTCAACTCGCGGGCCTCGTCCAGAAACCGCTGCAGGTCGTTGGACTGCATTGTTTCCATGTCTTCCGGGTTGAACGGTGCATCCATCATGCCGGCGCGCTCCAACTGTTCCATCAGCGCCTGCATGTAGGTGTTCAGGGCTTCCTGCAGCTGGTCCATCAGCTGCTCGACCTCCTGCTGACTGGCTCCGCGCTCCAGGGCATCCGACAGGGCTTCCTGGGCACGGGCGAGGTCTTGCTCGGCGATCGACAGGCCACCGTCCTCGATGCGGATCGCCAGATTCCACAGCAGGTCCCTGACGCTGGCAACTGCACCTTCGCCCTTGTCATGGGCCAGCCTGGAGCGAGCGACCCCCATGCCCAGAAAAACCGTGGTGTCGTCGAAGAAACGCTTTGGTGCGCTCATCAATTCAGCCAGTTGATCCGTCGCCTCTTGCTTCACCTTGTCCGTCGGGACGTTCAGGGCTTTTCGGATTTCGGCAAGGGCACGGGCCACCGGGTGATTGAAGATCCGTTCGGGCAGGACCGTCTCGATCTCGCCGGATTTACCGATCTGCCCGGCACCGTCCTCGGCCTCCAGCCAGACGCGCACGGGCAGTCCCGCCCAGGGGTGTTCGGTGAAGTCGAAGGTGGCACCGCTCTGCCAGAGCGCACCGCCCTGCCCCGCTTCCGAACGGCTAATGGCGACCTTTCGCCGGATCGGTTCCTGATCGGCCCCTGAGCTGGTCAGGGCCGCAACGAAATGAACCGCCTGGATGCCGAAGTCATCCGCCGCCTCGAAAGAGACCCGCCAATGGGATCTGGGCGTGCGCTGCGGAGCCTGGATGAATTCGATGGTCGGCGGGCTATCGGACTGCAACAGGATCGGCCAACTGGCGTAGGCCTGCTCGTCGGCGACCAGGGTCAGCTGATCGCCCTCTTCCAAAGTTGCCTCCAGCCGAAACCCGTCCGCTCCGGCCCCCAGACGTTCAAACGCCAGCACGGTCGCGCCTGTCTCCAGGGTTGGGGGTTCAAGCGCCCCGGACGCCTGGGCTAGCACCTGGGAGCCTTTCGGCACGATGATCGGGCTCTCCAGCGCAGGAGCATCGGGGCCAAGGGGGAAGGCCAGCCGGACGGGGGCCTTGCGCATATAGGACGGCGGGGTCAGCCAGAGATCCGCCTGGAAGGCGGCGCGCGGCTCGACCGGGTCGGTCGGCACGAAGGCGCGGGCCAGTCGTTCCGTCGGGTTGGACCAACCGGCCGCGATCCCGACATAGAGGAACAGAATAGCCAGAACACGGAGCGACCAGGGGTCATGCGCCCAGGCACGCGGTCGGGGCCAGCCGAGGCGCAGGCTCTTGACGGTCTTGGCAACCCGTTCCAAGTGCAGATTCCATAGCCCGGCACTGGCCCCTTGTGCCGTTCCCGCAATGGGTATGTCGTCCAAGGTTGTCAGCGGGCGGTGCTTGAGCCCGCTGTCAGTCTCAAGCCGGTGGCGGGCTTCGTCAGTGTCCGGCTTCTTGACACCCGAGACCGCATGGTAGAGCCCGGCACCGATGGCCAGCAGAAATGCCGCCAGCAGGGTGCCGTGAGCCCAAGCAGGCAACAGCGGCAGAACATCAAGAAGTGCCAGACTGACGAAGACGGCGGCGAGAGAAACCGCAGGCCAGAGACGGGGCCAGAGGCGTTCCCAGAGAAGCGCGAGACGCGCCAGAGCGACCAGCAGATGGTAGCGACCCCGGCGCGGATCGGTCATCCGGATGTTCCTCCAGAGGTGCCACTGACCGCTTGGCCCGGCTCCAACCAATCGGGAAGGCGCTCCCATTCGAGCATGCGTTCAACGGTTACCCGGTCACGAATGACTGAGTACTGATCGCCGCTCACCATGACTTCCGGGATCAAGGCCCGGCTGTTGTAGCAAGACGCCATGACCGCACTATAGGCCCCTGCGGTTCGAAAAGCGACTAAATCTCCAGGCTTGACCGGCGGCATCGGTCTTTCCTTGGCGAAGGTATCACCGGTTTCGCAGACAGGGCCGACGATATCCACGGGCCGAATAGGCGCGCCCGCGATCGGTTCCGCGACGGGCAGGATCTCGTGATAAGCATCGTAGAGAGCCGGGCGGATCAGATCGTTCATGGCCGCATCCAGGATCAGGAAGGTCCGCGTCGCGCCCTCTTTCACGTAGATGGTCTTGGAGACCAGAAGGCCCGCATTGCCCGCCACCAGTCGGCCCGGCTCGAAGGTGAAGGAACAGCCGAGACCGCCGAGTTCCTGGCGAACAACATCGGCATAGTCCGCAGGAGAGGGCGCAGCCGCCCCGATCTCGTAAGGGATGCCGACGCCGCCGCCGAGGTCCAGATGCTGGATATCGTGGCCATCGGCGCGCAGCATGGCGACCAGATCCCCGAGCCTTTGGTAGGCATCGCGAAAGGGCTGCAGGTCGAGCAGTTGGGAGCCGATATGGACAGCAACCGATTTCGCCTCGATCCCCGGCAACTTGGCTGCGCGTTCATAGACGGAGCGGGCCATGGTCCAGTCGATGCCGAACTTGTTTTCCTTCTTGCCCGTGGTGATCTTGGCGTGGGTTTTGGCGTCCACGTCCGGGTTCACCCGGATCGCAATCCGGGCCGAAGTGCCGCGCCCGGTGGCCACCTCGCTGAGCACCTTCAGTTCGGATTCGGATTCGACATTGATCTGGCCGACACCGGCATCAAGCGCCTGAGCCAGTTCGGCCGGTGTCTTTCCAATGCCGGAAAAGACCACGTCGGAGGCCGGAATTCCGGCAGCCAGTGCCCGCTTCAATTCGCCACCGGAAACCACATCGGCACCGGCACCCAATCGGCCCAAGGTCGCCAGGACGGCAACGTTCGAGTTCGCCTTGACGGCGAAGCAGACCTTCACGTCCAGGCCCTCGAAGGAGCCGTAAAAGGCCTTGTAGTGCCGTTCCAACGTCGCAGTGGAATAGACGTAGAAAGGCGTGCCGACGCTCATGGCCAGTTCTTCGATTGGCACATCCTCGGCGCAGAGTTGGCCGCGCTGATAGGTAAAGTGGTCCATTGATCAGATTTGCCTTCTGGCCTGGTCGGTTACGACGACGGCTTGTTCTCTTGGGGTGGTGCCGGGTACTGCCTTGGATATGTGCGTCCCTCGGGACCATCCAAGGCCCCTTTCCGCCCACAGGCCGTGACAGCCGCAGCGACACCCGTAAGCCCGACGCCCAGGATAAGGCGTTTCAGGAGGTCTCGTCGTGTGATCATGACCTCGATCCTTCCGCAAGGGGTTGCTTGGCCAGAAACCGCGCCCTCGCCCGTTGGGCGGCTTCGCGGACGCGGGTCGGTGCCGTTCCGCCATAACTTAGCCGACTGGCCACCGATTTTTCGACCGAAAGCACCTCGAAGACATCTTCGGTAATCCGGGGCTCGACGCCTTGCAGATCGCCAAGCTTAAGGTCCTCGAGGCCGCAGCCCTTGTCCTCGGCCAGTTTCACCACGGCACCGGTCACATGGTGGGCATCTCGGAAGGGCAGGTTCAAGACCCGCACCAGCCAATCCGCCAAGTCGGTCGCCGTCGAAAAACCGCTGCCGGCATCATCGGCCAAGCGCGTGCGATTGAAGCTGATGCCTTGCATCATGCCGGTCATGGCCGCGATCGACAGCGCAAGCGTGTCAAAGGCATCGAACACCGGTTCCTTGTCTTCCTGCATGTCCTTGCCGTAGGCCAGCGGCAGCCCCTTCATGACAATCAGAAGTCCGTTCAGCGCACCGATCACCCGGCCCGCCTTGGCGCGGATCAGTTCCGCCGCATCCGGATTGCGCTTTTGCGGCATGATCGAAGAGCCGGTGGAGAAATCGTCCCCGACCCGCGCATAGGAAAACTGCGACGAACACCAGATCACCAGTTCTTCGGCCATGCGCGAGAGATGGGTGCTGAGGATGGCCCCGGCGCTCAAAAATTCCAGTGCGAAGTCGCGATCCGAGACTCCATCGAGCGAATTCTCCATCGGAGCATCGAAACCGAGCGCCGCCGCCGTCTGGTGGCGGTCGATGGGGAAAGAGGTTCCAGCCAGGGCGGCAGAGCCCAAGGGCGAGACATTGGCCCGCGCGCGCGCGTCCTGAAGACGACCCCGATCCCGCCCCAGCATCTCGCAGTAGGCCAAGAGGTGATGGCCCAGGGTGACCGGCTGGGCGGTCTGCAAGTGGGTGAAACCGGGCATCACCCAATCGGCATGGGTTTCCGCCTGATCGATCAGAACGGCTTGAAGATCGGCCAGGCCCTGGTCCAACTGATCCAGAGCGTCCACGACCCAAAGACGCAGGTCTGTCGCCACCTGATCATTCCTGGACCGCGCCGTGTGCAACCTGCCCGCAGGCTCCCCGATCAATTCCCTGAGGCGCGATTCCACATTCATGTGGATGTCTTCGAGCGCCGTCGAGAAGGGGAATTCCCCGGCCTGGATTTCGGCGGCGACCTGATCCAGGCCATCCAGAATGGCCGCGACATCCGCCTCGGTCAGGATGCCGGCATCGGCCAACATCCTGGCATGGGCCTTGGAGCCCGCTATATCCTGAGCGTGGAGTCGTTGATCGAAGCCGATAGAGGCATTGATCTCTTCCATGATTGCGGAGGGTCCTGCTTCGAACCGCCCGCCCCACATTTTACTGGTCACCGAGCCCCGCCTTTTGCCAAGGTTGGTCTAACGCTTCACCGAAGAATAAGGACTAGAGCATGAGCCTTGCGCGTCAATCCTTTATCGGCCTCTCATTGATAGCGGCCTGGATTGTCTTCATTCCGACGCCCGATGCAAGGGCCGACGACGACGCCCGTTGTCAGGCCCTGGTTTCTTCCACCGAGAAAGTGCGGGCGCCGAACGCCCTCGGCGGTTTCAAAGAGAGCGCGCTGGAGATTGCCTTCTATAACGAAGCAAACGAGGAAGTGCGCCTGAAGGACCTTCAGGGCAAGGGGGTCGTGTTGAATTTCTGGGCCACCTGGTGCGCCCCCTGTGTGCGCGAAATGCCCGCGCTCGACCGCATGAAGCAGGCCCTTGAAGGCGAGAGTGTGACCGTGCTCGCAATCAGTCAGGACCGCCAGGGCGTTCCGGCGGCCCGGAAATTCTATGATAAGGCCGGATTGCAAAGCCTCGACGTCTTGGTGGACAAGAAGTCGGCCCTGATCCGCGCCCTCGGCGGTCGCGGCTTGCCGACAACCGTTCTGATCAACGCGGAAGGCCGGGAAGTGGGCCGCGTCGAAGGAGAGTGGGAATGGGATTCGGAGGAGGCCTTGACCCTCGCCAAGGCCTGTCTGGCACCCCGAAAAGGTGCTTCATGATCAATCACGGACTAATCGCGGGCGGTGTAGCCCTGTTTTTGCTGGCCGCCTGCACGCAGACCCCGACCGACTGGCAGAAATCGGGTTTGACCACGAGCGAGACCCAATCCGCCGTTCGCAGTTGCCGCCGTTGGGCGATGCGGGAGGCCGAACGGGACATGGCCCTGATGGAGGGACGCGGAGCCCCGGACCCGCTTGGCCGGTCCAGCGGCTACGACCGTAACATGGCGGTTTACCAGGCGGGCAAGAACACCCGGACACTGACTGCCGAGTGCCTGCGCCGCCAGGGTTTTCGACCCCAGGAAAGCCAGAAATCGGAAAGCCAGAAGTCAGAGAGCCAGTAACTGTCTCAGCGAGCCGCCGTAAGGTGCAGCTGGGTCAGGTGCTGTTCGACCGTCAAACGATAGTCCGGTGACGGTTTGAAAAAGGCATTCAACAGGCTGCGCAGGGCCTTGGTCCGCTCTGAACGGGCCCGATTGATCAAGGCTTGCTGTTGCGCCAGGCTAGGCGGAAAGGCGAGACGAGTGTTCGCGCAAGGGCGAACGGAACGGTTAAGGGCCGACATATCGGATCCTCCTGAAATCGGGTAAGGTTGGCTGTCGGTCCACTCTACTGAAGCCCATTGTATTCACCGGGAAAAACCAAAAGAGCTGCAGCGGGCTGGACCGTCGGGAGAGCTGATATACGCCGTTTCTACAGAAGTTTATGTGCTGGTTTTGCGCCACACCCATGCACAAGGCGCATGGCTTGCTAAGGGGCCGGTCACTGATTAGGTGATTGGGAAGCCGATCAAGACTTTCCGGCCGGAATGACAAAGGATGATGAAATGGACCACCAACCAGAAAAGAGCACCTTGTCCGAGGCCCGGCTTGACGCGCTTCGGGCGGGCTTGAAGGCGCTCGACCTTGATGGCTTCATCATCCCGAAATCAGATGAGAACCTTGGCGAATACGTGCCGCCCAGGGCAGAACGTCTGGCCTGGCTGACGGGCTTCACGGGTTCCGCCGGGATGGCCGTCGTCCTGCGTGACAAGGCCGCCGTGTTCAGCGACGGCCGCTACACCTTGCAGATGGCCAGCGAGGTGGACAGCCGTCTTTTCGACTGTTGTCACATCACCCAGCACCCGGTTTCAACATGGTTGAAGGATCATCTGGCTGGTCGTTCCGGCGGACGGATCGGCTATGATCCCTGGCTGCATGCCCAGGCCGCCATCGAACGCATGGCAGGTACGATCGCGGAATGGGGCGGTAAGCTGGTCCCGGTCGAGAACAATCCTGTCGATCAGATATGGCCGGATCAACCGGCCGCGCCCGGCGATCCGGTCAGGCTCCAGGACATCAGCTTCGCTGGAAAGACCTCGATCACCAAGCGGGACGCCATGGCGGTGGAGCTGGTGGGATCCGGGGACCAGGCGCTCGTGCTGACAGCCGCCGATTCCATTGCCTGGCTGTTGAACATCAGGGGCAGCGATGTGCCCTTCACACCCTTTGCGCTCGGCTTTGCCGTTCTGGATGACCAGGGCAAGGTTGGCCTCTTCATGGCCCCCGAGAAGCTCTCGGTCGAGGTGCGCGATGCCCTCGGCGCGGACGTGACCTGCCAGCCCCGTGAGGCCTTCGGTACGGAGCTCGATACCCTGTCGGGCAAGCGGGTGCGCTTTGATCCTACTGCGACGCCCGCCTGGATCGTCCAACGGCTGACGGCGGCAGGAGCCAAGCTGCATCCGGGAACAGACCCCTGCATGCTGGCCAAGGCGATCAAGAACGACGTCGAGATTGAGGGTACACGCGCCGCCCACTTGCGCGATGGCGTGGCTTTGACCCGCTTTCTCTGCTGGCTTGATGCTCAGAAACCCGGTGAAGACCTGAGAGAGCTTGCCGTATCAGACCGTCTGGAAGCCTTCCGCGCTGAGGGAGAGCACTTCCGGGGCCTGTCCTTCCCCACCATTTCGGGGGCCGGGCCGAACGGGGCTATCGTCCATTACCGGGTGACACCGGAAACCGATGCGGCCCTCCTGCCGGGGTCCCTGTTTCTGGTCGATTCCGGCGGGCAGTATCTGGACGGCACCACTGACGTGACACGCACCGTCGCCATTGGAGAACCGACAGACGAGATGCGTCGGCGTTTCACCCAGGTCTTGAAAGGCCATATCGCGGTCGCAGGGGCGCGCTTCCCGAAAGGAACCAACGGCAGCCAACTGGATGTCCTGGCCCGTCATGCCCTTTGGATGGATGGCGTGGACTATGACCATGGAACAGGGCATGGCGTCGGCAGCTATTTGAGTGTTCATGAAGGCCCGCAGCGGATTTCGAAAGCGGGCGGCGGACAGGCGCTGGTGCCCGGCATGATCCTTTCGAACGAGCCGGGATACTACAAAACAGACGCTTTCGGCATCCGCATCGAAAATCTGGTATTGGTCCGCGAAGACAGCAGAGACGGAGACGAGAGGGTCTTTTATGCCTTCGAAACACTCACGCTGGCACCGATCGACCGCCGCCTGATCCAGGCCGACGGTTTAAGCCCGACGGAGCGTGATTGGGTGGACAGCTATCACATTCAGGTCCGCCAAGCCCTCTCGGATCACCTTGACCCGGAAAGCCGGGCCTGGCTCAAGGCGGCAACCCGACCCATTGCCCAACCCTAAAGTTGAAGTCTTCTTGCCTGGATTCACAATCTAATGGTTTAATGCCATTGGCGGGGAAAGCCTGTGATCCGAGACGGATAAACTCCCGAAGTGACTGGGAAGGAAGCCAGAAATGGCGAAGTGGTATGCCAGACTGTTCGCCTTGGTTGCGTTTGTCGGCCTTGGGCTCAGCTGCGCTGTTGTCCAGGCTGATACGCCCCGTTTCAAGATCGGTTTTTCTCAAGCAACGACAACCGAGCCCTGGCGCCTTCTGTTCAATACCGAACTACGGACGGAAGCAGCAAAATATCCTGAGATCGAGTTGCTGGTTCGCAATGCCCAGGATTCCGTCAGCAAACAGGTATCGGACGTCCATGCCCTTTTGGACATTGGGATTGATGCGCTTTTGATTTCGCCCAAGGTGGCTGAAGGCCTGACCGAGGTCGTCAACAAAGCCTATGAATCCGGCGTTCCGGTCTTTGTCCTTGACCGGGATATCAGCAATGACCGCTACACCCAGTTCATCGGCAGCGACAACCGGGCCATCGGCGAAGCGGCTGGGCGATATGTGGTGGATCTGCTGGGCGGCGCGGGAAAGGCAAAGGGGACCGTTGTTGAAATCTGGGGGGGGATGGCCTCTACCCCCGCCCAGGATCGCCACAGGGGTTTCCGTGCGGTAACGGATGGTGAACCCGGAATTCGTTTTCTGATCCCCCCCACCGACGGCGATTGGAAAATGGATCAGGGCTATCGCATCATGCGGGAAGCCATGGCCATGGCTGAAGCACAAGGCGAGGTGATCGATGTGGTCTACGCCCATAACGACCCCATGGCCTATGGTGCCTATCTGGCAGCCGAGGATACGGGAAAAGGCGATCAGATTGCTTTCGTGGGCATTGACGCTATTCCGAGTGAAGGCGTGCGCTGGGTAGCCGAGGGCATTCTGGATGCGACCTTCCTTTATGCCACACCGGGGGCGGAAGCGATCCGCCAGGCTCTGGCCCATTTGAACGGCCAGACCGTGCCCAAACGCGTTACCCTGCCGACAGCGACGGTGACCTTGGACACGGCTCAAGAGATCATGACGACGTCCGGCCTGCCCCCGGCTACGGAGGCGTCCAACCGTTGACAGGCTCTCCAGGCACATCCCGCTTGATTCTGCCCTCTGCCTTCGGGTTGATCGGATTGATCGTGCTCGCCGCCGGGATGTTTTCGATCTACAAGCTCGACCTCATCGGCGAGAGCGTGGATCGCGTCGTCGGCCAAAAATTCCCGGACGTCACGGCAGCCCTTCGGATCGCGGAAAAGAACGCCACTCTCGCCGCCGGTCTGCCGGGTCTGACCGTCTATGACAGCGCTCGGGACGTGGAACGCGGTGTTTCGGTCCTACGCGATCATCTGGCCGATATTTCGAAAGACCTGGAGGCCTTGAGCACGAGCGACCTGCCAGGCCTGGAACAATTGACGACCGAGCGCACCATCCTGAACGACAGCCTCGAGGCTCTTCAGGCCGCCACGAAAGATCGGATCTTGGCGACCAATCGGGTTGAAGAATTGGCCCGGGAACTGGAGGTCATCAACGGCCTCGCCTTCGATACCGGGGATGCCCTGATCTATAAGGTCGAGATGTCGGCCAAAACACAGGTTCGCCGATCCGGCGGACTGGGCGGGGACACATCGGATCGCAACCTGAAGGTTCTGGACTCCCTCGCTGCGGCACAATCCGTCCGTTCCGAAATGGCCTTGATGTTGGGGTTGTTGAACACCGTCCCCGGCACCTCGGACCGGGCCGGCCTGAGCGAGCTTTATGCCTCCTTCGTCCTATCGCTGGACCGCTTTGAGAGCGCGATGCGAGCCCTGCGCCAAAGCAAGGCAGCCCTGCTCAACCCTGTCCTGCTCGACAATCTTGACCGAATTCACGGCGGTCTCCTGTCTTTCGGGCGATATCAGAAGGACCTGTTTTCGGCGAGGAACCAGGAACTGATCGCACGAGAACGCATCGATTCCATGATCCTGAAGCATGGTGAAGTCGCTACCCGCGTAAACGCCCTGACCGATCAGATCATCGTCAGCCTGGACGAAACCGTGCTCGGCTTAGGGGAATCTCTGCGAGATGATCGCACGGCAGCCACTTTCGTGGTCATAGCCCTGGGTGCCTCCGTTCTACTCGCCGGGCTGGTGATTGCCGTGACAACGATCGTGATCTTGCGCCAGCGCGAGAAAGCTCTGTTCGAAGCGCGTCTGCAGGCCGAACAGGCCAGCCGCGCAAAGTCGGAATTCCTGGCTTCGGTCAGTCACGAGTTGCGCACGCCCTTGAATGCCATCATCGGCTTTTCCGATACCATGCGCCATGGCATCTGGGGGAGCCTGGGCAACGAACGTTACCAGGAATATGCCGAGGACATCGCGCGGTCGGGCAATCACCTTTTGAACCTGATCAATGACATCCTGGATATTTCCCGGATTGAGGCCGACGCCCTGGAACTCATCGACGAACCAATTGATCCCAGGGAAGTGGTGGAAACGGCTCGCCGCCTGGTCGCGGACCGAGCCAGCCGGCGCGGCGTCTCGGTGACCACAGAGCTCATCGGCATCGGCACCGGCACCGACCTCCAACTAATCGCTGATCGCCGACGCCTGATCCAGATCCTGTTGAATTTTCTCAGCAACTCCGTGAAATTCACCGATGCTGGCGGCCATATCGAACTGCTGGCCCGACCGGCAGAGGATGGCGGCTTTGTTTTCAGAGTGTCCGACACCGGCGTCGGCATGACCAGCCAGGAACTGGAGACCGCGCTGACCCTGTTCGGCCAGGCGGACCAACGCCTGGAGCGTCGCTACGAAGGGATCGGCCTCGGACTACCCCTGACCCAGCGCCTGATCGAGCAGCACAGCGGTCGCATGACCATCGAGAGCGAACCCGGAAAGGGAACCCGGGCCATAGCCTGGTTCCCCCCGGAGCGCATAACGCGCGGCGCGCAGGAATCGTTTGCGGAATCGTTGGAACCTGCCAGGCTGACGGACGATCAGGCCGGAGCGACGATAGAGCGCCGCTTGGCGATGAAGTGATCCAACGAAAAGGCACCAGCACCTTTCGTCAACACAAGGATCAGCGCACCGGCCCAGAACAGGTGATCGTACCAGAGGTTCGGATAGACGAAGGTCTGGATCACAAAGGTCATGCCCAGCAGGCCAAGTGCGCCAAAACGCGCGCCCAGGCCAAGGATCAGCATAACCGGCAGAACATGTTCGGCCAGCGTCGCCATTTGGGCAGCGAGCTCGGGTGGCAACAAGGGCACCTTGTATTCCTCTTCGAACAGAAAGTAGGTGCTATCGGTTATGCTGAAGCCCTCGACCTTGGTCTGTCCTGACCGGAAAAAAATAAGACCGATCCCGACCCGAACCAGCAACAGGCTTACATCCAGGGGGACCTGCTCAAGGCGGTCGATGGTTTTCTGATAAAGTTCGATCATGACAGTTTCCTCACACTTGCCCCTCCGGGGCACGACATCTGGTTGGTCATGGCCCCGCAACAGTCGGGGGCGACTGAGTATCTGGACGGCTCTCCGGCAACAGGGCCTGGACAACAAGACCCGCAGAAAACAGATGGTGGAGCCCCAGACCGGGGTTGAAATCAACGAAGGCAACGCTTGTCTCGCCGGCGGCTTCGCCGAGGCTGGCTCCGCCCAACAACAGTCGGATGGAGTGAGCGACGCTCATGGGAATGGGGATGACCTCGACGGTCTCAACCTGGCGATTGACCAAGGTTGCGCTAGGCTCCGGCCCGGCAAAAGGGCTCTCCCCTTGGCCGCCTGACCGCGCCCAGCTCCAGATGCCGAAGATCGGCCAGTCGGACAGAACAAGGCCGAAAGCCGGATGCAGACGGAATCGGATATCGTCGAGAACCGAAGGCTCCGCGACGCTAAGGACATCGATGGATATGGCCCTGGCATCGGCCGCCTGTTCCGCTCGCGCCCAGGCAAAATCGAGCGCCGCCACATCACCGATATAGGGCAGGTTCTCGAGCCCCCGCTGCCCGGCCAGCCAATCGGCAAAGCCGTCGCCATAGGCGTTCAGAACCGGACTGGTCGGCGGATGAGCCTTGGCAAAGGCACGCGCCACCTGGTCGAACGCCGCCTCGCCCAGCAAGGCCTTGACCGCTGGAAAAATCCGCCCGAGGGCCTCAGCCAGCAGGATCACGGTGTTGTTGGCGTGCAGTTGAATGCGCGCCTCCGGGGCCAAGCCGTCGCCATGGATCTGTGCGGCGGCAAGAGATTTGTCGCCGCCGAGAACCGCCTGCTTCATGGCTTTTTGAAACTGTTCAAGCGACATCGGGAACAGCCTCCGGATTCAATCGGGGTTGGCCTTCATGATCCTTACTGCCGCTTTTGCCCGTCGCACGCGCCATCAGCCGGTCCGCCTTTGCCGCCTCGAACAACATCTGATCCAGCGTCGGCACGTCGGTATCCCATTCGATCAGGGCAGGGACTGGGCCGGTCTCGGCCAGCACCCTTTCGAAAAGCCGCCAGACCGGGTCGATCACGCTCGAGCCATGATCGTCGATGCGCAAGCTGACCCCGTCGATGGTCCGTTTCACATGACCGGCCAGATGGATTTCTCCAACGGCCCCGAGCGGCATCGCCATTGCCCATTGTTCCGGGTCGGCCCGGAAGTTGGAGGCCGAAACAAAGACGTTGTTCACATCCAGCAAAAGGCCACAGCCGGTCCGCTCCACCAGGGCCTGGAGGAAGGCGGGTTCGGACATTTCGTCACCCTTGAACCGCAGGTAGGCCGAAGGATTTTCCACCAGAAGCTGGCGGCCCAAAGCCTGCTGCGCCTGATCGACATTGCGGCAGACGACGTCCAGGCTCTCGTCGGTCAGCGGAACCGGGAGGAGATCATTCAGGTAAACCCCGTCCACCACGGACCAAGCCAGGTGTTCGGAAATCAAGGCTGGCTTGTATTCGGCCTCAAGTCGGACGAGGCGGGCAAGGTGCGCCGCATCCAGGCCCTGGGCGGAACCCAGCGACAGTCCGACGCCGTGGATGCTCAGCGGATAGCGTTCAGCGATCTCCCGCAGCTTGCGCCGGGCAGCACCGCCTTCGGCCATATAGTTTTCGGCATGTACTTCCAGCCAGGCGAGATGAGGCCCAACGAGACCTTGTCCAACACGTTCGGGGCACAGCCCAAGGATCTCATCCAGATGCTCGGCCTTCAGCCCGATCCCGGCTTTCGCCGGTATCGGGACCTGGATCGGGCTGGCGGCCCCGGTGGGGTCCGCGGTCTTCATCTCGCCTACCGGAAGCATGGCCGCTGCCTTAGCTGGCTTCCTGGGAACCACCGACCAGCTTGGCGCAGAGACCGGCCGGAACGATGATGAAAGCATCTTTCTGATTGTCGACCTTGGAGGTGCCGGCGCAGGAGCTGTTGGCGGTGGCGCAATCGTTCTGGCCCGCCTTCACAACGCCGTAGCATTTTTCTTTCTTGGACGCTTCAGCCGGGGCGGTGACGGCTGCCATGGTCGCCGCAAAGGCAACGGCGGAGGCGAGGGCGACAGCGGGTTTGGTGAACGTCTTGGTGGTCATGAAAACTCTCCGTTTGGGTTTGTTATCTGCGATCAGGGGTCAGCGATAGTCGCCCGCTTGGCGCTGCTGACAGGTTGATAGTTGCGGATCGGGCCTGGGAACAAAACTCAACTCACTTCACGAAAACGTAAGCGTATCGTTAGAGCGCGGGCAGCATGGGGAGCCCATCAGCCTTCGGAAGAGTGGCAACGGGCACCCGCACACCCAACATGTTGGCCATGGTTGCCCCCCGCCCCCGCCTGCTCTGGTTTCGAGAAGACCTGCGCCTTGCCGATCACGCGGCCCTTAACCGGGCGGCCCGCGACGGTGCCCCTGTGGTATCGGTCTTCGTTTGGGATGAGGAAACACCCGGCCTGCGCGCCCTTGGCGGTGCCCGAAAGTGGTGGCTGCACAAAAGCCTGGAGGCGCTAAAGGCTTCGCTGGCGGAAAGGGGTGTGCCCCTGATCCTTGCCAGGGGCCGCGCGGCGCGGGTCATCCGGACCCTGGCTGAGACCCTGGGGCCTGAGAGCGTTCATTGGATGCGTCGGGCAGAGCCCGGTTATCGCACACAGGGGCGTGAAGTCGCCGAAGCCCTGGAGGAAATCAACGTCAGTTATTTTGCGGAAGATGACTTTTTTCTCTTCCCGCCGGAGAGCCTGAAGACAGGTCAAGGCAAGCCCTATGGTATCTTTACGCCGTTCTGGAAGGCCTGTCAGACCCGGCCCGAGCCGCCAAGGCCCACCCCGGTGCCGGAATGCCTTCAAGGGCTCGACATCGGGTCCATGGGTGACGCTTTGGCAGACTGGAACCTGTTGCCGACCAAACCCGATTGGGCCGGTGGTTTTCGCGAAACCTGGACGCCGGGCGAAGCCGGGGCGCAGGCACGGCTCGCGGCCTTCATCCAGGGGCCCGTCTCGGACTATGCCGGCGCGCGGGACAAGCTGGGGGTCAATGGCACCTCCGGCCTCAGCCCGCACCTGGCCTTTGGCGAGATCAGCCCGCGTCAGGTCTGGCATGCGGCGAAGGTCTCTTCGAACGCGGAGCCCTTTGTTCGCCAATTGGGCTGGCGGGAATTCGCCCACCACGTCTTGTTGCGCAATCCCAACCTTGGGACGTCTGCCCTTCGGGACGAATTCAACTCTTTTCCCTGGATCGATGACCCGGTGGGCCTGAAGGCCTGGCAGCAGGGCAGGACGGGCTATCCCCTGGTCGATGCGGGCATGCGGGAACTTTGGCACACGGGCACCATGCACAATCGCGCCCGGATGGTCTGTGGATCGTTCCTGGTCAAGGACCTGCTGATCGATTGGCGGGCGGGTGAATCCTGGTTCTGGGACTGTCTGGTGGACGCGAATGAGGCCAATAACGGGGCCAGCTGGCAATGGGTTGGTGGCTGCGGGATCGATGCTGCGCCCTATTTCCGCATCTTCAACCCCGTCCTGCAGAGCGAGAAATTTGATCCCGGCGGTCGCTACATCCACCGATGGGTCCCGGAGTTGCGCGACCTTCCCGCCCCGCAGGTCCACGCCCCCTGGAAAGCGCCGGAAGGTCTGCTGCGTTCCGCCGGGGTGCGCCTGGGCGAAACCTATCCCGCGCCCATCGTCGATCATGGCCTGGCCCGCGACCGGGCGCTCAGCGCCCTCAAAGCCATCAAGAAGACCTGAAAACCGCCCACTTGTGGCGAGAATCAAGACATGCCATAACCGTGTCATAAAGAGGGCAAGGGTGTCGCTGGACCGGCATCTTCGAAAAAGGATAGAGGGTCGTCGGTTGCCGAAGTCGAAAGTCTCCCAGAAGATCTTGGGTCGGTCACGGCGCTTAAGCCTGGTCTCGACCGTGCTGGCCGCCAGCCTGCTGGCACCCAACATCGCAAGCGCCCTTTGCAAGACAGAAACCGAGCGGGCCGCCGTACAACACCGGCTGCTGCAGACCGAATTGATGGTCGCGGCTTTCGCTTGCGGACAAAGGGCCGACTACAACACCTTCGCCAGCAAACACGGCAGCGCACTGGCCCATCAGGGCAAGAACCTGAAGGCCGCTTTCCAGGCCCAGGCCGGTGGCACGAAGGCACTGAACAGCTTCGTTACCCGTCTGGCCAATCAGGCTTCGCGCCAGCACCAGACGGACCCCGGGGCCTTTTGCCATCGCGCCCATCAGGCCTTTGACCGCCTCGGCAGCATGAGCCGACAGAGCCGCAGCCTGCCGATCACCATCGACCGGGCGGCGACCTATGGTGTTCCTGCCTGTGGGATCGTCCAGTCGGCCCAGGCGGACGAGCCCGGCTGAGTTCCTCCGAGAGAACCTTCCAAAGAAAAAGCCCTCCAGGTTGACCCGGAGGGCTTTATTTTTGTCCGGCGTTTGACCAAGGGCCTATTCGACCATGATCTCCACGCGGCGGTTTTGCGGTTCCCGCACGCCATCGGTGGTGGAGACCAGGGGCTCGGCCTCACCCTTGGCGAAGACAGCGATCTGATCCGAACCGACGCCGAGTTCCATCAACTTGGCCTGAACCGCACTCGCGCGTTTTTTGCTGAGCGCCAGGTTATAGGTGGCAGGGCCGGAACGGTCGGCGTGGCCCGTGGCAACAATGCGGCTGACGCCGTTGGCCCGCGCATTGGCGGCAGCACCTTCAAGGATGGAGGTGGCTTCCGGCGACAGGGTCGCCTTGTCCCAATCAAAGAACACCAGATAGACCTGAGGGGCCGGCGGCAGTTCCGTCTTCTCCGGCATGGGTTCCGGCTCCGGCTCGACCGCAGCGGGTTCCGGGGCCGGTTCGACCATCTGGGTCTTTTCCATCCGGGGCTCGGCTGACGGCAAGGCAGGAGCCGCACGGCGGGTCGGCGGGTTGAAGTGCCACTTCAGGCCCAGAAGCGCTGTATGCGTGCCATACTCCACATCGGTGTCCAGCCCGGCGGCCGTTTTCATTTCACCCAGGGCCGTGTTCATGAACCGGTAGTCCGCAAAGGCCGAGAGGTTCTCCGCCAGTCGGACGTTGACGCCCGCGATGCCCTGATAGGCGAGGACGACAGATTCGTCCGAGATGCTCGACGTGCCCACCGGGGTGACGTTATCGAAATCGATCAGCCCGCCACCGATCCCGACGCCAACATAGGGCGTGAAGCGCGTGCCGGTGTTGATGTCATAGTAGCCGTTCAGCATGCCGGTCATTGCCAGGACATCGCCGCCTGAATCCTGTTGGTTGGAGATGCGGTCCACATCGTTGTCGCGATAGGTCCCTTCCATCTCCACCCGGAAACCGCTCTCGTAGGCATGACCAAAACTGATCGAGGCCGCCCAGCCGCTGTCATACTGAACGTCGCGGTCAACCGCCGAATTCTCCAGGCTGGAGTCCATGGGATAGTTCCAGCCCCCCCCAAGCCCGAGGTAGTAACCGGCGGGATGCCCACCTTCCGATGACCCGTGGCCATCCGCCAAAGCCGGGGTGACAAGGGCCGGTGCGGCCAGCGCCGTGGTGAACAAAAGCGCGGCGAGACCGGTTAAACGGGCGACGGTATTGGATCGCGATTGGGATCGCGATTGGGATCGAAACTGGGTGGTCATCATACTTCCCTCTGGACTTATCCCTCTGAAACTGAAAGACAAAAAGCACCGAATCGGGGCCCGTCATCTGATCCAACGCTAAAAGGATACGGTTAATGGGAAGTAAAATTCCAGTGGAATTTGGTTAATAAGCCCGAGCTTTAGAAACCAACTCAAACAATCTTAACAAAGGTTAATAGAAAAATCCTCGAGACCAGGAAAAACTGATCAATAACCGCTCCCGGCTAACAGGCTGCCGGTGACTGATCGAAGGCAATGAGCGCAACAAGCATTGTGCCCTGGCCTCGGAATACGGAGGCAGAGTAAGGGGTCTGATCAGCAAAACAGAAGAGATGGAGCGGGTGAAGGGAATCGAACCCTCGTATTCAGCTTGGGAAGCTGATGTTCTACCATTGAACTACACCCGCACCGCAGCCTGGGGCGTAGCAAAATTTCCCCAGACCGTCAATTCGCTGGCCTCTTGATTTTCACAAGCGCGTTAGTGGGGGTGGAAATCCCGCCCTCACCCTTTCTCTTTGTCTGATCAAACCCTAGTTTTTGGAAAGGTTCTGATCTTGAGAGGTCTGTCTGATGTCCACCATCACCCGCGCCCGCCCCGCCCCGCTGGCCCCTGAGAAATTTCAGGATCCGCTGATCACCGCCAAGGGGGAGACAAGGGCCAGCGTCGCACTGACAAACCTGAAGACGCTCTGGCTGAACACGGGTACGCTCTGCAACATCGCCTGCGAGGGCTGCTATATCGAGAGCAGCCCGAAAAATGACCGCCTGGTCTATATCAACCGGGCGGAAGCCAGATCTTTTCTGGACGAGATTGCCGAGACCGATATCGGCACAACGGAAATCGGGATCACCGGCGGTGAGCCTTTCATGAACCCGGATATCCTGGGCATCCTGGAAGATGCGCTGACCGCCGGTTTTCAGGTCCTCGTTTTGACAAACGCCATGCAGCCGCTTTGGAACAAGCGCGAAAAGCTGCTGGCCTTGCAGAAACAACTTGGCGAACGGCTGACGCTTCGGGTCTCGATCGATCATTACGGCCCGGAAAAACACGAAAAACTGCGCGGAGAGAATTCCTGGGATCCGATGATCCGGGGCCTGCGCTGGCTGAGCGATCATGGCTTCACCCTTCACGTCGCGGGCCGGACCTGCTGGCACGAGGGGGACACCGTCATGCGGGCGGGTTTCAAGCGGCTTTTTGCCCAACAAGGCCTCAATATCGATGCCGATGACCCGGTGCAGTGCGTGCTCTTCCCCGAAATGGACGAAACCTGCGATGTACCGGAAATCACCACAGCCTGCTGGTCAATCCTGGACGTCAGCCCTGACGATATGATGTGCGCCTCTTCGCGCATGGTGGTGAAGCGAAAAGGCGCTGACGCCCCGGTCGTCGTGCCCTGCACGCTGCTGCCCTATGATGCCGCCTTTGATCTGGGTGGCACGCTGGCCGAAGCGGACCGCCCGATCCAGCTCAATCACCCCCACTGCGCACGGTTCTGCGTGCTCGGCGGTGGTGCCTGCTCGGCCTAACCAGCCCCCCGATCTCGCAGGGAACACTGAAATTTGCCGGCTTTCGCCATCAGACCTTTCCGTACGGGGGTGCTGTGGGTTAACCTCTCTTCCGGGAGATGACACAGCCGGGACGAACCTGGCGCGCGAGGCCCTGACAAACAGGGTCCCCTCGACAACAGGTATAGACGGCAACAGAGATCAGACCATGACCGAGTCCCAACCGGTGCCGCTCGGAACGTACGAGGAGATCACCCAGGCCATCCGGGTGACGGTACAACCTTTTTATCTGAACGAGCAGTCATCCCCGGAAGACAACCATTTCGTCTGGGCCTATCACGTCAAGATCGAGAATCAGGGCGGAGAGACGGTGCAGTTGCTGACCCGGCATTGGCGGATCACCGATGCCGTCGGCAATGTCCAGGAGGTCAAGGGCGACGGCGTTGTCGGCGAACAGCCGGTCTTAAGCCCGGGGGAGGCCTTCGAGTATACCTCGGGCACGCCCCTGCCGACGCCCAGCGGGATCATGGTCGGCACCTACCAGATGATTTCCGAATCCGGCAGTCGATTTGACATCCGCATCCCCGCCTTTTCGCTCGACAGCCCGCACGAGCAGGTCCGGATTAACTGATATATCTTCGGAAATTCAGGCGCTTGCTTTCACCCCCTCCAAACGCCTGAGGCACTGGGGGTTGAACCCACCGAGCTTATTCCCACCTCTTGCTAGGGACAATCAAACGCCCCACAAAGCCTTCCCAATAAAGGAATAAGCAACGTGACACACGAACGTACCCCCGACCAACATGTCCCCGATTCTCAGGGCCTGAACCAGGATCGTCCGAGCCGGGAAGAGGCGGAAGAGGCGGTACGTACGCTGTTGCGTTGGGCGGGCGATGACCCGACGCGGGAAGGACTGGTCGACACACCCAACCGCGTCGCCCGCGCCTATGAGGAATTCTTTCAGGGCTACTGGGAAGACCCGAAGAAGATGCTGGAGCGCACCTTCGAAGAAACCGACGGCTATGACGAGGTGGTGCTGCTGAAGGACATTCGGGTCGAAAGCCACTGCGAACACCACATGGTGCCGATCATTGGCAAGGCCCACGTGGCCTACCTGCCGAAAAACCGGGTTGTGGGCATCTCAAAGCTGGCCCGGGTCGTCGAGACCTTCGCCAAGCGCTTCCAGATTCAGGAAAAAATGACCGCCCAGATCGCTAATGTGATCGAAGAGGTGCTTGAACCGCAGGGTGTCGCCGTGGTGATCGAGGCAGCACACCAGTGCATGACGACCCGCGGTGTTCACAAGGCCGGCGTATCGATGGTGACCAGCCGCATGCTGGGGGCCTTCCGCGACAACCCGGAAACGCGGCGCGAATTCCTGACCATGATCAGCACCCCGAACGGAAACCCCTGCGGCTGAGCGCCCTCAACCTCTCGCCAGCCTCAAGCACGCCAAAAAGCGCGGGTCTTTTTGAAAGTCACCCAGATTTCGGCCAGATCCTTGTTCTTCTCGGCGGCCACCTGGGTCTGCCAGCCGATCACCTTGCCCGCAGCCAGATGAACGGGTTTGACATCGTCGCCGCGTGCACGGGAACTCAAGGTCGCCATCAATCCTTCCGCCACGGCCACATCGTTCAAGATACCGAGGCCGTCCTGCAGGGCCTTCAGGTGCCGGAAATAGTTCGCGGTCTTCTTGGCCGAGAACAGGGGCGCGAAAAGCTCGGCGGCGTAACGCACCTTTTTCACATCGATCCGGAGCGCGTGGCGTTCTTCCGCCGTCATCGACTTGAAGTGCTTGCCGTCCTTTAGCAGGCGCTTGTGGCGTTTTTCGATCAGTTCGCTCGCGAAGGCTCGGGCCGGGCCGCCCAGCCGGATGGCCTGGTCGGCTTCCAGGTTGTTCCGCCATTCCCGCCCCAGCGCCCAGGCCGAGGTCTCCAGGATCAGGTCCGTGTAGGCCTTGTTCGACAGTGCGCGGCGCACGGCATCGTAGCCCCGGCGCTGTTCGCGTTCCGCCAGTTGGGCCAGTCGGTCGATGGTCTGATCACCTGGACGCGCGGCCTTCAGGGGCAGGATCGTCTCGTCCAGGAACACGTCCCAATCGCGGGCCGGGCCCATGGCGTTGATCAGACCTTTGAAGCCGCCGTTCAGGCGCTCGTAGTCTTCGGGTGGTAGAACTTTCTTATAGGCATTCAGCACCGACCGCAGGCGCCGGGCCGCCACACGCATCTGGTGAACCCCCTCGATGTGGCTGCGGTGGAAGGCGCATTCCTCGTTTTCCCGAAGGTGCTGAATACAGCCCATGACCATGGCCGAAAGAGCGTCTTCGGCATTGATATCCGCATCCATGGCAACGGCCGGAGCCTTCGACCAGTCGGGACCGGCACCGGAGAACAATCGATAGCCGCGGTCCGCCTTGTTGACCGTTGATAGCCGCAGATCGAGTTTTTCCAGCAGAGCGCGGGCAAAACGGAACAATTCCGCCGGATCGCCCTCTTCCAGTTCCAGTTCCAGTTCCCGGATCGGGGCTTTCTTGCGACCCGAGATCACCTCGCCCTCGTCCAGATCGAAAGAGATCGCGCTGCCCACCTTCGGAATGTAGCGCCGGCTGACGCGTTTGAAGACAGACCGGAAAACAGGCTTCAATTCGCTGCCTTCAATGCTGCCCAGCGCCTCGGCGGCACCGGCGGCGGCCAGGGCCTCCAGGTCCAGCGCGGCGGAAGGCACCGCCATTTCCCATTCGTGCCGGGCAAACCCGCCGCTGGCACCATTGTTCATCCTGGCCTTCAGGCATTGCAGGAAGTTGGACCCGTCGAGGCGCAGCCGGAGTGCCGACGAGGCCTGGCGCAGAGCCATGTCGGGGGTGTCGAAATAGGTGCTGTCGAGGCTGCGGGTTTTGGCGCGGCCATCCTGCAAGCCTGACAACCAACTCGGCCTTCGAACCCGTGCGAGGTCCTTTTCAGCGATCAAAAATTTCAGTTCTGTCTCAACCGCTGAAGACTTGTTTGCCACGGGATCACCGTCCTCCATACCTTGAATTGGGCCAATCCTCATCCGGGCGAAATACAACCCCGACGAGATGACCTTTTCGTGCTTAGAACATGTGGCCCCAGGCGATCAAATGAAGTGTCACGAATATGTCATGAAAGCAACGCCCAAAGATCGCCTGACGTTTACAATACGCCCATCGAAAAACCAGAGGTAGTTTTCGCCTGTTTCTTCAGGGCTGAAATCTGCTCCACCACCGCATCCAAAGAATGATTTTTATCACCCTCGGTCAGCAGCATGCAGGCGGCTGAAACGGTCAACAAGGGAAACAAGCGTTCCACACCATCCCGGTCTCTCGCCAGGATACCACCGGTTTCACGGTCTTCGGTGGAGTAAAAGCTTTCCACGTCATGGGCGAAGCCTTTCGAGGCATCCCGAACTCGCCTTTCAATTTCGTCCGGCTTTGCATTTTCCATGGCGACGAAAAAATCATCGCCGCCGATATGACCGATAAAGTCACCCTCGGTACCGAAGCGTTTCCGCAGCAGATCAGCAAACAACAGGATCGCTCGATCACCTTGCCGAAACCCATAGAAGTCATTGAACGGTTTGAAATTATCGAAATCGAAGTAGACCAAGGCGGTTGCGCGCTGTCGGAGCAGCGAACGGGCTACGTAATCGCGCACGGAATTATTTCCGGGCAATTGTGTCAGCGGATTTTCGTCCCGTGCGGCGGCGATATTTTTCTCGTTGATCACCCGCAACAAGGACCGGGCAGAAAGCAGCCCGGCATAGCGCAGGTTATCAACAATGATCAGGCCTTCGGCGCTCTCTGCCGCGGTGAAAACCTCCACCATGCGCTCGGCAGGCGAAGATCTGTCGACAACCGGGAAGGGTCGGATGAAATCCCTGAGCTGCTTGCCATAGGATTTATTCTCGATCAGGTCTTTGCCGTAGAGCGAATAAGTATATTCCTTCAGATCGCTTTCCTGGATCACGCCGAGGGGCTGGCCGGAAACATCAATGACGGGAAGGAAGGTCATATCGGTCCTCTCCCGAAAGGCCTCGAACACCAGGCTCATGGGGGTGGTGTCAGTAACGGCAGGATAGGGCTCGATTTCCGCGGCGACGATGTCAGCATCGGATTCCCGCGCCCGGCGGTCCTTTTCCGCCAGTTCCCGAAGGTTGGGATATTCCGACGGCAGAACCTCAATCTCGACCGAAGGCTTATCAATCAGGAAACCCTGAACCAGTTCGCAGCCCACATCCCGACAGGCCGCCAACTCATCCCGGGTCTCGACGCCTTCCGCGATCACCACAACGCCAAGGATACGGGCTAAATTGACCACATGGCGGACAAAAAGCTTTTTCTTTTTGTCGCTCTCAAGGTGGCTGATGAAGTAGCGGTCGATCTTGATGAAGTGCGGCGTATGCTCGTGAAGCAGTTGCAGGCCTGAATACCCCGCCCCGAAATCATCAATGGCGAGCCGGAAAGACTTGCTGCGATAGTGACGCAACAGAGCGGATATCGCATGGTTGCCGACCACGCTATCGCGTTCCGAAATCTCCCAACAGACGGTGATCGGCGACAATCCTGCCCGGTCCAAAAGATCCCTTGTCACGCCTTCCCGATAGTCGCTGGCGGCCAGTGTTCTGGCGTCCAGGTTCAGGAACAACTGGCAAAGCCCGTGATGCGGCAGGCGGGCAAACTGGGCGATGGCTTTTTCCCGCAAGATCAGATCGAACTTGAACAGGATACCCAGTTCATCCGCCTGATCGAAAAGATCGATAATCGCCCGCGCACCCAGTCTCTCGTGGCCCCGCAAGAGCGCTTCGTAGGCATAAATCTGGCCGGAATTCGGATTGACGATCGGCTGCAGGGCCATCTCGATTTCGGCCATTGCCCGGTCCAGGAAAGCCCGTCGTTGGGCCACAATTGTTCCCGGCAGGGCGCGGGCTTGCGACTGCTTCCAGGAAAATTGCGTCAAATCCGTCATGGGCGCTGCCCCCAGCAGAAACAGGTCGATTGAATTCGGGTGCCACTTCGCCTTCTGCGCTGCAAACAACAGGTTCCGTCCAAAGGCCAAAGGATGACGGGAATCTCAAGGACCGATGGGCCTCGTCACCAAAAATTCACGAAGCGGATCGCGCACGACAGGGCGCGGCGTGCCCCTCAGGTCCCTCAGGGGTTTGCGGCCACCCCGGAGGGCGGGCATACTGACGCCATGAACGAACCCGCCGCCCATTCGCTTTCCGCCACCACAGGCGTACCCGACCTGTCGTCGGGAGGACTTCAGGTTGATGCCCAGGCCGATCAGCTTGCGCTTCTGGCGGCCATGGGGCGTGATTTCGCGGAAAGCCTGGATATCGACGAAACCCTTCTGAAAGCGGTTATTCGGATTACCGACCACCTGGACGCCGCCGGCGGGGCCCTGTTTTTGCTAAACGAGGCCGGGGACAGGCTGCGCTGCCACGCCTGTTACGGCGCGACCGAGATCACCGGGCTGGAACTGCCAGCGGATGCGGGAATCGTTGGGCGCTGTGTGCAGGAAAGACGGCCGGAAATCGTCCGGGACGTCGAAAAGGATCCGAACTTCCACGGCGGTGTCGACGAACAGACAGGCTTCAAGACCAAATCGATCCTCTGCGCCGTGCTCAGCCACCAGGACAAGTGCATCGGTGCCATCGAACTGGTGAACAAGCTCAATCAGGACGAACTGTTCAGTCCTGCGGAACTGAACATCCTGCAGGCCCTTGCCTCTTCAGCGGCGCTCGCCATTCTGAACGCCCGAATGGCAGAGGCCCTGGTGGAACAGGAACGCGTTCGCCGCGAGTTGGAACTTGCCGCCGAGATTCAACGCACCCTGCTGCCCGATGAACAGGACAGCGACTACCCGGTTCATGGCTTCAATCAGCCGGCCCGGGAATGTTCGGGCGATTTCTTTGACTTCTTCGAGCTGCCGGACGGAAGGATCTGCTTCAATCTGGGCGATGTGTCCGGCAAGGGCCTGAACGCCGCCATGTTGATGGCCAAGACCGCCAGCATCTTCCGCGTCCTCGGCAAGACCATCCATGATCCGGCGCAACTGCTGACCCGCGTCAATGCGGAGATCTGCGAAACGGCGGCCCGCGGGATGTTCGTGACCATGGTCGGCGGCCTTTATGACCCGCGCACCGGCAAGGTCCGCATCGCCAACGCGGGCCACGAACCGCCCCTGTTCCGCCATACCGATGGCACCCTTCAGGAAATCGAAGCTTCCGCACCGCCGATTGGCATCTCCGCCGACCTTGTCACGCCCGAGATGCTCATCGTCGAAGAAATCGATCTGCGGGGTGGCGCGCTCTACACCTTCACCGACGGCCTGACCGAGGGGTACCTGGAAAACGGCGACATGCTGGGCACCGAGGGGATGCACGAGCGCATTCACAGCTATGCCGACAATGCCCTGCCGGGGCGGCTGACCGACATCCTGGCGATCCTGAACCGCCCGGACGCGACCCTGCATGACGATCTGACGATCCTGGTGATCGACGACCGCGGCCCGGCAACCAGTCGAACGACCGACGAGGTGGCACCCGGCGAACACGACGATGCCCTGGAGCAAGTCTCCCTGCTGGCCATCCCCGCCCGGCCCAGTCGGCTGAAGCTGATTCGCGCCCTGGTCTCGACTGCCGTGAAATCGAAGGGCGGCTCAGAGCATGATATCAACGACTGCGTGCTCGCCATCGACGAGGCCTGTCAGAACATCATTCGCCACGCCTACGGCGGCCCTTGCGACGATGTGATCGAGTTGGACATCCGGTTCGACGAAAGCCGCCGTGATGGGGGGGCGTTGATTTTCCGACTTGCGGACTTGGCACCTCCTATTGATGTTGCGAAAGTAAAGCCCCGCGACATCGAGGACGTCCGCCCGGGCGGGCTCGGCACCCACTTGATTCGCGAAGTGATGGATCGCGTTGACTTCCTTCCCACCCCCTCCGACGGGGGTAATCTGTTAAGACTGGTCAAGAACCTGACGACAAAGAGTGCACCATGAACCACGAGATTTCAGAACAGGACGGCTTCAAGGTCGTCTCCTTCGACGGCGACATCGACCTGGAAACATCTCCGGAAGCCCGCAAGGTGCTGCTGGACGTGACGTCGAAAGGCGGCAGTACCCTGGTCAACCTTTCCAGCGTGTCCTACATCGACAGTTCCGGCGTTGCCTCGCTGGTCGAGGCCCTGCAGTCGGCGCGCAAGAAGGGCGGCAGCCTGGCCCTGGTGTCGGTCAGTGAAGAGGCGCTACGCGTCCTGCAACTGGGTCGGCTTGACCGGGTCTTCACCATCCACGACGACGTCGCCGCAGCAACCGCCGCCGGTTAAGTATCCTCGCCATGGTGCAGCGTTTCACCTCATACGCCGAGAAAGTCGGTCGCAACACGGTCACCTTCATCGAGGAGGTCGGCAATTGCGGCTGGCTGGTGGTGGAATCGATCTTCTGGCTTGTCCGGGGCCCTTCGTTGCGCCAGCCCGTGCGCATCGCCGCTGTGGTCGAACAGATGATGGAAATCGGCGTGCGCGCCATTTTCATCGTCGGCCTGCTAGCGGGTACCATCGGCATCATGCTGGCGATCCAGGGCATTTATACGCTCGGCATTTTCGGGGCCGAAGACCGGGTGACCTTCGGCATCGCCTTTTCCGTGGTCCGCGAATTCGGCCCCCTGATCACCGGGATCATCGTCGCCGGCAGATCGGGTGCCGCCCTGGCCGCCAAGATCGGCACCATGAAGATTTCAGAAGAAATCGACGCGCTTCATGTGATGGGTATCAACCCGACACGCTATCTGGTGGTGCCTGCCCTGGTCGCCATGGTCGTTATGGTGCCAGTGCTGACAATTTTCGCCATGATCATGGGACTTTGGGCCGCAGGGTTGTATGTGGGGCTCGATCTCGGCATCTCCATGGCGGCCTATGTGTCGGAGACCATGGACATCCTGTCGCTGGATGACGTCCTTCACGGCATCGGCAAAAGCCTGATCTTCGCCGTCCTGATCGCCGTCATCGGGGTGGTCAACGGTGCCGCCGTTTCCGGCGGGGCGGAAGGGGTCGGCAAGGCGACCACGCGGGCGGTCGTACAATCGATTATCGCCATCGTGGTCACCGACATGGTCTTCGCCTTCATTGCGACCAGAGCCTGAAGGCGGGCTGAGGAAAGAATAAAATGGCACTGAAGTTCGGCCCCACCAACGGCAACGTCATCGAGATCGGCAACCTCGTCACCCACTATGGTGAACGGAAGATCCTGAACGAGATCAACACCGCCGTGCGCGAACGCGAAATCATGGTGATCATGGGTGGATCGGGTTCCGGCAAATCGACGCTGCTGCGCTTCATGCTGGCGCTGGGCAAGCGGACATCGGGCAGCGTCTCGATCCTGGGCCATGACCCGGAAGCGCTGTCCATGCGCGACATGTTCGATTTGCGCAAGCAGATGGGTGTCGCTTTCCAGGGCGGGGCTCTGTTCAGTTCCATGACGGTCGGCGAAAACATCATGCTGCCGCTCTATGAACACACCGACCTGGACCGCTCGACCATGGAGATCATGGCGCGCCTGAAGCTCGAGGTCGTCAACCTCGCGGGCTTCGAGAACCTCTATCCGTCCGAGCTCTCAGGCGGCATGATCAAGCGTGCCGCCGTGGCACGCGCCATCGTCATGGACCCGAAGATCCTGTTTTTGGATGAACCCAGTGCAGGTCTCGACCCCGTCGTCAGTTCGGCACTCGATGACCTGATCCTGGAACTGCGCGACGCCATGGGGCTGTCGGTCGTCGTCGTGACCCACGAACTTGATTCCGCTTTCAAGATCGCGGATCGCATCACCATGCTGGACCGCGGGCACATCCTGGCCATCGGCAGCGTAGACGAAATCCGCAATCACCCGTCTGAGCGCATCCAGAACCTGCTGAATCGCAGACCGGAGGAAGAAACCGTGGATCCGGAAGAATACCTGAACCGCCTGATGGGCGAGACCGTAACGGTGGGGAACGCAACCCTATGAGAAGCTCGAAGATCAATTATCTCCTGGTGGGCCTTTTCGTGCTTGGCATGTTGGCGGCCCTTGTGGTGGCCGTGGCCATGCTGTCGGGCAGCCAGGGGGCGACCGACCGCTACCACGCCTATTACACCAACGTCACTGGCGTGAAGTTTGGCACCCAGGTGCTCTACGAGGGCTATCCCATTGGCCAGGTCACCGAGGTGACACCGGAACCCAAGGCGGGCGGTATGCGCTTCCGGGTTGATTTCGAAGTATCGCAGGGCTGGCGCATCCCGGACGACAGTATGGCCGAGATCGCAGCTCCCAGCCTCTTGTCGGCAATCGTCATCGCCGTCCGATCGGGCAACAGCACAACGGCCCTTACACCCGGCGACGAAGTGCCCGCCCAGGATGCTTCCAACCTTTTTGCGGTGATGTCCGATGTGGCGGGTGATATCTCCCGCCTGGCCGACGAGAGTTTGAAGCCCCTGCTGGAGACGCTGAACGAGACCATCAGTGGCGACGGCCAAAGGGTGCTGCGCGACGTCGGCCTGTTGATGGCGGAGCTCACCACCCGGGTGCCGAAGATCGCCGACGACATCGAAGCCATGACGTTCGAATTGAAGGGATCCGCGAGCCAGATCAGCGCCCTGATGAGCGACGAGAACCGGGGCCGGATCGAAAAGACGCTCGGAAACCTGGAACGGACCTCCCGGGAACTGACCAAGGTCATGGGTCAGACCCAGAGACTGGTCGGCCAGGCGGAGAACCTGATCGTCGCCAACGAGGGCGATGTGACCGGTGCCGTAAAAGACATGCGCCACGTCACCGACAGCCTGTCGCGCCACATTGATTCCATCAATCAAAACTTGGAAGCCACGGCGCGGAACATGTATGAATTCAGCCGTCAGATCCGGGCCAACCCGGGCCTGCTGCTGTCGGGGACGCAATCTCCCCGGGCTGCCGAATAGGGGGATGAGAACATGAGGCTTTCTTTCAGGGTTGCCCTCGGCTGTGCCGCCATCGCGACACTTGCTGCCTGTGGAGCCCCGGCTCCGGCTCCGCAGGACAAATACTACCGGCTCGCCGTGGAACAGCCGGCCAACCCGACAGCGGCACCGATCTTCGACGGCATCATCGAAGTGGGCCGGTTTATTGCTGACGGTCAGGTCGCCGGGCGGCCGATTATCTTCGTCGATCCCGCCAGCCCCCTGCAGCTCAACGAACACGCCTATCATTTCTGGAACCAGCCGCCGGCGGTGATGATCCAGGAACAGATGATCAGCTTCCTGCGCGCCGCCAACGCCAGCAACACCGTTGTCACCCCCGACATGAGGGTCAGCCCGGACATGACGCTTCAGGGCCGTATCCTGAAGCTGGAGCGCATGACCGGAGCCTCTCCCAGCGCCGTCCTCGAACTGGAACTCGGACTGGTCAAGAGCCCGGACGATACGCTGGTTTTCTTGGACCGGTACAGCGTGCAACTGGATGCGGGCGGATCAACTGTGGCTGATTCCGTCATCGCGCTGAACGATGGCCTCGCGGTGCTCTTCGAGCAGTTCCTGCAGGACCTGAGAAACATTTGAGGCGACATAGACGCAAGGCTCCGAAGGTCCAGGCCCCAACACCCGAGGCCGTCGAGATCAAGAGCCTTGGTGCCGGCGGGGATGGCTTGAGCACACTTGCCGATGGCACCCGGCTCTATGTCGAAGGTGCCCTGCCGGGCGAGACTGTGATAGCCCGCCCCTTCGCCAAGAAAGCCGACGGCTGGGCGGCCGATGTGCAGTCGATTGAGACAGCCTCCCCGGATCGCGTCCCACCGCCCTGCCCGCATGCCGCGGCCTGCGGCGGCTGTCAGCTTCAGCATGTGAACACCGAGGCCCAGACAGGCTTCAAGCAAGGCCTGATCGAAGACGCGCTTGCCAAGCGGGGTCTCGGCGATGTTTCGGTGGGACCGCTGATTATCATCCCTGCGGGCGAACGCCGCCGCCTTGACCTCGGGATCAAAGCAGGACGCCTTGGCCTGAAGGCCCGACGCAGCCATCTGCTGGTGGAAATCGAGGACTGCCTGCTCCAGCGCCCGAAGCTTCGCGCGTTGATCCAACCTCTGCGAGGCATTGTCTCAAAGGATTGGGGCGAGGGCCGCATCCTGCTGACGGAAGCCGACAACGGCATCGACATGCTGGTGACCAGCCCCCTAGATCCGGACCTTGCCTTGCGCGAAGCCCTGGCAGCCTTCGCAGCCGATCAGGGCATCACCCGCCTGTCCTGGCGACGCAGTGACAGAGAAACGCCGGAGCCCATGATTGTGCTGGCCAACCCGACGCTCGCCCTCTCGGAAGCCACGATAACCCTGCCGCCCGGCCCCTTCCTTCAGGCCAGTCGCAAAGCCGAAGACACCCTGGTCGCCAAGGCCCTGGAACTGGCTGGCCCGCCGCCAAAGAAGAGCGCCCGAGCCCTCGACCTGTTTGCCGGCATCGGTCCCTTCGCGCTGGCCCTGGCCCGCGCCAAATGGTCCGTCCTTGCTGTCGAGGTAAACGAGCCGGCGCTCCGGGCTCTCAAGAAAGCCGCCGGTTCAAGTGCACTGGGAGGCCGCATCACCACCGAGACCCGTGACTTGGACCGCCGCTCGCTGGAACCTGCCGAGTTGAAAACGGCGGATCTCGCACTGTTCGACCCGTCACGGGCCGGGGCTGCCGCCCAAGCTGAACATCTGGCGGTCAGCAGCATTCCCACGATTATCGCGGTCAGCTGCAACCCCAAGACCTTCGCCAGGGATGCTCGGATTTTGGTCGATGGCGGCTACCGGCTGGAGGCCGTCACCCCGGTCGATGCCTTCGTCCATTCAGCCCATGTGGAAGTGATCGCGAAACTTTGCCGGACCTGATCAGGCCGCTTGGTTCGGCTCTCGCTCAACGGCGCTCAAATACACATCCAGCAGGTGTTCCTGCTCCTGGCGCTCGTTGGGGTCCATTTTGCGCAGCCGGATTACCTGACGCATCACTTTGGTATCAAACCCCGTCGACTTGGCCTCGGCATAGACCTCCTTGATGTCCTGCGCGAGGGCCGCCTTTTCTTCTTCCAGGCGTTCAATCCGTTCGATGAAAGAGCGCAGGCGGTCTGCGGCAATGCCTCCGGTCTCGGCCATGGGGATCATCCTTCGCGTTAAGGGAATATCAAGCGGCGGTGACCTTAAATCCCCCTGGGCCTCTCGACAAGCACGGGTTGGGCGGTGCCTAGCCCTGATCGCTGCGGGGCCGGTCAAGCGGTTCCACAGGTTCCGCTTCAGGGGTAGCTTAACACGGTCGGTCTACTGCCGGAGATGACGCCTTGACGATCTATAACCTGGAACGGCTGAACATCATGCTGGTGGAGGACAACAGCTTTGTCCGAAACTGCATGGAAGACCTGCTCCGGCATTTCGGCTGCAAACGCATTACCAGTTTCGAGAACGGCCAGGCCTCGATTGAATTCCTGCGCGGCATGACGCCGGGCACGGGTGGCTTCGATATCATCATCTCCGACCTTGTAATGGCTCCTATCAACGGGCTCTTGCTGTTGCGGTGGGTGCGTTCGGCCAAGGAAAGCCCGGACCGCTTCACGCCCTTCATCATGTTGTCGGGCGCGGCGGACAAAGAATACGTTCATGCCAGCCGGGATCTCGGCGTGACCGAGTTCCTGGCCAAGCCGTTTTCAGCCGAGAGCGTCTACAAGCGCCTGCTGGAAGTAATCGATCATCCCCGCCAGACGGTCACAACCCATAGCTATCTGGGGCCCGACCGGCGACGCCAGGACTTCGACCCGCCCAACAATGAAGACCGGCGGCAGAAAAAAGAAGAGGACGTGGTCATCGTCTATTCCGCCGATAAGGTTGTGAAGCCGAAAGAGGCGACCGATGTCTGGTATTTCCGGCTTCCAAATAAACTGAAAGACAAGGTCGGCGGTCTTGGCATGACCGGCGGTGGCGCGATCCCGATGGATCTCCTCGAACAGGCGGAAGAACAGTTGGAACGCGCCCAACTCGATTTCACGGACTGGGCGCTGAATTATCTGGCCGACCTGTCTAACCTCTGCGCCGAGGCCCTGATCACCGAAGGTCGCAGAAGTCATATCTTCGAAAAGATCAATCTGTTGGGCCACGAACTGCGCGGCCAGGGCGGCACCTTCGGCTATCCGCTGGTCTCTCTTTTCGGCAAGAGCCTATTCGACATCACGGGCGAAGGCTGCCGCGAAGACGACAAAGCGGTCGAGATCGTCAAGGCCCACATCGATTCCATGCGCGCCGTCTTGCGGGACAAGATTGGCGGCGACGGCGGTGATGTGGGACGGGCCCTGATGGCGGGCCTCAAAGAGTCCATCAAGAAAAATGCGATGTCGGACCCAAATCAGTCCTGATCGGGGCAGTCCTGATCGGGGAAGTCCTGACCTGCTCAGGTATCGGCCACCGTTTCCTTAACCAGAAAATCAACCACTGCCTCGGCGGCCTCGCGGCTGTCTGCACCCTTTTCGATTGCGGCCTGATAGATCGCGATCTGGCGGTCAGCGCTGGTGCCTCGCTTGACGATGGTGGCCGTATGCGCCAGTTCGGCGGCACAGCCCAACTCTTGCGCATCGTCCATCAACATCTCGATCAACTCGCGCCCCAGATCGGCGCAGGAGACGATAGCCCCCTTGCCGAAGTCAATCAGTCCCTCGGCCAGGCCGTACCGCTGGGCGCGCCATCTGTTTTCCTGAACCAACATGTCCGCATAGGTGCGCCAGCGCTGATTGTCGCGGCGCAGACGCCACAGGCGGTGCAACACGCATTGGAACAGCGCTGCGATAGCCGCCGCATCCATGATCGAGGTACAGACGTCCGTGATCCGCATCTCGATGGTGGGAAACGAATGACTGGGCCGGATGTCCCACCAAAGCATGGTGGCGTCCTTGATGACGCCGGCCTTGGTGAGCACGTTCACGTGGCGCTGGTATTCCCCGAAGCTGTCGAAGCGTTCCGGCAGACCGGTTCGCGGCAGGGCATCGAAGATCGACAATCGGTAGCTTTTCAGGCCCGTGTCCTCCCCCCGCCAGAGCGGTGATGACGTACTGAGAGCCAGCAGGTGTGGCAGGAAATAGACCGCCTGATTCATCAGGTCGAGCCGCAGGTCCTCGTCCTCGATACCGACATGGACGTGCATACCGCAGATCACCAGGCGGCGCGCCACGGCCTGCATGGCATCGTGAAGCATGTGATATCTCTCAGCGTCGGTATGTTCCTGCTCCCGCCATTCCGAGAAGGGATGGGTTGAGGCCGCAATGGGGGCGAGCCCCCTCTCGTTCGACACATCGGCAACAGAGCGGCGCAGCAAGGCGAGTTCTTCAATCGCCTTGGGGATGCTGGGCCAGACCGATGTCGAAACCTCGATCTGGCTTTTCAGGAATTCCGGCTTCACCAGTTCGTGGACCTTGGATTCACAGGCCGTCAGAAGATCGTCGGGCACATTGGTCGCCAGTTCCCGGGTCTGGGGATCGACCAGCAGGTACTCTTCCTCGATACCGACGGTGAAACTCGGTTTGCTCATCAGAAATGCTCCACCCGATGCAGCCTGGCGTCGGCCATGATCCAGCCCAGGGCGTCGCTCAGACGTTCGGCCCAGTCCCTGATTCCGGCCTCGGTCGACAATTCATCCTGACGAACCTCGATGGCGCAGTTGGCCAGCCCGGCTGCAGCTCCGTGACGATCAATCGTATAGGCCAGTTGCTTGCCCGAATAGGGTTCGTTGTCACCGATAACCTTGTCCGCCCGTTCTTCCAGCCGCTTGATCAAAGGCACGGCGATACGCGGGTCACGGTTCCAAAGCACGGCAGCCTGCCAGGGCCTGTCGGCCTTGCCGCCGAACACCGGCGTGAAGCTATGGATGGAGAACAATAATGGTGCAGCGTTTTCGCGGGACGCATTGGTGCGCCAAACATGGGCAATGGTCTCGGTTATCGCGTTGTGATAAGGGCGCGAACAGCTCAGCGATCGGGCCTCCATATCCGCTTCCGAGAGGTCCTGGTTGCCCGGAATAGCGATGCCGTCGCTGACTTCCGGGATTGCTGTCGGATCGCCTGGCTGGCGGTTCACGTCGATCACCAAGCGGGAATACCCCGCGAGCACTGCCGGAGCGTCCAGTCGGGCCGAAATCTGGCGGGTCAGTTCCGCTGCGCCGATGTCGTAGGCCACATGCTGATCAAAAACGTCCGATGGCAAACCGAGATCGCCCAACGCTTCCGGCACTCGCCTGCTGGCGTGATCGCAAACCAGCACAAGGGGTGCGCGCCCCTGAAGATTCACCACCTCGTATGCCGGTGGCTCGTGGGGCTTCAACAGCAGGGGGGGCTGAGATTGGGAATCATCTGGCATGATCAGACTATAGGCGTGCTTTTTGCGTTGACCCAAGCCCCTTTCCTCGGGACAACCGAAGCCATGACAGAAACCCACCCCAAAGCTGTGACCCGATATGCCGAGATGGCCGCAATCCAGCCCCTGCGACAGCGATTGCGCGCGCCCCTGCGCGATCTGGCGATCCGTCTGCTGAGCCTGAAGGCCGGTCGCCCCGCCAGAGGTGCGATCCACTTTCCGTATTATCATCACGTGTTCCAGGATGAACGCCGGGGGTTTGACCGTCAGCTTCGCTGGATGCGCGATCGCGGAGAATTCGCCAGCCTGGATCAAGCGCTCGAGCTGCTCGGCACGGCGGAACCACTGGACGGCTGTTACTTCTGCATCACGTTTGACGATGGGTTCGAGACCTGCCACTCCGGGGCTTTACCGATCCTGGCCGACCATGCCGCACCGGCCGCCTTTTTTGTGGTGACCGGCATGATCGGCAAAAACGCGGACGATCCGGCGGACCTCAAAGACCTTCTCTCGTTCTATGACCACGGCAGGCTCTTGGTCCCCTTCATGGATTGGGACCAGGTGCGGGCCCTCCACCGGGCCGGTATGACCATCGGTTCGCACACGACAAAACATTTGCATCTGGCGGATGCGACGCCGGAAGAGATCAGCGAAGACCTGATCGCATCCAAGAAGGCTATCGAGGCCGAACTCGGCCAGCCCTGCCGACATTTTTGCTGCCCCTGGGGTCAGCCGGATATCGATTTCCGAACGGACCGCGATCCGAAGCTGGCGGAAGGTGCCGGATTCGAGAGCTTCCTGACCACGGCCCGCGGTGCCAACCGACCCGGCACGTCAGCCTTTGCCATTCGTCGCGACCATGTGCTGGCCAACTGGGGAGCCCACCAGCTCAGCTACTTTTTCCAGGGCTAGCAGGCTGCGGGAGGATGGGCTTTGCCCCCATCCGAAAGCGTGCTAAGGCGTTTAGACACGTCAAGAGAAGAGAAAATCATGCACATCAACTTGTTTAAGCCTTCCCGCCTTGTCGTCCTTGCCCTTGCGGGCTCCATCGCTCTCGGGGCCGCCGCCTGTTCGCCGGAAGTGGGCTCGCCCGAATGGTGCGCCGAGATGAAGGAAAAGCCCAAGGGCGACTGGACCGCAAACGAAGCCGCCGACTTCGCCAAGAACTGCCTTCTTTAGGGCCTGCCTTCCGCCATGCCCCATCCGGATTTCAGCTACGAAGTCGAACTGGGACGGGACGACCGTTGGACGGTCGAGGGCATTCGTCCAAGCCAGGGCGAGGCCGAAGCTTTCGCACGGGATCTGGTCAAGGCCACGGCGGGTTTCGGTGCCAGGGTTCTGGAACGGCGAAAGGGCTATTTCAAGCCCAGGGTCGTGCTCGAGGTGCCGCCCAACGAGAACGCCAAACCGGTAGCCCTTCAGCCACTTCGCAAGGCACCTCAACTTTGCGAGACCGTCGATGACCTGTTCTCCGCCGAGGCCCGCCTGGCGCTCGGGCGGGTCTTCCGGGCCTTCCTCGACGAACAGGGCCTTAGCGCGCTGGAACTGTTGTTCAGTGCTGTCGGCCTGACGGCGGTTGAACGCAATGATCGGCTGCTGACCTCTGCCTGCCAGCACGTAGGCGCTCTTCAGGCGAAAGCCTTGGGGAAAGATGTGCCGGAGCGAGTCGGCTTTTTTGACGATGCCTTCCAGACCATCAAGGCAGAATCCAAAGGACGCATCGGACAGGGCCCGGCGGCGGCTGAAGCCCTGAAAGAAAAGGGCCCGGATGCCTACCTCGCCGAGAAGGGGGACAAGGAAGCGCTTTTTGCCCTGTCGGCCGTCACGGCTGAAATGTTTGAATCCGAAGGCAAACTGGACCGTCTGCTGCCCCTCGCTGAGCGGACGTCGGGCGATGCGGGGCGCGCCTTGCTGGATGGTGCCATGGCCGAATTGCTGGATGGTGCCGCAGGTATGGCAGCCGTGTTGGGCCGCCAGCGGGACAATTTGACCGCTTGGCTCACCTTAAGCGCCTTGCAGGCGGGCCAGATCGGCAACCGGGCGGAGGGACGTCTCGGCCAGTTGGACAAACTGCTGGCAACCGGTGACTTCCCGCTTTGCCGCCGGGTGATCTTGGAACGGGTGACGGCCGGCGTCGGCGGTGTCCAGCCGCTGACCAAGCAGGGCCGCGCCGACAACGCCTCTGGCCTGCAAAAAATTGTTCGAACCCTGGCGAACGACACCGGGATCAATGGTGGTCCGGACCTGGTGCTCGCCTGCCTGAACCGGGCAAGGTCGACCTTCGGCGACGGGGATGGTGATCTGCCGAAAAATATCGCGCTGAAAAAAGTGCTGGGCCTCCTCGCCCATCGACCGGCGCGCCTCGGCTATCTGCTCGACCTGATCGCTGCCGGCTTTTCCAGCACGGACATCCTGGTTCAGGCGCTCGGTCAACTGGTGGAGGGCATCAAAGGACCCAAGGATCTTTGGCCGGAAGACATGGCCCAGGATCGCATCCGAGCGGCGCTCATCGTTCTTCGCCAAAAAGCCGAAGCCATCTCCGAGGAGGGCGAACTCGGTGCCCTGATCGCCGGGGCCCTCGCGGCCTTCAGCGGGGATGGCGCAAAGGCACCGGACGTCGCAAAGACGCTGGCAAAGGCCAAACCGGTAGCGGCCCGGACGCCGAAAGCCCCCGTCAAATCAGGGCCCGTCCAAAAGCGGACGGTGGAACGTGGCACTATCCTGTTTGAAGAAGGCGAAATGGGCAAGGCCGCCTATCTTATCGTTCAAGGAACGGTGGAAATTTCGCGCAACGGGCCGGATGGCCGGGAACTGATTGCGCAGCTGGGACGGGGCGAGGTCTTTGGCGAAATGTCGCTGATCGACAATATGCCCCGAATGGCGACCGCCCTGGCCCTGGATGACACGGAAGTCATCCTGATCAGCCTCGAGGACTTGGAAGCCCGACTGGACCGGCTGGAGGCCGAGGACAAAGTCCTGCGCCGGTTAATCGATACCTTCGTCAATCGACTGCGCCCTTAAGCTGACCCCTTCACCCCTCAAGATGTGGGTGCGAGAAAGGCCTGGATTTCGGATGCGTTGTCATCGGTGCGCCAGTGTTCGGCACTGTCCAATTGAGGCCGAAACCGTGCACCGCCCTTGGCGGCACGGCCCTTTGAATCCAGCCGCACGACCTCCTTGAAGAAGGGGCAGCCGCTCTCCAGGCGGATTTCCCTCATGACCCGCAGGCTTAGGCCCTCGTCTTCCGCCCAGACCTGAGCCATGTGGCGGCTGGCCAGATCCCTGCTGCCGTGCAGGGCCATGCGCTGCCAGCCATCCGGTGTCAATTGCTCCAACCAGAAGGCTCTGGTCCATTCACGATTGTTGTTTCCGGACATGCGAACCGACCCGATTCCTTTTGAAGGATCAGTATGGCAGAGCAGACGCCCTGATTGAAAAAAGATCACAGCTCAACTAAATTATCCGGCGAGAAGTCAGGGTGGGGGTGACATCCTGTAGCGAAGTGGAGCGCCACGTGGCCGAAACCACAAAAGCGCGGGAAAGACTGGCCAGCGAACTAGGGACCCTGATCCAGCATCTGACAACGCTGGAAACCAAAAAGGAAACCCTGAACAGCGTCGAAGACCGGCTCGATTCCGCCATGGAAGACATCGCCACATACGAGGCCGAACTGGCACACCAGAACCGTCAGTTGAAGGCTCAGTATCGGGCACTTGATCAGGCACACCAGCAGCTAAAGAGCAGCCGCCGAAGGGCCCAGGCCGTTTTGGAAGCCGTATCTGACGGCGTGGTTACCATCGACCGCAGCGGCCTTATACAGCAGACCAACCGCGCCGCATCGGAAATCTTTGGCTATGCGGCATCCGAAATGAACGGCCAGAACGTCAAGATGCTGATGCCGGAAACCCATGCCGCCCACCACGACGGCTACATCCAGGCCTACATGTCCACCGGCAAGGCCCAGATCATCGGCAAGCCTCGCGTGCTGGAAGGGAAGCGCAAGGACGGTTCGTTGTTCCCGATGAACCTGACCGTCCAACCGGTCGATCTGCCGGGCGCGGATTTGTTCACCGGTGTTGTCCGGGATCTGACGAAACAACCGGGCCCTGATAGAGGTGCCGCCCGCCTGTTGGATGAGCTCGACGAGGGCTTCGCGCTGTTGGATGACAAGGCACAGATCATCTACTGCAACGAATCCTACCGGCTTCTGCTTGAAGGCCGGGCAGGAAGCGACGAGCTCATAGCCGGTACCTACAAGGTGTCGGGCCCCCTTGGCGAACAGCTTCTGTTGCGCCGGGAATCGGTCCAAGGCGGCTTTCTCGACAGGCTGGAAATCGTGGGCCCCTCAATACCTGAAGTCCCATGAGCCCATCCGGAAAGCGCCCCGCCCGCCGAAACCCGATGGCGGCACAACTGCCAACCTTCAAGCCGAAAGTTGAACAGGACCCAAGGACCTACAAGCGCCACGGCAAACACAAAAAAAGCGGTCCGGATCAGGTTGATGATCCGGACCGCCTTGATGATGACGAGGACGAAGACCTCCTCTGAAACGGCTTATTCAGCCGCCTCCGCCGGGGCTTCCAGGATATCCAGAATTTTCGCCGCAGCGCTCGGAATATGCGTCCCCGGCCCGAAGATGGCACCGACGCCGGCCTG
>JBMYSY010000024.1:0-57659 GCA_049603795.1 Magnetovibrionaceae bacterium
AAAAACAGGTCTCCGCCGCCCGGCCACAGTCCAGGGCAACAATGAAGGCGCGCTGCCGCCTGACCCGGTAGCGCGGATCCTGAAATCCAGCGCTGTCAAAGACCTTGTCCTGGATACCCATGGCCCGGAGATCACAGTCCCGGGGACCAATCAGGGCCAGAGGCTTTTCCTGACGGGCGTCCTGCGCCTGCTTGATCTCAAGTGCGCCGTCGCGGCGCTCAGCCCGCCAGAGCACCTCGTCCGGGGGATAAAAGAACCGCTTCCAGTTCTGCGCACCGGCCACATGATCGAAGAGCCTGCCGTGGCCCTGATTTTCGATCCGATACCGCCCGGGGGCCTGCTCGTCTTCCCAACCGGCGGGCAGGTCCCGCACGCCAGCTATGGAATCGTAGACGATGGCGCGATCACGCAACACAGGGCCCTTTACAGCATAGCCATCGTCGTGGAGGGCCTGGATCAGGCGGTCCAACCCGGCGAGATCAAGGACAGACAGGTCCGGATTCGGCCAGGGGGCATTCGACCGAGGGGAAGCAGGCTCTTGGCCCGGCTGATTGTCCTTTTCCGGCAGACGAGACGACCCCATAAAATCCCCCTATACGCTATTTAATGTCTCTTTTAATTGCGCAATAGTATAGTGCCAGAAAACCTGCGGGAATTCAACAGAATCCGGTTAAAACCGGGGCTTGGCGCTCACGCTCCTGTGAGCCCGATTGAAGGTCTGCGGGCTTTCCGACGATCCCGCCCGGCCCCATATCCGGTCCAATGCAGCGCTCCTTTGAGACTACGCGTGACAGGAGGTTATTTTCATGGCTCACACTCGAGGCAACCTGACCCGCAGGACCGTGCTCGCTGCCGGCATGGCAGGCCTAGTACTCTATGGTTTCGGTGCCAAGCTGGCCCAAGCCGCAGACCCGATCTACACGGGCACACTGTCGAATACGGCTGTGCAAGGATACGATCCCGTGGCCTACTTCAAGGCAGGAAAGCAAACCAAGGGTAGCAAGGACTTCGCGGTCGATTACAAGGGCACCACCTGGCTGTTTTCTTCCCAGGCCAACCTGGAAGCCTTCAAGGCGGACCCGGAAGCCTTCGCACCCCAGTATGGCGGCTACTGCGCCTGGGCCGTCAGCCAGGGTTACACGGCCAAGGGCGACGCAGACCACTGGCGTATCGTGGACGGGAAGCTTTATCTGAACTACAGCGCCGGCGTGCAGGCGGAATGGGAACAGAACATCCCCGGAAACATCGCAGCAGCCGATAGCAATTGGCCGAAGGTGCTGAAATAGAGCGGAAAGGTCGGACCCGGATTTCGCCGGGTCCTCCCCCAAAATCGGCCCTTCCCCAGAAAGAGCCCGAATCAGGCGAGACTTTGGGACGCCTGTTTGACCTTGCCGACGGCACTGTCGATTTCGCGGGTCACTTCGGCGATCTGGGTCATGGCACGGTTGATCTCATCCACACCGGTCGACGCCGTCTGCATGTTGGTGGTGACATCCTGCGTCACCGCGCTCTGTTCTTCCACAGCCGCCGCGATGGCCGATGAAATTTCGTTCAGCTGGTTGATGGTCTTGCTGATGCTCCCGATCGTGGCCACCGCCTCGTTGGTGGCTTGCTGAACGGAGGCGATCTGATTGGCGATCTCTTCGGTTGCACGACCGGTTTGATTGGCAAGGTTTTTCACTTCCCCGGCCACAACGGCAAAACCTTTGCCGGCTTCGCCCGCACGGGCCGCCTCAATCGTGGCGTTCAGCGCGAGCAGGTTGGTCTGGCCTGCGACATCGTTGATCAGGTTGACGACATCGCCGATGCGACGGGCACCGTCCGCCAGGCCGCTGATAATCGTGTTTGTTTCCTCCGCCTGGGAAACGGCTTCCGCCGACATGTTCAGGGCATCATTCACCTGACGGGTGATCTCGGAAACCGAAGCGGCCATTTCTTCCGAACTGGCTGCCACGGTTTGCACATTTGACGAGGTTTGTTCCGAAGCGCTTGCTGCGGTAGCTGCCTGCTGCGCCGCATTGGTCACCGAAGCGGTAATGTCTGACAGGTCCGCGTCGATACCTTGCTGCACTTCGGCCCGGCGTTCGCGCTCCTTGACCTGGGGCGTGATGTCGCTGGCAAACTTGACGACTTTCAGAGGTTTACCGCTGGCGTCCATGATCGGATTGTAGCTGGCTTGAATCCAAACATCGGAGCCGTCCTTGGCAATCCGGCGGAACTCGCCCGCTTTGAACTGCCCCTGCCCGAGAGACGACCAAAAGGCCGCATATTCCGAACCCGCAGCTTCTTTCGGGTCTACGAACATCCGGTGATGTTGGCCTTTGATCTCGTCCAAACGATAGCCGAGCGCGCCCAGGAAATTCTCGTTGGCGGTCAGGATGGTGCCATCCAGTTCAAATTCAATCATCGCCTGGGATCGGCTGATTGCCGCAATCTTGCCTTCAGAATCGGCAGCCCGGAGCTTTTCAGCCGTGATATCACTGGCAAACTTTACGACCTTAAAGGGCTTGCCCTCGGCGTTCAGGATCGGGTTGTAACTGGCCTGAATCCAGACTTCCTTGCCACCCTTGGCAAGCCGCCGGAATTCGCCCGACTTGAACTCCCCTCGGCCCAGGTCCGCCCAAAAGGCCTGATAGGCCGGGTCTTCGCGCGTCCCCGGGTCGGCAAACATGGAGTGATGGTTGCCTTGAATTTCCCGGAGTTCATACCCCATCACGCTGAGAAAGTTCTGGTTCGCCGTAATAATCGTTCCATCCATCTGGAATTCGATCACGGCCTGGCTCCGGCCAAGGGCCTCCAGTTTTGCTTCCGCTTCTGATTTTGCTTGCTTGAACATGCCTGCTCCTTTTGTGGGCGGCATTCGCCGCCCTGCGCTCCTGTTCCGCTCAGCGGGGAATCTGCCCCCGCGAGCTTCGACCATTTGGGCAGGCTCTATGCCGACTGCCCGAACCAAATAACCCCGATAAAAAATAGGTTATCACACTGATTTATGGCTTTTCAAAGCTTATAAATACTTCGATGAAGTCCATGGAAATGAAACAGAAATGATTTGGTCACAAGGCATTACTCCCGACCGCCAAGCCCGCCTGGCCTAGGCAGGCTACCGAATGAGCGGCCTCGAAATACCCCATCAAATCAATTGGTAATGGAAGATGATCGCACTCATCTCAACGCCGTTCCGGCTGAACGGTATCCGGGACAATAGCCGCCAGAATATCGGCCAGTTTCTCCAGAAGCGCCCGGCGCGGGTAGGCCGAGCGGAAGACCAGGCGCACGAGCCTCGCCGCCTCCCCGTTGGCCTCCTTTCGGATGATGATACCGGTATCGGTCAACCAGGAACCTTGCAGACTGAGCGCGGGAACAAGGGTCACGCCCCGCCCCGCCCCGACCAGGGCCAGGACGGTCATCAGGCTGGTATGGCGGGTGGAAACCCGCGCCGGATGGACTTTGCGATCACTGGCACCGACTTCCAGGGCGTGTGCACAGAAGCCCTGGATCTGATCACTCATGCAGTGTCCCTCCTCCAGCAGCAAAAGCGTATCATCTGCCAGATCGGCAAGCCTGATTTCGTCCTGTGCCTCCAACCGGTGGCCGCGAGGCAGCGCCACCCGGAAAGGCTCGGTAAACAGGGGAATACTCGTCAACTTCGGATCCGTCGGCTCGGTCGCAAGAATGGCGGCATCCAGGGTACCGGCCAGAAGGTCGGCTTCCAGCCGGGAGGTCGTCCGTTCGGTCAGGCTAAGCGCCAAATCCGGCAGGTTGTGGCGCAGGCTGGGCAGCAGGATCGGCGTCAGGAAAGGACCGATGGTCGGAATCAGCCCCAGGCTCAACTCTCCACGCAGGGGATCGGTTCGGGCTCGCGCGATATCCTGAATGCGTTCCGCGCTGGCAAGCAACAGCCGCGCTTCCGCCAGGACCGCCTCCCCGTCCGGCGTGATCCGGACGGAACGTTTCGTGCGTTCAAACAGGGTAATGCCGAGGCTTTCCTCCAGCTTCTTGATCTGCGCCGACAATGTGGGCTGTCCGATATGACAAGCCTCCGCCGCCCGACCGAAATGGCCGAGATCAGCGACGGCGACGGCGTAGCGGAGATCGCGAAGGTTCATGGCTTTCAGTTATTGTCGTGGCCGAACATTTTCAAAAGAATAATTGATCGTAATAATTTCTGAGCTTCTTGTATCGCGCCTCAAAGCCGTGACAGACTGAGCCCATACCAAGGAGCGCCGCCACGCCTTGGAAGGGATATCAGCCACGTGTTCTTCGACGAACGAAAACTGTTTTGCTTTGGTTTCGGTTACAGCGCCCAGGCTCTGGCGAAGCGCCTGAAGGCCGAAGGGGGCTGGACGATTGCCGGTACCGTGCGCTCGGAAGCGAGCAAGGCCGCCCTGGAGGCCGAAGGATATGAAATTCATCTCTTCGACCGGGACCATCCTTTGGAAGAACCGGACGATCTTTTTGTTGGCGTGACCCATGTGCTGAGCTCGGTCCCGCCGGATGGGGACGAGGGGTCAGGCGATCCGGTGGTTGATTGCCATGGCACCAATCTGGTCCGTGCGGCCAGCCTGGATTGGGTGGGATACCTCTCCACCACCGGCGTCTATGGCGACACCCGGGGCGAAGAGGTGGATGAGACTGCACCGCTCAACCCCTCTTCGCCCCGCTCCGCCCGCCGGGTCCGGGCTGAAGAGGCCTGGATGGACCTGAAGCGCCAGCGCAACGTTCCGGTTCATGTTTTTCGCCTGCCGGGCATCTATGGTCCGGGCCGTTCGGTGTTCGATCAGATTCGCGAAGGCCGGGCAAAACGCATCGACAAACCGGGCCACCTGTTCAGCCGCATCCACGTGGACGACATCGCCAAGGGCCTGCACCTGTCCATGAACAAGCCGGACGCGGGTCATGTCTTCAACCTCACCGACGACCAACCGGCCCCACCGGCCTATGTCACCTTCCATGCTTGTCAGATGATCGGCATGCCCGCGCCGCCACTGATCCCCTTCGAGACCGCCAGGGCGGATATGACCCCGATGGGCCTGAGCTTCTGGTCCGACAACCGCCGGGTCTCGAATGAGAAAATCAAGCGCGTCTTGGGGTTCGAGCTGGACTATCCGACGTTCAAAGAGGGACTGGAGGCGGTGCTGAGGTCCGAGCGGGGCGGGTAAAGGAAATGGCCCGCAACTACTTGTGCCTGGGCGTACCCATCCAACGATACAAGCGCTGAGCAGCCTCCAGGCCTTCTTTATTGATCGATTGGTGACGGCGGTCGAGTTTGTCGGCAGACTCATCCTCATTCGTTTCGATTTCCTGAATTCTGATAATGAGGTCGTCAATGATCGCCTCACGGTGCCCTGCAAGAGCAGCGAGTAGTGCTGTGACTTTGACGTTGAATCGGTCCTTTCGATTGAGAGAGTCCATCAATTCTCGACCGTAGGCATCGCACTTTCTGTAAACAATCCCGAAGAAAACCATAACGAATAGGATGACTGCTCCTCCCCAAGGGTTCTTCTGAAATAAATTCAGACCGAAGTTTAATATTTCTTCTATAGACCCCGGCAATGATACTGGAAAAATGAAATCTTTTACATACAGAACCAATATTCCGAGCAATGATATCCCAAAAATGAAGAATGTTATCCACTTAATAATTGAAAGAAAAATTCTAACATTGTAGCAGCGCCTTGCCTCCAAGAATGATTTTTCTAAAAAAGGAATTTCTACTCCACCTAATGCAGGTGTCTCTGTGCCTTGATTCTCTTTTTCCCGCACCACCCCCTCTTCAGACCTAATTGCTTCAAACGCCGGATAGAGTCCAGGGTCGGCGTTGAGCATCGCCCGGACCATGCGGAGTTCTTTCATCGCATACCAAGCGAGCCAGGACTGCAGGCACAAGAACAGAAGAAGAGTTATTCCGATTGCGGATAGCATCTCAAAATAAATATGAGGATGATAAGCAGTCCAATTTGATTGGTATATCAAACGGAAAAGTAGGAAAATCAGAATCAAGACAACATGGAAAGCAAAAAGCCAACAAAATTTCCGCTGCCAACTGGCATCCGCATAAACTTCCAGCAATCGGTACATTATCCAAACCCACGTTTGCGCTGATCCGAGATGCCGGATCGGTCACACTGAGATGCCATACACCCTAAATACAGAATTTTCTAGTTTAAATAGGCATAACTGCGTATATACTCCTAATAGTTTTATTTTCTCTCGCTTATGGGTGTTCCGGCACCTGACATGAACCGTTGCTCAAGCCTGTGCGTGGCGGCTGGGCCTGGAGCCGCGGGAGCCTTGACTTTTTAAGCCCCCGGTCTAAAGTCCGGCCTCCTGATTTGAGAGCCTGGATATGTTCCTTTTGCGAACCACCGATCAAACGGCACGAACCCCCTGGGGGGGTCTTGGTTGAACACGTCCGCCCGTTGGCTCCCGCCCCGTCGGGCTTTTCCAAATTCACTTCCAATTTTGTTGTTTAGAGGAAGGTAGCCGCCATGGTCGCCCTGTCCCTCCCCGACGGCTCCGTCCGTCAATTCGATCGTCCCGTCACGGGTGCCGAGCTTGCCGCCGACATCGGCCCCGGCCTCGCCAAGGCAGCCCTCGCCATCAAGGTGGATGGGGCATTGACGGATCTCAGCGTTGAGATCACTCAAGATGCCCAGGTCTCCCTGCTGACCGCCAAGGACGAGGAAGCGCTGGAGTTGCTGCGCCACGATGCGGCACACGTGATGGCCCAGGCGGTTCAGGAGCTCTATCCGAACACCCAGGTGACCATTGGGCCCGCGATCGAGAACGGCTTTTATTACGATTTCGCCCGCGAAGAACCCTTCACGCCCGACGATCTGGAAAAGATCGAGGCGCGCATGATGGAGATCGTCGATCGCGATTTGCCCCTGGAGCGTGAGGTCTGGGACCGGGACGAACTGATCAAAACCTTCCTTGATATGGGTGAGAAATTCAAAGCCGAGCTGATCGAAGGCTTTCCGCCGGAAGAAGAGGTCACCGTCTATCGCCAGGGCGACTGGTTCGACATGTGTCGCGGCCCCCATCTGCCGAGCACGGGCAAGCTGGGTAAGGCCTTCAAGCTGATGAAGCTGGCCGGGGCCTACTGGCGCGGCGACGCCAAGAACCCGATGCTGCAGCGAATCTATGGCACGGCCTGGGCGGACAAGAAGCAGCTCAAGGGCTACCTGCATATGCTGGAGGAAGCCGAGAAACGCGACCACCGCAAACTCGGCCGCGAAATGGGCCTGTTCCACCTGCAAGACGTGGCGCAAGGGGCCGTCTTCTGGCACCCGAAAGGCTGGCAGCTGTATCGGTCCGTGCAGGACTATATGCGCGCCAAGCTGGAGGCCGCCGACTATGTGGAGGTCAACACCCCGCAGCTGGTCGACCGGGTGCTCTGGGAAAATTCCGGCCACTGGGACAAGTTCCGCGAAAACATGTTCATCTCGGAAGCCGAGGATCGCACCCTGGCCATCAAACCGATGAACTGTCCCTGCCACGTGCAGATCTTCAATCAGGGCATCAAGAGCTATCGCGATCTTCCTCTGCGAATGGCCGAATTCGGCTCCTGCCACCGCAACGAGCCATCGGGCGCGTTGCACGGTTTGATGCGGGTGCGTGCCTTTACCCAGGATGACGCGCATATCTTCTGCACCGAAGACCAAATCGAATCCGAGACCAAGGCATTTATTGCGCTGCTCGGTGAAATCTATAGGGATTTCGGTTTCGAGAGCTTTGTCGTGAAGTTCTCCGACCGGCCGGAGGTGCGCGCCGGGTCCGACGACGTTTGGGACCGGGCCGAGAAAGCGCTGATGGATGCCACCACGGCGGCAGGGGTCGAAACGATCCTGAATCCGGGCGAAGGGGCCTTTTACGGTCCGAAGCTGGAATTTGTGCTAAGGGACGCCATCGGCCGCGATTGGCAGTGTGGGACGCTGCAGGTGGACTTCGTTCTGCCGGAACGCCTGGATGCCACCTTCATGGGTGAAGACGGCGAGAAACACCGCCCGGTCATGCTGCACCGGGCAATCTTGGGGAGTTTTGAGCGCTTCATCGGTATTCTGATCGAAAACTTCGCAGGCCGTTTCCCACTCTGGCTGGCACCGCAGCAAATCACCGTTGCGACCATCACCAACGAGGCCGATGACTATGCGCTTAAGGTCCTGGAGGCTTGCAAGGCTGCGGGCCTGAGAGCAGAGGCCGACCTGAGAAACGAGAAGATCAATTACAAGATCCGCGAACATAGCCATGCCAAAATTCCCGTGATCCTGGTTGTGGGTGCGCGTGAGGCGGAAGAAGGCAAGGTCGCCATGCGGCGATTGGGCGGAAAAGCGCAAGAAATTCTTGCGCTGGACGAAGCCCTGACTAGACTAAAAGAGGAGGCGACTGACCCTGCATAAGGGTCGGTCCGGCTCTGTTTCCCAATCGCTGAGAAGCCGGATCGCTGGGATGCCCCGGCAGGTTGGGAGCAGGGTCAAGGGGTTTATTGTTTGCTGAAGGAGATGCTCTCATCGCGAGACGCCCGACGAATCAGACGCCGCCGCGCCAATCCGGCCCGCGGGTCAATGACATGATCGACGTGCCCAAGGTGCGCGTCGTGGACGCCGACGGTTCCATGGTCGGCGTGGTATCGGTGAAAGAAGGCATTGAGCTGGCGTTTGAGGCCGGCCTCGATCTCGTCGAGGTTTCCCCCAATGCCGATCCGCCGGTCTGCAAAATCCTCGACTACGGCAAGTACAAGTACGAGGAACAGAAAAAGAAAAACGAGGCCCGCAAAAAGCAAAAGGTCATCGAGGTCAAAGAGATCAAGATGCGCCCGAACATCGACACCCACGACTACGAGGTGAAGATGAAAAGCGTGCGGCGTTTCCTGGATGACGGCGACAAGGTAAAACTCACCATCCGCTTCCGGGGTCGCGAATTGGCACACCAGGAACTCGGCATGCAGGTGCTGACGAAAGTGCGCGAGGAAATCGACGAAATCGCCAAGGTCGAGCAGTTCCCGCGCATGGAAGGCCGACTGATGGTGATGGTGGTCGCGCCGCGCTGAGGCGTTTTGCGTTCAATCTTTGCAGGATCGGCAAAGCAAGGGGACGTCCCCGGGCGATGGTGAGGCGACTCGTTCCGGTCGCCCGGCTTGACCCGGATACCGGGCGTCTCCGCACTCGGGCCCTGTCGAGGACATAAATGATTTAATTTGGGGTCTTGGACGTCATTGCTGTTTCCAAACCCTTCGGCGCTTTCCATTTGACCACAACCGATTGCACTTTAAAGGTTTGGTTGACCTTTGCTTTAAGCGCCGCCGCTTCCTGGGCGGTTGCATAATGCCCGACACGGACCCGGAACAAATCGCTATCGGGGCGAACGCGGGTGCTATCTGATTCCAATCCCGATTGTTCAGCCCAATCCAAAATTCTCTGAATGCCTTTTGGGTCCCTAAAAATGCCAACCTGAACCCTGTAAGCCTGGCCAAAGCCGCTGCTGACGGTTCCCTGTACCCGCTTTTCAGGCCTGGTGACAGATCGATCAGGCGCCCCAAGGGTTCGCAACGCGTGCGGCTTGATTCTTTCTTCGAATGAATCGGACCTCTGGCCGGTCTTCTTCACAGCCTCACTTCTTGATGGGTCATTCATCTGCCGCATATCCAGTGCCACTTCGCGCTGTTCCTCAACGGCCCTAACCTGGACGGGGCTTGACCGCTCCGGCAGTCTCGCGGAAGCCGGTGAGGTCGGGAGTGGTGAAGCATCAAAGGCGGTGACCCTGTCGGCCGCGGGCCGAATAACGCTATCGGGGTTCAAAGCCTCTGCGTCCCTGTCCTGCTTGCGATCCGTGGCTTGGACGGGGTGTTTCAGAAGCGCAAGCCGTTTATGCTCTTCGTGGTCAGCAATGCGTTTTCGAATCGCCTCGGAGAGCTTTGAAGCATGGGTTTTGGCCCGTCGCACTTCCGCCGCAGACAACTCAATATGCAAATCCCGCCGGTTAGACTTGGCAATGGCGGAACCTTGACGTTCCGCCACCAGGAACCAAGCATAGGCCTCGATCCTTGAGGCCTTGGCCGCCAAGCCGTCTCGGTACATCAATCCCAGGTTGTTTTGGCCATCCGGGTTTCCAAGCATGGCCGATTCGCGGTAGTGAAAGACGGCCTTTTCAAGGTTTCGGGGAGCGCCCTTGCCATGGTGGTGGAGGACGCCCAACCAGAATTCCGCCTGCGGGTCGGAGACGTTGCTCTGCTGACTGAGGTAGTCGTAAGCCGTTTCATAGTGACCGAGTTTGATGTCCAGAATAGCCTCTTCCGTGCGGTTCGATCCGGTTGCTACAACTGACGAAGGCAATCCAACGCAGATGGCCCCGACAAGGCAGAAACCCCTAAAGTTTAGGATTGTTGGCATCACTGTATTCCTCACGCAACGTCGTCAATTTCTGACCGTAATAGGACCATGATGGAGCTAAGATTCGGTAAATACGCTTGGGAAAGTGGCCAGAACCTTATTCTCGTGAAAAGCAACTTACTTCGAGTGGCACTTATGGGGCTGTTCCTGTTGGCAGTAGTGGCAGGAGCCTATGCGTTTCCCCTTCCCCTTAGGGCTGAAGAACAAGCCAGACCTATTCAATGGGAGGAAAACTTTGAGTTTCTTCACAGAAGCAAAGATGAAGATCTTCGCTTCTTGCTAAAATTGATATTTAGTTTAAGTGGATACGAGGCTCAAATTGACAGCGATATCCAAGGGACAGTAAATCATTACTTTAATAACTACCCACTTGAGGGTGTTTTTAACTATCTCTCCACCACATTTCAATTAGGTTTAGAAAAAAAGGGCCCAACTACGGTCCGTATCTTTAGGCAAAAACCAGCTGGAAAAGACGGGATTGTTACCGACCCTCGCCTTAGAAAAATCGACAAGACCATTAAGAATATAGAGGTCGAAATCGAGAAGAAACGCCAGCGGCAGAGAAAACTTGCCGAACTGTCCCGCCTTCAAACAGAGCTCCTGATTAAGGAGCACCAGCTACGCGACAGCATGGCTGCACCGCAACCAGAGGGACAGCCCAATGCTGATGCCACGGCGATTTCGGCAGAATCCCGTAAAATTTACGAGCGAATCCGCAGGATAATGAATGAACTGGAGTTGCAATAGAGGTCGTCCCGCTCGTGAACATCGACCTACATAAAGGCCCCGCCCGATTGGAAAACAGGCATGAATGACGCGATCATCATCCCGGCGACGGCCAATCCGATGACCAGGGTCAAGATCGGATTGATCAAGTTGGTTACGGTATCCAGCCGATCATGCAGCAGGTTTTCAAAATAATCTGCTGAAGAGAGAAGCAGTTCGTGCAAACGGCCCGCTTCCTCGCCGGCGGTAATCATCTGCAACACGATACCGTGGAAAACAGACTCTCTTCGGAAAGCTTCAGAAAGCGATTCCCCCCTCTCGATGCGGTCGGCAATACCGTAGAGGGATTGGCGGATATAGACATTGTTGGAGGCATCCGCCGACAAAAGGATAGCTTCCAGTAGCATGACCTCGTTGTGGACCTGCACCGACAGCGTTCGTAAGAATCGGGACAGTGCGGCCATGCGCCAGATCCCTCCGATTACGGGAAGTTTTAACTTATATCGATCCCAAATCTCTCGACCGTCCGCCGTGGCGATCCAAACCCCAAATAGAAACCCGAGGAGGGCGACCCCGCCAATGATCAAATACCAATAGGCTTTCCAGAAATCGCCGATATCGATCAGTAGCTGGGTCGCAAAAGGCAGGTCTTTCCCAAAATCCAAAAACATCTTGGAAAACCTGGGCAAGATGAAAAAAATCATCCCGTTGAAGACCATAAAGAACCCACCGATCATAAAAATGGGGTAGGTCAGAGCACTTTTTACACGACGACGGACGTCATTTTCGGCTTTCAGGTACCGGGCAATCTGATCGAGGGCGTCGCCCAATTTACCTGAGGCCATTCCGGCCCGGACGACGTTGATATAGATATCATTGAAGACCCGACGATGACTGGCGAGGGCGTCCGCCAGATCAACTCCACGGCGGACGCTGGTCGTAATTGTTTCCAACACCTGGCGAAGCTGCTTTTGGGGCGTTTCCTTCGCCAGATTGTCAAGGACATCAACCAACTGCAGGCTGCTGCCGATCATGGCGGCGAACTGCTGGGTGAATATGAGCAAGTGGGTAGAGCGGACGCCTGCCATTATTGACGCTCCCCGAGGACACGGAGGACCTCCTGATGGGTTGTCGCGCCTTCTTCGACCAGATGAAGACCATGATGGATAAGCGAAACCATGCCATCCTCAATCGCCATCTTACGCAGCGCATCGGAACTGAAATCATCGGACATGATCAAGGCACGGGCATCATTGGTCATCTCAAAGACCTCGAACACCGCCCGTCGGCCCAAATAGCCGGTGTTGCCGCAATGTACGCATCCCGCCCCGGTCATATAGACGAGGTCCTCGTCGATTTCGATATTCAGTTCTTTCAGCCGCTCATCCGAAATGCCGTCATTTCGGATTTGCTTTAAAATTTCATGACCCTCGGTTGGTCTTTGGCAGTGTTTACAAACACATCGGACCAAGCGTTGCGCCACCGTCAAAGACAAGGCACTGGACACCAGGAATTTGTCCAGGTTCATATCCAGCAATCGCGTGATGACACCAATCGCATCATTGGTATGGATGGTCGAAAAGACGATATGACCGGTCAGGCTGGCCTGAATCGACATGCCTGCCGTCTCATGGTCACGGCATTCGCCGACCATGATGACATCTGGATCCTGACGAAGAATGGTTCTGAGCCCCGATGCGAAGGTCAGCTTGATCTTTTCGTTCACCTGCATTTGGTGGACGCCTTTAAGCCGATATTCAACGGGATCCTCGACGGTCAGTACGTTCTTTGCATCCTTATCAATGCTACCCAACAGGGAGTAGAGCGTCGTCGTCTTGCCCGATCCGGTCGGGCCACTGATCATGATCAGCCCGTAGGGTGCATTGATCTTGTCGCGTATCAGACGCAAATCACGGGAAAGGAGCCCAAGGGTCTCCGGCGTCGGGCGCAAGGCGTTCTTATCCAGAAGCCGCATCACGATCTTTTCGCCATAGACCGTGGGATAGGTCGAAACACGCACATCGATCGGGGAACTTCGAATGACAACGCCGATACGGCCATCCTGGGGTCGACGCTTTTCGGCCACGTCCATTCCGGACATGATCTTGATACGAGAGATGATTTCCCGTTGAAGCTGTTTTGGCAGGGTCATGTCTTCGCGCAGAATGCCGTCAACCCGGTTGCGCACCAAAAGATTGTCTTCTGTCGGTTCCACGTGGATATCTGACGCCTTTTCCACGTAGCCCCGGTGCAGCATAAAGTTCACAATCTGCGGGATATCGACGGCAGAAACATCCGATCGAATTCGGGTTTCCTGGGCTTCGGTGATGTCGATCGCCATGCCGATCTCACCGCCCGGTTCCCCGTCCAACTTGTTTTTGAGATTGTTCAGCACCGTACGCATCACCTCAGGCGGCACGACGACAGGCCGCAACGGGCCGTCCGCCCGGCGCGCCAGCCAATCCTTCGCAGTCAAGTCATAGGGATTCCTGGTGGCGTAGCGGAATTCATTGTCACTGGTCGAAGCCAGACCAACGACGCCGAACCGCTGGCTGATGGATTGGGGAAGCCAGCTGACCTGTTCTGCATCGCTAAGCACGTTTTCAGCGTTGTCCTGAAAAGGCAGATCCAAGGATTCAGCCGCAAATCTCGCAATCCGTTCTTTCGCAGGAACCTCTCCGTCCTGCAGAAGAAGACCGAAAAAGGTTTCACCTTCCTGGCGAGCACGCATAAGAAGCTCAAAAGCCTTGTCCCGCGTGAGCAGGTGACTTGTTATCAGGGATTCCGCCAATTCACCCAAGTGTTCTGAAGCCTGCGTGAAATCGAGCCGCCCGCGCAGCGGCCGTCCGGCTGAAGCACTTGGGCGTGCGACCCCTGCCTCTGGCGTGCTGATCGGAGGTTTATCGGCCCCCTCAACCGGGCCGGGCTGAGTCGCCTGCTCACCTTCCGCAGCACCAGCAGCGTCGTCGGTCGCGACAGTGGCATCCTCTTCGATGGCTAGCGTCGCGGCTTCGTCGATCGCGACGGTGGCGTCCTCTTCGACGGCCAGCGTCGCAGCTTCGTCGATTGCGACGGTGGCGTCCTCTTCGACGGCTAGCGTCGCAGCTTCGTCGATCGCGACAGTGGCGTCCTCTTCGACGGCTAGCGTCGCTGTTTCGTCGATCGCGACAGTGGCGCCCTCTTCGGCGGCCAGTGTCGCAGCTTCGTCGATCGCCAGGGTCCCTTCGTCGTCCAAAGCCATCGTGGTGGCCTCGTCGAAATCCGGGTTGCCGATGTCCCCATCCCGATCAGGCCTGATGGCGATGGTTTCATCCTCTTCAGCCGGAGTGCCATTCGCGCCCGAAGTCGGAATGGCAACTGTCAGATCTTCCTCGTCGGCGCTTTCTTCATCGCCCGCATCAGCGACCACCAGGTCGGAGGAAATCAGCAAGGCATCATCATCATTGTCGCCCGGGCCGTCGAAGTACTCCGACTTGATGATTGTTGTGCCAACCAGAATATGATCGCCACTCTTCAAAGGCATGGTGCCTTCGACAACTTTGCCATTTAAAACCGTACCATTGGTTGTGTTCAGGTCGCTCAGGCGCCAATCACCCTCGCCCGAATACCAAATCTGACAGTGCTTCCGGGAGGCATGGGGATCATTAACTGGCAGATGCACACTTTTATTTCGCCTCCGCATTTGCCGGCCGAGAACAAAGGGATGTGGCCCATTCAACAAAACCACGCTTGATCGGTCGCCTTCGAGGCTTTGGACGGTCAATTTCAGATGGGGCCCTTCGACCATGGTGTCTCTCCAGCCTATTCGCCTGAGGGTTGACTGCCTTCTGGCAGCACCACCCGAAATCCGATATCCATGCGACGTTCCGTCGGCTCAACATGGCCGCGAAAGGCGCAACGCCCCATCGACGCAAAGGATTGAAAACTTCCGCCTCGGACGACTTTCTCACCGGGTCCGTTGAGGGCCGGGGGGTTCTCTATGTTCATGGCCATGCCCGTATAACGGTCCGAAACATAGGTATCCAGGCACCATTCCCAAACGTTCCCACAGCAGTCCCAAAGGCCAAAAGCATTCTTTCCGGTGGTGTAAGAGTTCACCGGTGAAGGATGGCTCCAAACGCCGTCGATGTTTGCCCGGGTTTGGATGGCGTCCAGGTCGTTCCCCCAGGGGTAGTCGGCCAACTTCACCCCCGCTCGCGCCGCATATTCCCATTGGACTTCGGTGGGGAGCACCCCCCCAACCCACGAGGCGAAGGCACAAGCTTCTTCCCAAGTCAGGCCTACGACGGGTTGATCGTCCCGTTCAAATCCTGGCGTATTCATAAAGGGTGCCGGGGGCTTTCCGCAGCGCTGCATGTAATGGCGATATTGCCCGTTGGTAACCGGAGTGGGTGTGATGCGGAAATCCGAGACCGTCGCGCGCCTCATGGGCTTTTCGTTGGCATTCTCTACATTGGGCATGGAGCCCAGGATGAAAGCGCCTGCGGGTATGGGCAGGGTTTCAATGGTCTCTGCGGATGTCGCCCAATTTTCTTCGGTCAGGAACTCTACCGTTTTCAGGATGGGTAAAACGTCCGCCAATGACTGCGGCCTGTCTTCCGGCGCATAGGCCATCATTTGCAAGAGCAATTGGTCCAACTGTGGCGGGATCGCCGGGCAAAAGGTACTGGGAAGCGGAATATCAGAAATCTGGACTTTCGGGATGATGCCGCTGCGCACGACATCTCGTAGAGAATTTGGCGGCGGCTTACCGGAATCGGTAAACATTTCATAGCCAAGCATCCCCAGTTCCCAAATGTCCGCCCGATGATCGACTTTTTCGGGTGCCAGCCATTGTTCCGGGGCCATGTATCGCGGCGTGCCACAGCGCCCGCGCTGCTCATCAGCACCTAGGAGTGAGATGCCGAAATCCATGATGACGGGGCGAGCGGCATCCCCGTCCAGCAAGAAGATATTGGCGGGCTTTAAGTCGCGATGGATGATGCTGCGGTGAGCGAAAGCCATGGCCTCCACAGCAGATTGAAAGATGCTGAACCGCTCGGTTAGCGTTGCTGCCAGGTTTCGCCGATGGCGATCAAGCCATTCCTTCAGGTCGCAGCCTGAGAGCAAATCCATCACGATGCCGGTGCCGTTGGGTCCGGCATAAAGATCGTGGATGGGGCAAATGTTGGGGTGGCGCAATTCACGGGAAATCAAAACTTCCCGCTTCATGCCTTCGACCAGGGATTTGTTTCTGGCGGCCGAGGTGTTTAAGACCTTGATGGCAACGGGACAGCCCAGGCCTTCGTCCATGGCCTTATAGACGTTCGCATGCCCACCTTTGCCCAGAAAAGACCAATTTTTATATCGGCCATCATCGCGGGGGTAATCGGCCCCTTTCGCCGGGTCGACCATTCAATCTGTCCAAACCCTATTCTAGCACCAATGTCCGGGGCGACAACGTTTAAGGGTCGTTTCGGGCCCCAAGCGGTGCCTGGAAGGAGCCACCTGCCTGTCCCGCCATGCCTTGCACGATGGGGGTGGCCTGGACGGGCTCATGCCCCTGCTAGACCACCACCCGCGCTTTTAAAACATCAGTCGTTTGATGTAGCAGTTGCCGTCGGCACGTCAGCTGAACAACTCCCGCCGGCAACAAAGGCGGCACCCGAGACGAAAGCCTGGGTGTAACTGTGGTTGTTCCATTCCGCCTTGGTGCTTTGGCGGGTTGAGAAGAAGACCGCAGCCGTTGCATCCGCAGCTTGGTGTGCCTTGATGCAGACCCAGGTGGTCCGATCCGAATCAACATCCGTATCGATGGTGTAAATCCAGTCGTGATCCGAGTTGACCTCTACCTCGGGGATCACATCGGTCAGACAATCCGTCGAACAGTCGGCTTCGACAACCTTGCCATCCATCGCAGTTTCCAGATCAGCCTCGGCCACAGCCGGATGAGCATCCACATACCCTTTAATGGCTTTTTCAATATGGCCCATCTGGTTAATCGGATCCGCCGTCTGAGCGTTCTTGATGAACTTGCCCATGGCCGGCAAACCAATTGCGGCGAGAATACCGATAATGGCGACAACCACCATCAGTTCGACAAGGGTAAAACCACCTTGCCTGGATTTCTTAAGACTGCGTTGCATGTGATTACCTCTTGAAATTCGCCCTGGCATCTCAGTCGATTGCACTTTAGCGATCTTTTCGCCCGCGTCATTTCGCCTTCTAAACGCCTGGGACACTCTTTAACATGTTTTAAAAAGGCTTCCCAGACTCTTTGTTCTTAAGAAGATGCTGATCCCATTGAATACTTCATCAATACGCGAGAACCATCCGGGGCTTCACCGTATTTATATTCCATGCGGACGTAGGAGTTCACTTGCGGGCTGTAGAACCAGCGTTCGTAGCCTCGCCAATTGCTGTCCACCCCTTCGGTCCGCATGACCAGAACCCAGACATCAAAGGTACCGGCCGGCACCGTAACGGTCTGTCGACCTTCAATTTCCCAAGAGGTGCGGTGGCGCACCAATTCGTCATTACGCATATATTCGCGCAAGTAAGAAACCGTTGCGCCGATCGGCTTCTCTAGCAAGGAAATGGGGTCTGCTGTCCGGTAGACCACAAATCGGTGAATGCCATTGCTCACGGATTCTTCGCGGAAGAAGGCACGCTGAACAAACCAAGTGTCGCTAACATCGGTTCGTTCAAAGCGCGCACGTCCGCCTTCTTTGGCTTCAACAACGGACATACCGTAGCCATCGCTGTATTCCCAACTGTCACCGACAGAGAAGCTGGGCATGGGAATCACCGGCTGATCCGGCACCGGAGCATTGGTCGCCGGCGTCTCCATGGTGACCGAGTCGACACCGCCAAAGATCGTTTTGCAGGAGGCCAGACTGCAAGCCATCCCTACGATCAAAAGTGCGCCCATAATCCGCATCATTCTAGTCCTCACTTCAAAGCGGGGCCGCCTAAAGACGCCCCAAAGAATCGATTACCCCGATGAGTTGAACTCAAAAAAGCCCCGGACTCTGGCTTGAATACGAAATCCATTCGCCCTTACCCGTGTCGCCGGGATTCTTGATGACATACTCATAGGCCGTGGCCGGAACCCATCCGTCGCGAAGCGCGCTCGGATCCGTCACCGCGCGGATCACAAGAGCCGCTTCATCAGTCGGATAGGCCGCGATCTTGAAATATCCTGAGTCCGACACATCGACATTCAGGTTGCTCATCGCCGACTTCACGGCATTGGTTTCCGAGGTGAAGTAGATGTACTTGTTGTTGACCTCGTAGGTCGCATTCTGGCCGTCAGCCAAGGCCTCGACCACGGCCTCCCCTTCCGTTTTCATATAACTGATGACAACGGCCTGGTTGATGTAGGGAAAGATCAGGGCCAACACGATAGCGAAGGCTCCAAGAACCCAATTCAGAGAGGTGATGACGCGAAGCATGGCTGCCTACCCCTATTCCTCTTCTGAACGATAAGGGACTGAGCCGAGCGGGTCTTTTACCGCTGCCTGCAACTTCCGTTGGAATGTCTCTTTGTCGAAGCGGCGTTCGGCCATGTAGCGACGCTCTGCAATATCGCGGCTCCGCAGTTGTTCCGGATAGTGCACCTTTGGCGTAATGAAGAAGACTGTTTCCGTGAAGGTGTCGTCACTGGATTCAATGTCGAACAGACGTCCGAGCACCGGAATATCGCGCAAGAGAGGGATGCCTTGGACCGAATCAGAGCGGGTATCATCCGCCAAACCACCCAGCACGAAAGTGCGACCGGTTGGGATGACAACCTCTGTCTGGACTTCAGACCCGCTCGTCGAAGCCGGGTTCTGTGTGCTCGCGGACAGGGTGGCCGCAGTGCTTCTTGCAGAAACACTCATGCGCACCAGGTCAATTTCATCGCCCCCGCGGGCCGGGATGACCGAAGGCGTGACCGTCAGGGTCAGGCCGACGTCAATCGGCTCCAATGTCGTGTTCCCGGAGGTCGCATCGGACAATCGCTGATAGGACGTCGTGCTTCGGTTCACCGTTGCGGGGACATTGTTGGAGGTCACCACCACGGGGGAACCGATGGTCTGGCCGCGGTTGTCTTCTTCCAATGCCGCCACCTGGGCCATCAACAACTGTGTCGCGCCCGGAAAGACAATACCGCCGAGGAACGTCTGGGCCGTGGTGCTGATGACACCTGCGGCCGATGTCGTTGCCGTCGTGGTCAAGCCGCCACCAACGGTGATGGCACTCGGGTTCAATTCTGCGGCATCTGTCCCGTTTCGGGACACACCGCTGCTGAACCCGACAAACTTGTCGGTTTTCGAAGTCGTGCTGTCGAGTTCACCACCCCAGTAAATTCCCAAATCTTCCTGAAGGCCTTTTTCGCCGCGCACGATCATCACTTCGATTTCGACCAGGGGAACCGGGGTATCCAGACGACGGACCATTTCTTCAACGTTCGTGATCTCGTCCGGCGTCCCCCGCACAACGATGGAATTCGTCCTCGGGTCGGCGGTCACAAAAACGCCAGTTGCGATATCCGGTGCCACAGCCTCGATTTCGGCCCGCAGGTCCGCAGGGAGGTCTTTCAGGGCTTCGCGCTCGTCACCCAAGAGGGCTTTCAAGGTTTCTTCGATACCGGGCACGGTGACCGTTTCGCCCTGGAACGTCTTGGAAGTGGAGGCCACGTTGGCGTACCGGAGCTTGATCACCCTGACATCCTGGTTGAACAATTTGTCGATCAAATCGCTCTTGGCGGTCACTTCCTCGATCTGAAGATTCACGGAAGCCGTTTGTTGGCGCAGTTCAGCACGACTTTTTGCCGCCGTATCGAGTCGCTTGATCAGCTGGGTCAGGGTGGCCACCTGGGCCCTTGTGCCTTCGACCCGGACGGTTCGAAGCGGGCGGTCGTAGGTTAATTCCCCGCCCAAGCCATGGGTGGTATAGGCCGAGACGATATCGTCGAAGCTTGCCGATTCCAGAACGACGAATTCCTGAACGCGCTCCGCCTGCCGACGGGAGAACACCGTTACCGTGTTGGTGTCGGCGTTGTAGTCATAGTCCAGATTGTTTTCGGTAATCAGCTTCTGAAAAGCACCCTGCAGGGGCATATCGAGAAACTCGAAAGACACAGCACCTTCAACGCCTGGACGAAAGATCGCCTGCGTCCCGTTCTGATCGAGAATGCGGGTTAGAACGTCCTTGATCGGCTCGCCGGAACTGTTGCGATTAAAGAGCGTTTCCTGCCAGGGTATCGGTTCGGCAGCACGCGTTTGCCCAGCGGAGACGGCCAATACCACGAAAACACCGAGCAGGACGGACTTGAACCAAGAGTCACGCATCATTCTTCCTCCTGGCGGAAAGAGGCCCTGCCGTCGGCAACATCACTGCCGGCGATGAGAGCCTCTTGAATACGATCAAGCTGGGCCCGTCGGCCTTTCAGATAGTTGCGTTCCGCAATGTCACGGGCCTGGATATCTTCCGGATAAACAATCCGCGGAGAGATGAAGAAAATGGTTTCTTCGAAGTTGTCATCCAGGCGAACCTCGTTGAACAAAAACCCGACCAAGGGCAAGCGCCGCAAGAAAGGAATGCCCTGTTCGTCATGGTCGAGCGTATCGTCGGATAGCCCCCCCATCATGAAGGTCCCGCCGACAGGCAGGATGACTTCGGTTTCAATCGCCCGGCCGGATTCCGTAAACGAACCGCCGTTCGTACCGTTGTTCGCCGCCGCCGCCAGACTGGAGTTATCGATCGATATGGTCAGGCGAACCAGATCCCGCTGGGAGGCGTCCTCGGCCAGGATGACAGCTGGCGTAATGGAGATATTCGTCCCGGCATTAATTTCCTCGACGGTCAGGGTATCGTTCGTATTGGTGGTCACGAACTGCGAGGCGACGGATTCGATCTTTGCCGGCACATTGTTCAAGGTCACAAGACGAGGATTGGCAATGGTCTGGGTCTCCGTCTCGCTTTCCAACGCCGCGAGCTGGACCTGGAGCGCATTGCGGTTCTGACTGATGACAGCCCCGAATACGAAACTGCTCCCCGAAACCGTGGGCGCTGCCGCGTTCGTACCGGAAGCAGCCAGGCCGGACGTCACCGCAGTTGGATCCGCACTCGCAATACCCGTATTGAAGCCGCCGACCTGCTTGCCGGACAGGTTCGCTGTATCGATGAAGTTGCGCTCATAAGCCCAATTGACGGCCAGCTCATCCGTCGCAACCTTCGTCGCGTTGACGATCAAGACATCCAGCTCAATCATCGGCACCGGGCGGTCCAATTGATTAAGGATGCGGCCAACCTGATCGATTTCCTGCTGAGTGCCGCGAACAATAATGGAGTTCGAGCGAGGATCGGACGTGATGAAGGCGCTGATTTGGCTTAACGGTGCTTTCTGCTGGATTTCCGTCCTTTGATCTTCGGTGAGCTGCGCGTCCACCGTCGAGACGTCCCCCATCAGGCGCTTCAGAGAATCTTCGATGCCCGGCAGGGTGACCGCCTCGCCATGGAACGTGGAGGTGGTCGAACCAACATTGGTGTATCGCAGCGGGAAGACTTCGACCCGGCGGTTGACCAGCTTGTCGAGCAGCTTCTGTCGAAGTTCCGATTTCTTCCGGCGCGATGAGAGTTCAGCTGCCGAAACCGCGTTGGATCGGCTCGTGGCCTGTTGGCGATCAACCTGACCGATCAGGTTCACAATGGCCGCGACCTGTTCCCGCGTCCCTTCAACATAGACCGTACCAGAGCCCTCATCTGCCGTGACTTCGCCCGGGAGACCGAAACGCCGAACGGCGGAAACCGCATTGTTGGCGGAAATGAAAGCGAGCGGTACCAATTCGCTAACCTGATCACCGCCCCCCTGGCTGGCAAAAATGGTCACGACACGACTTGCCGCGTCGTAGTCATAGTCCAGACCGTTTTCGATGATCACCTTCTCGAAGGCACCCTGCAAAGGCATGTTGCGAAATTCGGCTGTAACGCTGCCCGTGACACCTTCCCGAAAGATCACCTGCAATCCATTCTGGCGCAGGATGGCCCGCAGGACATTGCTGACCTCTTCGTCAAAAGATGTTCGTTCGAAGGTCTGATCAACCCATGGAATGTTTTTTGCCGCCAGAACAGGCAGTGCAAAAACCGCGAACAAGATAAACGCCGAAACGGAAATAGCCGCGCGCAAGGGCAATTTTGCTCTCTTGCATCGCAAACCTGTGCAACCCCAACCCTTAATCATTGACCCTCTCGCACTTCGGCTGCCGAATCACCCCACCCCAAGGCGATAAAAGACCATTTTTTAGGCAACTGATTGCGCCAAGCTCCCTTCAAAAAGGAGCCAAGCAACTCACTTTTTCCAACTTACAGTTCACCCTCATTAGGTCAAGCCAAAAAGGCGATAAAGTCATAGCGCAAAATGCTTTTCATACTCTTGTATGAACTAAAAAAAGGTCAGAAATTGAATAGATTACTGATTCTTCTCGTTTTTAAATTTACTATACTCCTGAAGTATCCAAATCCCTCCTCTATCTGATGAGGTGGCGCTTATCGGTTTAGCGGGAACCCGGTTGGTCGTACGACACTCAGTCTCCTACGGAGCCAGGCAGGAAATTCACAACCGTCTCACCGATCAGGTAAATCGCTCCAGGTTTTACGGGCGAGGAGCAGTTAATCGGTTTACCGTCCTCCAAAGTCCCGTTCCGCGACCCCAGATCCTCGAGCACCCAATGCCCGCTCGCGTCAAGAAACAACCTGCAGTGGTGCTTGGAAACGGAGGGATCGTTCAGTCCGATATCCACGTCTTGACATCCAACACGTCCGATAACGGCAGGACGGGTCGCATCCGACCAATCGACCGTCTGGGATTCGTCTTTTCCGGGGCCCGTAATCTCCAAACGGACGAGGACAGGTTCGGGTTCTCCAACCAATGTCGAATGCTCGATGTCTATCAACTCGGTGGAGTCATCCAAATCGGGATCACGATCTGCGCCCGCATCAGGCGCGCCTGCCGGTTCTGATACCGTATCGAGAGCCGTTTGGTCTGGCTCGACTTGTTCTGGTTCGATCTGGGTCAGATCTGCATCCGGATCAATTGTCTGGTCCTCTTCCAGGTCGAAATCAGGCGCAGCTATTGAGGGAACGGGAACGACATCAGCGGCAGGCACCACTTCTTCAGTCAGCACCAGGTCACAGTTGGGTTCGGCCAAGTCCTGAGAAGGCTCTTCCATTCGTTGAAAGTCAGGGCTTGGCTGTGGTTGCTCGGATTCACCGTCGTCCGCGTCCTCGTCTTCGTCACCGGAGCCGCCCAGAATTTCAGCGGCCTCGGAATATTCGATGAACGTTTCGAGAAGGCCGCGTAAGGCGTCTGAATCCGGAGAGGATTTCCCCAACGCCTCGACCAATTCGCCTCTCGCCATTGCGGCCTGCGCCCTTAGGGCTTTGTTCGCATTGGTGAACTTCTTGCCCGTTGCCGTCATATTTTCTGTTCCTTGATCCTCGCCAAACTGAGCGGTGGGGCCAACCTGAGCGCTGGAGGAAAGTGGGCGGGTAAAACCTTGTCAGCAAACCCCCAGATGAGCCTGACTCGAGCTCGCTTTACTGCCCTCAGAAGGTGTAGCCCGCAGCAAACATGATGTTTTCATTTTCCTTCCAGCGACCGAAATGGGTATCGTCCTTACCCTCGTAGTAGGCGGCCGACAGATTAAAGGTCAGGTTGTCGGTCGGTCTGTATTCCGCACCAAGCGTAATCGAGAAATCGTTCTCCTCGACGTGGTAGGCTCCGCCCAGTCCATAGGAAACGTCGCTGTTGTGCTGAATTTCGATCTGAGCGACGATGGCGTTCGACAAGGGTCGAGCTTCTGAGGAATCGACGATGTATTCACCTTCCCTCTGACCATCGAATGACTCGTCCCCGGACCATTCCAGGATTGGCTTGATTTCATCCAGGCCGATGGCATTGGCCAGATCCGTCATACGGTAGCTTGCACCTAGGGTGTACCGGACAAAATCCTCGTCCCGCCCGGCGTCCGTCAGCTGGGCTATACCTTCACCATAGAACTTCCAGGCATCGACGACGGTGGACACGCCCGCAGCCACAGACGTGGCCAAGGGATCCACCTTTTCGTAAAGGGCGTCGGTAGCCACCCGCTGACGCACAACCGGATAAACGGACGGACCATGGTGAGCCAGGCCATAGAAATCAAAAGCCTGGCGCCGACCCTCGTACTTCACCAAATAGCCCGCGTTCTTCGGATTCGTACTGTGAAACCGGTCCTGAATGCGGGCGGACCCGGTTGCCAGGTTTCCGGTCGGCAGCGTCAAGGACTGGAAATCCGCGTCTCCCGACGAGCCGGCCCAGCGCGATTTTTCCGCCGGAACATAGCTTTTTTCGTGGAAAGGCATGACCATCATGGTGACCGTATCGTCGCCGACAAACACATCAGCGCGCGCTTGGAAGACGCCGATATCCCGCGTCAGCTGCGGGTTTGAGCCATCGGCACGACCAAACCGATCGGCCGAAGAAGCCAGTTCTGCGAACCCGTTTTCGACAACCGCCTTTCCAACCTTCAACGTGATGGATTCACCCAGATAAGAAAAATAGCCCTGGGTCGCATCCAAGAAAGCCGGCTGCCGATGCTCCTCGCCGGGCTCATGGAAAATGCCGATATGCCCGTTCTCCTGATTGGACAAAGACCCGAAAAGGTCCAGATTGAAATCAATCGTATCGGTCAGATTTGCACCCAAAGACAACTTTGCTTGTGGCGACAAGAAGAGCGCATCGTCATCTGCCCCGTTCGAGGGATCATCTTGAAACGCCATGGCGTAAAAGTTGACCTCCCCGGACACAGAGGTAGAAATCCCATCATTCGCCTGTGCTTCGCCCGCCAAACCAAGGGCACCAAGACCAAAGGCCCCAAGTCCAAAGCCCAGAGCCATCAAAAAGAGTCCACTCACTCTTTGTTGCACCCCTTGGATGTCATGCGCACTCATATCAACGTCCTTGAATATGCAGATATGCAGGTTTTGGCCGCGCAATTATCTACAAGTTGCAATTTGATGTTTTCCAAAAATAACCATGGATACGCATCTCTCAACCAAAAAATGACGATGGCCCTCATCGTGTTGCATGAACAAGCTTTTTTCCGGTTTCCGACAAGCGTTTAGACAGTATCTTGTTCAGATTCCGGTCTATTTTCGACCTAATTCCGGGATAAAATCGCAATGCCTTAACAGTCGCTTCCGTTTCGACTCGTAATACGATTGCTTTTTCCAGGTCCTTCGCGGCGCGGACTGTCGCCATGCGCTTCAGGCCCGCTCCCCAACCCAACTCACCGATGATCTCACCGGGGCCGCGCCGGGCCAGGATTTTACGGTTGCGCCCGTCACTATGAACAACTTCGACCACCCCCTCGATGACGACGAATAGATCGCGACCTTCCGTGTCCTGAGCGAAGATAACTTCGCCGCCCCAGAATTCTTCCAGCCGGGATAACAGGATGAATTTGCGCACCTGCCACTTTGACATACCATCGAACAGGGGGCTTTCGGTCAGGACACGGGATCCGACTTTCAAGGCGACCATGTCCCAGATTCCGACCAGTCGGACGTTTCGCATAATCACCGGTGTAACAAGAAGGTCCGTCAGCATGGCGACCATCATGGTCATGGCCGAAAGAATTCCGAACTGGGCAACAATGTGAAATCCGGACAGCTGCAAGATCGCAAAGCCGGCGGCCAATGATATGGAGGTCGAGATAACGGGAACGGCTTCTGACAGAACAGTCCTGGACGTCGCCGCGACCTGATCCGCATCTTTCCGACATTCCGCGTTGTAGGTCGTCAACAGGTGAATGGTGTCGTCAATAGCGATCCCCACAGCGATGACCGCAACAATGGCCGTCCCGGGGTTGAGCGAAATCCCTGTCAGCCCCATGACCCCGAACAGAATGGCGATGGGCAGAACGTTGGGAACCAAGGAAACCAGCCCGGCCAGAAGCGAAGTGAAAAGGATCGACATCATGATGAAAATGATGGCGATCAACAGGCCCAGGGATTGTACTTGGCTGACGAACAGCTCTTCAGATGCCTTGTTTATCAGGAGATTCTTGCCGGTCACCCGAGCCTCCTGACCAGGAAGAACCAAGTCCGGGACAGAACTGCGAAACTGGCTCAGGACCTGATTGAGTTCCCAGGAATTCGAGATGTTGTGGCGGACGACAATGTTTGCACGGGTTGCGTCACTGCTGAGATAGAGATCGATATCGTCACGCTGGAACAATAAGAGATATTGATCCGTCAAAGCCCGTGTTTGAGGCAATTTGTACTGGGACGGTTCTCCACGGTTCATTTCTCGATTCACCAGACGCAGGTAGTCCGCTATCGAGATAACCTTGTCGTAGGCCCCATGGGCGTTCAGGTGATCGACCAGTCGGCCGATGGTCGCCATTTCTTCGGGGTCTCTGAAGTTTTTACCCGGCGTCGCAGCGACGTCGACGTAAAAAACCTGCATCCCGGCCAAGTCATCATGAAGTTTTTGCGCATCCTGGACGATCTGCCTGTCTTCCTTGAAGTACGACAGGGGATCATTGCTGACCTTGATTTGGGTTGAAAACACCGCCCCCGCCGCTGCCAGTGCGGCAAAAAAGATCGCGATGGCGGTCGGATAACGTGTGCCCAAGGTGTCAAAAAATGTTCTGATCCAATCGGTAACCGCATTCGGTGCTTCCTTGCCGCCCCCTCCTGAGACCTGCTGAGAGGCGTCGAAGCGCTTCGGCCCCATGAACAGCAGGAGGCAGGGCAGGACCAGAATGGTGCAGACAAAATTGGCCACCATTGCAAAGGCCGCCGATACCCCGAAATGGATAATCAGCGTGATATCGCTGACCCCATTCGACAAGAAACCGATGGCCGTGGTCATTGAGGTCAAGAACACCGGCACACCCACATGAACCGCCATGTATCGGATGGCCGTGTATCGAGTTGCCCGTTGCCCCGGCGGCGTATGGCCCCAGCCGTCCAAGTATGAAGACAACATATGAGTGTCTTCCGTCGATCCGATGACGATGATTAGGGACGGCAAGATTGCGGTCAGGAGATTCACCGGGATCCCGACATAGCCCATGAATCCCACTGTCCAAAGAATACTGAGCCCCGCTGTCACCAATGGCAAAACAGCCGACATGGGCGTTCTTAGGAAAAATAGGATAGACCCCACAAGAATGACGGTCGCGATCGGTGTCAGCAGGGTCATGTCTGCGAACATTCCGGTTTCAATTTCGACATTCAGACGCGGAGGGCCAACCTGAAACACCTCGTCGAAATCGGCTCTCAGGGGAGCCAGCAACCCCTCGATTTGAGCGAAAACCTGCTTGTTGTAGCTGGGGTCATCTTCGCGTTGCTCGACGGTGACGATGATCGCAGTGGTCAAGCCGTCGTCTGACAGTTGGTTGCGACGAATGAGCGGACTGTAAAGGGCGTTGTCGCGCACCCGTTCGATTTCGCTGAAACTACTGGGTGTCGAATCCATCAGAGGATTCAAATCCAAGACACCATTGTCGTCTCGAATGTTTAAGACCGTAAACAGACTCTCGACTTCGGTCACATAGCCAATGTCTTCCAGAGCGAAGGTCAGATCTTCGATCTGTAGCAGGCGATCTTCAGAAAAAAGCCGATCATCATTCAAATAAATGATCGTGATGTTGTCTGACCCAAAAACATCGATTGTATCGAGGTAAGGGCCATAGGCTTCGTCCTTTTTGTTGTACATGCTGTCATAGCTGGCATCGATTGTCAGTTGCAGTGCTCCGAAGGCACTGGCGACCGACAACACAAGGGCAAGGACAAGGGCAAGGAAAGGCCTGTTTGCACTGAACAAGAGAAGTTTCGCGGCCTGTTCGTTGGCAGAGGTTTGGGCCACCTGCCCCTTGGTGGCCACATCCGGCCCATCCGGCCCATCCGCTAAGATCGGCTCAGGCTCAGGCTCAGCTTCGTCGATGTCCATGGCAATGGTTGCATCGGCCAGGTCGTCTTCCAGAATGGTCGCACCGTCGTCCAGAGGTGCGCCGGGGTGATCGATCTCGATTTCGACATGGCCCGCCAAAACCAATCCGGACGACGACCCAGACGATGACCCAGGCAATGATAAGGGAACCCACTTTTGCGGCTCTAGCTTTTTCCCATTCAGGGTCGTGCCATTGCTTGACCCGAGGTCACGGCATTCCAGGATATTCTCCTGGCTTAGTCGAAATGCAATGTGACGGCCGGATACCCGATTGTCCTCAATCCTGGTATCCGATTTTGATTCGCTACGGCCCAGGATGAGGCCATTCGGGCTGCGAAGTTTATCCCCGTCCAGGGCGACAAGATGCTCCTGGCCCTGAATGATCAGTCGAATTTTCCAGCCGTCCATGGCCGCTTCCTCCCGCACTGCGCTTTGATCTTGACGGTTCCCATACAAGAAACCGGAAAGTCGGGTTCGCTATCGAACCAGTCGACCAGACGTGATGGTCTGCTGGCGGAAGGCACTCTCGGGCACACTGTCCTCAGAGAATGTTCGCTCCTTAACCAGGGTGTCGGTCTTATGCCCCGTTTTGAGATTTTCCATGACGTTGCGACCGGCCCGCCACATCGGAGCCTTCACAACCTTCAAGTCGGAACTGATCTGGCGCTTGATCAGGCGTTCACGTCGATCGTAAAAATCCGTGCGGTAGATGAAGAAAATATCCTGACGGATCCACATGATACGAAAAGCGTATCCGCTTTCTTCCAAGAGCACCGGATCGGTCGGGATGACTTTCACGACGAAATAGGTGTGCCCATCGATCACCTCGTCAGCGCCACGCTCATACCTAAACTTCCGTCTCGGTTCACTGACCAGATCTTCATAGGTATAGTCCGTCCCCATGAAGTAGTTCCGCCTGCCCCCCTTGGCGATCCGCTTCATACGTGACCCTTGGGCCGGCAAGTAGAGCCATTGGTCATCGTCCGCTTCCTTGTGTTTCCAGGTCAACAAGGCCACCCCCCTGACACCGCTGGGTCGGGTGAAGATGGACAGGTAGCGGTTCTCTTCATCGCCGACTTCGCGGGAATAGCGGCGCATCTCCCGCTCCTCGGTGCTGCCACTCTTATCGATCAAGACCATCTTCTGCACTTCGTACTCAAAAGGCTGGTCGTGACGATCCGCGACCTCGTCAAGGATTTGACGGCCCGTCAGGCTCGCGACTTTCGGATCGGCTTCGGGTGCCTTCGGTGCGACTTCCTGAACGCGCTGTTGGCTAGCCGCCTCTTCTGCTGCCCGCTTGGCAGCCTCCTTCGCAGCGGCCTCCGCCGCCGATTGCTGAGCAGCCGCTTCCTCCTCTGCTCGTCTGTCCGCTGCGGCCCTTTCTGCGGCAGCCTTTGCTTCGGCGGCTTTCTGGGCGGCGGCTTTTTGGGCGGCGGCTTTTTGGGCGGCGGCTTTCTCTGCGGCGGCTTTTTGGGCGGCGGCTTTCTCTGCGGCGGCTTTCTCTGCGGCGGCTTTTTGGGCCGCGGCTTTTTCTGCTGCAGCCTTCTCGGCGGCAATCTTCAGAGCCTGAGCGGCCTTTGCCGCTTCCGCGGTCTGTTCCAGGTGGTCATTGATCAAGCCCTCGATGTTAGGCGAAAGACCGGCCGCTGACGGCTCCCCAATCGATTCCTGGAACTGGCTAAGAGCCGCCTGACTGCCACTGCCCCAAAGCCCATCGATACCACCGTCGTAAAATCCGAAATCTTTCAAGAAGGACTGAATTTTACGGATCTCTTCACGGCTGAAATCGGATATCGACCGAACGGTCGGCTGAGGGTCTGCTTCGAGAGCAGGAGCCACCGGCTCGATCTCATCGGCAACCTGAGATTGCGCCGCGGGTAAGGCCGTGCTGGCGACCGGAGGTGCCGCGCTCAAAGCTTCGGCTTCAGTTTGGGGCGGCTCCGGTTGGACGGCCACCGGCGCCGTTGCGGGCGGTGGAGATTCAGGCGCTGCAGACCCGTTGGAAGACCCAGCCTCGACCGATTGTTCAGCGGACGGCTCCGCCAACATCAAGTACCCCGCACCGCCGCCCCCGGCCGCCAAGATCGCTATCACCACCGCAACTCCCATGGCGGAGAGGCCACCTCTCTTCGGTTCCGGTTTCTCCGGCTCCGAGAGAGTGCCTGCCCTCGTCGCGGTGGCAGAAGAACCCGCTTCGGCGGCAACCGGGCTGGCAGGTCGGACTGAGCCGGACTTCGGTTCGGTTTCAGGTTTCGCTTCAGGTTCAGGTTCAGGTTCCGGGACAGCATCTGCTGCGATGGTTTGATCGGCTACCAGGTCCGCTGTGCTCCCCGCCGCCATGACCGTTGCATCGTCGTCCGCGTCATTGTCGGTTTCCCGATCGAGGAAAACGGTTTCATCTTCCGGTTCGGCCTCTTCGATCACAAAGGTCAAAACGGCCGTACCCATGGTGATCGTGTCACCATTCGACAGAAGGGCTTTCTGGACGCGCTTCCCGTTGAGAACCGTGCCATTTGCGCTGCCAAGGTCCTTCAATTTCCACTGACCAAGAACGGAGTCGAAAGCAAGTTCGGCGTGCAGACGGCTTGTCCCGCGATCCTGTATCCGGACATCGGCGGCGTCCCCCCGGCCCAGCGTCAATACCGGCTTGAGAATCAGCGCATACCGACCATCCTCCCCTCTCGAAACGGCATCGCCTTCAATCTCAAGCCCCCCCTTGGGATCCAGGAAGATTGGGCTGTCAGAAAAATGGACGGAGGACATAACTTATTTCCTTTTCGGCAGAATACGTCGGTCGGACACCTGATAAGTTTGTGAGGCATCGGATGGATTGGGGTGGGAACGAGCCGCAGGCGGGTGCTTCATTTGCCATCTTCGCAAGGCGACACCGCCATTTTGGATTTCCAGGAAGTAGCCGCGTGCAAACCAGGCCCCGGTGTTGAAGTACCGACACCCTTGGCCCATATCGATGACCGTTTGGCGATGGGTATGGCCGAACACGACATCGTCAAATCCGCGTTCCATGAGCGCTCGCGCTCCATCCAGAAAATGGTCGCTTTCATTGGCCCAGAGATGGATTGGCAAACGGCTCTCCGTATCCGAAAAAATTTCTTTCGGAGGGCGGTAACGGCAAGCCAGATAGGCATTGTAGAGCTTGTAAATGCCGGGGAAGATTTTCAGGCCCAGGCCAGCCGCTCCTGTGAGGACCTGGTACAAGCCGGGATTTCTGGTGAATGCCGGGTCATACAGATGACCGTGCTCAATCCGAATGCGCCGATCCCCAGAAACCAGGTTCAGGAACGGGGACAGCTGCATAAGCTTCCAGCTCTCGAAAAAATTTTCGAGGATGATGTCGTGGTTGCCGACCACATAATAAACTTTGAGGCCATGGTCCTGCATCAATTGCAAAGCATGTATGACTTCTGAACCGGTATGGGCGAGTTTGCCGACCGACGCTTGCACAATGTCAAAAACGTCGCCATTCAGACAAAGGTCGAAGCGCTTCTGTACCGCATAATCAATAATTTCAAGGGTTTGTCGCATCGCACCGAAATACGGGCTTCCGACATGCAGATCGGAAATCACGATCAAACCGTCGGCACGAATGTCTGTAATCATTGTTTAGGCATCCCCGGCCAACCCATACGTGCCAGCCCCTGTCAGAGCCCGACACCCGTTTCCAACCGGGTCACCAAGTCGCGCAGCCGGTTAAAGGCGGCCTTGACCTCAATTTCCAAGTGATGCGTCCGATCAACCTCGGCCGGCTCAACCATCGTCGACATGCGCGCAAACTCATCCGTCATACTGCGCAAACGACCGCAAAGCTGCTGAATCATCTCAAATGCAAAAGTCGGATCCCGCCGCAAACGCACCAAGAGCGCACCCGGCGACAGAACGAGCACCGTCAAAGCCTCATTGGCAATAACGGATGCACTGCGCGGCGCGTTCTCCATCAATCCGATTTCGCCAAAGAAGTCTCCCCGTTCCAATTGATTGACCTCGACCTGACAACCGCCGATCGTTTTAACGACGCGCGCGCTGCCTTTTGAGACCACGAACATCTCCCGGCTTTCATCGCCCTCGCGGATGACAACCTCGCCGGTAGCAAAATTGCGGAAGGTTCCAGTTTCCTCTGGATCGTCGAAGATATTGAGGGAGCTCACCGGTCGCGTTTCCTCTCGTCAGAGGGGCAGATATATCGAATTACGGGATTGTTATGTCTAATAATTTTTTTTTTGGTTCTATCTATTATTAATTCACCACCGATACACTCTCAACCTCAAAGAGTCACATTTGTTGGACATCCTTCTTCTGATGTACAATCTTGATCGTAGTATAATATGAAAACAAATCACCAATAACTAACTCGACTTACTTCACAGAATTCGTGCAGAAATATCCGCCTCACGGATGGCCTTTTGTCATTATTCGATAACACTTAAAATATACATGGTGTTTATTTTTATTAAAAATTTAGCATTTTTTATAGAATATGCTTTTAATTTCTCTGTGTTAGTGATTTAACTTTCCATCATTTGTTGCCTCATCATACGATCAGTACAATGCAATGAACATACAACCTTACTCTTTTTGCCCCATTTCTAAAGTACTTGGAAAAGTGATTGATCGATTTCAGCCTGCGGTGAAAGCTCAGACACGCCGAAAATCATCTGGCTTCACGCTCATTGAGCTTATGGTTGTAACCGTTGTCATTGGCATTCTTGCTGCGATCGGAATTCCCTACTTTCAAAATTATATTCTACAAGGCAATTTAGTCACGGCGGAGCCATACCTCCTACAAATTGCGTCTCAAAACCGCGTATTTAAGGTGAGAACGGGCCGTTATTTTCATTCTTCAACAAATGATGAACAAGATTTAGAAGATACACTTGGCGTTGATTTGAGAGATGCCGGAAGCTATTGCTTCATGGTTGTCTGTAAAACGGCCTCCATTTGTTCTACATCGACCGACGGCAGCACTGAAAACGCCTCTTCAGGCAGCCATATCGCCAACGCTGAATCGGGCGACGCGACCATCGAATTCGAAGTTCATGCGGTTCTTCGCTCCGGCACCAGCACCTCGGTCGGAGGCCCCGCCGGCACCTGCCTGGTGGCAGACGACAAGCTGGACGGTGAAGGTTGGATTCGATCCGGGGATCAGAAAGGAGCTGCGGGTCGCGCCGTCGTCTACCGCTACCCGCAGCCGGAAAGCGGATTGGATACGGTATCGGGCCACGATGGCAGGAATTATTCCTGGAACAACGGCATCACCTTCACGGATGCCATCACGGATTGATGGCGATGGTCATGTCGGTTCAAGCAGGAATTTGCCCCCGAATGTGCCGCCCCCCAGGGTCTGTTGTCCCGCCAAGTCTCGTTCGAAGCCCTGCTGTTGGTATCTTGCGAGGTTTTACGCTGATTGAGGTTATGGTCGGCGTCGCCTTGACAGGGATCTTAGTGATCGGATTGTCCACACTATGGGCACAGGTTGTCGAGGCCATGCAGCACCAATCTTTTCGGCAGCGCGCCATCTTCGCTTTGAGCAATGAAACAGAGCGACTGGCCGCTCTCTATGCTTACTTCGATCCCAGCAACGGCAATACCCAGACCGTTGACGTCTCACTCTCCAGCCCAGAATCCAGCATAGGTTCGGACCTGGAATCCCGTGAGATTTATGCGGAGGCCTATGCAGGTTCGAGTGAAGCCGATTTTATGATTACAACCGGCGCGTTCTCCATGGGACAGGTCTTCTTTTTCGACAATGGTACGGAAGGGATATCCGAAGATGATCGACTATTGGTCTGGCTTGACCAGAGCAAAAGGGTTGTTGGGCTTTTCAGTTGGAGAATGGCCAGCCTGAACGGCAGCAACGCCGCCACCATCCGAACGATTTTGAATGATCTGGATGCTTCGGTGGATGTGGTTGCCACCGATGCCCAGAATTGCTCCACCGTTGCCTGTGATTTCATTGAAGCCCATATCGACTACCCCTTCCGGTACGATGGGACTTCGCTCACGGCAATGACGCCGGTGGGCAATGTATCGCTTCAAACCATCCTGGCTCGACAACCGTGAGCGGTAACATGATCCCTCCCCTTAGCGAAGCAAGTGCTCCGGCATCTGCAAAGGCCAATTCCCAGTCCGGCTTCACTTTGATTGAACTGATGTTGGGGACCTTTCTTGGGCTGCTTCTGATGCTGGCTGTCTTTGGCGTCCTCTACCAGTCCATTGGTATGGCAGATGTCCTCAAAACGCAGGTCGGTCTGAATCGGGAAGCTCGCCAAATCTTCTGGCTGGTCACCAACGGGGGTAAGGGCGACGAGAACGCCCTGGCCATGCCTGGCCTTCGGGGGGTCAATCCGTCCGATAACCAGGGTAGCAATGGAGAAACATACGGTGTGACAAACGCGTCGGGGCGGCTTCAATTCAGTTTCGACGACGGGACGGATCAGGACACCTTGTCTTCCAGTCGGATCGCCGAGACGACTGTCAATTGTCGCGAAAACAGCGAACCCATAGAAACCTGCGTCGGCACGGGAACCGTCCTGACCCAGGGCCATCTGGCCAATCAGACATCCGCAGCCCAAACGTCAGGGCTGGACAGGGTTTCTCAGGTCACCATCGAACTGATCAACCCGGAAACCATCGGCCACGCCTATCAATCGGACAGCTTTGAAAAAGAGAGTTTTTACTTCTTGTCACACCATCAACGCTGGGGACGGAGGGACAACTGATGAATTCCGGTCGTCCCGTCCTGCACCACCACGCGTACGAAGGAACACCAGGACAAAAAGACCCATCGGCTGAATTGACTGAGGATGCACACCGCCCCCTCGGAAGCCCCCAGCCTCCTCGGGTTCGGCGTCAGAAAGGCGCTGTCCTACTGACGATCATGATGGTGCTTCTGGTTTCAATGGCCCTCGCGACAGGTCTGATCAACCATTATGCAGTGGCCGAAGCCCGTGCGGTCGAGCAGACCTTGGCACAGCTTCGAGCTGACTGGGCGATGATGGGCCACATCAATTATGTGGTTGGTCGCCTCCAAACCGCTCAGGCAGGAAGTTGTGATACCGGCAGCAGTTGTAGCGCCACGTCAATCAATGCCGCCATATCCAGCTACTTCGCGGAACTGGAAAACACGTCCGATGGCCTCTGGCACTATGATCGCTATGAGTTCTTCATAACGTCTGATTTTCCCACAGCCACACCCAACACCAACCTAACCGAAACCTTTTCACTGTCGGCGACGGTTCAGGATGAGTTGGGGGACCCTCACTACTTTCAGATCCCAACGGCTGGCGGCAAAACGGATGTGATGGAAGGAGTCCAACCGGCTTCACTGATGCTGAACTGGTGTTATGTGCCCAGCTCCCTCGCGGAGTCCGACACCAACTTCGATTGTACCAATGCGTCGATCATCAACACCAATATTCCGCGCATTGTCGTCGATGCCATTCGCCGACCATGAAGCAGACAGGTGAAATCAGCATGACCCATTATCGCAAAAGAGATCTTCAAACCCCCAATGGTCCCCAAACAAACTTTACACTTCTCTATTGATTGTGCACCCTTGGCGCTGTGCTTACGGATCATATGCGTAAAAGTCCATTAATATCGTTTTCAAGGGTTTACCCGACCACTCCTTCTTCCTGCTCACGTCCACGGATTTGACCAATGGCCCTCTCTCTTCTTGGCTCTCTCACCAAAAAACAGAAGTCGCAGGACACCAAAAACGATGTGGCGGCCCCCACCGTTACGGCTTTCATTTTGATTGACCAAAAAGGTTGGAAGGCAACATTCCGGCATAGCGATGGAGGCCAGGTTCGGGCCCCCATTTCAGTTTCGCTAGAGGTGGAAAAAGAGAAGGACAAGTCCTGGAAGGATATCGCCGGAAAAAGCATTTTGCGAACCTTCACAAAAGCAGACTTGGCCAGCTTTTCGGCCGTGCACGTTTTGCTGGATGATCCGAACATTCAAATTGTTGATGCAAAGACCATCAAGATGCGGAAGCCTTCCGCAGCTGTGTTGCGTGAGTTCGGTGCCGAATTTCTTGGCGAGAGCGCGGTTTGTTACGGGGAACGTCTCTTCGGCGGATTTTTCGACGGCGAAGGCGGCAGTTTTAAGTTTGGAGATCGCCAGCTCGACAATCTTTACGCTTTTTCGTCGGCAAAATCCGTTCGCGACTTGATGCAGTCCTTAGGCGATTTAGCCCCGAAAGTCGCGGCTGTTGTCCCTCTGGTGGATGCCCTTCTCCGGCGTCACGAAACCCAGTCCGAGGGCGGCGTGATGAACGTCCATATGGGCTGGACCCATAGCCACTTCACCATCGCAAATCTGAAGGATGCCCTGGCGCATGCCCGCACGATACCGATCGGTTGTCTTGATATCCTGACTGCGGTGTCAAAAGCCAACTCGGTGAGCCTAGCCCAAACCAGGATGGCTCTTTCCGAGCGGGATTTCATCTCCGAAATCAATCCATTTGATGATGCTGAGGGTGCCAAGGCCAGCGTCTATCAAAAAGCCCTGGCCCCGATCCTGCGCGATTTCCTATCGGCAGCAAACGAGTCGATCCGTTTCTTTTCCGACCAGCGAGGCGGAGGGGAGGTCCGAGACATCGAACTTTCTGGAGATTCCGGAGCAATCAAGGGATTGGAACACCTGTTAAAATCCCATTTGCCCGGAAACGTAGGGGTCGTTTCGGAAAGTCTTCTCGAGGCCTATGCGGATTCGCCCGCTCCCAACGTCAATGTGCTGACAGGTGCTGACGGCCACCTGTTTACGGTTGGCAAGGTCCGTTATTTCTTTTCGGATCAAAAATTTGTCACCAAAGAAGACTTGGCAAAAGAGGATCTGAAAATCAGTGGCGGGAAGAAGCGCTCGGCGGCACCCGTCGGTTCATCCAACCGTTGGGCTTCAAAGGGCGACAAGGCGTCCAAAGTTGTGTCACCACAGCCAGGTTCCCGAGAAGGCGGCGGATTAACCTCGCTACTGGGAAAGCTGAAGGGGCTCGGTTCTTCGCCCAAGGAAGGTGATGACGATTTGTTTGACGATGCCGCCGCCCAGAAACAGGACCGCGCCGGCTTTATGCTGGTCGGCTTGGTTTGCTTTGGAGCCCTTTATGGCGGCTGGACTTTCACTGACGGAATGTCGATCCAGTTCGGGCGGGCTGTCAGCACTTACGAAACCGCCATCAAGAATTCTGATGAACTGAGGCGGGAAATCCGAAAGTTGAACATTCACGACCCGCGCCTGGCAGCCGTACCGGAAACGGACAAGGTGCTGTGGTCAGAGAAATTTTTGGCTCTCGCCCAACACATGAATACAAAAATGTGGCTGACCGATGTCTACCTGATCGATGAAAAACACTCCATCGGCGAGACAGCCGTGCTCAGCAAGAAGCTCGTTCTCGAAGGAGCTGTCTTACCATCGACAGATGGACACCTGCTAGAGATCGCCAACTACATCGAACGGCTTCTTTCCGATCACAGCTACTTCATGAGCGATTTCCGCGAGATCACTTTCAGTGGTGCACAGATACAGAACACGGAAACAGACTCGATCATCACATTTATGGTTGAGGCCTGGTACGATCAGAACAAGCGGCTGGATGACACAGAACCGGGGGAAAATGGGGGAGACGGCACCGGCCTGAGAGCGACCCAGCGGACAGTCCGCGACCGGGAAGAAGTGCTCGGACAATCAGTCTCCTCCCCAAATAGGCTCGGAGGCGAATCCGATGAATGAATTGGTCAACTTCTACCAGCGCAACAGCCGCTTCGTCTTATCAGCGTTTTTTCTCACCTTCAGCATTCTGCTGGCGGGCTATAGCATTATCGTGACGACTTCCGAGGCCTGGATTCAACACGTCAGCCGCGCGGAACGAGCGATCAAGTCGGAAAATACCAAGCTGACCCAGACCATCGAAAACTTCCAGAAGGCCCAGGAAGCCGAAGCGGAAAATGCGGTTGGCGTTCGTTCGTTGCCATCGTTCTTACGTCGGATCAACGACCTTTCACGGAGTTCTAAAGTTATTATTGATGAACTGGTTCCCAACAAATCCGGTGGTCTTCAATTCCGGATGAAGTTCATTGATACCTACTTTAAGTTTCTCCTGTTCGCATCCCAGTTAGAATCCCTGAATGTGAGCATAAACAATATCGGCGTTCATCCTTACGATCCATCCGCCACGCCTCCGCTCCATGTCGTGACCTTTGACCTGACCCCGCGTTCAGATGCTGAACCCTTGGGAGGGGAGCGATTGGGTGCCCTCAAGGAAAGGGTCAATACGCCAAACAAGCGCAACCCGTTTCAGCGCCTGGTCAATCTGGGTGACGGCCAGAAAGAGCGACGGGAAATTGACCTGACCTGGATTTACAAACTCTCAGGCATTGGTCGTGTCGGGGATAACCTGATCGCAACCATCGACAGTCGGGATTACCAGGAAGGTGACACCCTTCAAGGCATGACCATCACCGACATCCAGAGTGATCGGATCGAACTGGAAAAAGATACGGATAATGGCTTGCAACGATATCGGTTGGGTTTCCGTCGGGTCCGAACCATTACAAGCGAATAAGGCGGCAACATGGGATCTTTCAACCTTCTGACACGCGATGACCTTGATGGCATCATCTGTGCCGTCTTATTGAATGACCTGGACCTGATCAGTAGTACCGAATTCGTCCACCCGAACGAGATTCAGAGTAGGGAAATCCCCATTTCGGATACCGATATACTCTGCAACCTGCCCTACCACCCGGATGCTCACTTGGTGTTTGACCATCATATCAGTGAAGCCATTCGAGTCAGCGACAAATCGGGGAATTACGTCGTAGATCCCTCAGCACCATCGGCAGCCCGCGTGATATTCAATCACTATGGCGGGCGTAAACGATTTCCGCATGATCGCTACTATACCATGTTGGATGCGGTTGATCGGGCAGATTCAGGGGCCTTCGAAAGGCATGAGATCATTGATCCCCACGGGTGGATGCTTCTGCATTTCCTAACCGACCCAAAAACGGACTTGAACAGTGTGCTGGACTTCAAATCCAGTCATGGCGAGTTCCTGCAAGATCTTGTCGCCCTAATCAACCGATGTGACTTAAACATTGAAGAAGTATTACGGGAGCCATTTGTACAGGAAAGGGTGAACTATTACAGAGAATCGCAACCTGATTTTGTTCGAAATCTTAGGCAAAATTGCGATCTTCGGGATCGTTACATCGTTTATGACCGACGTAATATCGAAACAAAGATCGCCGGCAATAGGTTTATGATGTTTGTTCTTTATCCTGATGCGACCTGTTCAATTCAACTTGATAGCCTACCCAGGGTCGACAAAGTGCGAATTTCAGTTGGAAAATCTATCTTTAACAAATCCAGTATGGCGAACATTGGAAAAATCATGTTGTCCTTGTCTGGTGGTGGCCATGAGAGTGTCGGAAGCTGCACAGTCCCCCATCAGGAAGCCGGCACGGCGCTCGAATACATACTTTCCGAGTTACAGCAGGCAGACGCTCCGGTTTAGGGCCTTCGAGATAGCCTGCCTATCCCGCTTGGCGAACCTGCCAAGTTGAACCTGCCAAGTTACTGTCGGGCAGTGGTCTGTGCAGCGTCGCCGGGATAATGATATCGGTGGCAATCCAGGCATTGGCTGTCCATGGCCGTCTCTCCATGACAGCTACGGCATGTTTCAAGGCTTGGGGCCGTAAAGTCTTCACGAATTTTGGCGACATCATCCTTTTGGACGGGCGCATGGCAGGTTGCGCAGGATGTGGCTTTTCCCACCAAATGCGGCTCATGGTGAAACACGCCGCCCGGACGGAGACCGTTCCAAGCAATCAGGGGCTTAGTTTCCTGGCTGGTTTGCCTGGCATGATCTGCTAGATCGTGACAATAGGCACAGGGCGCGGGCCCTTTCACGCCCATAAAATGGGTTACGGCGGCTTCGGATGCAGAATTCCCAGCGGCCGCAGGCGGCAGAAAGTCCAACAGCGCCTGCGCTAGTTGCTGATCCTGATGTCCTGCCGAGCGATAGGCAATCGTGCCGTATTCATGGCGCCACCCAAACAAATCGCCCCGCGAAGATGGCCCAGACAGGCGCGTCAGACGAGTCGCTGGGGGCTCTCCTGTTTCAAAGCGCTCCAGTTCGGCGGCCAGATCGGGGAACGACACCTCAGCCATCGCGGAAAAGAGATCATAGGGCAACAGGCTGACAAGGTCTGCCTCGGCAGCTTGCCCGTCCAATCTGGCGGCAAATCCTTCCGGACCGCGTGAGACCAATTCGCCCAGCAGGTGCTTGAACCCCCAGGCGATCTTTTTCACAGCTGCCAGGTCTTCGCTGTCGGCGTCCTCAAGGTCCAAGAGATCAAGTTGGCGGTTCTGGACATGTTGGCGCGCCGCAGAGTACCCCGGAAAACCGGCCGATAGCACATCGGCAAATACAGGCATACCTTGGGCTTCCGCACCATCAGGCCATTGGCCAATTGCTATTCCCTTTGCCTTCAGGGTGCTAACGTCCAGGCCGGGTATAGCCAGAATGGCAAGGTCTTTGTTCCGCAGCATGCCGCCATGGCATTGGCCACAGCTATCCTTGAAAGGTCTGATCGACATGGACCGGCCGTCTGATTCGACCTGATGGCAGTCGATACAAGATTCCGGAACCCGGCCCGTCGTGACCTGGCCAAAATGCTTCTTGAAATGCCTGTCATGATTGAAGGCTAGGCGTCCGGACCGGTCTTTGGTCAGGATGGGAAGGGGCGGGTGACTACTGTCAAAATCAGCAATCTTCTTGCGGTGACAGTCGTTGCAGGTTTCTTCCTGCAAGACATCAACCAGGCCACCGGCTCCTTTGTGTTCAGCATGACAGGTTAGGCAACTTGCATCCCTGTCAGTTTGCCCACTCCTCATGCTGGCGTTTTCGTCTGTCCGCCGATTGTGGGCACCCCCTTTGGCCTCGGCCTTGTGACAGTCGGCGCAAGCCGCGCCCAAATGCCCTTGCACATCTGGATGGGACAGCCTGGCCAAAACGGACCCTGCCTGCCCTTGCCCTTCACTATGGCATGAAGAACAGCCGCCGATAGCCTGGTGAGGACCCGCCAAGTCCCCCGGTGAAATAAAGCTCATATAGGCTTCTGGCGAGACATAGGAGAAACCGACCAAAAGGATCGCCAGAAGAGATAAGAGTACGAATGCAATCGTCTTTCGCATATGCCGCGGGCGCCGACGGGGACGACAACTCAGAATCTGGCAAGCACAGGTGCCGTCGGGCAATGGCCCGTCCTCGCAGGGACCACCGGCGATGTCCGTTCGGGTACAGTACCACCGATCATCTTTCTTGACGGGGATACATTCAGTTCCACCGTGGCAGTACCCATCCGCAGTGGGCCCCTTCATGCAGGGCTTGCCATCCTTGAGCCGCCCGCACTGCCAGTTTGCATTCGGGCGTTCATAGCCACTGCTTCGAAAATCAAACCTTTGCAGCCTAAGCGCCATCAGCCCCCCCGGTAAGCATAAATGAAGATCAGATGACTGACTAAAAGCACGATCGTCGCCGTAGAAACCGGGCCATGAACCATGATCCACAGCCGCAGTGAGCGCTGAAGCCGGAAACTTGTGTCCAGATCATCACGTTTCTGAATGACCTTGGACAGTTCATCGACCAACGTCTGGTCGGTCTCCGGCAACTCCCGCCGCAAGCCATCCAGCAATTCGTAGAACTGGGCCGCCCGAGGCCGCCCGGCCATAAGAGGAACCCGCTGTTGGCCCAACCAGGGCAGAAGATGGTCCGCATAAAACCGGGCAAGCGGGGAATGGACGTCCCGTTCCGTGGCCAGCGTGACCGTGTCTTCTGCCAGGTCTTTCAGTTTGCGCCGGAATATGGGGATGCGATCGTAGAGATATTCTTCCGAACAAAGGGCAAGTTCGCGGGGTACCTTTGCCGTCAACCATTGGCCCCACATGCCGCTCAGCAGCGTGACGATAAATCCGCCATACAACAGGATATCAAACCCACCGCTCGGCCATTCGAATCCGGTATGGACAAGGAACCCGCCGAAAGCGCCCCATCCCAAGGCAAGATGCAGGCGCGTCCACAGAACAGCGTCCGCCAGAGGCAGAACGGTAAGCCGCCGACGGACACCGAAAAGGGCAAGCATCCCGACCAAACTGGCCAATACCCAGCCGGACCAGATGGGGAAGGCCTCTACACCTCCCGTCTCCACAAGAGTCCGAAGCGCCAGAAATCCTGCAGCTGTCGCCAGCCCAAAACCTCCACAAACCAGGACAGTTGAGTACTTCATGGGGTTCTCAAAGCCTGCGATTTGGAAGCGATCTGTGCCATATTCGACAAGTCGACCCTCTCGAGCGCCCCGTGCGGACAGGCCCGCTGACAGGCAGGCCCCCCGACCTGGTCAACACAGAAATCGCATTTGGTCGCCTTCAAAATGGGTTTGAGCGAATCTTTATCGCGAAGGGGATGCCCCTGGGAGTCTCGAATCTCAACCATTCGAATGTTGTCATAGGGACAACTGTTGGCACAGGTCGCACATCCGATACAGTTGGCATCGTTGATCACCACGCGGCCTGCTTCCGACTCCCTTCGAATCGCTCCGGTCGGGCAACCCAAAAGACATACGGCATCCACACAATGCATGCAGGCATTTGTAACCTGCAGGTTGCCGAAAGTCGGGCCATGGCGAACAAATCGGGCGTTATTGCCATGAGCGGCGGCGCAAGCAACCACGCAGTCATCGCAGCGCACGCATTTTTCGGTGTCGATGACCATGGCCTTACGACCGTTGACAAACCGACGACCGACTAGGAACTCCAAAAAGCCCTGTTCCGGGGCACCTCGGTCTAATTTGTTGTCCTGCGCAGACTGGGTCAAACGGGCATCGCGCTCCAACTTCGGCAGGACAATGCGTTCCACAACAGCAGCGGGGATTTTTAGGACATCAGCATACCCGAGGGCGCGCAGGGCAGAGGCATGGCTGGGTTGGTCGTTGTCTTTCCAGGCTCGCGAGATGGTTTCCAATCCAAATTGGTCCCCGGGACGAAGGTGGCGAAGAGTTTGCCTTCGAGGGCCGTCAGCAATCACCTCCCGCGCGAACCCGAAACCGATGATAATGAGATCGTCCGGGTAGGAGCCCTGATCAATGATCGGCGTTTCGTGACCAGACCCCAAATGACCTGATTCCAGCTTGCTGGCGTTGAAGCCTTTGAACCACTCGACCTCTCCGTAGGACTCAAACTGTGTCGCCTCGATCAGGGTTTGGAGATCGTCATCAGCAAGTCCGGAAAACAAATCCAAAGACCGCAGGCGAGCCGGTAGTGAGTTGCGCCGATAAAGGTCATCGACGTCTTTCTTGAAGCCGCTGTCATAGCGCCTCAGGTCTCGAAGCCCCTGAAACCGGATTTCCAACAACGTAGCGTCGGTTTCTGCGAAAACACTGGCTTGTCTGGGTGCCCTGGTCAGGGCCCCGACCTCACCGAACAAGCTGCCTTCCGACAGGGGCTCGGTCTGGAACCGGTCCAAAATACCTGGAATGTCGCGCAGAAAAACCTGGGTGGTTTCGCCGTCACCCCGACGCCCCGTTTCTGTGTCGGTCTGTTCCAGTGCCGCAAATCGGACCTCGGGGTCGCGCGGATTCGTCCAGAGTTGTGCCAGGGCCGAAAACAGGCTTCGCCGGGGCCCCTGCCCGCCGCCGAAAGGGTCAGAGCTATTCTGAGCGCGAATGGACTTGCCGTTCCGCTCTGCAACAACGGCTCGAAGTCGCCCATCCAGGACAAGAAAGGCCGAAGTGCCAAAATCGCCCTTTCGAACGATCACATCGCCAGACTTGAAAAGACGCAATCGCGTATCGTTTTGCAAGATTCCCCGCAGAGGGGTCGATGCTGGGAATTGCTCTTCCTTCATGTCCTTAAAGGGCGACAGAGTCAGCAGCATATCCGTTCGGGCGTCCGACATCATCGGGTCAAAAGGTTCGGCCCAGCGCGCGATTTTTTGAACGAATCGAACCATTTGTCGCCTCGCTTCCCCGGGTCAGATATCCAAGGCCAGATCACCGTCAGGCACGGCGATACAAGCGAGGCACGACCCATTTTCGGGCGGGACACCCGGCTGCTCGACGTATTTCACCTTGCCGGACTTGATGGCGCTCACGCAGGTTCCGCAGCTGCCGGCGCGACAACCACTGTCCAGAGCAACCCCTTTGGACTCGGCCAGTTCCAACAGAGTGACGTGGTCGCCCGTCCAATCGACCGTTAAACCACTTTTTGCAAAGGTCACCTTGGATGAGACGGTTGTCGTCGGTTGGGCGGTGGCTGCCCTTTTGACGGACGCCGGGCCAAAGGCTTCAAAATGAACATCCCCGGCCGGAACGCCCCAATCTTCCAAGTCCGGAACAAGGGCGTTCATCATCGCAGGGGGACCACACAAATAAAATTCAAACCCGTTGGAAGGCAATTCACGCTTCAGGAGATCGAGGTCGATCCGTCCGGCGTGATCGTAGTCGCGCCCCATAAAATCAATGCCTTCCCGTGGTCTGCTGTAGACAATGTGGAGGCGTATATTGGGATGCGCGTCGGCAAGGGCCTGCAGGTGGTCTTTCATGGCGTGACTACGGCCATCGCGGACGCCGTAAAACAACCACGTTTCTCTCTGGCCGCCGGTCGCGGCAATGGCATTTGCCATGCTGAGCGCTGGCGTCAACCCGATGCCCGATCCTATCAAAACAATCGGGCGTGCTTCCGAAAGGTCCAAGTGGAACTTGCCGGACGGAGACCGGACATCAAGAATATCGCCTTCATTGATCCGTTCATGGAAAAAACGGGAAGCCAGACCGTCCGGTACTTTCTTGATCGTTACCCGATAGTAGTCCGTTTCTGTCGGGGATTCAGACAGGGTATAACATCGCGTCACCGGCTTCGCGATTTCCGGAATCTTCAGTTGGAACGTCAAATGCTGGCCCGCCTGGTACGTCGGAAAGGGCTTTCCGTCATGGGGCACCAGGTAGAAAGAGCAGACATCCTCGCACTCGGGCTGTTTCTTCGCCACCCGGAACTTCCGAAAACCGGACCACGCCCCCAGCGATTGAGACGCGACGAGACGCGCCTGTTCCACATCGCGTTCCGTCGCCAGCCGGAGGGCTTCCAATTCCATCTGCTGGGCCTTGGCTGCATGGCGCAGGCGTTGCCACTCACCCGTGACCAAGGTGATCAGGAAGACAGCCACGAGAACAAGGATGGTAATAGCGAGGCCGGAAGCCAGAAAATCTACCCATTCGGGTCCGACCAGCAGTATGGACAGGCCCAGGCAGACCAGAAGGGTGGGGGTCATCGACTTCAAAAGGGCGAAAACGGCATTCCCCCTTCCTGGCCGGTAGTCTCCGTCGGTTCCGCCAGGCCGGGGGTTCAGCTCTGCTGAAACCGGCGCGCTTTCCGCCTGTTTGTCGGCTTTCTCGGCTTCTTTCGCCGGCTTTGCCCGCTTATCGCCTTGGGACGGGGCGAGAGGTGCATCCGCATGGCCGGACGAGGACTCGATTATGGTCTCGTCACCCACATCAGCGATGGTCTCATCGCCCACATCAGCGATGGTCTCATCGCCCACATCAGCGATGGTCTCATCGCCCACATCCGAGATGGTCTCGTCACCCACATCCGAGATGGTCTCGTCCCCGGCGTTGACGAGGGTTTCATCGTCCACGTTAACAATGGTCTCTTCATCAACGCCCCTGAAATTCGCGTCATTGACAAAGGCGAGCGTGGCGTTTTCGTCTAGCCCCGGTTTTTCTGACACCGCAAGGGTTTCGTCTTCGGACAACACCGGAGATTGACCCGAAGCAGCAGTCCCGGAAGCAGCAATCAGGGCAACCCGGCACGTTCCGAGCTCAACAACCGATTGCTCTGTCACCGAAACAGGTGTTCCAGGCGCAATTTTTCGGCCATCGACGAAGGTGCCATTGCTAGAGTTCAAATCCTCGAGAGTCAGCCGGCCATTCCCGTCAAGAGCCAATTCACAATGAATACCCGAAACGGAGGGGTCTCTGACCGTCAGATCCGTTTTGCCGAGCCGACGACCGACAACAATCCCCTTGCGAGTGAGTTGCTGTGGATTGAGGTCAAAACGCTCAGCGGAATCGCAGACCTCGAGCGTCCATCTCCCCGGTGCATGAAGGACTTGTCCGGTCGTCGTCCGGTCACCTTTTGGATCACGTTCCGAGACAAAGGTAACGGTAGCCTCTACGTCCCCGATGCGAAGCCGGTCACCATCAGACAGCGGAAGAAACTGCCCGCCAGCGACCTTCCGGCCATTGACCTCCGTACCGTTCCGAGACCCCAGGTCAGAGACGATGACCTGGCGCTCAGAGTCCATTTGAACGCGGCAATGATGCCGAGAGATAGAGGGTTGGCCCAGGACAAGATCGCTATCTGCGGCCCGCCCGATCACGATTCCACCTGGCCGGACCAATTCGCTGCCCGCCGCCTCAGCAACTGCCTGATCCCCCCCCAGATCCGGAAAGAGTATGCGCAGGTAAGAGTCCTTGCCGTTCAAATCAAACCTCAGCTGAAAAATTTTCGTTCATTCTCAAGCTGCCGCTCGAAGATCACCCCGGAGCCGAACATCTGCCGAGCGACAGATCGCCAGAGCACGTGAAAAGAAAGGCGGCAGGTAGCGCGAGTGGCAGTCCGGATGAGAAACCCTCAAGAAAGCAACAGAACTCCATACCCGCGTTACAGGCACTACGCTCAATACAGGCTGCCGCAAAGAGTCGCTCCCCCTGAATGCAATCGTATTTTCCCGAGTCTAAATTTACTTTTTATCAACATAAAGTGGTTGCCGAGCTATCGACCCGACTTTATCCTCACGCTGCACATGCGAAAGTAGGATAAAGAGCTATATGCCGACCTTCAATACCGAAATAAGGTTATCATGGTCGCTCTCTACAGTTAATGCGGATACGTTGTGATTGAATTTTATTGGAGCCGCAGAATGCAGAAAAAATACACATCTAAAAAGAGTATTTTTTTAAAGCGTGCGAGATTGTCTTTTTGCCGCCAGCCGTCTCGCTGGGGTGGCATCGTTCGCTCCTTCACCGGGGTCGCTTTAGGGATATCTTTGTTCGTTTCAGTGCCGGCGCTTGCGGATGGCTCTCCGCCTGAAAGCGACCCCCATGCGGATGTTTTCTCCGAAACCGCTTACCCGAGCGCTTCGGTTTGCGGGACTTGTCACACCCAGATTTATGATGAGTGGGCGTCTTCGAACCATGCCTATGCCTCGCTTTCGCCAATGTTCCACAAATTTGAACAGGCGATCACGGACCTCTCCCAGGGAACGATCGGTAGTTTTTGTGTCCGTTGTCACCAGCAGATCGGCACCCAGCGTGGTGAAGAGCGCTGGCTTCCCCTTTGGGAGCGCAGTCAGGTCGCCCGTGAGGGCATCACCTGTGTGACCTGCCACCGGGTCAAGGGCTACTATGGCAAGGTCAATGGTGAGCGCCATGTGGAGCCTGGCTCTATTCACGCCCCCGTATACGGCACGGCCAAGGATAGCAAGTTCGACCAGGTCACCGGCGAGTCAGATCGCCTCAAGATCGCCCTGGATGAAACTCAACGCGGTACGCCAGTCCATGGAACCGTCGTCGAGTTCGAGACCCTCGAAAAGTCGGAATTCTGTGTTTCCTGCCATCAGGTAGCCGTGAACCTCGGCATCAAGCTCGAGGTGGTGTGGGAGCAATATCGCGACTCCCCGGCCTTTCGAAACAACGTGACCTGTCAGGACTGCCACATGGGCAAGGTCCCCGGCGTTGCCGCGGGCTATGAAACGGCCCCGACCGCTATCGTAAACGGCGAAGCGATCAATCCCGGCCGGAAACATTCCAACCATGCCTTTTATGGCCCTGGCTATCCTGTCGCGCACCCGGGAATCTTTCCTCACAACCCGGATGCGGACAGGTGGGACATTGAAGACTGGCTAACCTTTGACTACCGCAGCAAATGGGGTTCGGTCGACTTCGAAGACAAAATTGCAGATACCGCCGATGCCTTCGACTCCCTTGACGTCGATTTGGCTCCGCTGGGGGGGCATGTGCAGGCCCTGTCGGCCCTCGATGCTCTCGAGACCGCCATGTCCCGCGGCGAGTTGGGCTTTCATACGGAACGGGCCCGAAAGCGCCTCCTGACCCGCCTGGAGGCTTTGGACGGAGCCGTCACCCCGGAAGACGGTCGAGTGGCCGCAGAACGCTTGCCCGGGACGGTCCGCGAGCTTGCCGCATCGATAGGCCGTGAAGCCGACCGCTTCGAAACACTGGTCTCGCGTGCCGAACAGATGATCAACCGGGTGCCCTTGGCCGAAGGGTTCGACACCGCCTATGACGAACTTCTGACGGCCTTGGAATCTCTGCCCAAACCGGTCGGAGCAGAGGATTTGGACCGGTTGCGCGGCCTGGTGGTCAAGCTACGTTCAGCCATGCCGGGAATGGAACCGGATTTCCAGGTCGTCCTCAAGGACATCAAAAAAGCACTGAAAGTGGATTTCCCCGCGATTTGGGCTGACCCCGGCGACCGGGAAGAAGCTTGGGAAATCGTCCAAGTCAACAATGTCCGTTTGGAAGAAAAACGCGATTTGCGCCGCCAGGTGATGGAAAACGGCAGTAAAATTGACGGCCCCTTCTTCGATGGCTCCCCGGAAAGCGGTGAGGATCTCTCTTTCCATTATACGGTGACCAATATCGACGATGGCCACAATCTGCCCTCCGGTTCCTTGGGGGCTCAGCCTGAGATCTGGCTGAATGTGGCCCTGACGGGGCCGGATGGAACCAACCTATGGGAATCGGGTTACCTCGATTCCAACGGGGATTTCGCTGACATTCACTCCCTGGACGTGGCAGCGGGGACCATCGATTTCGATGACCAATTGTTCAATCTCCAAACGAAGTTCCTTACGACCAATGTCAAAGGAACGGACAGGGAGATGTATCTGCCCGTTAACTTCGACCAGGATCAGCGGCCTTTCCTGCGGCCGTCCAACGTTCCGGCCAGTATCCTCAATCACCCACCGTTTGTCCGGATGGAAGGGCGTTCGCTGCCGCCTTTGGGGTCGCGCAACGCATCCTACGAAATCCCCGGAGAATTGCTCAGCAAACCAGGCACTTACCGTCTGTCTGTGCGATTGAGGAGTCGGGCCGAGCCGATCTACTTCATGAAATTTGTTGGGGCGACAGACGACATGGTGCGCTCCATGAACGAGTGGATGCTCGATATCCACCCCTACACAGTCGAATTTGAGGTCAAGTAAGATGGTGTGGAAACACGACATCCTGCACCATCTAGCCCGGGTGGTGCCTCTGGTCGCAGTTGGTGCAATGACCTGTGGGTCAGCCTTGGCGGCCGATCCTTCCGGTCACGGCCAACCTCCGAAAATGTCTGACGGTGTAAACGTCATAGATCATTCGGATGATTTTTTCCGACCCGACCCGGTCACGGGGAATTCCGAAGATTCCTATGACGCGGACGCTCAGTACGACATTTACGGGCGCAAGCGCCCGAAAGATGCACCGCGACCGCTGCTCGAAATGGGTCGTCCCATCTACAAGGAAGGTCCGCTGACGCCTCATTATACGCTGTTGGGTGAAAAGAACCCACTGGCACCGGCGCTGGCCATCTATGGGGATCTTCGCACGGCCGTAGCCTTTAACGACGATGGGGACACGGAAATTGGCCAGGTGGCCGCGCGCCTCAACCTGGATGTCGACCTTAAATTGACCGGAACCGAACGGTTGCATGCCTTCTTCAGGCCGCTGGACCGTGGCGGTCAATTCACCCGATATGAGTTCTCGGGCGATGATGGCAGGGTCGAGGATTCCTTGCTGAACCTCAACATCGAGAACATGTACTTCGAAGGCGACGTGGGCTCAATCGCGACCGGCATCACTGGGGAAGAGGTTAAGTTCGACCTCCCCTTTGCCGCCGGTTTCGTGCCGATCTTTCTCCAGAATGGACTATGGGTCGATGATGCCTTTATCGGAGGCGGCGTGAGCTTAACAGCCATGAACAGCCCCACTCTCGATATCTCCAACATGGACGTTACCGTTTTTGGCGGCTTTGATGAGGTAACGACCCCAGGCGTCCTGGCCCGTGACGGTGCCCAGGAAACGGATACGGGTATTGCCGGGATCACCGGTTTTGCGGATGTTTTCCGCGGTTATGCGGAAGTCGGCTATGGACACGTGTTTGATCGCGGTGATTTTGGTGACCAAGACTACGATAGCCTGACAGCGGCCTTCACCAAGCGCTATGGATCCTGGTTATCCAACAGTGTTCGAGGCTTCTATACCTTTGGGCAGGATCGCGATAGCGGACAGCAACATACCGCAGAAGGCTTCGCCCTGCTGGTCGAAAACTCGCTCATCACGTCATTGCCTTCAACATTGGTTCCCTACTTCAACGGGTTTGTCGGCATCGGGAAACCACAACCGCTGGCCAATGCCGAAGGCCTTCTTGTGAACACCGGCATCAACTTTGAAACCGACGGAATGACTGGGTTTCCGAAGCTGGATGACAGTGCCAACGATATGATTGGTGGTGCCATCGGCATCGAATATTTGTTCAACCTGGACCAACAGATCATCTTTGAAGTTGCCGCTCAGCACCCCCTTGGCGGGGATATCAAACCTGGTCGCGGTGCACGGGGAGAACAATATGCTATCGGCTTACGCTATCAGCTACCGATCGCTGATGCCTGGATTTTGCGGTCAGATGCGATGATCGGCTTTCTAGAAAATGCCGATGACGTTTCCGGTGTTAGATTTGAAGTGCGCCGTAAATTTTAAAGTTCTGGCGGTACATCAGAAGAGGTATTACAACCGGAATGGTCAGCGACGGTAGAGACGAATCCAAGCTTTCCGGCAACAGCAGCAGCGCATCCACCTGGATTGACCCGGACGGCGTGACGGACAGGCCAAGGCTTATCTGCCTTCAAGCGGGGGAAGCAGGCGGAATTGTCGCCGGTTCCATTCATATCCTACCGGACAGGGGCTCGTTTGTCATAGGCCGGGATCCATCCAGTGACTTGGCTATCGCCTCCCCAAGGCTCTCCCGTCAGCACATTCGCCTGACCGCCCAGGAAGATGCCTGGCTGCTAGAAGATCTGGAAAGTAAAAACGGGACCCGGGTCAATGGCAAACCGGTCTCGTCACGGCTTCTCTCTGCAAACGATGTTATCGAAGTCGGTCGAACGGAGTTCCGGTTCCTGCCACCTGGCGCCCAGGCTGCCGACCCTGAAGCACAACAGGCGGCTAACCCAACCGGATACCCGAATCACAGCAACGCGGCACATAGACAATCTCCCGCAGGCTCGAGCATGTCGTGGAAAGCCGGATTGATCGGTGCTGGTCTCGCCCTCGCCATCGCAGCCGGCGCTGTCACTTTCATGTCAGACAAGAAGGCCCCGGATCTCCCTCAAGTCGCGGCACAACAAGATACCGCCAATCAACCAGCGAGCCCTCTTGGGTCCACCACACAGGCCTTAGCGGAAGCGGATATCGCCCGCATGAAAGCAGAAGCGGAGGCAGAAAAAGCCCGCGCTGAGGCTGAGACGGCCAAGGCTCAGGCGGAGCTTGCAAAGGCCCAGGCCGAGCTTGCTGCGGCGCGCGCCGAAGTTGACGCCGCCCGTTCAAAGGCCGAGACCTCTCCCGCGAAAGCACCTTCCCAACAGGCCCAACCGATACCGGGAAACGCCGCCACGCCGCAAATGACCGACGGTTGGCTCTCTAGGGAAGAGCGGAAAGCTGTCCAGGCTGCCCTAATTGAGCGCAAGCTCCTCGCCGGAAGTGCTGATGGTATTTTTGGTCCGGCGTCCCGCAAGGCCATTTCCGCGTTTCAGCAGTCTTCCGGCTTTCCCCCTGACGGGTATTTAACGCCCGACCAGGCGGGGCCACTCCTGAGTGAGGGGAAGGCCGCCCTTGCCGAGATCATCAAGAAGGCACAGCCAACGGAGATCGCTCAGGCTCCCGCCAAGACTGCTCCGGCGGCTCTTCCTCAATCCACGGCTCAAGAAACGGCACCCGCCCCGGCCTCTGCGGTCGCTGCGAGTTCAGCCCCCATTACCCGCAAAGCCGGACGTGCTATGGGTCCTCAGGCCTGTCGAAAATGTCATGGACCAGAGGCAGGGGTCTGGGAGGGAACCAAGCATTTCAAGTCCTTTTCTTCAGTTCATCGCAACAGTAAAGCCAAGAAGATCGTTCGGGCCGTTGGCGACAAGCGCATGAAGAAATCCGCCACCTGCGCTCTTTGTCATTACACTCTAGACGGTGCAAGTGGAGCCCCAATAGCGGGTCCCAGCTGTGAGAGTTGCCACGGCAATTCGGAAAACTGGATCAAGATCCACAATGATTACGGCCCGGCCCTCAAACGCGACAACGAGAGCCCTGCCCAAAAAGCAGAACGCCGAAAAAGAGCGTCAGCCGCAGGCATGATCTGGCCTGATCAGCTGTTTGATGTGGCCATGAATTGTAATTCTTGCCATGGCTTGGCGAATCCGCTTCTGTCAGCCGAACAGGCGGCTGCCATGTTGGACAATGGGCATCCGATCAATCCTGATTTCGAACTGGTTGAGTACAGCCAAGGTAGCGTCCGCCATCGGTTCTATCCGCCCAACACCGGAGAAAACCCCGTTCTGAGTCAAAAAGAACAGGCTGAATACTTTGCCATTGGGCAAATCGCCACCTACCTCAGCGCCAGTCAGGCGCTCGGTAAGACGTCCCATGCCGGCTATGCCACAGCACAAAAAGCCCGCGCAGCTAAAGCCGCCAAGGCTCTCGCCTCGCTAAAAGGACGGTTCGCTGCTGTCGCAGCCTTCCTTTCCTCCCCTTCGACCTCCAAAGCCCGGAAAGCCGTGGCATCACTCAGCGGTCAAGACCTGACTGCCGAAGTCGGAGGAATGTTGCCTTCGTCCTTCAAATAAGAGGACCGATCAAGAGGCCGAAAAACCGAAGAAAGCTGCCTCCACCAAGCGATCTTGCCAGACCATGACAATCACGGCAGCAAGGCACAATGACGGCGCAAAGGCGATCTCGCGGCCTTGCACTTGGCCAGCTACCGTCATCAAACGGCGGACCATTTCAATACTCAGCCCGATCAGGCAGGCCACAAACAACAGGACAAGAAGGCCCAAGGGAGAGATCACGATCCCAAACGCCGCCATGAGTTTGACATCCCCCAGCCCCATGGCCTCTCGGCCCGCGATCCTGGACCCAATGGCCCTGATGGCATAAAGGCCGCCGCCCCCCACCAGTAATCCACTTGCCATCTCTCCCGCCACAACAGCGAAATCGCTCTGGCCGGAAAGGAATTCCAATGCCCGAATAGCGATGCCCAATATGACCAAAACGCCAATCAAAACATCGGGCACAATCAAGTATTCCAGATCAATCAGCGCGATGGCTAATAGCGCAGAAGTCCAAGCAAACAGAAAAATCGCTTCAAAACCGAGACCGATGCTGAGGACCAAGCCGATCGCTAAGCACCCGCAGAGAATTTCAACAAACGGATAGATCGGTGATATCCGAGCCAGACAAGAACGACACCGTCCCTTTGTAAGCCCATATCCTATTACAGGGATCAAAGCCCAATTCGGGATTTGCCGGTGACATCGAGGACAATGCGAACGGGGTCTCAGAAGATTGAATTCCTCGTCAGAGACGGCTCCGAGAATCATGCGAGGCAACCGGTAGATAACAACATTAAGGAAGCTGCCGAAACAAAGGCCCAACCAACCGACGAGACCAAGAATGAGGGGTTCCGGCAAAGAATCCATTGCAAGAGGCCTAATCGAACTCGTTTTTCTTCATGAATGGAGCCGAAAGGCCCAGGTGCGGGAGTCAGGAGTCATAAACTTCAAAATGGACCGGAATGGCTTCGGGATCGCTCGGATTGCGGCCCAGAAAGAATGCTCCGGCTCCCCGCAAATCAACCGTCTCACGCTTCAGGAGCACAGGCTTATCCGTTTCCCCGGCAAAAACCACGATGGTGCCTCGACTGGAATGATCCGTAATCCGGAAGCGCCCGCTTTCGAATTTTATCGTCGCGTGATTGCGAGAGACACAAACGTCATTGATCCGGTAGCAATTGTCACTTCGCCGCCCAATCGAATAGGGCATGTCCCCGCCGGTCAATTCAGTTTGATGGCCTGAACCGCTCAACAACAGGTTGGCACTTCGGTTCTGCCTTTCATGTGTTTCTGGCGGGCCGTCAAACTCAAAAACGGTCTCATCTTCCGTCTCCCAAAGGATTTGGTAGATGGCAAGGCTTTCATCCTTGCCGCGCAGCTGGGCCCTATCGAGGAAACGGGCCTTTTCTTTGTGTTCTTCCGGCAGCGCCGCAATGGTTTGTTCCGTTGTAATAATCTCACCTTTGGTCGCGATTGACGTAAGGCGAGCGGCCACATTGACAGCATCCCCAAAGACGTCGCCGTCCTGCTCAATCACGGTTCCTCGGTGGAACCCAATTTTGATCGATAAGGGGAGTGAGACATGGCCTTCCTGCATTTCTATAGCCGCTTCGAGGGCCCCCGAGGCAATCTCAAAAACCGCCATGATTTCATCGCCGATCGTTTTGACAACTCGACCGTTGAAAGAATTCGTTGCAGACGTCAGCAAGTGGATACTTTTCGAAACCATATCGTGAGCAGCACTATCGCCCAGCTTCTCGTATAGATGGGTGCTTCCGCTGATATCAGCGAACAGAATGGTAAGGTCCCCAGCGGTAGTATCATCGTCAATATACGGGGCCGCGATCATGAATAGTACCTTGGGTTTTAGATAAAAAGCCTAGTAGGCAATCAACCTATAACTTAAAAAATTTATTGCCAATCGTCAGCAAAGTCGAAGTTCGACTAATACGACAGAATGCGATTGCTGCAGGACCATAGTGAGATATAACGCTCTTCAATACGATCTTTAAGGATTGCCACCTCTTAAATCAACCCGTAAATTATATTAATCTCAAGGGGTAGAGGCGTGCATCTATGTGTAGTTGGCAGGAATTCATGGATTAAAGATGCCAGGGTCCGCTGTACGCGCAATTTCATTCACCTTAGTTTCGTTTATAGAACCATTAGACGAAAAACCGATGCCTGCAGACCCGATAGGAAGCGGGCAATCCAACACGTCTTACGCATGGTGTGGCGTTTATGCAAAGCGCATTCTGCGTATGTCCAACAGTCAGTTTTTGCGCCAGATTGGCCCAGAGCTTTTGTGGATCAGCGACAATGCACAAACAGCCTTGGGCGGAATATCTGATCTTCACGATAGCCTTGACGGCTTGGGCATAACGCTAACCTCGGCAGTCAATATTGGTGATGTTATTCCGGATGGCGGTGATGTCTATGGGGCCGCCGTCAATCAGGCTGCCCGGATCAAGGGTATCCTGGAACCCGGTGAAGTCTGTTTTTCCGGAGAGGCCTATGACACGCTGCCTACCTACTATCAGGCCGGTTTCCGTTTCATCGGCCAACATTCATTTAAAGGAGTAAGTGGGCAGACCCGTTTGTACCTGCAGGCCCCGCGTGAGGAAGAAGACGAGACCATGAATTTTGAGAGTGCCTCGGTTGATATCAGCCTCCGGCATTCCAAGATGTCGATATCAACAACAACGGACTCGGTGGAACTCATCGACGGCGGACCCACGTTGCGCATTGGCCGCCACAGCAGCAATGATTTGCGCTGGCCAAGCCCGAATGTCTCGAAATTTCATGGGACGGCCGAACCGGTCGGAGGAAAATTCATTTATTTAGACCAAAGCACCTTTGGCACCTTCGTATTTTTTAACAATTCATCAAGACATTTCGTGCATCGTGATAAGGTTATCCTGATGGGAAGCGGATTCCTGGCAACACGGCCAGATGCAGCTCCCTCGGATGAAGATGTCCTTCATTTCCATCAGCAGGACTAGTCATCCCGTCATGAGGAGCCCGTCAAATTATGAAGCTAGACCGTATGACTGACTGCGATAAAACCATTCCGATGTCTCCCTTAAGCGAGGATGGCGTTGTCTCCGAAGGACAGCACGGTCTGTCTACGCTTGCGGCCGCTGGCCTAACCGATGTCGGATGCGTCCGGCGTTTAAATGAAGATTTCATGTCCATCGACATGGACCTGGGGCTCTTTTTGATAGCCGATGGCATGGGCGGCCATGAAAACGGCGAAGTCGCCAGCCGCATGGCCGCAGAAGTAATAAGGGAAGGCCTTACTAAGGTTAGGAGCAGTTTTGCTTCGCTTTCCGATCAAGGCGCCATGGACGAGATTTCAAAGGCCGTCGGTGTTGCTTCTGCCGCAATCAACACAGCCAGTACGGAGAGAAATCAAAAGCCAGGTCGCGGTATGGGAACCACCATTGCCGGCATATTAGACATGGGGGATGGCGAGCGGGCTGTGGTCTTCTGGGTCGGTGATAGCCGTGTCTATACCTTCAACAAAAATGGTCTGAAGCAGATCACAACGGATCATACCCTGCACCAGCGTTGGCTTGATTCAGGCCAGAATGGACCGGAACCCAAGAAAAATGCCATCTACCGAGCGCTCGGTCCTTGGCCTGACGTCCAGGTCGATACCAGGATCGTATCCGTCGCAAAGCCTGTTCGTTTTCTGATTTGTTCGGACGGATTGACTGGGATGTTAGATGATTTTTCTATCGCCCAATCTTTAGAAGCCAACGCCCAGCTCGGGGATGCCTGCCAGGATCTTATGGATCACGCCAAGCAGAACGGTGGACGGGACAACATTTCTGTTATTTGCCTGCAGTACCGTTGTTAAGCTGCAGAAGGCAGCCCTGACGCTGTATGGGCGAGAAGCTGATTGGCAAATATCAGTTCATTCGTCTGGGATCGGTCCTTTTGAGACAAGAGGGTTCGCTGACAGCGCCATACGCCACCCCTGAACAACATGGGGCGCAATTGTTCGCGCCCAGGATAATGTTGCTTCACAATCGGCGTCTGAAAAACCGAAAACCTTCGCAAGGATGTCAAAAATCTCCAGTTCCTCCGGTGGCAGGTGCCCGTCACAGAGAGCGAGCAAATATAGCTCCATCAACATGACGACCTGAGCCCTTTTTTCGGCGAAAACCTCCTTCAACGATCCAAGGTCATTCTGGGTCCAAGTTACCGCTTTGACATCCCAACCCAATTCAGTCTGAAGCGCGCTAATGACAGAAGATTCCTCCGAAACGACGATTCCGTCTGCGCGGGCCAACTGGCTGGCCACCCCCAAAAACAGTGCTTTCTGCTCTTGATTCAATAAATTCAAGTACATGGACGCTCTCTAACATTAAATAGGGTTTGCATCGTTTAAAGTATTATAAAAACAAGAAAGGCAACAACCGTGAATTCTCCATTCAGAGAGGATAAAAGGATGTTCAAACGAGCCTTCCCCAGAACCAACAAGGTCTTGCGCAGAACGAGGATCAGTCTCCAAATGGTCCCAAAAACCAAACCCCAGCCCCTTTGGGAGGGTGCTGGGGTTTGGTTGCGGGGGCAGGATTTGGCCTCGCTTCGCTCTGCCCGCTGCGCCCTTGTTTCACAAGGT
>JBMYSY010000025.1:0-55382 GCA_049603795.1 Magnetovibrionaceae bacterium
AAGATCACGGTCTCTTCGCTTCAAAAACCGTTGAACCCCTGAAAGAAGACGGCATCGTCGGGCCGAAGACCGAAGCGACCTTCGGTAAGGTCGCAAAGGAAATCGGCTCAGACGATATGCTGGACCGCATCGGCCAGGGGATGGGCCTTTTCGGCTGATCCCACCGGACTACCCAAATTCCGAAAACGGCACCCAGGGCAATCTCCCTCGGGTGTCGTTTTCGTTTAATGGGCACCGTCTGAAACGAGCCTGTTGTGTGCTAAGGAGGGTTGATGCCCGTCAGACCCGCAGGCAGCTTACAGTCCAACCAGTGTTTTGATCCATTTCCGCCGCCAGGCGGCAGATCCCCACCCCAGTAGGCCTCGAACCTCCTCGACCACAGCGCGGGTTTCCGGGTGTTGCCACCAGGCCTCGATCTCTCCACCGTGTTCATTGATGAATAATGCAGCAGCCCTGCCCGAGCTGTGAAGCATGCCGACCTCACTGAAGGCACCGAAAACCTCGCTTCCCAATCGGGTCAGCGGCCAGGTTTCCGGATCCCAGAAGCATATGGTCGGGATGTCGAGCGCGAGGTTGCCGTTGAGCGTCGTCCCGGGGTGGTCGAGGATGACCAGGGCGGCGCGGTGGAGGTGATGGGTCAGGTCGCCATCGGCGAAGTCAACATCCGGGCATTTTTTCGCGAAGTCGGTCCGGTCGGCCAGGTCGGATTGGCCGCGTTCATAGGCGCGGTAGAGCAATCGGCTTCGGGCTTCCGGGCTCAAGGCCTCGACAAAGGCGGCTTTCTCGGCCCGATACTGGATGCCCTGGTCCGGTTCGGGAACGTGATCCAGACGCCAGGGCCGAATCCAGGTTTTGGTGCCGATCAAGATCAGCTTTCCGCCCCTGCGGTCAGACGGGGCAGGCGGGGATGCGCGACTGAAACCCGGCATGGGCAAGGGGTAGACGAGCTTCGGGGCGTCCTCGCGCGTCCAACCCCAGGAAAAGAAGGCCCGGTTGTTGAACTCCGGTAGATTGTTCATGGACATACCGGGGTGCAGGCCGTAGCCGGAGCCGTGTTGAACGCGGACGACCTGCTCCCCCGCCTCGATCGCATGGGCGAGCAGCCGATTGCCGGGGTCGTTGGTGGTTGCCTGAGCGGTGACGCGAAGTTTGCCCGCCTTGAACCAATCGGCCTCGATCGACCGGCCCAACTCGCTGAAGTCCTCGTTCAGTGTCCGGGGCAGGGTCGCCGCCAGCAGATCGTCCAGAGTCTCCACAAATCCCTGAGCCAGGCCTTTCGGTGGTGCCTCCGGCGTGGTGCCCCGAAACACCGGTCCCTGCTTTTTCGCCGGCAGAACAGCGAGAAAGGCCGAGAGCATGAGGCATTCCCAGGGGCGAAACCCGGGGACGTCGGAAAACCGTAAATTTCGCAAAAGCTTTCGGCCCAGCCGCTTGATCGCATTGGTCTGGCCGATGACTGCTGGCGGCTGCCACTCGGGTGGCGGGATGGTTTGGGTCACCGGCGTCCAGTTGCCGGGCAGGACGGGCCGGGCGAGCCGGGTCCAGAGCCAGAGATCAAAATCCGCCTGCAGCAGGCCCCGGTTGACCACCGCCTGGGTGTCCGCGAAGTCCCAATTTTCGTCCGCCGGGCGGTCGGACAGCACCAGGTCGAGCGAACGCTCTGCGTAAGTCGCCATCAAGGAATCGAGGACCAGTTTTCGCCGATAGCTGGCCCCGACCATCGCCACCAGCCAGCGGATCAGCAGTGTCCACCAGAACCCCCGCCCGAAGTCTGTCCCATGCCGCGCGTTCAGCCGATCCGCCCAGACGCCCACGAAGTATCGGATCAGATGGTCCAGATCCCGATAGACAGTCAGGCGATCTTCCGGGGTGGCCAGAGCCCCGACGGGCGGATGGGTGCCATCTAGATAGGGCTTTTCCCAATCCGCTACTTGGCCTTCGGCACCGATGAAGACCCAGGGGCCAGAGGCGATATCGATTCCGGGGCGGAAATCGTCCGCGATCCGGCCCAGGAAAAGGCGTGGCTTCTGCTCCGTCATCGGTAATCCTGTTCAGCCCGCCTTTTCAATCGACCCTTTCGCGGGGCCGCCGTTTAACAGTAGAACGCCTCTATGAGCAAAACCATCGCCATCGTCCAGGCCCGAATGGGCTCCAGCCGTCTGCCGGGCAAGGTCATGAAGACCTTGGCCGGGCGGACCGTCCTGGATCACGTGGCGGATCGATGTCTGGCAATACCGGGGATTTCGGCGGTCTGGTTCGCCGTTCCGGAGGGCCGGGCCGATGATCCCCTGGCCGACTGGGCGGCCGCGCGCGACGATCTTCGGCTCTTTCGAGGCTCGGAACAGGATGTGCTTTCGCGCTATCACGGGGCGGCCCTGGCAGCCGGAGCCGGCCCGGGAGATTACATTTTACGGGCCACTGCGGATTGTCCCTTGCTGGACCCGATGGTCTGTTCGGGCGTCATTGAGACCGCCCGGCAGGCGCGCGCGCTCTATACCAGCAACAACAACCCGCCCAGCTGGCCCCATGGCCTGGACTGCGAGTGCATCCCGTTCGAGGCCCTGGACCAGGCCAACGCGAAGGCCACAGAGCGCTTCGACCGGGAACATGTGCTGCCCTTTGTTCGACGACGGGCGGCGGCGGAGTCCGCGAACTTTCCCTGTCCCGAAGGCGATCTTTCGCGTCATCGATGGACACTGGACGAGCCGGCTGATTTCGCTTTTCTTAGCGCGCTTTTCGACCGGATCGGGCCGAGGCCCGAGAGTTTTTCCTACACCCTGGCGCTGGCAATCTGTTTGCAGGACCCCTCGCTTCAAGAGCTGAACGCTGGGATCACCACCCCCAGCTATCAGGTGGCCACCCGAGGGCCGGGGGCATCCGGCGTTTGATGGCGATGTTTGACGATCTTTTCCTCCGCCCGGCGGAGCCCGGCGACTCGGGACTGCTGTTTGACTGGCAGCACGCACCGGGCGTTCGGCGATATTTCAGGCATCCGGAACCGCCAAAGCGGGCAGAGCATGTTGCCTGGTTCGACAGCACGCTCATGCGCTGGGATCGTCTGCTGCTGATTGCCTGCACGCGCGAAGGGCAAGCCGTTGGTATGGTCCGCCTGGATCTGGCGGACAGGGGGGCGGTGGAAGTCTCTGTCCTGGTTGCCCCTGAACACCAGGGGCTGGGCTGGGGGGTAAAGGCCTTGCTCTGTGCGCGCCACCTCGCTCCGGCAGCGATGATGGTGGCAGAGGTTCACGAAGAAAACAAAGCTTCCGCCCGCCTGTTTGAAAAGGCGGGCTACCGGCAAAGCGGCGAGAGCGAGGGGCCGTTCCGGGCTTTCATATCCCCGCCCAGTTTAAAGCAACAGCCGATTTCCCTGCTCATCGATCTGGGTGCCAACAAGGGCACAGGACATGTGACCCGTGCCGCCACCTTGGCAGGTGCGCTTCAATCCTTGGGGGCTCCTGTTCTGCTGTTTCTGCCAGAGGCACCGGAAGGACCGGCCCTGCCTCTGATCGAAGGACTGGACCATCGGGTGTTCCCCCTATCGGTGCCGGGGGCGACCGTGCTGCTGGTCGGAAGCCGGACGGTTGTTGTCGATCACTATGGATTGGATGCAAAGGCGCTGAGCCAGCGGCTGAAGCTTCCCCTCTATGTCTTCGATGACTTCAACCGTTGGGGCGGTACCGTCGGTGTTTCGCCGATCAATGGTGCGCCGGCTCTGGACTCGGAGGGCCCAGGCCTCCTGGGGGCCGAGTATCAGATGTTGCGACGGGACCTGCCGGCTGTGCGACCGGCGGCGCGCAACCAACAGCCGGTTCGGAAGCTATTGGTATCCCTGGGATCCACAGAGGTGCCGGGATTGACCCAGCCCCTTTGCGATCTTCTGAGCGCCTGGGCCGCGCCGAAAAAGATCGAGGTCCTTTTCGTTCGGGGCAGCTTTGCACCCTATCCCGATGCCCGGCCTGCGATCCGGGTGATCGAGCCGCAGCCAAGCCTATCGGACCTGATCGAGCGGGCGGATATCGGCTTGCTGGCCGCCGGGCAAACCCTTATCGAATGCCTGGCCTGTGGTCTGCCGACCATCGGTCTGATGGTGGCCGACAATCAGTTGGAAAACCTGGTCGCCCTGGTCGCAGCGGACCTCTGCCTGGACGGCGGCGATGCCCGGCCGCCGATTGAGGACGCCAAGGGCGGCTGGCAATCGGCCTTGATCCATGCCCTGGACCGGCTGGTCGAGGACGCGGCGCTTCGGCAGGGTTTGTCGGGACGCGGTCCGGCGCGATATGATCGCCTCGGTGCTGAGCGGTTGGCGAGACGGATTCTTTCCCGTCTCGAAGACGTTCCGCTGTCCGGCACCCAGTGCATGACCACGGGCGGGGAAACCAGGGGCGGGGAGACCTGAGGCGAATGGCCTATTCGGCACCAACCGTTCTGTTCACCGGCGGCGGCGGCGTCGGTAACGAGGCGCTCTATCGCTTGCTGGAGGGACCCTATCGCTGTTTCTTCGGAGATGCGGACCCGGCGGCCATCGATCCGGTGATCCCGGTGGAGCGGCACGTAAAGCTGCCGATGGCAAATGACCCTGGGTTTGTTGCGGCTCTGACCGATCTTTCCATCGATCTCGGATTGGACTTGCTGGTGCCGGGTGTTGACGAGGAACTGCCGAAAATGGCGGCCCTGGCTGAGACGGAAGGCTTCAAGGCGGCCATTCTCAGCCCCCCTCCGGACTTCATTCTTGCCATGCTGGACAAGGCAGAGCTGGCCAAGGACTTGAAGGCCCGGGGCCACGATGGGCCCTGGACGAAGTCGGCGGGGACCTTGGGCGGCGATGATCTGCCCTGTATTTTGAAGCCCAAAAGCGGTCGGGGATCGCGCGCTGTCCGCCGGGTCTGCAGTCGCGAAGAGGCCGAGGCGCATATGATGCTTGACCAGGCGGCCGGCCCCTTCATCGCACAAGAAGCCCTGGAGGGGGTGGAATATACCGTCTGCATGGCGGCTTCTGCGGATGGCCGGGACGTTGCCGTTGTTCCAGTGCGTGCTGATGTGAAGCGCGGCATCACGCTCCGGGCGGCAATCGATCTGAACCCGACCGTTATCGGGGCTTGCCGCGCCCTGCACGAAAGTCGCCCGGTCGGCGGGTGCTACAACATCCAGGGCATTCTGACCCCTGATCGGGGTTTCCTTGTTTTCGAGGTCAACCCGCGCGTTTCCACGACACTCTGCCTTGTGGTGGCCTCAGGGATTGATCCCTTGGCGGCTTTTCTGGGGACGGATCCCGGGGGCTTCGGGCGCAGGCCGAGGCTCCTATCGCTCAGCCGCCATCAAAAAAACGTTTTCCGGCCCTTCCATGTCTGAAGCGGGAGCAAACGGCCTGCTGAGGCAAATGGAACAACTCCTGCGCCGTGCCGGAGATCATCTGCTCGGTCTTCGGGGGCGGGAGACCTTCGGGCCAGAGATCGACAGGGACATCGACAGCCTGAAGACCCTTGCCGACCAGGAAATCCACGACCTTCTCATCGCGGGGTTGGCCGAAATCGACCGGGCCATTCCCGTCATAAGCGAAGAGGATGCGGGCCACAAGGAGGTGCGGCCCCGGCGCTACTTCCTGATTGATCCCGTGGACGGCACCGCGAGCTTTGCCAAGGGTTTCGATGGCTTCGTCACGCAAGCGGCCTTGATGGAGGACGACCAGCCTGTCCTGGCGGCAATTGTCGCACCGGTCTTCGCGCAGGTTTTCACGGCGGAGCGCGGGCGCGGATCCTGGCTAAACGGAGAGCGGCTCTCCGTCTGGCAGGGGGGCGACCGGCTTATCCTGACCGATAACTACCCCGAGCCCCGGGGCACGGCTTCGATCATGATGCAGGCCTTAGACGCCACGGGTTATCTGGAATCAGGCAGCATCGCCTTGAAGATTTGCCGGGTGGCGGACGCCTCGGCGGATATCTTCTTCAAAGACGTGATCGTGCGCGATTGGGATGTGGCCCCGGCCCATCTGATCCTGGACGAGGCTGGCGGGACGGTCTGGCTGCCGGACGGCAGGCCCTATGCTTATACGGGTGACTACGTGAAGCCGGGCGTGATCGCCGCCCGGGACGCCGACTTGGCCCGGCGCACCTTTGAGGCCCTTAGCGCTTAAAGCTTCGTCTCCAGGAAGGTTCCGATTACCCGTTCCAGCTGGGCGACGTTGATCACGAAATCATTGTGGGTGCCCTGGTGGTGACGGGGCTCGTAGGACAGGAATTCCGGCCCGTTGAAGTGGGCGTGGTCGAGACCCATCACGGCCACCAGATTCAACAGATAGCTCCGGGTATATCGGCCCGCGTTCAGGCCGATGATCGTCGGTTTGTTTTTCGAGAAAAGCACGTTGTAAAGGCCTGCCCCCACCGGCCCGGCAATCACCTTGGCGTTGCGAAACAGGGCAATCTTGTTGTCTTCGCCGAGGTGGGTGAGTTGCAGCACCTTGAAGCCGAATTTCTCCATCATGCGGGCCACGGCCTCTTCGTTCAGCATCAGCCGGTAGTGGGTCGATTCGAGGCGCGAGACATAGAGCAGGTCGTGGGTTTCGTCCCGCTCGACCCGGGTCGCCGTATCAGCAAAGACGGGTAACATGTGCGGATGAACACCGAAGTGATAGAGCGGCACGATAAGGCGTTCGAACCGCCAGCATTCATCGAACCGATCGGCCGTCCGAAAGATGATGTTCGGGCGGTCATAGCCATAGAGTTCCAAAAGATGCTTGAAGGCTTCGACCTCGGGTCCGAACAGCAAGACCTTCTGGGCATTGGGCGCGAAGAAGCCGAGATGGCCCATGGCCTCGAAAAAGAAATGGCTGATGGAGGGCGAACTGGACGGCAGGAACATCGTCACGCCCTCGAAGGTCTCCTCTTTCGCGAATTTGAACTGACCGGCCTGCCGGTCACCTGTGTTGATCAGTTGGCCTTCTTTCACCATCGAAATCACGACGTGGTGGGGCATCAATTCCGGATAGAAGGCGTGATTACCCGCAATGATGAAGCAGTCCCGGACCATCATCGCATTGTTGAGCAGGGCATAGCGAAGCGGCGGCTGGCGGGTCCGCCAATGGCCTTTCAACTCCGCCAGCGCAGGGGCCGGGATCAGGTGTTCGTTCTCGACGAACAGAGGTGCCTTGGCCTCTGATAAGGCCGCAGGTGCGCATTCCACAATTGCGTCCACGCCCCGGTCCTTGAACTGTCCGGCGGGGACGACGCCGAGGTCCGCGATGTTGCCGGAGAGTGCGGGGATCATGCCGCCCATCAGATGCCCTCCGGGATCAGGGAGGCAAAGTCGTGATTGACCTTCGGAAACACGAGGATACGCTGGTCGCGCTCTGTTCCCGTCTCATCGAGGTATTTGAAATCCTTGGCTTGGATACGCAAATCCGGCTTGGTTTGGGCAAAGGTTTCGGTCACGCCCTTTAAGTGGTCTTCGCTGCCCTGCACGATGATGTCGGCCATGTCGTCCAGGAACATCCAGGCGAGGCTCAGGGCGTTGAAATAGGCCTCCCGGCTGTCCAGGTTGACCAGGGAGAGAAGGCCGATGTTGGGTTTTTGGGCCGAAAAATAGGCCTGCGCGGTTTGGCCGAAGACCTGCGGTTTGCCGTTCCATTTTTCTGCCACGAAAGGGCGCAAGGACGCCAGGGTGTCGGCGGCCATCGGGTCTTCGGTCACCAGATGACAGGTGATGGCGGCGTTCCGCAAAATTCCGCAGATGAATTCGTGGCTGTCTTGGGTGCCGATCTGCAGGAACATCTGGTTCCCGGCGTCATCGAAACGGCGCATGGTCAGTTGATGCACACCGAAGTTGATCAGGCAGGCCAGAGGATAGTTGCAGGCCCGCGTTTCCGCCATAGGTTTGGCCATCAGGGCGCTGAAGTAATGGTCGAAGGCATCATCGGCGGGAAAGGTGTTCAAGAGCGCATCCACAAAGGGCGCTTCGGGCAGCGGGCCGGGAGCAAAAGCCTGTTCGAGCGCAGCGATTTTTTCCGGCGAAGCAGGCCGGGCCTCAAGCCCCTGGAAAAAGTCGATGATGTGCATGCCGGATCGGATCCAGGGAAATGAAGAAAGGGCGATACTACAACATCGGACTCCCTGGTCCAGCAGAGCCGGTCTTTCGGGCCAGGGACTTGTTCCCCGCCGGGGCTACCCATAGTGTTTGAAGATTATGATTCTCGTGATCTGCATGGCGGGCCTGAACACGCGCTTTCACAACGTCGGCTTCGACGTTCCGAAGTACCTGTTGCCCTGGAACCAGGGTACGGTCATCGGCAGCATTCTGGGCGAGATGACGGCTTCCTTCCGCTTCGAGCGGATCATCCTGCTTCCCAACAAGCGCGACAACTACTTCGAGGATCAGCTGCTTGAAGCCGTGGCACCTTTCGACATCGGTGCGAAGGATATCGTCTTTATCGGGGATACGGCGGGGCAAGCGCATACGGCGGCACTCGGGGCCCAGGTCGCGCTCGAGGTCGCGCTCGAGGCCGAGGCTGGGGTCGGCGGCGGGTCGCAGATCGCCTTTCACAATGCGGATACGATCATCGCCAAGCGGGACTTCGCCGGAATAGCCTCGGCCCTGGAGGAGGCGGACGCCCATATCGACATCTTCTCTGCTTCCTCACCACAGTATTCCTACGTTCAACTGAAGGCGGGCAAGGTGGTTCGGATCGCAGAAAAAAACGTGATCTCCCCTTTCGCCTCCAGCGGGCTCTATGCCTTCCGGTCCATTGATTTCTACCTCGATCAATTCAACTCGACACGAGGCGAGAAAACGGAAGCCGGCGGGAAAGGGGACGAGATCTACATCGCCGATCTGCTCCAGCACATCCTTGAAGCGGGCGGGGATATTTCGGTCAACGAGATATCTCAGGCCCAGGAAACGACGGTGCTGGGCACGCCCGAAGAATACGGCATCGAACACGCGCGCCTGACCCTTGCGCGATACGGGCGCGAACTGGCCCAGTTGAAGGGCCAGAAATGATTGCGGGCGAGCGCGTCCTGAAGGGAGGGTCGCTGAACAAGACGGCCCTGTTGACCATGGACGACGGGCGGCAACTGATCCGCAAATCCATCTCGTTGGTCGAGGACCGGGAATACGGTTTTGTCCGCTGGAATTCCCAGATGAAGCGCATCCAGCGGTACAACAAACTGTTCCCCGGCCTGTTCCCGGAGCTTCTGGACGTGGGGACGGAGGGGGATACGGCCTTTCTGGATATCGAGTATATTGCTGATGGCGTTGATCTGAAGCTCTACCTCGTTGACCAGGCTCCGGGCGCAGAGGCCATCGCCGGGATGCACGACGCCCTATGGGCTGCCCTGGATCGGATGCACGAGGTGAAACTGGACCCCAATCCGGCGTCCCTTGGCCTTTATTTCAAAGAAGAGGTCGAGCGGAAGCTGCGCGATGCACTGGCGGACGAGAGTTTCCGCGCTTTCGCTGAGGCAAAAGAGATTTCCTTTCATGACCAGCCCTGCAAACCGCTGATCCGAAACCTGGAAGCCTATGCGGCAGCCTTTCGCGCGGCCCGCGTCGAAGAAGAATGCTTCACCCATGGTAATGTCACGCTCGAAAACGTGGTCTATGTGCCGGGTGAGGGGCGGATCGTTTTCATTGATCCCTACGACGAGAATATCGTCGATTGCCCGGAGAACGAATATTCCCAGGTCCTGCAGTGCTGCCGGAACCACTATGGTTTCATCAATGACCGCAAGGTGGTGATCGAGGGGGAACGTGCGACCTTCGAAGAACCGGTGCCCGAAGCCCTGACAGCCTTCAATGGCCTGTTTGTCGGGCGGCTGGAAAGCCGTCTGTCGGCCGAGCGTCTGGCCCTGGTCCGGCTGTTCGAGATTTCCCAGTTCGCCCGCATGCTACCGTTCAAGGTTGCCGCTGGCGACATCGACAAGGCAAAATACTTCTATGCCTTTGCGTCCAAGCTGTTGGACGACACCCTGACCCCAACCTAGGGCGGCTTTGGACCTGATGGAAACGATCGATTTCTTAAAGCACGCATCGGTAAAGAAGACCTGGGACGTCTCGGCCCAGATGCCGGTCAGTTTTTCCATCCGCTATTCGACCAATGTACTCGACCCGACCAACGGTGACCTGCTGGAGTTCGGCGAGTCCAACCGTCGCATCATCGCCATAGATAAGAATGTTCATGAAATTTATGGCGACGAACTGAATGCCTATCTGGAGGCGCGGGGGATTGAGGGCGAGATTTGCGCGCTGGACTGCTCGGAGGAGCAAAAGTCCCTCGAGACCGCGCTAGAGCTGCTCCAGGCCTTTGAGGATTTCGGCCTGCTGCGGCGCTCCGAGCCGGTCATCGGGATCGGTGGTGGCGTGCTGCTGGATATCGTGGGCTTCGCCGCCAGCATCTATCGACGCGGCGTGCCCTACATCCGGGTGCCGACAACGCTGCTCGCCCTGGTCGATGCCAGTATCGGTGCCAAGACGGGTGTGAATCACTTCGATAGGCGCAACCGGCTCGGCAGCTATCACGTGCCCCAGGCCGCTTATATCGACAAGACTTTCGTGAAGTCGCAGGAGACGCGCGAGATCTGCAACGGCATGGCCGAAATCTTCAAGATGGCGGTGATCAGCGATGCCGAGTTGTTCCGTCTGTTGGAGGAACACGCTGAAATCCTGATCGGAGAAAAGTTTCAGTTCGGTGCCGTGCCGGTGCGCGTCATCAATCTCGCCATCTCTGGCATGGTTACGGCACTGAGTGCGAACCTCTGGGAAAAGAACCTGGAACGGTACGTCGATTTCGGCCATTCCTTCAGCCCCATGGTCGAGATGATGAGTCTGCCCGAGCTCTCCCACGGGGAGGCGGTCTGCATCGATTGCCTGTTCTCGTCCTACCTTTCATTTGCGCGTGGCCTGTTGCAGCGCGATGAACTGACGCGCATCGTCGATACGGCGCGCAGGCTTCAACTGCCGATTTTCCATCGCTATTTCGGTGAACCGGATGTGCTGCAGAAGGCGCTCGATGACACAAAGCGCCACCGCAACGGCAACCAGAACCTGCCCCTGCCCTGCGGTATCGGTTCTTTCGTCTTCTGCAACGACCTGTCGTTCGAAGAGATCGAAAACGCCAGCCGGATGATGGCCCAAGAGACTGGACAAGAGACTGGACAAGAGACTGGACAAGAGACTGGACAAGAGACTGGACAAGAAACCGGACAAGAAACAGCAGCCACATAATGGATTACAGCCACGACCCCTTCCTGCACGACCGGATATTCAAGCCGCGCGAAGACCGCTACGAGGGCGTTGATTTTCGCCGCTTCGGGACCAGCGGTCTGCAGGTCAGCCCGATTACGCTTGGCACCTGGCAGAATTTCAGCAATCTCGATTCCCGTGAATCCGTGCGGGACCTCTACCTGACCGCCTTCGATCAGGGCATCAACAGTTTCGATTTTGGAAACAACTATGGACGGCCTCCGGGGTCGGCGGAGAGCCTGTTCGGTACTTTCCTGAAAGCCGAACTGGCCCCCTTTCGCGACGAGCTGATCATCACCACCAAGGCGGGCTACGATATGTGGGCCGGTCCGACGGGGCGGGGGTCCTCGCTGAAGTATCTGGTCGCGAGTGTGGACCAGAGCCTGAAACGCCTTGGTCTCGACTACGTGGACATCTTCTATAGCCACCGGTTCGACCCCGAGACACCGATTGAGGAGACAGCGGAAGCGCTCGATTTTATTCGGCGCAGTGGCCGTTGCCTCTATGTCGGGATTTCATCATACAGCGCCGAACACAGCCGCCAAATGATGGAGGCGCTTTCGAGCCGGGGGACGAACCTGATCGTCCATCAGTCCCAATACGCCATCCTGAACCGCTGGCCGGAGCCCGACGTTTTGCCGTTCTGCCAAGAGAAGGGCGTCGGCTTCGCGGCCTTTTCACCACTGGCCCAGGGCTTGTTGTCGGAAAAGTATCTGGCCGAGTTGCCGGAGGGGAGCCGCGCCGCGCAGCCCAATTCCTCGCTCTATGTCAACGACTGGGACCTGTTGCGGAAGGCACTCGCCGGTTTGAACGAGCTGGCCCGGCAGCGGGGCCAGACCCTGACGCAGATGGCGCTTTCCTGGGTCTTGAGCAAACCCGGTGTTTCTACGGCGGTGATCGGTGCCCGGACACCGCAGCAGATCGTTGAGAATACAAAGCTCCTTCCCAGTTTCACCGATGAAGAGAATGCGCGCATTGAGGCCTTGAGCGAAGGGATCGACGTGGACCTTTGGAAGGCCTCCCATCAGTCATAGCTGGCAAGCTTCCACGCGCACCGCGCAGTGCTTCAGTTCCGGAATCTTGCCCTGCGGGTCCAGGGTCGCCTGGGTCAGTACATTTGCCGCCCCCTCATGAAAACAGAAGGGAACAAAAACCAGCCCGCGTGCCAGGGTCGAATCGGCGCGCGCCTGTGCCCGGATGCGCCCGCGTCGCGTGGTCAGGACCAGGGTGTCCCCCGGCTGCAATCCCTTTTCAGCCAGGTCCTCCGGGTGCAGATGCGCCACGGCGTCCGGTTCCAGCGCATCCAGGGTGGGCGACCGCCGGGTCATGGCTCCGGTGTGCCAGTGTTCCAACAAGCGTCCCGTGGTCAAGACGAAGGGATAATCGGCATCGACGGGTTCGGCGGGCGGTTGGTAGGTCGGCAAGGTCAGTCGGCCCAGGCCGTCCGCAGTCGGGAAGGTCTCTCCAAACAGCACCTCGCGGCCCGGATCAAGCCTGTCCGCAGACGGATAGGTCACGGCGTCCTCAGCCTCCAGCCGATCCCAGGTGATGCCTTTGAAGCCGTCGAGACAGAGCCGCATTTCTTCGAACACGGCTTCCGGCCCGGCGTAATCCCAATCAAGCCCCAGGCCGTTCGCCATGGCCTGGATGATCGCCCAATCCTGGCGCGCTTCGCCGGGTGGTGCGAGTGCCGGGCGGGCGAGTTGTACGCGCCGGTCCGTGTTGGTGAAGGTGCCGCTTTTTTCCGGAAAGGCGGAGGCGGGCAGGATGACATCGGCCAGCCGCGCGGTCTCGGTCAGAAAAATCTCCTGGACCACCAGATGATCCAGTTTTGCGAGCCCCTGGCGGGCATGGTTCAAATCGGGGTCCGACATGGCCGGGTTTTCACCCATGACATAGAGCCCCTTGATGAGGCCGTCACAGGCGGCATCCATGATCTCGACAACTGTCAGTCCGGCCTTTCGCTCCAAAGGGGTTTGCCAGCGGTCCTCGAAGGACTTGACGATGGCTTCATTGGCCACGGGCCGGTAGTCGGGGAAGACCATGGGGATCAACCCGGCATCGGAAGCCCCTTGAACATTGTTCTGGCCCCGCAGCGGATGCAGTCCCGCCCCGGGCCGCCCGACGTTTCCGGTGAGCAGGGCGAGATCGATCAGCAGTCTGGAATTATCCGTGCCATGGGCATGCTGGGAAATCCCCATGCCCCAGAAGATCATCAGCGCGGGTGAGGCCGCCAGCCGACGGGCGAGGGCCTTCAAATCGTCCGCATCGATGCCGCAGAGTTTGGCCATGTCCTCAGGTGCGAATGCGGGGAGCCCGGCTTTCAGGGCCTCGAACCCGCGCGTGCGCTCGGCGACGAAGGTCTCGTCCAGCAGCCCCTCGTTCACGATCACATGGACGAGCGCGCCGAGGAAGGCCACGTCCGACCCCGGTTGGATGCGAAACAGCCTTGTCGCCTGCCGTGCCAGTGCCTGACCCCTTGGGTCTACCACAAACAGTTCCGCCCCCCGGCGCGCGGCATTCTTGATAAAGGTCGCTGCGACCGGGTGGTTCACGGTGGGATTGGCACCGATCACCAGGATCGTGTCCGCGTTGGCGCATTCCGCGACGGGTGCCGTCACGGCCCCGGAACCGACACCTTCCATCAGGGCGGCCACCGAGGAGGCGTGGCAGAGCCTGGTACAATGATCCACGTTGTTGGTGCCGAAGCCGGTTCGGATCAATTTTTGGAACAGGTAGGCTTCTTCGTTCGAGCCCTTGGCCGAGCCGAAGCCCGCGAGTGCGCCGCTGCCGTGGTCTGATTTTATGTCCCGAAAACCCTTCGTCGCCAGGGCCAGGGCTTCTTCCCAAGACGCCTCGCGGAACTGTTCGCGCGGGTCTGCCTGCAGGCTCGGGTCCTTGGGCGCGCCCTCGATGCGGATCAGGGGCTTGGTCAGCCTCTGGTCACTGTGGACGTAGTCGAATCCGAACCGGCCTTTGACGCAGAGCCGTCCCAGGTTTGCCGGGCCCTGTCTGCCACTGACATGGCTGATCGTCTGGTCTTTCAGATGGAAGGTCAACTGACAGCCGACACCGCAATAGGGGCAGAGGCTGTCCACCTGCCTGTCTGAGGTCTTGGCCGTCACACCCTTGGGCATCAGGGCACCCGTTGGGCAGGATTGCACGCATTCGCCGCAGCCGACGCAGCTGCTGGCACCCATGTCATCGGCCTGATCAAAGACAATCCGGGCCTTCGCGCCGCGCGCCGCCATCCCGATGACATCCTGCATCTGTTCTTCCCGGCAGGCGCGGAGGCAGTTGGTGCAGTGAATACAGGCGGCGAGGTTGACCGCCATGGCGGGATGGCTGAGGTCCGCAGCCGATGCTTCCATGGTTGCCGGGTAGCGGCTTGTGGCGATCCCGAGGCGATCAGCCTGCTGCCAGAGCAGGGAGGCGGGATCGGGGCCGCTTTGCCTCACCGGCTGGTCCGCGATCAGCAACTCCATGACCCCGCTGACGGCCTTGGCCACCCGCTCGGATTTGAAGGAGACCACATCGCCGTGGCGCACCTGGCGCTTGCAGGACGGCTGCAGCCGGTTCTCGCCTTCGATTTCGCAGAGGCAAAGCCGACAGTTGCCATCGGCCTGATACCCCTCGTTCACGCCCGAACAAAGATGCGGTACGTCAAGACCTTCGCGAAGGGCGACATCCAAAAGGCTGTCTTCGGCCTCCACTTCGACCGAACGCCCGTCGAGCGTGATGGTCTTGGGCCCGATCATGAGACACCCCGGAAAAAGCGGTAGTAGCTGTTGATCGGATTGCCGGCCGCCTGTCCCAGGCCACAGATCGAGGCCTCGGCCATCACTTCGCTCAGGGTACACAGCAGGCTCTCGTCCCAGTCTTCCGCTGCCATCAATCTAAGCGCCTTTTCGGTGCCGAGACGGCAGGGGGTGCACTGCCCGCAGCTTTCATCGGCGAAGAAGGCCATCAGATTTCGCAAGACCGGCTTCAGATCATCCTGATCGCTCAAGACGATCACGGCCCCGGAGCCGACAAAACATCCCAAGGCCTCCAGGGCTCCGAAGGCCAGCGGCTGGTCCGCCAGTTCCGCCGGTAGCATACCGCCCGAGGCACCCCCGGGTAGAAAGGCCCTCAGGCGATGTCCTTCGGCCATGCCGCCGCCAAAGCGTTCGATCAATCCTGCGGTCGTAATCCCATTGGGGGCCCGCTTGACGCCTGGCTCCCTCACCCGGCCCGAGAGCGAATAGAGACGGAGCCCATGGGCACCGTTTTCTCCCTGCGCCCGGAACCAGGCACCACCGCGTTCAAGAATCTCCGGAATCCACCAGAGCGTCTCGACATTGTGGACCAGTGTCGGTTCGCCAAACAGGCCCTGATCGGCGGGGAAGGGGGGCTTGTGGCGCGGCAGGCCTCGCTTGCCCTCCAGGCTTTCCAAAAGCGCGGATTCTTCTCCGCAGATATAGGCACCCGCACCCCGGCGAAGTCGGATCGAAATTCCGGCCTCGTCCGTTTGGCCCGCGATCCGGGCGATGGCTTCGGTCAGGATAGCCCGCGCCCTCGGATACTCGTCCCGCAGGTAAATCCAGATCGTGTCCGCCTTCACCGCCGTCGCCGCAATCAGCGCACCTTCCAGAAAACGGTAGGGCTCGTTTTCCAGAATCCAGCGGTCCTTGAAGGTGCCGGGCTCGCCTTCGTCGGCATTGACCACCAGATGCCGGTGGCCAAGGTGCTGGTGTGTGGGCTTGTCCACAAGAAACGCCCACTTGCGGGCCACCGGAAATCCAGCACCGCCCATGCCACGGAGGTCGGATTCTGTTATTTCAGAAAAAACAGTTTCAATGGCCAAGGAGCCTTCTCGCAAGGCTGACCATCGGTCGAGTGGCTGCGGCGCTGGCGGCCCGACGATCGGCGTTTCTTTGAGGGCTGACTGAACGGTCTCGAGAGTTGCCTCGTCCACCTGGACCCCGCAGGCATTGGCGGCGGGGGCCCGATGGCAGGCACCCATGCAGGGGGCGAATTCGACCCGCAGGTCGTCGACCGAGGCCTCGATCAGACTCTTCTTCAGGCCAAGGGCTCCGGCTGCTTCACAGACCAGACCGTCACAGACCCGGACGACGCGCGACGGCGGCCTGGCCTCGTCCTCTTCAACGACGTGAAAGTGATGGTAGAAGGTCGCGACCTCATAGACCTCCGCCTGGGAAAGACCCATCAGACGGGCGAGCGCGGCCAGTTGGGGCCGGGTGAAGCTGCCGTCCCTATCATTCAGCCGGTGCAGGGCTTCGATCAATTCATGGCGGGCAGGCGGGCTCTCTGCGAACAGCGCCGCGATATCGGCGATTTCTGCGTCTTCCGGCTGGCGGCCGAGAGGATAGCGTGCTTGGCGCGGCTGGCCGCTCATTCGCTGTCCTTCCAGCGTTTCAGCCGTCCGGTATCCAGGCCGAACAGGTCTAGTGCTCGGCTGACCGTGTGGTCGATGATGTCGTCCAGACTATCCGGCTTGGTATAGAAAGCCGGTACCGGCGGGGCGATGATTCCGCCCGCCGCCGTGACGTCGGCCATGTTGCGGATGTGAATGGACGTCAGCGGTGTTTCGCGGGTCAGCAGCACAAGGCGGCGGCGTTCTTTCAAGGTGACGTCGGCGGACCGCGAGACCAGGTTGGAGGTCACGCCGGATGCGATCTCGGCTAATGTTTTCATGGAACAAGGGGCCACCAACATGCCGAGCGTCTGATAGGACCCGCTCGAGCAGGCGGCACCCAGATCGCCATGGCTGTGAACCACATCGGCGAGCGCCTTCACGTCATCCGGTTTCAGGTCGGTTTCGTATTCCAGGGTGAGCACACCCGCCTTAGACAGGATCAAATGGGTCTCGACCTCCAATTCCCGACAAAGTTCGAGCGCGCGCAGGCCATAGATGATGCCCGAGGCACCGGTAATCCCAATGATCAGACGGGGATGTGACATATCATTTGCTTACCTGTCTTTTCGGCTTGAGGAAAGGGTGCCTCGTAATTGCCGGTCCCGACCATATATGCCAACAACAGGAAGATTTCAGGACCGGCTGGATGGGGATTTGCAGACGTGCGGGATATGAGCAGAGGCGATGGCGGCGGCGGACGCCCGGGGCGGCAGCCCTCGATCAATGTTTTGGGCCAGGCTCTGGAGAGCTGTTCCACGCGCCCCTTGACCGGGTTTTATCGCAACGGCTGCTGCGATACGGGTTCGGATGATCATGGCTGCCATACCGTTTGCTGCGAAGTGACGGACGCCTTTCTGAAATTCTCGATGGCCTGCGGGAACGACCTTTCCACGCCGCGTCCGGAATTCGGCTTCGACGGGTTGAAGCCGGGGGATCGTTGGTGTCTCTGCGCCGGTCGGTGGCAGGAAGCCTTCATCCATGGCGCGGCCCCGAGGGTCGTCCTCCGGTCTACTCACCGGGCCTGTCTGGATTATTGCGACCTCAAAGACCTGAAAGCCAATGCCGTCGATCTCTCTTGATCGCAGCTGGGAGTTCTGAGAAGTGAAAAAACTGCCCTATACGGCCCGAACCGGCACCGGTGATGTCTATCAGATCGCCTTTCCCCTACACCAGGAAACCGGATCAGCGGTTGACGTCGAAAACATCCTGAGCGCTGTACTGGCGACGATTGATCGGGAAGTCGGTGTTTCTGGGGGCCGGATTTCCAACGGTGATGTTCTGCAAGCCGTCGCCATGGCCATGGCCATTCGATCCGGCATGATCGCGGCACCTCACGCAACGACTTCCGCCTTGTCCCAGGACCTGTTGGCGGTCTCCCTCGGCGCGTTCTCCGAAGCGGAAAAGGCCGAACTTCCGGCCGGCCACGCCTGAGATATTTTTTTCGCCCCGATCACAGGCACGTGATCTTTCCCACAATCATCGCCGGTGGCTTGCCCTTTCCTGGCAATTGCGGACCTGTGGACCAAAATGAAGTCTCAGGTAGCGTCAGGTAGCGCTTGCTTTAGAGGGAGACCAAGCATGGCTAAGCTTATGATCAATGGCCAATCGACCGAGGTGGACGTCGATGGCGAGACCCCTTTGCTCTGGGTGGTTCGCGAGCAGGTAGGGCTGACGGGCACCAAGTTCGGTTGCGGGGCAGCGCTCTGCGGGGCTTGCACGGTCCTGGTTAACGGAGAGCCGGTTCGGTCTTGTTCGACCGCTGTTTCCGATGTTGAAGGCCAGGAGATCACGACCATTGAAGGCCTTCAGACCCCCGCCGCCCAGGCTGTCCAGGCTGCCTGGACCAAGCTGGACGTGCCACAGTGCGGCTACTGCCAATCCGGCCAGGTGATGGCGGCCAGTGCCCTGTTGGAAAACACCCCAAAACCGACGGACGCCGATATCGACGAGGCCATGAACGGCAATGTCTGCCGCTGTGCCACCTATGTCCGCATCCGCGCGGCGATTCACGAAGCTTCGCGCATCATGGCCGCCGGTTGAGAGGAGCACCGAGAATGAACGAGATTATGCACCCGACCCGCCGTGCCGTCCTGAAAAGCACTGCCGCCGCCGCGAGTGGCCTTGTCGGTGGCCTGGTGGTCGGTTTCCAGTTCGGTCACGCCCGGGCAGCCGAATCGGGCGGACCGGCCCCCGTCGATCCGAATGCCTTCATTCAGATCACACCGGACAACAAGGTGGTCGTTACCATTAAGCACCTGGAGATGGGCCAAGGCACCTATACGGGCCTTGCAACGATCATCGCGGAAGAACTTGATGCCGACTGGACGACGGTGGAGGCCGTCAGCGCACCGGCAGACGCCAGCCGCTACAACAACCTGCATTGGGGCCCCTATCAGGGGACCGGCGGCAGTTCGGCCATCGCCAACAGCTGGCCGCAACTGCGCGAGGCCGGCGCAAAGGCAAGGGCCATGGTCATCCAGGCCGCTGCCAAAAGCTGGGGCGTGTCGGCGAAGGATATCAACATCAATGACAGCGTCGTCAGCCATCCGTCCGGCAAGTCGGCGACGCTTGGCGAACTGGCCGAACGGGCTGGTGCCGAGACAGCACCTTTGAGCGTAACGCCCAAGGACCCGAGCCAGTTTAAGCTTATCGGCAAGGTGGCCCCGCGTCTCGACAGCGCCTCGAAATCCAATGGCACGGCCGAATTCGCCATTGATGTGCAGCGGCCCGATTTGGCCAGCGCTGTGATCAAGCGGTCTCCCCGGTTTGGCGGCACAGTGGCCGATTTCAACGCCGATGCCGCCCAGGCAATGCCGGGCGTGATCGCCGTCTTTGAGGTGCCGAATGGTGTCGCCGTGGTGGCTGAAACCCACTGGCAGGCCTTCCAGGCCCGGGACCGTTTGGAGGTCACCTGGGACGAGACAAATGCCAACACCAAAAGTTCCGCCGAGATCCTCGGCGACTACAAGGCTCTGGCCGAAACCGCCGGTCAGCCCTTTGCCGGCAAGGGAGACATCGTGGCGGGCCTGAAGGCCGCTAAAAAGACGGTCTCGGCGACCTACGAGTTTCCTTTCCTGGCCCATGCGCCGATGGAACCTCTGACCGCCGTCGCCGAGCTGAAGGATGGGGCCTGCGAACTCTGGCTTGGGTGCCAGTTGCAGACGCTGGATCAGGCCCTGGTTGCTCATACCGTCGGGCTTGAGCCTGCGCAGGTGAAAATCAACACGACCCTGGCGGGCGGCTCTTTCGGTCGGCGCGCGACGCCAAGCTCCGACTTTGCGACCGAGGTTGCCTCTGTTGCCAAGGGCCTGAAAGACCTAGGCCTGGAGCGCCCGGTCAAACTGATCTGGACCCGCGAAGATGACATCCAGGGCGGTCGCTACCGCCCGGCCTATGTGCATAAGATTGAGGCCGGGATCGGGGATGACGGCCTGCCGATCGCTTGGAAGCACCGCATTGTCGGCCAGTCGATCCTGAAAGGTACGCCCTTTGAAGGCTTCCTGGTGAAAGACGGAATCGACATGACCTCTGTGGAAGGCGTGAGCGATATGCCCTATGCCGTTCCCAACTTCGCCGGGGATCTGCATACCACCAACCTGGCTGTTCCAGTGCTCTGGTGGCGGTCGGTGGGGCATACCCACACGGCCTATGCGGTCGAGACCATGATCGACGAACTGGCGACGGCTGCAGGGGCTGATCCGGTGGACTACCGGCTCAAGCTGTTGGGTGGTCATCCGCGCGAACAGGGCGTCCTTAAGCTGGCGGCAGAGAAAGCCGGCTGGAAATCGGGCGACAAGCAGCCAAAAGGCAAAGGCCGTGGCGTCGCCGTGCACAAGTCCTTCAACTCTTACGTTGCCATGGTGGTTGATGTGACCATGGATGCGGACCGTGCGGCCGGTGTTACGGTGGACAAGGTTACCATCGCCTGTGATTGCGGGATTGTGGTCAATCCCGACAACGTGGTTGCCCAGATGGAAGGCGGTATGGGCTTCGGTCTCGCAGCCGCTCTTCATCAAGCGGTCGATCTGGAAGAGGGTGGAACGGTCTCCCAATCCAACTTCCATGACTACGAGATCATGCGTATCGACGAGATGCCGGAGGTCGAGGTCCACCTGGTGGCCTCGGCAGAAGCGCCCACCGGTGTCGGTGAACCGGGTACGCCGCCGATTGCACCGGCTCTGGCAAACGCGATTGCGGACGCGACGGGCAAGCGGGTCCGGGGGCTCCCCCTGTCCCGGACATTAAAGGCCTAACGGCCTTTGCGGCTCGGTATAAGGCGTGAATCGCCCTCTAGAACGTTGATAGAGACTGATTCACCAAGAAAGGCGGACCACCATCGGTGATTCGGATTTCTTCGATCAGGCTCTAAGCCGCCGGGCTTCCCAGACCTGCCAGGTCAGGAGGCCCGGTAGCCCGACCAGCAGTTCCCGCGCCCGTTTGATCAGCGATAGGGCCAAGGCCGTCTCCGGTCCGATGCCGGCTGTTCCGCCCAGGACCACCAGGGCGATTTCCTGAATGCCAAGGGCACCGGGTATGATGAAGGCGGCTGACCGGACCGCTTGTATCAGGGCCTCGATCATGAAGGCTTCTCCCAGGCTGATGGGGTGGTCCAGCAGCCACAGCCCGATCCAGACCTCGCCTGTACCCGTGATCCAGCCTCCCATCCGCCAAAGCAGCGCTTCGGCAAGTGCATTTCGGTCGGCGTAAATCGTCTTCAGGCTTTGGTCGACGGCCTCTGCCTTGGCGGACCAGTCTTTTTTCGACCCCAGCAGCGCCTCGGCGAAGCGAGCGACCTTGGCCAGCAGGTCGGCATTCTGCAAGGCGATGAACAACCCGCCGACACTTGCGAAGAGGACCAGGCCCAAGGCAAGGGGGCCAAGAAGACCGTCTCCCAGAGAAAGCCCGAGTGCCAGAAGCGCCAGGACACCCAAGGCGGAATAGACAGCCTGCGTGAGGACCGCGAGGGTGAGATCCGCAACCACGCTGGCGGTGGCCAGGCTCGCCTTCACGCCATCGGCAATGCTGAGCCTCACCCGAAGAACATCGCCACCCACTTGAGCCGCGGGCAAGAGGCCGTTCACGGATTGCCCGATCCAGCGAAGCTTCAAGGCCCAGAGGGCGGAGCGTTGGTCGTGATGCTTCAGCAGGGCCCACCAGGAGAGCGCATCGAGGCCAAGGGGGATCAGATGAAAGGCTGCGACCAGCAAAATACCTGGCCCGGCCTGAGACAGGGCCTGCCAGATTTCCCCTGCTCCCACCCAGGCGACAACGCCCGTGAAGCCTGCTACGCCCGCAAGGCCGGTGGCGATCAGGAACGGTTTAATGGCCATCGCTGGCCTCAAGGCCCAGGTAAGAGGCAAGGTCTGCCCGAACGTCCAGCGGATCAGTCTCGTCCACGCGCGGATGCCAGCCAAAGCGCCGAAAACGGGCATGGAACAAGGTGCCTTCGTGCGGCAGGGCCGCATAATCGTGGACAGGCAGGGGACGGAAGGTCTCGAGGCCCGTCCCGGCGAGGCTGAGATTGGCCTTCTCGGAAGCATAGAGACCGAGGCAGCGCTTCTTGAACGCCTGTTCCTCCTCGGTCAGGGTAAGAACGATCTCTTTTCCGGTATCCTTGGGAAAGCGGTTGAGGCGGGGACTGCCGCCCGCATTGTTGTATTCGGCGAATTCATAGACCTGGACGCTCCGCTGGCGGCTGGCCAGCGCGTTGGCTACGTCGTGGTCCTGATGGCCGCCTTCCCAGGCCGGGCACCAAAGGGTGTCGGCTCCGGTGCTGCGCAAGGCCTCCGTCATCAGGCTTTCCGTTTGTTTCATGTGGCTGCGCAGGGTGCGGGTCGGGATATCCTGGCGAGCCGCGATGGCGAAGCCTGCAAGCTTGGCGACGGTCTCGGCTTCATCCCATCGGGTTGCCACCCTCTCACCATGTCGGTGCCGGTGCCAGGGCCATAGGGTCTCGCGCGCCGGTACACCGTTTGTCAGATAGAGCAGATGGATAGAAGAACCCTGTTGGATGGCCCGTTGCCCGGCAATCAGTGGGCCTACGACCTCATCATCGGGATGGGGGACCAGGATCAGGATGGATTGCCCGAACATGGCTCACGCTTCGCGACCGGCAGCCTGGCACCAGACCGGCATCAGGTCTTCGGCCAAGACATCTTCCCAACTGGGACGTCGGGCCAGAGAGTCCTCCAATGCCGCCTCGGCAAGGGCAAGCCTTCTGGGATTGTCATCCATCAAGCCCGCGATCGCAGTGGCCCAGGCTTCCGGTGTCGGATCGTCAATGATCAGTCCGTCTTTGCCCGGTGTGGTGATCATGCGCCCGCCGCCATCCGTCGTGACAAGGGGGGGTAAGCCGCAGGCCTTGGCCTCGTTCACGACGTTGGGGGCAACTTCGATGCGGGACGGAAAAACAAAAAGATCGCTGCTGGCCAGCATTCGACCCAGGGTCGTCTGGTTGACGACGCCGGGCAGGGTGGCTCGCTCGCCGAGCAGGTCCTCGATCACCTTCCGATCAGCGCCTTCTCCGCAAAACAGGGCCTGGACGTTCCGGCCCTGATCCACCAGCAGCCGGGCCGCGTGGGCGAGCGTCAGCACATCCTTGCCGGCAGAAAGACGCCCGGCAAAGGCAAGGACAAACCGGTCTCTATCAATCCCGTGGGTTTCCGCCAGCCAGCCCCGGTCACCCTTCGCCGGGTGGAAGCGGCTTCTGTCGATTCCGCGCCGGAGTGGCCGGTTTTTCCCTGGCGGAATCGGGACGTCGCCCAGTCCCTCCGGTGGGGCCAGGATGAAGGAGGCTTCGGCAAACATGGCTTCCAGTTTGGATTCCATCATATGGCCAAGGCGCTCCGGCACCCTGAGGCGATCGATGATAAGGGAACCGATCAGGCCATCGCCAAGGCCCCGGCGGAGGAGCTTTTCCGAATAGATCCGAGTGTAGCCCGGCGTGTCGGTATGAAGCGAGGTGACCAGGGCCGAACCAAAGGCCTTGGCGGCCTTCCGGGCGGTGCCGGCCATGGCGAAAAAGGCATCGGTGGTGTGAATGACGTCGAATTCACGGAGCGTCCTGTACAGTCTCGGGCGGAATGGTGCGAGGTCGGAATGATCGGGCGCATCGTCCGAACCGGGCATGCGGTTCGAGCTGAACAGCGGTGGCAGAATGCGGTAGCGCACAGCGTCGCTGATGCGGATTTCCGTTCGCTCGTCGCCAAGGAAATAGACGGTCAGGTCCAGATCGGCCCGGCCTTCAGCTGCTTCGCTTAGACGCTCCCAGCATTTTACGTGACCCCCCGCATTGGCCCGGCGCTCCAGGTCCACCAGAACGGCCACGCTCAGCGGTGGAGTCTGATCTTCGATACGGGTGTCAGATCGCGTCATGGAAGGGGTTGTAATCAATCACGCCTCGTGCGGAAAGTGCCCTTGCTGCCGAGCGCTCCTAGCCCCCTCTTTCCTGGTGATCATGGGCGTGTATGATGGATCGATAAGGGGCTGGCCGAGCAAGCTCTCCGTCGGGGCTTGGAAATGCGGCCGGGTCTGGCCGCTGGTTCCCCTTTAATCTTCGGTTGGCAAAGGGTTTCGGGTGCAATGAGCGGAGCAGGCTTCGCCACCTTTCTTGCAGTGATGGCCTTTCTTCTGGGGCTGATCGCGATTTTCTATGCTCACGAATCCATTCGCAAAACCAAGGAATTTGCGGAGGAGCACATAGAGCCGTTGCGCAAGGAGATCGATTCGAAGGTAACCAGCGTCGAGAGCAGCGTGAAGACGGCGCAGGATCGTATTCGGAGCTTGGAAGACGAAATTAAGGAAGGCCGGAGGGATACCCAGGCCGAAATAGCGGCTATTCGGACCGAACTGGCGAAGGTGCAAGGAGAAACAGCCGCCATCGGAGAGGCTGTCGATAAGATTTTCAAGAAACGTCGACAGAACGCCTAGATCGGCAGCGCTGTAGCTGAGTTTCCCGTTGAACAGAAAACCCCTTTTTTAGCGGCGGGTTCTGACCAGTCCCTCACCGAACCGCCAGAGCGACGGCAGGCGGCCTTCCACCGGCTTGTCGGGCGCTTGAGCAGGTTGAACCCTGGCGGCACCTGTTGCCGGTTCGGGGAAAACCCAAATGCCAAAAGCTTTCTGTCGGGAACCATCCGCCGTGGCGGCTTCCGGAAGGCCTATGGTTTCATGACTGGGCGCGATCAGGTGTCGCGCGCGTTCACGTTGGTCAATCTCCGATATCTGTTCAAGAGAGGGATCATGCTTCATGGCAAGCTCACCGTTTACCGTTGCGGTTTACCCTCCGGCTTCTGCCGAAGGACCATTACGGGCGGCCGACCAGTTCGTTCTTTATCCGCTGGCTTTTGCCACCCGGCCTTTGACGAATCTTCCCTCTGAATCAAATATATGATGATTTCATGATGATTGTATTCATCTTTTTGTGAAGACAGTCTGACGGCTAAAAGATGACGAAACCTTAATCGCGCAAAGACCGGGTCATGCAAAGACTGGCTTCCCCTTACGTATTGCTGACGCTGACCGTCCTGTTTTGGGCCGGGAATGCTGTTGTCGGAAAGCATATCACGACCGAGGTCACGCCCATCCAACTGGCTTTCTGGCGATGGGTACTGGCGACCGCGATCGTGCTGCCCTTCGGTTTGCCGTTGGTCTGGCGGCAACGCGCCTTGATCAGGCTGCATTGGCGGCGTTTATTGCTGCTTTCCGGGCTTAGCGTTGCCACCTTCAACACTCTTCTCTACCTCGCTCTTCAGCAAAGTACGGTGATTAACGTGGTGACCGTGAACGCCCTTGCGCCTGCGGTCATTCCCCTAATGGCGTTTCTGTTGTTCAAGGACCGTGTCAACCGGCTGCAAGTGACGGGCCTCATGCTTTCCGTCGCGGGTGCCCTGGTGGTCATCGCGAGGGGTGATATTCAGGTCCTGGCAGGACTCGCCTTCAATCCGGGGGACCTGCTGGCGGTCGTCGCCCTGTTGGATTGGGCGCTCTATACCGTTCTCGTCCAACGCCGCACTGACGGGTTGCGCTCGCTGACCTTCTTGACCGTGACCTTCATTGCGGGATTGATCCTGCTCACACCTTTTTATGTCGCTGATCTTGCGTCAGCCGGTGGCTTCGAACCCGACATCAGCAATTTGATGGCGATTCTCTATGTGGCTCTCTTTCCTTCCATCGCGGCCTATGTTTGCTGGAACAGAGCGGTCGGGGAGGTTGGTGCGACTGTGGCCGGCCAGTTCTTGAACCTTGTGCCCGTCTTTGCCGCCATCCTTGCCGTGTTGTTCCTTGGTGAAGTAATACATCTCTACCATTGGATCGGTCTGGCCCTGGTTTTTGCCGGTATTGCCCTGGTGGCCAGGGGGCGGCGCCTACCCGGTGCACCCGTTTAGCGGGCGGTTTTCCGAGCTTCGATGAAAAGACCTCCGTTTTACTCGGATTTTTAGGCCGTTGCGATTGTTTCTCAAATGATGCTTCCGGGGCCTTTGGCTGCATAATCCTTTATTGCATACGATTTTGTTTTCTACTTATCTAATACTGTTGTCGCATCGTTGCTTCTAGCGCTTAAATCCACAAGAATTTGCGAGTCGCATTGTAATCTCGCCTGAATTATTGTGCGTGCCTTAAAATCTTCTTTAAAGCGCGTGAAGAATGTGTATAATCTCGAATGTGAAAAACCGGGCGTTTTTGCCTTTGGGGGGCGGGCCTGCGGATTTTCACCATTTTAGCAAAGGCCTTCTGCGGTGACTGAGTTTACCACCACCGAAACGCAGCCGACCCCGAGTGGGGGCACGGAGGAGGCTGCGACGCTGACCGATAGGGCTTATGGTGAGATTGAGGAATTGATCGTCACCTTGCGGCTCGAGCCGGGGGCTGTTTTGTCGGAAGCGACGCTCTCGCGACAGCTCGGTATTGGTCGCACTCCTATCCGGGAGGCGCTCCAGCGCCTGGCCCGGGAGGGATTGGTCGTGATCATGCCGCGTCGGGGCATCATGGTGTCGGAGATCAACGTCGGTACCCAGCTTAAACTGATCGAGGTCCGCCGAGAAGTTGAACGCCTGATGGCCAAGCTGGCCGCGGAACGCGCCATCGGGCCGATGCGCGATCAGATGGCCGATTTGGCCGACGCCTTCGAGGCCGCAGCCGAGGACGGCAGTTCAACGGCCTTCCTGCGCCACGAAAAACATCTGAGTGCCTTGATCACCGATGCCGCCGGAAACGAATTCGCTGCCAAGACAATGGCGTTGATGCGGGGGCTTTCGCGCCGATTCTGGTACAGACACTTCGGTCGGGTTGCCAGCCTGGAAACTTCATCTGCACATTATGCCGCCCTGGCTCGTGCGATTGCTTCCGGTGATGGTCGGCAGGCCGCGTTGGACGCGGATGCCCTCATGGACTATGTGGACAGCTGCACCCGGGCCGCTCTCGACGGCTGACGCTTAGCCATAACCAACACTATTGATCTGGATCGGCCGGAAACAGCTTTGAGCGGTCAGGCAGCGATCGTCGTGCGCAGAATGTGATCGTGCAGGGCCTGGAACGGCTCATCCCGATTGTCGCCGAACAAAGGATCACGGTTGCGCTGAAAAGCTTTGCTGATTTCGCGCCAATCGCTGGCGTGCAGGACTTCTCTGGCCAGGGGGAGAACCAGCCGCTCTTCTTCGTCAATATGATCCCGCTGGAAAGCCACGTAGTCTTGGACCGTACCTCGAAGTGTCTGGGCGGCAGCTTCTGTCATCCGGCCACTGCCGTCTGCCAAGCTCCACATCAGGCTTTCGATGCGGGTGGTTCGTTCGGAGGCGACGACGTGCTGGGCTTGCAATCGGCGAAGGATCAGATCCGCCGACCGTGTCCGCCGTTTGAGGGCGGCAAAAAGGTAACGCTCTTCTTTTGGGTGATGCAGTTCTTCCGGGAAAAGCCGCATGTAGCATAGGCAGCTGGACATCAGTTCCAGGCTACCTTGTCCCCCTTCGAAAACCAGACTCTCGGCGACGTCTTCGAGACAGGCCAAAATCCGGCCGATGGCGGCATGTTCCTCGCGGATGATCTTGATGGCATTATCCACTTGAGCGGACTCCCCGTGATCTTTCCCATGCCCCTGCAGGGATCGCTATCACAGGTCTTCTATGTCCGCAATATGAGTGTGGGATTGTGGCCTAAAAAACTGAAATTCCTCAATTTTTGGGCTTGAATGCCTGGATATGCTTTGCGTGCAGGTTGATGGAAGCCCAGATGGCTTCTTTGCGCAGGGCGGGGGTATCAGCGCAGGGCGTTGCCGTCCAAGGCATCGTTCAGCGGCCGAAAGTCCTCCATCACCTGAGGTCCGGCGAGCGGGTCGAGCGCGTTTTTCAGCGCGGGACGCGTGATCCGTTCGGCTTCTTCCCAATCCGCTTCTGTCAGATGTTTGGACAGTTGCGGATAGACGGTCATTTCCTCGTAGTCCATATGCTCCCGATAGCTGTCAACATAGGCTCGACCGGCACTGGCAAACCAGCTCAGCGGCAATTCGGCGTCGCTCCGGGCATTCCGGATGGCGGCCGCAAATCTGCGGGCGAGATTGTTCAGCTGCTCGTGCATCAAGGGCATCTGATCGAGGGAAGCGTGGATGCTGGGGGCCTGACGTTCCAGGACGACGAGGATGCCTTCTTCCCTGCGGTGGTGTTCCCGTTCGCGGTAGTTCAGATTGTATTCCAGGATTGATTCCAGAAGGTCCCAGTCCGGGGTTTCCCCCTGTTCTGCCAAGGTGATATGGCGGTCCAAGATGTCGAGAATCCGGGCCATCCGGCCGTGATCCTGCTGCAGTTGGTACATGGTTTTCGTCATTGGACCCTCCCCAGGGTTGGAAGCGTTGTTTTTCAGGCATCCCGAATGGACGCCCGATTATTGTTTTCGCTTTCCATCATCCCGGTGAACACGGCTCAGGCTGCCCAGAGGCAATAGCCGCAATTCACTTATGGGTATTGTAATCCAGTTTGTGTTTCCCGCCAAGAATAATTTGCCAGGGGCACATACATCACTCTGATCAAGGGCTGAAAGTGCGACCTGTCGCGCGGGATTTTTCTACCGATAAAGATACCGTTCGTGCATTTTCAACGCGAAGCCGGTTTCCTGTAGCCCCCACTTTCGTTCCAACTCGAGGATCAGGCCGGACCGGTGCCAGTCCGCTACGGTCTCCCCCAATAGCTCCGCCAGCTTGGGGTCACCATGTCGGATGCCGATACCCCAGGGGGCTTCGTTGATGGTGGGAAGCGGCATGCCATACCCTTGCCATATGTCCAGGCTGAGCTGCCCAATGATCGCCGAGTCATCATAGACAAAGGCGATGCACTCCCCGGAACGAAGCGCTTCATAGACATCCGGCGTCCGTTCAAATGTCTTCATGCGCGCACCATAGTCGCGCTCCATCATGCGGTTATAGAAAGCCCCTTCGATCCCACAAACGGTTTGGTCGGCAAGATCCCGCCAGCGGCCCAGGCCGGGTTGGTCTGGTGCCAGAACATTGGTGCCCGAAGCGTAATAATTCGGCTCGATGATGCGAACAGCCTTCCGGCGGTCCGGGCGGTCCGTCATGGTCGCCAGGATAAGATCGATGCGGCCTTCTTGAAGGGCTGAAATCCGGTCCGAGGCCGTCACCGGGGTGAACTCGACCTCGAGCCCCATCCTCTCGGCGAGATTGCGGGCCAAGTCGACCTCCAGACCGATGATTTCCCCTTTCTCGTCCCGGAAGCCATAGGGGGGGTAGTCGGCTTTCACCCCGACCTTGAGAAGGCCCCGATCCAGGATTTGATCGAACCCGGCAGTCAGGATACCCGCATTGCGCCCGCCGCCCTCTGCCTGGGCCAGGGCATTTCCGGTCGAGAAGACAAAGCCCAGGGCGGTCAGGGCGAACAGAAACAGCGCGTGGAGGGCAGAACGGATCATGACTTAGTTTGGCGGCGGAACAGCATTGTCTGTCAAGGCTTCTGGCCCGGGAGACCGGCTTCGTGACAAATCTCACAGCCGTATTTGAACAATCGTCCCATATTCCGGTTATCGGATGACCCGATGCTTTGATCCTCTCTTCTCTTGATGAAAATCAACTGGCTGTCCCTGGACCAAGGGACAGCCGTTTTTTTCTGCCATTTCCCCATATTGCGGTGTTGCCAGGGGGCTGCTACGCACATCTCATGACACAGACCCCGACACCCTTTGATCCCTTGAAGGGGGCTTCTCCGCGCAGCCGTCGGCGCTGGCGACGCTTCGGCCTTTCGACCCTGTTGGGGTGGAAGCGTTTGGGCCTTTTCATTCCCTACGCCCACGCGGATGGCCTGATGCCCGGAGACTATCCGGCATTGAGACCTTGGTTTGAGACGGCAGAGCCCCAGTTCCAGGCGCTTCTGAGGCGTATGGAGGCGGATTCCCCGGCGCTCCAGGCAATCGGTCCGGATCTTCCGCCCGAGCCGCGTTGGAATCAGGATTGGTTTCCGGGCCTTGATGCGGCTGCCGGTTATTGCCTGGTAAAGGGTGCCAAGCCCCGCAGACTGGTCGAAATCGGATCCGGCCATTCGACACGCTTCTATGCCCGTGCGATCCGCGACGGGGGTTTTGATTGCGCCCTTCATGCCATCGACCCGGCTCCGCGCGCGGATATCGCGACCTTGAAAGGGCTAACCCTCCAGCGGGTAATCCTGCAGCATGCCGACCGAAGCATTTTTGAGACCTTGGAGCCGGGTGACATTGCGACCATGGATTCCAGCCATTTGATGGCCGCTGGCTCCGATGTCGATCTGTTCCTGAACGACATCCTACCCAGGCTGAAAGCCGGGGTCGTGGTGCATATCCACGACATGTTCCTGCCCGATGCCTATCCGGACAGCTGGACCTGGCGGGGCTATGCCGAGCAGCAGGCCGTAGCCCCCCTGATCCACGGCGGCGGGTATCAGGTCCTGTGGTCCAGCCACTATGTTCGAAGCCGATCCGAACCCGAGGCAATTGCCAAGGCGCTTGCCCCGATCTCTCTGGTCGAGGGCGCGATGGAAACCAGCCTTTGGCTCGTCAAAGGTGGCCTGGCCAGCGCACCTTCTGCTGTGCGGGAAATCTTTGAGCCATGAGCGTGCCAGAGTTCAGAACGACGACGCCATCGGATGCGCCGGCCCTGACCACTCTCTATCGGGAAACCTTCCCGGAAGAGGATTTGTTGCCGGTTGTGCTGGAGCTGCTGGCAGAACCCTGCGACGTGTTGTCCCTGGTCGTGGCGGATGGCGCGGAGCTCTGCGGGCACCTCGCCTTTGCGTCCTGTTCGGTCGCACAAGACCCGACCAAACTATCCCTCCTGGCACCCCTTGGGATTTCTCCTGCGCGCCAGAGGCAAGGACTGGGCACGACCCTCGTGCAAGAGGGGCTGGATCGGCTCCGCCAGACGGGCACGGAGATCGTCCTCGTGCTGGGGGACCCGAATTATTACAGTCGGTTTGGCTTTAAACCCGAGGATCGCATCCTGCCCCCCTACGACATACCGGTGGAATGGGCAGGTGCCTGGCAGTCGCTTCACCTGGCCCAAGTTCACGCCTGGCCCCAGGGCCGCCTTCAGGTCCTCAAACCCTGGCAGGACCCGGCCTATTGGGTATCGACTGATCAGTGATAGGGGTCCGCCGCGTCCCGTAAACCGTCACCAAGGAAATTGAACGCCAGAACAGTGACGATGACGGGCAGCATCGGCAGCATCAGCCAGGGATAGAGCGCAACGGCCTCCAGATTCTGGGCCTCGGTCAGCATCACGCCCCAACTGGTGACGGGCGGCCTGAGTCCCAACCCCAGGAACGACAAAGCCGTCTCGCCCAAGATCATCGCCGGGATCGAAAGGGTCGCCGAAGCGATCAGGTGGCTCATGAAGTTGGGCATCAGGTGGCGGAAGATGATCCGCTTCGGGCTGGCTCCCATCAGGCGGGCAGCCTGGGCGAAGTCCTCTTCGCGGAGTGCCAGCAGCTTCGACCGGACCGCGCGCGCGAGCCCCGGCCAGTCGAGAAGACCCAAAATCACCGTGATGCCGATATAGACCAGGATCGGCGACCAGGTAACCGGCAGGGCCGCCGATAACGCCATCCAGAGCGGTAACTCGGGCAGGGAACGAAGGATCTCGATCACCCGCATCACCAGACTATCCACCCAGCCGCCGAAATAGCCTGCCAGTCCGCCGATGGTAATGCCGAGGACGAAGCTGATGATGATGCCAATCAGCCCCACGGTCAGAGAAATCCGCGACCCGTAGAGCAGACGGCTGGCGATATCGCGGCCCAATCGGTCGGTGCCCATCAGGAAAAGGGTGCCGCCAACCGCCGGGCAGATCAGATGGGTGTCGGCCTCGAACAGGCCCCAGAAATTGTATGAGTCACCGGAACAGAAGAACCGCAAGGGTTGGACCTCTGTCCGGTCCTCTGTGTATTCGCGCTTCAGGAATTCCAGGTTCAGCGAATAATCCAGACCGTAAACGAAGGGGCCGACGAATTCCCCTTCGTGGAACAGTCGCACCTGCTGAGGCGGGGCATAGATAAAATCCGTGTTGCGGGTCGCCAACGCGTAGGGTGCCAGAATTTCCGCAATGATGATGCTGAAATAGGCCAGGCAGAGGATGATAAGAGAGACAACGGCCAGTTTGTGCTTCTTGAATCGCCACCACATCAACTGAAGGGCGGAGGCCTGATAGACCCGTTCCTGTTCCGCCGTGACCGCTTGGACCGAATAGGGGTCGAAGGGCGCGTCCGAAACCCAGTGCGGCAGTGTATCGGGTGGCAGCTTCTCACTCACCGCTTGAGCCCCCCTTGCAGGCGGATGCGGGGATCCAGGATCGCCAGCAGCACGTCGGACAGGAACATGCCGATGACCGTGAGCAACGCGAGAAACATCAGGAAAGAGCCCGCCAGATACATATCCTGGGATCGGAGGGCATCCAGCAGCATCGGTCCCGTTGTTGGCAGGCTCATGACGGCTGAGACGATCACCGATCCGGAGACCACCTGAGGCAGCATATTGCCGATGTCGGCGACAAAGGGGTTCAGGGACATGCGCAGCGGGTACTTCATCAACAGCCTGCCTTCGCGCAGACCCTTGGCCCGCGCGGTGACAACGTACTGTTTGCGCAATTCATCGAGCAGGTTCGCGCGAAGCCGGCGGATCATGCCCGCCGTCCCCGCCGTGCCGATGACGAAGACCGGTACCCAGAGGTGTTCGAGCACGCTCAAGCCCTTGTCGATGCTCCAGGGCTGATCGAGGTACTTCGGGTCCATCAAGCCGCCGATGGAGGTCCCGAACCAGACATTGCCGAGATAAAGCAGAACCAGGGCCAGCAGGAAGTTCGGCGTGGCGAGCCCGAGGAAGCCCAGCAACGTCAGGCCGTGATCGCCCCAGCTGTATTGGTGCGTGGCAGAATAGATGCCGATGGGAAAGGCCATGGCCCAAATGAACAGGACGGTGAAGACATTGAGGATCATGGACAGGAACAACCGGTCGCCGACCACTTCCGAGACCGGCAGGCTGTACTCGAAAGAATAGCCGAGATCGCCGACCAGCAGGCCCGTGGCCCAGGTCCAATACTGCATGATCATGGGTTGATCGAGGCCGTATTCGGCACGCAGGAAGGCAATCCGCTCAGCGCTTGCCGCTTCTCCTTGGGCCTCCAACTCGGCGATGTAGGTGGTCAGGAAATCACCCGGTGGCAGTTGGATGATGATGAAGACCAGTGCACTGATCACGGCCAGGGTTACGCACATCGTCAGGAAACGCCGGATCAGGTATTGGGTCATCTGGCGACCTCGCCTTCAAACCAGAACGTGTCCGGCCGGTAGAGCCCGAAATGCGCGCCGGGATCCCAGTTGTAGATGCCTTCCTCCGGCACGCCTTTCAGTTTCTCGTGGACCAGAACCGGCTGCAAAACGCCGCCGACCACGCCGATGGTGAAGACCTGTTCGGCATGGATCTGTAAAATTTGCCGCCAGATCTCCTTGCGCTCTTCCCCTGTCCCGGCACGCCGCCAGAGCGCACCAAGGCTTTGCAGCATCAGGGGTTCCATCATGTCGATGGGTTTGCCGGAGCGGCCGCCGGTTTCCAGGAACTGGCCCCATTTCGGCCATTGCAACTGGTTCTGCTTGGAAGGGACCAGCTCCGTCGGATCGCTGTCCGGGCTGGCGACGCCGTTCTCCAGGCCGAACCAGACGGCGATCTTGGTTTGGCCGGCAAAGACGCGGTTACGCAGAACCTCCCGCTGGAGTGGTTTCGGGTGAAGCTTGATTCCGGCTTTCAGCCAACTGTCGTGAATCAACTCCAGGACGTCGGTCTCTTCCGTGCTCTCGCCCGCGGTCTCGACGATGATTTCCAGGGGCGTGCCATCCGCCATCAGGCGCACCCCCCGGCCATCGCGCGTGGTAAAGCCCAGACCGTCCAGCAGCGCGTTGGCGCGTTCCAGGTCAAAATCGGCATAGGACCGGGCAAAGGCCTCGTCATAAAGCGGCGAGTTCGGCAGGAGCGTATTGGCGTTGGCCAGCGCCAATCCGAAGTAGATCACCTGGTTGATCTCGTGGCGGTTGATCGCGAGGCTGAGCGCGCGGCGGAAGTCCGCCTTGCGAAACAGCCCCCGCCAGACCGGATCCACATGGTTCAGGTTGGGGTAGAGTGCGACCTGCGCGCCCTTGGCCGTGCGCCAAAGCCTCGCCTTGTAAGGATTGCGCCTTTCGCCCTGCTTCAGCGCGGTAATGTCCTTGAAGGTCAGATAGCGGGCCTGCAGATCGGTTTCGCCCGCAGCAGCCTTGACCGGGATCAACTTGGCATTCGCCACTGTGAACAAAACCTTGTCCAGGTATGGCAATTGCCGCCCTCGTGAATCGACACGATGATAGTAAGGATTCCGCTCAAAGGTGAAACGCTGGGCGGGTGCGGCTGTCTTGGCCACCCAGGGCTGAAGCGTTGGCAGGTCAGGGTTGGTCTGGCGATACATCCTTCCCTTGCGGTTGTGCAGAGCCACCCAGTTCCGTTGGCTCTCGGCCTCGATGGCTGCGCGCAAGGCCTTGGGTTCGGCATATGCCGCATGGAATTGCCGCATGTAATGGGCCGGCATGTAAATATAGAAGGGCCGGGGGCTCGCCAGGTGGGCCAGGAAGGTCGGATGGGGCACGGGCCAGGTGTAACGCACCCTGGTCTCGTCCAGCACCTCGAACAGGGGCTGCATGCCTTCGCTGCGCAGGATCGCCGGCGGACCGGCGGGTGACATCTCGATGTTGTTGGCGACGTCCTCGTACCAGTAGCGGAAATCTTCGGTCGTGAAGGGGTGGCCGTCCGACCAGCGATGACCTTTGCGCAGGTGGAGCGTGAAGATCCGGTTTTCCTCGACCTCGACCCGCTCCAGGATATCCGGCTTCAGTTCGAAAGCCTGATTGTAGCCGACGAGCCGGGCGTAGCCGTAGACGGTCATCATGCGGGTGTCCTTGGCCCGCGCCATCAGCATCTCGAGTGTGCCACCATGCAGACCTTCCAGGCCTTCGACCCGGCTCGGCGTTTCCGGCAATCGTTCCGTCATCGGCGGCAGGCCCTTACCTTCGAGGTAGGGAACTTCGAAGGCCTGAACCGGCAAGGCCGCGAGCAAGCCGAGGATCAGCAGGCCGAATGCCCTCATGCCACCTTCTCCAGCGCCCTGCGGGCAGCGACGAAGTGCCCACCGCCGAGATCGATCAGGCGTGTCGGGTCATCGGGCCTGGGGTCAAAGGGTTCGGGCCAGGCTTCCGGCTTCGAGGCCTTGCCCTCCATCAACAAGTCGAAATCCAGAGGTTTGGACGGATCGGGCGTCGGTACGGCAGCTACCAGGGCACGGGTATAGGGATGCCGCGGTTGACGGAACAGGACGTCTCGGGGGGCGATCTCCACCAGCCTTCCGGCACACATCACCGCGATCCGGTCCGCGATGTAGTCCACTACGGCGAGGTTATGCGAAACGAAGATATAGGTCAGGCCCAAAGCCTCGCGCAGATCCCGCAACAGGTTGAGAATCTGCGCCTGCACGGAGACGTCGAGGGCGGAAACCGGCTCGTCCAGCAGCAAGAGATCGGGTTTCAAGGCCAGGCTGCGCGCGATGCCGATCCGCTGGCGCTGCCCCCCGGAAAAGCTGTGGGGGTAGCGGTTACCGTGGCGGGGGTCGAGGCCGACCAGGGTCAGAAGTTCAGAGACCCTTTCGCGGCGTTCCGCCTTGGAACCGATGTTATGGATTTGCAGGGGCTCCAGAAGAATCTGGCTGACGGTCATGCGGGGATTGAGCGAGCCAAAGGGATCCTGGAAGACGTACTGAATGCGCCTGCGCAAGGGGATCAGCGCCTTGTCGTCCATTTCCATCAGATCGACCGGATCACCCAGGCCGTCGTGGTCGAACAAGACCTGCCCGGCGTCGCCGGAGATCGCCCGCATGATGATCTTGGAAACCGTCGTCTTGCCGCAACCGCTTTCCCCGACGAGCCCAAGGCTCTCCCCGCGCGCCACGGTGAAGCTGACGTCGTCCACCGCCTTGGCCGGTGCAGGCGCACCGGCGCTGAACAGACTGCCTCCCTTCCGCTGGCCATAGGTTTTTTCCAGGTTGAGAACCTGGAGGAGCGGATGGCGGGGGTCCGGTTTTGGGCGCTCGACTTCGCGGGCGGCCAAAAGCCGGGTGCCCTTCGTATCCACCTCGCGCAACGGGTTCAGCCTTGCCCCGCGGTCCATGTCGAAGTGAGGAACCGCAGCCAGAAGGGCCTTCAGGTAGGGGTGCTGCGCGCGCTCGAAGATGTCTTCCAGGGTTCCCTGTTCGACCACCCGACCGTGATAGACCACCACCACCTCGTCAGCCATGTTGGCGACCACGCCGAGGTCGTGGGTGATCATCAGGATCGCCATGCCGAAGGTGGCCTGCAAATCCTTCATCAGTTTCAGGATCTGAGCCTGGATGGTGACATCAAGCGCCGTTGTCGGCTCATCCGCGATCAGCAGGGCCGGGTCGCAGACCAGCGCCATGGCGATCATCGCCCGTTGTCGCAGGCCGCCGGACAATTCGAAGGGATAGGTATCAAAGGCCCGTGCCGGGTCGGGAAAGCCGACCATCCGCAACATTTCCTCCACGGTGGAGCGGACCTGGGCCTTGGCCAAGTCGCGGTGCAGGGTGAGGGCCTCGGAAATCTGGTTGCCGATGGTATGCAGGGGCGAGAGCGAGGTCATCGGCTCTTGAAAGATCATGGCGATCCGGTCACCACGAATGCCTCGGAAAGCGTCGCTGCCTGCGGGCGTTGAGGCCAGATCAATGACCTCGTCCTCGCAAGGCCCTGCCTCCTGCTGGTTTTGCTTGGCATGCTTGCGGAACTGGATCGACCCTTGGGCGATCGTCGCCTGTTTGGGGAGGATGCCCATAATCGCCTGGGCCGAGACCGATTTGCCGGAACCGGACTCTCCTACGATGGCGACTGTGGATCCGCGCCTGATCCGGAACGACACTCCCTGAACCGCATTGAGCGGCCCCGCCTGGGTCTGGAAGCTGACGCCCAGGTCGTTGACGCGCAGAATCTCATCCGGCCCAAGGGGCACCGGCGGTATCGATTTCGCGTTGGTAGATGCGGGGGGCTTTATCGGTCGTCTCCAAAAAAGGCTTCAGTCGGTGTCAGCCAGGCGGCACCGGGGTGTTCGGAAACAGTCTGCATGAAGGTTTCCAGAAAGGTCCAGCAGGCTTTGTCGGTGACCAGATGATGGGTGAGCAGGCCCGTTGGTTCATCCGCATCCACGATGCCATCGCGTTTTGACGTCATATGGCTAAGGGCCTGGTCCAGCAGGGCCTCGTCACCCAGGAAGCCCCGGGTCCCGCGCCAGTCTATCGGGTCCATGTGACAGTTGACCTGCGTGATGCCCGGGGCAGGGCAGGCACCCTTTCGGGGCTGATAGGTCGATAGTCCCCGAAGCCCCGCGCGGCCCAACAGGTGCGCCAAGCCGTCACTCATCCGGTTCCAGGGCGGCACGAAGATCGGCTGCCAGATGTCGAATCCGCTCAGGCGCGTTCGGCCCTGCAACAGGTCCTGGGAGAGCTCCTGGTCGGTCCGGTGTGCTCCGAATTCCGCCTTCTTCTGGCCCTCGGGTGCGTGATTGATGTGCGCGAAGCCGTGCTGGCCGACGGCGACGTTTTTCTGTCCGAACAGCCAGTCCTCCAGGCCGATCGTTGCACCTTCGGGGATCACTGCCAGCAGGACGGTAACGTCCTGGGCTTCCGCCAGTTGAAACAAGCGCAGCAGTTCCGGTGTCTGGTCCTCGGCATCGTCGTCTCGCCACCAGAAGGTGGCCAGGCTCCCGGCCTCGGCCCAGCGGTCCAGTTCAGCAGAAAAGTCGTCCCAGGTTGCCATCAGCTCAGCCCCAAATGCTCCCTTAGCAGGTGGGCGGTGATTGCCCCGCCGTCCAGGTTAAAGGTTGCCGCACCGGGGCCTGAGCCTTCGAGTGCGGTTTTGATCGCCGGACGCAGGGCATCAGTTGTTGGTGCTTCGGCCACGGTCAAAAGACCCTTTGCAGCCAACTTCTCCGCCCGAAAGCGTTGTTCGCTCTCGCCGCCGTCCTCGAAGGGTACGACGACAGCGCACGGGCCAGCGGCCAGCAGGTCCATGACCGTATTGTAGCCGCCCTGGCTGATCGAAAGGCTGGCCGCGCTCAACAGGTCCCGGAAATCGGATCGGTTTGCCTCGACCGTAACGGAAGGACCAAGGCCCGCAGCGAGAGACTCCAGCCCGGCCCGGACAGAGGGATCCAGGTTCGGCCCCGCCAGGAACAGCCAGGGCTGGTCCGACAAAAACCCCTCTACCCGAAGCGCCATGGCAGCCCGCATCAAGGGGGCCGCCACCGCACCGCCCCCGCCGGATACGACGACACCTGATCTTTTCTCCCGTCGATCTGGCCGAAGTGGATCGGGACGGGGACCCGTGACATAGCCGGTGTAGGCCGTTTTGGTGGTCAGGCCTGCTGCCTCGGGCAGGGTGTCCTCCAGGGCGATAAGGGTGGGGTCGCCGTGGATCAGCACCAGATCGAACAGCCGGTTGGCCTTGTCGATCATGGCTTGGCGTTTGGCGGGGTCTTTCTTGGCCACCAGGACATCCCGCAAGGAGCAGGCGACGGGCACGGCCTTGGCCCGCAGGTCCTGGATGACCGGGTCGAGCTCCTTGCGAAAGGCTCTGCGCCCAAAGGGATAGAGCTCCACCAGGAAGAGATCGGCTCGCAGGTTGGCCAGGATCGCCTGCAACAATTCGCGCCGCCTTTGCCACCAGCCGTCTTCCAGTGGCTGGCCGTTGGCGTCCACCAACACAGAGAAGCTGGCATCGGCGGCTCGGGCCTCCGGCAGGTGGTGGGTCGTACAGCCTTCGAAATACCTCCCCGGCACCTCAGGACCGCCCAGGATCACATCCACCGAAAAACCGGCTTCGCGAAGGGCGGTGGCGATGACATCGGCCCGTGCCACATGGCCGACGCCCAGCAGATGCTGGACGTAGAAGGCGATGCGCGGGTGCGACGTTTCGTTCACAGGTGGCCTTCCAGCGAGATGTTGAGCCGGTCAATGGAAGGAGGCCCATCCCCATTGACCAAAAATCGATGGGCATGGGCATTGCGCAGTCGGTCCGGTGGCGAGCAGGTCATGTCCCAACCCCGGGCCAGCGCATAGAGCGCGCGCAAGACCCCCTTGTGGCTGAAGGCCAGAACGTCACCCTCGATCCCGATCAGCAGCCTCTTCAATCGCTCCTGGACATCGCGTGGGCTTTCGCCGCCCTCGGGTCGGAAGTCGAGGCCACGGGCCTCGTTCTCGGCCATGGCCGGACCTAAGCGTTTGCGAAGATCGAAAAGCGTTTCCCCTTCCCACTGTCCCCAATCCATCTCGATCAGGTGTCGGTCCGGGATCGGATCGTATCCCATCAGCCGGGCCGTTTCCTGGACCCGGACGAGCGGACTGGCGAGGACTTTTTGGAAGGTGGGAGAGCCCGGCAAGCGCCAGTTTGCGGCCATCTCCCGCCCCTTGGCGTTCAAGGGTTCATCCACGTGGCCCTGAATGCGTTTTTCGAGATTCCAGGCCGTGGGAGCGTGGCGAATGATCGTGATCGAGGTCATGCCACCAGCTTGCTCAAGATGCGATCCAGCCTGCCAGCGGCCATCTCGATGTCATGATTGGACCAGGCATGGCGTCGCGCGGCTTCGGCCATGGCGCGTCGCTGGGCAGGGCGGTTCAACAGGCTGCGAAGTGCCTGGGCAAAGAAGGGCGCGTGTCCAGGTTCCGTCAGAATGCCGGTTTCCAGATCCTTGACGATGGAGGGCACGCCGCCGCTACGCCCCGCAATCACCGGCAGGCCGGCGGCCTGGGCCTCCAGAAAGGCCATGCCGAAGGCCTCGTTGATCGCAGGCCAGACGTAGAGATCGGCAGCAGCGTAGAGTTCCGCCAGGTCATCGCCCTCCTTTTCGCCGAACCAGTAGACCCGATCGCCCAACCTGGCGTAGTTGGCCATGATGTCCTCGCGCGCCTCGCCGTCGCCGACAACCAAGAGGTGCCAGTCTTCCTTCAGAAGCAGGGCCAAGGCGTCGCTCAACAGGTTGAAACTGGCCTGCTTGTCTCCCGGGCGCATCATGGCGACCGCCAGTAGCCAGGGTTTATCCTCCGGCAAGGGGTAGGTCCGGGCGAGTTCCGTCCGGAAGCGATCCCGGCTCAGGCTTGCCATGCGGAAGGGTTCGGTCGCGAGGAAGGGGGCGAGATCACTGATCCTGTCGGCCTCGGCTCCTGCCTCGATCAGACCCGCCCGGTCCGTCGGGTTGAGGGTGAACAGGTGGCGGGCTTGGCGAATAGCCTCTTCGGCCGTCTCAAACCCGGGCCCCCAAGGGCCGCCGCGTTGTTTCTCCGCATGGCTGGCTTCGGCGACAACGTAAGGAATACCGAGAGCTTCCGCTACTCTCGGGCCAATCCGGTCGGGTGCCTTGTGATAGAGGTGATAGGTAAACCAGAGGTCGGGCTTTCCATCTCGCGCGTAAGCACCGATCAGGCGCTCCGCCAGGCGATCAGCCAGATCGGCCAACCTTTGCTGACGCTTGGCATCACCTCCGCCGTCGTAGCTACGGAAATTACTCGCCAGTTGGACCTCGTGACCCGCCAACTCGAGCGCTTCAAACAATGCCCGCGCGACCCGGCGGTCTCCGCTGGGGACGGGATGGTCGGGGCTTTTCAAAGGCGCATAGAAGGCGATTTTCATGACGGCCCTGCCAGGGCCCGAGAGAACCGGCTCGCCAGATCTTCAATCCCGGCGGTCATGCCGAAGGTGTTCCGAACCCTCTGCTCTCCGGCCTTGCCGAGGGTGATCGCAAAGTCAGGATCATCCAGCAGACGGGCCAGGGCCGCGGCCAGGGCCACCTCGTCTTCCGGCTCGACCAGCAGGCCCGTCTCTTCAGGCAGGATCAATTCGGGGATGGCCGAGACGGCGGTGGCCACACAGGCAAGCGACTGGCTCTGGGCTTCCATCAGGACGTTCGGCAGGCCGTCGCGGTCACCATCCTTGGCGATCTTGCTGGCGAGAACGAAGATGTCTGCCTTTCGCAGCGCTTCCAGGACAAAGGCCTGAGCCTTCGCCCCTTCCCAGGTGATCCGGTCGCTCAGGCCGAGATCGGCGGCTCGGCGCTTCAGGGCATCTGAATCCTTGCCGCCGCCAATGTGGCGAAAATGCCAGTCTTTTCGATCCTTCAGGCGCGCGAGGGCGGAAAGCAGGGTGTCGTAGCCTTTTTTTTCCACCGCTCGCCCAACGGACAGGATCACCCGTTTTCCGCCCCGGTCAGACTGCCGCTCGACCGACGCGAACCGGCCCAGGTCCAATCCGTGATAGACCAGATGAATGGTCTGTGGTCGATCGCTGAGGCTTCGAAGGTGGTCTGCATTCAGTGCCGTGCAGGTCACCAGCCAGTCCAGGTCCGCGAGCTTCAACCGTTTTTCCCAGTCCGCCTGGGTCCAGATGTCCTTGGCATGGGCCGAACAGGTCCAGCCGCGTCCCAGGACATGAGCCGCATAGCGAGCGACGGAGCCCGGCGTATGCAGGAAATGGGCATGCAGGTGGGAAACCTCGTCGCCGAGTTCTGCCGCCAGGACAAGGGCTTGACCGAAGCGGCGGATACGGTTGCGGGTGAAATCGCGCTTCAGGTCCGCCAACCAGAGCCGAAAAGCCTTTCGGTATCCGCTCCGGCTGCGGACATTGCACCAGGCCCGGAACACCCGGCCCGGCTCTTGATGCAGGTATTCCGGCAGGTAGGTCACCGGTGCCGTAATCTCCCCGTGGATGGGGTGGCGTTCTTTGTCGGTCGGATGACGAAGCGAGACGATGTGAAGCGGGATTTCGCGATCCTGAAGGCCCTTGATTTCCTGCGCGATGAAGGTCTCGGACAGGCGGGGGTAGCCTTTCAGGATGAAGGCGACAGGCCGCAAAGGGTCAGGCGTGGCGCGGTCTTTCGGCACTAGTTGGGCTGCTGTCGAAGGCCTGTCTGAGCGGGCAGGACGGGTTGAACGGCAGGAGTCAACCAGTGGTCCACTGCCCGGTTAATGGTCGACAGGCCGTCAAGGAGGCCCGGCACATGAACCTCCGACGGGCGGTGCCTTGCGGGCAGGGCCGCAATGGCTTCCGCCATGACACTGGGGTTATGGTCCGTATCTTCGACCAGCATGGAGCAGAGCCCCAATTCTTCGGCACGGCTGGCACGGATGTACTGTTCCAGTCTGGGGACGGTGCGCGGAACGATCAGGCTTGGCTTATCGAAAGACAGGATTTCGCAAAAGGTGTTGTAGCCCCCCATGGCGACCACGCCGACGGCCTGGGCCATCAGGCTTTCGATATGGGCGTCGAAGGTGATGACCTGGACCTGATCCAGACGATCTGCGCGTTGCTGAAACTCGGCCCGGAGCGACTTGTGCATGAAGGGGCCCAATACCATGACGGCACGGGGGTTGAGGTCGGGGTGACGCTCATAGGCGCGCAGAACCCAATCAACCATTCCGGCACCATCCCCGCCGCCCCCGGGCGTGACCAGGATATAGGGATCGGCCTCGCCCGGCTCCAACGTCGGTTCCGCCGTCGGCATTGCGGCATGGGGTTGCCCGTCCCAGTGACGGCGCAAATAGCCGGTGTAGGTCGTCTTGGTGTCGATGAGACCGGGCGGCACGACACCAGCCAGTGGCTGGCAGATGTCGGCAAGGCCATAAACCCAGATGTCATCATAGAGGGATTGCAGCGCGGGTAGGGCCTGCTTGCGGCCCCATTCCTCGGCCAGGGCTTCCGGATCGTCCATGACGTCACGAAGGCCCAAGACGGTGCGCGTGCCATTCTCCCGGCACCATTCAAGGGTTGCCCGGACCTCGCCCCGCAGGCCCAATGGTTCCTTGTCCACCAGAAAAATATCGGGATCAAAGGCTTCGGCCGTGTGGCGAATGATCGACGAACGCATGTTGATCGCGTCTTCGAAAGCGATATCCAGGCTCTGGGTGGTGTATTCTCCGTTCTTCAGCTTCACCACGCCCGGAATGCGCACAAAATCCACCCGTGAGCGGAAATCAAAGCTGCCGATGATGGGCGAGCCCGACAGGATCAGCACCGAGATGTCGCGCCGATGGGCGACCAGCGAATGCGCGATGGTTCGGCACCGCCTGAGATGGCCGAGCCCAAAGGTATCGTGACTGTAGATGAGGATGCGGGCATTCCCGCCACTTCGCCGCATAATATTCGCTCGCAGCCAGAGGGAGACCCCGACCAAAGGGGTTATCCGATGTTAGAGAGCTTTATCGCACCTGCAAACACCTAATGAAGGTATGGGTACTTCACAAGGCCTTGAGGTGATTTTGCGCGGGAATTTCGGCCTTTCGGTCCTTGGCAGACGGGCTGGAGGATCGCTAACATCGGGTCACCGCGGTCGCTGGCCGCCGATATTTTTTGCGAAAGGCGGACCATGGAACCGTCGATCTTCCGGTTTATCTTCCGCTATTCCCTAAAAGGGCACCTTGTCCTCTTGGGCCTGACAGCTGCCAGCCTGCCGTTCTTTTACATGACCCTGGATCTGCCGAAGCAGATCATCAACGACGCCATCGGCGGTACGGAATTTCCCCGCGATTTCCTGGGCCAGACCTTCGAACAGATCCCCTTCCTCTTACTGCTCTGCTTCATATTTCTGGGTCTGGTCATCATCAACGGTGCCTTCAAGTACGTCATCAATGTCTTCACCGGCCAGTTGGCGGAGCGCGAACTGAGAAGGCTGCGCTACATTCTTTATGCCCGGGTGCTGCGGTTCCCAACCAGCCAGTTCCGCAAGACCGGCCAGGGTGAAGTGGTCTCGATGATCACCGGAGAGGTGGAGCCTCTGGGTGGCTTTATCGGTGATTCCGTTTCGCTGCCGGCCTTCCAGGGCGGGACCATGCTGACCATCCTGGTGTTCATGTTCGTCCAGAACTGGATGCTGGCGCTGGCGGCCATCGCGCTTTTCCCTTTGCAGCTCTACCTGATCCCCAAGCTGCAGCGGCGCGTCAATCTGCTGGCGAAGGAGCGTGTGAAGAATGTCCGAAAGCTGTCGGAACGCATCGGCGAGACCATCCAGGGGATTGAGGACATCCATGGTCATGATGCCTCTGAATGGATGCGCACGGATGTTTCCCAGCGCCTCGGCGTGATCTTCAAGATCCGCTACGAAATCTACCGGCGGAAATTCTTCATCAAGTTTCTGAACAACTTCATCGCCCAGGTGACACCCTTCCTGTTCTTCTCCATCGGCGGCTGGTTGGTGATTTCGGGCGAGTTGACTTTCGGTGCGCTGGTGGCGGCGCTCGCGGCCTACAAGGACCTGACACCGCCCTGGAAAGAACTGCTGAACTACATGCAGCGGTTCTTTGATGCCCGGATCAAATACGAACAACTGATCGAACAGTTCCAGCCGCCGGGCCTGATGTCCAAGGAACAGCAGCTGACGCCGCCGGAAGTGATCGACCCTCTGACCGGTAAAATCGTCGTCTCGAATGTCGGGCTCGAAGAAGATGGCGTTGCCATGCTGGAAGGCGTCAACTTCGATCTGCCGCTGGCGGCGCGGACCGCGCTGTCAGGCCACGGCGGATCGGGGCGGGCTGCCCTTTCGCGGGTGCTAGCCCGGATGGTCCAGCCAACGGCAGGCCGGGTCAAGATCGGCGAACTGGGCCTCGCCGGTGCCCACGAGGCGCAAATCGGCAGACGGACCAGCTTCGTTGATCAGGGCAGCTATATCTTTGCGGGCACCGTGCGCGACAATCTGTTGTTGGGCCTGAAGCATGCCCCCTTGAGCGTCCCGGAGCGCGGAGGCGAAGAACGGGACGCTTGGAACGATTTCCTGCGGGAGGCCGAGCGGTCGGGCAATACGCAGAGTGATCCCGAGGCCGATTGGCTGGATTTGGATGCTGCCGGTCTGGCCGACGAGGCAGCCTTGGCCGAGCGGCTCGACCAAGTGCTCGATGTGGTGGAGATCAAGGACAACATCTTCGAATTCGGGCTCCAGGCCACGCCCGAACGCATCGATGATGATGATCTGTGCCTTCGTGTGCTGGAAGCCCGCAAGCGCTTGCGCGCCAAGTTGGCCGAAACAGAGGCCGGAAAGCTGGTCGAGACCTTTGATCGGGCGCGTTACAACGAAAACCTCTCAGTGGCGGAAAACCTATTGATGGGTTTCCCCTTAGGCGACCGTTTCCATCCCGACCGTCTGGCCGAAAACGACTACGTCGCGAGAGTGCTGGAAAAGGTCGGCCTGACCGAGACCTTCGTGCAGTTGGGCCGACAGGTGGCGGATGTGATGTTGGAGTTGTTCCAAGACCTGCCGCCCAGCCATTCCTACTTTGAACGCTACAGCTTCATTTCTGCCGACGATCTGCCGATGTATCAGGCAGCGCTCCGGCGAGCCGCCAGCGCCGAAGAGAAAGGCTTGAGCCCGGAAGACGGCCTCCTGTTCACGGGGCTCACCTTCAAGCTGATCCGTGCGCGTCACCGGTTGGGACTGATTGATGGCGCGGTCGAGGCGCGCATCCTGGAAGCCCGCCGGGTCTTTGCCGAAGACCTGAGTGATGCGGACAGGGCTCAGATCGCATTCTTCGATGAAGAAGCCTTCAACCCGGCGGCCTCCATTCAGGACAATATCCTGTTCGGGAAGTTGGTCTATGGCCGCCGGCAGGCCCGCGAGGAAGTGGGCCGCCTGATCGCCGAGGTGGTGGACGATCAAGGCCTGCGTGCCGACATCATGGATATCGGCCTGAAGATGGAAGTGGGCATTGCCGGTGGGCGTCTGTCATCGGCCCAGCGGATCAAGTTGGCTCTGGCCCGAGCCCTGATCAAGGGGCCCGACCTGCTGGTGGTCAACGAGGCGACAGCGGCACTCGATATGGAGAGCCACCGCGCCATCATGGCCAATGTGTTCCGCCTGATGGAGGGCAAAGGCGTTATCTGGGTGATCCCGCAGGCCGAACTTGATGATGGCTTCGACAATGCCGTTATCCTGGAGGCGGGCAAGGTCGCCGACTTCGGTTCTTTGGACGACCTGAAGACTCGCGGCATTGTGGCCTAGGGCAAAAACGAAGATTGGCGAAACGGAGATGGATCGTTGATGGATATCGGAGAGATCGCCAAGGTCTTGCGGACCAATCCGCTGTTTTCAAAAGTGGATCCGGCCAAGTTGAAGCTCATCGCCTTTGCCAGCGAGATGGAATCCTACGATGACGGGGAGGTGGTGTTTCGTGAAGGCGATACCGGTGATGCCGCCTATCTGATCATTGAAGGCACGGCCGCCATTGTGGTTGAACAGGCGAGCTGCGGCGAGGCCGTCATCGGCACACTCGGCAAGGACGAGATGGTCGGCGAAATGGCCATCTTCCGGGCAAGCCCCCGGGCGGCCACGATCCGCGCCCAGGGCCCTTTGAACATGCTGCGCGTTGAAGGCGATGTTTTTCTGGATGTGGTCACCGGCGATGCCGATGCCGCGCTCGGCGTGATGCGGGTCTTGAGCGATAAAATCGCCCGGGCGACCGAAGCCTATGACGAATTGGTTCGCCGCCATAAAAAACTGCTTGCAGACAGCGGTCTCGACGAGGACTGAGGTCCGGGCTCCGCGCCTGCAATCGGACAAGGCCTTGTGTCAACAGGTTATTCGGGCTTTCAGGGGGAGGCTGTTTCCTCTACCGTCGGTCTGTGTGAATAGAAATTTTTCGGGATAGGGGCTCCCTCGTCGAGCCCTGATCGAGTGCCGATGGCTGAACTTGGGATCGCCACCGACAGCATGTTCCAGATGTGGGTAACCTTCGGCGTCATTCTGGCGGCGCTGGTTTTCTATGTCCTGGAGAAGTGGCCGATGGAGGTCACCAGCGTCGGTGTGATTGCCTTCCTTCTGGTATTTTTCCACCTGTTTCCGGTTGTGGACGAAACGGGTGCGGCGGTGCTTGATCCCGGGCGTCTGCTGGAAGGTTTCGGCAATACCGCACTGATCACGATCATGGCCCTTTTGGTCATCGGCCAGGGAATGGTCAGGACCGGTGTTCTGGACCGGGGGGCCAAACTGGTGCTCGACCTGGGTCGGGGTCAGGCCTGGCTCAGCTTTGCCATTGTGTTGACCTTCGTCATGGCCGTCAGCGCTTTTTTGAACAACATTCCCGTCGTGGTGATCTTCATCCCGATCATGCAGGCCGTTGCGGCGCGCTTTGGGCGGTCAGCCTCGAAGGTGATGATCCCGCTGTCCTTCGCCGCTGTTCTGGGGGGGATGACGACACTCATCGGTTCGTCGACCAACCTGCTCGTGAACTCCGCGCTGATCGGTATGGGCGAAAATCCCTTCGGCTTCTTTGATTTCACCGTACCGGGGCTCGTGCTCGCCGTTGTCGGGCTGGTTTACATTATGCTGATCGCGCCTCGTATCCTGCCGGACAGGCAGGCGCTGGCGGACAGCCTTGTGCCGACGCAGGGCAAGCAGTTCATTGCCCAAATTTCCCTGACCACTGATTCCGAATTTGTGGGCCAAAAGGCCATCGGCGGGCTGTTCATGGGCCTGCCGGACATGACGGTGCGCATGGTTCAGCGGCGCGAGCAGGCCATCCTGCCACCTTTCGAGGACGTCGTGCTGCAGCCGGGTGACGTTCTGGTGGTGGCGGCGACGCGATCCGCGCTGACGGACGCCATGAAGGGCGATGCGGAAGCCCTGGCGGCGGATTCAAGTGGCGGCAACTTTGCCGTCAACGACGTCGGCGACAACCAGTCCTACCGCGCGGGTGAAGGCATGCTGGCGGAGGTCATGGTGGCACCCGCATCGCGCCTGATCGGGCGGACGTTGCCGCAGATCGGCTTCCGCTATCAAACCCGATGCCTTGTCCTGGGCCTTCAACGCCGCGCCAACATGATCCGCACCCGTATGACCGATATTCGCCTGAATGCGGGCGATGTCATGCTGATCCAGGGAAAACGCGAAGATATTGAGGCCCTGCGCAACAGCCGTGATGTGATCTTGCTGGAGTGGTCGGCATCCGAACTGCCCATGCTCGATCATGGCAAGCGCGCCGGAATCATCATGCTGAGCGTGGTCCTGGCGGCTGCGACCGGCATCGTGCCCATTGCCGTAGCCGCCGTTTGCGGTGCGGTGGCGATGGTTGCGGCGGGGGCGCTGAACCTGCATCAGGCCGTGCGTTCGCTCGATTCCAATATCTTCACCATGATTCCGGCGGCCCTCGCCATGGGGGCGGCCTTGAGTGCCACAGGGGGCGCAACGTCCGCCGCACACGTCCTTGTGGTGGCGCTGGACGGGGTGTCGCCAAGCGTAATGCTGTCGGCCTTTTTCTTGTTCACGGCGGTCTTGACCAATGTCATCAGCTCCAAGGCCATGGCCGTGCTGTTCACCCCGATTGCGGTGACCATCGCGATCGAACTGGGTGTTCCGCCGGAAGCTTTTGCCGTGGCGGTGATCCTGGCCGCCAATTGCTCTTTCGCCTCACCTCTCGGCTACGAGACCAATCTTTTGGTCATGGGACCCGGGCACAACAAGTTCATCGACTTTCTGAAAGCAGGCGTGCCGTTGATCCTGATCATCTGGATCGCGTTCAGCCTGTTCGCGCCGGTCTATTACGGACTGACCCCGCTGCCGGATACGTCCTTCTCGGACGCAATGAGTTGGTGGGGAGGGAGCGATGCCGCTTCCGCGCCGGCGTCTTAAACGTCAGGCTTTAAATGCCAATCAGGCACCCGCGACTGTCATGCCATCCACCCGGATCGTCGGTGCATCGGTACCATAGCGAAAGACGAGATCATTCGCCGGGATCAGAACCTTGAACATGTCCTTCAGGTTGCCGGCGACAGTGACCTCGCTGACCGGATAGGCCAGTTCGCCGTTTTCGATCCAGAACCCGCTGGCACCCCGGCTGTAATCCCCGGTCACTCCGTTGATGCCCATGCCCATCATGTCGGTGATGTAGAGCCCGGCCTCGATATCGGCCATCAGTTCGCCGGGCGTCTTGTCGCCTGGCTGCATGAACAGGTTTGACGCACTGGGCGACGGCGGCGAAGAGGTGCCCCGTCCCGCATGGCCGGTGCTGGTAAGCCCCAGCTGGCGGGCGGAGCGCAAATCCAGGAACCAGGTGGTGAGCCGACCGGAATCGATCACGTTGCGCTTCACGGTCGCAAGACCCTCGGCATCGAAGGGCATGGAGCGCAGGCCCCGGTGGCGGTGTGGATCATCGGTGATGGTGACATGAGCACCAAATACGTCCGTATCCATGGCGTCTTTCAGGAAGCTGGTGCCGCGGGCAATGGACGAGCCGTTGATCGCGCTGGATAGGTGGCCGACGAGGCTGCGCGCAACCCGGGGGTCATAGATTACGGGCACGCTGGCGGTCTTGGCCTTGGCCGGATTCAGCCGCCGGACGGCTTTGGTGCCGGCTGAGGTGCCGATTTTCGCAGGGTCTTCCAGGTCCTCGCCATAGACGGTGCTGGCGTAGTCGTAATCGACCTCCATGGCGTCGCCTGTTCCGGCCACCACGGCGACCGAGACCGAATGTCTGGACCCGGAATAGGTTTCGGCGAAACCATTGGTGGCGGCGACACTGATACGGCTCATGCCCCAACCGGCCTCTGCGCCTTCCGAATTGGTGACGCCTTCGACGGCAAGTGCCGCTTCTTCGGCGAGACGCGCGCGTTCCTTCAAGAGGTCAGCTGCGGGTTCCGCCGGATCGAAAGCGTCGATCTCAATCGGGTTTGTGGCCAATTGATCGGCTTCGGCGAGACCGGCATAGGGGTCTTCCGGCACGACCTTGGCCATGGAGACCGCGCGTTCGCTGAGTTCTTTCAGCGCCGGTGCTGAAAAATCCGACGAAGACACGATGGCCTGGCGCTTGCCCAGCAGGACCCGCAGACCGACATCCGCGTTTTCGGACCGCTCGAGGCTTTCCGGTTTTCCGAGGCGTTGGCCGAGGGATAGCGATGTGGAGCGGATGAAGATCGCGTCCGCCTGATCCGCACCCAAAGACTTGGCCTGTTTCATCAGGTCCTGAAGCAGGCCGAGATCGGCGGTTTGATCGTTCGGGAAGGTGTCCATGGATGCTCTCTTGTCTTTGACGGTCATTTCTACTGTTGTGCGCCCTGACCAGAAGGATGACAAGCGCGCTGGGGCATTGTCAGGGATCACGGTTTCGTGCAAAAAGCGCTCACCGCGATTTCAGGGGCGGTTTTCGCTTGCCGTGGGGGCTTGCGGGTATTATCCACCAAACTTACATAGAATTATAACAATCACCACGTTTTGAATGTAAATACCCATGCCGATCCGATTTCGATCAGCATGACCGAGATGTAAGAACTGAAGGCACGCAAAACCATGGCAACAGCACAGACCGTCGACGCTCAGCCGAGCAACACTCACCGTGAAGCGCTAGAGGCGGTCGTGGTTCGCTTCGCTGGCGATTCCGGCGACGGGATGCAACTGACCGGCAGCCGGTTCACCGATGCGACCGCCCTGGCGGGCAACGATCTGGCAACCTTCCCTGATTTCCCGGCGGAAATCCGCGCGCCGGCTGGAACCACTTACGGCGTTTCTGCTTTCCAGATCAATTTCGGTGCGCGTCAGATCATGACCTCGGGCGATCAACCGGATGTGCTGATCGCCATGAACCCGGCAGCGTTGAAGGTTGAACTGCCGCATCTCGTCGAAGGCGGACTGGTGATTATCGACGTCGGTGCCTTCAACGACCGCTCTGTTCGGCGTGCGGGCTACGAGAGCGATCCGCTGACGGATGGTACGCTGGACGCCTATCGTACGGTCGAGCTCGATATCTCGGCCATGACGCTGGAAGCCTTGAAGGAAACGGGGCTCAGCAAGAAAGAATCGCTGCGCGCCAAGAACATGTGGACCTTAGGCCTGGTCTTCTGGATGTACGGACGCGACCGCACCTCGACCCAGGAATGGCTGCGGACCAAGTTTGCCAAACGCCCGGACATCGCGGAAGCCAACATCGCGGCGCTCAATGCCGGACATGCCTTTGGCGAGACAGCGGAACTTGCGGGCGATCTTTCCGGCTTCACCGTCGCCGCCGCGCCGATTGAACCGGGCTTGTACCGGAACGTGACCGGTGCAGAAGCCCTGGCCTGGGGTCTTGTCCAGGGGGCCGAACTGGGTGGTTTGCCGATGTTCTTTGGTTCCTATCCGATCACCCCGGCCTCGGCCATTCTGCACACGCTGGCCAAGATGCCGGATTTCGGGGTGACGACTTTCCAGGCGGAAGACGAAATCGCTGCGGTCTGTTCGGCCATCGGCGCGTCATACGCCGGGCAACTGGGTGTTACCTCCAGCTCCGGCCCCGGTGTCGCCCTGAAACAGGAAGCCATCGGCCTCGCCATCTCGACCGAATTGCCGCTGATTGTCGTCAATGCGCAGCGCGCAGGGCCTTCGACAGGCCTGCCGACAAAGACCGAACAATCCGATCTGCTGCAGTCGGTCTGGGGACGCAACGGGGATGCGCCAGTCGTCGTGCTTGCCGCGCGGTCTCCGGCGGATTGTTTTGATGCCGCCGTGGAGGCCGCCCGGATTGCGTTGACCTATATGACGCCGGTCTTCTTGCTGACTGACGGCTACATCCAGAATGCCGCCGAACCCTGGAAGCTGCCCGCCCTCGACGGATACGAGCGCTTTGACGTGACCTTCCGCGAAGACCCGGAAGGCTTCCATCCCTTCCTGCGCGATCCCGAAACCCTGGCGCGCGCCTGGGCCAAACCGGGTACGCCCGGCCTTGAACACCGCATCGGCGGAATCGAGAAGGGCGAGAATTCGGGTCACATCTCATACGATCCTGAAAACCACCAGCGCATGACGGATCTCCGCCGTGAAAAGGTGCTCGGTGTCGCGAAGTCCATTCCGCCGCAAGCCGTTGATCAAGGCGAGCCGGGCGGCCGCCTGGCCATTGTTGGCTGGGGATCGACCTATGGACCGATCAGCCGGGCGGTCCGGGTTGCGCGCGCCCAGGGTCAGGATGTCTCCCACATACACCTGCGTCACCTCTGGCCGATGCCTGCAAACCTGAAAGACCTGCTGAATACCTTCGGCAAGGTGCTGGTACCGGAAATGAACGATGGCCAACTGGTCCGTATCCTGCGTTCGGAATACCTGATCGATGCCGAGCCGCTGAGCAAGGTGTCGGGTAAACCCTTTAAGATCGCCGAAATCGCCGATGCGATCACCAAACGGCTTGGCGCTTGATCGGGGCGCTTGAGAGGAAAGACTTGAAAGATGAATGAAATCACCCCTCCCAAAGCCCTGACGGCAAAAGACTTCGCCACCGACCAGGAAGTGCGCTGGTGCCCGGGATGCGGCGACTACGCGATCCTGAAAGGTGTCCAGAAGACCCTGGCCGATCTTCAGGCGCGGCCCGAGAACACGGTTTTCGTGTCCGGGATCGGCTGCTCGTCCCGCTTTCCCTATTACATGGCAACCTACGGGTTCCACACCATCCATGGTCGCGCACCGGCTTTTGCAACAGGGATCAAGCTTGCAAATCCGGAACTGGATGTCTGGCTGATCACCGGTGACGGCGACGGTCTGTCCATCGGCGGCAACCACCTGATGCACGCGATCCGCCGCAACGTCGACATGAATATCTTGTTGTTCAACAACGAAATTTATGGCCTGACCAAGGGGCAGTTCTCGCCGACGTCGCGCGCGGGGACGCGGACACCTTCCTCGCCTGTGGGTTCGCTCGATCAACCGGTGACACCACTGCGCCTGGCGCTCGGCGCAAGTGCGCGTTTCGTGGCGCGCGCCATCGATACCGATCAGAAGAAGCTGCCGGACGTTCTGAAGGCGGCTGCTGCCCACAAGGGCGCTTCCTTCGTCGAAATCTTCCAGAACTGCATCGTCTACAACGATGGTGTGTTCAACGACTTTACCGAGAAGGCGGCTGCGGCTGAACGGCAGCTCTGGGTCAAGCATGGCGAGCCGCTGGTGTTCGGGGCTTCCTCTGACAAGGGTATCCGCCTGAACCGTGATACGCTGGAGCTCGAGATCGTTACCATCGGCGAAGACGGCGTGACCCTCGACGATGTTCTGGTCCATGACCAGACCAACCGCGTGATTGCGGGGCTTCTGGCGGACCTGTCCGGCCCGGATGTGCCGGTGGCCCTTGGCGTGCTCTATTGCAGCCCTGAGCCGACCTTCGAAGCGGCAGTCTCGGGCCATGTGGCCGCTGGCGTGGCAAAAAGGCCGGAAGGGGGCTTGGCAGCCGTACTGCGGAAGGGCCACACTTGGGAAGTAGCTGATTCTTAACGACCCGGGCTTTTGCCGATGACATTACGGGTGGCGATTGTGGGCTCCGGCCCGGCGGGCTTCTACACGGCAGAGGCCATTGCCGCTCGCGAGGCAGACGTCCAGATCGATCTAATCGAGAAACTGCCGACGCCCTTTGGCCTGATCCGCGCAGGCGTGGCCCCTGACCACCAGACCACCAAGAACGTGACACGGCGTTTCGAAAAGACGGCGATGGACAGCCGTATTTTCTTCGTCGGCAATGTGTCCTTGGGTGAAGACATTCAACTGGAAGATCTTCAGCGGCTTTATGACGCCGTGGTCATCGCGACGGGTGCGCAGCAGGACCGGGACCCGCGCCTGCCGGGCCAGGACCTTGAAGGCTGCTTCGGTTCAGCGACCTTTGTCGCCTGGTACAACGGCCATCCGGAATATCAACATCTGACGCCCGATTTTTCCGGCGAGAGTGCCGTCGTCATCGGCCATGGCAATGTTGGACTGGACGTGGCACGCGTCCTGATGCGCTCTGTCGCCGGGCGGGCCAGAACGGATATCGCCCGACCGGCTGCCAGCGCCATCGACCGGGGCGCTGTGCGTCAGGTTCATTTCTGTGGCCGCCGGGGAGCCTTGGAGGCGAAGTTCACCAATGTGGAACTGCGCGAACTGGATGCCCTCACGGAAGCCAATCTGGCCGTGAAATCCGGCGACCTTCCAAACCTCGACACTGTTTCCGGCGACGACAAGGACAGCCGATTGAAACGCCGGAACCTCGAGACACTCTGGGGGTTTGCGCGCAAGCCGTCCGACCCAGCCAAGCCAAAGACCCTTACTTTCCGTTTCTGCCTGCAGCCCGTCGCCGTGTTGGGTGATCGGAAGGTGGAGGCCGTGCGGTTTGAACATACACGCGTTGTCGACGGGCGTTCGGAGGGGCTCGGCACGTTCGAAGAGATTCCCTGTTCGCTGGCCGTGATGGCCGTCGGCTATCGATCCGCGCCGATCCAAGGACTGCCCTTTGACGAAGACGGCGGGATTGTGCCCAACGAAGGCGGTCGCGTCGCCGAGGGGCTTTATGTTTCCGGCTGGATCCGCCGGGGACCGCGCGGCGTCATCTCTTCTAACCGCAAGGACGGACAGGAAGTGGCTGAACAACTGTTGGCCGATGTCCGTGCCGACAAGACGCCCGAAAGCGCCAAGGCCGGACATGATGGCCTGATTGATCTTCTCGGCCAGCGCGGTCGGATTTCCCTCAGCTATGCTGATTGGAAGCGGATCGATGATGCCGAAGTCCGCGCGGCGGTTGACGGTGCGCCTCGGCAGAAATTTGTCACCCGGGATGCCCTGATGGATGTGCTGCGCGTCACGGACTAAAAAAACAATTTAGAGATATTGAATATGTTCTCTGGTGGGCGTTAAATAGCCATAGGCAGAATAGGGGAAAGAGACCATGGCTGACGGCTATGCAGGTGACCTGACACCGAAGCAGGCTTGGGAAAAACTGCAGAACGAGGACAAGGCTGTTCTCGTGGATGTCCGGACTCAGGCGGAATGGAACTTCGTCGGCGTGCCCGAGCTGGGGCCCGGGCGCGAACCCCTGTTTGTGCAGTGGCAGAAATTTCCAAGCGGCCTGGTGAACACGGAATTCGTTGATCAGGTCCGCGAGAAGGTTCCGGCACCCGACACTCCGATCCTGTTCCTCTGCCGGTCCGGGGGGCGCTCAGCCGCTGCGGCTACGGCCCTCACCGAGGCGGGGTACGGCAGTTGCTACAACGTGCTGTCCGGCTTTGAAGGCGACAAGGATGGCGACGGTCATCGGGGAACCACCGGCGGCTGGAAGGTTGAGGGACTGCCCTGGAAACAGGGCTAGAGCGGTTTTCGTCTCAATTGGGTCACTGAGACGGCCTCTGAAGAACGCTGGTTAGGAGAAATCGTCGCAGCGATGCGGTACATCGGCAGACGTTTT
>JBMYSY010000026.1:0-52200 GCA_049603795.1 Magnetovibrionaceae bacterium
GAGTGGCTTCGGTTGGGATTTTTCGCTTTGGGCCAGAATCGATCATCCGTCCCGTTGCGTCCCGTTCCACCGGGTCAGTGCCGTAGTTCAGATCGTAGAAGGCATTCACCTTCTCCTTGGCCGCCAGATAGTCCGGATCATTGGACTCCCAATAGGTATCGGATTTCATGACACCTTCGATTTCGTCTTCGGTGATGTCTTCCGTCCGCTTATAGAGTACATCCGACTGGCCATCATCGGCGGTGAAGGCGTCGATCAGTTGCTGTTGAGTTGAGAGGGTATCCGAAGCTGAGCCGCCTCGGAGAACATCGGCCCCTTGTTCGCCCTTTAAAGAAGCGTTCTCAGCAATCTCCGAATTCGAAGGAGTTTCTGCCCCATCTATTGGTTTCCCGCCACCTGGATTGGCCTTTTCCAAATCGGTGTCTCTTTGGTGTTCTGGAACGTATTCCTCGTCAGGACGACGATGATGCGCGTCACGGCCAAATCCGTCCTGAGGTCGTGACAGATCATTTTCGAAGCCCGGCAGTTTTTCGAGCGGAAGGCCCGAAGGCACGGGTACATCTGCAGCCTCCATGACAGAGCGTACAAGCGAGTTGCTGTTCTGCATCGGCCCATCTTCGGTCATCAAGTTATAGTCGATGCCCTGCTTCGCGATCTCATCAGCTCGCTCTTTCATTGCCTTAAAGACGTCGGCCGGATCACGTTGGCCGACATCCAACTTGATCGAGTTTCGTAATTTGGGCGTGTCAGCGGTTTCATAGGCATCTTTTGACTCAGATAGTGGGATTCCGCTCTCGACTTCGATTTGGCCTCCAACAGTAAACTTCGTAGCAGCTAGTCCATCTCCGGGACCACCGCGCACAACGTATTCTCCACCTTTGCCATCCCGATAGACAATGTAGGCGTGCTGATAGGAATGAAATGCGCTCGATCCAGCAGGTTTCCATTCAAGAAACAGACCTTGGTTGTTGCGTGTAACCATCTTTCTTTACCTTTCGTAACCGTGATTGGGCGTGACGAAGGACATTTCCGTCACGGGCAACTACTCGAAAATTGCCAAATTCAAATGAGTGTGTAAGTTTATCGCTGTATCCGCTTTGCGAGAGACGAGATGGGAAACCCGGTCAAAATTTCTTGGGCGATAGCAACAGGTAGCTTCTGTGCATCTGTTGTTTTGATTTTTTTTTCTGTATTGCTGGAATATACAGGAGAAAATTTATATTTTGATTTTTTGTGGTTTTATATTCCAAATACATTATCAGTATTTTTGTTCTTGAGTATGGTTTTTACATATAAATATAATAGAAAAAATGTTCTACAATTACTGTCCTACTTAATTTCGTATGGCCTTTTTTTGGCTTTTCTCGTTTTTGCATGCATGACCCTTTTCGTTTTTATCGCAGTTAACAAATGGGTTTATGAGGCTTACTTTTGGATTTTTGCCTTTTTTGAAATAGTTTTGCTCTGCGTTTTTGTATATTATTGGAGTAATAAATTTATAGATTACGAAAAAGATCCATATGAGCTGACAAAATTTCGTATTTTAATGGGAATTAAAAGTATTACTTCAATATCGATATTTGTTTTTATATTTATTTCTATGGTTTTTTCTGATTTCTAATTTAGGCGCTTAAGTGTCGCGGGCGAAAAAGTCTCTCGACGATAGAGGGGTTTTTCGCAGCGCGTTATGGGTTGCCCCTGGCCCTCGTCGCTTCGAGGTACAAGCCTCTTTCTGGTTGCTGTTGCACTCTTAGTCTCCTATCAGGAAAGCTTGATGTTAATCGCACCGCTTGACTATCAAAGGTGCGATTACAATTATTAGAAGTAATTGCAAAAACGAGTGAGAATTCGCCGAAACTGGTTTCGATCTCAGGGTTTAAAGGCGTTGCTTGGAATGAATGTTTTAATTACGGTGACACTGCACTTAATTACGGTGACACTGCACTAATTATCGAGGCCGCCGTCCGGTCCTGAATTGCCGCGAGGCTTAGGGCCGCGCTTCGCCGGTCTGAGGCGTCTTCCCAGATGTTTTTCCGCACGGATGAGGAAATCTTGCTCACCGACCGGGCGTCCAATGGTTTCCGCTCGTCGCAAGGCGTCGAATCGTTCATCTTCCAGCCCTGCCTTTATCAGCGCCATGGCGGATGTGCGATAGGGTGCGACGGCGCCGCTATCGGTCAATCCATCCTCAAATCCCGGTTTGCGATAGGCCTTCACACAAGACCAGCGCCAGTCCTGGGGTCGATCTGCCAAGCTCGCCCGCACCGGGTTCAGGGCGACGTAGGCCATGGCGGCCACCAGATGATCGTCGTCCATGGCGACACAGCCGAAGCGCCCCTGCCAAAAATGGCCTGTCCGGGTTTCACGGGCATGGATATGGCCCGCATAAGCCCGATGTACCCGGGAAAGGGCACCGCGCAAGGCATCCGGTTCCGGCGGCGTTAGGATCAGGTGGACATGGTTGGGCATCAAGCACCAACCAAGGACTTTGATTGACCGCTGATGGCACTGTTCCGCCAGGAGCGATTTGTAGAGGCGGTAATCCTCGTCGCCGAAAAATGTCTGCGCCCGCCCATTGCCACGTTGAGTCACGTGGTGAGGAAGATTTGGCAGTACGATGCGAGCAAGGCGAGCCATGGATGCAGATTATCGGGATCGAGAGGAGCTGTCAATTAAATGCACTGTCACCGTATTTGGTCCGTATTTCTGTCACCGTATTTGGTCACCGTATTTGAAGACGAAGGGTTCGATGCTCTGCGCCGGGCTGAATCCATCGGTCGTCCGGTCGGCGGAGAAGAGTTTCTGATCGCTGCCAAGAAACAACTGGGAAGACGCCTGAGGCCAGCAAAACGGGGCCCGAAACCTCGCGACACCTCAGAATCCAGCGACTTTTTCGATCACCAGTGACCTGTCATAGAGTAGGATTCCCGGCGTCACTGCAGGGCCAGGAGCTTTTCTTCCAGGTCATCCACCATGAAGGGCTTTTCTATCGTATGGATCGGGAACCGGCCCCGGTACTCGCCGATCAATTTGGCCATGCCGAGGTATTTGCCGCCATAGCCGCTCATGATGATGACGGGACAGGTGGAACCTTGGGCAGCCAGCCAGCCGAGCAAGTCGTTGCCATCGGTTCCCGGCATCACGACGTCCAGGACGATCCCGGTGACCCTGTTCTCGCGGAAAACATCCTTGAAGCGATCTGCCTCGGTCGCGACGTGGACGTCAAAACCGATCTCTTCAGCGACCTCGGCAACAACTTCCGCCATGGCTTCTTCGTCGTCACAGACCAGCAAAACCGGAATATCCATAGGGTCCTCTGCTCAATAGGGCTTTGATTTATGGGCCCGATCATAGCAGAATCCACCGGTCTCTTTAGCTATACAAAAGACTTAGAATTTGCCGTTCTCAAAAGCCGTCAGCCGAAGCAGACTGGAAGCAGAAATGGGCCATGGTCTTGAGCTGGGGCTTTCGTTGGCGGTCCCGCGGGTGCCCCGGCTTCCACCCGTGTCACCGCAGGCCCGATCCCGGCCCTTTGAGGACGCAGGCCTGGCTGAAAACAATCGAACCCTTACGGAGGAAAAAGCACGATGACCACCGAACAGGAAGTCAACCGCGCGCGGCTCGAGATGCAGCAGGAGCTTCGCAAGATCAACCGGGAGACCATCAACGCCCTGGTGCCCGAATTGAACAAACAGACCCTGAAGCCCCTGTTCGAACTGGTCGCCAAGGCCCGTGGTCTCTACATCAAGAAACTGCTCGAACTCGCCTCTGGCAGCGGCACGATGCCGACCGACGAACAGGTTCGCGAACTTCACCTGCTGCGCCTGTCCTATGAAGAACTGCTGAGCGGCGGTCAGATGATCGAAACCGCGATCGAGCGGGGCTATGTCGACGTGGGGGGCAAGGGCTGAAGGCCCAGTTCGGATTGCCTTTTTTTGGTCAAGCCCGCCCCACGATCCTATGGGATTCGGCAAGGTAGGCTTTGAGATCATCGTCGCTCAATCCCGGTTCTTCAAAGGCCTGAATCCATTTCATACCCCGGGAGGCCAGGTAGGGTGCCGGACGACAGCCCGGTGTTTCCTTCAGAAGGTCCCAGGCGGTGGGTGAGACCTTGAAGGTAAGACCCGCGTACTTTCCGCTCCACGTGGCGATGGCAAAGACCTTCCCGCCAACTTTCCAGACATCCGCCCCACCCCATTGAACGACATGTGTGGTGGCAATCAGAGAGGCGCAGAAGGTCTGATAGTCGTCCCGATCAAGCAAGGCTTCAGCCCCCGGCTTCCGGCATCGGGCCGACCAGGCGGGCCGGATCGATGTGGACATTGAACAGGCTCATGCCCCAGTGAAGGTGCGGGCCAGTGGTGCGACCGGTTTTGCCGATGGCTCCGATCTGCTGGCCCCGGGTGACGCGCTGGCCCACCTCCACATCCGTTCGGCTCATGTGGATGTAGACCGAACTCAAACCGTGGCCGTGATCAATCATGACGGACTTGCCGGAATAGAACATATCCGGGTGAACCAGGGCCACGACGCCATCGCCTGCAGCCACAATAGGCGTGCCGATGGGGCCGGCAATATCGACGCCGTTGTGATACCGGCGCGGCTTACCGTTCAGGATGCGTTGCGATCCAAAGACTCCGCTGATCCGCCCGATGGCCGGCCACTCGAACCCATTGGCAAAGAAGGCATCGGCCGTGTTCAGCCTTCGCACGGCTCCGATCTGGCGATTGTCGTCCTTGATGCGGGCAATGTCCTCGGGCTTCGGGGTCACTTTGCGGCTCGGCAGGCCATCGATGCGCTGGATCTGCCAGTCTGCCGGTTCAACCGCGATTGTCTGGAGGAAGATGCTGCCGTCGGGCGCTGTGATCTCGAGCTCCGACGTGGGGTCCGCATCCCGCCCGAAGGCCAGCAACACCTGACCGCCAGCCGTCACCCGGTGTTCGCGGCCATCCAGGATCACCCGGCTGCCCGGTTCGACCTCGGCCACGATCAGGTCACCCTGGGTGACAGGGCCAATGGCAATGGCTGGACAGGCAAAGGTGAGAAAACAGAAAAGGGCGACCAGCATTCGGATCATAACAAGGTCCCTTGGTCTTCGTTTGATGACGTCTTTGGCTTGCTCCGTTTGGCGGTCGTCTTGCGTGGCGCTGCGGCCCCTTTCCCCGCAACCAGAACATCCACCACGCCGTCCCGAAACTGGACGGTTAGCCCCTCGCCCGCTCGGGTCGCCTTCGAACTGAGAACAGGCTTGCCCTCACTGTCCCGAACCAGGGCGAAACCGCGATCCAGAACACGCCCGAAAGAATAGCTTTCCAGCAGGGCACCCGCCCGCTCCAGACGGTCGCCGGCCCGCTCCAGGCGGCGGGTCAAGGCTGTATCCATGGCGCGGCTTTCGCTTGCCAAATCTTGAGCGGCTTTCTGTATCAAGCCCGCTGGAGGACGAAGACGGGCCGTGGCCTGATCGAACCGCTGGCGCCGGCGGTCCTGGCCGAGGACTAGCCCCCGGCTCAGCCGTTCGGACCAGTCATCCAGGCGCTGTCGGGCCTCCCCCACCAGCCGGTCCGGCTTCGGCAAACCGCGCGCGGCAGCGTCCAGGCGCAGGTTCGACTGGTCCAGGCGACGCTCCACCGCGTTCAACAGCCGGGCACCGTCCTCCATGACCTGAGCCAGACATTCCCGGCGAACCGGCACGGCCATTTCGGCTGCCGCTGTCGGTGTCGGCGCACGCAGGTCTGCGGCGTGGTCAATCAGCGTCGTGTCGGTCTCGTGACCAACGGCGGAGATGACGGGAATAGCGCTCTCGAAAGCGGCCCTAACCACGATCTCTTCGTTGAAGGCCATCAGGTCTTCCAGGCTACCACCGCCGCGCGCGACGATCAGCACATCCGGGCGCGGAACCGGGCCTGCCGGATCCAGTTTGTTGAAACCCAGAATGGCACGTGCCACCTGGTCCGCCGCCCCTTCGCCCTGGACCACCACGGGCCAGAGCAGCACGTGGCGCGGAAAGCGGTCGGCCAGGCGATGCAGAATATCGCGAATAACCGCCCCGGTGGGCGAGGTGATTACGCCGATGACCTCGGGCAGGAAGGGAATCTCTTGCTTCCCTTGCGGATCGAACAGGCCCTCGGCTGCGAGGCGCTTCCGGCGATCCTCCAGCAGCTTCAGCAGAGCCCCCTCGCCTGCCAGTTCCATGCCCTCGACAACCATCTGGTACTTCGACCGGCCGGGATAGGTGGACAGCCGCCCCGTTGCGATGACTTCCATGCCATCTTCGGGCCTCAACCCCAGCCTGTTGGCGGTGCCTTTCCAACAGACCCCGTCAAGGACGGCAGCCTCGTCTTTCAGTGCAAAGTAGAGATGCCCGGATGCGGCCCGCTTGAAACCGGAAATCTCGGCACGCACGCGCACAAAAGAGAACTGATCTTCAACCGTGCGTTTGAGGCTTTGCGACAGCTCGGCTACGGTAAAGACCGGTACATTATCGAGGTATCCGTCGGTTTCGACCATCGGGGGTCTGTTCCTTCGTCGAATCTGTGATAGAGGAAGCGGACTTACGATAAGCCATCGGGTGACCGGGGTGGAGAGGCAATAGACGATGAAGGTTCTGGCATGAAGGTTTTAGTAGTGGGTTCTGGCGGTCGGGAGCACGCGCTCTGCTGGGCCATCGCAAAATCACCGAAGTTGACGAAACTCTATTGCGCGCCTGGCAATGCCGGGATCAGGGCGGTCGCCGAATGCGTCAACGTGGGCGCAGAAGACATCGGCGGCATCTGCCAGTTCGTGAAAACCAACCAGATCGACTTCGTGGTTGTCGGACCTGAAGCACCTCTGGTGGCGGGATTGGTCGATACGCTCGAGATGCTGGGCGTTCCGGCATTCGGGCCGAAGGCCGATGCGGCGCAGTTGGAAGGCTCCAAGGCCTTTATGAAGGATCTCTGCGCGCGGCATAACATTCCGACCGCCGACTATGCCGTCTTTGACGAGCCGGACGAAGCCAAGGAATACATCGCCCGCCACGAGGCACCCATGGTGGTCAAGGCCGACGGGCTTGCCGCCGGCAAGGGCGTCACGGTCTGCCACCACAAGGAACAGGCCTTTGCCGCCATCGACCACATGATGACCGAACAGGTCTTCGGGGCCTCCGGGGCCGAGGTGGTGATCGAGGAATTTCTGGAAGGCGAAGAAGCCAGCTTCTTCGTCATCGTCTATGGAAAGACGGCCATTCCGCTGGTCTCGGCCCAGGACCACAAGCCCGCCCATGATGGCGACCAGGGCCCCAATACCGGCGGCATGGGGTCCTATTCGCCCGCCCCCGTCGTCACGCCCGAGATGACCAAGGTCATCATGGAAACCATCATCCACCCAACCATCGAGGGCATGGCCAAGGACGGCACCCCCTACGCCGGCGTCCTTTATGCCGGGTTGATGATCAAAGACGGGGTACCGAAGCTGTTGGAATACAACGTGCGCTTCGGCGATCCGGAGTGCCAGGTGCTGATGCAGCGCCTAAACTCTGACGCTTTGGAACTGCTCTACGCGGCAGCCAGTGGTCGTCTGGAAGGCATGGAGCTTGACTGGGACGATCGTGCCGCGCTCAACGTCGTACTCGCGACCAAGGGCTACCCCGGATATTACGAGAAAGGCAGCGAAATCAAAAACCTGGATGCTGCGGACGCCATGACGGACGTCAATGTCTTCCACGCCGGCACCAAGGCGGACGGCGACAAAATCCTGGCCAACGGCGGGCGCGTCCTGGCCGTAACGGCGCTGGGGGAAGATGTGAAGGCTGCCCAGGCCCGTGCCTACGAAGCCGTGGATGCCATTGATTGGGAAGAAGGCTTCTGCCGTCGGGATATCGGCTGGCGTGCGATTGATCGCTAACCTATATCTCCGACAGCAAGCGCCGAAACACGTCAGAGCACGCTACAAAAGGATCCTGATTCATGGACGACAAGACCCGCACCGAACTCGAAGCAGCCGCCTTTCGGGGTTTGGTGGAACACCTGCAAAAACGCACCGATGTTCAGAACATTGACCTGATGAACCTCGCCGGATTTTGCCGCAACTGCCTTTCGAAGTGGTACCTGGCTGCGGCGAAGGAAAACGATGTCGAGATGGATTACGACGGCGCGCGCGAAATCGTCTACGGCATGAGCTACGACGATTGGAAGAAAGAACACCAACTGCCGGCGTCGGACGAACAGAAGCAAGCCTTTGAAGACACCAAGCCCCTTCATGCCGCCATCAGCGGCCATAACTGAGTTTGCCGGTCAACATTTTCGTTAGGCGCGAATCGGAGTCTTTTGCCATACTGTCGCCTGCAGGCCCCCGCCTGCTGCGCCTATAAGGCCTCTTTGCTATCAAAGCCGCTTTGATAGCAAAGCCTCTGGGGCATGTTAGATAGGCGATTGAGACGTGACTGACGTGAATGGACCACGCATGCAAACTCCCTGGGTAACTTGAAGGGGGTGCACCGTTTCTCCGGCGGGCACCCCCTTTTTTAGTGCCCTTTCCAAAGGCCGTTTTTTTTGGCATCGCCGTTCCCATATGAGGCCCATGTGTCACAACGAGCAAATGCCGGAACAAGGACAAGAAACATGTCAGGCACCATCGAATCCCGCCTATCAGAGCTCGGCATCACCCTGCCGGAAGCAGCCGCCCCTGCCGCAAATTATGTGCCCTATGTCCAGACCGGCAATCTGGTCTTCATCTCCGGTCAGATCACTTTGTTGAACGGGGAATTCCACTACCAGGGTCGTGTGGGCGAGACCTTGAGCCTGGAAGACGGCATCGCTGCAGCCCGACTCTGCGGGCTGAACCTGATCGCCCAGGTCAGGGCTGCCGCCGGTGGCGACCTGGACCGCGTATCGCGGGTGGTGAAGCTCGGCGGCTTCGTGAATTCGGGTCCGGATTTTATCGATCACCCGAAGGTGATCAACGGGGCCTCCGATCTGATGGTTGAGGTCTTCGGCGACAAGGGTAGACACGCCCGCTTTGCCGTGGGGGCACCGGCCCTACCGTTCAATGTCGGTGTAGAGGTCGAAGGGACGTTTGAACTGGCCCCCTGAAGAGTTGCACCCCTTAAGAATTGCTCCGCTGACAGATACAACCTCTCCTCAGCGGCCTCGTTCGCCTTTTCTTACTGCACAGCCTCCGCGATCTGGCGTCGTTTCTCCCGGAAACGATCAGCCTCGATGTTGTGGTCGAACAGCGCTTGCGCATCCTTGACCGCCTTCTGGAAGTCTTCGAATTCTTTGTTCGCCGGAGGGGGTGACGGGTTGGCAGGCTGGCCCTGGCTCGTTCCGCCACTGTCACCCGGCTTTCGGAAACTGACCAGTTTGCGCAGGCTGATCAGCTGGCCCCCAACACGATACCAGAACGGGCCCCCAAGACCGATCAGAACGCCGGCGATAAAGGTCGAGATGACCCAGGACAGGCCTTGGCCGGACGTGATGCGTGTCAGGACGGTACCCCATCCCTGCTCTCCACGGGTGAAGCCCGCCAGCTCGAGCGCCTCGGAAAACCTGTCGTCAAGGCTGATCAGCTCCCGCTCTGCCTTGGACAATGCCTTCTCGTTGGCGACCTCGTCGCCATAGCCGGCAGCAATCTCAAGACGCAACAAGGATACTTTGCTTTCCTGGGCCAAAACCTTCAGGTGCTCTTTGCCAAGAAAAACGGCGGCCTGAGCCCTGATGATCTCGTCACTCAAGGTCATGGATGTCTGGCCGATCTCGTCTGAAACCCCACCCATGGAAGCGATAACGGCTTTGATCGTGGCCTCATTAATTGGGGACTCCGTACCGCTCGGGTCCGAATAGACCTGTAGGGCAGCCAGTTTCCGCATGGCTTCCGCGGACTCCGTCGCTGCGGCCATGGTCGTTTCAATATTCGCTTTGGCACCTTCCAATTCGGACAAACGAGCCTTTGCGTCCTGCAGGGTCGGAAACGCCTCCGGGCAACGCGGATCCACGCGAATATCCGAGCGGCAGAAGGGGAAGTAGGCATGGCCGATCGGAAGGCCGAGGTCCTGCAGCTTCTTGAGGGTTTCCGTCGATTCTTTCAGGGCCTCCTTGGCCTCTTCCAACTGAGCTTCCGCCTGGTCGGCGCGATCATCTGTCGTTGGATTACCCGGAGCAGTGCCTTCGGTAGGGAGCTTGGCGTTCTCCCTCCCGTCCTCAGCGGTCTCGGGCGGCAGAACGCCGGCTTTCCTGGCCTGCTCAACCACCGCTTCAAACTGATCTGCAATCAGTGCGGCTTTTTCCGGGCTGTTCACCAAGTGGTGAAAGATGTAGCCCGCATCGACATTGACAACAAAAGCCACGACAAACGCGGACAAGATGGAGATCGTTCGAGCCCTCTGGGCAAAATCGGCCCGGATATCCTGGCCGTATCGCTCGAACCGTTCCGCCAGCCCTTCAAACCAGTTATCGAGGAGCGAAACATCGGGATTGTCGCTGCTCTCTCCTTCTTTCTTGTTGCGCCCTTGCCCGATCCGCTTGCCGACTTCGGTATCGGCCAGCCGCCCGGCAAACTCGAACAGCGTCATCTTGGTATGGTAGCGAAGCCCCAACCACCTGAGGAACCTGTCCCAGAAGATATGCTTTCTCATGAGATTACGCAGCCAGCCCAGACCGACGTTTTCGAGCCAGAGCAGGCGCGAGTCCCGCTCCGACTTCACACTGCGCTGCAGCGTCATTTTCTCAAGGAAGGCACGCCGCGCTTCGCGGTAGCGGTTTTTTTGGCTCTTCACCTCCGCTGCGGTAACCACAACCCCGTTTGTGGTTTGACCTTCAACCAACAGGCGTTCGCCGAGGACCGGCCAGATATCATCCTTGTAGAGCCGGGCAAGCATTCTGCGCAAACCGGCGCTGCGCATACCGAACACGGCCTGGACAAGTTCAACCAGCGCAGCGACGACCACCGACAGGGCGATCATCAAAACCGTGAATGCCAGGGCGGCATTCAGTAGTTCAAACATGGCCTGAAACCTTTCGCCTGCCCTATATAACAAAGATGATACTAAAAGTGGATTTTCATATCAATATTCTATCTTTAACGGTATTTATCTGATTTTTCTGGGATACTGATTGCGCTCATCCCGGCACCGACATTTCGGCTTGCCGCAGTGCGGCATCCTTCCCATCTGAATGAAATCGGCACAATCAATAGGTCTCTTCGTTCTATGCCCGACGGTCGCGACACCATCGCCATTCAGGTCATTTCAGACATAGGCGAGGTGGCGGCTGAAGACTGGGATGCCTGCGCTGGGGCCGACAACCCTTTCCTGAGCCATGCTTTTCTCTCCGCCCTCGAAGAAAGCGGTTCCGCAACGGCGGAGACAGGTTGGCTGCCGCAGCATCTCACCATCAAGGATGACAAGGGCCTGCTGCTCGCCTCAGCCCCCTGTTATCTGAAGAACCACAGCCGGGGAGAATACGTCTTCGATTGGGGCTGGGCGGATGCTTATGAGCGCGCCGGGGGACGCTACTATCCGAAACTTCAATGTTCCGTCCCCTTCACACCGGCAACGGGGCCGCGGCTCCTGGTGAGAGACGACGGGGCAAGAGACCTGAAGCGAACCCTCGGAGCCGGCCTGGCCCAGCTCTGCAGCCAGGTTGGCGCATCGTCGGTCCACATCACCTTCCCGACGGAAGAGGACGCAGACCTGCTGATCGACATGGGCTACCTCCCCCGGATCGGGTTGCAGTTCCACTGGCATAACGAGGGCTACCGGACCTTTGACGATTTCCTGGCCGCGCTGAGCTCCCGCAAGCGCAAAGCCATCCGCAAAGAGCGGGCCGAGGTGGCATCGAGCGAGTTGGTGCTGGAAACGCTCACCGGCTCGGACCTGACCGAGGCACATTGGGATGCTTTCTACCATTTCTATCGGGATACCAGCGACCGCAAGTGGGGACAGGCCTATTTGTCGCGGAGCTTTTTCAGTCTGATCGGGGAGAGAATGCCGGAGAGCATCGTCCTGGTGCTCGCCTCCAAGGCCGATGGTACGCCGGTGGGCGGTGCCCTGAACTTAAGGGGATCGGACACCATCTTCGGGCGTCACTGGGGTTGCCTGGAAGATTACAAGTTCCTGCACTTCGAGGCCTGCTACTATCGCGCCATCGATTTCGCGATCGAGAACGGCCTGAAATGGGTGGAAGCCGGGGCACAAGGCCCACACAAGCTGCAGCGGGGCTACCTTCCGAAAATGACCCGCAGCGCCCATTTCGTCCGCGACAAGGGATTTCGCTCGGCAATCGAGACGTTTCTGACCGGCGAGGCCGCCGAGGTTCGACGCGAGATCGACTGGCTGATGGAACGCTCCCCTTTCCGAAAAGAGAACGGCCAGTAACAGAAAACGGGCGATAGGAGACAGGGTTAAGCTCTCGTTAACCATGGCTGGTTTATCCTTTTGGCCATGAAAACATTCGCTCTGACCCTGTTCATGACCCTCTGCCTGTTGGCCCCGGCAAATGCCGGCCCGCTGACACCGACCCCCACCTGGCCGCAGTCCCATCCCCTGCACCAGGAGGTGAAGCTCGGTTGTGTGCAGGTGGTGAACCTCCAGGGCCGTCCCAGCCTGATCAACCGCTGCAACCAATGCAGAATCGTCAGCCTTCAGCGCAAACGCCCATCGGACACCGTGCCGATTTCCCGAACCTTCACGATACCGGCCAAGTCGACCATCGAGCATGCTTTCCGCGGCCCGGGGCGCACCCGGATCACATCCGACGCCGCCTGCGAGGCGGTGACGCCCAATCCGCAGTCGGGCGGTGTCGCCAGTGCCGACGGTGAGCGCTGCATCGGTTTTCGAAAGGCCGGCGGGCAAATCTTGGTGGTCAACACCTGTCGGGTTTGTCGAACCGCGCAGATCGAACGCTTCGGTAATGGTCCAGCCAGCCAGGCGACCGTGATGGTCGGCCCCCGGTCTTTCTCTGCACTGGCTCGCGAAGGCGCATCCCAAGCCCGCGTGCTGGCCGAGGCTGGTTGCGGCTGACGCGCTGTTGCCGATGACATAAGTCCCTGAAATCTGCCTCGATGGGTCTCTATCCGTCCAGGGTATTTCGGCTGATGGCACCGATTATCCATTGCAATCAATGGGCTTCTGTGGTCAAAGCTGTCACATCCAGCCGCGCGTAGAGGGTGTTCGATCACCGGCGGCTTCGGAAGAGCAGCCCAAGAGAGCCTTTTTAGAGGCCATGGTACCTGCCACCAATCCCATCAAGGGCTGCTGTTCTGCGCAGGCAAGCCAAAAAACCTGTGCCGGCACTTCGCCTGCGCCAATGCGCGGCTGTTCCCGGACAATCTGAAAGACTATTTCTTGACCCTGTTTAAAGATCTCGGCCTGAACCCGAACCTGCTAAAAGCCCTCGACCGGGAAGGCTACGAGACCCCAACCCCCATCCAGGAAAAAGCCATTCCGCACCTGATCGAAGGGCGGGATTGCATTGGCATTGCCCAGACCGGCACCGGCAAGACGGCATCGTTCGTTCTGCCGACCTTGCACCAATTGGCCGCCAGCGACGAACGCGCCCGCCCGCGAAGCTGCCGGGCGCTGATCTTGGCCCCCACGCGCGAGCTGGTCACCCAGATTACCGAAAGTGTTCGGGCCTACAGCCGCTTTTCCAAAGTTTTTGTCACCAGCGTGGTCGGCGGCGTCAAGCCGGGCCCGCAGGTCCGCGCCCTGGAAAAAGGCGTGGATATCCTTGTGGCCACACCGGGTCGCCTGCTGGATCACATGGGCACGGGCGCGCTTCGCCTGAAATACACCCGGATGGTGGTCCTGGACGAAGCCGACCAGATGCTCGACATGGGCTTCATCCCGGCGATCCGTCAGGTCATGGAAGCCCTGCCCAACCAGCGCCAGACCATGTTGCTCTCGGCAACCATGCCGAAGCCGATCCGCGCCCTGGCGGCTGATTTCCTGACCGACCCGGCAGAGGTGTCGGTCGCACCGGCGGCGCGCCCGATCGAGAAAATCGACCAAAGGGTGATCCACGTCGCACGGTTGGACAAGCGCCAGAAGCTGGTTGAGGTTTTAAGCGAGGAGCCCATCGACCGCGCCATCGTCTTCACCCGGACCAAGCACGGCGCAGACCGTGTTACCCGCCAACTGGAACAGGCAGGCCTGAGTGCCGCCGCCATTCACGGCAACAAGAGTCAGAATCAGAGGGATCGGGCCCTCAGGGCCTTCAAGGCCGGCAAGATGCCGATACTGGTGGCGACCGATATCGCCGCGCGCGGGATCGATGTCGATGGGGTGTCCCACGTGGTCAACTTTGAACTGCCCAACCTGCCGGAAGCCTACGTTCACCGGATCGGTCGCACGGCCCGCGCCGGGGCTTCTGGCGTGGCGGTCTCCTTTTGTGATGGCTCCGAACAGGGCTACCTCAAAGACATCGAGCGCCTGATCGGAAAAGAACTGCCGGCCAGCGGCGACGTCCAAGCGCCCGAAGCCCCGCCGCACAAAAAGTCCGGCCAACGCGCCAACGCTCGTGGCCGCAAGCCAGGCGGTCAGGCCAAGGGGCCTAGTCAGGGTCGGAATGCCGGGGGAAATAATCGTCCGCAGCCCCGCAATGGGAAACCGGGAAACCGGAAACGGCCATCAAAAAGGAATCGTCCCGCTGCCAGTGCCTGAGAGCACAGGTCTTTCTCAGGCGATCATTCGGTCGGCATTCTCCGGGCTTTGGCCGGAAAATGCCTTTTCGATCGCCGCTTTCAGTTCCGCCTTCGTAAAGGGCTTGGCGAGGTAGCCGTTCATCCCGGCCTCCCGGCATGATTCTGATACGCCCTTCATCGCATCGGCGGTCAGCGCCAGAATGGGCATCTGCCGGAAATCAGGGCCCAGGGCACGAATGGCCTGGGCCGCCTCCAGCCCGTCCATCACCGGCATATGGAGATCCATCAGGATCAAATCGACGCCACCCGCTCGGGCAAGAGAAACAGCTTCTTCGCCGTTCTCGGCCTGACAGGAGTCCAGCCCCAAACCTTCCAGGAAGCCGCAGGCGACTTCCCGATTGATGTCATTGTCGTCAACCACCAGCACGCGGCGATGAACCGAGATTTGCGCCGCTTCGGTGACGGGTTCAACCGCTTTGCTGGGCACCTCGTCAGGTATGGTGTCCCCCACCCGGGTCATGGGCAACTCAAACCAGAAAGTGGACCCCTCTTGAGGAACACTCTCGACGCCGATTTCGCCGCCCATCAGGTTGACCAGCTTGCGGCAGATCGCGAGGCCCAGGCCGGTCCCGGAATGGCGTCGCTTCGGGCTGTTATCGGCTTGGGTGAAGGGGTCAAAGAGGCTTTCGAGCGAGGCCTTGTCGATGCCGATGCCCGTATCGCGGACCACAAACCCGATGCGTGCCGCCTCGTCTGTTAGCGAAACACTGCGGACGCGAAGCATAACCGATCCCTGGTCCGTAAACTTCACACTGTTGCCCAAAAGATTGATCAAAACCTGGCCAAGCCGACCGCCATCACCCCGATAGCGTCCTTCCGCCACGGGATCCACCTGCACCTGGAGTTCGAGACCCTTTTCCTCGGCGGAGGGCTCAACGGCCTGGACAGCTCCGACGACAAGGCGGCCCAGATCAAATTCTTCTTCCAACAGGTCCAGCCGTCCCGCTTCGACCTTGGCGACATCCAGAAGTTCGTTGATGATGCGCAGGAGCCGCCCGCCGGACTGGCTGATCACCTCGGTCTGGCGGCGCTGGTCCGCATCCAGATCGGTCTGGGCCAACAATTCCGCCATGCCCATGATGCCGTTCATGGGCGTTCGCAGCTCGTGACTGATGGTGGCCACGAAGGCGGTCTTCGCCCTGTTGGCTTCTTCCGCATGCGCCAGAGCGTCCTGGAGTTCCCTGGTTCGCTCCGCCACCCGTTCCTCTAGGGTCTCCAGCGTGCGGCGCAATTCCTCGTTGGAATCGAACAATTCCCGTGACTTGGACTCGAGCAGTCGCTCCGCCTCCTTTCGGGCGGCCCGTTCGCGCTGGAGGCGACGTTCAGCGAGCTCGGGGTCCATCATGCCGCCTGGGCTCTCAAATCAAACTGTACCTTGGCGAGTTCCGGGGTCGAGGAATCCGTAATCGCCACATCGATCTTTTCGCCGAAATGCTGCGCGCAGCCCTTGATCAAGCCCAGTCCCAGGTCCTGAAGGTGACGTTCGGACGAATAGTGCAAGATCAGGTGATCCGCCGCCGGCCTCTCGAAGGTGAAACCCGGCAGCTGGGCTTCCGGATAGAGCTTGCGGACTTCGGTGTGAATCCGCTCTTCAATCCCTTGCAGAAAATCGAGCGCCGAACCAACGCCCTCGAAAAACGCCGGGTAACCCTTTACGAACTGCCCGAAAAGATAAGTCCCGAAGGCCTGAAGCAGGTCGGGGATCGGCACATCGAGCTCCTCGCTCAGGCGTACCACCATCTTGGCCATATCACTGTGCGGATAGTTGCCGACGGCCGTGTAGACACCGCCTGTCGAAAGCCCCTCGGTCTCCAACAGCTTGTCGGCCATCTCGGGCGAAAAGCTGCCTTCGACCATCTCCAGAAATTCGGTAAAAACAATCCCCAACACGGCTCAATCACCTCTCTTACTTAGCGGCAGGACACTGCGGACGCACTTGAGTCAAACCTGGGATAAACAGGCAGCGGATGCCACCCCAAAAGTAGTGTTTTTTTGGAGCGCAAGCCACCTGTCCAGGAGTAGGCATTCGACCGACCGAAAAAAAGGCCTCCACGAAGGGAGGCCCTTTTATTTTTAGAAATTTTGGAACATCTGGTTATTCGACCAACGCGGGCACCTTCGGGCCACTACCGTCTTCCCCGCCGCCCTTGCGCTTGCGCGGCTTCTTTGCCTTGGCCGCTTGGGGTTTCGGTGCAGGGAAGCTGAAGCTCAGCTTGTTGTCGGTCACCTCGACCCGAACGACGCCACCCTTGGTCAGCTTGCCGAACAGGAGCTCTTCGGCCAGAGGCTGCTTGATGTTCTCCTGGATCACCCGTGACAACGGACGGGCACCGAAGAGCTTGTCGTAACCCTTTGTTGCCAGCCATTCCCGGGCCTCCTCGGACAGTTCGATTTCCACAGCACGGTCGGCCAGCTGACCTTCCAGCTGCATGACGAACTTGTCGACCACCTTGGAGACCACTTCCGGCACAAGATTGGCAAAGGGAATGATCGCATCGAGGCGGTTGCGGAATTCCGGGGTGAACAGTTTTTCGATCGCTTCCTTGTCGTCGCCAACCCGATCATCGCGACCGAACCCGATGGCAGGCTTGGCCAAGTCTGCCGCGCCGGCGTTGGTGGTCATGATCAGTATGACATTCCGGAAATCCACGTGTTTGCCGTTGTGGTCGGTCAGTTTCCCGTGGTCCATCACCTGAAGCAGAATGTTGAACAGGTCAGGGTGGGCTTTTTCGATCTCGTCGAGCAGCAGGACACAGTGCGGGTTCTGATCGATGGCATCGGTCAGCATGCCCCCCTGGTCAAAACCGACGTAGCCCGGCGGGGCACCGATCAAGCGGGAAACGCTGTGCCGCTCCATGTATTCCGACATATCGAAGCGGGTCAGCTCAACGCCGAGCGTGGCGGCCAACTGACGGGCGACCTCGGTCTTGCCCACACCCGTCGGGCCGGAGAACAGGTAGTTGCCGATGGGTTTTTCAGGTTCCCGAAGACCGGCGCGCGAGAGCTTGATGGCGCTCGACAGCGCCTCGATAGCGTTGTCCTGGCCAAACACGACCGTTTTCAGGTCCCGTTCCAGGTTGGCCAGGGCTTTCTTGTCGTCCCGGCTGACCGACTTGGGCGGTATGCGGGCGATCTTGGCGACCACTTCCTCGACATCCTTGACCGAAACGGTCTTCTTCCGTTTGGCCTCGGGCAGCAGCATGCGGCTGGCCCCCACCTCGTCGATAACGTCGATCGCCTTATCGGGCAACTTGCGGTCGCCGATGTAGCGAGCCGAGAGTTCGACAGCGGTTTTGATGGCTTCGCCCGTATATCGCACCTTATGGTGCTCTTCGAAATAGGGCTTCAGGCCGTGCAGGATCTTGATGGCATCGTCAATGGACGGCTCATAGACATCGATCTTCTGGAACCGGCGAACCAGGGCTCGGTCTTTCTCAAAATGCCCGCGATACTCCTTGTAGGTCGTCGACCCCATGCACCGGAGTGAGCCCTTTTGAAGCGCTGGCTTCAGAATATTGGAGGCATCCATGGAGCCGCCGGAAGTCGCCCCCGCACCGATCACCGTATGGATTTCATCGATGAACAGAATGGCGTGGTCCAGCCCCTCAAGTTCGCCCATGACATTCTTCAGCCGCTCCTCAAAATCGCCGCGATAGCGGGTCCCGGCGAGCAGCGCGCCCATGTCGAGCGCATAGATGGTCGCGTCAACCAGGACGTCGGGGACATCCTTATCGACGATTCGCTTGGCGAGCCCTTCTGCGATGGCCGTCTTGCCGACACCGGGATCCCCCACGAACAAGGGGTTGTTCTTGTTCCGGCGACAGAGGATCTGGATGGTGCGTTCCACCTCGGCGTCACGACCGATCAGGGGGTCAATATTGCCTTCGGAGGCCTTGTGGTTCAGGTCCACGCAATAGGAATCCAGGGCCTCGTGACCTTTCTTGACCACATTTTCCGATTCCATGCCGTCTTCCGCGCCGTGGGGCGTTTTCGCCTTCCCTTCCCCACTGACCTTGGCAATGCCATGACTGATGTAGTTCACCGCATCAAGCCGGGTCATATCATGCGCCTGCAGGTAGTAGACCGCATGGCTTTCCCGCTCGGAGAAGATGGCCACCAGGGCGTTGGCACCGGTCACCTCCTCCCGCCCGGAGGACTGGACGTGCATCACGGCCCGCTGGATGACCCGCTGAAAGCTGGTGGTCGGCTTCGGATCAAGCCCTGCTTCGCCGACGATGCCTTCCAGATCGTTGTCGATGAAATCCAGAAGATCGTCGCGGAGTTGGTCCAGTTCGACCCCACAGGCCCGCAGTACCGCAATGGCATCTTGATCATCAATCAAGGCCAACAGCAGATGTTCCAGTGTCGCGTATTCGTGTTGACGTTCTGTCGCATGCGCCAGGGCGCGGTGAAGGGTTTGCTCGAGATTGCGTGAAAGCATAAGTGCTCCTTAGCTCTTCCGGGAACCAGGCTTGCTCCTGCCTGATATGCCGGACAGTCGTCTCTGGTTTGAGCCCCTTCCCCCAATCCAGCAGAATGTCACTTCTACCGAACCTCTCCATGAGGGACCTTCTCTGCCGATTTACGGCTTATCGAGAGGGCTGGTGTAAGGCATCTAGGCGATCAGTCTCCGTCTCCGTCTTTCTCTATGGTGCATTGTAGCGGGTGTTGGTGCTGTCTTGCCAAGTCCATCACTTGGGTGACCTTTGTTTCCGCCACCTCGTAGGTGAAAACGCCGCAGACGCCGACGCCCCGCTGGTGCACGTGAAGCATGATCTTCGTCGCTTCCTCGTGATTCTTGGCGAAGTACTGCTCAAGGACGTGCACCACGAACTCCATCGGGGTGTAGTCGTCATTGAGCATCAGCACTTTGTACATGCTGGGCTTTTTGGTCTTGGCGCGCGGCTTGACGGCAATTCCGGTGTTCTGGCCACCGTCATCATCGTGGAAGTGATCTCTGTCGTCGCCGGTCAATACCGGGCCGCCGGTCATGACCGGCAGTCGATGAAGAATCCCGTCACGGGCATCTGAACTGCTCATGCCTTCAATATATGAGAACAGGGCTCGGCAATAAAGGCCTTGAAGCTCTCTTCCGATACGACCATGCAGATCAGGTGTGTGGATAGAAACCACCTTCTTGTAGGGGCTTAATTCGTTTGGACTATGGAAACGGCAAAGGCTCCGAAGAGCCCTTTCCAATCACCGGCCAATCCCCGGGCCTTATTCCCGTGTGGAATATTGAACCACAAAAGAGAAACGCCCGATGGCCGAAGCCATCGGGCGTCCCTACGAGCTGCCCTATCGGGGGGGGGTGATCAGGCAGCAAGCGGCTTGGAGAACTTCTCGACAGCCAGTTCGACGCGAGCGGCGAGCGGCTTGGCGGCTTCTTCCGAGGTCTTAACCAGCAAGTCGGAGAGCTTCTTGGTTTCGCCGACCATCTTGTCGTAGCTGGTCTTGGCGAAAGCGTTCTGAAGTTCGATCACTTCCTGCGGCGTTTTGCAGGCCATGACTTTCTTGGTGACGGCAACGCCATCGTCGAAGCTGGCTTGGGCCAGAGCGAAGACGGCCTTGGTGTAGTCCTGGGCACCCTGGGTCAGGATGTTGGCGGAAGCAACGGCGGCTTCGACGTTTTCTTTGCCGAAGGAAACGACGTCTTCGTAGGACTTGACGGCATCGTTGCCGGCTTTGACAGCGGCGTCGACGTTTTCCTTGGTCATGGCAACGGCCTTTTCCACGGACTTGGTGGCGGCTTCGGTGCCGGCCTTCACAGCGGCTTCAACGGTTTCCTTGCTGGCTGCGACAGCGGCTTCAACTTGGTCAGCGGCAGCGGCGGCCGGAGCGGCGGTGGTTTTCTTGGCGGTCATCTTAATATCTCCTGGTCTGTTCCTTGGCGGGGACGGTCGCATGGCCCCCGTGAACGATGGTCTGGCTCGGCGGTTCTGACAGGTTGCCGGAATGCGCTTCCAGCGCCGTGCTGCACCGCAACATCACGAGAGGGTTATACGCCTCTCACCGCTTCGCGTCAATGATTATTGTGCAGTGCAACAAAGCCGAAACAGGGCATCAAAATTACGCCTATCTCATTGTTATTAAGTTGATTTATCAAAACACGCCTCGCTCAGACCGAACACGGACATGTGCTTGAAGCAAAAATAATTTAGCAGTCGCAGCAATATAGTCAGATCATTGCGCAAACAGGGCTTCAAAACAACGTTCCATGATGAACAAGCCCGTTCTGCCCCACAGTCAAGGCAAAGGGCCGCGCCCTCAACGAATCCCGATCCGAACCGCCGTAGAGCTCTAAATCCGTGGTTTTGCGGGGTTGATTGATCGCACGTTCAGAGAAATCCCAGCCGAAGACCAATTTCGGAAAAGCCAACTGGTCGAATCCGCTGTCTGGCCAGACGAAGGCGTCGAATCGCACTGTTCCTGCTTCACAGGCAATGACGAACCAGAAGAAATTGTCTGACGTCAGCCGCCGACCGGCATCGGTCTCCCTTGGCGAATCACTGGCCAGCGCGCGTTTCAAGCGATCCAAGTCTTCAGCTCTGAGGTCGGTTCGACTTTCCACATGGCGCCAAGGCTCGAAGGGATCAAAATTCCGGAAACTAAGCGTGATGTTGGTGAGATCGGCCTCACCCCAGATGCGGGCCCTCATGGTGGCTGAGCCATCCGACTTCGAAATGACGTCGTAGGCTCTGACCTGCTCTTGATAGACGGCGTTGTAAACCAGCCGATAGCGCTCCGGTCCCTGCTCGGAACAGCTCCTGCGGATATCATCTCCATTCAGATAGCTGAACCAGGAGGCTTTCCAGCCGACCGGCGTACCCGGGGCCCCGGCAAAGGTACAGCCGCCTAAGGATATCACGAAGGCCGAAATCCACAATAAAATCAGATTTTTACCCAACATGAGCCCCACTCTTCCACCGGTAATAAGCCATTCTCGCGAGCACAGGGCTAGCACCCCGGAGTTATGGCCTGATAGCGGTCCTGTTTAGTCTCTGTTAACGGCAACCTGCCATGATCTGCCATAGTTTTCCAACCTTGGTCCGCCCTATCGGGTTTCTGGCCATCTCACACCCGGACCGATGCCACCGGTCTTCGGCGGGTACAAAGGACCGAAAAGATGAGATGCGAATCCGGCGAAAGTGTATCCGTCAACATGGACAGGTCCTGATGGCTTACCTAAACTCTAGACCGTCAGCAGTGAATCCGATGGCATCCGTCGCACCAACGTTCATCGACGGCGCCCAAGGGGCCCGAACGGCCTGTGGGGAAAAGCCCCCAAAACGGGAAAGCAGATGTCCTAGAACCCTCGGTTTGTCAGGTCGATTGCAAAGTAAGATGCCTCACTTAAAAAGCCTCGCCCTGGCGGCCTGTTTCACACTGGCACTTCTCGTCTGCGGCCAATCTCCGGCTCAGGCCAAGTACGCGGCCTTTGTGGTCGATGCCGACACCGGCAGAATCCTTCACGCCGTAAATGCGGACACCCGCAATTACCCGGCCTCGCTGACCAAGATGATGACGCTCTACATGGCCTTCGACAACATCAAGCGGGGCCAATGGAACATGCAAACGCCGCTGAAGGTCACGGCTCGGGCAGCCCGCCAGCCGGCGTCGAAAATCGGTCTTCGTGCCGGCTCCACAATCCGGGTCAGGGACGCCATTTTGTCGCTGATCGTGAAGTCAGCCAACGACGTCGCCACGGTGATTGCCGAAAACCACTCCGGTTCTGAACGGGACTTTGCGCTGCGCATGACGGCAAAGGCCCGCACGCTTGGCATGAAGCGCACCACCTTTCGCAATGCCTCGGGTTTGCCGAACAGAGGCCAACTCTCAACGGCCAGGGATATGGCGCGCCTGGCCAAGGCGCTGATGCGCGACTTCCCGGAATTCTATGACCTCTTCGGACGCACCTCTTTTGCCATGAAGGGCAAGACCTATCGCAGCCACAACAAGTTGCTGAAGACCTATCGTGGTGCTGACGGCTTGAAGACCGGATATATCCGCGCGTCCGGCTTCAACCTTGCCACCTCGGCGAAGCGGGGCAACAAGCGCCTGATCGGAGTTGTGTTCGGCGGCCGGACAGCGAAGGCCCGGAACAAGCTGATGGCGCGGCTCCTGGACAAAGGCTTTGAGGCCGTGGGCACGCGAGACGCCTTTGTCTCCTCCACACCGCCCCGCAAGCCAGACCCCAACGGGGACAAGGTCGCCGCAGCCCCCACCACGACGACACCCACCTTGACGACAGAGGTCAGCCCCGTCGTCACCGCCAAGCCAACCCTCACCCCGCCGGAAAAGCTGGATCGCAGCCTGATCGGCACCTGGGGTGTCCAGGTCGGAGCCTATTCCCGCTACAACCCCGCCTACGAAATGGCCCGCAAGGCCATGGAGAAGGTGCCTGACGTGCTCCGGTCCGGTCGGATCAAGGTGGAGCCCTTGAAGAAAAAGAACGGCAAGCGGCTCTACCGCGCCCGCATCGTCGGACTGGGCAAGAGAGAGGCCCAACGGGCCTGCCAACAGTTGGAAGCCCGCAAGATCAGTTGCATGGAACTGATCGTAAAAGACCCGATGCAGGTTGCAACGAACATCCGCCGTTAGGCCACCCGCCGGGCCCAATCCCTCACCCGCTCCAGGTAGGCCATGCGCTCTCTGCGCTGCCAGGCCCCGTAGTCCCAAAGCTTTGGCCGATGCGTGACGCCTGGTCGCGTTTGAAAGGCCCGGGCTTGAATGGACTCGCCGTTTGGGGCACCCCGGCGGATCGTCAGCAGCTCCGCCCGGTACTCTGGCCCTTCAAAAAGCTCGAGCCTTCTTGCCGCCTTGGCATTAATGCCATCGACCAGTAGGCCCTTGATTACGGCCTCCTCGCTTGCCGGAACCAGGACGGGATAGCTGCCCCGCGGCGCATAGAACCGCTGAAAGCCCATCAAAAAGCCGGGTTCAACGGGACGGCGTCCGACGACCAGCCGTCGGACGGTATCGTCCATCAAGGTACCGAAAAAGAAATAGCGCGCCATGCGTCCTTTAGACGGCTGCCAAGGCGGCAGAGGCATCGATTCCGGCAACCTTCAGCGCGTCGGCCAGGGCCTGTTTCAGGTGTTCCAACCCGCCCTCGGTATCCGATTCGCAGCGGGCCACCAATACAGCCTGGGTGTTGGAGGCGCGCAGCAGCCACCATCCCTCCGCACTCTCCACCCGAACGCCGTCCATGGTCAGCACGGCGACCCCGGTCAGGGCGTCCAGATACTCCTTCACCGTCTCGATGACGTCGAACTTGCGATCATCAGGGCAATCGAAGCGCATTTCCGGCGTATTGACATAGGCCGGCATGGCGTCGCGCATATCGGCGAGGCTTTCGTCAGAGGTCGCGAGCACGCTGATCATCCGGATAGCGGCATAGAGCGCATCATCGTAGCCATAGTAGCGATGCTTGAAGAAGATATGCGCGCTCATTTCACCGGCCAGAGGCGAGCCCGTTTCCGCCATCTTGGCCTTGATCAGGGAGTGGCCGGTCTTCCACATCATCGGATTGCCGCCCTGGCGCTTGATATCGTCAAAGAACAGGCGGCTGGCTTTCACATCCGTAATTATCGTCGCCCCCGGCTGGTCGGCCAGCACGTCCCGCGCAAGGACACAGAGCATCTGATCGCCCCAAAGCACCCGCCCCTGGCCATCAATCACGCCGAGCCGGTCACCGTCCCCGTCGAAAGCGAAACCAAGGTCGCAGTTCTTCTCGGCTACCAGAGCCTTCAACTGGTCCAGGTTCTTTTCCACCGTGGGGTCCGGATGGTGGGCCGGGAAAGTCCCGTCGATGGTTTCGTTGATCAGGTAGTGATTGCCCGGCAGCTGTTTGACCAGACGGCTAACCGCTTCGCCTGCAGACCCGTTGCCCGGATCCCAGGCGACGTTCAGGGCCTTTCCGTCGGATAGGTCATGAACCAGGCGGGCCACATAGTCGTCCAGCAGATCATGTTCCCGGTGCATCCCGGCACCGCCTGCGACGGCACCTTCCGCAGCGATCTTGCCGAGTTCCTGGATCTGGGGACCAAAGAACGGCTTGCCGCCCAGCATCATCTTGATGCCGTTGTAATTGGGCGGGTTGTGCGACCCCGTGACCATGATACCGGCATCCGCCGGTAGCGCGTGGGTGGCGTAGTAGAGCATGGGCGTCGGGCCTAAGCCCACCAGGGTCACGTCCCGGCCACCGGCCACCAGGCCGTCGATTAGTTTGTTCGCCAGTTTCGGCGAGTGCAGCCGGCCATCGAAGCCGACAGCGACCGAACTCAGCCCCTCACGCGCCATGACGGTCGCAAAGGCCCGGCCCACCCAGAAATAGTCGTCTTCCGTGATCGTCTCGTCAACGATACCTCGGATATCGTATTCCCGAAGGATGGTGGGCTCGATCTGATGGCCGGTCATGATGGCTCTCCTCAGGCCCCGGAGTTCTGAGAACTGGTCAGCGGGCGGGCACGCCCCAGGCAGGAATAGATGAACCCTTCGTCGGCCATTTCCTGCGGATTGTAGATGTTGCGCAGATCGACCAAGACAGGGCGCTTCATCAGGCCCTTGATCTTGTCGAGGTTCAGCGCGCGGAACTCGTTCCACTCGGTCACGATGGCCAGGACATCCGCCCCTTCGATCGCCTCATAGGCACCCTCGCAATAGGTGATGGCCGGCAGTAGCGGCTTGGCCTCCTCCATGCCTTCCGGATCAAACGCCTTTACACTGGCACCCGCTTCCACCAGGGCCGGGACGATATCCAGCGACGGGCTGTCGCGCATGTCGTCGGTTTCCGGCTTGAAGGTCAGACCGAGGACGGCCACCGTCTTGCCGTTCAAATCACCACCGGCGGCATCAATGATGCGCTCGGCCATCTGTTTCTTGCGCTTGGCATTGATGTCGACCACGGTCTCAACAATCCGCAGCGGACTGCCCACGTCCTGCGCCGTGTGCACCAGGGCCAGCGTATCCTTCGGGAAACAGGACCCCCCGTAACCGGGGCCCGCGTGCAGAAACTTCTTACCGATCCGGCCATCAAGGCCGATACCCTTCGCCACGTCCTGCACATCGGCCTCGACCTTTTCGCAGAGGTCGGCGATTTCGTTGATGAAGGTAATCTTGGTCGCCAGGAAGGTGTTGGCGGCGTACTTGATCAATTCCGACGTTTGGCGGGAGGTGAACAAGATCGGCGTTTCGATCAGGTAAAGCGGGCGATACAGAGCCTTCATCACGGCCTGGGCACGCTCGGACTGGGTCCCGATCACAACGCGGTCGGGCCGCATGAAATCATTGATCGCCGCCCCTTCGCGCAGGAATTCCGGATTGGAGACAACATCGAAGTCGGCGTCGGCGCGCACGCCTTTGATGACCTTTTCCACTTCACGTCCCGTCCCCACGGGCACGGTCGATTTGGTCACCACGACCGTGTACCCAGTCATGGCAGCCGCGATTTCTTCCGCCGCCGCATACACATAGGACAAATCCGCATGGCCATCCCCACGGCGCGTCGGTGTGCCGACCGCGATGAACACCGCGTCCGCGCCGTCAACCGCCGAAGACAGGTCAGTGGTAAAGGTCAGCCGCCCGGCCTTGACGTTGCTCTCCACGAGCGCGTCGAGCCCCGGCTCGAAGATCGGCATGACATTGTTATGCAGCTTTTCAATCTTGCTTTCGTCTTTATCGACGCAAACCACATCGTGGCCGAATTCGGAAAAACAGGCACCGGAAACCAATCCGACATAGCCGGTACCAATCATCGCAATCCGCATATCTAGATCCCCAATCTTGCTCCGGCCCCTTGCCCGAATAAGGCCAAGTCTGGTCCGGTCTTTCTGGTGTTGTCAGGTGGTTGGGCCCCATCGATGAAGCCTGCGAATCCCCTGTGAGTCCATTGTGTCCCCAGGATTCGCACCATGTCAGGCTGCCGTATAGCGCTTTAAGATGTCAGTTATGTCACGGCGAAGGTCGTCGCGGGCAAGCGCAAAGGCCAGGTTAGCCTCGATGAAGCCCGGCTTCGAACCGCAGTCGAACCGCGTTCCGTCAAACCGGAGCCCATGAAACGGCAGATCCGGAATGGTCTTCGCCATGGCGTCGGTCAACTGGATTTCGTTGCCGGCTCCGCGCTCCTGCTTGTCCAGATGCGAAAACACATCCGGTTGGAGGATGTAGCGCCCGATAATCGAAAGCGTGCTCGGGGCCTCCGCCGGGTCCGGTTTCTCAACCAAGCCCTTGGCACGTGCCAGCCGACCGTTGTCTTCGACCACATCCAGGATGCCATAGCGGTTTGTCTGCTCGCGCGGTACGTCCTCGACAGCGACCACGTTGCCGCCGACCTCTTCATAGGCCTGGATCATCTGCTTCAGGGCACCCGGTTCGGCCAGAATCAGGTCGTCGGCCAAAAGCACGGCGAAAGGCTCATCACCCACAAAGGCGCGGGCGCACCAGACCGCGTGGCCAAGCCCTAAGGGATCGTTCTGGCGGGTGGAAAACACCCGGCTGTCAGTCGGCAGGCATTCGAGGGATTTCAGCGCTTGCGTCTTGCCACGTTCGGCAAGGGTTTTTTCCAACTCGACCGCATGGTCGAAGTGTTCGACCAGGACGTGCTTGCCCCGCCCGGTGACGAAGAAGAATTCAGTAATACCGGCATCCCGCGCCTCTTCGACGGCATACTGGATCAGTGGCTTATCGACCACCGACAGCATTTCTTTCGGCATAACCTTGGTGGCGGGCAGGAAGCGGGTACCGAGACCGGCAACCGGAAAGACGGCTTTGCGGACGGGTTTGACCATCGATTTCCCCCATGAGTCCGTTTTTTTCGCGCTCCGTCCCCAGGCCGTTGGGAAGTGGCCACAGGAGCAGCTTTTGACCTTCGAGTGCGCTGTTGTAGCCCAAGCGCAAAGGCCCCACAAGCCAAGCGGTCGGGCAGCGCCCTAACGGCTCAGCATGCGGTCATCTTTCCAACGGTTGATGGCGATATTGGCGTCAGGGCAGACACCGAGATACCCGGAACTGGCCACCGAACTGACCGGCGCATCCAGGTGCTTGGCCACCGTGATTTCCAGGGCCAGGGCCTCACATTCAAAGGTAATGTCTGATATCCGCCGGTCCTCGCGTTCAACCCCACGATACCAACGGTTCACATAGTCCTTGCGAGCCTTCGCTTGGCTTCCGGCGGTCCCATTTTTGAGGCTCCGCCGGTATCGCTCCGCCTTTTGATCCTGGAGGATGTGCTGACCTTCATGCACCAGCGACAGCAGCAAGCCCAGCGGCGAATCCCAACGAACGTTGCGACGAATAAAGATCACCCGCCTTTTGCCCTGATTGATACCCCGCCGATAGAAAGCCACGGACGAATCCGCCGGGCCGAAACGCTTGAAATGCTTTGACGGCGGATTGTAGCGAATCTCCCCGATCGCGTTGAAGGCCGGCAGGGCCGCCTTTGGCAACCGGGCCCCCATATCGATGGCTCTGCGCATCGCCTCCAGAAAGGGTTTGTTCTTGTGATCGGGATAGAGGCTGCCGCGAATTCGGATGCCTTTGTAGGTTTCTCCATAGAGATCGCGGAAGCTCGCCCCTTTCAGGTGGTTGAACCATTCCTCCGATGCCGCCAGGAGAAGCGCCCGCGCAGCATAGGTCGGTTTTTCGTCCAACAGGTTCGCGACCGAGAACTGCAGCACCCGTTTCTCGCCCACGTCCCTCCAACCGATGTAACGGTCATAGCGACCGCCCGGTATGACCTCAATCCGCCTGATCACCCGAAACAAGGTCCCCGCATTGGGGGCCAAACGCATGGCTTCGGCAATCAGGAGTTCCAAACGCTCGTTGACCAGTTCGCTCTGAAAATCCTTCAAGTCGACGAGGCGGATTTCGAGATCCCCGAAGAACCAGCGATCCGTGGACTTGGCCTTGGCTTTCACCGGTTGCGGGCAGGCCTGCTGCAACGGCTGTGCTGCCCCTTTGCGGATCGATTGTATTTTATCCTTCTTCATGCCTTTCAGAAGCTTCCGGCGCAGCTTCTCCGCCGCCGCATCGCCGGACCGGCTGGCCCGCCAGGCATAGATCGCCGCCTGGGCGCGCTTACCCTTCCGTTCAAGACTGTGGGCCATCAGGCGTTCCGCCGGTGCCAGGCCTCGTTGGCTCAGGGTTCGGGCAAGGTTGTCCAGCTCCGCCGACGGTCCCCTGGCAGCCAGATCCATCATGCGTTCATGGCCGCGCTTCAACCCCTCGAACGTGCAGGAGGCGGCTCGGGCACCCGTCGACGATAACAACCCAACAGCCAGGGCTATACTTAAGAAAAAACTCAGTCTCTGCACGATTTTCCCCGGCATCTTGAAGATGGGCTCAGGATCGAAGCAAGAGATCCTTGGCCTGATTGATTTTCGCCGCCAGATAGGTGGAACCGCCCTTGTCCGGATGCAGCGATGCGATCAATCGGTGATAGGCTTCCTTGATCTGAGACGAACCGGCACCCGGCTCCAACCCCAGAATGGCGAAGGCTTCGTCCCGCGTCATGGTGCCATTGTCCGCCTTTCCAGCGGCTCCCGGCCCAAATTCCGGCCCATCCTGCCCGTGTTCCCCGCCCTGAGACGCGGCATTGCGCCAATCCGGGTGCGCCCGGTCCAGAAAGCTCTCCACCAAGCGGGCCGACGGCGGATCCGCCGTCTCCAGAAAGCGCCAGAGCCGGGCGAGGTCTGCGAGAGACAGATCGGCCAACTGCGCGCCTTGAAATTCGCCTTTCAACACCTCGCCGGATAACCGCCCGGTCTCGTGATCCAGATCCATGCGCAGATAGTCGGTTTCGATGTCGCTTTTGCGCGGACCGGCCGCACCGCCCGACATCCGCCGGAAAATCTTGGCCCCGTTGGCGAGAGCACGGGCCCGCATGAACCAGGGCAGCAGAGCCGCCAGGGCCATGAAAATCCAGGCGAGTTTCCCGGTCAGCAGCAGAAAGCCCGCGACCAGGGCAAAGACGGAGGCCCCCGCCCATTTGAGCCCCTTCAGGACCGCCTTTGGCTCCGCGTTCACGAACCAGCGGAGCATCAAAAGAAAGCCGGCGAGCAAGGCCAGCCCGAGGACAAACCAAGCGATCATGCGCCCCCCCTCTTAAGGCCATCAACAAGCCGCTTGATATCCGCATTCCCGGAACCTGATCCTCGGGTTGAAAGTCGCAAAAGGGCTTCCCGCCCGGCAGACGCATAGACTGCAACCGCTCCCAACAGCGCTTTCAGCCGGTCAGCCGCGCCGGGCTCGAAAGGACAATACACGCCTCCCGAGAGTTTTGCCAATTGTGAAAACCCGAAAGAAGCAACCGGATCATCCCCCTCATGAAAGGGGAAAACGGGCAGACCGACGACACCCAGCTTGCCGGCCAGCTCACCCAACTCGTCGATATCTTCTTCCAGAGAATCGCCGATGTAGATCAGGCCATTGACCTTTCGCTTGGCGGTTTCGTTCAAGGCATGTTGCAAGACCTTGGCAATCTGCGTCCGCCCGGCCAGGCAAGAGACCTTGGTCATCCGCCGGGCAACGTCCTCGCCGGAGGCCAGCCAGGGACTGGCGCGGAATTCGCCGAAGCCCCGAAAGAAGACGACTTGAAGGTCCAGGCCGCCCAGTTCACGGGTCGCCTGAAACATCTCGCCCTGGACCTGGCTTGCCATATCCCAGGTGGGCTGTCGGCTGGCGGTCGCATCGATGGCAAACATCAATCGACCGGGACGACCCGCCTGCAGAGGGGCGACGGCGGAGGCTTTTTTCAGGAAGGCATCGACGGCGACCTGGTCCGCCTGGGCCTTGGTCAGGGCTTTTTCTGTCATGCCATAAATTTAGGGTGCGTAGTGCGCCTTCGCCACGGCTCTCCGCGTCGAACATTTATGCGGATCGGGCCAACAGATGTTCCGGCAGTTTAATGGCATCGATCAGACTGCGAACCTCTTGGCGGGCGGCGACCTGGGACAGGTTCAATCCGCCTTCGGGGCGAATATCGCGCAGATCGAGTAGGGTCAGGCCTTTCAGAAACAGTTCCCGGTAAATCACCCGTTCGCCGAAGCCCGGTACGACCCGCGCGCCGAAACGTTTGGCAAACTGCTCCACCAGGCGTTCCATGGCACGCTTGTTGTGGGCATCCAGATGGCTCAACCGGTTGCGGAGGATAATCCAGTCGATCGACGAGCCATCGCGTTTGGCGCGGCGCATCTTCTCGGCCCAGATCAGTTCCGCGTATCGGCTTGGCTTCCGGATTTGCAGGGTCTTGGGATCCACATCGGCGAGAACATCCAGATCGATAAAGCTGTCGTTCAAGGGTGTGATCAAGGTATCGGCGAAGGAATGGGCCAGTCGTGTCAGGTGAGTGTCGTTCCCCGGCGTATCGATCAGGATAACGTCCGCCCGACCGGCAAGGTCCAGGACAGCCGCCTGTAGGCGGGCCAACTCGTCCGCTTCCGCCACAGACTTCTCGGCCAGTTCTGACGGCTGAATGGCGATGTGTTCGGGCATCGGCAGGTTCAGGCCGTTTTCCTGACTGAAGGCCGTGCGGTTGGCGACGTAGCGGCTCAGTGTTCCCTGGCGCGCGTCCAGGTCCAGGCAGCCGACACCGAGGCCCTTTTTCATCAAGGCCACAAGCACGTGCATGCAGGTGGTGGACTTGCCGGACCCACCCTTTTCGTTGCCAACGACAATGACGTGGGGATCAGGCCTGTCTGACATGGCGTTCATGGCTGTCATTCTCCTTAAATTCAGGCTCCTTAACCTCAAGCTCCTTAACTTCAGGCTCCCTGATTTCAGGGTGCGGCCCGCAACCAGCAGGCCACATCGTGAAAGGCCGCCCCGCCGCCCGGCAACACCGGGTCGGCACCGACCAGGGTATTGATGCCGAGGCCCTCCTCGAAGGCCTCGTTGGGCCAGATGCTCTCGACCACAAGGATACCGGATTGTTGCGCGTCAGCGATTTTGACATGCACCAGGACCGATCCACGCTTGTTTCCCAGCCGCACCCGGTCGCCTTCCATCAGGTTTTCCCGGTTGGCATCTTGCTGGGTCATCAGCACGCAGGGCCGAACCATGGCTTTCTGCGAGGACGGCGTCTCGGTGAACGTGGAATTCAGATAGTCATGGCCGGGCGAGGTCATCAGGCGGTAGGGGTGATCCCGATCACCGCCTTCCCAAACGTCCGAATGATCGGGCAGTAGGGGAAGCCTAGACGCCTCGTGACGACCTTGAGACGGCCAGTCCGGATAGAAATGGAACCGGCCATCGGCATGGCCGAAGCCTTCCGAATGGTGATGATCGGCAAAGGTTTTCCCGGCGTCATACCAGCCGGGATTTTCGATCTCGGCCAGGCCTGGCAGGCCGGTGCGCGACAGGGTTTCTTCCATGACGTCGAGGGTCGACCGGCGGAACCCCTCGTCATCGACACCGAGACGCCTGGCCAATTCGGCGATGACCCATCGGTTGGGCCGGGCGTCAGCCAGGGGGGTCAGAAGCGCGCGCGCCACCTGCACAAAGGTGTGTCCGCCGGATGAATAGAGATCATCATGTTCCAGGAAAGTCGTCGCGGGTAGAACCACGTCTGCAAGCCGGGCCGTATCGGTCATGAATTGTTCATGGACACAAACGAAGAGGTCTTCACGCCGGAAGCCTTCGACCACCTTTGCCGTCTCGGGGGCCACACTGGCCGGGTTGGTGTTCTGGATCAGCATGGCCTTGACCGGGCCACCGCCCTGCAGGGCCCAAGCTTCGCCCATCAGAATGGCACCAATATGGGACATATCGAGGGTACGTGGCGTTCGGTCGGTCAGGTCTGCCCCGTCGATGGCCGAGAAATCCCAATTATACAGTCCGCTCATGGAAAACAGTGCGCCGCCGCCGACCTCCGTCCAGGCCCCGGTGATCGCCGGCAGACAGGTCACGGCGTGCATGTTGACCGAACCCGACCGCCCCCGAGAAAATCCATAGCCCACGCGGTAAAAAGTCTTTTTCGAGGCCGCGACTTCGCGGGCAAACCGGACGATGTCGTCCGCTGGAAGTCCCGTGATGCCAGCAGCCCATTCCGGCGTTCTGGACAAGAAATGCGCTTCGGCTTTCTCGTCGAAGTCGGTCATCCGGGACAGGAAGTCCCGGTCCGCCAGACCCTCGCGCAGGATAACGCCGATCATTGCTGTCGCCAAAGCCCCGTCGGTACCGGGCTTGAGCGCCAGATGCCAATCCGCGCCCCTTGCGCTGCGGGTGGCGTAAGGGTCCACGACGATGACGCGGATGCCCCGCGCCTTTCGCGCCTTTACCATATGCCGCCAGGCATTGACCTGGGTCGAGGCCGGGTTGCCGCCCCAGACCACGATGCGGTCGGCTTGATCCATTTCCCGTGGATCGACGCCCTGATACCGTCCGACACCGGCCATCCAGCCGGTTTTTCCGGCTGCCGTACAAATCGTCTCTTCCTGGGCGGAATACCCCATGGCACGGGTCAAGCGCATGATCGAGCGGCGCTGCACAAGCCCCATGGTCCCGGCATATTGATAGGGCCAGACACTTTCCGGCCCGAAATCCTTTGCCGCCTCCTGAAAGGCCTCTGCCACACGGTCCAAGGCTTCTTCCCAGGTGGCCTCGCGGAAGTCACCAGAACCCTTCGGCCCCGTGCGAATGAGCGGCTTCGTCAAACGGTCCGGGTGGTGTTGGCGTTCGCCGTAGCGCGAAACTTTGCCGCAGATCACACCGTCGGTGTAGGGCATGTCCTTGGCCCCCCGGACCCGTCCGATCCGGTTGGCGTCCAAGACCTCCACCTCCAAGGCGCAAGTGGACGGGCAGTCGTGCGGGCAGGTCGAATGCTGGAAAGCTGACATGGATCACGTGAACCCTGACCGGCGGGGCTGGAATGGGGGGGGAAGGTGCGACTCCGCCGGGCGGAGGCCAGTTTACCGGTGGCCCGATGCCCCCAGCAACAGGGTCAAAGCCCTCCGGCCTCGGTGATCAGCTCGCCCTTGGGGTAAAAGGCATGAAAAACAAAGGCGAAGGTCACATCGTAAATCGCGTCTTTTCCGTTGCGCTTGACGGTGACGTTGCCGACGTCCCGACCCTTCGCGATGGTCTCCGCATCCAGGGCGGAGTTCTGCCCGGATTCCCAATGGATCGTCAGATCGCCGTCCGTGATCGTGCCTTCGTTGATCAGGAGGGGCAAAGACCAGGCCTTTTCACCCACCGCCACGACCCGCATCATCGGGCGGATTCCTTCGGGAAACGGCCCCTGGAAAAAGCCATATGGCACAAAGCGATTGTCGTAGCCGACATAGGGGTTGCGGCCATAGTCGCGCAGGCCGGGATCGTTCGGGACCAAGACCCGGCCATTCGGAAAGCGATCCCTGAAGCGCGAAAAGCTGTCCAGCCGGGAGGCCAGCATGGTCAACTCGTCACCTGCGTAGTGCCCCAGGAGCCCTTCTCCCGTGAACTGCTGCCACCAGCTTTCGGTCTGGCGGTCGTACATCACAAGATCGGAATTCCGGAGCTTGCCGGTGGTGCCGAAATCCAGCACCGCGCCCTTGTGGCGACGATCAAAGACAATGGCGGAATTGCAAAGCGGGCAATAGGTGACGGTCACCGGCACGCCGCCCACCGTATCGTTGACGATCTCGTGCCACATCAGGACGCGCAGCGGATAGGCGCGGGCATCGCCGTTCAGGGAAAAGGCCACGACGGGTTCGTCGTCACTGAGCGCGACGGGTTCGTCGTCACCGAGCCCTGCGAACGCAGCCACATCCACAAAAACCGGCCGGTCGATTGAGGGAATGCCATCTTTCGGCGGGCCGCCGGAAAAAATCTCAGCCGGGTCCACGTTCAGCTTGGAAAAATCCGTGTCGGGCCATTCGGACGACCAGACCGACGGAACATCCGCTGCCTGGACCGCTTGCGCCCCCGCAAACGACAAGGCGGCAATCAGCAGGTAAGGCAGGAAAGAGAGGGCCCGTCGCATCGGTCTTGCCTCCTGACAGGATGGTTGGTTCTACCCCAAGGCTGCCTTTGTCACCCGCCCGCATCAAACCAAACCACCTCACAACTCTGTGAGCCGCAGGTCCCGGCTCTCTTGACCGAGCGCAGCCCAGGGCCCATCACTTAACGACGATGACAGAACATGTTGAAGCAGTGGTCTTGGGTGCAGGCGTCGTGGGCTTGGCGATTGCGCGCGCGCTCGCCCTGCAAGGCCGGGAGGTCTTGATCCTGGAACGGCACGACGCCATCGGGACGGAAACCTCTTCGCGCAATTCGGAAGTGATCCACGCCGGGATTTATTATCCGCAAGGCAGCCTGAAGGCACGGGCCTGCGTCGAGGGCCGTCGGCAGCTCTATGCCTATTTGGAAAGTCACGGCGTCGATCATGCGAAATGTGGGAAGCTGATTGTCGCCACGTCTCAGGATCAGATTCCGGCCCTGGAAGAAATCTATCAGAAGGGCCTCGCAAATGATGTCGAGGGCCTTCGGCTGATCGACAAGGCCGAAGCGAAGGCGTTGGAGCCGGCCCTGCGGGTCGAGGCCGCGATCCTGTCGCCCGAGACCGGGATCATCGACAGTCACGGACTGATGCTCGCCCTGCAAGGAGATGCGGAGGAAAGAGGTGCCATAGTGGCCTTCCTGTCGCCGGCGGAACAGGGTCGTGTCAAAGACAACGGGCGGTTTGAACTCTCCGTCGGCGGCGAAGCCGCGATGACGCTCGGCTGTGACATCCTGATCAACGCGGGAGGGCTGGGCGCTCAGGCATTCGCCACTAGGCTGGAAGGGCTGGACTCGGCCCATGTGCCGCCGCTGTATTTCGCCAAGGGACATTACTTCACCCTCGGTGCGCGCGCGCCGTTTTCCCGCCTCATTTATCCGGTACCCGAAAAAGCGGGGCTGGGCGTACACCTGACACTCGATCTCGGTGGTCAGGCGCGCTTCGGGCCCGACGTCAAATGGGTGGACGAGGTGGACTACACCATGGACCCGAGCCGGGGTGAGAGTTTCTATCAGGCGATCCGAACCTATTGGCCGAACCTGGCCGATGGCGCGCTCCAGCCGGGCTACACCGGTATTCGACCCAAACTTCAGGCACCAGGCGAGGCAGCACGGGATTTCCTGATCCAAGGCCCCGGCACCCATGGTCTCAAAGGGCTTGTTAACCTGTTTGGGATTGAATCGCCCGGCCTGACGTCTGCTTTGGCTCTGGCCGATCAGACACTGAACGCCCTGGAAGAGAGCCCTGCGTGATTGCCCGCATCACCTTTGCCGTCGCCTTGATCGCCCTGCTGGTCCCGCCCCTGCCGGCGGCGGCGCAGTACGACGATGCGCCGCTGGTGGACTGGCGCGAAGAATTGCGCGTCTTTGTTCAGCGCCTTGGCGACTATGCCAGGGGACTCAATCCGCAGTTCGTGGTGCTCGGCCGCGATGGTCTGGACCTTCTGGAAAAGTTCGAAGATGGCGACGAGACCCGCCGTGCCCCGGCGCGTGCCTATATCCAAAGCCTGGATGGGATCATTGTGAACGGCCTCTGGGCCGGGCGCCGCCAGTTCGGGCAGGCCGATATCGCCGACGTTGTCCGCATCCGACGAGAGAAGGTCGATCTTGCCGCCGAATCGGGCCTGCGCGTTCTCACCTGGGACGCCACCGAAGACCCCATTCTGATGGGACAGATCTACCTGGATTCGGAGGCCGAGGGCTTTGTGCCCTTCGTCTCCGACAGCCGGTTCGGCAACCGCCTCCCCGCCTTTCCGCCGAAGCCGCCGGGTGAAAACCCAAACAATGTTCTCGCCCTCGAACAGGTCCGAAACTATCTGATGCTGGACGATTCGACAGCATTCGGCACCCAGGCCCAATACGCCTTTGCCATGCACGACCTGAACCACGACATGCTGGTGGTCGATGTGATGCACGGTCGCCAGCCCTTGCAACGCGGCGCGATCGAGCGGATGAAATACAAGAAAATCGGCGCGCGTCGCCTGGTGCTGGCCAAGCTCAACCTGACCATTGCCAGCCGGTCGATGTACTACTGGCAAATCGATTGGCGAGAAGGCTCGCCCTATTGGATCGCGGCACCCGTGCCCGGCGATCCTGACAGCTACCGTATCGAATACTGGCGGCCTGAATGGCAGGCGACGATTTTCGGCAACGCGACGTCTTTCGTCTACGGCTTGTGGACCCTGGGATTCGATGGCGTGGTGCTGGAAGGCCTTGATACCTTCCGTTACTTCGAAGGCACCGAGGATGAAGAACGCGACGACGACGGCCTTGAAGTTGAAGGCCGATAGTTCGATTTTCTTGTCATGGCAAACGTCCCCATCACCGTCCTGACCGGCTTCCTCGGCAGTGGCAATACAACGCTGCTGTCCCGACTGTTGAAGGACCCGGGTCTGGCAGGCACGGCGGTCATCATCAACGAGTTCGGCGAAATCGGGCTCGACCATGATCTGGTCGAAAGCGCCGACGAGCAGATCGTGGAGCTGTCCAGCGGTTGTCTTTGCTGCACCGTGCGCGGTGACCTGGTGGAAACCCTGAGCGACCTGATGCCACGGCTCAACCCGGCCCAAGGCAAGCGGATCACCCGCGTCGTCGTGGAAACCACCGGCCTCGCCGATCCGGCACCGATCATCCATACCCTGATGTCGGACCAGAGGCTCGCCCTGGGCTATCGGCTGGACGGCGTCGTCACACTGGTCGATGCGGTGAATGGTCTCGGCACGTTGGACAACCATTTCGAAGCCGTGAAGCAGGCCGCCGTGGCTGATCGCCTGGTATTGACCAAGACGGACCTGGTCGAGGACGTCTCAGACCTCGAAGCACGGCTGCGGGACCTGAACCCTGCGGCACCGCTGCTGAACGCCGCCACGTTGGAGCCGATGTCGTTGTTTAACTGTGGACTATATAATGCGGAAACCAAGTCCACAGACGTTAAGGCCTGGTTGCGAGAAGAAGCCTACGCCGAGGACCATCACCACCATGGCCATGACCACCATCATGGCCACGATCACGACCATGGCATTCAGGGCGGCGGTCTTGATCCCCACAACGGACTGAACACAGCGCCTCGGCCTCATGGCCATGACGTTAATCGCCACGGGGATGACATCGAGGCCTATTGTCTGGTGCGCGAGGCTCCCATCAGTGGTTTTGCTTTCCAGTTCTTCCTGGATGTCCTGACATCGCACCATGGCGAAGACCTTCTGCGCGTGAAAGGAATCCTCAACATTGCAGAACAGCCAGGAAGACCGGCGGTAATCCACGGCGTCCAGCATGTCTTTCACCCGGTCCACTGGATGGAAGAATGGCCGAGTGACGACCATCGGTCTCGTCTGGTGTTCATCACCCGCGGCATCCCCAAGGGTCGAATCGACAAGCTGTTGAGCGCCCTGGACGCCCAAGTCGATCAGATCAAGGGCGAGGCATGATTGAGCCTTTGGCATCCGCGCCTGATCGGGTTTAAGCTCAAATAAAGAAGCCGGGTGGCCGTTCAAGAAGCCGCCGAAAAAGTGGGAGTGCGGGTCGTGCTGACAGAAGCCGAATCCTACGAAGCCGTCTGCCGGGCGCATGTCTGGCGAATCCCCGAGCGGTTCAATATGGGTGTCGCCGTTTGTGATCGCCACGCCGCCGACAGCCCGGATGCGCCAGCGCTGATCCGGGAGTCGGGCAACGGCCTGCAAACAACGTCATTTGGGGACCTGAGGTGCCTGACCAATCGGTTGGCTAATCTGTATCATGGCCTAGGGCTGGAGCGCGGAGACAGGGTCGCCATCCTGTTGAGCCAAAGCGTCGAGACGGCCGCCGCTCATATCGCCGCATGGAAGGCAGGCCTGATCTCGATCCCGCTGTTTGCGCTGTTCGGTGAGGATGCCCTGGCCTTCCGTTTCCAGAACAGTGGCTGTCGGGTTGTGGTGACCGACGCCGAGAATCTGGAAAGGGTGCTTGCCGTTCGCGCGACCTGCCCGGAAATCGACTACGTTCTGGTGGTCGATCCGGTCTCTGAAGGCGGTGGCGTGCTGGACCTCTGGCGCGCGCTGGAGCAAGCCTCCGACACCTTTTCCCCGATCGACACCCACGCCGATGACCCGGCGCTGATCATTTACACGTCGGGTACGACCGGGAACCCGAAAGGTGCGCTTCTCGCCCATCGCAGCCTGTTGGGCCACCTGCCCGGTATCGAGATGCCGCACGAATTCTTTCCAAAGGCGCGAGACCGGATGTGGACCCCGGCAGACTGGGCCTGGATCGGCGGCCTGATGAACGTGCTGATGGGCAGCCTTTATCACGCCGTCCCGGTTCTGGCCCATCGTATGCGCAAATTCGATCCGGAAGAAGCTTTGAGTTTCATGGCACGACACGGTGTTCGCAACACCTTCATGCCGCCGACAGCGCTGAGACTAATGAGCGCGGTCAACGATATTCCGAGCCGTTTTGATCTTCGCCTTCGGACTGTCGCGGTCGCGGGCGAGCCCATGGGCGCGGAACTCTATGACTGGGGCCGGGAAAACTTAGGGGTCGAATTCAACGAGTTTTATGGCCAGACGGAATGCAATCTTGTGGTCTCCAACTGCGCCAAACTGATGGCGGTCAAGCCCGGTTCCATGGGACGTCCAGCACCCGGCCATCGGGTGGCTGTGATCGATGCCTCCGGCCTGGAATGCGCGCCTGGCGAAATCGGGCGCATCGCCGTCCACCGTCCCGACCCGGTCATGATGCTGGAGTACTGGCGAAACGCCCAGGCAACCGAAGGCAAGTTTGAAGGAGACTGGTTGATCACGGGCGACCAGGGGCATATGGATGAGGAAGGGTATCTGTGGTTCCTGAGCCGCGATGACGACGTCATCACCTCAGCCGGGTACCGGATCGGGCCCGGGGAAATCGAAGACTGCCTCTGCCGCCATCCAGCAGTCGCTGTCGCAGCCGTGATCGGCGTCCCGGACAAGTTGCGAACCGAAGTGATCAAGGCCTTCATCATGGTGAAAGAAAGCGAAGTCGCCGACCAAGCCCTCGAAGAAGACCTGCGCGCTTTTGTCAAAGGCCGGCTCAGCCCTCACGAATACCCCCGCGAAATCGAATTCGTCGATCAATTGCCGATGACGGCTACGGGCAAGATTCGTCGGAAAGACCTGCGCGATGCCGAGATCGAAAGGGTATTGAACCGGACAGCGACGGCTTCGTGACCGATCATTCGAAACGAACGACAAAGGCGATCCTGATCACCATCCTGGCCGGTTGTCTGGTCGCCGGAATGGATGCTTTCGGCAAAGCCCTGATGGCGGATCAGCCCCCGCTTCAGGTCGTCTGGGGCCGCTATTTCTTTCATGCCGTGATCATGGCCGCCGTTTTGCTGCGCGGCGGCGAATGGTCCATCCTCCGGCCCCGAAAACCGAAGCTGCAGGCTTTCCGCGCCGCCTGCCTTCTGGGCATCACCATCAGCATGTATACGGCCCTTAACGTCGTGCCGCTGGCGGACGCGACAGCCGTGCTGTTCTTTGCGCCCGTTTTGCTGACTCTGCTGGCCGGCATCTTCCTGAAAGAACCCGTGGGTTGGCGGCGTTTGAGCGCGGTGGCGGTCGGCTTCTCAGGCGTTCTGTTGATCGTTCGGCCTGGCTTCGGTCCCGGTTCTGGAAACGTCGCACCGGAACTGATCTTCGCCTTCCTCGCAGCCTGCTTTCTGGCCGTCTATATGCTGGTCACCAAGCAGTTGAGCGGCAAAGACGACGAACGCACCACCCTGTTTTATACCACGGCCCCAGGTGCCCTTCTGCTCTCTCTGGCCCTGCCTTGGATTTGGGCAGACCTGACGGTCCAGGCCTGGGCCATGATGCTTGCCTGCGGGGCTTTGGGTGCGGGCGGGCACTATTTGCTGGTGCAGGCTTTCCATTTGGAGGACGCGGGCACGCTCTCGCCCTTCCTCAACGCCCATTTGGTGGCGGCGATGGTCTACAGCCTTGTCTTCTTCGGGGATCCGCTTACGCCAACCTTCTTCGCGGGAACCAGCCTGATCGTTGGCTCCGGCCTGTTCATCTGGTGGCGGGAAAGGCGCAAAAAGGCCGGGATGGGTTAGAGCGATCGCGTTTCTAGTAGGCTTCTAGAAGCTCGTCGGCCCAATGGCCTCGATCACAAAGCCTTCGGAGGCGGGAAAGCGCTCTTCTATGATCGCGCGGGCCTCTTGCTCATCGCGGGCCACGACATCCAACGACTGGACATCAGCCCAATGGGCCTCATAGGTCTCGTGGGTCTTGTTGTCTTTCACCAAAGCCCGAACCAGGCTGTTATGGATCGACACCTCAAACACCTTTTGGCCTCTGACCGGCGGAATATACATCTTTCTTCCCATCCCCAACTTGGCCTGATGGGGACTAAAGACCGCCCCACCATTCAACCAAAGCGCACTTTTGTGCATCTATTTACGTGCATCAGTCTCGCGAAAAAGGTTGCTGCTGTCAAATGGTGGGCGACTCCAGGGTTTTGCGGACCCGGCGAAAGGCCTATTGTAAGAGCTTAGTCTTTGAATGCGCGAAGAGGAGCCGGTCATCGCCGACGCCCTGCACCAAATCACCTTAGGTTATTCCCCGATTGAAGATCGGATGACACTCCGCATCCGCACGACAGGCGGGACGGAATTCCGCCTCGGCTTCACCCGTCGGTTTGTTCGGGTCCTCTGGGGTGCCTTGGAAAAGATGATCCACGCCGACCCGGAGCTGCAGCGCCAGCTGGAGCCCTCGGCCCGGGATGCGGTTGCAGCCTTTGAGCATCAAGACGCGGTCAACAGCAGCGATTTTTCACAGAAACACCAGGAAGACGCCGAAAACTTCCCGCTTGGCGAGGAACCGATCCTGATCGTTGGCGGCAATTGTTCACCGTCGGAAGGTGGCATCACCAAACTGTCATTGAAGACCAAGGACGGGCGTCAGGTGGCTTTCGGGCTGAACAAACAACTCCTCCATGCGCTTTGCCACCTGCTAATCACAACCTCGGCCAAGGCCGGCTGGGATCTGGCATTGAGCGTCGGCGAGGGGAACGTGGTTCTGAATACGAACAAGGAAGACCGCGTGGTTCACTAGCAGGCGGCTGTTGGCCTGGAATCAGGTCCGCCCGCGCCAGTCCTCCAACCAGCGGGGCAATTCGCTGCCCTGCATGGGGCGGGCGATGAAATAGCCCTGAGCCAGGTTGCAACCCAGAGCCAGAACCATCGTCCAGTCGTCTTCGGTTTCCACCCCCTCGGCCACAAGGCGCATGTTGAGCTTGCGGGCAAGGTCGGCACTGGATTCCAGGATCGCGCGGGCAGCTGGATCGATACGGGCTCCGGTCACAAAACTCCGATCAATCTTCAACTCGTTGAAGGGAATGCGCTGCAGCTGCTGCATGGACGAATAGCCCGTCCCGAAGTCGTCAATGGACAACGAGAAACCCCGCATCCGAAGCCGAACGAGGATATCCAGCGAAGAAATAATGTCATCCATCAGGCGGCTTTCCGTGACCTCCAGGACGACGGATCCCGGCTCCAGGCCGGCGGCTTCGGTCAGCCTGTTGATCCGGTCCGGCAGATCCAGCACGCGAAGCGATTCAACCGATACGTTGAGCGCCAAGCGGATATCCAGTCCGGTATCCCGCCAGGCGGCCCCCTGTGCCAGCGCTCGCTCCATGATCTGATCGGTCAGCCGATCAATCACGCCCCCCTCTTCGGCGACCGGAATGAAGGCATCGGGGCCGACCAGCCCCAAATCAGGGTGCCGCCAGCGCGCCAGGGCTTCGACGGATTCCAGTTCGCGGGTCTGCAGGTTCACTTTCGGTTGGTAGAAAACATCCAGGTGCCCCTGATCAAGGCCGACCAGGAGATCCTGCAGAGGCAATCGGGAACCCGTGCGCGCACGATTGGTTCGGGCCATCTTGTGCATGCGATCCAGCATGGTTTTGATTGCGGGACCTTTCAGCGGCTTCGGCAGGGCCCCCAGAACCGGCAGGCCGTGTGCCTTCCCGATGTCTTCCGCCGTTTGCAAGACCCGCGGGTCTTCCCCGCTGACAAGAACAATGGCCACATCCAGGGTGGCCTCGGCCAGGTGACGCAGCAGCTCGATCCCATCCATACCCGGCATGTTGAGGTCAACAAACATCACGTCGATGTCTGTCCCGTCCGCCAGGCAATCAATCGCCGCCTTGCCGTCCTCGGCGCGATCCACTGAGGCGACTCCCAGCTTGGACAACTGACGAGACGTCAGGTCGGCCAGGAAGGGGTCGTCTTCTACGACCATCACCCTCAGTTTTGACAGTTCCACATTCATGCGTCGTCGTGTTCCCGTCTCTCGACCTGCGCCATCGAACTTGGGCACAAAACACGCCCCTGACGCCAAAGACTATGGCTTCCAGGCAAGACCGGCAAGGTCGTGAATGGCATGAAAGAACAAGGCATTGTGGTCACTCGGCAGCTCCCGCGCGATCCTGTGCCTGAGGCTCTGATTCACTTTTCATCTTACTGACGTGGAGAGCGACTTCACCCAGCACGGCGTCCAGGCGGGCTACGCCCTTGTCAATCAAATCCCAGCTTTCCTTGCGCCCCGAATCCTCCAGCCCCTGGCAGAGATCCGCCAGCGCATGCGCGCCAACCGCGCGGGCGGAGGACTTCAGCTTGTGTGCGGCTCCGGCCAGATCGCCGGCCTGGCGCTCGTCATAACCAGAGCGGATCTCGGCGGCGATCAGGCCAGCCGACTCCACAAAGCCTTCCAGGATCTCCGCGATGGCCTCCGGGTCATCGCCAAACGTGTCGTGCAGGGCTGACGGGTCGACCGGAAGGTCGATCTCGGCCCGTTCGGCTTTCCTGTGTTGATGCTCCCCTTCAACCGTTTTCCCGGAGGCCCCATCCAGCCACCGCCGGACGGCACCGCCCAACGCCTTCATTTCAATGGGTTTAGCCAGGAAATCATCCATCCCGGCGTTCAAACACCGCTCCGCCTCGCCCAACATGGCATTGGCCGTAATGGCGACGATCGGCAGGCGTTCGCGGCTTTCGGATTCTTCATCGTTGCGAATCTGGGCCGTCAGCTGGAACCCATCGAGCCCCGGCATGTGGCAGTCGGTCAACAGCAGGGCGAAGCGCCCGGTCCGAATGGCTTCCAGGGCCGCAGCACCGTCGCCCACGACTTCAGCCGCCTCGCCGAGCAGCTTCAACTGGCGCAGCAGCACATCCTGATTGGTCGGGTTGTCTTCGGCAATCAGGATCAATCGTCCTGCGGCCTCGGCTTCTTCCGGTGTGAGACTGGGGCCGGTGGGCTGAAGATCCTGATCCCAGTCTCGCACATGAGCAGCCATGCGCCCGGCTGCCCGCGCAAGTTCCTTGACCATCCGGTCATAGGAAACCGGATGGAACAGCCGCCGGCCCGGCTCGGCCTTGCCGCCGCCCCCCGGAGGCTGACCCGCAGAAGGTGTCGGTTCCAACACCACGATGCGATCCTGCGTGTCACCTTCGGACATGTGCCCCATGACCCGATCCCGGTGCCTGGCCCAGATATCATGATCCACGACGGCGATGTCAAAAGGAGCGAGGGACGAATCCAAAGCCTTCAGTTCCTTGACCAGCCGGGTCTGGACCACTTCGGCACCCGCCGTTGTCACGTAGGTCGGAATCGGGCCTATCAGGCCCTTGTCACTTCCGGCAACAAGAACGCGCAGGCCGCCGAGGCGATCATCGGCCCGGGGTTGTTCTTCCTGACGCTGAAGGGCGATATCCACGAAGAAAGTGGAGCCCTTGCTCACCTTGCTTTCGACCTTGATCTCACCGTCCATGACGTCAACCAGACGCGCACAGATCGAAAGACCAAGTCCCGTGCCACCGAACCGTCGGGTGGTTGAACTTTCGGCCTGGGTGAAGGGTTCAAACAGCCTGTCGAGCGACTTCTTCGGAATGCCGATGCCCTGGTCGCGAATGACAAACCGGACTGCACACCAAGCCTCGCCATCGCGCCCTTTAAGGGTTTCCGGCGGACCCGGCTCGACCCGCAACTCGACCTGGCCGGTGGCGGTGAATTTGATCGCGTTCCCCGCCAGATTGAACAACACCTGGCGAAGCCGAACCGCATCCCCCATTACAGCAGGCAGCGTCGGGTCGGCCCAGGTCATAAAGTTCAGGTTTTTCTGCAATGCCGTCGGGGTCAGAGTCTCAGCCACATTCTCGATCACCTGGCCGAGTTGAATGGGCGCGACCTCCAGATCCAATCGCCCGGCTTCGATTTTCGAGAAGTCCAGAATGTCGTCAATGATGGTCAACAAAGAGAAGGCGGAACTGCGCACCGTGCTGACCATCTGCCGTTGTTCCCAGTTCAATCGGGAATTTTCCAACAGTTCGATCATGCCCACCACACCGTTCATGGGTGTGCGGATTTCGTGGCTCATGGTGGCGAGGAAGGCGGACTTCGCCGATGTCGCGGCCTCGGCCTGCTCTTTCGCGGACCGCAGGGCGACCTCGGCCTCCTTGCGCTCGGAAATATCGACCAGCCAGGCCAGCAACGCCCGGCGCCCGCCGAACTCCATGGGTCGCAGGGAAACAAGCCCCCAGAAGACCTCCCCTCCGGCGCGGCGGAAACGGCACTCCCAGTTGTGCAGGCCCCCGGATTTCTCGGACTCGGCCAGAAGCGCCACCCGGTCCTCTTCGCTTTCGTAGAAGTCTCGGGCATGCCAGTCGAGGATGCCAACGATGGAACTGGCGAACAGGTCCGCAAGGGCTTGGTTGGCGAAGAGAATCCGCCCGTTCTCATCCACAACCATCACCCCCACGGGACTGGCCTCCAGCAAGCGAAGCCGCATTTCCTCGGCCTGGCGGCGTTCGGTCATGTCCGTAAACGTGCGCACGCAACTGCCATCCGCCAGCGGCTGCCCCTCGACCAGGATCACCCGGCCATCTTCGTGGACATTTTCATAGCGATAGGGTTTGCCCTCGAGCGCGAGGGTGGTGCGGTAGCGGATATACTCTTCCGTCTCGTCTGCCGAGAGTTTCATGCGGGACGCATAGATGCGCAGGATATCGGCGTACTTGTCTCCAACGCTCAAGAGCTCGGGCGGATAATCCACCAGTTCACAGTAGCGTTGGTTATAGGCCGTAACCTTCATGTCCGCATCGGTCATCAGAAGGCCTTGGCTCATGTTCTCGAGGGTCGCCTCCAGCAGCGCCTGTTTGTTGGCGATCTCCTCTTCGGCTTGTTTGCGTTCGGTGATGTCATAGAGCCAGACGATGATGGCCTGACGCCCCTCGAAACGGATCGACTGGAAAGAATCCAACGACCACCAGAGCGTACCGTCGAGCTTGCGCCGGAGCGTTTCCCGGTTGTGCGGCGCGTTGCCATGGGCTGCCAGTTCGGCCTTGTCGAAGCTGCTCATCAAGCGGGTCAGCCCGCCTTCTTCCGCCAGAGTATCGGCGGAGTCCGCGCCAAACAGATCGGCCAGGCGACTGTTCACGAACAGATGCTCCCCATCCTGGCCCAGAATGGCGATACCGACGGAGCTGCCCTCCAGGATACCGCGCAATCTCGCCTCACTCTCGCGCAGGGCGTTCTCGGCGTTATAGCGCTCTGTAATGTCCGTGAAGGTATGGACCGATCCTCCGCCGGTCAGCGGGGTCACCCAAACCTCGATCACTCTCCCATCGGGGCGGAGCTGGCGATAGGTTTCGGGCTCGGTCGCGGTCGCCAAGCGCCGCCATTCCTCAATCTGGCCGTTGCGGGTCCAGTTTGGAACGTTGGCGAATTCGCCCAGCACCTGCAGATAATCGACCCGGTCCTCCAGGCTGACGTCAGCCGACAGATACCCTTCCGGCAGGCCCAGCAGGTCCGCAACCCGCCTGTTGTGGGCGATGATCCTGCCATCGGCCTCCATCAGCCAAATACCCTGGTTCATGTTTTCCAGCGTCGCTTCCAGCATCGCGGATTTTTCGGCCAGCGCGCGCTCGACCCTCTTGCGACCCGTCACGTCGGTGTAAGTGGAAACAAGACCGCCGCCGGGCCGCGGAATTCGCCGCACCTCCAAAACCGTGCCATCTTCCAGAATGGTCTCGAAGGTTCGCGCCCCCAACTGACGGGTGGGGTCTACCAGATCCGGATCCAAAGGAGCCGCGCTCTGCCCCGGTGCGCTTTCCAGCATCAGAATGCCGGGATCCCTCAAACGGCTGCCGACTTCCAGATCTTCTTCCATCAGTCCGAAAAGATTCAGGCAGCGGTGGTTACGGGCCAGAAGCGTCCAGTCGGAATCGACCACGGCGATCCCCTGATCCATGCTTTCGATGATCTCGGACAGCAGTCTGGTGTTTTCCCGCAGCAGCAATTCCCGGGCATCCATCTCGTCGACGAGGGCACCCAGGGCCTCGCCCATTGTGGCGATCTCGTCATTGCCTTCCGTCGCAATGGTGGTCGGTCGGCCGGCTGCGACGGCCAGCATGCTCTCGTTCAGCCGCCCCAGCCTGCGCACGACGGACCGGTTGACGAAAGCAATCGCCACGAAGGGGCCGATGACCGACAGGCTCAGGGTGACCAGCAGAATCCAGCGGCTTTCGACCAGAAGGGTATTCATCCCGATCGAGTCCTGCTTCACATTTCGCCGGGTCTGCTCGAACACATCGCTGGTGCGGAAACGCAATTCACCCGTAAGGCCTTCGATGGCAAGCAGAACCAGCTTTTCCCGCTCCGCCTGCTCGAGGCTGGCGGCCTGGGCGTCATACATGCCTCTCGGGCCCAGGCCCAAGTCCTCTAGTTCGCCATAGACCGTATCGAAGCTGACCGTCAGCAGAGGCGGCAGTTGTTCGAAGACTTCGCTGTTCTCGTTTTCCAGAAGCCGGGTGAATTCCCGCGCCATATCGTCGAGTTCCGTGATGTTCGTTGCGCCAGGCATCAGCAACAGCTGGATGACCGCATCGCTGGCATAGGTGATCCAGGATTGCACTCTGCGCTCTGTCTGCCTTGGAAAATCGGGCGGAATCTGTTCGCGGAAGGAGCGTTCAAGGGCCCGCATCTCGCCACCGAAGTTCTGCAGTCGGACTAGCAAGGCCTGAAGCCGGAAATCGATATCGATCCGCTCCGCCGCGACCGTTTCCAGCCTGCGAACTTCTGACGCGAAGGCGGCTTTCAGCGCTCGGATATCCTCCAGGGCTCTCTCGTCAACAATACCGGGGGCCCCTTCGGCGTCTTCGATCAGATCCGCCATATCCGCCAGGATACCGTTGATCCGGCCTATTCGATCTTCCCGCTCCCGCCGGCTGGTCACGACGGCAAGCAAGGAGGCCTCGGACTCGATGCTCTCTCCGGCTTGAACGAGTTCGGAGGCAAGCAGCAGTCCGGGGACCCGCAGCTCGGCCATCGTCTCGAAGCCCTGTTTGAAACGATCGGTAATGAAATAGGCCAGGCCCGCCGCAAACAGGGCGACGGCCGACATGACCAGCAATCCGGCCATGAACCTCGTTCCAATACCGAAGGGGCGACGTCGCCGGTTTTCCGACACGGGAAGTTCCTTAATCCCCGGCAACCCCTTGGTATCGCAAGATTGCCGTTCCCTCATTCAACAGGTCTTTGAGTGTAATCAAACGCTGCCAAAAGAACAGTCCGCATCCATCGCCACCCACAAGGACCAAAGGCCGACCGACCCGTAAAGAAAGCTTCATCAAACACTCACACGCCAGTCACACCGGCAGAATATTGTGTTTTAAATCAGAAACATAGACAACTTTTGAATTTGTCCAAACCGGTTCTGGGGCGGACTTCCCAACAAGAAAAACAACGACCTCCGGATTTCCGGCCCTTGGCCCCTGAACAGACGCTGACGCGCTGGGCAAATTGCCATTTGGCCTCGTCACCATACAGGACAACGACAGACCCATTATGACCGCTTCCTTGGCCGAACGCCCCGAAACCGACCGCGATACCGGAACCTCGCCCAAACAGTTGTCCAAACAGCCGGTGGTTCACAGTACAGCCGTGGTGACCCAGTCGGAGCTGGGTAAGTGGGTCGAGATCGGAGCGCGAACCAAAATCACCGAGAGCAGCTTCGGAGACTATGCCTACATCATGGAAGACGGTGACGTGATCTATGCGGACGTCGGTCGATTCTGTTCGATTGCCAGCCGGGTCCGGCTGAATCCGGGTAATCACCCCTTGGAACGCCCAGCCTTGCACCACTTCACCTATCGTGCACGCCAGTTCAGCCTGGGCGAGGACGACCCGGACTTCTTTGATTGGCGCCGCGGACACAAAGTCACGCTCGGCGCGGACGTCTGGGTCGGTCACGGCGCGACGGTGTTGCCCGGTGTTACGGTCGGCACGGGCGCTGCCATCGGTGCCGGCACCATCGTTACCAAGGACGTGGCCCCGTTCAGCGTTGTCGCCGGCAACCCGGGACGGCCGATCCGAAAACGCTTCACCGACCGCCAGATCGATCAGCTGCTCGAGATCGCCTGGTGGGACTGGTCGCACGAACGCCTGCGGCGCGACCTGGCCGATTTCCGAAGCCTCGGGATTGATGGCTTTATCGAAAAGCACCTCGCCTCGACGACGACGCCAGGGCCTGACCCAAGGCCAACCTCCACGCCGACACCAATGAACGGTTGAAGGACACACCATGTCTGCATTGTCGCTCTGTAACGTCTGCAAATGCTTTGGTTCAAAACAGGTTTTGGACGACGTCTGCCTCGACTTTGAAGAAGGCGAAATGGTCGGCCTGATCGGGGCGAGCGGTTCCGGCAAGTCCACTCTGATTCGCATGATCGCCGGTTTGGAAACCATCGATGCCAAGTCCGGCACCGACATTTCGATCTTTGGTGAAAAAACCCAGATCGCCGGAAAACACACCGATGCCATGAAGCGGGTCCGCAAGGACCTCGGCATCATCTTTCAGCAGTTCAACCTGGTCACCCGGCTTTCGCTTCTGACCAACGTCCTGACCGGACGGCTCGGCCATATACCGCGCTGGCGCGGGACCCTGGGCCTGTTTCCGGAAGAGGACAAGATCAAGGCGCTGCAGGCGCTAGAGCGCGTCGGCATGATCGAATTTGCCCACCAGCGCGCGTCGACGCTTTCCGGCGGCCAACAGCAACGCGGCGCGATCGCCCGGGCCCTGACCCAGGAAGCCCGGATGATCCTGGCCGACGAGCCGATCGCCTCGCTCGACCCCGCCTCCGCCAAATTGGTGATGAGCACGCTGCGCGAGATCAATCGGACCGACAAGGTGACCGTCATCGTCTCGCTACACCAGATCGACCACGCTTTCACCCATTGCGACCGGATCGTCGCGCTGAAAGACGGCTGTGTCATCCACGATGGCGCGACATCTTCCATCACCCCGCAAGACATATCCGAACTCTATGGCGTTTCCCCTGATGGCCTCGATGGAAACAGCCTGGACGTCACCCCGAAAAAACCTGGCCCGTCTGCAACGGACAGGCCCGAAAAATCCGGCGCCGAAACGGATTCGAACGCCGGTGGCGGGTTCCCAGCCCGCCCTGATTTGGCTGCCCAGGTAGCCAACGCTTGAGTGCCTTCCCATAAAACCAACTCTCAGGAGAGTGATCACAATGTTCAAGAAAGCCATTGCCGTGGCCGCCTCCGTGGCGACCCTCGGCTTTGCCGTCGCCGCTCAGGCCGACGACAACAAGGTGACCGAGCTGAACTTCGGCATCATTTCCACCGAAAGCGCCTCGGCCCTTGAAGCCAGCTTCAAGCCGTTCCTGGTCGATCTCGAAGCCTACATGGGCGTTCCGGTGAAGCCCTTCTTCGCTTCCGATTACGCCGGTGTCATCGAAGGCATGCGCTTCGGTAAAGTGGACGTCGCCTGGTTTGGCAACAAATCCGCTATTGTCGCCGTTGACCGTGCCGGTGGCGAAGTTTTCGCCCAGACCATCAAAGATGACGGCTCCAAGGGCTATCACTCTCTGCTGATCACCCACGCCAATTCCGGTCTGAACAGCCTGGAAGACGTTCTCAAATGCGACAAGACCAAAACCTTCGGCAACGGTGACCCGAACTCCACCTCCGGCTTCGCCATTCCGGGCTACTACGTCTGGGCTCTGAACAACAAAACGCCGGAAGATTGCTTCGCCCGCGTGACCCGCTCCAACCACGAAGGCAACGCTCTGGCCGTCGCCAACGAGAAAGTGGACGTCGCCACCAACAACACCGAGTCGATCTACGCCCGTCTGGCGAAGAACAACCCGGAAGCCGCCGCCAAGGTCAAAGAAATCTGGCGCTCCCCGCTGATCCCGTCCGACCCGATGGTCTGGCGGAAGGCCCTGCCGGAAGAAGTGAAGTCCAAGATGCTCTACTTCTTCATCCAGTATGGCCGCTACGGCGACATCGAGAAGGTCAAGAAAGAGCGCGCCGTTCTGGCTCAGCTGTCCGATGGTTGGGGTCCGTTCCTGGCTTCCTCCAACGCCCAGCTCCTGGACGTCCGTCAGATCGAAGCCTTCAAAGCCAAGCTGAAAGCTGAAGCCGCCGGCGACGCCGCAGCGGTCAAGGCTGCTGAAGCCGAGCTCGCCAAGCTGAAAGTCTTCGCCGACATCGTCGGCCAGGCAGGCTACTAAGAACCGCAGGCCCTTCCAGGGGTGGCTCTAGCCACCCCTGGATCGGCACCTCCGGCCTTCGAGCAATCGCCCGCTCACTTGATTTTTTTTCCTTTTCCGATGACGGATAAGCGCCATGAACACCGCAACCACCAGCACGCCTGACCTGACCTTGGCAAACCTGTCTCCTGCCGTCAGGGAAGCCTTGAACCCTGGATGGAGCCGCTTTGTTTCCAATGCGGTCATCGCCACAATTCTGGTGGCGATGCTTGGTGTGTCCTATTACCCGGCAGAAGTCGATCGTTGGACATTCCTGTTCACCGATGCCGACAACATGGCAACCTTCATTTCCGATTTTCTGACACCCGACTTCACCAACATCTGGGAATACATCCTGCAGATGATTGAGACGGTTCAGATCGCCGTTTGGGGGTCTGCTCTTTCGATCCTGTTTGGCATTCCCTGTGGCTTGCTGTCGTCTAACAACATTGCACCGATCTGGATCGTTCAACCGATGCGCCGCATGATGGATGCCTGCCGCGCCATCAACGAGTTGGTTTTCGCTATTCTGTTTGTGGCTGCGGTCGGCCTCGGCCCCTTCGCAGGCGTCATGGCGCTGTTCATCCACAACCTGGGCATCATTGCTAAGCTGTTTTCAGAGGCGGTTGAGGCCATCGACCCGCGCCCGGTCGAGGGCATCCGGGCAACCGGAGCATCCCGTCTTCAGGAAGTCATTTATGGCGTGATCCCGCAGGTCCTGCCCCTGTGGACGAGCTATTCGCTCTACCGGTTCGAGACCCTGGTCCGATCCGCTACCGTGCTCGGCATCGTGGGTGCGGGCGGCATCGGCTTTATCTTCTACGAGAGCTTCCGGTCCTTCCAATACGACAATGCAGCCGCCATCATCGTCGTCGTTGTGGTCGTGGTGACCATCATCGACCTGATTTCTTCCGAGATCCGCAAACGGCTGATCTAGAGCGGTTTTCGTCTCAATTGGGTCACTGAGATTGCTTTTGCTGTCTTTT
>JBMYSY010000027.1:0-33373 GCA_049603795.1 Magnetovibrionaceae bacterium
CTGAAAAGACAGCAAAAGCAATCTCAGTGACCCAATTGAGACGAAAACCGCTCTAAGATCTCATAACCGGGAACTGAGCCAGATCGCCAGCTTGGAACCCGCTTTGATGGCACCGGTCAGAACCTCGTATCCCGGTGCCTGCTCTGCCCCGTGTTCAAGGCCTAAGTCCTTGTGCTCGACTTCTTCCTGACGAAACTTTTCGCAGGTATCGCGCAGTTCCGCCTCGTCATCACCCAGCGCCTTGACCTGATCGGCATAGTGTTCGTCGATCACGGTCTCCACCGCTACCGTACAGGCCATGGCGGCTTTCTCGCCCAGCAGTGCCGTGCCGGCCCCCAGCGCGAACCCGGCCACATGCCAGATCGGCTGAAACAGGGTGGGGCGGATACGCCGGTCGGCGATCTCTTTCTCGAAGGTCTCGAGATGGACTTCTTCCTGTTCGGCCATGTGCTTGAGCATCGGCCCGGCCTTGGTCTTTCCCAGGATGGCCCGCTGGCCCTCGTAAATCCGAACCGCGCCGTATTCGCCAGCGTGGTTGACGCGGAGGAAGCGCTCCAGCATCTCGCGCGGGGCGGGATCGCCGAGTCGTCGGTCGTCGCCCGTGGTCTTGCCGGTGGAATGGACAATTGTCTCGGTCATTCGGATCGGCTCCCAACTATGCGCGCGGCAACCAGCGACAGTCCGGCCAGCGCGAACGAGAAGAAAACATTATATGTCGCCATGGAAAGGCCCAGGAAAGTCCAATCGACCTGGTCGCAGGGCTTCGGCGGTTTGGTCTCGATGGCTGCCAGCATCTCTTCCATGGTCATGATGCCGCCGGCCTCCGCTCCGCAGGTGGCAGAGGCCCACCAGTGTTGTTCGACCCCGACATGGTAGACGGCAATCGCGCTGCCGATGGCAAAGGTCAGGGCGGCGAGCGTCAGACCAAGCCTGCCGGGCAGCGGAACGATCACCAGGGCAAGCCCGATTGCGGCGACGACAGCATAGGGAACGCGCTGGATTAGGCAGAGAACGCAGGGTTCGAGATCAAAGCCATATTGTGCGATCAGGGCAAAGGACAGGGATCCGACGCCGACAGCGAACAGTCCCATGCCGCAGGATTTCCGGGTGATGGCGATCATGGTTCCAATTTAGAACAGAAATTTAAGCGCAACAAAGCCTCCGACGAGCAAAACGCAGAAGAGGACAAACAGCGGCCCGAGCCGCTTTTCGATAAAGGCGCGGATCGGCTCTCCGAATTTCCACAAAAGCCAGGCGACGAAGAAGAACCGTAGGCCCCGGGCCAGTACGGAACTGACGGTGAAGATGATCAGGTCCAGATGGGTGAGCCCGCTCAAGATCGTCACGACCTTGTAGGGGAAGGGCGTAAGCCCGGCGATGAAGACAGCCCAGGCACCCCATTCGTTATACATGGCCTGGAATTCGCCAAAGCGTTCCGCCTTGCCGTAGAACTCCAGGACCGGTTTGCCGAATTCCTCGAAGAAGAAGTAGCCGACGCCATAGCCTGCGAGGCCCCCCAGAACCGAAGCCACCGTGCAGACGGCAGCAATCCGCCAGGCCTTGTGCCGGGCGGCCAGGATCATCGGGATCAACATGATGTCGGGCGGGATCGGGAAGATCGAGCTTTCGACGAAGGAGACGATGAACAGAATGGTCAGCGCTTTCGGATGCGCGGCCCACTGAAGCGTTTTGTCGTAGAGCGGTCGGAGCAAGATCGGCGGCCTTTTGCTGAGCAATGCGATACTTGATCAGGCTCTACCAGAGGCTTTGCTGCGCTGCAACTTCGCAAACCAGCTGTCGGGCCGCTGATCTTGCGCCTGATCGGGCGGCTGAACTGATGCCTTGCGTTCTGCGCAAAAGCTGCCACATAGTTCAGAACGCGTCCAATTCGCCGGGCAAGGCGCTGTGCTATCATGCGTACCCAAAAGGCAGGCGGCCTTGTCGCTCCTCGGGGGCTTGGGCATTGGAAACAAAAAAAACGCGTTACGATCCAACTGGAGAGCTGGGAGGCTCAACAATGACCTTTTATCGTTCCCTGAAAGCAAAGGGTGCAGCTTTGGCGGTCGCCGGCCTGATGGCTGCGACTTCGGCACAGGCCGAGAACCAGAGCTACATTCTGGCAACTGCGACCACTGGCGGCACCTACTATCCCGTCGGCGTCGCCCTTGCGACACTCACCAAGGTGAAGCTGGAGCCCAAGCAAAAAATTTCCATGAGCGCGATCACCTCCGCCGGTTCGGGCGAGAATGTGAAGTTGTTGCGTGAAAACCAGGCGCAGTTCGCGATCATGCAGGGCCTCTATGGCGGCTGGGCCTGGAGCGGCACGGGCAAGGTGAAGAACGATGGCCCGCAGAAAAACCTGCGCACGGTTTCCATGCTTTGGCAGAACGTCGAACACTTCGGCATCCGCTCCGAACATGCGAAGACCGGAACGGTCTCCGACCTCGCGATGTTGAAGGGCAAGGGCTTTTCCATCGGTAAGAAGAACTCGGGTACCGAAGGCTCCGGCCGAACCATCCTGGGCAATCTCGGCATTGACGTGGATGGCACATTTGACGTCGCCTACATGGGCTATGGTCCGAGTGGCCAGGGCTTTCAGAACGGCAACATCGATGGCTTCAACATCCCTGCCGGCCCGCCGGTTTCCGCGATCACGGCCACCGCTGCCGCTGTCGGTTCCGACCTGACCATCCTGGATTTCACCGACGAGCAAATGGCCCAAGCCAATGGCGACCTGAAGCTCTGGACCCGTTACGTGATCCCGGCTGATACCTATCCGGGGCAGAGCAAGCCGATCAACACCATCGCCCAGCCGAACTTCCTGGCGGTGAATGAGGATGTGCCGGAAGAGACCGTCTACCTGATCACCAAAACGATCTACGAAAACCTTCCCTTCCTGAACGCCATCCACAAGGCCACAAAGGCCATGGACATCTCCAAGGCGATTGCCGGCCTGCCGGCACCGCTACACCCGGGAGCCGCCCGCTACTACACCGAGCAAGGCATTGAAATCCCGCCGCACCTGATCGCTACCAACTAAGCTGTTCAGCAGCCGATTTCCCCCTCCCGGATCGCTTTCCGGGAGGGGTTTTCGCTATTTCTGTGTCTACGACCCCGATTGCGGGAGGGGTGAATGGCCGCCGCCGACAAGACTGATGCCGCCCAGAAAAACGGGTCCGGCGAAAACGGTTCGGGTGAGGACTACGAAGTCGAGCTGGGCGAGGTTCAGGCCACGGTCCGGACCGAAAAGGGAGCCGCCGGGCGTCTGATCTTCTACGCTGCCATCGGTATCGGCCTTTGGCATATCTACACCAATACCCTGAGCACCTGGTCGGAGCTTTACATCGCTTCCGTCCACTTCGGTGTCTTCGCCTTTGTGGCGGCCCTGATCTATCCCATGGCCCGTGCAGGCACCAAGGCTGGCGAGCGTGCGATCCTGATCGGCGATTTCGTCATTGGACTGCTGGCCTTGTTTTGCGCGGCCTATATCGTCATTGCCGAGCCGTTGATCCATGAGCGCGGCGTCGAACTGATTCTGCCGGATTGGATCATCGCCTTTCTGTCGGTCGCCATCGTGATCGAACTGGTACGCCGCACCACCGGCTGGCTGATACCGATCCTGATTATTCTCTCCCTGACCTATGTCACCGTATGGGGCACCTGGGTCGGTGGCGTGTTCAATTTTCCCGGTCTCACCTGGGAAATCTTGATGTTCCGAAGCGTATTCGGCGGCGACGGTATGTTCGGCCCCATCGCGCGGATCAGTTATTCCTTCGTTTTCATGTTCATCCTGTTCGGTGCCTTCCTGGTGCGGTCAGGGGCAGGCGATTTCATGATCGACCTGGCACGTTCCCTGGTGGGCAAACTGGTCGGTGGACCCGGCCTGGTCGCCGTCTTCGGGTCCGGCCTGATGGGATCAATCTCCGGTTCGGCGGTTGCCAATACGGTGTCCACCGGGGTCATCACCATCCCCTTGATGAAGCGTGCGGGCTATCATCCGCGCTTTGCTGCGGGGGTTGAAGCCGCTTCTTCGACCGGTGGGCAGTTGATGCCGCCGATCATGGGGGCCGGGGCCTTTATCATGGCCAATCTGACGCAGATTCCTTATGTCGAGATCATCGGTTATTCGGTGCTGCCTGCGATCCTTTATTTCGCCTCGGTCGGTTTTTTCGTTCGCGTCGAGGCGAAGCGGCTGAACCTGCCGCCCGATCCGGATGTGCCCTCGATCAAGCAGGTCCTGAAGGAAGGTTGGCAGAACCTGATACCGCTTGTGGTGCTTGTTTGGTTGCTGATCTCTGGCTTTACGCCGACCTATGCTGCCGGTCTTGCGATCCTGGCGGTTATCGCTTCAAGCTGGCTCGGTAAAAACCGGATGGGGCCGCGTGCCATCCTGGAGGCCATGAGTTCCGGCGTGCGCAACTGTGCATCCGTGGCCGTGCTATTGGTGGGTGTTGGGCTGATGGTCAACGTCATCGCGACCACCGGTATCGGCAACACCTTTTCGTTGATGATCAACAACTGGGCCGGTGGCAGCCTGTTCATCACGCTGATCCTGATCGCGCTTGCTTCGTTGATTCTGGGCATGGGCCTGCCGGTGACCGCAGCCTATGTGGTTCTTGGGACCCTGTCGGCCCCGGCGATCTACAACTTGATGACCGAAATGCGGGTTGTGGAGTTGATGGTTTCGGGTCAGCTTCCCGAACAGGCGGCAATGATGGCAGGGGCCTTGTTCCCCGACCTGGCGGCGCAACTGACCCAGCCCATGAGTGCGGATCAGGCGCGCGACATCCTGTCAGCCCTGCCCATCGATTTTCAACGGACCGTTATCGACATGTCGTTGTCGCCCGCGACATTGACGGCGATCCTGCTCAGCGCCCACCTGATTATCTTCTGGCTCAGCCAGGATTCCAACGTCACGCCACCGGTCTGTCTCTGTGCCTTCGCAGCGGCTGCAATTGCGGGCTCGCCCGCCATGCGCACGGGCGTGACCGCCTGGAAGATCGCCAAGGGGCTCTATATCGTGCCCCTCTTGTTTGCCTATACGCCCTTCATCGGCGGGCCGGTGGAGGAGGTGGCCCGGATCTTCCTCTTTGCAATGTTCGGCCTCTACGCTTTTGCGGGTGCCTTCCAGGGCTACCTTGAGGGACCGCTCAATCCCGTGCTTCGAGTAGCACTCGGTGGTGCTTCAGCGGCCATGCTCTGGCCGCACGGCTCGCTGGTAATTGATCTGGCGGGACTGGCTGTTTTAATCGGGCTTTGGATCTGGTCGAAGCGGATTCCCCATCCGCAGGAGCGCATTCAAGCCTGAGCCAGTGTGTCCGGTCGCGGGGAAGGTTGCTTGTTCCAGGGTAAACGGGCCAGCAGGCCGGCCAGGGCGCAGGTCCCTGTGATGCCGGCGAACAGCAGGCCCGCGCCCACAAAGCCGGACAAAGCAAAAAAGCCGGGATCGACCAAGTAGCCCAGGACAACGCCCAGGAGGATCATCAGGCCTGCCGTGATCTGGACTTGCCGGATGATTTCGATCGGAGCCGCAGGATTTTCGTCCACCGGACCTGTCCAGGCATCCAGACCGCCGTCCAGGCTGTAGGACTCGCTCGGAACAAGGCTTGCCAGACGGGCCGCATTGGATTGGGTTCGCATGCCGCTCTTGCAGTGGAAGATCACTTTCTTGTCGGCCGGTACATGCAGCCGGAATTGGTCGCCCAGGCCGGAGATCGGGCTGGACAGCGAACCAGGGATAGACCGCCTCCGGCGCTCGTCCTGTTCACGGATGTCGACCAGGACGGCCTCGCCAGCGGCAATGAGCGTTTGGGCTTTTCCAGCTGTGACAGGGGTGAGCATTCTGACCTCCGCATCATTATATAAGCAATTGTTCATATAATAGAGGTCTGCATCGGTTTGGTCAAGGCCTTGTGACAGGTGAATTTGCTCAAGCGTTGCCGGGCCACCTCCTTCGCCCCGGCTATCATCATGAATTCCAGCTTATCAATGCTTTAGTTGGAGATTTTGATGCCTGCCGGACCACAGGCGGGGGCGGTTGAAGCTTAGAAAGACCTAAACAAATGTATAGGGATTGGAGCCTGGTCGGCGAAGGTCGGGGCCTGCGCGTGACCCGGCGCCTGGCCTGAATCAGCCTCTTAGGGTAACAGCTCTCCGATATTCGGACGATTGAGTGCGCGCAGCCAGCGTTTGTGGAGGGGCGTGCCCTTTGCAGGCTCCGTCTGTTCAAGAGCTTGGAAATCCTTCCGGGTGTATTTTCGCGCACCCCACTGCTCGCCCAACAGGATGGGGAGGGGGCGCTGAAGATCGACCAGGGAGGGGGCCATCTCGTCGAACAAACCTGCGAGGCTCAAGTAGGCTTCGACGTCCAGTTCTTCCAAGTTTGCATCATTATTGATGGCAAAGCGCCGCAGCCCTACGATCCGGCCCGCATCCACCTGCGCCACCATTTCGTGGGCGGTGACCCCAAAAGCCGTCGCGCCCTCGTATAGCGCAAAGCTGGAGCAATGGATTCCCGGGTATTCGGGCGGTCCGGGGTGAAAGTTGTAGGCTCCGGCCTCGTAGGCATCCAGGATGGGCAAAGGCACGATGATGTTGGTGCAGAAGGCGACCAGCCTTCGAGGCTGCCCCCTCGACAGGGCCTCCGCTTCTTCAAGCGCCGCTCTGTCTTCGGCATGATAGACCGTCAATCCGGGTGCGGCGGTCTGGAGCAGGTTGGTCAGATGAGGACCTTCCACCGGGCCGGTAAGCACTGTGATCGAGCCATCTTTCATGATCATCCCCGTGGCACACGCCCTTCCGGATGTAGTGTTGCATGATCGTGAAAACCCGCAAAATATTTCGTTGAATACGCGGAAGGGAATCCGGAGAGGTGGAGTTTTGAGCTGAAAGCTCCGTTGATTCAGATGTTCAGAAGATAGCAGGGAGTGTTTGGCATGGCGGACGCGGTGAGCAAGGCGATTGAAATACTGAACGAAGCCCTGCGCCGGGACCGTGCCGCCATCACGGAACTGGTGAACCTGCGGGTCGAGTGCAATCGCGACCTTTCAGACCATCCCTTGATCCAGGTTGGCCGCTATGAAGGTGTCTACCGTATCGGATTTCTCGGACTGATGAATGGTCTTCTGGGGGACAGCCCGACGGGCGTTATCGGGGCCGAAGGCCTGGCAGACGAGCGCAGCGGTCGTTTCAAATCCATCCGACGTTTCGTCGATCTGCGCAACGAAAAGCTGGATGTGCTGGCCTGACTTCAGGAACAGGCACCACTTCCCAAGACGGCTCTGCCCTGTCGGTCGAATTGGGCGGCCTCTGTTATCTCCGTGCCATCGTTTTGGACCAGGATAGCCTTGATTGCAGCCCCTTCGATCTCAGCCCCGCTGATCATCGTGCGGCCCATGTCGCTGGTCGCCAGCTGATCGTCCACGTCTATGGTGAAGCGGAAATCCTGTCCGGGAACAAAATCGTGGAAGGTCAGCAATATGCCGGTCTGCCCGTCTTGGAGATCGGGCTGAGACGCAAGGCTGACTTGCCCGTCGAGCGCTTCGAAGGGTTGATAAACGTTTTCACCGGGGCCGCCGAAACGCGTATCGAAAAGCAATTTTCCTCTTGATCCCTCCAGGTCGATGGCGACTGCTCGGATCTTCCATCCCGCGCCGGACCGGTTGCTGATCTGGAAAATGTCCTTCGGGGCCGCCTCGACAAAACTGACCGTCACCTCCGGTGCGCAGGCCCGAACGCTGGCGGCAAAACTCAAGCTGGCAATCCCCGTCGCGAAAGCCGTAAGCGCTCCGAAGAACAGGAAGGCGACCCAATTGAAACGGTAGATGGGCATTTCTCGCTGGCTCCCAGTGGACTCCTCTTTCGGATCCAGATTGGGAGGGCTAGGGCTGAATCCAAGTCGAACTCATGTACTCGATCCACGGACTTCTGGTGAAACATGGCCCTTGTCATAAGGCCTTCGCATACCCTTCTAAAGCCGGTACCCGGGTACGGGCCAATAAGAAAAATCGAGGGAGAGAACGCATGACGGAACAGAGGGCGCGTGTCCTTGTGACACGGAAGTTGCCTGACCGGGTGGAAGAGGCCTTGGCCACGGTTGCCGACGTGGATCTGAACCCGGATGACCGTCTTTATCCGACAGACGAGTTGCTGAGCCGTGCAGAAGGGGTATCCGCGATTGTCGCCTGCCACACGGAACGGTTCTCGGCGGAGGTCATCCAACGCTTGCCCAAAAGCGTGAAGGCGATCGTGAATTTCTCTGTCGGCTACGACCATGTGGACTGCGAGGCCGCGAAGGCTTCCGGCGTCATCGTGACCAACACGCCGGATGTCCTCTCAGATGCGACGGCTGAGACCGCCATGCTGCTGATGCTGGGCGCGGCCCGACGGGCAGGGGAGGGCTGGGACCTTGTCCGCAAGGCTGAGTGGAAGGACTGGAGCCCGGCCTTCATGGTGGGGACCCAAATCACGGGGAAGCGCCTCGGCATCGTTGGCATGGGCCGGGTCGGTCAGGTGCTGGCGGACCGCGCACGCGGTTTCGATATGGAAATCCACTATCACAACCGCAGCCCCTTGGAGGCAGGCAAGGCCAAGGGCGCGACCTATCACGATAGCCTGGATAGCCTGCTGGCAGTCTCCGATGTGCTCTCTCTTCACTGTCCCGCGACACCGGAAAACAAGGGGCTGCTGAACGCGGAACGGATCGCGAAGCTGCCCGCCGGTGCCATCGTCGTCAATTCGGCCCGAGGTGCTGTGATCGATGACGATGCCCTGATCGCGGCCTTGGGTTCGGGCCAGGTCAAGGCCGCCGGGTTGGATGTCTTCAATGGAGAGCCCTGCGATATCCACCCGGCCTACCGCGACCTCGCCAATGTTTTTGTGCTACCGCACATCGGTTCGGCAACGGCCGAGACGCGCGACGCCATGGGATTTCGGGCCCTCGAAAACCTGAAGGCTGTCCTTGCGGGGACAGCGCCGTGCGATCGGGTTGCTTGAAGGATGCTGTTCTCCAATCCCGACTGGATTACTCGCATTTGCAGCAATTGGTGTGCGCTGCACCATGCTTTCCGCTCTGTGGAAAGGCGTTTCAATGGAGATTGACCCATTTCTAATCAAGGGCGTAAGGTGTTGAAGTCCGTCAGATCAAAAAGGGAAAAAAATATGACGGAATGGTTTGGCGAACAGGAGCCAAGCCCCATATAGACGAAACCCTAATGCCGACCGGGCCATGTGGTTCCGACCTCCATGGCGATGGTCAGCCGGGTCCCGCCGCTTGCGGGATGGGGCCTTTGACCGGTCAACGCTGCACAAAGCAGGAGCCGGATCAAAGGTCGTCGAAGTTGGGTGGCAAAACAATTGTTGTCACCCCCAACAACAGGGAGAGAACAAGTGACGAAAGAACTCGAAACCAAGGCCGCTGACAAAAAGTCCGTAACCCGTCGGCGCTTCCTGAAGGGCACGGCTCTGGCCACCGCCGGTGCTGCCGCCGCCGGTACGTTGGCAACCCCGCATGTGGCGAAAGCCGCTGGTACCGTTATCAAGATGCAGGCGGCCTGGGGCGGCGGTATCTTCCTCGAATTCGCCGAAGATTATGCCCGTCGGGTCAACGATGTATCCGGTGGCGATCTGAAGATCGATCTGTTGGGTGTCGGTGCCGTCGTGAAGACCTCCGAAATGCAGACGGCCGTCCACAACGGCGTTTTGGATGCTGCTCACCTCGTGACGGCTTACTGGTATTCCAAGAGCCCGGTCGCCTCTCTGTTCGGTACCGGCCCTTGCTTCGGCTGGTCCGCCAACGAACTGATGGGTTGGTTCCAGTATGGTGGTGGTCGTGCGCTCTATGACGAGCTGATCAACGATAACCTGCAACTGAACGTCAAAGGCTTCCTGTCCGGCCCGATGCCGGCGCAGCCGCTTGGCTGGTTCAAGGAACAGGTCACCAGCTCCGCCCAGATGAACGGCCTGAAGTACCGCACCGTTGGCCTCGCCGCCGACGTTCTGCAGGAAATGGGCATGTCTGTCGTGCAGCTGCCAGGCGGCGAAATTCAGCCGGCCATGAAGAGCGGCCTGATCGACGCGGCTGAGTTTAACAACCCGACGTCCGATAAGGACTTCGGCATGCAGGATGTTTCCAAGCACTACCACCTGGGCTCTTACCACCAGTCTCAGGAAAGCTTCGAAATCATCTTCAACAAGACGCTCTACGACCGTCTGCCGGCCAACCACCAGCGGATCCTGGAAGTCTGCTCGGAAGCTGCTTCCGCAGACATGGCTTGGAAAGCGATGGAGCGTTACAGCCAAGACCTTATCGCCCTGCAAGAGCAGTATGGCGTGAACGTCTACCAGACGCCCGACTCGGTGCTGTCCGAGCAACTGGCTGCCTGGGATGTTGTCGTGAAGCGTTTCGTGGACAGCGATCCGTTCTTCAAGAAGGTCATCGAAAGCCAGATGTCTTGGGCGAAGCGTCACGGCTCTTACGCGCTGCGTAACTCGCCGAACTACCGCCTGGCTTACGAACACTACTTCGGCAAGCTGGCTTAAGGTCAGGTCCGCCTTAGTCAGAGACGAAGCGTTTAGACGTTAGGGGGGCGGCGAGCCCAGAGCCCGTCGCCCCCTGTTTCTGCCGAACGGACCACAATCAATCCCCCTGACGCCGGGCGCTGGCTTTTTGCATGGGCCCCGGGTGATTTCGGGACGACTGACATCTGTGTTCTCCGGAGCCACAGCGACAATGCCTGTACTCTATTTCATCGATTCCATGAGCGCCTGGATCGGCCGCGCCTTTGCCTGGTGCATCGTGATCCTGACGCTATCGACTTGTTATGAAGTCTTTGTGCGATACGCCTTGAATGCGCCGACCGTCTGGGCCTTTGACATGAGCCTGCAGATGTATGGTGCCTTGTTCATGATGGCTGGTGCCTATGCCCTGTCGCAGGATGCACACGTGCGCGGTGACGTGCTTTACCGGCTGTGGAAGCCAAGGACGCGGGCCTCTGTCGATCTGACCCTGTACCTGTTGTTCCTGATGCCGGGTGCTGTCGCGCTGCTCTGGTACGGTGCCGGCTTTGCGGCAGACAGCTGGCGCTACAACGAGGTCAGCTGGTCCAGCCCGTCGCGGATTCAGATCTACTTCTTCAAGACCCTGATCCCGGTTGCCGGCGGCATGCTGCTTCTGCAGGGCATCGCCGAAGCCGCCCGCTGCGTCATCTGTATCCGCACCGGTGCCTTTCCGCCCCGGCTGCACGACGTTCAGGAAACCGAGACCATGCTGATGCACGAACACGACGATCTGGAAGAGATGGAGTCCCACAAATGATTACCGATCCCCAGATCGCCATCATCATGCTCGGCCTGTTCATCTTTATGGTGCTGCTGGGCTTCCCGATTGCTTTCACCCTGGTCGCGATGGGCTTGGCCTTTGGCTACTATGCCTATTACGACCCGCTGCGCATGCAGACGATATTCGACAACCGCATCTTCGATCTCTTCGTCCAGAATACCTATTCAGTCATGGCGAACGATGTCCTGGTGGCGGTGCCCCTGTTTCTCTTTATGGGTTACGTGGTGGAGAGAGCGAACATCGTTAACCGGCTGTTCTTTTCGATCCAGTTGGCCGCGCGCAACGTGCCAGGTTCCATGGCCGTTGCGGCTTTGGCCACCTGCGCCGTCTTCGCGACCGCGACCGGTATCATCGGCGCGGTGGTGACTTTGATGGGCATGCTGGCCTTCCCGGCGATGTTGAAGGCGGGCTACGACACCAAGTTCGCTGCCGGCGTCATCTGTGCCGGTGGATGCCTGGGAATCCTGATCCCGCCATCGATCATGTTGATCGTCTATTCGGCCATCGCTGAAATTTCTCCGCTGCGCCTGTACGCTGCGGCGATGGGCCCCGGACTCATGCTGGCCGGGCTCTACATGGTCTACGTGATCACAAGGGCGACGTTGAATCCTTCCCTGGCTCCAAAGCCGAGAGAAGAGGACATTCCTTCCCTTGGGCGCGTCCTCTACGAGCTGATGACGTCCTTCGTGCCTTTGGCCGTGCTGATCATGTCCGTGTTGGGGGCCATTCTGCTTGGGCTGGCGACACCTGCGGAAGCTGCCGGTGTGGGGGCCTTTGGTGGCCTGGTCTTGGCGGCGATCTATCGTTCGCTCAGTTGGGAACGCTTGAAGGAATCGGTTTTCCTGACCGCTAAGACCTCGGCGATGGTCTGCTGGCTCTTCGTCGGTTCCTGGACCTTTGCTTCGGTGTTCTCCTACCTGGGTGGTCACGACATCATCAAGGAATGGGTTCTGTCACTGGACCTTTCGACCGTGGGCTTCCTGGTGCTGGCACAGGCGATCATCTTCCTGTTGGGCTGGCCTTTGGAGTGGACGGAAATCATCATCATCTTCGTGCCGATCTTCTTGCCCATGCTGCCGGTCTTCAACGTCGATCCGGTCTTCTTCGGCATGCTGGTGGCCTTGAACCTGCAGACCTCGTTCCTGACCCCACCGATGGCGATGTCAGCCTACTACCTGAAAGGTGTTGCACCGAAGACCGTGGAGTTGATGCAGATTTTCCGGGGGATCATGCCCTATCTGGCGATTGTCATCTTTGCCATGGTGTTGCTCTATAACTTCCCGGGTATCGCACTCTGGCTGCCCGAATACCTTTTCGGGCCCGCTTAAACCGGAGGAGACGAGAGCATGGCCGAACATCTGTCCCTGGCTTCGATCAAAGCCATTACAGAGGCTCTGGAAAAGGGCCAGGTAAGCGTGGAGGACGTGGTAAGCGCAACCCTGGCCCGCATCCGGGGGGCGGAAGATCAGGTCCAGGCCTGGACCTATCTGGACGAAGACCTCGCCCTGGAACAGGCCAGGGGCCTGGACGCGGCCCGGGCCCAGGGCGAGCCCATGGGACCGCTGTTCGGGGTGCCGGTTGGCATCAAGGATATCATCGACACCTCGGATCAGCCGACCCAACGCGGTTCGGCGATCTATGACGGGCGGCAACCCAAAGAGGACGCGACCGTGGTCTCCCTGCTGCGGGAAGCGGGTGCGGTCATCCTGGGCAAGACCGTAACGACGGAACTGGCCGTGTTTACGCCGGGCAAGACCCGGAACCCGCATAACCCCGACCATACGCCTGGTGGTTCTTCCAGCGGTTCTGCGGCAGCCGTGGCAGCTGGTATGATTCCGATCAGCGTCGGGACCCAGACCAACGGTTCGATGATCCGGCCGGGTTCGTTCTGCGGGATCTATGCCTTCAAGCCGACCCATGGGCGGGTTTCCCGTCACGGGGTACTTGAACAGTCAGCCCAACTCGACACGGTGGGCGTCTATGCCCGCAGCCTGGAAGATCTGGCCATCGCCGCCGATGCGGTCATGGTCCATGACAGCAGGGACAGCAGCATGGCCCGGACGGGTCGTCCCTTGATCGCCCAGACCATGATGACAGAACCACCCCTGCCGCCGACCTTCGCCTTTGTGCGCACCCCGGCCTGGGACCAGGCGGAAGAGAGCACGAAGGACGCCTTCCGGGAGCTGTGTGAGGTGATGGGCGATCGGGTCCAGATCATTGACCTTCCGGGTGAGATGGATGATGTGCTCGAAACCCACCGGCGGATCATGGAACCTGATATTGCCGTCAGCTACGCCTCGGAATACGGCGAGGACGGCGAAGCCCTGAGCCCGAAATTGAACGAAATCATCCGCCGAGGGCAGGGCGTTCCGGCGGTCGATTACGTTCGGGCCAAGCGTGACGTGATCCGATATCAGGCCGTCTTGGACCAGATCTTCCATCAGTTCGACGCCATCCTGACACCTTCGGCACCCGGCGAGGCACCCGAGGGCCTGGACACCACTGGAAACCCCGCATTCTGCACGACCTGGACCCTGACCGGCACGCCGGCGATCAACCTTCCGGTCATGGAGGGGCCGCAGGGCTTGCCCTTGGGGCTGCAGGTTGTCGGCCCCCGGTTTGACGACGCAAGACTGTTCCGCAACGCCCGCTGGCTCTTGGGTTATCTGGACGGTTTGGAAGACTGATGTTGCCGTTTTTCGACAGGAGGGAAACCTAGACCATGTTGATGAACCTGATTACCGGTGCCATCGCGCTTGGCATCTTCGCCGCCTTCGTCGTTGGCTTGGCCGATTCCATTCACACCTGGCCCTTCTGGGTGATCGTGGCGATGGTTGTCACCATGGCTGCCGTGGATTTCTGGGAATCCGTCAAGTCCTCCAAGGAAGGCAGTGGCGATACCACAACGCTGAGTTAGGTCCCGAAAATCCCTGGATGGACGGCTGATCAAAGGCAAGGAATCCATGGTCCTCGACGATTTCCAGATCATCGGCATTATCGTCACGTTGCTGGCGACCGGTATCATGCTGCGCAAGCGTGTCGTCCGTGCCCTGGATTCTTTTCGCGACCTTGCCGGTGACCATTGGCCGTCGGTGAAGGTCGGGCTGCAGGTGGTGACGGTTTTCGCATGGGTCGGCATCTGGCTCGCGGTCGATGATCATCGTCGGAATGAACTTCAGGCCTGGTTTTATGAGACGGCACCCGGGGTGAAAGAGCTCCGCGAACAACTGGACGGATGGGGCGGTGATGAAAAAGCCGAGGCCCTGCGCCGAGCCGCTACGCCGGAGACGGTCCAACAATGACGGCCACCCTGCTCAGTGTACCGCGCCTGTCCCTCGAACTGGCCGGCATTCTGTTGGATGCTGCCGAAGCCAAGGCCCTCGACATGGGCCAGCCGCTGTGTCTTGCGGTGGTCGATGAGAGCGGCTTTCTGATCGCCTTTCGCCGCATGGATGGTGCGAAATCCGTCAGTTGCGAAATCGCCCAGGAGAAAGCCAGGACAGCCGCCCTGGTCCGAAAACCGACCCATGTATTGAACAAGGCATCCGAGCCCGGTAAGCCCTTGTTCAGCTTTCATACGTCCGGTGGCGGAGGATTGACCCTGCTGATGGGCGGCGTGCCGGTGACGGTGGATGGCGCGGTCGTCGGCGGCTTCGGTGCCAGTTCAGGCACCCCGGAAGAAGACCTGATGGCGGCCGAGGAAGGGCTCCGTCGGTTCTATGAAAAGACCGGTTTTAAAGCCTGAGTCGCAGTCAGATCGTGCCAAAAGCCCAATCCCTGGGGGTTGTCGTTGCCCCAGGCGTCTTCTTTTTGATACCGGCCTCATTCCATTAACATATCAGATATCGATCAAGCGGCGTTCCGAGACATATCGGTGAAAAACCCGACTGAAAAGTAAGGGTTTGATTTTTCCGATTTTTTGTTGCACTAAAATGGCCAACGGCAGAAGCCTTCATCCACCGTTTCCCTGGGGGGGGAAGTGATGGGGCTCAGTCCGTTCGTAACGAAAAATTAGAGCAGTCCGGTCGATGACGAGCCTTGTTGAGCCAACCAAACTGATGCCTGCATTTTTGGCGGCTTTGGAAGCCTTGCCGATGAGTGCGACGGTGGCGGATATGGAACATCCCGATCAGCCGTTGGTTTTTGTCAACAAGGCCTTCACCGATGCGACAGGCTATTCCGCGTCGGAAGCCTTGGGGCGGAATTGCCGCTTCCTTCAAGGGGCTGGAACGTCTCCGGATACCGTGGATCAGATCCGCGACGCCCTTCGCGAAGGGCGTTCCTGCGATTTGGATATTCTCAACTATCGCAAGTCCGGCGAGGCATTCTGGAACAATCTCAAGCTCTCTCCCGTCACTGACGATAAGGGCCGGGTGACACATTACATCGGCATCCAAAACGACGTCTCAACCCTGATGTCAGCCAGCCGGGCCAACGCGGAACGCCGGCGGATGGAGGCCATGGAAGTGGCGTTTCGAGGGTTCCGCCATGAGATCAACAACCTGATCCACCCGTTGATCAACTTTGCCCGCTTCAGCAAAGAGACACTGGAGGAGTTGGGCGGGGATACCCGCTTCATTGATGGTGTCATGGAGGCAGCGCGATCCATCACCGCACTGACCGAGGAACGGCTTTTTCTCGGCTTGTCCAGTGCCGACAGCGATGGTGTGTGCGATCTAGTGGATCGGGTGAGTTCTGAGGTCCGGTTTTTCTCTTTGGGCGGCGGCAAGGCAAACCCCAGGATCGATCTGCAGACCGATCTTAAAACGGCTTTGGTGCCGCTTTCGACCATTCAGGCCAACGTTATCTTGTCGAATCTGTTGCTTAATGCCTGTCGGGCGACCCCGAGCGAGGGTTCCATTCGGGTCCTCCTGGACGAATCGGGTAAGAGCGAAATTGCTCTAACCGTCGAGGATACCGGTTGCGGCATGGATGCCGAGACCCTTGATCGCATTTACGAGCCCTATTTTACCACACAGCCCGGGCGACGGTCCGGCCCAGAGGGCATTGGTTTGGGTATGACCAATGTTTACAACATCGTCACCACGACGGGGGGGCGGATACAGGCGACCAGTAAGCGAGATTGCGGAACCCGCATTGATATCCTGCTTCCCAAGGTCGCGGACGGACAGGTCGCAATGGGGCGGCCCAAACAAACCAAGCGAGCTAATGAGTCAGCTGACGCCGGAATGCAGGAGTTACGCATACATGTTGAAAATCTTGATTGTTGACGACGACGACATGGTGCGCCTTGCCATCGAAGAACAAGTCCGCCGATTGGGCCATGAGCCGACCGCCCTCGCCGACGGTGCCGCGGTTCGGGAAGCTCTGATCAACGGGAGCGCTTTCGATTTGATTATTCTGGATGTCTGGATGCCGGAAAAAGACGGCATTTCAGTCTTGAAGGAACTTGATCCGGCCGTCCGTCCCAAGGTCCTGGTGAGCACGGGCGGGGCACCTCATTTGAACCAGGTCGAAACCGGTGTGGTAGCCGAGACCTTCGGTGCAGATCACGTCCTGTATAAGCCCTTTGAGATCGAAGACCTTGAGTCGGCGATCAAGCTGATTTTCCCATAAGCTTTGCCTGAAGCGCCCGTGCCCACGATCTGTTGAAAATATTAGTTGCCATTAGCAATCAAAATCTCTAAACCACAATCGATCTATGGTCTTCTGATTGGGATGTCGAACGTGCTTAAAACCTCACCATTGGATTGGAGACCCCTTGTCCGCGACCTGGATATCCCGTCCGGTCGATCCGGAGGAGCGGCATCTTGGATGAGGGACGCCGCGATTGAGGTGTGTCCCGGCGAACACTCCCCCGGCGAACACTCCCCCGGCGAACATTCCCTGGGCCGCCTTTGGCAAACCATGATGCCAAGGTGGATCAACTCGGATGTCGCTTCGGATCCGACCTTCATTCCCAGAGATGTTGGACGCAGGGAGGCCTAGCCGATTCCCGCCTGCGGTCATCGGCTGAAGGCGCAAGAAGCCATTCGGCACCAAAGGGTGCCGCCCGCCACAAGCTTCCAAGTCTTCTGCTATTCGGCCGGTTCGCCTGACATATCAACCAGCACACGGGACAGAGATTCTGCCAGTGCTTCCTGCTGGTCGGATTCGAGCCTCTCCAAAACCTCGGCGAGGCGATCAAGCGGATCATCCTTCAACAACTCGGCACCATCCGAGGTCAGCCGCACCAGATTGCTGCGGGCATCACGGGGATTGGTCTCTTTCACCAAGTAACCCTTGCCAATCAGCGCGCTGACGGTACGGGACGCCGTGCCTTTGGTCGTCCCTTGTGCCATGGCAAATTCGGATACCGTGCGGCCACGATGACCTGCACGTTCGAAGTACCTTAGGCATTGCCATTGCGCCGGGTTCAGATTCCGGTGAAATGCGTTGTTGAACGTGTTCCGACTGATTTGGTCAATCAAGCGGGCCAAACCGGTCGCTGATATGTTTGCCATAGATCAGCCCTCTATAAGCGCCGAAAATGCACCTCTTCGCTCCGCGATTCAAGAGAATTCGAACATGACCAGAAAAAAGTTGCGACTGGCATATAAAAGGATTAGATTCATTGTTCGAAGGCTGAAAGCAGAAGGCCTAGTCAGAATCAGAAATTGTGCCTCTGGTTTGATGCAAAGATCAGGTGATTTGGAAGAGGCACATCGTTCGCGAGATACCCAAGTTCGCGAGAGGTTAGGAGCACACATGCTGCGGGTGATCATCCCGCAGGCGGCAGATACCAGACCACCCCACGCGGTTACGACTTGGCACAATCCCCCATCCCCCCTGTGCCCCCGTCATGAAAAGCGCCCGCCGTAAAAAGCGATTGCGCTGCCGCTCAAAAACACAGGTCTGGTTGACAGAGCCCCACCGGCGTCCATCCCCCCATGTCCAGCGCCGGTGGGGACTTGTCCTCCCCCCTCTTTCCTAGTTGTCGATTCTTATTCTAGCGCATTGTTATTAAAAAATTTTATCGGGGAAGACGTGCAGAAAACGGCACCCACGCCGGCTGGTTATACCAACCACCGGGTTTGGACGCCGGTCTCTTGATACAGGACTGCACAGACGATGCCGACCGGTCGAAGATTTGTCCTCGCAGCGAAAGGCGCAATGGACGGAAGGCAGCTGAAGGGCTTGCGTTCGGCCATTTGTATTGTCTTCGCTGTGGGCCTTCTGGTGGGGCAGGCTTTGGTCTATACCTCCCATCAGAACAAGAAAGCAGCAATCGAGATTGCGGCAGAAGCCTCTGTCTGGTCGGTTCTGGCTCAAAGCAATCATCTCCCCGAAGGTGACGGCGTTCTCCAACCGCCCAGTGGGTTCCACAAGGGCCAAGACTCCCAGTACTCCTCGCTATCCACGTCCGCCGGGTTGGGCGGGCTTCGGGTCGTCGATATCACACTCGGAACAAGAGTGGGTGAATCGATAGGTGCGATTCCTGCCTGGATTCCAGATCCTTCTGGGCAAGGCAGAAGCCTGATTGCCGTTGAATATCAGTTGGCTGGCAACAGCGATCGTGCGGGTCTGCTTGCCAAAGCCCAGGTGGATGTGACGGAAGCGGCCAGAAAAGCGCTGGTGCAATCGGCCCTAGCGGCCGGTTTGGTCGCCATCCTGTTTTTGGCTGCGGGAATCGGGGCTCTCCTTGTAGCGGGACGGCTTGAACGGCTTATCGCCCGCTGGCAATCCGTCTTGGATCGGCAGCGCCGGTTGGTCCTGTCGCAGAGAGCGGTCGCAAAAGACCATGAGACGATGAACAATCTTCTCCAGGCCGATCTCGCCCGTGCTTTGGCGCGTGCAGAAGAGGCCAGAAAAGCCGGTGACGTGCATGGCCGTCGTCTGACGGAAGAACTCCGGACGCCATTGAATGGTATCACCGGTTTCGCTGAGCTGATGCAGCGCCGGACACTTGGTCCTCTCGGCAATCCCGGATACGATGAATTCGTCCTGCGCATTATGGATTCTGCGCGGCATATGACACAGGTCATGGATGATGTCGCGGATGCCGCCAGCCTGGAATCCGGAGAATTCGAACTGAGCGAAGGGGTCGTCAACCTCGGGGACATTGCCGATTTCTGTAGAGGTATCGCTGGACCGAGCGCGCACCAGCGATCCGTTTCGTTGTTGATCGATGTCAAAGGGCTTCCTTTGCTGCTGGGCGATGAAAGGCGGCTTCGCCAGGCGCTCTTGAACCTGGTCACCAACAGCCTGAATCAGGCCGAGGAGGGCAGCGTTGTCCGGATCAGTGGTCGCTTGCGGAACGGAGGTGGTTTAGCGCTGACCATTGGGGATGATACCGCCCGGAAAGGCAAAGAAGCAGCAACCCAGATCGGAATTCTCGATGCCTTTCCGAAAATCGAAGATAAGTCAGAAAGCGGCACCAACCTCAGCCTGACCAGGAAACTGATCGAAAAGCACGGGGGCTCCCTGGTGGTGGCCCAGGCACAAGGGCAATGTGCCGTCTACAGCCTTTATTTCCCCGCAAGTCGTTTGATGCGCGACGAATCACACGGGCAGGTCGAAAGCCATCCGCTTTTGGACGTGAACACCCCGGCCATGGGGTCCTGCTGATCGCATTGCTGCAAGGCTGCTCCTGCTTCCTTTAGAGAACTGTCATTAATCTTTCGCACTTTCTTGGCAGAGTGCCCCGCTTGGCTGCGAATTGGGGGCTGCCAGTTGGGGACTGCCAGTTGGCGACTGCGTTAATGGCTTGCTCGGACGAGTTGGGCCGGATCAGGTGGAGAAAATGACGAATGGAAGACCTGTTGGGGGATCAGACAATTTCTATCGACGAAACGGATCGTGAAGAGGCCAGCCGCCCTCAGGCCGTTGGTGCCGCACGTGGAACCCTTTTTCTGGTCGTCGGCCCGAGCGGTGCTGGCAAGGATTCCCTTCTGCTGGCGGCCAAGGAAGCCTTGGGCCGGTCCAAGGATTACACCTTTCCCCAGCGCCGAATCACGCGCCCTCAAGGCGCGGGCGGCGAAGATCATTTGGCCATTGATGACGAAGCTTTTGACCGTCTCGCGGATACGGGTGCCTTTGCCCTGCACTGGCAGGCCCATGGCTTGAGCTACGGGGTGCCTATCGATATCGAGGATGACTTGGCCGCAGGGCGCCATGTCGTGGTCAATGTTTCCCGCAGTGTACTTGACCTGGCGCGGGAGCGTTTGAGCCCCGTCCGGGTCCTCTCGATCACGGTTTCCCGCGATGTGCTGCGGGCTCGGCTTTTGGCCCGCGGGCGGGAGAGCGCGGCGGATATGGAAGAACGCGTTGCCCGAGCCGATGCTTTTACGGTTGCCGGGGACGACGTGATCGACCTGCGCAATGACGCCGATCTTGCAAGCGCAGAGGCGGCCTTTGTCGAAGCCTTGACCACCCGAGTGGTTCAAGCAAAGGCATAGCGCCGGATGAAGCGGAAGTCCGCTCCCGGCTGTTCTTCCAGAAACAGGCTGATCGCATCGATCCTGAGCCCCGGAATCAACGCCTTGGCGAAATGTGTCTCGGCAGCCCGGCGGAGTTGTTCTGCCTCACCGTTTGCGGCGGGCTCACTCGCACCTGCCCCACTCGCAATGGGGCCAGTCGCAATGGGGCCAGTCGCAATGGGGCCAGTCGCAATGGGGCCAGTCAAGGTCATGTGGAAGTTGAATTCCTCCATTACGTAAGGATAGCCCCACCGGTCCAGGAGGTCCCGTTGCCGATCCGATAATCCGGATTTGAGCCGTCGCTCGATCTCCGCCTCTGTCAATTCGTCGCGAAACACATCAAAGGCATGGACGCAATCTGCCGCCAGGTCGGCAAGCGGTTGACTGTAGTCGCGGGGACAGAGCGCCAGAAAGCCCGTGGTCGACTGACTGATCAAGCGAGGCGCGACGTCCTCGATAACGAAGGGGTGCCTGAGCGAGCAAAAGGAATCCAGGGCCGCCATCAGGTTTTTGACGTCCTTAGCCTGGGCAAGGCGAAACGGAGCCTTCAGTGTCCCGTGAAACCCGTAACGCCTGGGCGCGCGGGTCAGGTCATGAAACCTCTCGGGCGACAGTCCCGGAACTGCGGGTTGGTGGCTTGCCACGGATTGGGGGTAGGGGTTTCGGCCCAGCCAGGTGGCCCCAGCCTGCCAGAGCAGGCTGTCAGGAGCCGGAGCAAAGTATAAAGCGTAACGCATCGGTTTTTTGTGATCACAAAGAATCACCTGGGGCCCGAGCGCAGCTCCGGCTCAGGCTGCCTTCGGTGCTGCCTCCAAATGAATCAATCGGTCGCTGACGGCGTCGCGGACGTCCGAATCGTGAAATACGCCAATAATGGCCGCGCCGCGCACCTTGGCTTCCTCTATCAGTTGAACCACGACAGCCCGATTGGCGGCATCCAGGGAGGCCGTCGGTTCGTCGAGCAGAAGAACGGGGTAGGGATGTACGAAACCGCGGGCGATGTTGACCCGCTGCTGTTCGCCGCCCGAAAACGTGCCCGGTGCCAGGCCCCAGAGCCTTTCAGGGATGTTCAACCGCGCCAGTAATGATTCAGCGCGCGATCGCGCCTCTGAAGGATCGACGCTTAGGGCCCGCAAGGGTTCCGCGACGACATCACGTGCGGCCACCCGGGGTATGGCGCGCAGAAACTGGCTGACAAAGCCCAGGCTCGCCCGGCGGATCGCCAGGATGTCGCGGGGCGCGGCAGAGGCCACATCCATCATATCATCGTTGTGGCGAACCCAGATCTTGCCGGATTGGGTCACGTAGTTCGCGTATATGGCCCGCAGCAGGGAGGACTTCCCCGTCCCCGAAGGGCCATGGAGCACGACGCATTCCCCCGGTTCCACGGTGAAGGAAACACCTTCGAGAACGGGCAGGGTCACGCCGCCCTGATTGTGCAGGGTGAACGATTTCGCAAAGCCCTCCACCATGACGGCGGGGCGAGTGGCGCGGGAGGAAATAGACATCTTCATACCTTGTCCACTAATGAAACAGATTTTCGTTACGGCTGTAGGACACTCGATACCAAAAGCTGGGTATAGGCGTGTTGCGGGTCGTCGAGGACCTGATCTGTCAGGCCGGCTTCCACCACTTCACCCCGGCGCATGACCATCAACCGATGAGCCAGCAGTCGCACCACGGCGAGGTCGTGGGTGACGATGACGGCGGAAAGCCCCAAATCGGTCACGAGACCTCGCAGCAGGTCCAGCAAACGGGCCTGGACCGATACATCCAGGCCGCCGGTGGGTTCATCCATGAAGACCAGCCGGGGGCCACTGACCAGATTGCGGGCGATCTGCAGGCGTTGCTGCATGCCGCCCGAAAAGGTGATCGGCAGGTCATCCACACGCGCCTCGTCGATTTCGACCCGGCCAAGCCAGTGTTCGGCGCACTCCCGCAGGCTCCCATAGTGGCGCTGGCCCACGGCCATCAGCCTTTCGCTGACATTGGCTCCGGCGCTGACGTCCAGGCGCAGGCCATCGCGTGGGTTCTGATGGACGATTCCCCACTCGGTACGCATCAGGAAACGGCGGCGCGGCTCGCTCATCTGCCAGATATCGCGCAGGCCATCGTGGACGGTCGAATAGACAACACTGCCCGCATCCGGCTCAAGGCGAGCCGAAATGCAGTTCAACAGAGTCGATTTCCCGGACCCGGACTCGCCAACGATCCCCAGGACCTCGCCGGGCCAGAGGTCAAAGGAGACATTCTGGCACCCGATGGTTTTGCCATAGGTCTTCGTCAGGCCGGAAACGGTCAGAAGCGCTTCTTCGGTCATTGCTGAGGTTCCCCCTTTGCCTGTTCGGCAACGCGTCGCTGGCAATAATCGGTGTCCGAGCAGACGAACATTCGCCCGCCCGTATCGTCGGTGATGACCTCGTCGAGAAAGCTGTCTTCCGCGCCGCACAGGGCGCAGGCATGATCCCAACTTTGGATCTCGAACGGGTGGTCCTCGAAATCCAGGCTTTTCACATCCGTATAGGGCGGAATGGCGTAGATCCGTTTTTCCCGACCCGCGCCAAACAGTTGCAGGGCGGGGGATTGGTCCAGTTTTGGATTGTCGAATTTCGGAATCGGGGAGGGAGCCATCATGTACCGGCCGTTGACCTGAACCGGATAGTCATAGGTTGTGGTGATCCGTCCGTACTTCGCGATGTCTTCATAGAGTTTCACGTGCATGACACCGTAGTCCTCAAGTGCGTGCATGCGCCGGGTTTCAGTTTCGCGTGGTTCCAACCAGCGAAGCGGCTCCGGAATCGGGACCTGGTAGACCAGCACCTGGCCCGGCTGCAGACCCGTTTCCGGTACCCTGTGCCGGGTCTGGATGACCGTGGCTTCCTCGGTCTTCGTCGTTGTCGCTACACCCGCCGTGCGCTTGAAGAAACGCCGGATGGAAACGGCGTTGGTCGTATCGTCCGCCCCCTGATCGATCACCTTTAAAATATCGTCGGGGCCCAGAATCGAGGCGGTAATCTGGATTCCACCGGTCCCCCAGCCATAAGGCAGCGGCATTTCACGGCTGCCGAAGGGCACCTGATAACCCGGGATGCAAACAGCCTTCAGAAGGCCTCGTCGAATCATCCGCTTGGTCTGTTCATCCAGGTAGGCGAAGTTGTAGCCCTCAGCCTCCGGGCCCGTTGGCTCGGTTCTCATCGTATTCATTCTGCTGCCTCCGGTGTTGGCTTGGGCATGGCTGCTTCCGCCTCGGCCCGCAGGCGGCGGATGGTTTCCAGTTCGGCCTGAAAGTCCACATAGTGCGGCAGCTTCAGGTGTTGGACGAATCCTTGCGCTTCGACGGAGTCCGCGTGGTAGAGGACAAATTCAATGTCCTGGGCCGGGCCGTCGATGGCCTCTCCCAGTTCTTCGGCCCGCATGGCGCGATCAACCAGGGCCATGGCCATGGCCTTGCGTTCCGCCTCCCCGAACGACAGGCCGTAGCCGCGGGTAAACTGGGCGGGCTCGGTCGCCGAACCCTTGAATTGGTTGATCATGTCGCATTCGGTCAGGGTGATCTCCCCGATCTCGACGGGAAAGCCGAGTTCTTCCGGGACGATTTCGATGGCCACCTCTCCCATACGAATTTCACCTGCAAAGGGGTGGTTTCGGCCGTAGCCGCGTTGGGTGGAATAGCCGAGAGACAGCAGGAAACCCTCATCCCCGCGGCTCAGGGCCTGCAGCCGCAGCGCGCGGGTTGCAGGGAAATCCAGGGGCTCCCGGGTGAGGTCGGGGATCGGTGTATCGGGGGCCTGAGCCTTGTCCTGTTCCATAAGCCCCTCATCGCCCAGCAGATCGGCGACGCGCGGCATGGTCTCGGGCCCTTCCGAGGTGCCTTGGCGCTCGTCATGCCCGACCGGGCTCCGTCCTTCCGCCGCCAGGGCGAAATCGAGCAGGCGGTGGGTGTAGTCGAAAGTCGGGCCCAGCATCTGTCCACCGGGCAGGTCCTTGAAGGTCGCCGAAATTCTCCGCCGCGCCGCCATTTCGGCGGTTTCCAGGGGCTCGGTCACCCCGAACCTGGGCAGGGTTGTCCGGTAGGCACGCAAAAGGAAGATCGCTTCCACGAGGTCACCCCTCGCCTGCTTTATCGCGAGTGCCGCAAGTTCAGGATCCGCGATGGAGCCTTCCGCCATCACCCGATCGACGGCGAGGCTGAGTTGCTCCTGGATTTGGGCCAGGCTGAGTTCTGTAATGTCCGGATCGCCTCGGCGTTCCTTGGCGAGAAGGTCATGGGCCTTTTCGATGGCTTTCTCGCCGCCTTTTACCGCAACGTACATGGTCAGACCTCCACAACCGTCGTGCGCGGCAGGCCGACCAGACGGCTGCCTTGAACAAACAACAGATCGAGTCCCCGTGGAAACAGGCCCGAAATCAAGGCACGGGCTTCCCAGAAAGCCGGGGTGATAAAGGGCGCGGCGAGTGATACGGCGCGGTGCCCCTTGATGCCCGGTCCCGCCAACCGGACCGGGCCGTCTTGGGCCAGTTCATCGACTTCGACGATCAAGGTCGCGGCTTGGTCCGGATAGTCGTCCCTGCCAAGGTTGAAGCCGCCGAGCGCGGTTTCCGCATCGCCCGCCAAGAGATCGCCTGATGTCCAAGCAAAAGTCGCCTTTGACCGGTCCATAACCAGGGGGGCACCTGTGTGAAACCGGAGGTGTCCGGCTGCCGCCAGGGGCTCAGCTGACGGATCAAGCCAAAGCGGTGTTTCCGGATCGGCCAGGCTCAGCAAGATGCCATTGGCTGCAGGCGACAAAGGCGACGGTGCCTTGGGCAGGTTGCGGAGATTCTGAACGGTGCCCGGTTCCGCGAAAGCCCGGAGCGTCGCCATGAAGACTTCTTGTGCGGCCATAACCGGGTTATCGAAGCCCGGTAGGTCGGTCCGGGCGGGACAGGAAGAGAGGTCGGCTTGGTCAATGGCTCGAAGATCATCCGGCATGTTACCGCTCCCGCATCATGGTGAAGAAATCGACTTTGGTCTCGGCGGACTCGGCAAGTCTTTCCGCCCTTGATTGGGCCTGGGATCGGGCCAGGGGATGAACCACGGCGTCCATCAAGGGTGCGTAGTGTTCATCGGCCTGAAGAAGGGCATCCATCAGCGCCATCTTCTCCGCCGCCTGCAAATCGCGCCCCCGGCGATAAGCGTGACCGGTCAACCCGTTCGCCAAGCCATCCGAGACCAGGATCGAACAACGCGCGACCGTCATCTCGCCCAGATTGAATGGCTCACCGCGACCGCCGGCTCGGCCCCGCATCATCATCAGGCCGACTTCGGGCCGCCGGAGGAAACGGTATTCGGGCAGGTCTCCGATGACGTCGCGAGCGCGATCAACAGCCTGGGTCAGGTCTTGTCCGTCGGCGCGGGACAAGACGGCAAACCAGGCCTGTCGGCGTTCGACCTTCCGGTCAAGTGTCTCGGCTGGGTCGCCTGAAGGGGGGGTGGTCATCCGGCTCTCCGTTTCATCGGCTCTGTTGTTCCCTGATCTGCAACGACTTTAAAATTTGTATAGACATCCGTATGATTGTCTATTATTTAGTGGATCGTGCTCGCCCCGTAAAGGGCAAACAGGTCCGCCTGCTCAAAAGAGGAATGACAGCGATGAACCAGACCGCCGAAATCGACACTCAGACGGCCGAGGCCGACCGCAAGCCTGTGCGCCGGGGAACCGGCGTGGCGCTTTGGCGCCAAATCGCGGAGAAGCTGCGGTCCGATATCACGAGTGGGAAGTTGGTCGCCGGTGAACGTCTGGCGACCGAACACGCCATGGCGCAGGAACTGGGTGTCAATCGCCATACGGTGCGGCGCGCCGTGGGGGTTCTGGCCGACGATGGGCTTGTCCGGGTCGAGCAGGGGCGCGGCACTTTCGTCGCTGAACCCGTCGTGCCTTTTCAGATTCAAAGACGCACAAGTTTTCGCGCGAACATGCTGGCGACCAATCGGGTGGCCGAGGGCCGTTTGCTGTCCGATGATGTGATCGAGGCCGACCGTGAAATCGCCGAGGCGCTTCAGATTGGCGAGGGGAGCCGGGTCGTGGTGCTGGAGACCCTGAGTTTTGCCGATGGCCGGCCCTTGGCGATGGCGCGCAAGCATTTCCCCTGTTCGCGGCTCTCCGGCATCGCGGATGCTTTCCGTCAGACCGGCTCGGTCACAGAATCCCTGAAGGTGCTGGGCATCCATGAATACGAAAGAAAGGTATCGCGTATCATGTCGCGCATGCCCTCGGGGCGGGAGGCCCGGACGTTGCAGCAACCGACCGGTCGTCCGGTCCTGGTTAGCGAGAACATCAATACGGACCCGACCGGTCGTCCGATCGAATACTCCATCACCAGCTTTGCCGGTGATCGTGTCCAGATCGTGGTCGAGCCCTGATCCACCCGTCGGCTGATACATCGATCTTAAAGCCCCAACCGCCCGGAACCGAAGGCCAAACGGCCTGCTACAAGCGTGGCGACGACGCGGGGAAGGGAGGGGTCGCTGATGTCCAGGATGGTCAGGTCTGCGCGACAGCCTTCTTCGATGCGACCGCGATCGTTCAAGCCGGCTGCCCGCGCCGGATTGCTGGAAACCATGGCCCAGGTATCACCCAGCGACATCCCCAGTTCCCGCGCAAGGCGGAATGGAGCCTGGTTCAAGGCCGGATAAAAATAGTCGGACGTAAGGACCGTACAGAGGCCTTGGCTGATCGCCTCCTTGGCACCCAGCCGCCCACAGTGACTGCCGCCACGCAAAACATTCGGGGCACCCAGGATGATGGCGTCTCCGGCTCTGCGGGCTGCCATTGCCGTCTCTGCGTTGATCGGAAATTCAGCGATATCGACGCCCAGATTGCGAAAGCCGAGCCGCATCTCCGGGCTGACATCATCGTGGGAAGCCATGGCGACCCCATGGGCCCGGGCTGTTGCAGCCAGTCGGGCGTTTGCCGCCGGAACTTGCGGACCTCGCCTGGCAACCCGCTCCAATAGGTCGGAGAAGGCAGCTGCTGACAGGCCGGTACGGTCGGCATACTTGGCCAGTTTATGAACATCATCCGCCTTTGACTGGATGTCCGGCAGATGCTCATTGAAGGCCAGAAGGTGCAGGCGGCCCTGTTCAAGCCAGTGCAGAATGTCCTCGATGCCATCAAGATTGTGGTTTTCGTGGCGAAGGTGAACCTTCGTGTCCACCGACAACCGGGGGGACAGCAGATCCAGGGCGTCCAATAATTCAATCACGGTATCGCGGCCCCGCAGGCCCGGTTCCCAGGAATAGGTGATCCCGTGGTACGCCGTTGTGATGCCGTTTGCGGCCATCTGGCGGTCCGTGTCGATCAGGGCCAGATCAGTGCTGAAATGAACGCCGGGGCGCGGCATGATCTGGCGCTCGAAGGCGTCGCCGTGCAGATCAACAATGCCGGGCAGGACCAGAAGGCCCTGGGCATCCCAATGTCCGCTGGCCGGACTGCGCCCGCCGACGCGCGAGATGCGGTCCCCCTCGATCAACAGGTTACCTTCCAGCAAGGCCCCATCGGGAAGCAGGATTTTACCGTTGGAGATGGCAAGTCCGGCGGTTGCGTCTTTCACGAGGCTTTACTCCACTTCAAGGCTATCAGGGGCCCAGGCGATACTTTCTAAGCCCGAGGTCGGTGACCTGTTGTTTTGATCGCATTAGAGATAGTTGAATTCTTTCCCTTTAAATAAATAAAATATATGAAAGTTTAGTGATGCAACAAAATGTGCGTTGGTTACTTTAAATAGACAACGGGTTGAGGTTGTCGAATTTTGTTTCATAAATGTTTCATGTTGAATTCATTGTTCGGTCATTGGGCATATTTAATCCTGAATTGTCTTTGAAACGAACCCGCTGCCGACCGCCATTTGAGGATTTGGCGGCTGCGGCGGGATCGGGTCGGGGTACAAAACCCTGAAAAGCCAATCTCTTGGCCATCCAAAAATGGAGAGAATCTATGAAATCGATCCTTCGCATGACCGCGTTGGGACTTGGGCTCGCAATCGCTGCTGTCGCCAATCCGCTCGGTTCCGGTGCGGCCAAGGCGGAAGATGCCATTCGCCTCGCCGTCACCGATATTGAGGGCCTGGAAGGTCTTCAGCGTGAATTTGGTGCCTTTCGCGATGTCCTGGCGGAAAAGACCGGCCTGAGCTTCAAGTTCTTCCCCGTTGCCAACCGCACGGCAGCCGCCGAAGCCTTGAAGGCCGAAAAGGTCGATATGGTGCTGACCGGTCCGGCCGAATACGTCGTTATCCGTAAGAAGACTGATGCAAAGGCGGTCGTCGGGTTCTCGCGGCCCGATTATTTTGCCGATGTGATCGTTCTCGCCGACAGCGGGATCGATAGCGTCATGGACCTTAAGGGCAAGAAAGTGGCCCTCGGCTCGGTCGGGTCCACCTCCAAGCATCTGGCCCCGATGCAGTTGATCGCCGATGGCGGTCTGAGCCGGGGTGACATTCAGCCGATGCACGTCTCCATCAAGGTCGGTTTCGAGGCCCTGAAGCGCGGTGACGTTGCGGCCTTCGCCACCACCAATGACAAGTTCCTGAAGCTCCGGAAAAATGAAGCCGAGCTGGCCGCCGGTGCCTTCAAGGTCATTGCTCGCGGCCGCGATTTGCCGAACGACGTCCTGATGGCCGCGCGCCACATGGATGAGGCCACGGTCAAGAAAATCCGCTCGGTCTTTGTGGATCACTCAGACGATCTTGTGGCGGCCATCCTGACCGGGGAAGACAACAAGAAGTATACCGGCATGAAGTTCCTGGCCGGGGTCAAGGACAGCGACTACGACTACGTTCGGTCAATGTATGCCACGATTGGCTACCCGCAATTCGCGGAATTCGTGGGTAACTGATGGCACCTGACGGCCCATATGCGCCGGGCCTCAGACCCGGCCAGAACCAAGAAGGGGAGGGGGCTGCCGTGCGGCCCCCTGCTCTGCTTGTGGAACATCTGGCCAAGAGTTTTGCCGGACGGGAGGTCTTCCGGGACGTATCGTTCAGTCTCGGCTCTTGCGACATGGCCTGTCTGATCGGGGCCAATGGGGCGGGCAAATCCACCTTGCTGCGGAGCTGCCTGCATCTGGTGAAGCCGGACAGCGGGCGGGTGGACCTGAACGGAGTCGCCCTCGACGGGCTGAAGGATCACCAGCTCCGTCAGGCCCGAACGCATGTGGGCTTCGTGTTTCAAAAGCACAATCTCGTTCCGCGCATCTCTGCGCTGGGTAATGTGTTGCTGGGGGCAGGGGGCCGGGTCTATGGACCCCTCACCTGGTGGCAGGCGATCAGCCCGAGGTCCTTGCGCGAAGAAGCCATGGACTGTCTCGACCGGGTTGGCTTGGCGGAAAAAGCAGACACCCGCGCGGACCGGCTTTCGGGCGGTCAGTCGCAGCGGGTCGCCATAGCCCGCGCTCTGATGCAGCGCCCCACCTTTGTCTTCGCGGACGAGCCCGTGGCAAGTCTTGATCCCAAATCCGGTCGCAGGGTCATGGATCTGTTCGCGCGTCTGATGGCCGACGAGAAGATCGGTTTGTTCTTCACCTCCCACAATCTGGATCATGCGACGGCCTATGCCGGTCGCGTCATTGGCTTGGCCCATGGGAAAGTGGCGATTGACCGTCCGTCTGCCGGTCTGAGCCCCAATGACTTGGGGGCTCTCTATGACTGATCGCTTGGCCGCGCCGGATCGGTTTGAGAGGCCTGGCCTCATCGCCTTCGGTCTCTATCTGCTGGCGATCACCTTTGTCGTGCTATCGATCCAGGGGGCGGAAATGTCCATCGTCACCCTGATCGAAGGTGTGCCCGATATGGGTCGCATGTTGGGCGAGATGATGCCGCCCAGTTTGACCCGGATCGAATCGGTCGGCTGGTCGTTGCTGGAAACCTTTCAGATGGCTGTAGCCGGGACCGTGTTTGGCGTGCTGATCAGCCTTCCGCTGGCCGTGCTCGCCGCCCGGAACCTAAGCCCCCACCCTCTGGTCTACCATGCGGCACGAGGCCTGATTTCCTTTTTCCGGACGGTCCCCGACCTGATCTGGGCGTTGTTTTTTGTGGTGACCGTAGGCCTCGGACCTTTCGCGGGCGCTTTGGCGCTTGTGGTCGATACCATCGGCTTTTGCGGGCGCTTCTTTGCCGAGGCCATGGAAGAGGTCGATCCGGCTCCGTCGGAGGCTTTGGATGCCATCGGCGTCGGCCCGGCGGGTGTTTTCGCCGGGGCGGTTTTGCCGGCGGCAGCCCCCAGTTTCATCAACACCGGTCTGTTCAGCCTGGAAAAGGCCACGCGATCCAGCGTCGTGCTGGGCCTGGTTGGTGCCGGCGGGATCGGCATAGAGCTCAAGGTCGCCATGGACATGTTCCAGTATGCCGAGGCGGCCACGATCATCCTGGCGATATTCGGCCTTGTTCTGGTTGTTGAACAGGCCAGCGCGGCGTTTCGCCGGAAATTGATTTAAAGGAGAATATGAATGCGCGGTGACGACGACGAACAGCTGACCACCCACCAGAACGAAATCATCCTGACCGGTGCCCAGGTGGTGACGGATAGCGAGATTTTCAGCGGGACCTGCGTGATCCGAAACGGCAAGATTGCGGAAGTGGACCAGGGGCCGTCTCAGCTGGCTCAAGCGATCGATCTGGAGGGGGACTATCTGATTCCCGGCCTCATCGATATTCACACCGACAACCTGGAAAAACACCTGGAGCCGCGCCCCGGTGTTCATTGGCCGGTTCTGGCAGCCCTCCAGGTCCACGACCGGATGATGGCGACAGCCGGAATCACGACGGTGTTTGATTCGCTCTGCGTCGGTCAGGATAACCACGTCAAACAGGGCCGCCGCGATGCGCTCGTCCAGGCCCTGGAAGCCGTCTCCATTGCCCAGGACGACGCCCTGTTGAAGTCGGACCACCTCTTCCATCTGCGCTGTGAAGTGTCGTCACCCGATGTTTTGGACCAGTTGGATGTCCACGTGGAAAACCCGCTCGTGCGCATGATCTCGCTGATGGATCACACACCGGGCCAGCGCCAATGGTCCAATCTGGATGCCTGGTTCCGGTACCACAGTCGCACCCATTCCCGCGAAGAACTGACAGCCCAGATGGACTTCCTGCTGAGCGAGCAAGAAAAGCACGCCGCACCAAACCGTGCCGCCGTACTGGAACGTGCCAAAGCCCATGGCATCCCTCTCGCCAGCCACGACGACACCACAGTCGAACATGTCATGGAAGCGGCAGCCGACGGCATCCATATCTCAGAATTCCCGACAACCCTGGAGGCCGCCCGTGCCGCCCATGAAAATGGCATGGTCACCGTCATGGGTGGGCCGAACGTCGTCAAGGGAGGCTCTCATTCCGGCAATGTCTCGGCTCACGATGTTGCCAAGGCCGGGTTGCTGGATGGCCTGTCGTCCGACTATGTGCCGATTTCCATGCTCCATGCGGCCTTCATCCTGTTTGAACGCCACGGGATCGACCTTGTGACGGCGGTCGGCATGGTCACCAGTGGCCCTGCGGATATGGCGGAACTGCCGGATCGGGGCCGGATCAAGCAAGGCCTTCGCGCCGACCTTGTCTGGGTGAAGCACTATCATCACATGCCAGCGATCCGGGGCGTCTGGCTGGCGGGCCAGCAGGTGGCCTGATTTCCGCCTTTCGGTAGCCTGGAATAGTCAAGGCCGCTGTGGCATTTTCTGCGTTGAGGTGCGCAGGGAGCGCGGTAGCTCGCATGACCAAACAGCCGTACACAGCCGCAGACAGGCCGCCGAAGGACGAGAACCTTCGTCTGCTTTTGTCCTCGGAAGAAGGGCGTCGGATCGATGAGAACCGGCGCTACTATGCCTTCGCCTGCCGGGCCTCGTTCTTCGTCCTGTTGGCCGGCCTGATCTTTGCCTTCGGCGGCTTCGGGATCACGGCCATTTTCGATGACGAGCCGCCCGGATGGTTCTTCTTTCTCCAGATCATCATCATGCTGCTTGGCTTTTTGCTGGTCGTGTTGGCCCCCTTCGCCTTCTTCGAAGCCGCGACGGGGCTTAAGAAAGCCAAAGAACGTCAGGCCAATTACCTCGATTTCCTGAAGCGCTACAAACGCGCCTGATCCCGGGAGCCGGTCCGCAATAGGCATCGACTGCGGATCAATCGCACTTTCATCCTGTTTCAGATTTATGACAGTTCTGCTACAGTTCCGTTTCACTGAACGGGAGCGAGTTGATGACTTTGAGACAAGTGATTTCAGCAGCTGGCATCGTTTTCGGCCTCGGCCTGTTGCTGACAGCCCAGGCCCAAGCCACCCAGGTTCTGCCCGCAGGCGCGATCTGCGCGGAACGGGAGTTGTTCCTCGAAGGCTTGCAGAAAAGCTTCGGTGAAGCACCGGTCTCAGCCGGTCTGGCTTCCTCAGGCAATATGATCGAGGTTCTGCGCGCCGAGGACGGGCGATTCACGATCCTGGAGACGCGCCCCGACGGGACCACCTGCGTCATGGCCGACGGAGAGGCCTGGACGACGATGGAGGCCCAGCCTGAAGGGGAACCTTCTTAAGAGGGCTAGCAGCCTGCTAGAGCGGTTTTCGTCTCAATTGGGTCACTGAGACGGCCTCTGGAGAACGCTG
>JBMYSY010000028.1:0-29819 GCA_049603795.1 Magnetovibrionaceae bacterium
TTTCGGGCCAGTTGCTGCAGCAACTGGCCGCGCGGCATATTGTTGCGGGATTCCAGATTTCCGATCGCCGAGGCGATATCGTCTTCCGTCACTGCAAAACCCAGGCGCGTGGCTTCCTGGAGCTTCAGTCTTTCGTCAATCAGGGTGCGCAGGAGGCCACGGCGAAGCTGGGCCTGTTGGCGCTGGTTGGGTTCCCTTGGGGAGTTGGCAAGAACCAGCCGCAGCCGCTGTTCGACATCAAATGCCGTGATCACGTCATCATTGACCACCGCCGCGATGCGGAGCGACGATTGGGCCTGCGCAAGCATGGGAAAGAGAAAGAAGGCGGTAAGGCCCAGGATCAGAGGTAAGGCAGCAAGGCTCCAACCTGGCCCACATTTTCGCCTTATGCCCATATTGCCGAAGCCGATCATTCCCCGCTACCCCGCTTAGAAGGATCCGGTGCCCGCTGTGACGGTGCCGAGCGTTTTCAGGCTGATGGTGAACAGGATCGAGTCCGTCGGCTTCAGATCGCGGTCTTCGTAGAACGTCCGTCGCAGAACACTGTCAAAGATCAAACATTCGTCCTCGTAGGTCAGCCCCAGATTGACACTGCGGAGGTCGCCGCCGTCTGTCAGGTCGCTGACCAAGCCGCCGCGGGCCCGCCAGAAACGATCGACGATGGCATTGACGTTACCTGAAATCTCTTCCCGACCACCGATGGAGCTGCCCTCCAACTGGTCGACCAGCAGATAGTTTGCCGAAACCCGAAGCGCCCGGGGGCCGGCGGCCAGGTTCAATTCCGACCGGTTGGGTTCCAGGTTTTTCTTACTGAGCAGGGCACGCCAGGTTGCACTGAATTTGTCGCCCGGTTTGATCTCGAGCCGGGTGACGATGTCAGACAGTCGCTCTTCCACACCGGAGCCATCTGCAAATCGATCATCTTCGCGGAAACGGTAGCCTTGACCAATCATCAGGCTGGAGGCTTCACCCTGGTTGCCGTAGGCCCCGAAGCGGAAGCCATAGGCCAGACGGGGGCCGCCCTCCACCCTGTCCTGACCAGGGAACCGGTTGGATTCAAACAGGTTTGTATCGTCGAAGTTAAAGCTGACGCTGTCCTCGTTCGGAATCCGGTCATTGTTGCCGCCGTTCGGACTGATGGCGGCCATGGCGATCGGTTCCACCACCCAGGTCATGTTTTCCTGCGGATTGGCGAAGGGCTTTTGCCACTTCAACGAGGCCTCCGGCCAAACGCGCCCGGTGACGCCCGTGAAGTCGTTGGCCGCCGATTCCCGATCCAGATCGGTGACGTGATAGAGGTCGCCCTGGACGCTTGCCGAAGCGGTCACCACATCGCCGGTATCGAAAGTCTTCGGCCAGACCCATCCGCCCGTTGCGGATAGCCTGCGGGTATCGCTGCCTTCCTGGCGGGTCGTGGTCAGGAAGTTGGCGGACAGAACATTGTGGCCACCGAGGCTGTCCGGCTTGCCCATGTGTTCATAGCGGAGATAAGGCGTGACGATCGGCAGCTCACCGTCCGACTCCCCCGACTTCAGGCTTTGGTACCAGAAGGCGTCGGCGGAAGCATAATTCCGGCCCCGGAAGCCTTCGACAAAGCCATGGGTTTCAAGGGACTGTTCAGAGGCGAAACCATAGCGGCGCTGGTAGGTGTCGTCGCTGGCACGCTGCAGTTCGAACCCTGTCCGCCACGTGGGGTCCAGGTGCCACTTGCCCCAAGAGTCCACGTGGCCGCGAACGCCCTGGTTTTCGTCATAGGTGACACTGCCGAACAGTTCGAGTTCACCCTTTGACAGTTTCCGTCGATGCTCGACAGCCACACCCGGATATTCATCGGTGGACAACATCGGCGTAATGGTCGCGTCCATGTCGGGGGCGATGTTCCAGTAGAACGGAGTCCGGAGCACGGCACCCAGATCACTCGACCCGCCCCAGGTCGGCGGCAGGAAACCGGTTTCCCGGCCTACGGTCGGGTCCGGGTGGCGCAGATAGGGGGTATAGAAGACCGGCAGGCCCGCAACCTCGAGCCAGGCATCGGTATATTCGATGATCTGATCGGATTTATCATGAACGACTTTGATTGCCTTGATCTGCCAAAGCGGCGGCTTGCTCGGGTCTTCCTTGCAGGAATCACAAGGCGAATAGACGGCTTTTCGGAGCTCAAGAGTGTCGCCGTTGGACCGACGCCCCCCGGCGGCGGCCACGCGGGACTTATCGGTCATCAGGAGTTGCAGGTTTCTGATGATGCCATCGCGCATGTCACCGGAAACCTCGAAATATTCGGCGAACATGACATTCCCGTCGGGCTCGAGAAGGGAAACGTTGCCGGAAGCGGACATGACATCGGTGCGGGCGTTATAGGAAAGTGTGTCCGTGATCAGGACATAGTCATCGACCGTGACCTCGACGTTACCGCGTGCCGTGGTGACTCCAAGTTCCTGGTCGAACTCCATCTCGTCGGCGGTCAACAGGGTGGGCTTGTCGTTCAGGTCCCCGGGAACCTGGGCAATCTGGCCTCCAAGCGGCCCCCCCAGATTGGCGGAGGTTTGTGTCTGGCCGTGATACTGGCCCTGATACTGGCCCTGGTACTGGCCCGTGTATTGTCCCGGGTATTGGGACGCGAAACTCGGGTGTGCCAGCGTCAGTGCGCCCAAGGACACCCCCAACATCGCGGCACGCAGGGCGCGCTTGCCGGCACGCACCGGAGAACGGTGTTCTGATTGCCGAGAAGTGGCTGGGCTGCGATCCATAATCTTCCTCTTCATCTTGGAGCGCCTAACCATCTTCGAGATGCAACAGCATGGCAACCCCCAGCAGGGTCGCCACCACAGAAGGCGACCAAGCGGCAAGTACGACGGGGATGCTGTCTGAAAGCCCCAACGCAAAAACAATATCAGATGTGAAGTGAACCATGAACCCGGTCATGACCCCGGCCAGAATCACATAGGTCGCACCGCCCCGGCTGCTGGTTTTCAGGGTGAAGGCCGCAGCCAGAAGCACCATGGCGCAGAGCAGCAAAGGCGAGGCGAGCTGTACGTGGAAATGCAGTCGGTGGCGAACGGCCGAGAAGCCCGCTTCTTCGAGCGTCGCGATAAAGCCGGGCAGGGACCAGAACGATAGTGTCTCGGGGGGGGCGAAGCTGTCTTGGATGCGGGTGATGGTCAGGTCGGTCTTGAGCCAGAATTCGTCCTCGTCTTCGGCCAGGTGGTCGGGGATATAGGTTCGAACATCCTTCAGGTACCAATAGCCTTCTTCCAGGCGACCGTAGTCGGCCTCGATCCGGCTGGCGAAGGAATCGGCACCCTGGTAGCGGAAAATGATGATCTTCCAGAGTTCCACGTCATCGCCTTGCTGCAGCACATGGCGGGCGTGAACCACGGCCTGTCCTTCGTCCGTTGCCTGGCGGAGCCAGAGCCCCGACGACGAAATGGCGAGAGAACTTTCCTTGCCTTCCATCAGCCGGGTCTCCAGGCGTTCGAACCGGGACAGGGAACTGGATGCGAAGGGACCCAAGAGGGCGACTTGGAAAATGCCCAGAAGGATTGCCGACAGCAGCACCGGAAACAGGAACTGCCATGCGGAGACACCGGCCGCCCGGGTCACCACAAGTTCATGCGTCCGGCTCAACCGCCAAAAGGCTGCCATGCCGCCGAATAGAATGGCAAAGGGGAAGGTCCGAACCGCCATGTTGGGCAGCTTGAGCAGCGCCATCTCGATGACGAGGTCGATGGTGATGTGCGGCCTGGCGGCTGCCCGGCGCAACAGTTCAACGATGTCAAAAGTGAAGATCAGCAGCAGAAACAGGCTGATCAGCCCGAGGAAGGCCAGCAAGAAGTGCCGACCCATATAGAAGGAGAGAGTGGTGGAAAGCCGCATGCGGGGTCCTCAAGCCTCCGCCGCTTGGGCGCGCCGCTGCCTGGACCGCGCCCCGGGCCGCCTGCTCGGCATGTGCATCACCAGCAGCGCCAGAATAATGGGGACGATCCCGTTGACGTAGAGCAAGGGGATCAAATGCAGCTGCTTGGCAACCAGATTTTCGAGGCCCAAGGTCGCGGCGAGCACGGAAATCATACAGACCACCGCCGCGACTATTCTCTTCGCCTGGCTTCTTCTTGAAAAACCGCCGGACAGCAGGGCCGCAAGGGCGACCGTGGTCAGCCCCATGACCATCAGCGGAGAGGTCAGGCGGCGATGGGCCTCGACCCGGAATTTGCCGTAGTCTTTCGGGTTGTGGAGGTCTTCGGGTTTCAAGGTCAGCAATTCGCCGAGCGTGCGCTCCCTGGCCTCCCGGTAGCGGTCGGAATTGGCGACCTGATCGCTCTCGATCTCCAGCACATAACGGTCGAAATACAGAATCGACAGTTCCTTGCTGTCCCGACTGACGGTCTGGCGGTTGCCATTGAACATCACCACGCGGGGCCGCCCGTCGGACGCGAAAAGCGCGCCGCGTTCGGCCATATAGGTGACGGGTTCGGTCGGCGTGCGCTGGTCGTGCACCAGGATCCCGATCAACTGCCCATCGGCCCGGCGTTCGCGAATGTAGGCCGTGGCCCCGTCACCGAGACTGTTGAAGGCCCCTTCCTGAAGGGCGAAGTGGGAGACGCTGTAGCGGATTTCCCACTGCATTTCCCGAAACACCTGATAGGACCAGGGCACGATGTAAAGGTTCAGCGCATAGGACAGGCACATTACCAGGAAAGCCGCGACCAGTGCCGGCTTGGACAGGGAAAGGTGGCTGAGACCCGCCGCCCGCATGACCACAAGTTCCCTGTCAGCGATCAGTTTCGCATAGACAAAGGCGACCACAAGGAAGATCGCGAAGGGCAGGATAAGGGGCAGGAAGTTGGGCAGCAGCAGCGCCGTCAGGTGGACAAAGGTGCCGGCGGAAATGCCACGGCTGACGATCATCTCGATATAGCGAAGCGATTGGGTCAGCCAGATGATGGCCGTGAGCGCAGCTGTCGTCATCAGCAGTGCGAGCAGCAACTGCCGGAGCACATAGAGATTGAAAGCCTTGGCACCCATGCCGCTTATTCCCATCCGGTCAGCGCTTGACCCTGTCCCTTGGCTTGGTCCCGCCCGTTGATGGTTAGGCGGCCCAGACCCTGACCCGTCAAATCTGACAGATCAAAAAGGTCAGAAAAGGGCAAATGCGTAAGAGATGCGGAGTCTTTCTTACCGACCCCACCATGCCTGCCGAGCCGCGCAGAAAGTGCGACGAAACTGCCCTAAAAGCAAGGCGATATCTGATATTTGGCCGACTAAGGACCGCCCCTTGATCCTGGCAGAGGGAGCAGGTCAGCGCCCCTCTAGGATGAGAGGGGCCGATCGGGCCTTTGCATGGTCAGCGTTCCGGGGCCAGGAGGAACTTTGCGGAGTCTTCAAAAAGCTTGGCCCGCCGCAGTCGGGACTCGGCCAGGGCGGTCGCAGAGGCCTTGCCGGTCAGCCAGACCTCGATCTCGTCGATTTGCCTGCGGGTCCGCATGGGGCCGCTGACCGCATCCAGGATGCCCCTGATCTCGGCTGTCCAGGGCAGCCGGTCAACAGGCAACAGCAAGACCACGTCGCCTTTTTCGTTGTAGAAGATGGGCAGGCCGGAAACCTGGATGATTTCCGTCAGGCCGGACAGGCGTGTGTGATAGCCAAAGGCCATCTGCACCATCATTTGCAGGAACAGGCCGTCCGCCGGATCATCGGCCTCGGCCGCATATTCGAACACGACCCGACGACCGCGCGCCGGAATGCGGGCCAGGCCCTGGGTAATGATCGTCGCCTGCACCGGGGTTAGATGGCGATTGGACAGGAAAGCGGCGGACAGGGCCCCGTCGATACCCATGTTGCGAAGGGTATCCTCGTTCCAGGTTTGCAAACGGTCAGGATGGTTTTCCATCGCCGCCACGCCCAGGCCGCGCAGGCCGATCAGGTCGGGCCAGACACCGGCTTCGAAGCCCGGGCTGCGAATATCCAGCCTCGGCATCCTGGCACCACCGGCACCGACGGCCCAGGCCGCCCGATTCAGGCGTTCCTGCAGAAGCGGGTTGTCTGAATAGGGGTTTACCTTCAGGCCGCGAGCCAGCTGCCTCTTTGCCTGTTCGACCAGTTTCGCTGTGGCCTTTGCCGGTTCTTTTGCGGTCAAGGCAGCCGCGCCTGAGGGTAGGACGCTGGCTGTTCGCCCGCCGATCATCCCGACACCGCCGACGGTCGACACGGCAGCCCTCGCCCCTGCGGCATAGGCACCTGAGGCCAGGAAGGTGTCCAGGCGACCGATGGCTTCCGCCTCCGCCGCACGGATGCCCAGCATCGGATCGCCGACGGTCGGCACAGCTGTCCCAAACATTTCCAACTGGTAATGGTTCTGGTAGCCCGCCAGGACGGGCTCTGACGTGACCTTGTGGCTGGAACCGTTCAGGGTCGCCGAGGTTACAAAGGCCGTGGGCTCCGTCACCTCCGTCACGGTGGTGGGCTGCGGCTCGGAATCGGCGCAGGCGGACAGAAACAGCAAAAGCCCCAATGCAAGAGGAGCCGAAGGAGCGGGGACCAGAGGGAGGCGCATGATGGATTTCACAGTGGTCGTTATCTTGATCTCTCGAATCAAACGGTAGCCAAAACCAAAAAAAGATGCACGCCCCAAAACTCAGGCCCCCTTTCGTCATTGCCCAACCGGGCCGACCCCCTCTAGTTTCTGGCCCCAGGAATGGGCTGGGCCATCGGGGTTTGAGGAGTGGATCAAATGGCTGGAACACGCATTGACGGCAAAGCATTTGCGGCAGGGCTTCGGGAGCGGGTCGCCCTTGAGGTCGCCAAGCTGAAAGACAGCCATGGTCTGACACCAGGTCTTGCCGTCGTGCTGGTCGGCGAAGATCCGGCCAGTCAGGTCTATGTCCGCTCCAAAGGCCGACAGACGGTCGAAGCCGGGATGAACTCCTTCGAGCACAAACTTGATGTCGAGACGACGCAGGCCGAACTCCTCGCCCTGGTGGACAAACTGAATGCCGACCCGGCGGTCCACGGGATATTGGTGCAACTGCCCTTGCCCGATCACCTGTCGGAGGCCGATGTGATCCAACGCATCGACCCGGCCAAGGACGTCGATGGCTTCCACGTCGTCAACGCCGGTCTTCTGGCGACGGGCACCGGCAAGCCCATGGTGCCTTGCACGCCCTTCGGCTGCCTTTTGTTGATCCGCGACGCCCTTGGCGGCGATCTTTCAGGCAAGCGCGCCCTGATCCTGGGACGATCCAACATCGTCGGCAAACCGATGGCTTCCCTGCTGTTGGCGGAAAACTGCACGGTCACCATTGCCCACTCCCGGACCAAAGACCTGGCGGACGAATGCCGTCGGGCCGATATCCTGGTGGCCGCCGTGGGGCGTCCGCTGATGGTCAAGGGCGATTGGGTCAAGCCGGGTGCCGTGGTGATCGACGTCGGCATCAATCGCGTTCCGGCCGAAGAAGAGGGGAAGACCCGACTTGTCGGTGATGTGGACTATGACGCGGCGATTTCCCATGCCGGAGCGGTCACGCCGGTGCCGGGGGGCGTCGGGCCGATGACCATCGCCTGTCTGCTCCGAAATACGGTGGTCGCCGCTGCCAAGAGTTCCGGCCTGACCTTGCCAGATGATTTCTAGGGCGCGATCGGCTTAAGGCGTGAATCAGCCTCTAGGCTTCAGTCTTCAGCGAGATTGATCACCTTGCCGGGATTGAGCAGGCCTTCCGGGTCCAGAGCCTGCTTGACCCGGGCCATCAAATCCAGCTCGACCGCAGATTTGTAGCGGTTCATGTCGCTGGTCTTCAGCTTACCCACGCCATGTTCGGCGGAAAAGCTGCCTTTCATCTCGTGGACCAGATCGTGGACAACCTGGTTCACTTCTTCCCATTGACCCAAGAAGGCCTCCCGGTCGGCTTCCGCCGGTTGGGTCAGGTTGTAGTGGATGTTGCCGTCGCCCATGTGACCGAAAGCGCAGATCCGGACACCCGGGATGCAGTTTTCCACCAGAGGTGCTGCGCGCTTCATGAATTCTGCGACGCTGGAGACCGGCACCGAGATATCGTGCTTGATCGATCCGCCTTCGTGTTTCTGGGCTTCCGGGATGCTTTCGCGAATGTGCCAGAGGGCATCGGCCTGGGATTCGTTTGCCGCGATTACCGCATCTTCGATCATTTCGGCCTCAAAGGCCTCGCCCAGGACATCCTCCAGCCGTTCCTGCAGGCCTTCCGCAGCCTTCGGGTTCGGGCTTGTCAGTTCGATCAGGGCATAGGCACCGTGTTCGCCCTCGAACGGATCGGAACAGCCGTCCACATGCTGGCAGGCCAATGAGAGGCCGAAGCGTTCGGTGAATTCAAACCCGCTCATGACGTCGCCGCAGCGATCCATCATGCGCGCGAACAAGTCCATCATGGCATTGACATCAGGCCCGGCGGCCATGGCCGTGCAACGGGCGGCGGGCTTGGGGAAAATCTTCAGCACAGCCGCCGTAATAATGCCAAGCGTGCCCTCCGACCCCACGAAGAGGTCCTTCAGGTCATAGCCCGTGTTGTTTTTGCGAAGACCCGTCAGGCCATCCCAGATGCGACCGTCGGCAAGCACCACTTCCAGGCCGAGAACGAGGTCGCGCGTATTCCCATAGCGCAAGACAGCCGTGCCGCCCGCATTGGTCGCCAGATTGCCGCCGATCTGGCAGGATCCCTCGGCTCCTAGTGAAAGCGGAAACAGGCCGCCCGCTTCCTCCGCCACCGCCTGGACGTCCGCCAAGATGACCCCGGCTTCTACCGTCATGGTGTGGTTGATCGGATCAACCGCTCGAACCGCCTTCATACGCGCCAGGCTGAGCACGATACCGCCAGCAGGTACCCCGCCGCCGCAGAGCCCGGTGTTGCCGCCCTGGGGCACAAGGGGCACACGGGCCTCGTGGGCCAACTTGACCACCTCGGCGACTTGCTGAGTGTTCGCCGGGCGCACAACCAGATCCGCCGAGCCGCGGTACTTGCCGCGCTCTTCTTCCAGATAGGGGGCGATGTCGTCGGCACCGGTCAGCAGACCTTTGTCGCCCACAACCGCCCTGATGGCGTCGAGTAAACTTGAATCCAATGGCATGGCGCGCACTTTACGGATTGCCGTCGGCTTCGCCAGTGAAAAATACGCTGCGCCCATCCAAACAGCAAAGAGCGACCGAACCTCATTGTTTCCATATGGGAAACCATTTTTTGCATTTGAGCAGTCTTATGCGCCATGCGGGAAACACTTATATCCACTGCAACAGAATGATTTGTTCCCCCAAAAGCTTTCCCCCTGAAAGGAGGACCAGGACATGCAGACCCTTCGCAAAGCAGAGGACCGCGGACCGGCAAACCTCGGTTGGCTGGACAGTCGCCACAGCTTTTCCTTTGGCCACTACTATGATCCGAACCACATGGGCTTCCGCGCTCTGCGGGTGATCAACGAAGACCGGGTGGTCGCCGGGGCCGGTTTTGACACCCATGGCCACAAGGACATGGAAATCATCTCCTATGTCATCGAGGGCGCGCTGGAGCATAAGGACACGATCGGTACCCATTCCAAAATCGTCGCCGGTGAGGTCCAGCGCATGAGCGCCGGGACCGGCATCCTGCATTCGGAATTCAATGCCTCCAAGGTTGACCCTGTGCACTTTCTGCAGATCTGGATTCTGCCGGAAAAGGACGGGATCGAACCTTCCTACGAACAGGCCCTGTTCAGCCGTGAAGACAAACTCGGCAGGCTGGCCCCCCTTGTCTCGGACAAGGGCATCGACGGCGCGCTGCACATCCACCAGGACGTGACGCTCTATGCCTCGATCCTGGAGACCGGCCAATCGGTGATCCACGCCCCGGAAAAAGGTCGGCATACCTGGGTTCAGGTGGTGCGCGGTACCGTTTCGGTGAACGGCGTGACGCTGGCGGCGGGTGACGGCCTGGCGATCTCCGGGGAGGACCGGGTAGCCGTCTCGGGCGGCGAGGAAGAAGGCGAGTTTCTGCTGTTTGATCTCGCTTAAGCCCTGGCCCTTGACCCGGACCCGTGGCAGGCTTGCCGGAACACGGACTTTCGGGAGCCTGCCATCATGCGTTTTATCCTCGCCTGCCTGCTTGCAGCGTTTTGGCTGGGTAGTGTCGCTGTCGCCCATACCGGTGCCACCGGCATCATCAAGGAACGTATGGAGGGCATGAAGATGCTGGGCTCGGCCATGAAGACGCTGAAGGCCAACTTCGGTGCCGAGGCTTCTTATGACGCCAAGGCGGTCGCGGAGGCCGCCCGCGTCCTTCAGGCTCATTCCGGGGAAGCCCTGACCCGGCGCTTCCCGGAAGGCTCCCTCGACCACCCGACCGAGGCTTTGCCCGCGATCTGGCAGGATTGGTCGCGGTTTCAGGAATTGGCGGGCCAGCTCAATGCCGCCGCCGAGAGCCTGGAAGCCCTGGCACCAAGTGGACCTGACATTCGTGCAGAGACTGGAGGGGCAAAAGGCGAGGCCGCAATGCCCGCGCCAATGGCCCCGATGGCCCCGACCGAACCTGTGAAAATCGATAGTGCCCGAAGCGCCTTTGCGGCTGTTGCAGCCACCTGCGGGGCCTGTCACGAGAAGTTCCGCAAGCCCAAAAACAAGTGACCAGGAACATGGTCCGCTTTGCCATTCGCCTCGTCGCTCTGTTTTTCGTAGTCGCCTTTCTGTTCGGCAGCCTGACCTTTATGCCCCTGTTCCTGCCGTTGAGCCCTGAACAGCGGGATTTCAGTTCGATTGAGGCGGATGCGCAACGCGGCGGCTATGTGGCGCGTATGGCGGGCTGCATCGCCTGTCACAACGGTGGGGTCTTTGCGCAAGGCTTCCTGGCTGGCGGAAAACCGCTGAAGTCCCCCTTCGGCAGTTTCTTCGGACCCAACCTGACCCCGCACGAAGACGGTCTGGCGGGCTGGAGCCGGGAAGACTTCGTGCGCGCTGTCGCGACCGGTGTGGGCAGGCAGGGAGAGCCGCTCTATCCCGCGCTGCCCTATCGGTTCTATGCCCGGATGACCGACCAGGACCTCGCCGACCTCTGGGCGGCTTTTCAGAGCGTGCCGCCCGCTGCCGGCGAGCGCCAGGATCACCAACTGCACTGGCCCTTTGGTGTCCGCGAACTGCTTCGCTTATGGCGTTTCCTGGCCCCGATTCAGCAGCCCTTTGAATCCGATCCCGCCCGGTCGGAGGACTGGAACCGGGGTGCCTATATCGTGACGGGGCCGGGCCACTGCGGTGCCTGCCATACGCCAAGGGACTTTCTTGGCCGTCCGGACGAGGCCGCGGCCCTGGCCGGGGCTGATTTGAACGGCGAGAAGGTGCCGTCACTGGATGCCGTCGCCTTGTTGAAAGAGGGATGGTCGGTCGAAAGCCTGGCCGAAGGCCTGCAATTGGGCGTCATGCCGTCGGGCGACGTGTTTTCCGGTTCCATGGCTCATGTGGTGCGGGAAAGCACGCGTTACCTGACATACGCCGACCGAATTGCCATCGCGACCTATCTGCTGGAGCCTTGAGACCTATGGCAAAGGTTCTTGTCATCTATACCGGCGGTACCATCGGCATGAGGCCGCGTACAAGCGATAAGGCCCTGGCCCCCCAAGGTGTCGATGCCGTGGCACCGGTGGTGGAGGATCTTGCCGGCCAACTGGGCTTGGATGTCCGCCTTGAGACCTTGCAACAACCGGATGGGAATCCCTATCCGCCGGTGGATTCGGCGGATGTCGGTTATCTTCACTGGCAGGCCCTGGCCGAACAGATCGGACGGGCCTATCACGAGGTGGACGGCTTCGTCATCCTGCATGGTACGGACACGCTGGCTTTCACGGCTTCCGCGTTGTCGTTTCTTTTGGAGAACCTGTCGAAACCTGTTGTGGTGACCGGCGCGCAGAGGCCCTTGGCCAGTCTCCGAACGGACGCGCGCCAGAACCTGATCAATTCTCTTTACGTCGCCGGTGCGGCGGCTCTGGGCCTTCCGGTGATCCCCGAGGTGGTGATTTGCTTTGCCGATCAAGTCCTGCGGGGCAACCGGGCGCATAAGGCCTCCACGCTCGCCTGGGCCGGGTTCCAGTCCAGCCGCTATCCGGCGCTCGCCCGGATCGGCGGGGAAATCCGGGTGGACGAGGCGGCGGTGCGCCCCTTGCCCGAAGGGTCCTTCCAGGTCCGGAGCGGTATGGTCGCAGACGTGCTTGATATCAGCCTCTTCCCCGGCATCCGTCTGGGTGCTCTGGGGCCCTTGCTGGCCGATGAGAGTGTAAAGGGTGTCGTGCTGCGCGCCTTCGGCGGCGGCACGGTGCCGGGCAACCGGACCTTCCTGGAAGCGATCCGGTTGGCCCGCCAGTCCGGGACGGTGATTGTCGCTGTCAGTCAGTGCGAAGACGGTCTGATTGATCTCGGAGCCTATGGGGCCTCCAGCCGTTTGGGCGAGCTTGGTGTCATCGCCGGGCGGGATATGACAGCGGAAGCCGCACTGACCAAGCTGATGTGGCTTCTGGGAAGCCACCAGGACGGGGAGATCGAAGAGCTGATGGTCCGTAACTTGCGGGGCGAGCTCAGTCTTTGAACCCTTTTCAAGCCGGGGCCTTGCGGCTAGAACCCAGCATGAAGATTCCACCACGTTAGGTTTGTTGGTTCATGAGCTACATCATCCAGGGCGAAACGGGCGATTGGGAAGTCATCATCGGTATGGAAGTCCATGCCCAGGTGACCTCGAATTCCAAGCTGTTTTCAGGGGCTGCGACGGAATACGGTGCGGAGCCCAATGAACAGGTCAGCCTGGTGGATGCCGCCATGCCCGGCATGCTTCCGGTGTTGAACAGGGCCTGCGTCGAACAGGCGATCCGGACGGGCCTTGGTCTGCGCGCCCAGATCAACCTGGAAAGCGTCTTTGAGCGAAAGAACTACTTCTACGCCGATCTGCCCCAGGGGTATCAGATCAGTCAGTTCCAGCATCCCATCGTCGGCGAGGGGACGGTCGTGCTCGACATGCCGGATGGCTCGTCCCGGTCGGTCGGCATCGAACGCCTGCACCTGGAACAGGACGCCGGCAAATCCCTTCACGACCAGGACCCGAAGCGGACCTTTATCGATCTGAACCGCTCCGGCGTCGCCCTGATGGAAATCGTCTCAAAGCCGGATATCCGCTCCCCGGAAGAAGCGGGTGCCTATCTGCGCAAGCTGCGCTCCATCGTGCGCTATCTCGGCACCTGCGACGGCAACATGGAGGAAGGCTCCATGCGCGCCGACGTCAACGTGTCGGTCCGTAAGGTTGGCGAGACAGAGCTTCGCACCCGGACGGAAACCAAGAACGTCAACTCGGTGCGGTTTGTCATGCAGGCCATCGAGGTCGAGGCCAACCGGCAGATCGAGGTCTATGAAGAAGGCGGAGAGATCAATCAGGAAACCCGCCTGTTCGACCCGAACAAGGGTGAGGGCCGTGCCATGCGGTCTAAGGAATTCGCCCACGATTACCGCTACTTCCCGGATCCGGATTTGCTTCCCCTGGTGCTCGATCAGGCCTTTGTGGACGGGATCAAGGCGGACTTGCCGGAGCTCCCCGACGACAAGAAAAACCGCTTCATGAGCGACTTCGGGCTCTCGGGCTACGATGCCTCCGTCCTGGTGGTCGAAAAGGAAAAAGCCGCCTTTTTCGAAGAGGTGGCATCCGCCGCAGGGGATCCGAAGCTGTCCGCCAACTGGGTGATCACCAACCTGTTCGGGATGCTCAATGCCAAGGGTCTGGATGTGGCCGATAGCCCGATCAAGGCAGGCCAACTGGCCGACCTGATCAAGTTGATCAAGGACGACACGATTTCCGGGCGGATCGCCAAGGATGTCTTCGAGATCATGGCCGAGACCGGTGAAGACCCGGCAAAGATCGTCGAAGAAAAAGGCTTGAAGCAGATTACGGATACCGGTGCCATCGAGGCTGCGGTGGACGAGGTGATTGCTGCCAATCCGGACAAGGTTGAACAGGTTCGTGGCGGTAAGGACAAGCTGCTCGGCTGGTTCACCGGCCAGGTCATGAAGGCAACCCAGGGCAAGGCCAACCCGGGAACCGTGAACAAACTGCTGCGCGACAAGATTCTGGGCTGATCCGAAGCGGTTCGCTCAAACAGGGGAGGGGAAAACCATGGCCATCGGCCTGTTCGATAAGTCCCGCATGAAGGGCAATGTCATCATCGGGCTGATCATCCTGACGTTGGTCTTCGCCTTCCTTCTGCACGCCTGGGGGCGGGTCGAATCCGTCTTCAACGGGCGGGATGATTTCCTGTCTGCGATCAATGCGGTCAGCGTCGGTCAGTCGGGCGAGGAGGAGCGGCTCTTGTGTACGGCCGCCGCCGTTGGTTTCGAATTCGAAAAAATCTACTTCATTCCGATGAAGCTCAGCCGCCGGGAAGCCGAGGCCTGGCTCGGCTTCATCTGGGACGTGAACCCGCTGCCTGCGCGCCCCAGCGACGAAGATCTCGCAAGTCTGGACCACTGGGTCGCCTTTACGATCGGCAAGCAGGTGCTGAACCACTTCCCGTTGCCCCATGGCCGGGCCGATTTACGCGACGTCGCCCGGATCGGCGGCTATCAAAAGGCGGATGCGATCTTTGATATCGTCTTCCAACCGGACCAGGAAACGCCGTTCAAGTTGGTACATGCGCCCGAGTTGAGTGCCGGTTGCCCAGGGTAACATCCTCTTAACATCCTCTTAACATCCTCTGGGGCACGGGATTTGTCCGGTTTTTGTATCAATTCTCGGACGTCTTTGGGATTTTTCATTGTCGGTTACCGGCTCGCCATAGTACGGTCCAACACGTTAATGAAAATTAACGGATGAGATGTTGGACGTGCCGCTATGACATTCTTGCGCTCTTTTTGTTCAGGTGTGGGGCTTGCCGCGCTGGTTTCCGTCTGGGCAACGCTTCCCCTTCAGGCCTTCGAAGAGACGGATTTACCCTTTGGGGGTGGAACCAACGCGCTCACCCAGACGCGAGAGCAGGCCCGTACTGTCACGGCTTCTGAAGAGGAAAAGAGCCGCTATCTGACCTTTGGCCAGGGCGTGATGCAGGCTGGGCGATATGCGGTTCAGGATCAGAAAGAGGCTGCGCTTTTTGCCCTGACAGAGAGCAGCATCGATTTCCTGCTGCCCGGCCTTGGGGAGCAATTGCCCGAGTGGGCGCGCCACATCGAATTCGAATGGGAAGTCCAGAACAACCGCAAGCCGGGATGGTCCGTCCTCGGCGTGTTCCCGCTGTTCGAAACAGAAGACCTTCAGGATACCGTCTTCACTCAAATCAGTCAGAGACGGTATGACCTCCTCGGTGTTGACCGGGACGTAACGAACCTTGGGCTCGGCTATCGTCGGCTGCTGTTCAACAATGCTGTCCTGGTCGGCGTGAACGGCTTTTTTGATTACGAATGGAAATACCACCATCAGCGCGTCAGCGCGGGGACCGAGGTCAAATGGGCCGGGCTGGATTTCAATTCCAATTTCTACTGGCGGGCGACAGGCAAACACTCCGCCGGGGCCGGGAATCACGAAGACGTCCTGGATGGGCACGACATTGAACTGACCGCCCAGGTACCCTTCGTCCCCTGGGCCCGGATCTCCGGCAGGCGGTACTGGTGGAAAACCAACGCCAGCAACGAGGACATCAAAGGCTGGGAAACCCGTGCCGAGATGGATATCCACCAAAACCTCCAGGTCGAAGCCGGTGTGGTGAGCGACAACACCATCAACGACAACGATGACAACGAGGCCTTCGCGAAGGTGCGTATGACCATGGACCTCGGCCGTCCGGTCGCGCTGAGCTCCGAATGGGTATCGTCCTCACCCTGGTTGATGCGGGACATGACCGAGTACCGGCTGGAGAAGGTCAGGCGGGAAAACAAGATCATCGTGGAACGGACGTCCAGTGGCGTCGTGATCTCGCGCGGGAATTAGGGGAAACCTGATGAACAAGCTAGACTGGCAAGCGACGGCCCTGGCGGCTTCTGTTGCTGTGGTAGGGGTTTTCGGGCTGTCTGAGTCCGCTCAGGCAACATTTCCCGGCAATTTTGCCAATGCGTCCGCCTACGATATTTCCCTGACCAGGATCGAGCTCTGCCAGGATGCCGCCTGTACCAACAGCTTTGTCATCGGCACCGGAAGCCAGACCTTCGATATCGCGGGCGTCGGGGCGGGAAGTGACGTCGGCAGCTACGTTGATATCAGTGGCATCCCGATTGGCGAGACCTGGACACACGTGCGGGCGACACTCAGCACCACAATAACGGTCACCGCGTCCGGTACGGATGATCAGGGAACGGCCTGCTGTACGGATGCGACGGATACCACCTCCAGTCATACCGCACTCGGCGTCGGCACCAACGGGGCTTGTACGGCGACCCGGCAAAGTCTTGTGGTTCCAAACGTCGATGGTTTTGGGGCCAGCCTCCCTTCTTCAGACGATTATCAGGGCTTCAATATTTCGAAATCGGACAATGCCTCGACGATGACGATCGTCTATCCCTTGGCCGAACCCTACGTCTGCAAGGGCGAGATGCCGATCATCGAGGTGAAGTTCGATACCCAGAGCACGTTGAAGTTTTTCGATACCAACGGTGCGGGTGCCGGTAACCAATGCCGTCTCTACCCCATGCCGCCGACAGTGACGATTGCTGTTTCCGACCCCTGAGGTTCCTGTCCCCGATCGGCCTATATCGCCGGGTTCTGACCGGGCAGACGGGATCAAGATTGACCTTGGCGAAGCGGTCTCCCACCATGCCGTCTATCGATCCTCCTTAATGATCTGGGTATGGCCTTGGCCGACGTTCTATACGCGCTCTTCCCCGTCGTCTGCCTGATTTTGCTGGGGGCTTGGATCCGGCGGCGCCAATGGGTGCCGGATGGTTTCTGGCCTTCCGTTGAATGGCTGACCTACTACCTGTTTTTTCCGGCCCTGCTGGTTCATTCCATTGCGACGTCTGATCTGTCGGGTTTGCGGGTCGGGGAAGTCCTGGCAGCCCTCGTGATGGGCATTTTATTGGTTGGTTCGATCAGTGTGCTTTTGCGGCTTCGGGTCACCATGACGGGGCCGGCGCTGACGTCACTGATCCAGGGCAGCGTCCGCTTCAACACCTATGTCATTCTGGCCATCGCCGCCTCGCTCTATGACCAGGTGGGGATCACGCTAACGGCCCTGCTGGTGGCTATTGCCGTGCCCCTGGTCAACCTGATCAGCGTTGGTGGCTTGAGCTGGTTCGCGGGCAGCGATGACGGCTTTTCGGTTCGCCGTTTTGCCGGTCAACTGGTGCGCAACCCGTTGGTCGTGGCCTGCCTGATCGGTGCCATCCTGAACCTTACCGGTCTGGGCCTGCCGACGCCTATCGACCGGGCCTTCGCGGTTGCCGGGCGGGCGGCCCTGCCTCTCGGCCTTTTGGCGGTGGGGGCCGGCCTGGTCCTGGACCGGATGGTCAGCGGTGGTCCGGTCTTGATCGCCATGTGTGCCTTGAAGCTGATCCTGTTGCCCCTGGTCGTCTGGGGTTTCTGCGACCTGTTCGGGGTGGAGGGGGCGACGCGTGTGATCGCCGTGTTGATCGCCGGGGCACCGACCGCAACATCCGCCTACGTGCTGGCCCGCCAGATGGGCGGAGATGCTTCGCTGATGGCCGCTGGCATTACGGCGACCACGTTAGCTTCAGCCCTGACGTTGCCGATTTTCCTGACGCTGTTGAGGTGAGGAAGGAGCCTACGAGAACAGCGCGTCCAGGCTGGCGGCCAGTTTGGCTTCGTTGAACGGCTTCGGTAGAAAGGCATCTGCGCCGGCTTCCATGCTTTCGTCGACGCTGGGGCCGGAAGGACCCTCGGTAATCATCAGGAACTTGATGGCCTGGCCCTGATCACAATCGCGGATCATCTTGAGAAATTCCACGCCGGAGACGGGCTTCATCTTCCAATCCGAAATGATCAGATCAAAATCGCCCTGCCGGACGCGTTCGGCTGCCTGGTAAACATCCGCAGCGATCTCGACCGTACCGAACCCGAGGTTTCGCAACTGCCGTTGCCATACCTTGCGCATGGTATCGTAGTCGTCCACCACCAGGACACGGGATCCAAGATCAGCTTTTTGCACGTGGCCCATGCGAAGACCCTCAGTTTCGACTGCTTTTCCAATTCACGTCGTGCAGGCAACGCCCCACCAGCCGAAAAGGCCTAACCCTCTCACCTGACGACAAGATGACAGCGAAGAGCTTATCGGAAGCCACGCCTCACTTTCCAGTGCCAACAGAAACATATCATCGCAGGGATGACAGGTTGCTCATTAAGAGCTCGTTTTCGCGATGGATCGCCTTGGAAATCTGATGGGCGATATCGCTGTCGTGCTCGCTGTGGTCCATCGCTGCCTGGGCAGAACGGTTCCGGGCTTCCATCACATGGGTGACGATCTCTTTTTCAATCAGATTGGCAATCTCTGTGATCTGGGCTGAGGTCGGCTGATTGTCCAACAGGGTGGCGATGTCTTCTGCGGCTTTGGTGGCGTGTTCACGGATTTTCATGACGGTCCTCCCCTGCTGTGAGTGCGTTAGCGATCCTGATTAGTGAAGAGTGTTCCCGCTTTTTGTCATAAGCAACCATTATTCGCAGGATATCGGCAGTTCATTCTCCGGCTTTGGCGAACTCGCCGCTTTGAACGGCTTTGGGTTGGACCAGGGCCTCTGAGAATGCCAGATGAATCCGCGTTCCGGTGCTGGGCCGGCTCTCGATCTTGAAGCCGACGTTCATCTTGTCCAGATAGTTGCCGCAGAGATAGAGTCCGAGCCCGCTTCCCTTATGGTGCTGCGGCAGACCGTTCTGTACCTGGCGGAACGGTTTGACGGCATCGTCCAGTTCCTGTTCCGACATGCCGATGCCGGTGTCTTCGATCCAGATGTCATAGCCACCCGCCCCCGACGTGAACGCGCTGACGGTGATTGTCCCGCCTTCGGGCGTGAACTTGATCGCGTTCGACAGCAGGTTGTTAAGTACCTGGATGAGGACCCGCCCATCCGTGATCAGGTTGATGTCCGGGTCCGGCAGTTGCAGGATCAGGTGTCGCTCTGCGGCACCGGGCATGGCGGAAATTTCCGACGCCGATTCCCGGATCAGTGCCGTTGGCTCCACAGGGTCCTTGGCAAGTTCCAACTCGCCCGCTTCGATCTTGGAGATATCCAGGATGTCGTTGATCAGGTTGGTGAGCAGTTTTCCCGAGTTGTAAATGTCCTTCGCATAGTCCTCGTAGCGATCACTGCCCAGTTTCCCATAGACCTTCATCACCATCATCTCGCTGAAGCCGATAATCGCGTTCAAGGGCGTTCGCAGGTCATGGCTGATGGAGGCCAGGAAGATCGATTTTTGGGCATTCGCGGCCTCGGCTGCCCGCTTGGCTGCCGAAAGTTCCGCCGTTCTGAGGTCCAAATCCAGTTCCAACTGCTTGCTGTAGTTTTGCGACAGCGCCCGTGACCGGGCAACAAGCCAGGAGATGGTGACCAGAAACAGCGTTCCGGCGACGCTCAAGATCACGGCCCCCCGGGCCGCCTCCCAAGTCAGGGCAGAGAGTGCTGCAGCGGGAACATGGCTGATGACGGTCCAGGTCTGGGCGAGTGGTTCACCGCTTGTCAGGGGAAGCGGAGAGATGTGGCGCCAGGTCCAGAGACCTTCGGCAGTGCCGACCTGACCCGGTTCCCGGGTCTGTGCAGCGGCCCAGCCTTCCGGGAACATGTACGCCAGGGACGTTTCCGGGCGATCGAACATAAAGCCGAAGGTCTCAGAAGGCTCGGGACCTGCCAGCGGGTAGCCGTCCTTGTTGGCCAGATAGACGGTCCCGGTTGCCTGGGAGGTTACCTGTTCGAGAGTCTGCAGCAGAGGTGCGCCCAGCACGTTCAACAGGACCATGGCGACCTTGATCCCTTGCGAGTTGATCACGGGTGTCCCGAGACGAATCATGGGCTTCCAGGGTTCTTCGACGCGGCCCTGTTCCACGTTCAGGTCGAAGGGTGACAGAAACAGGTCGCCTGGTGAAAGCGCCCAGGTGTCGGAGACGTAGTAGCGGCCGGCTTTGTCCTGCAATTGGCTGTCGGGAACAATCCGCGCACCGGCCTCGCCACGGTTGACCCTTACGGCCTCCTTTCCATCCGGCCAGAGCAGTCTGATCTGGTCGTAGACGCCCTTGGTCCAGAGCAGAATGGCAAAATCCTGTTCCAACTCAGAGCGGAATTCCGGCCCGGGTTCGTCCAGGTACTCTCCCAGTCGGGTGCCCCCCGCGATGTAGCGGAGGTCTCCCACAACAGAATCCAACTCGGCGGAAAGAGCGGATGCGCCAAGGCCAACGCTCAGGCGTTCGGCGGCTTGCAGGCGGGTCAGCGCCGCGTCGCGGTCCGTCAGGCCAAGGTGAAGTGAAATGCCCCAGAGTCCGAGGAGAAGAGGGACGAGAACAACGAAAAAAGGACCAGCGAAGGCCCTGAAAGGGAGATCAGGCCCCTGCGCTTTGTCCGGCGCTGTCACGTCTTGGCCACTGCCCGTCATCGCCTGCTTCCTCAAAAGCGACAGACCACAATCTCTATCAAAGATCGTATTGCAGTGCGAAAGTTACCAAGTTTTTCACATCAGTCCAATGGCGACGGCCAATCCCGCGTCAGAGCGGGGCTGATCGTCGATCAAGACCACAGGGCCGGGATTATTCCACGGTTACGCTTTTGGCGAGGTTTCTCGGCTGATCGACGTCCGTGCCCTTCAACACGGCTACGTGGTAGGCCAGCAACTGGACGGGGATCGCGTAGAGAATGGGTGCCACAAAGGCATCGACGCTCGGCAGTGCCACCGTGCCCGCCGCAAGGCTGCCCAGTGCCGCGCATCCCGGCTCGTCAGACAGGAAAATCACCCGTCCGCCGCGGGCGATGACTTCCTGCATGTTCGACGCTGTCTTTTCGAACAAGCCGTCCGAAGGTGCGATCACGATGACAGGAACGTTTTCGTCGATCAGCGCGATGGGGCCGTGCTTCATTTCGCCTGCCGCATAGCCTTCCGCATGGATGTAGCTGATTTCTTTCAGCTTCAGGGCACCCTCCAGCGCGATCGGATAGCTCAGGCCTCGGCCCAGATAGAGCACGTCGCGGGCTTCGACCACTTCGGCGGCGAGTTCACGCAGCCTTTCGTCATGATTCAATACTTCGGCGGCCCTTGCCGGAACTTCGGTCAAGGCCGTCGCCAACTCGGCTTCGCGCGCGGGCGTGACCGCCCCCCGGGCCTTGGCCATCTGGATGGCAAACAGCGCCAAGACCGTGAGCTGGGTGGTAAAGGCCTTGGTCGAGGCCACGCCGATCTCGGGCCCAGCAAAGGTCTGCAAAACGGCGTCGCTTTCGCGGGCGATGGTGCTCTCGGGGCTGTTGACGATGGATAGGATCGCCTGACCCTCGTCCCGGCAATAGCGGAGGGCGGCAAGCGTGTCCGCCGTCTCCCCCGATTGGGAGATGAAGATGGCGAGCCCGTTCTTTGGCATCGGTGCCTGGCGGTAGCGGAATTCCGAGGCGATATCCACTTCGACCGAAATCCGCGCCTCGGTCTCCAGCCAGTACTTTGCGACACTCGCCGCATAGTAGCTGGTCCCGCAGGCGATCAGCGTCACCTTGGCGACATCCGCCAGTTTCAGCGGCAGGTCGGGCAGGGTGATGGTCCGGGTTGCCGGGTTGATGAAGGCGTGAAGCGTGTCGCCGATGACCTGGGGCTGTTCGTAGATTTCTTTCAGCATGAAGTGGCGATGGTTGCCCTTGCCGATCAAGGCTCCCGACAGTTCGGTCAGCTTGATGGGGCGCTCGACAGCTTGGCCCTCTTCGTCGAAAACCTCCGCCCCGTCCCGGCCGATGATGGCCCAGTCGCCCTCTTCCAGGTACTGGATGCGCTTGGTCAGGGGGGCCAGGGCCAGGGCATCGCTGCCCAGAAACATCTCGCCTTCGCCATAGCCGACGGCCAGTGGGCTGCCGCGCCGGGCCGCGATCATCATTTCAGGCTCATCGGCGAAGATGATCCCGAGTGCGAAGGCACCTTCCAGCCGTCCCAGCGTCTTTGCGGTCGCTTCCTTCGCTGAGAGCCCTTGGGCCCGGTACAGGCTGATCAAATGGACGACCACTTCCGTGTCGGTTTCTGTGCTGGGCTGGATGCCCGCCTCGGCCAGTTCTTCGCGCAAGGACTGAAAATTCTCGATGATGCCGTTGTGCACCACGGCGACCTTGCCGTCTGAATGGGGGTGGGCGTTGGCTTCATTGGGGACACCGTGTGTGGCCCAACGGGTATGGCCGATGCCGACGGTGCCGCTCAAGGGTTCTGAGTTCAGCAATGTCGCCAGATTGACCAGTTTCCCCTCTGCCCGCCGGCGTCCGATCCCGTCGCCATTCAGAGTGGCGATTCCGGCCGAATCGTAGCCGCGGTATTCCAGCCGCTGAAGGCCTTCCACCAAAAGAGGGGCCGCTTCCGCTTTGCCGATGATGCCGATGATGCCGCACATGAATTCTTGCTGCCCTTACCTTAACTCTTTGATTTCTTGGCCAATTGGGTGTTGCGGAACCTGGCAGCCCATCCCTTGACCTCAAGCTGCTTTTCCCGCGTCACCGCCAGGGCATCCGCCGGAACATCTCTGGCGATGGCCGACCCCGCGCCAACGATGGCCCCGTCGCCGATGGTAACAGGGGCGACCAGGGCCGAATTGGAACCGATGAAGGCTCCCTTGCCGATGACGGTTCGCGATTTGTTGTATCCGTCATAATTGCAGGTGATGGTCCCGGCACCGATGTTGGCACCGGCACCAATCTCGGCATCGCCGATGTAGGTCAGGTGATTGACCTTGGCTCCGGGCTCGATCACGGACTTCTTCACTTCGACAAAATTGCCGATGCGGACATCTTCGGCCAGTTCAGCACCGGGGCGCAGCCGGGCATAGGGGCCAATGACGCTGCCGTTGCCCAAGGTTGCCCCTTCCAGATGGCAGAAGGCCTTAATCGCAACGTCATTGCCTACCGTGACCCCGGGGCCGAAGAAAACGTTCGGGCCAATTTCAACATCCTGGCCGAGGGTCGTATCGAAGCTGAAAAAAACGCTTTCCGGATCGGTCAGGGTGGCTCCGCCCAGCATGGCGGCTTCGCGCAGCCGGGATTGGATGATCGCCTCGGCTGTTGCCAATTCCACCCGGGAATTGACACCGAGCGTTTCTTCCTCGCTCGCCTCAACCACCGCGCAGATGCGCCCGTCGCCGACAGCCAGACCAACGGCGTCGGTCAGATAGTATTCACCCTTGGCGTTGTCGTTGCCGATGCGGTCCAGCAGATCAACCGCCACTTTGGCATCCAGGGCCATGACGCCCGAATTGCAGAGCCCCACCTTGGCCTCTTCTGCGCTGGCGTCTTTTGCTTCGACGATGCGCAGCAGATGTCCGGCCCCGTCGGTGATCAGTCGCCCATAGGCACCGGGGTCAGCTGGGGTGAAGCCCAGCACCACGACGGCAGGGTTGTCATCCTCCGCCCGCCGGTCGGCCAGGGCTTTGAGGGTTTCCGGTCTGATCAGAGGGGAATCACCGAACAGGACAAGGACCGTGCCTTGCGCTTTTGACAGCCAGTCGCGCGCGGCGCGAACGGCGTGGCCGGTACCGAGCCTGTCGTGCTGGATCACGGTCGGGTAGGGGGCAACGGCATCGGCGACATCTGTCGCTTCCGGCCCGATGACGACAACGGCCTGGTCTGGGTCCAGGGTTTCGACCGCCGCCAGAAGATGGTTGATCATGGGGCGCCCCGCGACCTTGTGCAAAACCTTCGGGGTCTTGGATTTCATGCGGGTGCCGAGACCGGCACCCAGGACGACGGCGGTCAAGGATAGGGCAGAGGTTGTGTCTGTCATTTTTGTTTTGGCCTTCTGGCCCGACTGAAGCCGGGGAACTTGGGTCGTGAATCCGGTCTGTGCCGAGGGCGGAATCAGGGTTTCCCCATCCCTCGGAAGCGGTGCGAAAATGCCATAGGGCCGAAGACGTTCCAAGGCAGAAACGCTTCCAACGGCTTCAACAATCGTTTCCAATCATTACCTCTATCCGCGTTCTCTGGTATCCGTAAGGCTTCGCGCCTATCCATCCCCGATCAGGATCTCCCCATGCCTCCATGTGCCCTACTGTTCGATCTGGATGGCACCTTGATCGACAGTGCTCCGGATCTAAAAAGGGCCATAAATCTCGTCCTCGTCGCCCGGGGGCGGGCCCCGCTTGACCTGGGTCAGGTCACCAGCATGGTGGGTGACGGGGCGGCTAGGCTGGTTGAGCGGGCATTTCAGGCAACGGGTGAGCCCCTGGATGATTCAGGGCCGGAAACGGCAGCCTTCCTTGAGGCCTATAGCGGGCATGAAGCGGTCGAGACCCGGCTTTATCCCGGCGTGCCAGAGACCCTGGCGGAACTGGTCCAGCGCGGCCATCCGATGGGGCTCTGCACTAATAAACCGGAGGCTCCAGCCCGAGCCTTGCTTGAGCATTTCGGACTAACTGCAATGTTCGGCACGGTAATCGGCGGCGATACCCTGCCCGGTTTTCGGAAACCCCGGGCGGAGCCGTTGCTTCAGGCTCTTGAGAACCTGGCCATTGATCGACAGGAATGGTGCCATGCCCTGATGGTCGGCGATAATGCCAATGATATCAGATCGGGCGAGGCGGCCGGTTTGAAAACCGTTCTCGTGAGCTACGGCTATCACCAGGGGCGATTGGCAGCGTTGCAGCCCAGCCATCGCATTGATCGGTTCGAGGATCTGCTCAGCCTGAAATTCTAGACCGCACCGCTGGGCAAAGTGTCAGGTATCCGGCGTGTCTTCGGTCAGCGTGGTCTTGTCGCCATAGAGCTGGAACCGGATCATTCGGTCCGACAGGCTGCGCACGTTGTAAATCAGCACGTGAACCAGCTTCTGCATGAAGGGGTCGGCGACCCGCATCTGGTGGTCCAGCACGGCGCGGGGGATCTGGATCAGGGTGGCCTTGCGCTTGGCGACGGCGGTTGCCATCCGGGGCTCGTTCTGGATCAGTGCCATCTCCCCGAAGACGCCGTTTTCGTGCACATGGCCGAGGGTGACCTTTTGGCCCCCCTCTGTCTTGGCGATTTCGATCAATCCCGATTCAACGATGTAGGCCACATCACCTTCGTCCCCTTCATCAAATACCTTTTGTCCTTCATCGACGATCACGCGCCGCAGGTCTGGCATATCCATAGTGGGTGAAGCCTTGTTTATCGATGGGCGGGCCTACTGACGACTCATCTGGGGCGTAGGACCCTGACCGATTGGTCAAAAACAGTCTAGCGAGCTTGTAGGTGCCTTGGAACCGTTAAACGGGCCCTATCCGTCACTTTGATTGGCATACTCGGAGTTTGATAGGCCCGGAGCTTGACAGGCCCGGAGCCTGCCCTTTAAGAACACGGTCCCTTCGCCGTGAGCCATAGGTCTTCACTGGCGCGATGGGGGCGCGTAGCTCAGCGGGAGAGCACTGTCTTCACACGGCAGGGGTCGCTGGTTCAATCCCAGCCGCGCCCACCATTTTTCCTTTTTAATTCAGTGTTTTGTGGTGTTCGGTCAGTGGGTTTTCAAACTGCGCTAACACGTTGCCGTGACGAGTCCTGCCAAGTCCTGCGAAGCAAAGGAATGACTTGCGCCTCCCTTTAGCACAACCATCTTGCGAATGGGCGCATTTTCATTGACAAATTCCGAGTTTTGAGACACGGTCGAAATGTGGGGGCTACAAGTGCGTCCAATTTAAACCGCCTCCTGATGGGAAGGCGGTTTTTTTATGTCGTTTCTTAGGAATCCGACCTGGTCGGTTGCCCTGGTTTTGTTCATTGGTGTCGTCGCTTCCCTTGGCAGTCAATCAGCCACAGCAGGCGGCGCTGAACAAGCCTCCAAAACAGAAGAAGAATGCTCTGTCTACGGCAGTTGGCAAAGCATTAGCCGGGTAGATTACGATGCGACGTTTACTGTCAACGAGAGCGCCATCACCTATCCTGATGGCTTAAAATACGTCATCCGTAGAGATGTAAAACACCCTGATTACCTTGATGCACCGGAAGGTACGGTGGGGTACTACGGTTTTCCTAAAGATACAAAGGGCAGCTATCCCCTTTTCGCTATGGTTTTCGTCGAGTCGCATCGACACTGGCGTTGCGTTCTAACGTTTAAGGATTATCGAATAGCGACCGACGGGCTCATCGAACGCGAGAGCAACGTCGGTTCTTTGAGCTTCAAGTTAAAGTAATTCCTCTTCCGGTTCGGAGAGGTTTCCAGAGCCCCACGGCGGTCGTGGGGCTCTTTTTTTTGTGCTGAACGAAAGGAGAAGCACCATGCCTACCAACACATCCCAACCTCAGCAGATGGTCCACGGAGGCTACACACCGATCACGCCAACGGGCCAGACCGAGCAGCAGTTCATAAGTCGAATGATGACAGACTTAAAACAGGTCGAAAGCGCTGTGAGGCGTATTTATACCGACCACAAGGGCATTCCGACCATGGGGATCGGGCGCGCATTGGCTTACAAGAATAAGCAGGGTGCGCTTTTGCTCGACTCCAAGTCCAACATCGAAGCGTTGATTGGACAGGGAACAGGTCAATCGGGATACAGGCTTACGCCTCAAGAGTACCAGCTTTTGCAGGATACTGTGGCTGACGTAAATGCAGGAAATGTCTCGGATGCAAAGACACGGATACCGGGATGGAAAAGCGACAACGAGCCCGCCTCGAACAACAAGTTCGGGTTCCGGCTAACCGACGCCGGTATGGAGTCCATCGCCCGCGACAGCATTGACGAACATCGCGACGGTGCCCTGAGGGTCTTCCGTTCTGAAGCGAAAGCCTTGGGTTGGAACCAGACTGAAATCGCGGCCTATGAACAAAAGTTCAGGTCATCTCCTTAAATGATGGCCTTGGCTTCGATGCACTACAACGGTGTTAGGGCACCGAAAGCGACGAATGCTCTTCTCAGGGGTGATGCACCGACAGCCTATGACGAGATTACCTATCAATCGAACGGTGGAAGCAGCCCCGCCCAAGGGATTGCAAATCGCCGTGTTCAAGAAGGTGGTCTGTTCATGGAGGGCATCGAGCCCAAAACAGCCGCCGAAAAGGCACAGTGGCGAGTCCATATGCAACAGCATGGTGCTCGCATTCAGGCCTATGAACAGAAATGGGGCCCAGCGTTCTCAAACGGCGGCACACTTGGTTCCTTTGGGCAAGCTGGTCCGAACCAGACCACAAGTCTTCAACCCGACCAAGGTCAAAAATCTGAGCCTGAGCAGCATTCAGCGGTACAGCCGAAGGACGTGCAGGATGACATGCTTTTCGGAGAAAGTGGATCAGAAGACAATGTGCTCCTCGGCGGGGCTGGCGCTAACAACCATACCAATCAGCAGCAACTCGTGGATGCCTTCACCGTTGACGATGGCCAGTCAGATGTTCTCTACAAGCGGACGGAGGACATCACTGAAGCGGAAATCGACGAGGTCATGAAATCTGATACCTACTGGGAGTCCAACAATCCAAACTATCTGGCGTCCAAGGAAAAGGTGAGTGCTTTTTATGACCTGAACTACGGAACTGAGCCGGTGGAACGGGATGCGACGGGACGGATGATCGATGCCGGGCCGAAGCGAAAAATCCCGACGGAAGCCAGTCCCGCCAAAGCTGCCGATGGGAAACCTCTAAAGCAAGTGCTCGGCGAGTTTGCCAAAGGGCTTTCTGATGCTTTGGGAAAGGCTAATCAGACCGATCATGTGAAGACGGCACAGGAGGCCGTGAATATCCTGAACAATCGATCAAAGTCTCCCCAACCCATGCTGGCCGTGGACGGTCAGGCTGGTCCCAAAACGCGGGCGGGTTTGAAGAATACGATCGTCCAGAACAAGCCATCCCACGTTCAGGACTCGGTCGCCCTTGCCAGCTTCAAACCGACCGTTCAGCAGGCGGCTCAATCCGGGACGGCGCACGCTTTGAACCAGGCCACGGGAAAGTCGTTCGGTGGGCTGTTTTCAAAGCCCCAGGCCCAACAGCCGAATGCGGCCGCGCCCACAAAACCAAAGCAGGGTTCGGGTCCAACCCCTTTGGGGCGGCGGGCAGAGCAGTCCAGCCCCCAAGGCTATGGGCTACAGTACGCCGTAAACGACGCAGCCGAAGATCATGGTCTCTTCGCAACAAAAAAGGTTGAGCCCTTGAAAGAAGACGGCATCGTCGGACCCAAAACCGAAGCTGCCTTCGGTAAGGTCACAAAGGAAGTCGGTGCCGACACGATGCTTGATCGCATCGGCCAGGGGATGGGCCTGTTCGACTAACCTCAACCGACCACTTACCTTCCGAAAACGGCGCCCAGGGCAATGTTCCTCGGGCGCCGTTTTCGTTTATTGAGCACTGCCTTAAACGTGCCAGTTACGTGTTAGAGCATGGTGCTGCCCTCTGAAGTTTCCAGGCGCTCGCTTCACTGACCTTCCCCCCAAAAACAGTCGCATTTTCAGGGTGAGTTTTCCAAACTGAGACGAAGGAGAACTCGATATGAAGAAGCGCTTTTCGGAAGAGCAGATCATTCAGATTTTGAAAGAGGCAGAAGCTGGCGCGACCGGCAAGGACGTCTGCCGACGCCACGGCATCAGCGAGCAGACCTTTTATCGCTGGAAGTCCAAGTTTGGCGGCATGGAGGTTTCCGAGGCCCGGCGGCTCCGGGAGTTGGAGGCCGAGAACGCGAAGCTGAAGAAGCTCTATGCGGAATCCATGTTGGTGCGCGAAGCGGGCGGTACGCCATATTGCTGCTCTGAAAGACCTGCTTTCAAAAAACTTCTGAAGCCCGCGTCACGGCGTTTGGCGGTCGAGCACCTTCGCGGAGAGCATCGGTTCTCCGAGCGCCGTGCCTGCGGGCTTGTTCGCATCAGCCGGTCGGTCCTGCATTACGTCTCGAAGCGGGACGATGACGAACCGGTTCGAGTTCGCCTGAGAGAACTCGCCGGTCAGTACCGGCGCTACGGCTATCTGCGTTTGCACGTGTTTCTGCGCAAGGAAGGCCTAGCGGTGAACGCCAAGCGGACCTACCGGCTTTACAAACAAGAAGGCCTGCAAGTGCGCCGTCGCAAGCGGAAACGGTTACCGTTCAGGGACCGCATCCCTCTGGAAGCCGCCCAACGTCCCAATCAACGCTGGTCCCTGGACTTCGTTTCCGACGCGCTTTGGAACGGCCGTCGGTTCCGGGTGCTGAACATCGTCGATGATTGTACCCGGGCGTGCCCAGGGCAGATCGTCGACTTCTCGATTTCGGGGGCGCGTTTGGTTCGATACCTGGACACCCTGGCCGCGATCCACGGCTATCCGGAGGAACTGGTGCATGACAATGGCCCGGAGCTGACCAGCCGGGCGATGTTCGAATGGTCGCAGCGGACGGCTGTGCGCCTGCGCTTCATTCAGCCCGGCAAGCCGACCCAGAATGCCTATGTGGAGAGCTTCAACGGCAAATTCAGAGACGAATGCCTCAATGAAAACTGGTTTGCCAATCTGGTCGAAGCACGCCAGACCATCGAGACCTGGCGACAGCATTACAACACGGTCAGGCCGCACTCAGCCCTAGGATACAAGACGCCTGCCCACTACGCCCGGAAATTCCGGCCTCCGGGAAGCGATTTCCAGTCGCCTCCGGCTCCTTGCGATCCCTTCCCGGACATGGCACACAAATCAACCCAGTCGCTCACCCTCTGAGTGAGACTGTTCCGGGGGGAAGGTCAGTTGCAGCCAACTGGACTGACCGCCGGTCTCCAGGACGACCACCTCGAGGTCAGC
>JBMYSY010000029.1:0-28753 GCA_049603795.1 Magnetovibrionaceae bacterium
GTACTATAGGCTTGGAGCGTGACCTGCCGCGATTACGGCCATGTCACTGTAATTCCGCGTCACTGTAATTCCGCTGTCACTGTAATTCCGATGGTGAAGCTCGCCGCCATTCGAATTTGGTTACGGCATAACGAGTCTACGGCCTAAAGCCCAGCCTCGCGCCACCAGGTGTCTGTGTTCAAATCAGCCGGAATCTCTTCGCTTTCCGGATCAACCCCCCTCGCCCGCATCTGCTCCTCCCACTCTGGCCGGACGGAGCGCGGCAGCTTTTCGCCGCACCAGGGGCAATAGGGCGCGGCGAGGATCTTGATCGGTTGGAAATCAAGCCGCCTATCAAGGTCGGCGATGCGGAAGCCATATTCCCGGGTTCGAGCGACGTAATGGTATTGGGGCGCGATTTTGCAGAAACACTCCGACATTGAATAGCAGTAGTGGTCCGGGGCTTCGACGGGCCGAATGTACCCGGGCGGAATGCCAGAAAAGAACCCACCCCGGTAATCAACGATCGGTTCCCGCTTTATCTCCTCATACATTTCCCGTTGGGTCATGCCAGAGAAGGTTGGGCCAACTTCTTCCCTCACCCACCACTGCTCTCCCCGCAGACCGGGTATACTGTGTCGGCCATCCTTGAACATATATTCAACGGGGTTGGGCCGAACTTTCTTTGCCCGGTGGTTCCAGGCCTCCAAGACCTTTCCCGGCAAAAGGTGGCCGGTGAAGGGGCAGAACCAGATAGAGAGACCCCAAGGCATTTTTCGCTTCGGCGGAATGCTATTGCGACGCGGAATCCGATTGGGCTCCAGGTCCGGAACCATGTAGCTTCTTAAGGTTGGACTGTAGTAGAGCATGACTGCCTGGTCCTGGACCGCGGCAACCAATCGAGGATCTTGATCCTCCAACCGCAGTCCAGTCCCCGAGCGAGGCAGCGCCTTGAACTCATGAAAATTCATTGTTTCCGTTTTCCAAGGCACTGAACTCCTGATCTTTGGATGATTGGGGTGCCTTCACCCTCACTCCCGTGACCGGGTGAAAGGCCCCCAAGTGCTTCCCTTGCTTGGACCACATTTCGATTTCCGCCGGATGAGATTTCCCCCGATCATACTTGTAGTATCGATTATCGGGACCTTTGACGTAACCACGATGCTTTCCACTCAAACGAGTACCATGCTTTTCGATGTTTTTCCAATGCCGGCTCTCAGATGGTGCGATTCTGGAACCTGGGTCCGCTTTCTCCCGTTCCAAGAGTTCCTTGTCCTTGTCGGAGAGGTTGCGGCTATCTTCTCCCTTGGAGGCCTTCCGGCCACGACCTCGGCCCGTAAAGTACTCTAGCCGGTCCGCTTGAGCCTGCTGAGGTTGGTTTGCCTTCGGTGTATCCGCTTTGGGCTTGCTCCCTGAACCCCGACCATACCCGCCCGGCGCTGGGGCGAAATCGCGCTCAGGCCAAGTTTCAGGCAATCCTTTTTTCTTCTTTCGAGCCGCAACTTCGAACGAGCCATCCTCGCCAGACGACTCCGCGCCCGGAATCCCCCTCTGGTGCGCGCTGACCGAGACAGTCTTCCCATCCCGCACCTGCTGATAGGCGCGGACGTCGACCAGGTCGGGGCCGCCGGCTTCCTGGACGGCACCGGCATACCAGGTGAGCGCGTCGAGGGTTTCGCCTCGGGTGTCGCCTATGTATGGGATCTCCGGAGCCGTTTGGATAAGGCCGTCGACCGTCAGGCCCGCCTCGTCCTGGAAGGTCAGGATGGCGTGGTGGAGGGCCTCGTCCAGGTGTTCGGGCTTGTGAGGGCGACCGTGGTTGTAGCGGTCGGGTAAGTAGCGCCCGGTTGATTGGAACAGGTCCCGCAAGCGCTGCACGTCTTCGCGGCGGTTTTCGCCGTTGAAGCCGACGGACCTGGAGAGCGAAAAGAACAGCGGCTCGCCGTCTTCCATGTCCAGGTAGTCGGACTCTTCGGGCGAAACCGGGCCGTGGTCGAGGAAAGAGCGGATCAGCCGCTCGGTCTCGCCACCGGGTTGAATGTCACCGCTGACGGGCAGACCGTAATCGCTTTGCAGGCGGGCGATGCCCTCGAACAGGGCCTCGTCCGTGATGCCGTTGAAGCCGTGGGCGAGCGGGTTTTCGCTGTCGGGATCGTAGTAGCCGAGTGCATGGAGCGCGCGCTTGGTGCCTTCCACATCGCTCTGCGCCGCGCGGGCGCGTTTCGATAGGATCTGGGTCAGGGCGAAGCCCCGGGCGGTCGGCTTAATAGGAATTATTGCCTCCATCGAGACAAGCTCCGTTCGTGGCTCCCGCCCTGATCCAAGCGGAGAACCTGTTGGGATTTGAGTTTCCAGGAGCAAGAATGCGCCCCCCGAAACGAAGGAAGATCTGGCTTTCCCGGCCTATAGACCGAGGTTCTCCAGACGCATCAGCCCGTTTGAGGAGCGTTATCCACCGACAAGACCCGGGCGTTTAGAGTTATCCGGCAGTGCGGGCTCTCTCAGGCTTGGATGGGCGACCCTGAGGGAGGGCGAAAAAGGTCAATCGACCTTTGATCAGAATACAATCATAGAATTGATCGAAATTCAAGGAATATTTACCGTATAGCATAAATTTTCCTATCAAGGACAGATTACACGTCAGTCAATCAAGGCGCTTCCCGCCTTTGACCACGGGGCCCGCCCGGTCTGTCACCAGGCCAAACCGCCGACCGAAGCGCCTGAAGGTGAGCGCGTGGTCGGGCCCCTCCCCCAGCGCGCGGAGGCGTCTTTGGAACTCCGCCTCTTCCACGGACCAGGGCAAGACGCGAAGACCGTGCTGACAGACCCGTTGTTCCTAAATCCTTGCTATCCCCGCGTGAGCACTGCCCTCCTGAGCAGCCAGATCGCGACGGCAATAAAAGGAATGCCGATTGAGGATAGCCCGAATACGGATACAGCGACCTCTTTCCAGTTTAACATACAGTAAAGCAGGCGACCGCTTCCTGTAGCATCAAAGGGTATGCCTAGGCCCCTGGAATCTTCGACAAACTTGCAGAAGCCCTTCGGTTCCAGCCCGTCCGTTTGGAAGAGAATTAACGCGAAGAACCCAGTCGCGGCCAAAAGGCAGAAGGCCGTGCTGAAGATCATGGTTTTCAGCAAGTTTATTTGCACCTCGGTCATTTTTCCCATGGTTTCTCGTTGTAAACCCGTCCGACATAGGCACCAAAATCATTGATCTTTTCGCGCCCCGTATAGTTCCAGACAGAGCCAATTTTAGCCGGGTCGGGATCAACAATACGATCTTCGATGCGCCGGATCAAAGTTACCCCCGCCTTGATATTGTGTTCTGGATCGTAGACCGTTTCATCATCTATCCCCAATTCTCCCCAGGTTTCCGGCTTAATGTTCATCGGAAAGACCGAGTCAGACAGGCCTAACGCCTCGCCCACGTCGGATGCTCCGAAATAGTGTCCCCGAGCTCGTTCAGCGTAGACGATAGATTTTACCAAATCAGGATCGACGTTCTGGCGCTTCGCCTCATTCTCTATCAGCGCTTTGTGGCGATTTACGGCAACTCTTCCAGCGGGATCACTTTCGTACCAAGGTGAAGAGTCATCCGCATCAGGATTGGGTGCCACTTCAAAAACCGCTGGCTCATCCGCAAGGATTGAGGCGACCCTCTCCTTCTCATCTTCCAAGATCGGGGCAGCCCGATGGTTTGCCTCGACCTTGGTCTCATTCGTTTGAATGCCCTCCGCCATTTGAACGCCACGGCCCCGACCCGCGCCCGGAATCCCCCTTTGGTGTGCGCTGACCGAGACAGTCTTCCCATCCCGGACCTGCTGATAGGCGCGGACGTCGACCAGGTCGGGGCCGCCGGCTTCCTGGACGGCACCGGCATACCAGGTGAGCGCGTCGAGGGTTTCGCCTCGGGTGTCGCCTATGTATGGGATCTCCGGAGCCGTTTGGATAAGGCCGTCGACCGTCAGGCCCGCCTCGTCCTGGAAGGTCAGGATGGCGTGGTGGAGGGCCTCGTCCAGGTGTTCGGGCTTGTGAGGGCGACCGTGGTTGTAGCGGTCGGGTAAGTAGCGCCCGGTTGATTGGAACAGGTCCCGCAAGCGCTGCACGTCTTCGCGGCGGTTTTCGCCGTTGAAGCCGACGGACCTGGAGAGCGAAAAGAACAGCGGCTCGCCGTCTTCCATGTCCAGGTAGTCGGACTCTTCGGGCGAAACCGGGCCGTGGTCGAGGAAAGAGCGGATCAGCCGCTCGGTCTCGCCACCGGGTTGAATGTCACCGCTGACGGGCAGACCGTAATCGCTTTGCAGGCGGGCGATGCCCTCGAACAGGGCCTCGTCCGTGATGCCGTTGAAGCCGTGGGCGAGCGGGTTTTCGCTGTCGGGATCGTAGTAGCCGAGTGCATGGAGCGCGCGCTTGGTGCCTTCCACATCGCTCTGCGCCGCGCGGGCGCGTTTCGATAGGATCTGGGTCAGGGCGAAGCCCCGGGCGGTCGGCTTAATAGGAATTATTGCCTCCATCGAGACAAGCTCCGTTCGTGGCTCCCGCCCTGATCCAAGCGGAGAACCTGTTGGGATTTGAGTTTCCAGGAGCAAGAATGCGCCCCCCGAAACGAAGGAAGATCTGGCTTTCCCGGCCTATAGACCGAGGTTCTCCAGACGCATCAGCCCGTTTGAGGAGCGTTATCCACCGACAAGACCCGGGCGTTTAGAGTTATCCGGCAGTGCGGGCTCTCTCAGGCTTGGATGGGCGACCCTGAGGGAGGGCGAAAAAGGTCAATCGACCTTTGATCAGAATACAATCATAGAATTGATCGAAATTCAAGGAATATTTACCGTATAGCATAAATTTTCCTATCAAGGACAGATTACACGTCAGTCAATCAAGGCGCTTCCCGCCTTTGACCACGGGGCCCGCCCGGTCTGTCACCAGGCCAAACCGCCGACCGAAGCGCCTGAAGGTGAGCGCGTGGTCGGGCCCCTCCCCCAGCGCGCGGAGGCGTCTTTGGAATTCCGCCTCTTCGATATCCCAGGGAAGTTCACAGAGTGCCTCGAAGTCGGCCCGGGTGAAGCGCTGCGGCCCCCAAGACGCCTCCACGGCGGGCAGCGGGCCGGGGTTGAGCACCAGGGCGCGGGACAGGTTGACGAAAAGGTCAGTGACCAGCTTACGGCTCATAGCCTCCAACTCGGCCCGGGCGAATCCTGCCGGAACATCGGCCATGCGCGTACCAACGATAAGCCCCTCATCAATCGTCTCGGTGATTTCGTGGGCTGTTGCGCCGAAGCTCTTGGCCCCTGCGTAAAGTGCATGAACCGCCGGGAACAGGCCCGGATAGTCGGGCGGGCCGGGGTGGAAGTTGTAGGCCGGGCCTTGCAGGGCATCGAGCACCGGCTTGGGCACGATCACACCTGTGCAGAAGGCGATCAGCCGCCTCGGATCTCCTTCGACCTCGACAACGGCTTCCAATTCCGCGCGGCTATAGACGGGCAGGATGGGCAGATCGGGGTCGTGAAGCCTGAGGATCCGGGCCAAAGGCGCGGCGTCATGTTCTTCGCAGAGAAGGATAATGCCGGGCGGGGTTCCTGCGTCGCCCAAGCGCTAATCAGCCGGCCTCAGGCCAGCCCCTCCCGGCCCATGGCGAGGAATTTTTCCCGCCGCCGGGTCTTCAGCACCCCGCCTTCCAGGTCGCGGAGCGCCTCGAGCTCTGCGGCGATGGCATCACCGACGGCCTGGATAGCATCGTCCGGGCTGCGATGGGCTCCGCCCAGCGGCTCCCCGATGATGTTGTCGATGACGCCAAGTTTGTGCAGGTCCTGCGCGGTGAGCTTAAGCGCCTCCGCCGCGTCCTGCTTGCGTCCACCGTCCCGCCAGAGGATGGAGGCACAGCCTTCCGGGCTGATCACCGAGTATATCGCATGTTCCAGCATCATGACGCTGTTCCCGGCTGCGAGGGCAATGGCCCCGCCCGAGCCCCCCTCCCCGATCACAACGGTCACAAGCGGCACCTTGAGGCCCAGGCAGCATTCGGTGGAGCGTGCAATCGCCTCCGCCTGGCCCCGCGCTTCGGCATCGACGCCGGGATAGGCCCCGGACGTATCGACCAGCGTGATCACCGGCAGGCCAAAGCGTTCGGCCAGCTGCATCAGGCGGATCGCCTTTCGGTAGCCTTCGGGCCGGGCCATGCCGAAGTTGTGCTTCACCCGGCTTTCCGTGTCGTTGCCCTTTTCGTGACCGATGATCATGACGCTGCGGCCCCGGAACCGGCCAAGACCGCCCAGAATGGCCGCATCTTCGCCAAAGCAGCGGTCGCCGGCCAGCGGCGTGAATTCGGTGATCAGGCGATCGATATAGTCCGCCGTGTGCGGCCGGTCCGGGTGGCGGGCCACCTGGGCCTTCTGCCAGGGGGTCAGCTTGGCATAGGTCGAGGTCAGAATCTTGTCGGCCTTGGTGGTCAGCCGCTCCACTTCGTCGGCGACATCCACCTCCCCATCACTTGCGACGTGGCGCAGTTCCTGGATCTTGCCTTCCAATTCGGCAAGCGGCTTTTCGAAGTCGAGGTAGTTGTGCATCGGCTATCCGGCGGCTTTTTGACTTGAGGTGGAGGTGTTTCCTACCACCTGTGACCGGCTTTTGCCACACCGCATTGCGGGCAAAAAGAAGGCGGTACCCCAACACCAGCTCGTGACACCACCAGCGTCGGGGACCGCCCTCTTTCAGATAAGGATAGAGATCAGCCGCGGGCTTTGATCTCTTCCGCCTTCTTCACCAGGACTTCGGCCTGCTTGATGGAGGCGATGTCGATCAGGCGACCGTCGAGGCTGACGGCCCCTTTGCCTTCGCGCTGGGCTTCTTCCATGGCGGCAAGAATACGGTTTGCTTTCTCGACATCGGCATCCGACGGCGTGAAGCAGTCGTTGGCGAGATCGATCTGGGTCGGGTGAATGGCCCATTTGCCTTCGCAACCCAAAACAGCAGCGCGCATGGCCTGTGCCTTGTAGCCGTCGGGGTCGGAGAAATCGCCGAAGGGACCATCAATCGGACGCAGACCATTGGCGCGCGCCGCGACCACCATGCGGGCGATGGCATAGTGCCACATGTCCCCCCAGTGGACGTCGCGGTTGCCGTCGGCATCCGGATCGGTCAGCACGTGGTAGTCGGCGTTGGGGCCGCCAATGTTGGTGGTCCGGGCCTTGGTCGAGGCGGCGTAGTCGGCCACGCCGAAGTGCAGGCTTTCGTTCCGATCGGAAGCAGCCGCGATCTCGTGGACGTTCTGCATACCGAGCGCGGTCTCGATGATCATCTCGAAGCCGATCCGCTTGGTCCAGCCGGTGGCCTGTTCAGCCTGGGTGGTGATCATATCGATGGCGTAGATATCGGCAGCGGTGCCGGCTTTCGGGATCATGAAAAGATCAAGCTTGTCTTTGCACTGTTCAACAATGTCGATGACATCGCGGTAGCAGTAATGGGTATCCAGCCCGTTGATACGGACCGAAACGGTCTTGCCGGACCAGTCGAACTCGTTCAACGCGACGATAATATTCTTGCGGGCTTGTTCCTTGTCGGAGGGTGCCACGGCATCTTCGAGGTCGAGGAAGACGACGTCGGCTTTGCCGGCAGCGGCCTTTTCCAGAAACTTGATGTTCGAACCGGGAACAGCGAGTTCCGACCGGTTCAGGCGCGCCGGCGCCTGTTCGACAATGGTAAAGCTCATCTTGGGTCTCTTTTCTCCGGGAATGGCACGGCCCGAGGGAAGCCCGGGAGCCCAGCCATAGATTGTTTAAGCAGTTGTTGCGCGCTCTCGGTGGTCCGGAGCGCGGTTCGCAGAACATAGGGACTGACGCCCACCTTTAAAAGGCCCCATGGCATGGTTTGGGATGTTCTCCCGCTCTGTGGAAACAGAGGGAAAGCCGATACATCACAAGGATATGTCAGCATTGTGTAATCGTGCTCACATACGCTTTCTGAAAGGCAGTCAAAAATAGGCGGGCTAGAAGCAAGCTTTAGGACAACCAGAAGGAGCGTCCGCCATGACACCCTATTGCCTGGATCAGCTCACCGTGCTGATCCTTGACCCCAATGCTTTTTCGCGCGAGATCACCAAGCGCATCCTCACCACCTTCCGTCTGGGCACGATATTGGAAGCCGCCTCCATCGAGCAGGCGGATTTCACGCTCAAGACCGCCACGGTCGATCTAATCCTGACCGAATGGGCGCTCTCTGCACCGGATGGCCCGCCAGCCTCCTCCGCCTGCACCGGTGCCGACTATGTGCGCCAGATCCGCCGGATCGGAGACAGCTGCAACCGGTTTATTCCGGTGATCATGCTGACCTCCTATACCGAGGAACGTTACGTCCGCTTTTCGCGCGATGCCGGAGTCCATACCTTCCTGGCCAAACCCGTCAGCCCCAAGGCGCTCTATGGGCGCATCTGCGCGCTGATTGGCGACGACAGGGATTTTGTCAGCGCGACCAGCTTCGCCGGCCCTGACAGACGATTCAGACACCTGGCGGAGGTCGCCTTCCAGCGTCGCCTCTCCGACCCGACCCGTGCCGAAGCACGTCTGAATTGAGGTATCACCCGAGGCTCACCCCTGGCGCATGGCACTCAGCGGGTGCGCATCCTGGACGAGGGCCTTCAGGCGCTCTTCCAGGACATGGGTGTAGATTTGCGTGGTCGCCACATCGGCATGGCCCAGCATCATCTGCAGCGAACGCAGATCAGCCCCATGCGCCAGCAGGTGACTGGCGAAGGAATGACGGAGCACGTGCGGTGAGACCCGTTTCGGGTCCAGCCCGGCTTCGATGGCCAGGTCCTTGAGCATCTGGGAGAACCGCACACGCGTCACGTGCCCCTCGGCACCCCTGGACGGGAACAGAAATCGTTCCGCCTTCAGGCTATTTCCCTTCGGTAAAAAGGTGTCCCGGCAGGCCATATAGGCCCCGAGCGCGTCCAGGGCCGGGGCACTGACCGGCACGAGCCGCTCCTTGTTGCCCTTGCCGCGGACCGTCAGGAAACGGCCGTCCCGGCTTAGCGCCCCCATGGGCAGGCTAACCAATTCGGTGACCCGGAGGCCGGTTGCGTAGAGCACCTCCAAAAAAGCCGCGAGCCTAAGGCCCTTTGTTCCTTTGTGGGCATGGGCCGCTGTGAGCAGGCGGTCGACCTCGTCCTCGGAGAGGTACTTGGGCAAGGAGCGCCCGATACGCGGGCTTTCTATCGTCTGGGACGGATCATCCCGCCGCTCGCCCTCGGCATAGAGAAAGCGGAAGAACTGCCGGACGGCGGACAGACGTCGGGCTGTCGTGCGGGCGCTCAGTCCCTGTCCGGTCTGAAAGGCCAAATACTGGCGGATGCGCTCAGGCTCTGCATCCTCGGGCCCGATCCGCCTCGCCCGGCAGAAATCCGCAAAATCCATCAGGTCCCGGCGATAGGCCTGAATGGTATTGGGCGAGGCCTGCTCGGCATTCATCTTGTCGAGAAAGGCCTCGACCATGATCTCCCGCCGGGGCGGTGCCTTTGCCATGCCTCCTCATCCCCTCGGGGCGTCAGGCACCGGGGCGTCCGCTTAAGGCCGCCTCGACTGCCAACAGCCGGGCATGTTGTTCCAGCCCGACCGCCCGGAAAGCTCGGATCACGCTGGCCAATCCAGCCGTCCCGATCTCTTCAGCTCCCGCCTGGCCCAAAGCCATCAGACCGGCAAGCGCTGTCTCCCCCAGGCGCGCATTGGTTTGGGCATCCAGCAGGCGGCGGATCACCGCAGGGTGCGGCTCGGTTCGGGCCTGCACGGCGGGGCCGTCCAAAAGGGCCACCCATAACCCCTGCGGTACGGGCTCGCCCAAGGCCTCGAAAAGGCTGAAAAGCCGGGCAGCGTAGTCTCGGGCTCCTTCTTCGCGCTTGATCCCCTGCCACCATTGGCCCAGTTCCGATGCCCGCCAGTTGGCAGCCTCGATGGACCCCGCCAAACGCGCGATGGGCAGCAAACCGGCCAGGGCCTGCGCCGCCTCGCCATCCTGCAGGGCCAATCCCCGGAGAACCGAAAACCAAGCCCTCGCCCGTTGCACATCTCCGGCCAAAAGCAAGGTCTGCAAGGCCTCGGGCGCAAACCAGGACAACGTCGCCGTTGGCTGCAACGTCGCGATCAGGCCGACAAAGGCGCGTGCGGCTGCGGGAAGACGCCCCTGCTCGCGCGCCAGGGAAAGGGCATGGGAGACCGCCTCGGCCCGACCGGCGGGAAGGGATTGATTGGCGGCTGCCTGGTACAGCAATGCCCGACCGATGGGGCCCGGCAGTTCCTCGGCCCGGCTAAGCGGCGAGGCGACTTCCGACGGGTCAAACTGCGGCTGACGGTAAAATTCGGCCAACTGTACGCCGGACATGCCGCCCAATGCCACTGCGCGCTCCCCCGCTTCGAGCCGCAGACCGATATCAGAAGCGCCATGATTGGCGATCAGGGCCAGTTTAACGGCGCTGTCCGTGCTTACCGCATCTTCGGGCAGAGGGCTATTGCCCTGGGACAGAATGACCAGTTCCAGCAATTCCGGTTCAGCCAGACTGTCGAGCGGGCTGACGGCACCAGCAGCAAAAGATTCCGCCAGCGACAGGAATCGCTCTTCCGCCCCACCCATTTCCCGCATCAAGGCGATGCCGAGCTGGGCCTTGTCCTCTTGTCCCGCCAAGATCTGGCAGATGATCAGCACCTTCTGCCAGAAGGGGGCATCGCTCTCTCCAATCCCCTCGGCGGCCAGCTTACAGGCCTCCGGTGCCTGGCCAAGCAGCAACCGAAGCTGGGTTTCTTCGCGGATGAGCTCTTTTGACTTCGCTCGCGCAGGCACGGCTGAAATCAGCTTTTCGGCGCTTTCCAGGTCTCCCATGGTCAGCAGTGCCCGCACCCGGAGCAGCACCATATCGGCACCGCCCTGACCTTCCGGTGGGGGTGCGGCGGTCAACAAAACGGACCGGGCGAGCCCCCGGGCCGCCCGGCTTTGGTTCTGCGCCGGTAAGCCTGCCATCAGGCGTTCGACCACCATGCGATTGCTGCCGCGCCACAGGGTCGCCCCCAGGCCGCCGCTGGATGAATCGAGCACGCCGACCGAGTCCACGTCCAACGCATCAAGAGATTGGATCTGAACGCCCGTGCCGGCTTCGACACCCTGGCGCTGCCTTGCCTCCGGCTGGGCCTCGGTCTGCACGGGAGCCAATTGACGCGGTGCCAGTGTGCGGGGCTGAGCCGAAGGTTGCGCTGTCTGCGCGACGACTGCCGAGGTCGCGCAGAGCAGAATCCCGACGGATACTGTGATCGCCTTAGCGAGGGAAACGGTCATCGGGCAGAACCTTCCTAACTTCGGCTGTCGGGGCCGGAATTTCCCAGGTGGCCAGGAAAACGCCGCCACCGGCAACCCCCAACAGCACCAGAATGAAAAGCATCAGGGATAATCGTCGCAAGGCTCGCTCTCTCTTCTCGTCAGCAGGATTCTTATGAGCAGATTGGCCGCTCTGGTCTTCGTGTCCCGGTTGACCACCACCGTATCAGGAATCGACAAAGAACATGAGGCAATGGAATAAGGGGATTCGTGATTGAAGCCAAAGGCTATGATAGGTTTACGGCAAGATGGTGACGCAGGACGACAGTTTAGGACCTGAAGCGGGCATGCCTCAAGCGGAGGAAGCCAAAACCCTGGTGCTGGTTGGCCTCATGGGGGCCGGAAAGAGCAGTGTGGGCAGACGCTTGGCTGCACGGTTGGATTTGCCCTTTCGGGATGCCGATACGGAAATCGAAGAGCGGTCGGGCTTCTCGATCCCGGACTACTTCGAGCGGTTCGGCGAAGCCGATTTCCGGGAAGGCGAACGCCGTGTCATTCAAAGCCTTTTGGAAGAAGGGCCGATGGTGTTGGCCACCGGCGGCGGGGCCTTCATGGATGAAAAGACGCGCGAATTCATCCGAAACGCCGGCACCAGCATCTGGCTGAAGGCCGATCTGGAGACCTTGCTGGAGCGCACATCGCGCAGCAACAACAGACCGCTTCTTCGGGGAAAGGACCCGCGGAAGGTCTTGCAAACTCTGATGGATCAGCGCTATCCCGTCTACGCACAGGCGGACGTAACCGTGCAAACAGGCCAAGACAGCCCTGACGTCACGGTCGAGATGGTTGTCAGCGCGTTAAAAGCTGTCAGCTCATGAAGAGGCTGGACCTGAGCCCCTGTTCACCGATTGATCCGCCCCGAACCCACTGACCGACGGAGCCAGCATGACTTCTGCCCCAACGAACAGACAGGACACACCAAGCACGGAAGACGGCGACGTCTCCCGCCTTGTTGTGGACCTCGACCAGCGGGCCTACGAGATTGTGGTCGGACGGGGCCTGCTTGAACGGGCCGGCAGGTTCATCAAGCCGCTGCTCAAGCAGCCGAGAGTGATCATCGTCAGCGATGTGAACGTGGCGGACGCCTATCTCGAAGGTTTCGAGGCCGGCCTGAAGCGCGACGGCATCGAAACCTCTTCAATCGTTTTACCTGCGGGCGAGCAAACCAAGACCTTCGGTCGGCTGATGGATCTCTGCGAAAAAATCCTCGATCGCCGGATCGAACGGTCCACCATGATCATCGCCCTCGGCGGCGGTGTCATTGGGGACATCGCGGGCTTTGCCGCTGCGGTGACCCTGAGGGGACTCGATTTCATCCAGATTCCGACGACACTTCTGGCCCAGGTGGACAGTTCCGTCGGCGGTAAGACCGGCATCAACACCCGCCACGGCAAAAACCTGGTGGGGGCCTTCCATCAACCGCGCCTGGTGCTGGCGGACACCCAGGTCCTCGACAGCCTGAGCGCTCGGGAATTCGGCGCGGGCTATGCCGAAGTGGTCAAGTACGGACTGATCAACGACGCCGATTTCTTCGCCTGGCTGGAAGAGAACGGACCGGCAGTCCGCGCCGGCGACCCGGCGGCTCGGATCCATGCCGTCGTCACCAGTTGCCGGGCCAAGGCGGAAATCGTCGCAGCGGATGAACGCGAGGCGGGGCAGCGGGCCCTGCTCAACCTGGGCCACACCTTCGGCCATGCACTGGAAGCGGAGACCGGTTACGGATCCGCCCTGGTCCACGGAGAGGCCGTGGCCATCGGCATGTGCATGGCTTTCCGGCTTTCCGCCCGCCTGGGGCTCTGCCCCGAAGCCGATGTGGTACGGATTGCGGCTCATCTCGCGGCCATGGACCTGCCCGTCGATCTCAAGGGCCTCGCCACGCCGGATTGGACGGCGGATGCCTTGATCAACCACATGCTGCTCGACAAAAAGGTTCAAAACGGGCGTATGACTTTCGTGCTGGCCCGCGGCATCGGCCAGTCCTTCATCACGCGCGAAATCGACACAGCCGACGTCCGGGACCTGCTCCAGGCTTTTTTGGACGAAGCGAACGCCTAAATCCTAACGAACAAGGCCGACCGCCCGGGCCGGCCCGCTCCCACCTGAACCGAGCCCCTTCGCCATGATCACGGTCGCCGCCTGCATCCTTTTCCTGCTTTTGCTATCCGCTTGCTTTTCCGGCTCAGAGACGGCCCTGACCGGGGCCTCCAAGCCGCTGATGCACCAATTGGAAACCGAAAAAGGCGACACCCGTGCCGCAAGGGTGAACCGCCTGCTCGCCAGCAAGGAAAGGCTCATCGGGTCAATTCTTTTGGGCAACAACCTTGTCAACATTCTGGCCAGCGCTCTTGCCACCAGCCTGCTGATCACGGTTTTCGGGGACGCCGGGGTGGCCTACGCGACCCTGGGCATGACGCTGTTGGTGCTCATCTTCGCCGAAGTCTTGCCCAAGACCTATGCCATCAAGGAGGCAAACCGGGTGGCACTTCTGGTCTCGGCACCCATGGCCGGACTGGTTTGGATTCTTGGCCCGCTGGTCATCACGATCAATGCGATCGTGAAGGTCTGCTTCAAGGTTTTCGGTCTGGACCCGGACTCCGCGCCCAGCCACCGGGAGGCCGAGCTGCGGGGGGCCATCGCGCTCTATGAGGATCAAACGGACGGATCAGGGCGCGAAGAGCGCGTCATGCTTCAGAATGTTCTCGACCTCAACGATGTCCAGGTCTGGGAGATCATGACCCACCGGCGTGATATCTTCACCATTGATGCCGAAGCCGCACCGGATGAAATCATTCATCAGATGCTGGAAAGCCCGTTTACGCGCGTGCCGCTCTATCGGGAATCACCTGATGACGTGGTGGGTGTCCTGCATGCGAAGGAACTGTTCCGGGCGGCCAAAGAGGCGGAAGGCAAACTGGGCGGACTGGTCGTCGCTGATCGGGCGAAGGAACCCTGGTTCATCCCGGATACCACCACGCTGATCGACCAGTTGGAAGCCTTCCGCGACCGCCACGAGCACTTCGCCCTGGTTGTCGACGAATACGGCAGCCTTCAAGGACTGGTGACGCTGGAAGATATTCTGGAAGAGATCGTAGGCGAGATCACCGACGAACATGACGTTCTGGTTCGCGGGGTTCGCGCGCTCGGCGACGGCAGCTACATGATCCGGGGCAAGGTGACCTTGCGCGATCTGAACAGACAATTTGACTGGGGCCTGCCGGATGAAGAGGCCTCGACCTTGGCCGGGCTGGTTTTGCACGAATCAAGGCGCATCCCCGAGGTGGGCCAGGCCTTCCAGTTCCACGGTTTCCGCTTCGAGATCATGGAACGCCGTCGCCATCAGGTTACCTCGATCAAGTTGACTCCTCCCGCCTGAGCCCACCCCCATGCCCGAGTCGGGTACTGGCAATACACAAAACAACTGTTTCTATTTGCCTTATGGTGTATCGAGGAGCTATCCTGACTCCGTGACTTGGGTATTTGCCCGGCGGCGTGATCCGATTTTCGGGATTCACGGCGTGGCGACGGACAGTGGCTCTCCGAGGGGCATGCCTAAACAGAAGCAGCCACATGAACCGTTTGGAGGTTGTGACGAATGAAGCGCAGTATTATCCCCCATGTCGTCAAGAATGCGGACGTGCTCAAGCTTTCGGAAGACGCAACCGTCGCCGAAGCTGCCAAAAGCATGATGGAATGGGATGTCGCAGCGATTTGCATCGACGATGGCCAAAGCGGGCTGATCGGTATCGTGACCGAACGCGACCTGACGCGTCGAGTCCTTGCCAACGGCTCTGACCCGAAGAGCACCAAGCTATCCGAAATCATGACACGAGACCCGGATTGCCTGTCTCCGACGGATTCCGCCGGCGATGCGCTGAAGATGATGCAACAGAACCATTATCGCCACATGCCGGTTGTCGAGGGCGGCAAGGTGGTTGCCATGCTTTCAATCCGCGACCTCTACGCCGTTGTTACTCAGAGCCTTGAAGAAGAGGTCCGCCAGACAGAAGCCTATGTTATGGGCCACGGCTACAGCGCCTGAGCAAAGCCGGTCACGTCCCATGCCCCTGTCCAAACCGAAGGCCCGGAGCCTTATTCACACAAGGGCCATCGACTTAAAGGGGTACCACCGCGACGACGGGCTTTGGGACATCGAAGCCTGCTTGGTTGATACCAAGACCTACTCGTTCGCTAACACGGACAGGGGCGGCCTTTCGGCCGGAGAGCCGATCCACCATATGCTGGTGCGGATCACCGTCGATGACGAGATGACGATCCTGGGGGCGGAAACCTCGACCGAGGCCGCCCCTTTCTTCACCTGCGCGGACATCAACCCGACCTTCTCTGACCTGACAGGCCTGCAGATCAAGAGCGGCTGGCGGCGGGCGGTGTTAATGAAATTTGGCGGCCTTAGGGGCTGCACGCATATCGTCGATCTGCTCTGTGGGCCCATCGCCCAGTGCGCACATCAAACAGTCTCCGCCGCCCGCGCTCGCCGACATGGCCATACAACGGAGGGCCATACAACGGAGGGCCATACAACGGAGGGCCATACGACGGAGGGTCAAACAACGGAGAAAGACGCGACGGGAGCCGAGGAGAGGACACGACCCGCCATGATCGATACCTGTCACGCTCTCAGCGCCGACGGGCCTGTTGTCGAGCGGGAGTGGCCTGAATTTTTCGAGAAATAGAGTGGATTAGCCGGCTACGCCCCAGCGTGGAGCCTCGCCCTTTGCCTTTGCCCGGAAATACATGACGATGAAGGCACGAATGGTCGATGTGCGGCTGCCGGCTTGCCGGGCGCGATCAATACGGGTGCAGAGCTCGTGAAGGGTTACCCCCTCGTCATGGCAAATTTCATCCAAGGCCGCCCACATTTCCTCTTCGAGGCGGAGACTCGTACGCCGCCCATCGATGGTTACGTTCTTACTATGGAGCTGGCTCATGGGCCCTTACTTTCATGCCTGTTTCGCCAAAAGGCGTCTGCATACAATAGGTTACACGTCACCTGTCTGCCGAATGTCTAACCTCTTAAGGCTAAATTTGGCAACTGAAATCCCTCTTGGGATGCAATGGTAGGCAGATCGGACCGGGAAATGATGCTAATCAACACCCAACCGCTCCTAATTAGAGAAAATTTCTCCAATAGCGAGCATAAGCACATTCCATGATATTCAGACCTTGGCATTGTTCCCGGCCTCGGACGGTGCCGCCAATCGCAGCGTGAGGGCGTGCATCCCGGAGTCGAATTCTGTTTTTAAGAGATCGTAGACCAAACGCTGTCGCTCGACGCGGCTCTTCCCCTCGAAGGCACCACAGGTCAATTCGACGACGAAATGGCTCTCGCCAGCATCCGGAGCACCAGCATGGCCCGCATGACGATGAGATTCGTCTTCTACCGAAAGGTGATCGGGTGCAAAAGCATCCCTTAGAATGTCTGCGATGGTCTGAGCTCTGCTCATACTGAATTTTCCCTGTTTAGCTCCACGACGCGACGAAATCTGGCGTTATCATGGGCGATATGAGAATTCAATTTACGGTTTCCAAGGCTTATAGCCGAGCAAAGCCGAATGTTCAACTTATACGTAAGACCTACTGCCCCTTTTCAAAGCCTTAAGCCATTGGAAACATGCCCACTTATGCAAAGATGTGCTTTGTCCTCTCAAGTTTGAATGCTACGCGACATTGGATTTTTTCGTCTATCCCCTTTTGTTGCGATTGGCTTCGGCAGAGAAGCTGTTGCGGATACCTTGCGCAAACCTGATGCGCTCGCCATTACTAGGGCATGCCGACGCGCCGAAAAGAGCCGACCCCGGAAGAACTGACGGACAAGACCTGCGACTGGCCCGGTTGCAAGGAACCCGCGCCCTATCGCGCGCCCCGGTCCCGGACAGAACTGAGGAGCTATTATCACTTCTGCATGGAGCATGTCCGGGTCTACAACGCCACCTGGAACTATTATGCGGGCATGTCGGACGCCGAGGTTGAGGCCGACCGCCGACGGGACACCACCTGGGACCGCCCCACCTGGGCCTTTGGATCGGCGCCTCGTGATGGTGCCCGAAAGCGCCCTGCAGCGGAGGGCTTTTACGATCCATTCGGCTTCATGAACGACGATCCGGAGGGCGAAAAGGAAGAGACCTATCGGAAACGGACAGGACCGGTTTCGGGTTTCGATGCGGACATTTTCGACGCGCTTTCCGTACTGGACCTGAAGCCCCCGATCTCGGAAGCCGATCTTAAAAAGCGCTACAAGGATCTGGTAAAACGCTATCACCCGGATGTCACCGGCGGCGACAAGGATGCGGAAGAGCGCTTCAAGCAGATCTCGGTCGCCTACGAGACTATTCGAGAAACCCTGGCAACCTTAGAGCTCCGGCCCCACATGGACAAAGGCGGGGAGCGCAAATCCGGGCGATGACACGTCCGGGCCGGGGTTCCACCGCGCCTCTCAAGACCTGGGCAATATTCCGGCCCGGGCGATAAAAGGATTTGACCTGGGTAAAGGTGCCCCGTATCGGTTGCCGTCTCATTCCCACTCTGTTCCAATGCCCGCACTTCCCTGCCGTGTTAAGGACCAAGTTGCACATGCCTGACAGCCAATCCCAGCCGACCCTGTCCGCCTTGAAACCCGACACGGAAGTTTCCGTTCGGGACACTTTCGGGCTCGATTCCGACCTGACCGTGCCGGCTTTCTCCGAGCGGGACGATCATGTGCCGGACCTGGACCCGGCCTACCAATTCGACCACGACACAACGCTGGCCATTCTGGCGGGATTCGCCCACAACCGCCGCGTCATGGTTCAGGGCTATCACGGCACGGGAAAGTCCACCCACGTGGAACAGGTCGCCGCACGGCTGAACTGGCCTTGCATCCGGGTCAACCTGGACAGCCATGTCAGCCGGATTGACCTGGTGGGCAAGGACGCCATCGTGCTTCGCGAAGGCAAACAGGTAACCGAATTCCGCGAAGGTATTCTGCCTTGGGCATTGCAGAACCCGGTCGCCCTGGTTTTCGACGAGTACGATGCCGGTCGCCCCGACGTCATGTTCGTGATCCAACGGATTCTGGAGGTCGAGGGCAAGCTGACCCTGCTCGACCAGAACAAAGTGATGCGCCCGAACCCCTGGTTCCGCCTGTTCGCGACCACCAACACAGTCGGGCTCGGCGACACGACAGGGCTCTATCACGGCACCCAGCAGATCAACCAGGGTCAGATGGACCGCTGGAACATTGTCACCACCTTGAACTATCTGCCCCATGACGACGAGGTGAACATCGTTGCCTCCAAGGTGGCAGCCTATGCCGATGGCGAGGGGCGCGAGAAACTGAGCGCCATGGTCGAACTGGCCGACATGACCCGCGTCGGCTTCATCAACGGCGATATCTCCACCGTCATGAGCCCCCGGACCGTGATCACATGGGCGGAAAACGCCGAGATTTTTGGCGACTTCGGCATGGCTTTCCGGATGACCTTCCTGAACAAATGCGATGAGGAGGAACGACCGGTGGTGGCAGAATACTATCAGCGCTGCTTCGGCGAAGATCTCCCAGAATCCCTCTTCCGGAGCCCGGTCGACTAACGATGGGCACCAACTGAGGGGATCAAAGCGGCACCATGGCCAGCAGCGGACGTCCATCGAAAACAACCGGCAACAGCCGCCAGGAGGCCTTCAAGCGGGTCACGGCAGCCTGCCTGCGGTCCATGGCGGGGCCGGGCGAGATGGAGGTCAGTTTCTCCTCTCAAGGAGCCGGGCTTGCGGGCGGTCAGGCGCGCCTGCCGCTGCCGTCTTCCAAGTTGGAAGCCGCCGAGGTGACCAAGCTACGGGGGGCGGCGGATGCCCTGGCGCTGCGGGTTCGCTACCACGATTCCGGTCTACATACGCGCCGCGCTCCCATCGCCGAGGATGCCCGCCTGGTCTATGACGCTTTGGAACAGGCCCGGGTCGAAAGTCTGGGCTGTCAGCGCATGGCCGGCGTCTCGTCCAACATCAATCAGCTGCTTGACGAAAAGTGTAAGGCACGGGGCTATGGCGCGGTGGAGGCCCGCGAAGCGGGACAACTGCCCGAAGCCATGGCCCTGCTCGCACGGGAGGTTCTGACCGGCGTCCCCGCCCCCGAGAGTGCCCACGGTCTTTTGGGACAGTGGCGCGACTGGGTCGAGACCAGGGCTGCGAGTGAACTGAAGGCCCTAGGGGCGGCACCACGAAATCAGGAAGCCTATGCCGAGGCGGTGGGCAACCTGCTTCGAGCACTCGACCTCGACGACGAACCCTTCGAGCGCGACCAGGAAGACGACGAGGACAGCTCGAAAGACGAATCGGAAGACCCGGACAACGCCCCCGAAACGTCCGAGAACGACGAGAGGTCAGAGACGTCCGGCGCTGAGGGAGAAGCCGAGGCTGCCATGAGCGGTGACCGGGGCGATGCCGAAACCGAGGAAATGGGTGCCGCCGACGATATGGACGGCGAAGACCTTGGCGAAGGCGGCGAGGATGAACCCTCCGGCCCTTCCGACAATCGCCCGAACTACGCCGATACCGACCCGGCGACCGGCTGGCAGTACAAATCCTTTACGTCGCAGTTTGATGAGGTGATCGGTGCCGAAGACCTCTGCGAGCCCGACGAGTTGGGCCGACTTCGCCATCAATTGGATCAGCAGCTCACACACCTCGCCGGGGTCGTATCGAAGCTTGCCAATCGCCTGCAGCGCCGCCTCTTGGCCAAACAACAACGCACGTGGGAATTCGACCTGGAAGAAGGCATGCTGGATGCCGGGCGGCTCTCGCGCGTTGTCATCGATCCTGTCGCCCCTCTTTCCTTCAAGTGGGAGAAAGACACGGATTTCCGGGACACCGTGGTGACGTTGCTGATCGACAACTCGGGTTCGATGCGCGGTCGTCCGATCTCAATCGCCGCCATGACGGCTGATATCCTGGCCCGGACGCTGGAGCGCTGCTCGGTCAAAGTGGAGATCCTTGGCTTCACCACAAGGGCCTGGAAAGGCGGCTCTTCGCGCGAAAAATGGGTCGCCAGTGACCGACCGAAGAACCCCGGACGTCTGAATGATCTCCGCCACATCGTCTACAAGGGGGCTGACGCCCCCTGGCGACGGGCGCGCAAAAACCTGGGCCTGATGCTGCGCGAGGGCCTTTTGAAGGAAAACATTGATGGAGAGGCCCTGCTCTGGGCCCACGAACGACTGCTGGCACGGCCCGAACAACGACGCATCCTGATGGTGGTTTCAGACGGAGCTCCTGTCGACGACGCGACCCAATCGGCCAACTTCGGTAATTATCTCGATAAACACCTGCGCCAAGTGATCCACTGGATCGAGACCCGCTCCGACGTGGAACTGACCGCCATCGGCATCGGCCATGATGTCACAAGCTATTACAAACGCGCAGTCACCATCGTGGACGCGGAAGAACTGGCGGGTGCCGTGGTCGATAACCTGACCGATCTGTTTGACGATGTGCCAAAGGGTCAACGCGGGGGGCACGGACGAGTATCCTGAGATCGAGCATCCTAAAGTATTGTGCGGTGCAACAGTTGATCCTATTGGAAAGCTCGACAAAACAAGTGTTTCAGTTTGATGAAATTTTCCCGTAGTCTGTTTGGAACTAACCAAACGGAGTAGGGAAGACTATATGCAAACGGTTCTCAGTCATTCGCCCAACCGATTGATATCACTTGGAAAGACTGATAATCGCAGCCATAAACTAAACCAAAACAAGAATATTATTTCTCAGATATGTGATAAAGTAGACATCATCCATTCAGATAGTTTTCTGCCTATTGGTGTTTTCGTTTGTTCCCTTTTGATCGCCATCGGCTGCGCATTTGGTGTCTATATCAATGGGAAAGCCGTTTTGATGGAGAAGCTCGATGATAAGCTTCGCGCAGGCGCCGTCCTGGCCCATGGTGTCGTGGATAGTGAATTCCATTCCGGAATAACCGGCCCCGAATCCGTGTCGGAGCAGGCCTACACGGCTGTGGTGAATCGCTTTAACGCAATCTGCCGAGACGCGAATTTCCAGTACCTCTGGAGCAATCTGGTTCTCCCCGATGGTCGCATAGTCTTCACCTCGGCAACGTCACCCAGCTTGACCGATAATGCCGGGGATCATGCGGCATTTTTTGAAACCCACCGCGACCCCGGCGCTTTCGAGCCCGTCCTCACCGCCCGGCAGGATACCTATTCGACCTTTGAAAACGAATGGGGCTCAGGTCGGATGCTATTGATGTACCATAAGGATTCATCGGGACGGCCCTACGTGATCGGGGCCTCGGCATCCTTGGATTCAATTGGCGCAGGTTTGAGAAACCTCCTGTCCCGCTCCATGGATGTCGGCTTGGTTGTCTGGCTTGCCGGACTGATCTTGGGCTATTCGACCATTGGGTTCATGCAACGAAAGGGAAAGCCTGCTCCCTCGCTGCCAGTGGACCCCGGTCTGAGCGAGGAAGAAGTCAGAAAATTGAAGCAGACTTTCCTCGCCAATATGTCCCACGAAATGAGGACGCCGCTGAATGCCGTGATCGGTTTTTCCGACGTGATCAGCCAGGAAATGCTGGGCCCGATGGATAACCCGACCTATGCCGGCTACGTGCGCAACATTCGAGAGTCCGGCGAACACCTCCTGAACATGGTTGACGAAGCCCTTGACGCAGCAGCCCTGCATGGCGGGACGCTGAAACTCCGCGAAGAGGCTTTCAACCTCAGGGCCTTGATCCAAGATACAGTGGAGGCCGCGCGCGCCGAAGCAGAAGAGAAAGGCATTTCCCTGTCTTTGCAGGAGTCCGTCCACCTCTGGAATCCGCAGGACCTGCCGTTCTTCGGAGACGCGAAACGCATCAGGCAAATTGTCGAGAACCTTCTGAACAATGCAACGCGTTTTACACCCTCCGGCGGCAGGATCATGGTCGGGCTGGTCGCAACGGAGAATCACGTCCAGATTTCGGTCGAAGACACGGGCGTCGGCATGGAGTCTTCCAAACTCGACGGCATCCTCGATCACTTCGGCAGCAAGGACTGGGGCATTGCCGATGACGAGAACCACATCGGCCTCGGGATGGTATTGGTCTATGGCCTGGCACGCCTTCACGGGGGTGACGTCGGCATCGAAAGCCGGAAGGGCGAAGGCACAACGGTGATCGTCTCCCTCCCGCCGGGGTGGCTCCGTGAGGAAGAACTGGAGCAGGAGGCCTAGGAGAGGACTTGCCTCTCCAGCTGCAGCTCGACCAAAACCGGTGCGCTGGTTTCCAGCGTTCTGACCTTCTTTACCGGCGGCGACAGGTGCTTCTTGGCCAAAACCCCTTGCGCGGCACCGCCAAATGAGCGACCTGTAAGACTCCTTCTTCAGGGCTTTCAACAGCCTCATGACCCTCTTCACAGGATCAAGACATCGCCATGGGCATTCACGTCGCGCTCAATCACGTTACGTCTTACACCTATGATAAAAAGATCGGCCTCGGCCCCCAGGTGATTCGCCTGCGACCCGGGCCCCATTGCGGGACGCCGATCCTGTCCTATGCGCTGAAGGTCGAACCTGAAGGCTACTTCATCAATTGGCAGCAAGACCCGTTCGGGAATTACCTCGCCCGGGTGGTCTATCCCGACCCGGTTGACCATTTTAAGGTCAGCGTCGATCTGCTGGCCGACATGTCTGTGCGCAACCCCTTCGACTTCTTCCTGGAAGAGGAATCGGAGGAGTTTCCTTTTGACTATGAAGAGGCGCTCGCCGAGGACCTGAAGCCCTTCCTGAAGCCCGAGCCCGCCGGGCCGTTGCTCCAGGACCTGATCGATTCAGTTGACCTCTCGAAGAAGCACGTCGTCACCTTTCTGGTTGAGTTGAACCAGCGGCTCCAAAACGACATAGAATACCTGGTGCGCATGGAACCGGGCGTGCAAACGCCTGAAGAAACGCTGGAGCGCAAGAAAGGGTCCTGCCGTGACTCCGGCTGGCTGCTGGTCCAGCTTCTCCGGCATCTGGGCCTCGCCGCCCGGTTTGTCTCCGGCTACCTGATCCAGCTGAAACCCGACGTTAAAAGCCTCGATGGCCCGAGCGGTGCGGAAGAGGACTTCACCGACCTGCACGCCTGGTGCGAAGTTTACCTGCCGGGTGCCGGTTGGATCGGACTAGACCCCACCTCCGGCCTTCTGGCGGGCGAAGGACATATTCCGCTTGCCTGTTCCCCGGCCCCGATGTCGGCCGCGCCCATCACCGGCATGCACGAACCGGCCGACGTCAGCTTCGGCTTTGACATGTCAATCGAACGCGTCGCCGAAAGCCCGCGCATCACCCTGCCCTACACAGAGGAAGCCTGGTCCGAGATCGAAAAACTCGGCCACATGGTCGATGAAAAGCTCAAGGACGGCGATGTACGGCTCACCATGGGTGGCGAGCCGACCTTCATCTCCATCGACCACCCGGACGGCGAAGAATGGAACACCGGCGCTGTCGGCCCCACCAAACGCGGCCTTGCCGAAGAGCTGATCCGGCGTCTCCAAGCCAAGTACGCTCCGGGTGGCCTGCTGCACTACGGCCAGGGCAAGTGGTATCCGGGCGAACAGCTGCCCCGCTGGGCCTTCAGCCTCTATTGGCGGCGCGACGGCAAGCCGATCTGGCTGAACCCCGATCTGATCGCCCGCGAGACCATTGATCACGCCCCCGGACACGAAGACGCCCGCACCCTGATCACCGAGGTAGCCGAAAAACTGGGCGTGGGCAAAGACGCCCCTCAGGAAGCCTTTGAGGACCCCTGGCACTTCATCGACAAGGAACGGGCGTTGCCTGTCGATATCGAACCCGGCAACAACAAGCTTGACGATCCGCTGGAACGGGCCCGTGTCGCCCGAGTGTTCGAACGCGGCCTGGAAACGCCGACGGGTTTTGTCCTGCCGGTTCAGCGTTGGCAGTCAAAAGCCGGCCCCACCTGGGTATCGGAGACCTGGAACACCAGGCCCGGCAAGCTGTTCCTGATCCCAGGCGATTCCCCGGTCGGCTTCCGCCTGCCGCTGGCCTCGCTGAAGCATATCCCGGCCCCTCTTTACCCCTATATCGAACCGGCGGACCCCTTCGAGGAACGGGATGAACTCCCCGACCCGGAAAGCTTTGGCCAGCGTTTCCGGCGTACCGGGCGCGGCGAACACAGCACCCGACAGGAGGTGGTCGAACAGGGGCGCATCGGCGGTCCGAGCGGTGTGCGAGCGGCGCTGACCATCGAACCCCGCGACGGGCGGCTCTGCGTCTTCATGCCGCCGGTCAGCCGTGTGGAGGACTACCTGGAGCTGCTGGCCGCCGTTGAGGCCGCCGCGGAAGAAACCGGCCTGCCCGTTCACATCGAGGGATACGAGCCGCCGAAGGATCCGCGCCTCAACATGATCAAGGTGACACCTGACCCCGGCGTGATCGAGGTCAACATCCACCCGGCCACCAGCTGGGAGGAAATGGTCGAAAATACAGAGACCCTCTACGAGGAAGCCCGCCTGTCGCGGCTCGGCACCGAGAAATTCATGCTGGATGGTCGCCACACGGGCACCGGCGGCGGCAACCACGTTGTGGTCGGAGGCATGAACGCCGCGGACAGCCCCTTCCTGCGCCGGCCGGACTTGTTAAAAAGCCTCATTGCCTACTGGCAGCACCATCCAAGCTTGAGCTACCTGTTCTCCGGCCTGTTCATCGGCCCGACCAGTCAGGCGCCGCGCATCGACGAGGCCCGCAACGACAGCCTTTACGAGATGGAACTGGCCTTCCAGCAAGTGCCGGACCCGAGCGAAGGCACCATCCCGCTCTGGCAGGTGGACCGGATCTTCCGCAATCTGCTGATCGACGTCACCGGCAATACCCACCGCTCCGAAATCTGCATCGACAAGCTCTACTCGCCGGATGGTCCGACGGGACGCCTCGGGCTCGTGGAATTTCGGGCTTTTGAGATGCCGCCGCACGCGCGCATGAGCCTGACCCAACAGTTGTTGCTGCGCAGTCTGATCGCACGGTTCTGGGATGAGCCCTACCACTGCGAGAAACTGGTCCGCTGGGGCACGGAACTCGCCGATCGCTTCATGCTGCCGCATGTGGTCTGGCGTGATTTCTGTGATGTGCTGGCCGACATGAACCAGGCCGGTTTCCCGCTGAAGCCCAAATGGTTCCTGGCGCATTTCGAATTCCGCTTCCCCCGCTACGGCAGCGTCGGCTTCGGCGATATCGAGATCGAGTTGCGCCAAGCCTTGGAGCCCTGGCATGTGATGGGCGAAGAAGGAGCCGTCGGCGGTACCGTGCGGTTCGTCGACAGCTCTGTCGAACGCCTGCAGGCAAAGGTCTCTGGCATGACCGGGGACCGCTACCAGTTGGGCTGCAATGGCCTGAAGGTGCCGCTGAAGGGCACGGGCGTAAATGGCGAAGCCATCGCCGGCATTCGCTTCAAGGCATGGGACCCGGCCAGCGCACTGCACCCGACCATTCCGACCGACGCTCCCTTGATCTTCGACCTCTATGACACCTGGACGGGTCGAGCGGTCGCGGGATGCAGCTACCACGTTGCCCATCCGGCGGGCCGGAACTACGAAACCTTCCCGGTAAACTCCTACGAGGCCGAAAGCCGACGCCTGGCACGGTTCTTCCCCGACGGTCACACGCCGGGCCCAGCGGAAGCCCCTACGCCCCTGGAGACGCCGGAATTCCCTTATACGCTGGACATGCGGCGGCGGAAGCGGGCCTGATCGAAGGTTTCGAACACCTTGGGCGACCCGGAATTCATCGCCAGACAGCCCCTCTCACGGCCCCTTGAAACGGGGCCGCACGCCCGGCTGTTTTCGGACCCAGAGCGCGAAGGGAATGCCCACGGCAGCCACCAGGGCGAGCCAGGCCGCGAAAATGAGATAGCAGATCATAGCGAGATCAAGCCACGCCGAGCCGGTTCGCGTCAATCAACGCGGCTTCAAGAGGGCGTGATGTTTGGCCTCAACCAAAACGCTGGGCACCTGAAATTGCTGCGGCAATCTCCTGGGAAACGCCATCTCCGCTTTTTCTGTCAAAGGCCATGGACACGGCAAGCGCTACGTCGCGCAAGAGTGAGACATCTTTTGGATCGACGACGGTCTCAGTCGTTTTCAGTCGATCGGTCACCTGAACCAGGGAATGGCAAAGACCGGCCACATGACGGCTGTCTGCACTCTCCTCCATTCTGGCGGCAATATCGCGGGCGGTGCGGTCCAACTGGGCCAGGTAATGCCGCTGGCTGTCTTCCAGGCGCAGGGTTTCGAAAAGGGGGCCCAGTTTTTCGACAATCTGCATCACCAGGACGGCATCCTGGCAGGTGCGTTGGCGATTGACCGTGCGGTTGGCCAGGGCGATCTGCTCTTTCAGGCGGCCCGGGTCGTAACGGTTGTTGGCCCGGTCTGCCAAGGTGTTGGGGACGCGGATCAACGGCAGACAGACTTCCTGTCGCGGACGAACGCGCCGGTCGGGGCCGATGTAGCTGCTGGTGACCGCGAAGTCCTTGCGCCGGTGGACCAAGCTGGAAATGCGATCCAACAGGGTATTCACGGAAAAAGGCCGCAACAGGATACAGTCCACACCGGCATCAATCAGGCGGCGAATGTTCTCGGCGTCCGGATCTGCGGTGATGCCGACCGTCACCAAATAGGGGTTTTCGCCGTGAAGGCCTTCGCGCGTATCGCTGACAATCCTTGTAAATCCGCCATCTTCGGCATCCGCATCACAGATCACCAAATCCGGCATGCGTTCCCGTGTCGCCTCTGCAACATCTGTCAGGCGATCCGTCAGCACCGGGCGCTCGAACCCACGCTTGGCCAGAACGTCACGCAAGGTCGCCATCATATCGCGGTCCCGATCCGCCAGGATCAGGTTGCCGCCATTGAAGGAATGCGTCGCTTCAGATCGGCCCATAAGCCAGCCCCTAAACTCTTCCCCTTGCGATGACCTGTCTTTACGGCCAAGTGCCAATCCCGGTCAAGCAAGCCAGGCCGGGCCGCAGCGGTTAAGCCCACAAACATGACCTAAAAAAGCCCTTCGGGCGAAGCTGCGATTCTCTGCGTTTCGGTCTTGGCAAACTGCCGCCAATCCGGCATACCCTTAAGGCCTGAAAGATGGTGTAGAGTCCCGATGTGGACAGCCCCATTTCTGCCCTAAATTTTTGTATGATCCATCCGCCATGAACGAAGACGCGCGCATTCTCTCGACCGCTGAATCCCTCATCGCCGAACACGGCTACGCAGAGGCCGCCCGTGTCGCCACGGCGGAAATCATGCGGCTGTACGATGCGGAAGACCGCTATTCCTTGAGCCTTTGGCGAGAAGTCCGAAAGATAATCGCGGACAAGACCACGGTCGCCGAGGAAGAAGCCAAGGACAAAGGCGAGAAGCTGGACCCATTGGCCGGAAAAAAATCCGCATAGGCCTCCGCCCGATGTAATCGCCCCCTGGCGGTCGTCCTCTGGCGCCCGTCCTCTGGCAGTCGTCCTCAGGCGCTTTTTCGATAAGCAAAGACGTCTTTGATCATCCCCATTAACTCAGCGCTGAAGCCTGATCCCTTGTGCAGCCAACGGGCGTTCGGTGGCAGATCCGCCGGGTCGGTTTTGCTGGGCTCAACCGACGTGATCACGCCGACCGCGATGGATGACGTTGCATCCAACACCGAAAAGACGCGGGCCAGTTCCAGGCCGGTAAAGCGGATCAACTGCTTGTCGGCAATAACGAAATCGGGTTTCAATGTGACGGCCAGGTCAATCGCCGCCAAGGGCTCGTAGGCCATATGGGCCTTGAACCCGAACTGGGTCAGCTCTCGAGAAACGATCTTGCGTTGGACGCCCCTGGGCATCACCAAAAGAGTCGTCCCTTTCTCGAGAACGCGGCGACTATGGCCGTGTTGAGCCCGGGGAAGAGATCGCAGCATCATGTGAGACAGCGTCTCGTCCGGATTCTGGCCGGTCTCGACGATGCTCAACATGGTTTGCAGGTAGATCATCAGATCCGCGCTGCGACTTGGCAGTTCGTCTGCCGTCTCCAGATAGTCCTCCATGGCATGGGCGACCTTCGAGAGGGTCGGAAATCCATAAGCGCCGCCGCCGCCCTTGATGGAATGAATGAGCCGCTTGATTTCCAGAATATGGTCATCTGCCGGCCCATTTCCGTCAGCGAGGGCATGGACGGCATCATCGATCACGTCCAACTTGTCGCGGGTGTTGACGACAAAGTCGGCGGTCAGATCGGCGAGGACCATTTCCAGGTCGGGATCGACGAAATCGACGGACAACGGCTTCAAACCCCACCAAGAAGGAAGATGGCGCACCTTAACTTTTAAGGCACAACTCGTCCACGCCCATGTTGCAGCGCACCACCTCCTAGAGCGGTTTTCGTCTCAATTGGGTCACTGAGACGGCCTCTGGAGAACGCTG
>JBMYSY010000030.1:0-27375 GCA_049603795.1 Magnetovibrionaceae bacterium
GCCGTCTCAGTGACCCAATAGCGACGAAAACCGCCCTAGAACCCTTCCCGGCCAGCGCGCCGATGACCAAGTCCTCTCTACAGGCCTTGAGCAGGGCACCCTCAAAACCGAGGGGAGGCAGGCCGGATGGCAGGCGGTATATTCAGTCAATCTCGTCTCCCTCGGGATGGATGCGGCCGCAAAGGGCATTCGTCTTTGTTTGTTGTGGAGAATGCTACTTTTAAGAGAATGTTGCGCCAGGAAACGATCATGTCCCGTATCTCGAAAACCGATGCCAGAGTTAGACCTGAAACCAGAGCCAGATCGGATGATCGTGGCCCGATGCCTCTTTATCAACAGGTTGCTGTGGCCCTTCGCCGCCGCATAGAAGATGGCCACTGGCGGCTGAAGCAGCAGATTTCCACGTTGGAAGAATTGGAGCGCGAGTTCAAGGTGGCCCGCGTGACCGTCCGTCAGGCTGTCGATCTGCTTGAACAGGAAGGCCTGGTCGAACGGAAGCAGGGCAAGGGCACTTTTGTTATCGCGACGCCAAAGGAAACACGGTGGCTGAAATTGGAACTGAACAACGCTGCCGCGACCTTGGCCGAAGGCGTTGGTGTACCACGCGCTCTGCCCATGACCTCCTTGGTTCCCCCGATTGACCTCGAGAGGGCGGTTCAGTCCCAGGCCTCCGTGCCGCCGAAGTCGGCAGAGGAGGGCTACGCCTTTGGCCGCGTCGTCCAGACACGCGGTGGCCGTCCATTCGCCCTGGCATCGGTGCATGTGGCGAAGCGACTGGAAGGGCTGGTCGATCTGCACGAGCCGATGGCGGCCTTCCAGAGCCTAATGGCCGAGGGACCGATTGCCGAGGGCCCAGCGGACGGCGGCCTCAAATCCAGAGCGGGGGTGGCCGGGGCGGGTCAGCGGTTTATCATCGCGACCGCAGACCTGCTGTCGGCTGAAACTCTGAAGGTGCCGCTGTCTTCTCCGACGGCCGAAGCCATTGTGACTCTATCCGACGCCGAAGGGATCATCCTGGCCCAGGCCAAGGTGATTTATCGGGGCGACACGGTCTGCTTCGACCTGGATCTGACGGGGTGATGGCACTCTAACTGGCGAGAGCTGAACGAACCCTGTCCGCCTGGAATCGCGCGCGATCAAGGGCGGGCGCATCGGTTTCCGCCTTGACGGCATCGCCAATGACCCAGACATGTTCGGCTTTCCCGGCCCGGCCAAGCGGATCGGTCGGGCACCATCCGCTGGCATCCACAAGGCCATTTTCGGCGGCAAAGCGGCCCGCCTGCTGTGCCGGGATCAGGTTCACCAGATCACCCTGGATGGCCCCTGCCGTTGTTTCCAATTTCAGATCGAATCCGCGGGCACTTAGAATTTCACCTTGAACCCGCTCGACTGCGGGAGCCATAGCCATCAGAGGGCTGTCGTTGGCATCAATCAGAATGACCTTGGCGCCCGGGTTCGTCGCGGCGAGCTGGCGGGCAGCGTCATTGGCGCGCTGATAGGGGCCGACCTCGAACCGGTGGGGCCGCTTCGGCACGGTGATGACGACGGTGCCGCTGACAGGCAGGGCCGAAACCCGGGCCTTGAAGCGGTCTTCGTCCGACCGGTCAGACCAGAAGGCCGGCATGGCATTCAACGTAGCACCTTGAAGGCCGTCGATGCCATCGGTCAGGAAGTCCACACCCGGTGCGACCACGAGGTGATCATAGCTATGGGTGAGTCCCTGCCAGGTGGAGACTGTTGCCGCTTTGGCATCAAGGCCTTCCGCATCGCCCCGAAGGACCGAAATACCCAAATCCGCCAAGCGGGCCAGCTTTGCAGAAGGGTGGCGGTCAAGCACCGTCACGTTCAGGCCCACGGCCGAGGTCGAGAGCCCTTGTGCCAGGGCCAGCCCGGATTCTCCGCCGCCGACGATCAGCACGCGGTCGCCCTTGGCAGCCCGGACCGGATTCGACAGGCCCAGGCCACTGGTCAGGGTCACGGCCCCGAGGCTGGCGAATGCGCTGGCTTTGATGAATTGACGGCGGTTCAACATCATTGATCTCCTGAACACAGGGCCCGAAGTCCCTTCTTTCTCGGCCCGAAGCCTTCGGCGATGGCCTTAACCTTCGGCGGCGCCCTTAGCCTTCGGCTGCGCTAAGGGCCGTTTTTTCTTTCTCGTGATCCCGTTCCGGGGCAGCGACCATCTCGCCGTCCTTGTCCAACAGGATGATCGGTTCGTCCTTGGTGATGGCACCTTCGTTGACGACGCAGCGGGTCACATTCTCCATACTCGGCAGGTCGAACATGGTCCGCTTGAGCACCGCTTCCAGAACGCCCCGCAGGCCACGGGCCCCGGTCCCCCTGTCGCGGGCCTTGCTGGCAATTGCGCGCAGGGCATCATCGGTGAATTCCAGTTCGACATCTTCGTGTTCGAACAAGTGGTGGTATTGCTTGGTCAGGGCGTTCCGGGGTTCGGTCAGGATGCGAACCATGTCGTCCAGATCCAGCGCGTTCACCGAGGTAATCACCGGGAAACGCCCGATGAATTCCGGAATCAGGCCGAACCGGCGGACATCTTCCGGGTGCACCTTGGAGAAATCGGCGACAACGGCGGCGTCCGGGTTTTTCTCGGTCAGCGCGGCACCGAAGCCGATCTTGGCTTCCTTTTTGTCTTCGCCACGGGATTCGATCAGTTTTTCCAGCCCGTCGAAGGCACCGCCCGCGATGAACAGCACGTTGCGGGTGTCCATCGTAACGGAATCGCCGCCTTCCTTACGCCGACCGCCGACCGGTACCTTAACCTGTTCACCTTCGACCAGTTTCAACAGGGCCTGCTGCACGCCTTCGCCGGAGACATCGCGGGTGCCGTTGGCACCTTCGGAAGCGCGGGCCAGCTTGTCCACTTCGTCGATGTAGACAATGCCCCATTCGGCAAGGCCGACATTGCCGTCGGCGGCACCCAGAAGGCGGGTCAGGACGGACTCAACATCATCACCCACGTAACCGGCCTGGGTGAGTGAGGTGGCATCCGCAATAATGAAGGGAACGCCGCAGATGCGCGCCAGCGTGCGGGCGAGCAGGGTCTTGCCCGTGCCGGAGGGGCCGAGCAGGAGAATGTTCGATTTATCGAGTTCCACCTGATCGCCGCCATCGACCCGAAGGCTCTTCGGGTGACTCTGGGCCGCCAAACGCTTGAAGTGGTTGTAGACGGCAACCGCCAGGGTTTCTTTGGCGTCGTGTTGCCCGATCACATAGGCATCCAGGCGCTCCTTGATCTCGTGCGGGACCGGGGGCGTGCCAAGCGGATCGGCGAGTTTGCGCCGCCGACCCCAGCGTTCGACCATGCGCGCAGCCAGCGTCACGCAGTCTTCGCAGATCAGGCCGTCATCGCCGGCGATCAGCGGAACGTCGGGGGAGGACGCAGTCCCGCAAAAATCGCAGATTTTGTCGTCCGTTTTCGGTGTTTCAGCGGGGGAGGTGGAGTCGGTCATTTGGGGGGTCTCCAAGTCGTTTAGGCCGGCTTTCCCAGCGCACCGATGCGCTGAAGCCAGGCTTTCTGGGCCGTTTTCCGCCGGGCGGCGTCCAAGGCCTGTTTAATGCGGGGCTTTGCTTCTGAAAAAGGGATGGAACGGGCGGGATGAATTTCGCCCAGACGCAGAACATGGAATCCGACCTCTGTTTGGATGGGGCCGGTAATCTCACCAGCTTCCATCGTAAAAAGACCCTTGTCCAGTTCCGGGTATAGCATTCCTTCTGCAGCCAGCCCCAATCGCCCCCCCTCGATGGCGGTCGGGCATTCGGAATGGGCCTCAGCCAGCTCAGCGAAGCTGCCAGGGTTTGCCTTGGCCTGCTTCACGACCTCTTCGGCCCGTTCCTTTGCTCGATCTTCTGTATTGTCGGCGTAGTCGTCGTTGATGGTGATCAGAATATGAAAGGCTTCACGCTGTTCCGGTGTGTTGAACTTGTCAGGATGGGAATCGAAATAAGCCTTCACTTCGGCCTTTGTCGGTTCCGCGACATCTTGTGCGATCTTGGCCAGCAGGGCATCAAAACGCAGTTCGCGGGCAATGCCTTCGCGAAAGGCTTCTGTGCTCACGCCGTTGGCCGTCAAATCTTCCAGAAAGGCACCTTCGGAATCATATCGCGCGATGACTTCGCCCATCGCCTCGTCGATGCGATCATCACCGACCACCACACCGGCGGCCTCTTCCGAAGACAGGGCCTTGTTCTCCAGGCTCCAGGTCTTCAAGGCGTCGTGGCGGACCTGTTCCAACTGGCGGGTTTCCAGTTCGCCAGGAGAGGCCTGGAAACGCTCCAGGGCAACTTTTAGCTCGTGATAGGTCAGTCCGGTGGTCTTTTCGGCCATCAGCATATCCCAATTACCCTCGTTCCATTTACCGCTGGCCCCAATCAACCCTGGGCTCGAAGCTCGAGTTCGGGGTCATCCAGGCGATCCCCCACCCGAAGCCCCTCTGGTGCCTTGTCCAGCGCGTTTTCCGGCACCTGGAAGGTGCGGCCCGGGAAGCGGACGTGATAGGCGACGCCACCCGGCGCATCGCGGATAACCTTCAGGATTTCTCCCACCTGTTTCTCGTCCGCGATGACCTCGCCGTTGACGCCCAGCGGAATTTTCGGGGTCACTTTTTCCCGGAACTCGAAAACACTCGGCACCCAGGGCTCATCTTCCGGGATCAGCTCTTCTTCCCGACAGCCGACCATCATGTTTTCGTTCAGGAAGTGAACGTTGTAGATCAATTCGTCCTGCAGGAAGGTGCCGACATCCTTTACGTAGCCGACGCTGCCGCGACGGACGAGGAACTCACCGACGTCTTTACCCGGAAAGGTACCATCGTTGCGCACATTGCGGATCACGCGGACGGCTTCGCCGAATTCAAAACGGGGCAGCATGTCGGACCTCCTGACAGGTTGAAGCGCTTAGGCGGTAACGCCCGGTCAGCCCGTGACAACGTCGTCGAGCGCGACGAAATTGCTGGGGGCTGTCTGCGGATTCTTCTGGGCTTCCTCGGCGTCGTGGAAGACTTTGAAGACTTTCTCGGTCAAGGCATCCGACTCGATGAAATCATTGTAGGCCTTGGTCAGCAGCGCCTTGTGATGGGCATAGGAAGCGGCTTCTTCTTCCGGAATTTCGGAACCGGCCAGATAATCGTGGAAGCGCTGCAGGATGTGCAGGCGGTTGACGTGCACGGCCGCAGCCTCGAAAGGCACCTCGAAGTATTCCAGGAAATCTTCGGCGCTGCTCAGGTCTTCCATATCGTCTTCAAGCATTTTGAACTCCTTTTAAGTTCAGGGTGAAGGCTGTTATTCGGCGGCATCGGCCGCATCGTCCAGGTAACCGAGGGCCTGGCGGGCGGTCTCGGCGAGGGCACCGGCACCAAGCCGGTCGGCGTCATCCAGTTCGCGGACCTTGTCCAGGCACTCAAAGGCTTCATCGGGGCGGTCGAGGCGAAGGAGAAGGTAGCCCGCGCCCTTCAAAGCCATCAGATAGAAGCGCAGCAGGGTGATCCGGTCCTCGCCGATGGCATCCAGGTCTGCCTTGGTCAGCAGGCTCCAGTCCCCCGGCAAATTGAGCCGTCGCGCGACCACAGGCAGAAGCTCTTCTGCCACTTCCAAGGCCCCGGCATAGTCATGGCGGTAATAGTAGGTGCGGTAAAAGGCGACAAAGACGCTCAGGTCGTCCGGCGCGATGGCCTTGGCCTTGGCCAGCAGGCTTTCGACCTCCGGTTCCGGATAGCGCATCGCGGCCTCGTCCAACAGGCGGGAGACCCGGTCGTCCATCGGCTCGTCGAAGTAGAGGTCCTGACCTTCAAAGTCCATCAAATCCATGGATCAGAACCTCTCGCCCAGAACCGGGCCATCTTGGGATTCATTTCGATCACAGACCGGGCTGGTCTCGCAATCGGCGCAACCGGGCTCCAGGCCGTCAAAGCGTTGCACTTTCAACTCGCGTTCCAGTTCCTGTACCCGATCAATCAGGCAAGACAGCGCATCAGCCACCGGATCGGGAATGAAGTGGTGGTTGAGATCCACGCCAAAGGGATTGCTGTTCGCAGGGCGGCTGGATTTGACCACACGACCCGGAATGCCGACGACCGTCCGTTCAGCCGGAACATTCTCGATCACCACGGAATTCGCGCCGACTTTGGCTTCGCGGCCAACCGTAATGGGGCCTAAAATCTTGGCACCACCGCCGACCACCACGCCATCTTCCAGCGTCGGGTGCCGTTTACCCTTGGACCAGGAGGTGCCGCCGAGGGTCACGCCGTGGTAGAGCGTCACATCATCGCCGACTTCGGCTGTTTCCCCGATCACGACACCGGCACCGTGGTCGATGAAGAACCGCCGCCCGATGGTGGCTCCCGGGTGAATTTCGATCGTGGTGAACCCGCGCGCCAGGAAAGACAGCAGGCGGGCAGCGTACTTCCATCCCGAGCGCCAAAGCCCGTTGGCCAGACGATAGCTGATGATGGCATGAACACCGGGGTAGGTGGTCAAAACCTCGAAGGTGTTGCGGGCCGCCGGATCTCGCTCGAAAACGCAGGCGACGTCTTCCTTGATCAGCGCCCAGAGGCCGGGTTTTTTGGTGGTTTCAGCCGTAGAGCTGTCGAGGGGCATGGCCTTGGAGCCTTCTGTTTCGATGGCGAGATCAGACATGTTCCTGAACCTCGAGATAGAACCGCATCAGATCTTCGGACTGGGGTAGTTTCTTTGTGCTCGAGACAAAGCGGCGCACGCGCTCCAGGATGCGTTCGGCCTCGCCGCCATAGAGCGTGATGCCGAGGTCGGAAAAGGCGAGTTTCACACCCTTGGTACCGGAATGCTTACCCAGAACCATCTGGTGGTCGCGGCCCAATTCTGCCGGGTCAATGCCCTGGTAGGTGGCGCGATCTTTCAACAGGCCATCCACGTGGATGCCGGCTTCGTGGGTGAAGACACCGCCCCCAACCAGCGATTTCTGCCAGTGAACCGGGCGACCGGAAGCCGAAGCTACGAGATCGGAAAGCCCCTGGTAGTCCAGCAGGTCAATGCCGGTGGAAAAGCCATAGAGTTGACGGGCACCCATAACAACCTCTTCCAGGGGAGCGTTCCCGGCGCGTTCGCCGAGGCCGTGGACGGTTGTGTTCGCGTGTGTGGCCCCGCCCATGACGGCTGCCAGGGTGTTCGCCGTGGCCAGGCCCAGGTCATCGTGGGCGTGGATTTCCAGCTCCATGCTGGTCTGGGCACGGAGAGCCTTGAAGCGCTCATGCGTGCCGAAGGGCTCCAGAATGCCGACCGTGTCAGCGAAGCGGAACCGCTTTGCCCCTGCCCGTTCGGCAACTTCCAGAACGCGGTAGAGGAATTCCATGTCGGCCCGGCTGGAATCTTCACCGCCGATGCAGACATCAAGGCCGAGGTCGAGAGCACGCGGCACGGCACGGGCGATGGAGGTCAAAACCTCGTCGCGGGACCGCTTCAGCTTGGCTTTCATCTGGACGTCGGAGACCGGTATGGAGAGATCGACGGATTGAACGTCCAGATCCCGGCAGAGCATCAGATCACTGTCGCACATGCGGCACCAGACCATCAGGCGAGCATCGAGGTCCTGGAGCGCGACGGCGCGAATGCTGTCGCGTTCTTCCGGGCCCATGGCGGGAATGCCGATTTCCAGCTCGGGCACGCCCAACATGTCGAGGCGGCGCGCGATCTCCAGCTTCTCGGTCAGCGTAAAGGCCACACCGGCGCTCTGTTCGCCATCGCGCAACGTGGTGTCGTTAATAACCAAATGCCGTGCCTGCTGTGTCATAACCAAACCCCCCTTTGGGCGGAAAAGCCGTTTGGTTTGTTAACGCAAGGCATATGCCAGTGGGGGTGAATTATGTAATTACAATGGTTTAGGTGGATTTTGGTTTGTTGGATGTCGGATATCCGACAAGGGAATAGGGGTTGTGGATTGTCGGGTTTTGAAAGGTTCGAAAGTTCGTTGGAGAACTCAGGTTGTTACCAATGCTCTTCTTCCGGAAATACCGGATTCGAAGAAACCTCACGAGACGGTGGAGTGTGTCTGGGGTATCGAACGGATAAGTAAGAAAGGAAAAAAATGTCCCTGTTCAGCCAGGAAAGTTGCCGCCATTGACTGCAACCTGACCAGCATCCACTTGAGAGTTCATTGAGCCACAAGGCAAGTTACGGCTCCCAACGAGAAAAGGGCCGCACCTCCAGGCGCGACCCTTTCTCCCGACCCCCCAAGTCAAATGATCAGGCGTATGCCGGAGCGAAAGCCTTTTCGGGTTCTTCCGCCGGTCCGTCTTCGCCCCAATAGGGCGACAGCTTGCGCAGCTTGGCGACGATGCCGGGCAAGACCGCGATCACGTGATCGACGTCGGCTTCGGTGTTGTAGCGCGACAACGAGAAACGGGTGGAACCGTGCGCTGCCGTGAACGGGATGTCCATCGCCCGCATCACGTGGCTGGGCTCCAGCGAGCCCGAGGTGCAGGCGGAACCGGAAGAGGCGGCAATGCCCTCCTTGTTCAACAGCATCAGGATCGCTTCGCCTTCGATGTATTCAAATGCGATGTTGCAGGTGTTGGGCAGCCGATCTTCCGGATTGCCGGTCACGAAGCAGTTCGGAACGGCGTCCAGGATGCCTTTCTCCAGACGATCGCGGAGGGCTTTCACCTCGGTGTTTTCCTGCTCCATGTGCTGTTCAGCCAGTTCACAGGCCTTGCCGAGAGCGACGATGGCAGCCGAGTTTTCGGTGCCGGCGCGCCGGCCGCGTTCCTGGTGACCGCCGCGCAGCAACGGGCGGAAACGCGTGCCCCGCTTCAGGTAGAGCACGCCAATGCCCTTGGGCGCGTGCAGCTTGTGGCCGGAAAGCGACAGCATGTCGATGTCGGTGTCTTTCAGGTTCATCGGGATCTTGCCGACGGCCTGAACGGCGTCCGTGTGGAACATGGCACCTTTGGCTTTCGCCATCTCGGCCATGTGTTCGACCGGGAAGAGCGTGCCGGTCTCGTTGTTGGCCCACATGACGGAGACGATGGCGGTTTTGTCGCTCAGAACTTCGGCATATTCGGCGAGGTCAAGCCGACCTTTGTTGTCGACACCCAGGTAGTGAACGGTATAGCCGTCCTTTTCCAGGTGTTCGCAGAGCGCGAGCACGGCCGGGTGTTCCACGGCGGTCGTGATGATTTCGCGCTTTTCCGGGTGGGCTTTCAGGGCCGAAAGAATGGCCGTCGAGTCGCTCTCGGTGCCGCAGGAGGTGAAAATGATTTCGGTATCGTGTTCGGCACCGATGAGCGACTGGACCTGTTTGCGGGCTTGCTTGAGCGCGTGCCCGACCTTGTTCCCAAAGGCGTGCATGGACGACGGGTTGCCGAACTGTTCGGTGTAGTAGGGCAGCATGGACTCAACCACTTCAGGGGAGACCATGGTCGTCGCGTTGTTGTCGAGATAGATACCCTTCATTTTGGGGCTTCTCCTCAAATAGGTGTTTCGATCAGAGGCTCTTCATTTCGGAAGCGGGCATGACTTTGACGAATTCGCCCAGCGCTTCCATGAGCTTCTGTTGAATGCCGCCCAGCGTGACACTGGCCATCTGGCAGTTGGTGCAGGCACCCTTCATGTTGACGAAGATTTTGTCTTCCAGGACTTCCACCAGCTCCACATCGCCGGCGTCGGCCTGCAGGGCCGGGCGCAGTTCTTCGATCACTTCTTCGATCTTGCGGATGCGCTGCAGCGTGGTCATGCCGGAGACAAGCGCCTGGGGTTGGCTGTCGATGACGGGCAGGGCGTCCGCCGTGGCGTCGAAGTTCTGACCCTTTTCGGCCAGGACCTTGGTCAGGATTTCTTCGATGCCTTCGTGGCAGGAGGCGCAGCCGCCACCGGCCTTGGTGTAGTTGGCAACTTCCTGAACGGTGGTCAGGTTGTTGGCGCGGATGGTGTCTTCGATCATCACGGAATCGATGGCGAAGCACTTACAAACCAGTGCGCCTTCTTCGTGATCGTCGGACCATTCTTCGCCGCGGTAGTTGGCGACAGCAGCCTGCAGGGCCTCGCGACCCATGACCGAGCAGTGCATCTTTTCCGGCGGCAGGCCGTCCAGGAAATCAGCGATGTCCTGGTTGGAAATGGCGAGGGCTTCGTCCAGGGTCTTGCCCTTGACCATTTCGGTCAGTGCCGATGAGGAGGCAATGGCGGAGCCGCAGCCAAAGGTTTGGAAGCTCGCGTCCTTGATCACATCGGTTTCCGGATCCACGTCGAGCATCAGGCGCAGCGCATCGCCGCAGCTGATCGAGCCCACATCGCCAACGCCATTGGCATTTTCGAGGGCGCCAGCGTTACGCGGGTTGTAGAAGTGTTCCTTAACGGTTTCGGAATAGTCCCACATGGGTTGTAAGCTCCGTTTGTCTTTGAGCGGGGTTTAAAGAAAATCAGCCGGCGTGCGACGAGGGCGTTGCACCCGGCGTCGAGCAGGTGCCGGCGGAGAAGGATTTGCCGCAGCCGCAGCTGTCTTGGGCATTCGGATTCTCGAACTTGAAACCCTTGCCTTCGACGTTATCGATGAAATCCACGATCGTGCCTTCGAGGACGGGCGCGTGTTCCAAATCCATCAGCACGGTGACCTCACCGGCCTGGATGTGGATGTCGTTCGCGCCTTCGAACTCTTCGAGGCGGAGCGCGTAGGTGTAGCCAGAGCACCCCCCACCATCGACGCCGATCCGCAGGCCAAGGTATTCCTTGTCGCTTGAATCGATGAAGTTTTTGACGGCGGCTTGAGCGGATTCAGTCAGCGTGAGCATGGTGCTACCCCCTAGCGAGAGAGAATTGTCTATCGCTGAAGGGTTGAGCAATTCACGTGCCAGAGGCATGAAATCAGGCAAATACAAGGCCTTGCATGGTTCTTGAGGATCATTGTCGTGTTTGGAACCCGACAAGCCCAATCGGGTTCATGTTGCATATGCACTCAATTGTCGGGTTTCGCCTCTGTGACCTGCCGGACAAGCCCTGCTATTGTCGGAAGCAGGCTGCCAAGCCCGGTATCCGTGGGCCGGGGTAACAGGGAAGGGGACGTCATATGGAACTGGTTGAAACCACACTGACAGACAAAATTTTCTGCATAACGATGAACCAGCCGAAAAAGCTGAATGCGCTCAGCGAAGCGCTGATCAACGGCATCATCGAGGCTTTGGAGGAGGCGGAGGCCAAGGAGGCCCGGGTGGTGCTTCTGCGGGCGAAGCCCGGGGTCAAGGTCTGGTCTGCGGGCCATGATGTGAGTGAATTACCGCTTGAACGCCGGGACCCTTTGGGCTGGAGCGATCCGCTGCGCCATGTCGTCCGACGGATCGAACAACATCCGAACCCCGTCATCGCCTTGATCGAGGGCGGGGTCTGGGGCGGGGCCTGCGAGGTGGCCCTGGCTTGCGATATGGCCGTGGCGACCCCCAATGCGACTTTTGCCGTCACGCCAGCCAAGCTGGGTGTCCCTTACAATGCGTCGGGCCTGGTGACCTTCATGAAGACCGTACCCATGCCCGTTTTGAAGGAACTGGTCTTTACCGCCCAGCCCATCGGGGTCGAGCGGGCGCAGCAACTGGGCATCGTCAATCACATCGTCGATGACTACCACATCGAAGACTTTGTGATGGATCTTGGACGCAAGATCGCCCGCAATGCCCCGCTCAGCATCTCGGTCATCAAGGAGCAATTGCGGATCCTCGCCAGTTCCCAGTCGATTACGCCGATGATGGCGGAACGGATTCAGGGCCTGCGCCGCGTGGTTTACGACAGTCAGGACTACAAGGAAGGCCTGGTCGCCTTCATGGAAAAGCGGCCGCCGGATTTCCGCGGCCGTTGAAGCCTGAGGCCCGCGACAGATTTTTGCGCCGGGCCTTCCGGTTTCAACTTGACCGAACCCCTGACTTGAACCACCTAAATAGAACAATTGTTCCAATATCCGTGGCGGCTGTCTGCCGATAGATGCGCCGGGAGGGTAGACCGATGAGCCAACCGACCCACTATATCTTTGATGCCTATGGAACCCTGCTGGATTTGAGTGCTGCGGCGCGCAAGTGTCTGAAAGGTGTCGAAGGTGCGGATCCCAAACTCCTGGCTGAGATCTGGCGGGGCAGGCAACTGGAATATGCCTGGACCGAGACGGCACTCGGGCTTCCCACCCGTTTTTGGGACGTCACGACAAGGGCTTTGGATGTGGCGCTCCACCTGACAGGGCTCGCTGGCGATGCGGGCCTGCGCCGAGCGCTACTGGAAGCCTATGCCGAACTGGATGCCTACGAAGATGCCTTGCCGGCGCTGGAGGCCATCAAGGCCAAGGGCGCGACGTCGGTGATCTATTCCAACGCCAACCCGGACATGTTGGACCGAAGTGTCGCCGCTGCGGGACTGGACAGGGCGTTGGACGGCTCGATTTCGGTCGATGGCGGCGGGGTCTATAAGCCCAATCAAGCGGCTTATAGCCACATCCGAGATTATCTGGGAATCGACCCCGCACAGGCGATCTTCGTCTCTTCAAATCCCTGGGACGCCGCAGGAGCCGCAAAGGCCGGTTTCCTGGGCGTCTGGGTCAACCGGCTTGGGCACAGCTATCCCTTCCCGGATGTTCCCCTTCATGCCGAGCTGACCAGTCTCATTGCGTTGGAGCGCCTTTGAGCCCCTGAGGCTCTTCGGCTCTATCCGAGTGAGATTTGGTAGACCCGGCGCAGCAGTTCCAGTTCCACATCCGGCAACAGCCGACGGGCCTGGGTCAACTCGATGAACTTACCGCCCAAGGTTTCCGCTTCCTTGATGGGCGGATCCTGGGTGGTAAATCGGGCAATATGGATGGTTGCCGGTCCGTCGGGAATATCGACGCTGCAGGCGATATCTTCTTCCCTATCGACAACGAGGCTGCCGGTCGGCAGGCCCAGCCGGTCGGCCATGTCGGCAATCAGCGGCGAGGCGGCCTCTGGCGCTGGGTCGACGTCTCCGGTCAGCGAAGCGAGGTCGGGCAGGGGCTCAGGCGACAACACAGAGCCGCCCTCCAGCACCAGGAAACGGGTCCGGGCGCTGGTGGGCTGCTTGTGATAACACAGCAAACGGTCTGTCATCAGACTTATGACCAGACGTCCGCCGGTACCTTCAGGCGTTCGATGGGCTCGCCCTCCAGCAGGTGTTTGTCGAAGATCTCATTCACGTCTTCGGGCTTCACCTGGCCGTACATGATGCCTTCCGGATAGACCAGAACGCTGGCACCCAGATGGCAGGGGCCGAGACAACCCGTGGACGTCACGGCGAAGCGGCCCCAGAGTTGACGCTTTTCCATCTGGCCCATGAATTCAGCGAACAGATCCGCCGAACCGGTGGCCTGACAGGAGCCCCGGGGGTGCCCCGGCGGGCGACCCTGGACACAGACAAGAACGTGTTTTTCGGGCCGAGCCATTAAGCCGCCTCCGCCGTTTCGTGGGTCAGACAGTCTTTCGGGCAGACGCGCGAGCAGCTTTCGCAGCCGATGCAGTCCATGGCGTCTTTGACAGACATGACCATGGCGACATCATCAGAGAAGCCATCGTCGTCATCGTCATCGCCATAAGGATCATCGTCATCATCATCGTCAGCATCCGTCGATCCTCCGATCCGCTCGACAAGCTCAAGCACGTCACGCGGGCAGACCTTGTAGCAGCGGCCGCAGCCAATGCAGTCTTCCTGGTTGATGTCGGTCACGAAAGCCGGCGTCCATTCTTCGCCGCCCCGTGTCAGTCCAATTATCGTCGCCATAGTATCCCCCTTATGGCTTCAATCGGTTGATGGTGAACCCCAGCTGGTGGACAGGGGTCGGTGTCATTCGGCGGCAGCGGGTGCTGCGGCCTCGGCGGCTTTCAGTTCGGCTTGCGCCTTGTCCCAGGCTTCGCAGGCGTCATAACAGGCCTGTGCGATTTCCGGGATTTCCTTGTAGGCGGCCGGCAGGCGGTCTTCGACCAGGTCATGCAGTTCGCCGGCCCGTTCGGTGGCGATCCGTTTGGCCTTTTTGACAGCCTTGTTCAGCGCTTTCAGTTCTTCTTCAGTCATCATCTGTTCCTTCTCTGCAAATGCGAATTCAGAGGCCCGCAACGGACGGGTGTTCGCCAATCAGGGTTGTGGCGACGGACAGCAGCTTGTCGCCTTCGTCCTTCATCTTGGAGAGCGATTTGAAGCCGAAGCGGTGCACATCGCGCAGGGTCTTGTCGACGACGACAAGTTTGCCGCAGGTGATGATGGCGCGACCGAAGCCTTCGTGCGTCAGGTTGATCATCGGAACAGCCATCAGGCCGCATTCTTTCTCGATCAGGGCGGCGATGGCGTTGTAGTAGGCCTTAACGCGAGCCAGCGTCAGTTCATCCGGATCACCAATGATCGGAACTTCCCGCTTGCGTTCTTTGGTCATGATGTACGGATCGACGATCTCGGCAGCCGGTTTTCCTTCCCAGGTGCCATAGGAATCGATGGCGTTCAGCTGGCGCAGGATCTCGACAAAGAAATCGGTTTCCAGCAGCGGATCGTTCTCTTCGACGACCTGCTCGGTCGGGGCCAGTGCGGTTGCGGTGCTCATCATTCTCTCTCCTGAATGGGGGGTGTCTTAAGTTCCGAGGCTGCCGGGCGGATTACTCTTCCCAGCCCTCGGCTTCCATGTCTTTGAAACGTTCGCCTTCCGGGTCGTCTGGCGCGTTCTGGCGCTCTATCGCTCGGGCCAGCCAGTTGCGCGGGCCGTCACGCAGCTCGTCGCTCAGGGCTTGGAGCATTTCGGTGATCGGGGTGCCGTGAGACACCTTGACCGGCTGGACGCCCAGCGCCCGAAGCTGATTGATGGCGCTGGCACCGATCGCCTGGATGTAGACGGCCGCGCAATCTTCCAGGGCCTCGAACTTGGCCAGCAGCTTGTTCTCGTCGCCGTCCTGTTTCAGGTCGCCGAACTGGATCACGTCGATCATGTGGAACTGGTCCGGATCGACGCCATAAATTGCGAAGCAGCTGGCGGACCCGAAATGCTGGTCGATGTGCTTCATATCGGTGGAGGCGAAAGCAACCCGCAGTGCGCGGTCCTTCCAGCTCAGCTCTTCACCGTTATCAGTGAACTTGTCGACGATTTTCAGGTGACGGACCATTGTCCGGGCTCCTGTCCGAGGTGTTGAAGATCGAAACATAGGGTGCCACTTCTCCCGGCTCGGTCGAGGCCAGGAGGTTGGCGATATCAAACAAAGCCTGCCGGATCGCGCGATAGCCGACCCAGGCCCGCGCAAAGCCGCCCACGTAGTCATATTGCGGGAAACCGGCGCGCAGGATCGGAACGCCGAGGCGCTCGGCTGAATCGACCACGTGGCTGTTGCCGATCAGGAGCTGTGCGCGGCCCTCGGTCGCCAGCTTTTCCAGGTCCTCCAGATCGCCGATCTTGACGGTGTCGATGGAGGTGCATTCGCGAAGCGACTTGGCATTCACAGGGGAGACAGCGGCCACGGTCTCGGAGCCCATGCTCTTCAACAGGTCGCCAAAGCCGACCAGCATGTCCGGATCAGCGGCGACGCCGATGCGCGAAAAGCCCATGGAGAAGTGGCAGTCGAGCAAAGCATCCTGGAGGCGGGAGCGCTGACGTTCCAGCTTTGCTGGCACCGGCTCGCCGGAGATTTCGGAAAGCGCCATGACAAAGCTGTCGACAGCTTCCATGGTCATCAGATGGCTGAAACGGTGTTCGGGGACGCCCGTGCGATCGTACAGAACATTCGCTGCTTCATCCAAGGAACCGCCGATCACGAGTGTTGCGGCGGCCTTGGCGAGGTCGCGAACTTCCGAGACCGGTGTGCCACCGGTCGTCAGCGGATTGAAGTCGTTTTCCGGCAGGTGGCCATCAAGCGAATCACCCAGATCCGGAACGACGACGGGCCGCAGGCCAAAGGCTTCTACCAGATCCTTGATTTCGTCGATGTCCCCGGGCGACAGCGAAGAGCTGACCAGAACGTTGACCTGCTTGGGGCGCTCGGCCACCTCATTCGTGCCCTTGATCGGCAGGGAGGCCTTGAAAATGTTGGTCAGGGCGTCGGCGAAGCCGGTTTCCAAGCAGCCCGTGAAGTCAGGTGTGTTGACGGCGACGACCATCACGTCATCGAATTCCGGGTGCTTGTCCCGAAAAGCCCTGACCGGAAGCGCGATATCGGCACCTTCGGTTTCCACCAACCCGGTGGTCGGCAGGCCGATGATGGCCGGGCGGTTTTTCTCGGCGATGGTGGTCAGGCCCTCGACAACGGACTCATCACCGCCCAGGACGGTTGAAATCTGATCCATCGCCGTTGTTTGCAGAGGCACCGGCTCCCGGAAATGGCGGACGAAGAAGACCTTGCCGAAGGCTGTGCAGCCCTGGGAACCGTGCAGCATCGGAATAGCGCGCTGGAACCCCAAAAAGGCCAGGGCTGCCCCAATTGTGGAGCTGGACTTCAGCGGGCTGACGGACAGCGCTTTTTTGCGTTTGACGATCTCTGACATTGATCAGGCATCCTCTTCCGAAGCGGTTGTCTCGGCCGGTGCAAGCTTCCAGGGGGCCGGAGCGCGGACCGCATCCCAGACCGGACTTTCGAGCGTCAGCGCGATCTGGCGGGCCAGTTCGACCATCCCGGTGTAGCCCGCATAGGCGAAATCGCGTTCCTGATTGATGTCCAGGAAAGGAATGCGTGCCTTAAGCGCCGTATACATGTTCCGGCCGCCGGCGATCAGCACATCGACGTTCTGTTCGTAGCAGATGTCGATCAGGCGTCTGGGGTTGCCGTCCTCGATCATGATGGCTTCCTCGCCCATGATCTCGCGGATCCTTGCCTTGTCTTCCTCGGTGGATTTCTTGGTGCCGGTGGCCACCACGTCCATGCCCAAATCCTGCAGGGCTGCGACGATGGACCAGGACTTCACGCCGCCCGTATACAACAGGACGCGCTTGCCGCGGAGCTTCTCACGCCAGGGTTCAAGTGCTGCGTCGAGCTTTGCTTCTTCCCGGGCGATCAGGGCATGGGTGCGTTCCGTCAGGTCGTCGTCGCCGATCAACTTGGCGAAATCGCGCAGCGTGTTACCCATGTCGGACGCGCCGTAGAAGCTGCCTTCGAACCAGGGCACTTCGTATTTGTCTTCCAGCTTGCGGGCCACGTTGATCATGGCCTTGGAGCAGACCATCATCAGGGCTTCGGCGCGGTGCAGGGTCTGAATCTGGCGGAAGCGGCTGTCGCCTGACAGGGTACCGAGGATGCGAAGCCCCAACTCGTCCAGCAACGGGGTGACGTGCCAGAGTTCGCCCGCGATGTTGAATTCACCGACAAGCGCGATGTCATGGACCTTCTTGCCGTCGGGGCTGACGGCCGGTTCCGGTTCCGCCGTGCCGATCACGTGCTTGACCATGGCTTCACCGGCGATCCGGTTGCCAAGGTTTTTGGTACCGTAGAACCCGGCGGCATCGACCGGCACGACCGGAGTGTCGAAGGCTTCGGCAGCCGCCTTGCAGACCGCGTCCACATCATCGCCGATCAGGGCAGGGACACAGGTGTTGTAAACGAAGACGGCAGAGGGGCTGTGATCCGATACGGCCTGTTTGATGGAGTGATAGAGGCGCTTCTCGCCCCGGCCCATGATGACGTCCTGTTCTGTCAGATCCGTGGTCATGCCGACCCGGTAGAGCTTGGAGCCAGACGACCGCGTGCCCCGGTTATCCCAGCTGGAACCGGCACAGGCGATGGGGCCGTGAACGATATGGGCGACATCGGCGATGGGGAGCAGTGCTATCTGGGCCCCGTCGAAGGAACAGCCACCGGCGGTCGAGCCGGGCTTCGGCCGGGCGCAACCCGACTTTTCCTTCTTGTTGTGGGCGCAGGCGGGCTCATCCAGCAATTCGGCGATGTCTTTGGCCTTCATGGCAACTCCCTTTGAGGCATGACGCCCCATCAAGACTCGTGACAAGGATTTGTCGCAAGCGGACCCAAGGGCCCGATAAAACCGTATTCAAGGGAGGTGATGCAGCCTTTGTGCCAAACAATAAGTATCTGATATTTATAGATTTAAAATAAAAAAGCCCTGTCACATAAGCGACAAAAGGTCGCTTCGTGACAGGGCTCGATGCGGCGGGCCGTAGCCCTTAGAGCGTGTCGTAGAACATCGCCAGGGTTTCTGGGTTATTCAATACGACGGAGCGGTTTTCCTGCCACCATTCGTAGGCCTCTGCTTGAGAAGTTTCCAGCTGCCGGGGATCTAGCATATCCCCGATTTCATCTCTTCGCGTTTCGAGGATTTTGCGAACATCGCTTGCCACATCATCGGGATAATCACTCTCGACCTTCGTGATGGTAGACCCGATATTCAGCCATTTGTGGGCGTTGGCGAGGCTCCGTTCTGTGCCGCGTCCCCGTTGGTGGAGGGCCGACAACTCTTGGAGGCTTTTCACATGGCCTTGAAGGCCTGCGCGCTCAAACCATTGGAAGGCGATGGTATATTCCTGTGGCACACCGAGCCCATCCCGGTACAGGGTGCCAAGAAGATACTGGGCCAGAGGGTAATTCGCTTTGCCCGCAGGATCCCGAAGCCAGTATTCAGCCGCCACCATGTTCTGCTTTATGCCAGTTCCGTTATAAAACAGCTTGGCCAGTTGAAATTGGGCCCAGGAGTCGCCCTTGCGGCCCAGTTTTTCTAACCATTCGACGGCCATGGGAATGTCTTGTTCGACTCCACGGCCTTCAAGATAGGCCTGGGCAATTTCTCTTTCCAAGTCCGTGTCCATCGTCGCCGAAACGCCTTCGGCCATGATCTCGATGCCTTTCTTTGCATCTTGTTCAATGCCGTTACCATCAATCAGCATGCGGCCAAATTTGACTTTAGAATCGATGATTCCCTGTTTTGCGGCGGCTTCGTGCCATTTGGCGGCGCGGGTCGTATCTTGTTCAACGCCTTGGCCTGAGAGGTACATGTTGCCAATCTGGTTCTGGGCCTGCGCATTGCCGAGTTCAGCGGCCCGAAGGAACCATTCGGCGGCGCGATTGATATCCTGAGCGATAAACTTGACCTGATTGCCTTCGAGGAAGTCCATGGCCAGTTCGACTTGGGCTTCCGTGTTGCCGGCTTCAGCAGCCGAATACCGCTCGGTTTCCTCAACCCCGGCGCAAGCGGTGATGAAAAAGACCGAAGATGAAATCAATAAACCTGCGATGGGTTTGTTCAACTTTGTCGACACGATTCGCTTTCCCCAATGCTTCCACGGAAAAATGTATTGTTGGTGGGTGAGATGAAAGTCTAACCACAATTATCACGCCCAAGCAACGCCACACGGGCCCGCAAGGGTACCGGGCAAAAGCTCGGGCTTGGATCAAAAAAAACAGGCGGCCTTACGACCGCCTGCTTCATAAAACATCGAATGACCGATGAGATCTACTGAGTGACGCAGTCGTACCAGTAGACCTGTTTGCCGGAAAGCGGCTCAGCATCCTTGAGGAAAGCCTCTTTGCCGTACTTGGCACAGTGTTTGTCAGCAATCGCCTGAGAATTTTTGCCAGCTTCCACAACAATATGCTTGTGGTCGGAGGACACTGTCGTACCTCTCAACGAGCAGGCCGAAACGGCAACACAGACACCCAACAGAGCGACGGCGGTTACAACCGGTTTGGAGAACATCGATTTCACGGTACTTGCTCCGTTCTTAGTAGGTCTGAAGGGTTTCGGCATTGTTCACGACTGTAGAACGGTCTTCCCACCATTCAGCCGCAAGCATCTGGGCTTTCGCCACGTCGCGCAAAACCATCATTTCCGCGACGGCATCTCGCATTTCGACAACAGAAGCACGCAGTGCGCCGACATCGGAATCAGATTTTTCAACTTTGGTGATCGTTGCACCGATGTTCAGCCATTTGTGAGCCATAACCAGGCTCCGTTCGACCCCTTTGCCGCCCCGGAAGAGCTTGGCGAGTTCAACCTGGCTGCGGACATGTCCCTGATTGGCTGCCAAGTCGAACCATTTGGCTGCTGTTCCAAAATGCTGGGTAACGCCATGACCATCACGGTACAGGGTTCCGAGCATGAACTGCGCCAAAATGTATTCACCTTCGGCTGCCGGCTCGCGCAACCAGTATTCGGCTTTCACCATATCCTGCTCGACGCCGTCTCCATCGTAGTAGAGTTTGCCGAGGTCGTACATCGCGCCCAGGTCACCCTTGGCACCCAGCTTACCAAGCCACTTAGCGGCTTCAGCTGTGTCCTTTTCGACGCCATCGCCATTGAGGAAGCGGGCGGCCAGTTCGGTCTCAACCGCAGTGTCCCCGGAGGCATCAGCGTAGGTCTGGAGGTAGGAAACGCCCTCTACGGGATTGGCGTCAACACCAACACCTTCGATCAGCCGCTGCCCGTAAATCACCTGAGCTTCTGTGATCCCTTGGTCAGCTGCAGCTTTGAAGTACTTCGACGCGATTGCATCGTTCTCAAGCGTACCGGTACCCGTGTCATAGAGCTTTGCCACTTCAAACTGCGCATTCGCATTACCTTGTTGGGCTGATGCGAGGAGCCAAGAGACCGCCTTCTTCGGGTCAGCTTCCAGTCGCGTAAGTGTATCCCCCTCGAGATACATCATACCCAACTCATACTGAGCATCGGGATCATTGGCTTGAGCAGACTGATAAAGCGCAGTCTCGCTGATCGTTTGACAAGCCGCCACGGCGAGGATGCTTAGCGCAGCCACAGAAGCTTTCAGAAATTTGGCTTGGGTGAAGGTCAACTCACTTCCCTCCATTAAACAAAAGTTAGACCTCGGCCCGGGCGGGACAAGACAGTTCATGTATCTCGTATGACCGGTTCAAACCCAGAAATCAAAGCCTTTTCTGTTTCGCGGTGATTCTTTGTCCAAGAGTGAGGCTTTTGGGTATCACATGGAGGTAAATCTGTTAGGCCCCAACGGGAAATATGGTTCCTCGCCCCGTGCTGACCTTCGGCGTTGTACACGGTATGGAGGCAGATTCTCCTGTTTAAAAGGGGCAAAAATGGCCGATGGCTATGGCTTCGAAAGCGAATCCCGAATCTTGCAGACCAGTCCCATGATCGGGCGGGGCCTCGGCGGGGTCGGGTTGCCGTCGAGATAGGCCCGAACCGCAGCCACGGGGGCATCTTCAGCCGTCATAATGGCACGGACGCCGCGCTTTTCCATCTTGTGCTGAAAGCTCTCGCCCGAGCTCTGGGCGATCAGGGCCTCGATTCCCATCAACGGGTGAGGATGTTCTTCCGAGAAGTCGTGGCGGAAGTGATGGAACACCAGGTCTTTCGGCAGTTCCAGGCGCGAGGGTTCCGGAATGACACCGTCTTCGCCGACGTCGAAAACCAGCCAGCGTCGGCACTTGCCTGCGTGACCGGTGATTCGCTTGCCGTCCGAACTCGCGATGGCGATCTGGCGCATGATTGAGCCTACTGGTGCGGGATATCGTCTAGAGTGCGTAGGGAGCTTCGGCCCAGGCGCGCAGGATCTTCAGATCGCGCGCGGGCAGGTAGTCATAGGCACCCATCAGGTCTTCCATGACGGCCTCGCCGGCGGAACTTTTCACGCCGTGACCGGCAACCATGTGGAAATACCAGGCAAAGCCAAAACCTGCCGCCCGGTCATAGGCATGGACCAGTTTCGCCATGGCTTCCCCATGCTTGATCTGGCTGATGGTGAAATCGGGCAGGTCCTCGGCCACGGGGCGCGGTTTGATCAGCATGCGGTGCTCGCCAAACCGATCCTTGTGCGGCTGAAACAGGAACACCCAGTGCTCCGAGAAGCGCTCTTCCTGCCCTGCGGAACTGGCTTCCCAATCTTCCACGAAGCGCTTGAAGTGTTCGTCCATGCTCAAGGGGCTGTTTGAATCGTCGAGCACCGTCGTAAAATCGCTTACCCGGCGCAGGGCATATTCGGGCTCGCTGACCAGGGTTTCGTCGCCCTTGTGGTGTCCCACCATGGGGTCAACCAGTTCTTCAATGTCTTCGGGCGGGTTCTCGGCGTCGATCAGCGGGCGGTCGATGACTTCGCGGATTTCGTCGATTTCGATCTGGATGAAATCCAGCATGCCTTCACCGGTCGGCGCGATGAAGTAGTGCGTGGTCCCGTAGAACCGTGTGGCCATGTAGCCTTCTTCACCGAACTCAACAATCAGGTCGGTCAGATCATCTTCGCCATCCAACTGCTCTTCGGCCCAATCACGGATTTGGTAGGCTATGTGTTCGCCGTCCGGCGTCACCACCCCGCCGTTTCGGTACCAGCCGCCGATGGTGGCAGACTCATGCAGCTCCAACTCCGGCAGGCAGTCCTGAACGGCTTTCAGCAGTTTTTGCTTATCCCCGTCCGCCTTGACCCAGGCGAGGGCCTTGGCCAGACGTTCGCTGGTGCCAGAGATTGGCTGGATGTGGCTGTCCATCTTCGTCTTCCCCCAAAAATCGCGTCGCCAAGCGGACGCGCCAAGCTGACGCGCCAGGCACCGCAACCCGGTAGATCCCCCGATCCGGTTTGCGGCAGCCCTCAGTCGTTTCCGGAAACGTCAGTCGTCTTCCGGTTCCACCTCGGCGATAACCAATCCCGTGGCGGCTTCGATGCTGGGAGTGAAACTAATGCAATGGTCGGATGCGTCAACCAGATAAAGGTTGAAAGTGTCATATTCGCGGATTGGTTTCGGCCCGCAGACGTCATCATCCATGCAGTAGGTCAGGGTGAGGTCCCCGCCAAGGTCCTGGCGCAACTGGCGGACCTTGTCGGTATCGATGCCGTTCTTGGCGATGAAAGCCTCGACGGCGTCAAAGGTGGCATCCGTAATCATTCCGCAGCCTCGCTCTTGCCAGACGGCGTCCATTCCATGACGTCTTCGTCGATTTCAAACCGGATGCGGTCCTCGGCGGAGTGGCCCATGACCTTGGCCAGCCAGGGCGGCGTCGAGCCGGCCAGGGAGGCTTTCAATTCTTCCATCTTTTCGCGGGCATTGCCGCCGGTCGGAATCTTCACCGGGTGAATGTCGCGACGAACAACCTTGGCCACAGCCGGACCGCCAATCGACATCATGAACAGAACCTGGCAGTCGGCAATCAAATCGGCGCGGGCGGCATTCTTGTCTTCTTCCTCTCCGCTGGTCTGAGCGGAGCGGATGTCGATCAGGCGGACTTCCTCGGCGGAAACCTGATAGACCAGGAAGCGGGCGCAGGAGCCGAAGTGGCCGTTCATCTGCTCCCCCTCGTTGGAGGCACAGGCAACCCGGATCGATTCCGGCATGTCGCCTTCGACGTAAGGGTCCGGGTCCGGAAGCAGCACGTCAGCCGCATCATTCTTGCCGCGCAGGCAATTCAAGGCGGCTTCGAACTGTTCCTTGGAGATCTCCGCTTCGTGCTCCTCGAAGGCGGCTTTCAGGTCTTTCAGGCGAATCTTGCCGAACTTTTTTTCCTGCGGCGGAAGGCCGACCAGGCCACTGACGGCCTTGAGCATCTGTGCCGCGCTGCAATCGGGGAGTTCTCGGGCGGCCAGACCAATGCGCAAAGCCATTTCGCGGCTCATCGGTGCCTGTTCCATCAACGGTCTCCTTGACTGGTTAAAAGTCGTTACGGTTCAAAAAGTCAAAAAAGAAAGCGGAAAAAAATCTTCAGAAACAAATGGGTAGGTCTAGAAGGAGAAACGGCGGGAACCGGTTGGTTCCCGCCGAAGCTCGATCAAGCGAAGTCGATGCAGTCGTCCATGCAGACGTCCATGCACTGCGGGCTGTCGGCGTCGCCATCGCACTCGGTGCAGAGGTCTGCTTTGACAGCATAGACACCTTTGTGCGGGTGGATCGCGGTCGTCGGGCAGACGGGTTCGCAATCGCCACAAGCGGTGCAAAGCGAAGCATCAATTGTCACGGCCATTGATATGTCCTCCGGTCTGGTGGATCGGTCTTCAGCGGGGTGGCTTATTCGCCGCGCTTAAAGCGAAGGGTCGTCGGGAAACTCGGCTTCGGTGAGATCGGATCGATGTACCAGGTGGTGCCATCCGACAGCTCAACGTTACCCCCCCAGGTATCGTCGGTGTCGTTCTCGACGGAGACGACTTTCTCCTCGAGATCCTTCTTGGCGATGTAAAACAACAGTTCGCCTGAGTCCGAGTGTCTTAGCATAACGCTGGGCATTTCAACTACTCCTTAAAGCCAGAACCCGGCCCCCTCCGAAGAGAGGGCCGGGACCGGGTATTCCCTAGACCTTAGCGGACCAGGTCGTAGTTGTAGTCCGTGGTGCCCATGCCACGGGTTTCCTCGTCGAGGCGCTCCAGAACCGAGTTGACCAGGGTGGTCAGCACGTTCATGGCACCTTCGTAACCGATCGTCGTTTGACGGTGCATGTGGTGACGATCGAAGATCGGGAAACCGATGCGGATCAGCGGAACTTCGAACTCCTTGCCTTTGTGCAAGGTGTCACGCTGGATGAACTTACCGTAGGAGTTGCCGATCATGAAGTCCGGCTTGTCGGTGAACATCAGCGAGCGGAAGTGCCACAGGTCTTTACCGATGTGGACGGTGGAGTTCTGACCGTACGGGCTGTCGGCACAGATCTTCTCCACGGCTTTCTTCCAGCGCTTGTTGGCGTGGTTGCACAGGATGTGCGTCGGCTCAGCGCCAAGCTCGAGCAGGAAGGAAACCATCGCCAGCACGAAGTCGGCGTCGCCGTAGATGCCGAACTTTTGGCCGTGCAGCCAGGTGTGGCTGTCGGTCATCATGTCGACCAGACGGCCGCGCTCTTTCTCCAGGCTTGCCGGGATCGGCTTGCCGGTGAGTTCGGAGACGGTCATCAGGAAGTTGTCGGTACCGGTCAGGCCGATCGGGTAGGTCACGTCGGACGCGGGCTGTTCCCACTTGTCCTTGATGAACTTCCGGGTCTTCACGGACTGCCAGGGCTGCAGCAGCAGGGTGTCGATGGCGTTCGGGGCATCCTTGACTTCGTCAATGGAGGTGCCGCCTTCGTACATGCGGTATTCGCCATCGGCCGGGGTGTCCAGGACTTCCGACGGATCGGAGAGCATGGAGTAATCCACACCCATTTCGTCCATCATCCGGTGCAGGACACGGTAGTTGCCGAGGTAGGTTTCGAAACCAGCGACCAGGTTGATCTTGCCGTTGGAACCGACTTCCTTGTCGTCCATGCTGTTCAGCGTGAAGTACCGCAGCGTGCCTTCCATCATGTTGTCCCAACCGGTGGTGTGGGAGCCAACGAAGGACGGCGTGTGGGCGAACGGTGTCGGGAAGTCAGCTTCGATGTGACCTTCCTTCTTGGCGTTGCCGATGAAGGCGTTCAGGTCATCGCCGATAACTTCAGCCATGCAGGTCGTGGAAACAGCGATCATTTCCGGCTTGTAGAGCGCCTTGGCGTTCTTCAGGCCTTCGAAGATGTTCTTCTGACCACCGAACACAGCCGCGTCTTCGATCATGGAGTCGGACACACAGGCGACCGGCTCTTTGAAGTGGCGGTTGAAGTAGGTGCGGAAGTAGGCCACGCAACCTTGGGAGCCGTGCACATAGGGCAGGGTCTTCTCAAAGCCGAGGGAGCACAGGACCGAACCCAGGGGCTGACAAGCCTTGGCGGGGTTTACGGTCAGAGCTTCACGGTTGAAGTTCAGCTCCTGGTACTCTTCGGTGGTGGTCCACTCGAAGATCTCGTCGATCTTCTCGTCGGGGTGACGCTCTTCATAGAGCGCCCGCTTGGTTGCCAGGCTGTCCTTGTACTCTTCGTCACGGAAGAGCGGGTAGCTCGGCACGATTTTGTCTACGTTCTGACTCATTTTCAATTCTCCCCCCGCGCCACCAATCTGTGGACTGACGGGTAGTGAGTGAAAGTGGGATGCGAGGACTTACTCGGCGGCGGCGGTAGCTGCTTCGTCGGAAGCGGCTTTTTTCCACGGAGCCTGGAGCTTGTTCCAGCACGGGTTGTTCAGGGTCATGTCCATGTCCCGGGCGAAAATGGCGAAGCCATCGTAGCCGTGGTACGGACCGGAGTAGTCCCAAGAGTGCATCTGGCGGAAGGGAATGCCCATCTTCTGGAAGATGAACTTTTCTTTGATGCCGGAGCCGATCAGGTCAGGCTTGACCTTCTTCACGAACTCTTCGAACTCGTAACCCGTCACGTCATCGTAGATCAGGGTGGCGTTGCCCATTTCCTGAACCGTACGGTCGTAGTCATCGTTGTGGGCGAATTCGTAGCCCGTACCGACAACTTCCATGCCGAGGTCTTCGTAGGCACCGATCACGTGGCGGGGGCGCAGGCCACCGACGTAAAGCATGACGCGCTTGCCTTCGAGACGCGGGCGGTACTTGGCGATAACCGCTTCGTATTCGGAACGGTAACGCTCGATAACGCGCTCGGCACCTTCTTTGATCTTGTCGTCGAAGAACGAGGCGATCTTGCGAAGGGATTCTTCGATCTTGGTCGGGCCGAAGAAGTTGTATTCCATCCAAGGAATACCGTACTTCTCTTCCATGTGCCGCGAGATGTAGTTCATCGAGCGGTAGCAGTGGAGGAGGTTCAGTTTAGCCTTCGGGGTGTTTTCCATCTCAGCAAGGGTGCCATCACCGGACCACTGAGCGATAACGCGGAGACCCATTTCTTCGAGCAGCGTCCGGGAAGCCCAGGCGTCGCCACCGATGTTGTAGTCACCAATGATGGTCACATCGTATTCGGTGGATTCGAAGGAGGTGTCGTCGTCGCGGTTGGACAGAACCCAGTCGCGGATGGCGTCGTTGGCGATGTGGTGGCCCAAAGACTGGGACACGCCGCGGAAACCTTCGCAACGAACCGGAACGACCGGCTTGTTGATTTCGCGAGTGGCTTGCTTGGAGACGGCTTCAATGTCGTCACCGATCAGACCGATCGGGCATTCGGACTGCACCGAGATGCCTTTGTTCAGCGGGAAAAGGGTTTCGATTTCGTTGATCAGCTTGGCGAGCTTCTTGTCGCCGCCGAACACGATGTCCTTTTCCTGGAAGTCGGAGGTGAAGTTCATGGTACCGAAGGTGTTCACACCCGTGGTGCCCACGTAGTAGTTCCGACGACCGGCGCGAGAGTATTGGCCACAGCCAACCGGGCCGTGGGAGATGTGGATCATGTCCTTGATCGGACCCCACACCACACCCTTGGAACCGGCGTAGGCGCAACCACGGATGGTCATGACGCCCGGCAGGGACTTACGGTTGGAGGTAACGCACTTCTTGGCGTCGCCTTCCGGATCGTTGACGGCCAAGTGCTTGGCGCGATCCTTGGCGGCGGCTTCCGGGTAGACTTCCAGCACCTCTTGGATGAGGGCTTCGGTCTGCTCCTTGTTCATGGTCGACATATGTCGTCCTCCTGCTGGAGAGGTTACAACTGTATTCAAAGAAGTCGGGGGCTGGATCCGGTCGGATC
>JBMYSY010000031.1:0-26247 GCA_049603795.1 Magnetovibrionaceae bacterium
GACGAACGGTTGTTCATGTCCTAAATTAAGGCCCCGGCGGAAACGGATCCTGGGTGGGATCAGCGGTGCGGGAATGGTGCGGGCGGAGGGACTTGAACCCCCACGACTTGCGTCACAGGTACCTAAAACCTGCGTGTCTACCAATTTCACCACGCCCGCTTGATCCCGGATCAGGGGTGCATTAGCCCATGGCATTCAATGCTTTAAACCTTAAACACGGGCGAACGCACACTATCCCGGTCCAAGGGCCGGAAGTCGAAGCGAACGCGCACTCTACTCAAACCCGCTTGCCTGTCAATTCCCGGCTGTATCAGGGGCTGAAAGGTCTCATACGGATGGTTGAATGGCTTCGTCAGGCGTGTGTAATTACCCTCTTCAACCATGTTGATTTCCAAGGCGCTCACAGCGCAACCTCCCAAACGGCAATACGGATGGCCAAAGTAACGGGTTGCTTTGCGCCTCGTTTTTCCAACTCGGCCCGCGTTTCTCCTACAGGGTATTGAAACTTTTCCGGAATCCTGTGAAATTTCTGGCGATAGCCAAGGAAGACCGTCGTCAGGCGGCAGTCAGGGGGCCACAAAGGACGTTACGTGCAGGGGACGTATCGGCTACGCCATAAGAATCGATACTCGCTTCAATCAAGAGTTAAGCATCGCCGACAGGGATTCGCGCGATGGAGAGGTAGAACAAGGGGAACTGATTAATGTCCGATTCGGATCTGAATGAACGTATGCGCTTTCTCAGCCTCGACGAAGGGGCAAAAGCGAACCTGAAGAAGTTCCGGGGGACTCTCGCCCCTGAGATCGATAGCGTGCTGGATACTTTTTATGGGCACGTCACCCAGTGGCCCAACCTGGCACAGATGTTCAAGTCCCCACAGATGCTCGAGCACGCGCGTTCCACGCAGCGCCGCCACTGGATGGACAGCATTTTCAACGCGGATTTCGGTGATACCTATTATCGCACCGTTGACACCATTGGCCGCACCCACGAACGGATCGGCCTGGAGCCTCGGTGGTATCTGGGCGGCTATTGCGCCACGCTGAACAAGATCATCGACGTGCTGATGGCGGCCCACGGGAAGAACCCGAGAGAGGCCGCCGAAATTCTGAAGTCCATCAACAAGGCGCTGTTCCTCGATATGGATCTCGCCGTGTCCGTCTACATCGACACGGCCCGCGAAAAGTCGGCTGAAGCCCTGAACACCCATGCCTCCAATTTTGAATCCACCGTGAAAGGATTGGTCGAGATCGTGGCATCCGCGGCGACCGAACTGCAAAGCACGGCGGAAGGTATGGAACAGAACGCCGGTCGCACAAGCGAGCAGGCAACCGCTGTGGCTGCGGCGGCAGAAGAGGCCTCGACCAATGTGCAGACGGTTGCTGCGGCGGCGGAAGAGCTCACCAGCTCGATTCAGGAGATCAGCCGCCAGGTTGCCCAATCGACCGAGATTTCGGGCAGCGCCGTGGATGAATCCCGTCGCACCAACGAAATGGTCCAGGGTCTCGCCGCGTCCAGTCAGAAGATCGGCGAGGTGGTCAGCCTGATTAACGACATTGCAAGCCAGACCAACCTTCTGGCTCTCAACGCAACGATCGAGGCCGCGCGCGCCGGTGAAGCGGGCAAGGGCTTCGCCGTTGTGGCATCCGAGGTGAAAAACCTCGCCAATCAGACCGCCCGTGCGACGGACGAGATCGGCACCCAGATCAACGAAATCCAAAGCGCCACCAAGGACGCCGTGAACGCTATCGGCTCCATCGGCAATACCATCGGCAACATCTCTGAGGCCTCGAGCGCTATAGCGGCTGCGGTCGAAGAGCAAGGCGCGGCCACCCAGGAAATCGCCCGAAACGTCGAGCAGGCTTCCGCCGGAACGACCGAGGTGACCACTCATATCACCGATGTGACCTCGGCTGCATCCGAAACCGGTCAGGCGGCCGGCGAGGTTCTTTCCGCAGCCGGTGAGCTGGCCCGCCAGGCCGAACAGCTCTCCATGGAAGTGGACAACTTCCTGAACAAGATTCGATCGTCTTAAGGCCCGATCAGCTTGTTCAGGACCGGTGGAAGCCGGTCCGCCAGATCTTCTGCAATCAGCCCGGGACCGATGTTCCGGGCTGTTTCGCTTAACAACCAGACGCCTGCGGCAGCAGCCTCAAAGGGCGGCATGCCCTGGGCCGCAAGGCCGATGACCAGACCCGCCAGCGTGTCGCCCGACCCACCGGTTGCTAGCCAGGCGGGCGCATTGTGGTTGATCAGTGCCCTCCCCCCCGGTTCAGCGATCACGCTGTCCGCGCCCTTCAGAATGACGACCGCACCCGACAACCTGGCGGCCTGCCGCGCCCGCGCGAGACGACTTCCCGGCAGGTCACCGAACAGGCGCGCGAATTCGCCGTCATGGGGCGTCAGGATGACCTTGCCGTGCCCCTTGACGCGGGCCAGGAAAGCCTCCTTTTCGCTCTGATGGGTTGATCCTTCGTAGGCGGACAGCGCATCGGCATCGAGCAACAGCGTCTTATCCGGACAACTCAGCGCGGCGCTGACATCCGCTCGCGTATTCGGCCCGATCCCGAGCCCCGGCCCCAGCAAGACGGCGTTTCGGCGGTTGTCGCTCAAAAGGCGCACAAAGGTTTCGGCGTCGTCGCAGGGTTGAACGATCGCACCGGCCTGGTCCAACTGGCAGACCTGCTCGGTTCCGGCTGGTGCGGCGAGCGTCAGCAGTCCGGCCCCTGCCCGCCTCGCGGCGCGGGCTGCCAGTCGCGCGGCACCGGTCATGATCCGCCCGACGCCGACCAGAACGTGGCCCCGCGTGTACTTGTGGTCCTCCGGGCCGGGAACAGGGAAGCGGGGTTTCCAGGCTGCCGGGGTGTTGAGAGCCGTCAGCGGCGAGAGGGTCTCCAAAACCGTTTCAGGGATCCCGATGTCGGTGACCATCAAATCACCGATCAACCCGCGGCCGGGATAGAGCCAGTGGCCCGGCTTGGCCCGAAAGAAGGTAACAGTCAAATCCGCGCGGGCGGCGGCACCCCGGATGACCCCGCTTTCGCCATCGACGCCACTCGGCACATCAACAGCGACCACGGGCAGGACCGAAGCCGCCAAAGCCTCGACCACTGTTTTTGCTGTCCCGTCCAGATCGCGCCCGAGTCCGGCTCCGAACAGGGCATCGACCACCAGTTCAGCCCCGTCCAGCAGGCCCGCTGACAAGGTCTCTGTCCGGCCTCCGATGGCTTCCCAACGATCGGCCATGATGGCGGCATCGCCCCTCAGTCGTTCGCGGATACCCAGTAAACCGATCCGAACCGGCCAGCCATCTTCGCTGAGCAGCCGCGCGACCACGAAGCCGTCGCCACCGTTGTTGCCAGGACCGGCCAGGACCAGCAGGGCTCTCCTGCTCCAACGTTCCTTGATCGCTTCCGCAATTGTTCGACCGGCGTTTTCCATCAATTCGACGCCTGGGACGCCGCCTTTGATGGCGAGCCGGTCTGCCTCGTACATTTCGTCGATGAGGAGCAGTTCGTTTCTGGAATCCGGAATGTTCATGTCGGCCATCTTGCCAAATCCGGCGGCGCTTGGCGATCCGGGCGCTTCGGGTTATGTCTCCCCTGGTCTATTGGAAGTTGGAATCGCTCATGAAAGTCGCGGTCCTCGGTGCCGGCGTGATCGGTGTTACCACGGCCTACGCGCTTGCCCGGAAAGGTGCCGAGGTGGTGGTCTTTGATCGCCAGCTTGGCCCTGCGCTCGAGACCAGCTTCGCCAACGGCGGCCAGCTTTCTGCCAATCACGCCGAGCCCTGGGCCAATCCCGGCACCCCGGCCAAGGTGCTGAAATGGTTGGGCCGCAAGAATGCGCCTTTGAAGATTCATTGGCGCTTGGACAGCGATCTGGCGGACTGGGCACTGCGATTTGCGCTCAATTGCCAGTCTTCGCGGGCCGAACAGCATATGCAGCGTGCTCTGCGGGTCGCTCTCCACAGTCGGGCCTGCCTGGCCGAACTGCGAGAAGAGACCGGCATAGACTATCACCGCCAGACCCGTGGCATCCTGCACCTCTGCTTTGACCAGGTGGAATTGGATCGCCAGGCGGTCCTGGCCGAGCGGTTTTCCGATCTCGGTTGTCGGCGGATCCTGCTGACACCCGATGAATGCCGGGACCATGAACCGACGCTGGAAGGCATGGCGCGTCCGCTCACCGGTGGCGTTCTGAGTGCCGATGATGAAAGTGGCGACGCCCATGTCTTCACTACCGAACTGGCCAAGCATGCCGAGGCTTTGGGGGTCGATTTCCGGTTCAAGACCACCATCAAGGCCTTGCAAACGGATGGAAGAAGGCTCACCGGTGTCCTGACCGACGAAGGCGTCGTGACAGCGGATCACTATGTGCTGGCTCTCGGGAGTTATTCGGCCCGGTTGCTGAAGCCGCTTGGCATAAAATTGAGCCTGCTGCCCGCCAAGGGCTATTCGGTCAGTCTGGACGTTTCAGGTCAAAATCTGGCCCCCACCGCCGCCCTGATTGATGACGTCAACAAGATCGTCTTCTCGCGCCTGGGGCCGGTCTTGCGCATTGCCGGCATGGCGGAACTGGCGGGCTTTGACGACAGCATCGACCAGGGACGGGCCAATCATATTCTGAACTGTGCGCTCGGCGTCTTTCCGGACCTGGCGGGCGGAACGCCAACTTTCTGGGCCGGGTTGAGGCCGCTCACGCCGGATAACGTTCCGGTTATCGGTCCCAGCGGTTACGACAACCTGACCCTGAACACGGGCCACGGCACCTTGGGTTGGACCATGTCTGCCGGTTCCGCAAGCATGGTGGCGGGTTTGATCCTGGATGGAGATGCCGGCGTCGATCTGGACGGGCTCACCGTGGATCGCTTCAAGCACTATTGAAGCGACGCCCGAATAAGAACATAATAAGAACAACCAAGACATCTCACAAGAGGAACCGCCCGTGACGTCGAGCCTTGCGACGCAATCGCTCTCCGCCCGACAAGCCCCTCCGCCGCTTGCCCGGCTGCGTCGTCAGGTGCAGCGGCTTGAAAAGCGGGCACCCAGCATGGAAGGGGGAGGCTTGGCGAGCCGGATCGAACTCGACCTGCCGCCGTTCAAAGGCCTGGCACGGGATGGCCTGCACGAGATCCTTATCGCCACCAGCACTCAGCCGGGGGAAGCCGGTTGGGCACCTATGGACGGTGGCGGTGCGGGCAATGGTGCGGGATTGGGCTTCGCGCTCCATGCCTTAGGTCGCTGTCTCGCTCAGACCCCGAAGCGCCCGCATGTCCTCTGGTGCCGGGGGCCCCAAGCCTCTCTTCCCTATCTGGATGGTTTGATGCGTTTCGGTCTCGGCGCGGAAAACCTGCTGCTGGTCCGTGCCGCAAGCACAACCGACCTGCTCTGGGCGGCGGAAGAAGGCTTGAACAGTGCGGCGCTCGCCGGTGTCCTGATGGAACCCGACAGCCTCACCCCCGTCGCCGCAAGACGCCTGAAACTCGCGGCTGCCACCAGCGCTACCCCGGCGCTGTTGCTACGCCCCGAATCCCGTGCCGGAACCCTGCCTGTGACGACGCGCTGGCGGGTTTGGATGGCACCGGGGGATGGGGAAATCAGCTCTGTCCGGTGGCGTGTGACCTTGATCAGAAGCTCGTCCGGCGAAGAAAAGCTACAAGGAACGGACTGGATCTATCCAAAAGAAAAGGTGCCCCCTGCCCTTCAGGCAGGAAACACCTTTTCAAAAGATACGCCTGACGGGCGCTTAGCCCTTGACCAAGGCTAACGGGCATTAGCCCTTGATCAAGCCAACGGGCATTAGCCCTTGATCAATACGTGACGACCCGGTCGAGTTCCTTGGCTTCGGCGACCCATTTCGCCACGGATCCCGCTCCTGGGACTTGGCGCACCAGTTTCTTCTCTTCGTTCACTTCGGCCATCTTGGCGGCCAGGTTGTCAGAATTGCGCTGGGCCAGTTCCGGGACCGTATCAACGCCGGCGGCCTCCAGCAGGTCAGCATACTCTTCGCCAACGCCCTTGATGCGGAACAAGTCGGCCATGTTCACCCATCGCAGGATCAGCTTGCCCGAAATGTCACTGTCTGCCTCCAGTTGCTTGCGCCCTTTTGGTGTCGAGCCTTTCTCCAGCAGGTCCTCGACAGAGGTGACTCCGGCAGCTTCCAGTTTGCCAGCGTATGTTTCTCCGATGCCTTCAATCTCTACCAGTTTGGTCATGTCTTTGCCTCTCTTTTAATGAAATGGACGGTCTTTGCGACCTGTCCGGTTTCCCTTGGCCCGTTTCCCTTGGCCCGTTTCTCAACGTGCCAAAGATCCAAGGATGCCGCGTACCAGAGCGCGCCCCAACTGCCTGCCCACAGTCTTCAACACCGATTTAGCCGCTGTTTGAAGAACGGTGTCACCCCTGGAACGACCGGCCCTTTTGCCTGTCGATCGGGGTTGAGTGGATCTGCGCCTGGTTGTTTTCGGAATGCCGCGTGTCGATTTCGCCTTCCGCTTCCGGGCTGCTTCTGCCCTTTCCTTATCCAGTTTGGCAGCGGCTGCCTGTTCCGCCTTGGCGGCCAGTATTTCAAAAGCCGATTCCCGATCCAGGGTCTCGTCATAAAGTCCTTTAAGCGGGCTCACGGCCAGCGCCTCGTTCCGCTCCTTGTCCGACAAGGGGGTCAAGCGGGACGACGGCGGGCGGATCAGACTGCGATTGACAACACTCGGGATACCCTTGGCTTCAAGCGTTGAAATCAGCGCCTCCCCAACCCCCAGTTCGCCGATGACCGTTGCCGTATCAAAGGCCGGGTTTTCCCGGAAACTCTGGGCAGCGGCTTTCAAAGACTTGCGTTCTCGGGGGGTGTAGGCCCGCAGCGCGTGTTGAATGCGATTGCCCAGCTGGGCCAGTACTTCGTCCGGTATGTCGCCGGGTGACTGGGTCACGAAGTAAACCCCCACCCCCTTGGACCGTATCAGCCGGACAACCTGCGCAACCGTGGTCAAAAGCGCTTTCGGCGCTTGGCTGAACAAAAGGTGCGCCTCGTCAAAGAAGAAGACCAGCTTCGGCTTCTCAGGATCACCAACTTCGGGCAGCTGTTCGAACAGCTCCGACAACAGCCAAAGCAAGAAGGTCGCATAGAGCTTGGGCGAACGCATGAGCTCTTCCGCCGCCAGCAAATTGATCTGCCCGCGCCCCTGGCGGTCCACGTGCATCAGGTCTTCCAGCTTCAGGGCCGGTTCACCGAAGAAGGCCTCCCCACCCTGGTTTTCCAGCACAAGAAGCCGGCGTTGGATCGCCCCGACAGAGGCCTTGGAAATGTTGCCATAGGTCGTGCGCAGTTCAGCCGCCTGTTCGCCGACATGGTTCAGAATTGCGCGCAGATCTTTGAAATCAAGCAACAAAAGGCCTTCCTCATCCGCCAGGTCGAAGGCAATGTTCAAAACACCTTCCTGGGCCTCGGTGAGGTTCAGCAGATTGGCCAGCAGGAGTGGTCCCATGTCGGATACGGTGGCCCGGATGGGGTGGCCCTTGCGCCCGAACAGGTCCCAGAAGACGGTCGGATAGGCCGACGAATCAAAATCTTCGAAACCGATGTCATCGGCGCGCTTGATCAGGAAGTCTTCTGCATCACCTTTTTGGCAGAGCCCGGAAAGGTCGCCTTTTATATCAGCCGCAAAGACAGGTACCCCGGCATCCGAGAAACCTTCCGCCAGCACGCGCAGCGTCACTGTTTTGCCCGTGCCGGTCGCACCGGCCACCAGGCCGTGACGGTTGGCATAACCGAGGTCCAGGTAATCAACAGGCCCTTGTCCTTGGTCTGCGCGACCGAGCAGGATCGTTCCGTTCTTCAACATGCTGTATAGCTCCCAGATGAGTGCTGGAAGTCTGCCGTGCTTAGCTCTTTTGGACAATGCCAATTGTATTCGACTGGCAAGAAATTATCATCTCACCTGAACGCTGAGCGGACCGGGACATGGCCGAGGACGACCTTACCAAGCTGATCTCTGAAATGAGCCCTACTGTGCGGGCGGAAACCTTCGTTTTCGCCACGCTCCCGGTTGGGGTCCCGTTACCGGAGTGCGAGGTCTTAATGACTTTTCGTGAGGCGGAAGGTGTGACTTTGATCGTGGAGCAGTCTGCGGCCCTGTCCGCTCGGCTCGCTCACGACTTCCCCTGCCGGATGATCACACTGAATGTGCATTCGGCCTTGGATGCGGTGGGGTTCCTGGCGGCCGTCACGAACCGCCTGGCGGGGCTGGGAATGGGGGTGAACCCCGTTTCAGGCTATTTCCATGATCATCTGTTTATTCCTGAGGACCGGGCGGAGGAAGCTCTGGCCGAGCTCAAGCGGATGGCGGCTGAGGCTTAATACGGAAAGCCTCGATAGTTCCGTTTCCTCGGTCCCACATTTCGCGCGTTGCAGCGCGCAACCGCCGCCTCTTCCACCAGCTTGTCGCAGCCGTCGCGCAGGAAGGCCGATTTGACATGGCTGGACAGGGGTTTGCCGGTCAGCAAAACCGAGCCGACTTCAGGAAGGAAGGGCACGATAACGTCTGCGTTGTTCACCGCCGTGCTCAGGATCGGGGTCGCCTGGACGGCCTCGCAGGCGGACAGCGAGGCGCTCATGCCCAAGGCGGCAAGCAGCAGAATGATCCGTCGCTTCTGATCCCGGAGAGGCACCACGTCTTGGTCCCTTTTGTTGGAAAATACACCTGTATCGTCGCCAGTTTAGCGAAGCGGCACGAATCCGACCAGGGGTTTCTTTTTGCTGGATTTTTTAACCATGGACATGAGAACATAAATCGAACATAGTGCGCTCTATGGAAGAGAACAAAAAACGAATACTGAGCCTGCACCTCCCCTTCTTCGCCACCGATCGCCTGATGCGGCGCTGGCCGGAGATGCGCGGGCGTGCGCTGGCCACCGTGCGGCCCGAGAAAGGCGGATTGAGGCTCGGTGTGGTGAATGCTCAGGGCCTGAAGGCCGGGGCTGAGCCGGACCAGCCGGTGGCGGCGGCACGTGCCGTGGCACCGATGCTGTTGACCGTGCCGGAGGATCGGCAGACGGATGAATTGGCTCTCAATGCCCTCGCCGACTGGTGCCTGCGATACACCCCCTGGACAGCGACGGACGGGCGCGATGGCCTGGTCCTCGACATCACCGGCTGTGCGCATCTGCTGGGGGGAGAAGAGGCGCTCAGGGGGGATCTCTGCCGGCGTCTCGGGAGCATGGGCTTTCAGGGCTTTCGGCTGGCGGTCGCGGAGACGCGCGGCGCAGCCTGGGGCCTCGCACGCTATGCCCGGATGGGAGCATCCGGTCTGAGTGCGGCACCGGGTACGTTAAGAGAGGCGCTGAAGCCTCTGCCCATCCAGGCGCTGCGGCTGGAAGAGACGCAGATCGAGGGGTTACACCGGTTGGGGCTCAGGCACATCGGCGATCTGGCAGGCCGCCCGCGCGGCCCCCTCGCCGCCCGCTTTGGGGCCGGGTTGATCCTTAGGCTTGATCAGGCCTTTGGGGCCGTGGAAGAGCCGGTCTCGCCCAAGGAGCCCGTGCCGGAACGCCGGGTGCGTTTGAGCTTCGCCGACCCCATCGGGAACCTGGACGACATCAAGGCGGGCTGTGAAGAACTGCTTGCGGAGCTGTGCCAGGCCCTCGAGACGGCAGGCCTTGGTGCCCGGCGACTGGACCTGGACCTCTGCCACAGCGACGGGCGGGTGACCCGGTTCTCCCTCGGTACGGCCCAGGCCTCGCGCGAGCCATCACATCTGATGCGGTTGTTTCAGGGCAAATTGAAGGGCTTCGAGGCGGGTTTCGGGGTGGATGCGATGGTGCTTTCCTGCCCTGCAGCCGAACCTTACATCCAGGATCAGGGCACCTTCGGGCGACTGCGCGACGAGGCACCGATCAGCCCGCTGATCGACCGGCTGACCGGGCGGCTGGGGCGGGGCCATGTGTTGCGTTTAAGTCCGCTCGCCCGTCACCGGCCGGAGCACAGCCAAAGCGCCCTGCCCGCCCTTGACGGCCTTTCGAAGCCGCCCGAGGGCTATGCGCCTCGCCACCTGATCCGCCCGATGGAGTTGATCGACCCGCCGGAGCCTGTACGGGTGGAGGCCCATGGCAGCCCTCCTCTGCCCCGATGTCTCATTTGGCGTCGGCGGCACCATCGGCTGGTCCGCGTCAGTGCGCCGGAACGCATCGGGCCGGAATGGTGGCGGGAGGGGGCCAGCCTCGCCGAGCTGCGCGATTATCATCGGGTCGAGGACGATGGCGGTCGGCGCTTCTGGCTGTTCCATGCGCCGTTGGAAAGGCCGGCGCGTTGGTACCTGCACGGGGTGTTGCCGTGACCGTGCACTCTTATGCCGAGCTGGACGTGATCAGCAATTTCAGCTTCCTGCGCGGTGCCAGCCATGCGGACGAGCTGGTGGCCCAGGCTGAACTTCTGGGGCTGAAAGCCATTGGGATCGCTGACCGGAACAGCCTTGCCGGGGTGGTGCGCGGGCATGTCGCGGCAAAGGAGGCATCCCTCCGCTTTTTGCCGGGGGCACGGCTGGTGCTGGCCGACGGACCGGAAATCCTCTGTTATCCCACCGACCGGGCGGCCTATGGCCGGCTCAGTCGTCTTCTCAGCATGATCAAGCGACGTGCCGCCAAGGACGAGGAGCAATTGTTCCTCGGCGATTTGACGGCGGAAGTCCTGAGCGGTCAGCAGCTGATCGTGGTACCGCCGGAGACCCCGAACGGTCCCTTCATCCGCTTCCTGTCCGGCCTGCGGGGGCGAACCGATGCGGGGCGCTTGTCGATTGCGGCCTCGACCCGTCAGAACGGGCGCGATGATGGGCATCTGGCCGCACTCGACCGGGTCTCGGAGGAGACGGCCTTGCCTCTGGTGGCAACCAATGCCGTTTGCTTTCACAGCCCGGCCCGCCGCCCGCTGGCCGATGTCATGGCCTGCATTCGCCATCATTGTACCCTGATTGAGGCGGGTTTCCGGCTCTCGGTTCACGCGGAACGGCATCTGAAAAGCCCAAGGGAGATGGCGCGGCTGTTCAAAGGCCGGGAGGCGGCGCTGGCCCGCAGCCTGGAAATCGTCGAAGACTGCCGTTTTTCACTGTCCGAGCTGGCCTACGATTATCCCGTCGATCCGGTGCCCGATGGCGAGACACCCCAGACCCGGTTGGAGAAACTGAGCTGGGAAGGCGCGCATCGGCGCTATCCCAGCCGGGTGCCGGACAAGATCAGGCACCAGATCGCCCACGAATTGGATCTGATCGGTCAGCTGAAGATCGCGCCCTACTTCCTCACCGTGCACGACATCGTTTCTTTTGCCCGGGCGCGCGGGATCTTGTGTCAGGGGCGTGGGTCTGCGGCGAATTCGGCCGTCTGCTTCGCACTTGGTATTACCTCGGTGGATCCTGCGCGGGTCGATGTGTTGTTCGAACGCTTCGTCAGTGCCGCCCGGGACGAGCCACCGGATATCGACGTGGATTTCGAACATGAACGCCGCGAAGAGGTGATTCAGTACGTCTATCAGAAATATGGCCGCGACCGGGCCGGCATGACGGGGACCACCATCACCTACCGCACCAAGAGCGCGATCCGCGAGGTGGCCAAGGCCTTTGGCCTGACGGATGACGCCATCGTGGCCTTGCAGCAAGTGGCCTGGCGTCGGTCCTGGGACGAGGTAACACCGGAAAAGATCGCAGAGAGCGGTCTGGACCCGCGCGATCACACGGTGCGCCTGACCCTCGAACTGGCGCGCGAATTGATGGGTTTTCCGCGTCATTTGTCCCAGCACACCGGGGGCATGGTGATCACGCGGAGCCCGCTGACAGAGGTCGTGCCGGTGCTGAACGCCGCCATGGAGGATCGCACGGCGATTGAATGGAACAAGGATGACCTGGATGCGCTGGGTATCCTGAAGATCGATATCTTGGGCCTCGGCATGCTGAGTTGTATCCGCCGGGCCTTCGGCCTGATCGCAGCGCACGAGGGGCGGAAGCTCAGTCTGGCGAGCGTGCCCGCAGAGGACCCCAAGGTCTACGACATGCTGTCTGCGGCGGACTCCGTCGGGGTCTTCCAGGTGGAAAGCCGCGCCCAGATGACCATGCTGCCGCGCCTGAAACCCCGATGCTTCTACGACCTGGTGATCGAGGTGGCCATTGTGCGCCCGGGCCCGATCCAGGGTGACATGGTGCATCCCTACCTGCGCCGCCGTTCGGGGCTCGAAGACGTGCGCTTTCCGTCAAAGGAACTGGAAGGCGTGCTCGGCAAGACGCTTGGTGTTCCGCTGTTTCAGGAACAGGCCATGAAGATCGCCATCGTGGCCGCCGGTTTCTCACCGGAAGAGGCCGACCGGCTGCGCCGCGCCATGGCGACGTTTCGCAACCATGGCACCATCCAGGCTTTCCGGGAACGCTTCGTCGCCGGCATGCGGTCGCGTGGCTACGAGGAGGACTTCGCCGAGCGCTGCTTCCGCCAGATCGAGGGCTTTGCCGATTACGGTTTCCCGGAAAGCCATGCGGCGAGTTTTGCGCTGTTGGTCTATGTCTCGGCCTGGCTGAAGCGGCACTATCCGGCGGCCTTCACGGCGGCGCTGCTCAACAGCCAACCCATGGGCTTCTACGCGCCGGCACAGTTGATCCGCGATTTGCGCGACCATCGGGGCGAGGTACGCCCCGTGGACGTCAACTTTTCCGACTGGGACTGCACGCTGGAGGCCTGCGGCGGGTCATATGCCCTGCGGTTGGGACTGCGCCAGATCAAGGGCTTGAATGAGGGCGAGGCCGATGCCCTGGTCGCCGCACGTGGCAATGGCTATGCGGACCCGCGCGATCTCTGGCGGCGGGCAGGCCTGGGAAGGGGTGTGTTGGAACGTCTGGCGCGGGCCGATGCTTTTGGGTCTCTGGGCTTGAACCGGCGCGATGCGCTATGGGCGATCAAGGGCCTGGATGATCGACCCCTGCCCTTGTTCGCCCGCCTGGATGACGGTGCCGCCGGGGCCGAGCCCGCAGCCAACCTGCCGGAAGCGAATTTCGGCGAGTCCATTGCGGATGACTATCGGGCGATCCGGCTGTCCCTGAAGGGTCATCCGGCGGGGGTGTTGCGACCCCGGTTGAGCGCCATGGGCTATCGGATGTGCGGCGACATCCCCAATGTCGCGCATGATCAGCCCTTTGCGGCTGCCGGTGTGGTGACCGCACGGCAGCGACCCGGCAGCGCCAAGGGGGTCGTCTTCATCACGCTGGAGGACGAGACGGGTATCGCCAATCTGATCGTCTGGCCGGATACCTTCGAGGTTTTCCGCCGCCCCGTTCTGCAGGCTAGCCTGATGGGGATACGCGGGCGCATTCAACGCGAAGGGGCAGTGATTCACCTGCTGGCGGAAGAAGTCAGTGATTTGAGCGGCTTGTTAGGCACCCTGGTCAGTTCGGTCAGTCCTCAGCCCCGTGCGGACGAGGCCAAGGTTGATATCCCTTCGCGGGATTTTCACTAGCAGCCTGCTAGCCCCGCCGGTTCCGAAAGATCGGCAAGCGCAGCCAGACCCGTGTCCCGACGCCTTGCTCACTTTCGATGCCGAACCGTCCCCCCATGGCTTCGACCATGGCCTTTGAAAGCGGTAGCCCGAGCCCGGTCCCTTGGCCCGGTTTGGCGATAGAGCATTCGACCTGACCGAAGCGGTCCATGGCCTGTTCCACATCGGCAACCGACATGCCGACACCTTGGTCACTGACGGAAAATTCCACCATGCCACCGCCGACATCTGCCGCCGCCATGACGATTTTCTCGCCCGCGGTGGTGAACTTGATGGCATTCGAGAGCAAATTCAGCAGCACCTGGCGCAGGCGAAGATGATCGCCTTCAACGGCGAGATCGTCGTCTTCGACGGCGATTTCGACCGCGACGCGGGCTTCACTGGCAACAACGGATACAAGGCTCAACACTTCGTCGATCACCTCTGCGCAGCCGAGGCGTTCGGACCGGAACACCATGGCACCCGCCTCGACCTTTGATAGATCGAGAACATCGTTCACCAAATCCAATAAGTGGTGACCGGATTGCTGAATGTGTTCGACATATTCCAGGTAGCGCGGAGAACCGATGGGGCCGAAAATATGGGCCATAATCGCATCCGAAAAGCCAATGATGGCGTTCAACGGTGTGCGTAACTCGTGGCTCATATGAGCCAGAAAATCGGATTTCGCCTGATTCGCACGACCGGCGGCCTCCTGGGCTTCTTTCGCCTTCCGGATGGCAACGCTCTCTTCCGTCACATCCTTGGCGGTTCCCCGGAACCCCAGGAAGGCCCCTGTCACGGTGTCGAATTGAGGCAGACCACTGAGGCGGTAGGTCCGCGTCCGCCCGCCGGTCTCGACGGCCTCGAATGGAAGATCTCGAAAGGCGGAATGGTGTTTGGGAAATCCGCCCTTGGGGAAGAAGCCGAAGTCGGAAAAGGCCTTTCCCGTCAGGTACAAGGGATGAATGCCCAAGTGCTCGACAACACGTTGGGAGATGCTGGTGAGCTTCCCTTCCGGGTCTGTTTCCCAAACCCAGTCTGAAACAAGTCTGGCTAGGTCGTTAACCCGCTGGCGCAGGTCGGCGACTTCTGCCCGAAGCGCGTCCTCGGTTGGAGAGGAGGCGTATTCCTGAGCTCCACTGGTCAACGTTTCCACCCCGTCGCATACAAGCTGATCAAGTGTCAGCCAGTCGCAACTTTTATTGTTACAGTTGTATTAAAATCCGAAAGCCCGGAATAGTGCAACCTGGACTTTTAATTGAGGGCCGAGCCGATCCCCTGCTTGACGACGAACTGGACCTTGAAAAAGGAGGGATCGGTGCGGTGTGGATCGCCGCAGGCGCGATTTGCTGTGGCATGCTGCATCGCCGAATGGTAGCGTTTCGAATCCTTCCAAAATGGTCTCCAGTACCGATTCGACATTTTTCCGGTCAGACAATCGGGCAAGCTGGAGACAAGCCTCCAACGAGAGGCGCCTCAACAGGGAAATCAGGGCAGTCGATCGAAAGCCGCGACAGGCCCGCGACAGGGAGACGACACAGTGGCGAAATCCGACGGCGCAAGCATTCTGACCGTGGCTCAGCAAAAAGGCGGAGCCGGCAAGACAACGCTCGTGGCCCAATTGGCCGTTGCCCTTGCCGGGCCGAGGCAAAAGGTCGCCGTGGTCGATATCGACCCACAGGGCAGCCTGACGGCCTGGTACGGTGTGCGGGAGCAGCAGGGATTCGCCAATGACCATTTGGACGTGCGCCAGGTGTCGGGTTGGCGGACCGCGAGCGAGATTGACCGGCTGCGGAACGAATTCGATCTGATCCTGATTGACAGCCCGCCCCATGCAGAAACGGATGCGAAGGTTGCTGTCCGCGCCGCCGACCTGGTTCTGATCCCCGTCCAGCCGAGCCCGTTGGACGTCTGGGCCACCAAGCCGACCATCGATCTGGCGCTGGGCGAAAAAGTACCTGTCTTGCTGCTGATGAACCGGGTCCCGCCACGCGCCAAGATCGTCGAAGAGGTCTCCGGCTGGCTGGCCCAGAAAGGCCTGCCCGTCGCGGACACCCGCCTCGGCAACCGGGTGGCCTTCGCTTCTTCGATGATGGAGGGCAAGGGCGTAATGGAAACGGCCAAGCGATCCAGCGCCGCGCAAGAAATTGAAGCTCTGGCAAAAGAAATCAAGAAAGCTCTCTAAGGATTTTAAATGCTTGAATTTTCCCTGATCGCTTCGGGGCTGCATTCTCTTGCCGCGACCATATGGGTCGGTGGAATGGTGTTTGCCTGGGCCGTGCTGCGCCCGGCCACGGGACCGCTCGAGCCGCCGGTCCGATTGCAGCTTTGGTCGCGTGTGTTCGCACGCTTTTTTCCGCTTGTCTGGGTGTCGGTCATCGCGCTGCCGGCCACCGGATATGCTCAGGTCTATTTCGACTTTGGTGGGTTCGACGCGGCAGGCATGGCGGTCAACGTGATGCACGGTCTCGGTCTGATTATGATCGCGGTCTTTCTGTTGCTGATCTTTGGTCCCTATCGCGCCTTCAAGGCCCGGATCGCCGCAGAAGACTGGCCTGGGGCCGGCGCGCAGATTGCCCATATCAGGCGCATCGTCGGATTTAACATGTTGCTAGGGCTGATTGTGGTCTTCATCGGGGCTTCGGGTCGGTTCTGGCCTTAAGCACCCTCCTCCTCTTCGGTCTCAATCAGCACCTCGGAATGCAGGGTTCTGTGGACCGGGCATTTGTCGGCGATTTCCAGCAGCTTGGTGCGGGTAGCAGTGTTCAGGTTGCCGGAGAGGGTGATCCGCCGCTGAATGCGATCAACCTTGCCTTCTTTGGTTTCACAGACCGCGCAGTCTTCGGCATGCACTTTGTCGTGATTGAGAGAGACCTCGACGCCATCCAACGGTATTTTCTTGCGATCAGCGTACATGCGGATGGTCATGGCCGTACAGGCCCCGAGACCGGCCAGCAGAAGGTCGTAGGGGCCCGGTCCCAAGTCCGTGCCGCCAACGGAAACCGGCTCGTCCGCCAGAAGCGGAAAACGGCCACCAACGCTGATGTCTTGCAGGAATTTCCCCTGCCCGGCTTCCTTGACCAGGACTTCTCCCGCCTTGGCCTTGGGCGCGACGCGATCGGGCGCGCCGGTTTCGTGTAGATAACGCCCGGCCCAGGCGGCAATGACATCGGCCACATAGGCGGCATCGGCCTTTCGGGACAACAAATGGTCTGCGCTATCGAGCGAAAGGAAGGATTTAGGATGCTTGGCGGCCCGATAGATGGCCTCGGCGTTCTCGATCCCGACGGTCTGATCCAATGGGGCGTGGCAGACCAACAGGGCCGCCTTCAGGGCACCGATCCTGGCCTCCTGAGTCTGGGATTCAATGTCTTCCAGGAACTGTTTTTTGATCTTGAAGGGGCGGCCGACCAGCAAGACCTCCGCCTCGCCCAGGCTTTCGATCTCTTCACGGGCATCGGTGAAGTGGTGAGCCACGTGGGCCGGGTCTGCTGGTGCGCCGATGGTGCAGACGGCCTTGCAGGACTCGATCTCGCCCGCAGCCGCCAGAACGGCGGCACCTCCAAGACTATGACCAATCAGGATTGTTGGTCCCATGTGATGGTCCGTCAGCCACCGGGCGGCGGCTTTCAGGTCTCCGACGTTCGACGAAAAATTCGTGTTGGCGAATTCTCCTTCGCTGGCACCCAGACCGGTGAAATCAAACCGCAGGACAGCAAACCCCGCATCGACCAGACCCGCTGCGATCCGAGAGGCGGCAAAGATGTCTTTTGAACAGGTAAAGCAATGCGCAAACAGCGCGATTGCCTTGTATGGCCCGGCCGGGCGATCAAAGCGGGCCGCGAGTTCCGCATCGCCAGCTTCATTGGTGAAAGAAATCTTTTCCGCAGTAGAGGGATTTTTTGCTGTCGGCATACCCCATCATCCTCTTTGCCAGCTGTCCTGAGCTAGGTGTCCTGATCAGAGATTGGGGCTGTTCGATGGATAAAAAAGGGCTCAACGGCCTCTCTTGCAGGTACATGTGGCACCTGCCCTGCCGTCCCTGGCCATATCGAGCTTTAGCGTACAGTTTGCGCGCAAGTCGCGCTCTCGATTGTTGTTCTGGACACCCCGGGCCACGAATTGAAGCTCCCCGATACCGCGGACCGCGCCTTTGTCCTTAAAGGTGCGGAGCCGTTGCCCCTCGATGACCAGTGTCGGGGGTTCCTTGAAGCGCCCCAGGTCCTGCAGGGTCACCTGGCAGGCCTTCACCGCAGCATCGCTCTGGACGCCGGATAGGTTTTCGATTCGTGGCAGCGGTGGGGTGTCGTCACAGCCCGAGAGTGTTGCCGCAATGATCAACAGGCCGGAAGCCAAAAGGCACTTAAAGGGATACAAGCGTCTATTCTCCATTGTCCGGCGGTCATCAATGCGCCATACCGGCTGAATAAGCTTCTGATCTTCGGCCTGTCCCCCATGCCAGTCCATTGGCCAGTCTACTGGTCTGTCCCGATGGGCCTTGCCGAGTTCAAAACGGCCAGGAAAACCTAGCCGTTCCATATCCTTGCGTCAAAGCCGACCGGTGCAAGTCCCTTCCCTTTCAGGGACGATGTGAGCCCGATCACAGGAGAGATCGACGGATGAGTGAAAAGCGCTTTAAGCCAAGCGGACTGACGGCAGCCGACGTGACGGTAAACTCGAAGGAAACCGTTTTTGACGGTTACTTCCAGATCGATCGCTACCATCTGACCCACCAAAGATTCGAAGGCGGCGAGCCGCTATCCGTTGTTCGCGAAATCTTCGAGCGCGGACACGCCGTGGCCGTGGTGCTGTTTGATCCCGTCGAGGACTGTTTTGTCCTGGTCGAACAGTTTCGCATCGGGGCCTTTACCCCCTTGGACCATCCGCACTTCGCCCACATCGAGACGCCCTGGATGCTGGAGATCGTTGCCGGCATCATAGACGAGGGCGAAACCCCGGAAGCGGTTGCCAAGCGCGAATGTCGGGAGGAGACGGGGCTTGAGGTCTCGGACCTGTTTCCACTTTGTCAGTACTTCGCCACCCCCGGCGGTTCGTCGGAGGCTGTCTTCTTGTTTGGTGGACGGGTTGATGCGACCAAGGCCGGGGGGCATCATGGCCTGGAGCACGAGGGCGAGGACATTCGGGTTCATGTCGTCGGGCGCCAAGAGGTCTACGGCCTCATGGACCAAGGGCGGATCACCAATGCCATGACCCTGATCGGTCTGCAGTGGTTTCGCCTTCACGCCGATCGGGTCGCGGCGCATTTCGGGCAGTAGAATTGGCTGTCCTGAGCTTGATCGCGTGCTATCGTCGGCTTAGCTGTAAAAGGCCCTGATTCTCCAGGGCCTGTATGTTCAATTCTCCGACCTCAGCAGGACCCTTCCCCCATGCAGATCCGTGACGGCTTTATCGAAACCATCGGCAACACCCCTTTGATCAAACTGAAGGGACCAAGTGAAGCCACGGGCTGCACCATCCTGGGGAAGGCTGAATTCCTCAATCCAGGAGGATCCGTAAAGGATCGTGCCGCGCTTTACATCATCAAGGACGCCGAGGAACGAGGGCTTTTGCGCCCGGGCGGTGTCGTGGTGGAAGGCACGGCGGGCAATACCGGGATTGGACTGGCGCTTGTCGGCAATGCGCGCGGATACAAAACGGTCATCGTCATTCCGGAGACCCAGTCCCAGGAAAAGAAAGACATGCTGATGCTGGCCGGTGCTGATCTGCGCCAGGTCCCGGCGGTGCCGTACAAGAACCCCGAGAACTATGTCCATGTATCGGGCCGTCTGGCGGACGAGATGGCGAAGACGGAAGAGAACGGTGCCATCTGGGCCAACCAGTTTGACAACGTTGCCAATCGCCGCGCCCACTTTGAGACCACGGGACCGGAAATCTGGGAACAGACCGATGGCACCATTGATGGCTTCATTTGCGCTGTCGGCACGGGCGGCACGCTCGCAGGCACAGGCATGGCGCTCAAAGAGCGCAACAAGGACATCAAGATCGGCCTCGCCGACCCGATGGGTGCGGCACTTTACAACTACTATGCCCATGGTGAGTTGAAGGCCGAGGGTTCTTCGATTTCGGAAGGGATCGGCCAGGGGCGCATTACCGCCAATCTTGAAGACGCGCCCGTCGATATGCCCTACCAGATTCCGGATGCGGAGGCCCTGCCGATCGTCTTTGATCTGCTGCGCCATGAGGGGCTCTGCCTTGGGGGGTCCAGCGGCATCAATATCGCCGGTGCAATTCGCATGGCCAAGGAACTCGGACCGGGACATACCATTGTGACAATCCTGTGCGATTTCGGCACCCGCTATCAAAGCAAGCTGTTCAACCCGACCTTCCTGAAGGAACAGGGCCTGCCCTACCCCGACTGGCTGGACGCGGATCGCTGAAGGCTTGAGCCAACCGCCTTCGGCCCTCTAGGCTCTTTAAAAAACAGATCCAAAAACAAGAACGGGAGGCTTAGAACCCATGGATTACGTCAACCCGGATGCCTTGGTCAGCACCGAATGGCTGGCCAATCACCTCGAAAGTCCTGACGTACGGATTGTCGACTGCACTTGGTTCATGCCCGGATCCGGGCGACAGGCCGCCCGGGAGTTCGAGGAAAAGCATATCCCGGGGGCCGTTCGCTTCGACGTCGATGCGATCGCCGAACCCGGAACCGACCTTCCCCACATGCTGCCGTCTCAGGAGTTGTTTTCCAGCCGGGTGCGCAAGCTGGGACTCGGCAGCGGTAACCGCATCATCTGCTATGACGCGAATGGCGGGCATATGGCGGCCATGCGCGTCTGGTGGATGTTCCGGGTCTTTGGTCACGATGATGTTGCTGTGTTGAACGGTGGACTGCCGAAATGGGAGTTGGAGGGGCGTCCTGTCTCCGACCTGCCTGCACCGCAGCGCGAACGACATTTCCAGGCCATCGAGAGGCATTCCTTGGTCCGCGATCTGGATCAAATGAAGGCCAATGTCGTTTCCGCAAAGGAACAGGTGGTTGATGCGCGGTCTTCCGGTCGCTTCATCGGCACCGATCCGGAGCCCAGGGAAGGTTTGAAGAGCGGTCATATTCCGGGAAGTCTCAACCTGCCCTTCGATCGCTTGCTGGATCTGCCGGGGCTTGGCACGGTCCGCCCCGCATCCGAATTGAAAGCCGCTTTTGCGGACGCGGGCATCGATCCAGCACGACCTGTCGTGACGACCTGCGGGTCCGGCATTACGGCCGCTGTCATTGCCTTCGGCCTTTACCTGACCGGGCATCGGGAAGTCGCGGTCTATGATGGCTCCTGGACCGAATGGGCGTCTCAGGATGATACACCGGTGGAGGCTGCCTGATGGTCAAACAAGGTGCGGGCAAGGAATGGCGGCGGGACACCCGTCTGACCACCAAGGGACGCGACCCGGAAGCCAACCATGGGATCGTCAATCCACCCGTCTACCATGCCTCGACAGTTACCTTTCCGACCGTGGCGGCTCTGGAAGAGGCGGCCAAGGATCGGCTGAGCGGCACCTACTACGGGCGTTTCGGGACGCCCACGACTTTTGCCTTCGAAGAGGCCGTGGCCGATCTGGAAGGAACCGACAAGTGCATCGCCCTTCCTTCCGGCATGGCAGCGATCAGTCTGGTTTTGTTGACCCATCTGAAGCCGGGTGACCACCTGTTGATGGTCGATAGTGCCTATTTTCCGACACGAAAATTCTGCGACAGTCGGCTGAAGCCCATTGGCGTGGAGACCACCTACTACGACCCGCTTATCGGTGCCGGCATAGCGGAATTGATCCGCCCGAACACCCGCCTGGTCTTCACCGAAAGCCCGGGCTCGCTTACGTTTGAAGTCCAGGACCTACCGGCTATTGCGGAAGCCGCCCATGCCAAGGGGGCCCTGGTCGCGCTCGACAATACCTGGAGTGCCGGGTACTTCCTGCGCCCCTTCGATCTCGGGGTCGATATCTCGATCCAGGCGGGCACAAAGTACCTTGTCGGCCATTCAGACGCCATGATGGGCACGGTGGCGACCCGCGAAGAGCTCTACGCTGATCTGAAATGGACAGCGGTCGATTACGGCTTCTCCGCCGCGCCAGACGATTGCTACCTGGCGCTCCGTGGCATCCGGACACTGAGCGCCCGCATGGCAAAGCACCAGGAAACGGCACTAAACCTCGCCCATTGGCTGAAAGAACAGCCCCAGGTAGCAGCCGTCTTGCACCCTGCCCTGCCTGAATGTCCCGGACATGAAGTCTGGAAACGCGATTTCACAGGATCGTCGGGGCTGTTCAGCATGGTCCTGAAACCGATCGACAAGGCCGCACGCGACGAATTCCTGGATAACCTTCAACTCTTCGCCATGGGCTACAGCTGGGGCGGGTTTGAAAGCCTGGCAATACCTTCCGACCCGAAAAGCTTCAGAACAGCAGCGCCCTGGACGGTTGAAGGACCCTTGATCCGGCTCCAATGCGGGCTGGAGGACTGGCAGGACCTGCGCGATGATTTGGCTGCGGGATTGGCTGGGTTATAGACAGAATAGTTGCCCGGAATTTACGCACATTTGTCCACAATTTTATCCACAGGCCTGATCCAGCTGTTCCGATGGGACAGGCAAGCCGGCCAACCTTTCAAGATATCGTTTGCCCGAGCATTCAACGCACCACAATTGGTGCTAACCTGGCGATACCCGACTCGATTCCTAAAAACGACTTACCTACCGAGACCGGGATCAGTAGACTAATCGGCCCTTTGTTGGGTTAGTCAAGGAACGCTTTACGATTTTCATGTAACTTTTTGTTTGAGGTTCCGATACCCAACTACTAAAAGGAGCAAACGGCGTTATGCCGATTCGTAAAAGAGCCCGTTCGCTAAGAGTAACCGGCCACAAACAACGACTGGCAAAGAAGCATTTGGGCATGGCGAGCAAGACCGGTATTGCGACAAGTCTGCAGATGTTCGATCCGGCTCCTGACGCCACAGCGTCCAGGAACGTCCCACCCGACAAAGTGATCATAGATTTCCAGCGTATCGAAAAGCTCTATGTCTTCACGGCGCGGGGTTTGGATGATCTTTATGTCGCCAAGCATGATCTGGATGCTGCTTTGGCGCGCTTACCCGCTGCACTTCAGGCCAGCGTGCACTACAACTATAAGGTCAAGCGCCATTATCGCACACAGGGTATGACCCAGCGTTCTCGTAGCCTTATTGAAAAAGAAAATAATCGTTCTTTGGAAGGTGTCTTGGAGTTCCATTCCCAAGGCTAGCTTTGCTTCATGCCTGATTCTTCTCGACTTGGGGTGGCTATTTCGACCCTCCACACCGAATTTGCTGCCCACGGATATGTCTGGGCAGAAACCATGAACGGTATCTCAACCTATGTTCACCGGATTTCGGGCAAAGCCATCCAATTTGATGAGGAACGCCAACCGGAAGCCATGATCGGCTATGTCGAGAAAGACTATGCAGATTTCATCCGGTATTTAATGGTAATCAAGTCGAGATAACGATCAGCTGTTGTTGTACGGGAACGCGCACGTGGAAGACCTCACCTACACCCCCGAAGGCCTCATCCCCGCCATCGCCCAGCAATATGATACGGGCGAGGTGCTGATGATGGCCTGGATGAATGCCGAGAGTATCGACGAGACCCTGAAAACCGGTCGGGTCTGCTATTGGTCGCGCTCAAGAGGCAAGCTTTGGCGGAAGGGAGAGACGTCCGGCGAAGTTCAAACGCTGAAAGATTTTCGCTATGATTGCGATGGCGACACGATCCTCTTGATGGTCGATCAACAAGGGGTTGCCTGCCACACAGGGAGGCAGAGCTGCTTTTACACCGCCATTCGGGATGGAGAGGCGGTTGAAATTGCGGCCCCTTTGAAGGATCCGAACGACCTTTACAAAAAGGGTCACTGAGGACCGGAGAAGAGATCAGGCGACCAGGCCGCTCTGGGCCAGTCTGTGCATCCGGTTCAACATCAACGATTCCAGGGTCGAGAAGGCGGCGCTGGACAAGCCCTGAAACCGGCACCCGATGAGCCCCGACTCAGCATCCACCCGCATGACTTCCGCCCGGGCATTGATACGTAGATCGCTGTAGCCATCCGTACCGACGGACCAAAGCAGAACTTCCTGCCCGGCCTTGAATCGCGGTGTTTGATGGGGCCGGGATTGTACCTGGAACGAAAATCCACCGAGGCCCCAATCGACGGAAAGGTATATTTCGCCGTCCACGATCAGCCGAAGTTGAGGCGATGTAACTCGCTGGTTCTTTCGGTGATACCCGCGGTCTTGATGCAGGGCGGACGTGCGGCTGAAATCTTGCCCGCTGATCCCTGGGCTTCCAATGCCTGGGCTGGAGAGGTCATAAAGACCGAGCCGGTCTCCCTTGAGGGCTTTAAGGTAGGTCATCGGGGTTCTCCCAATAGAGGTTCCTTCTGGTAGGCAAATTTTGCCGCCAAAGGCCTTAAGAAATTCTTTAATCGAATCGGCTTGTGGTCATTTAATTGCTTTTGCACCCCAAGCCCGAGGAGTAGGTTTTTGGCATGAGTTGGTGGAAAGCACTTGTGGCGGCTGTGCCGCTCCTGGCTGCCTGTGACCAGGGGCTTGGCGTCGTGCAAAACTATGACCGGGGCAAGATCAGCTACGGCATGATTGTTGACGCCACGAAATCGGGCGGGCCGATGAAACTCGTGATCAAGGGCAATCCCTTTGACGCGACGGACCAGGCACTCGAACAGGTGCTGATCGAACGCCTCACGGCTGCCAGCCAGCACCGCGTGATCCAACTCAGCACCCAGGACCCGGTCCCCGTGCCGACGACGAAGCTGATCATGGTGGTCAATGCCGCACCAAGCCAGAACGCCCAGGCGCTTTGTGATGGCAGTGCCCCCTTGCTCGCCCCTCCGCCAAGTTCTGACAGCCACCTTCACGTCCGTGGCGTGCTTTGCGGTGCGGGGGAATTGCTCCGCGATGTGGAAGGTGCGATCAAGGGGGCCACGGGGCCGGACGATGCCCGTTTCCGAAAATTGATTTACGATATGGGCATAAAGCTGCTGAAGCGCGCTTGATCGCTGTTTTGCGCGCCATGGCTCCCCTATGCCTAAGTAATACACCTGCATAGTCGCGCCGGGGGCCGCATCCGGGCATACTCTTTTTCTAAGCGCAAAGCCTGATTGGCTACCGTCGGGTCATTTTCTTGATGCGGCTGATGGTGGACGTCAGCCTCAGTTCTTGTTGATCGCGCTCTAGGGGATAAAGAGGGTACCTTGTCGGTAGAAAAATCCAATACGGGAGCTTTGCGGAAACCGACCCGCAAGCCGGCGGGCAATCTGGCCGATTCCGGTATCCTTCCCCGGCTTGGGCTCATCAACACAACGGCGATTGCGGCTTCCTGCATCATCCTGGCAGCGCTGACGGGCTTTCTGAAGTTCCAATGGGACACCTCGGAGCGCTGGCTTGACCACGCTCAGGATGTAGAAACCGTAGCTGTGCGCCTGTTCTCCGTACTTCAGGATGCGGAATCCGGCCAACGGGGTTTCTTGCTGACCGGGGAAGATCGCTATCTGGAACCCCACAATGAAGCGCTAACGGCCCTAGACGGTGTTTTCTTAGAATTATCCCGGTTGAGTCAGGTGGATGAGAAGTTGCAGGTTCTGCTGATCGATCTTGAGCTGTTGATCGAGACCAAGATCGCGGAGTTGAAGCAAACGATAGCCCTATACAAGCAAGGCCAGTTCGAGGAGGCCTTGGGCCTGGTCCAATCCGATCTGGGCCAGAACGCCATGGATGGAATCCGCCTCGTCGTCGATAAAATGCTGCAAACCGAAAAGGCGAGTCTCGAAGAACGCTTGGCATCGGTGGAGCTCTTCCGGTTTTTCGCCTGGGTCGCGTTCAGCCTGACGATTGTTGCCGTTATCACCTTTTCGGTTTCGATGTACCGACGCATCTCTTCGCACATCGCAGCACGGGAGATCATGGAGGCACGGCTGCGAGCCGCCGTTCATTCCGCGCAGTTGGCCAACGAAGCAAAATCGGACTTCCTGGCCTCCATGAGTCACGAACTCAGGACGCCGTTGAATGCCATTTGCGGTTTCTCCCAACTGATCGAAAACCAGTCCCTGGGGCCAATACAGAATGAAAGCTACATCCAATACGCAAAAGACATTCACTGGTCCGGCCGGCATCTGCTTTCAATCATCAACGATATTCTGGACCTATCGAAGATCGAGGCCGGCAAGCTGACGCTGTCCCCCACCTATTGTGAACTTGGACCGGCCATCTCCGACGCGACGAAGCTCATCGAGGCGAGAGGAAAACGGGACGAACACGCAATCAACGTGGAGATAGAGGACGGTCTTTCGGAAGTTTATGCAGACCCTCGCAGTCTGCGGCAAATCCTCGTCAACCTCCTGTCGAACGCTGACAAGTTTTCTCCGCCCGACAAGACCATTCGGGTTGGTGCCGCAACAGGGACTCCACAGAATCGCGTTGTCATTTATGTTTCAGATCAGGGCCTTGGCATCGCGGAAGAGGAAATTGAGATCATCATGCAGCCCTTTGGCCAGGCTCGGGAATCCTCCAGGGTCGCGCACGAGGGAACGGGCCTCGGCCTGCCCATCGTGAAGCATCTCGTGGATCTGCACGGAGGCGATTTTCGGATCGAAAGCGAGAAAAACGTCGGCACGACCGTAGAGGTGTCTTTTCCCATACCGACGCTGCCCGCTGTTGAAGAGCAACAGGTTCTTCAACAGACCTAGGGC
>JBMYSY010000032.1:0-24335 GCA_049603795.1 Magnetovibrionaceae bacterium
AGTTTGAATCACACACAGGCCTGTTTGGGAATCCCGTTTATGAGTTTACGGCCTAGTAGAAACACGCCAGCGACCCCCGTTACAACGAACGTGGCGGCGCCAATGCTCGCTTGCCAACCTTTCTCGGATGCCAGCTTGCGCCAGTACTCGGCAGGCTCTTTTAGCTGGAGTTGGGCTTTGAAGTACTCCCGCAGTCGCTCCGCATCATCGAGCACCTCTGCCCGTTCCTGATCATCAGCCGCACGCTGATCCTGGATTTCTGCGAAGAGCGTCTCGATGTCTTTACGGCATTTTTCAAGTGTTTCCTCCAAGTCGCTGACCGTCCGATTGCCATCTGCAGCTAGTCGTTCCCGTATGCCATCGAGGCTTTCTTGTTCGGCCTTCGTAATGCGAAGCTTGTTTTGGCCGAAAACAATATAATCAGCATATGAGGCGAGTATCGTTGCTAGGTCATACTCCCCTTGCGGGCCGTTGAGTCTGATCCCTTTCTCCTGAGCAATTAGTAGCCCAACAATCGCTGCGACTGGGTCCGCATCAACCATGCCCAACAAGCGTTTACCTTGGACGGTTTCGGATATGATGGTGGCACCTGTTTCGATGCGGGCTACCAGGTTTGTGAGCGTTGTGGCCGCAATATGACGATGCGGCCCTTGATTCGCCTTAAAGTTGGGCATCTGGTCTAATGTATGTCGAAAATTCTTTACTTGGGCCTGGGCTGCATTGGCCAAAGCTTTGTATGTCGCGTCTGTTTTTGCCCGGGCTCTCAGCTCGTCAAATAGTGGGTGCCAAGCCTTTTCCTCCCGGTCCAACCACTGCTCAAACTCGTCAACGCTAGAGAACCGGAGACCTCCCTTCATGCCTGGCGGAGAGATCGGTTCGCCTGAAATTACTTCATGAATGTCTGGCATGTTTCACGCAACACTTGAAATTTTAACTTACGTGATCGTGTCGTCGTACGTGTGTCATGTAAATAGCAACCCTAGGCTGCAGGCTAATTTTGCCGCAACCAAATTCGAATTGCGGCGAGCTTTACCATGGCGAGGTAAGTCGTGCCGAGTTTGTCATATCGGGTGGCGATTCGTCGGAAGAATTTGATTTTGTTGAAGAACCTTTCAACGAGATTCCGGTCTTTGTAGGGTTCGCCGGAGAAGCAACTGTTCCAGGCCTTTCCCGAGCGGTTCGGGATGTTCGGGACCGCGCCTTGGCTTTCGATCTGCGCCCGGAGCCAGGCGGCATCGTAGGCTTTGTCAGCCAAGACCAGTTGGCGCGGTTGGAGCGCTGACAATAGGTCCTTCGCCGCTTTGATATCGTGCGTCTGTCCCTCGCTCAGGCTGAGGCGGATGGGCAGACCGTTTCGATCTGTGAACGCATGGATCTTCGTCGTCAGTCCGCCACGGCTTCGACCCATACATCGATCTGGGTGGCTTTTTTTTAAGTCGCCGCCGAGTGATGCACGCGCACGCTGGTACCGTCTATCATTTGGACGTCACCGTCATGCGCTTCCGTGACCGCATCCATGACCCGGTCCCAAAATCCCGCCTTTGTCCAGCGGCGGAATCGGTTGTAGCAGATCGTATGCGGACCATACCGGCCCGGAAGGTCAGCCCAGGGTGCACCGCTGCGAAGCACCCAGAAAATGCCATTCAGAACACGCCGGTCAACGACACGTGGCACCCCTCGCGACTTCCGAGGAAGGATTGGCTCTATCGCGGACTATTCAAAGTCCGTGAGGTCATATCGGGGCATTGCAAACTCCTTTTGGAGTTTGAATCACACCCAGACCAGCTGGGGAATCCCGTTTTTGAGTTTACGGCCTAGCATCACGCGCATAATACCGAGGGCAGGTAGCAGTGCCATGGGCCATACGTCGCTCGAAACGCCACTGGTATCAAGTGCGAACTTCTGGCTCCGGAAACTTGTCGTTCCCAGCTGCTTGATCGTGGGGGCTTCACTTCTATCGTGCGGCCCCGATAAAAGATGTCTGCATCATCACATTCCATGCGGGAGCCCTGGACGCTGCCGAGGGCCGACGCTGCAATGACTTTGTGATCAACGTGCCGCAATCGGAACGCGTGATCGGCGACTTCCTAAAAAAGCGGCTGTAGCACCTTTCCCCAGGGTCCGGCGAAACCCACGCGGATACCCCATTCTGCCTTGAGCTTGGGGGATGCCTCGTTTATTGAGAGCCCTCTTGTTCGCGCTTTGCCGGATGAAAACACGATGCCGACCAAGAACCTGTTCACCGAGATTTGCCGGGATTTTCCGGACCACGCGGCCATTGTGGAGTCCGGCAACCGGTACACCTACGCGGAACTGCTGGGCGCCATCGACCGCTGCGCCGCCAGCCTGGGGCAAGCCGGTGTACGCCCTGGGGACAGGGTGGGCTGCCAACTGGAAGCAGGCCGTGATCTGCTGATCGCCTTCTATGCCGCGTTCAGCATCGGTGCGAGCGCCGTACCGCTGCCGCGAAAGGACATGGACCGGTTTGACGGTGCGAGACGCGCCGCGGGCATCAAGGTGGTTTTGTCGGATATCGCTACGCCTCACGTGCTTGGTGATGAAACCGCGCCGGGGCCGGGCAATGACGGGGTATCGGCCGACGAGGCACTGATCCTGTTCACATCCGGCACCACATCTGCCTCCCTGAAGGGGGTCCGGCTTGCGCATTCGAGTATTTCCGCGGTCTGTTCGTTCATGAACCGGGCGATGGGGATCGACCGCTCCGTGGTCGAGCTCATCTATGCCCCCCTGGATCACGCCTATGCTTTTGGCCGTTGCCATTCGGTGTTGTCCGTTGGCGGAACCGTTGTTCTGCCGGATAGCTTTGTGCGCCTGGGCGAACTCTTCGAGCTGATCGAAGGCGAAGACTGCAACGCGCTCGCCATTCCGCCATCCATCTTGGCATCGGTCCTCAAGATCGCCCAAGGCCCTCATCTGGAATTGCTGGCGAAAAAAATCGCCTGGGTCCAATCGGGCGCGATGCGGTTTTCCGCCTTCTACCGTCAGAAACTGCTCGACGCCCTGCCCGACACGCGGATTTTCCTGCACTATGGCTTGTCAGAAGCCATGCGCGCCACATTCTTCGAGTTGAACGCCCATCGAGATAAGATTCACACCGAAGGCCCGGCCTCGGACGGCATGGAAATCCAGATCCTCGATGCGGACCACAAGCCCGTTGCGCAAGGAACCGAAGGCCTGATCGCGGTGAAAGGTTCCAACCTTTGCCTCGGTTACCTGGATGACGCGCTCTGGCGCTCCACGCTGCGGGATGGCTGGCACATCACCTCCGACCGGGGGGTCTTGGACCCCGAGGGATTCCTGGAGTTTCGCGGCCGCGCCGATGACGTCATCAACATCAACGGCCTTCTGGTTCATCCCGACGAGATTGAAACCAAGATCGTGCCGCTCTGGCCCGAGCATGCCCTGTCGGTCGTCGGTACCCGAGACCCCAGTGGTGTAAAGGATGTGGTCATTGTTCTATGCTTCAAGGAACCCAGCCCGGTTTCGGGGCTAAGGGATGTCAAGAAACGGCTGAAAGGCGTCGAGACCCACTTCATGCCTCAACATGTCATGTCCTTTCCGGCTCTGCCCTCGACCCGGACCGGTAAGGTCGACCGGAACAAACTCCGCCAGATGATCAAGGCGACCTGGGATGCGGAAGCGTGTGACTAGGCCGCTCGCCGCCGATGACCACATCCCGCTGCTGGTGGTTGGTGCCGGGGGGGCTGGATGTGCCGCCGCCTTGGAGGCTAAGCAGGCCGGCATCGATGTCGTGATCGTCACCAAGGCCGATGCGCTCGATTCCAAGACCGCCCGATCCCAGGGCGGGGTTCAGGCCGCTCTCGGTCCCGGCGATTCGGCACAAACCCATTTCCAGGACACCATCAGCGCCGGCAACAGCAAGAACAACCCGGAACTGGTGCGGCTGATGGTCGAACAGGCACCCCAGATCGTGGCCTGGCTGGAAGGTCTGGGTGTAGCCTTTGATCGCAACGATCAGGGCTACGTTCTGAAGCAGGCCGCCGGCCTGACACACCCGCGCGTCCTGGGCTGTGGTGACGAAACCGGCCGCCGAATCATCGCGCCGCTGTTGGAGGCCGTCGAACGCGCTGAGATCCCCTTGTTTGAACAGACCGCCGTCGAAACTCTGAGAGCGAAAACTACCGCGGAGGGCACCACGGGTTTTGTTGTGGAACTTCACCAGGAGGCGGGCCGATTCGAGATCACTGCAGACAGCGTGATCCTGGCTACAGGCGGGCTGATACCGCGGGAGAGGCGGGCCGGGATGGTCTTCGAGGGCCCTTCCGCCGCGCCCGATGGGGCCGAATTGGGCCAGGAAATCGGGGCGGACCTGATCAACCCCGACCTGTCGCAGATGCACCCCACCGGCGTGATCAGTCCGGAGCCGCTGCGCCGCGAGGTGTTGCCAGAAACGGTGCGTGGATTGGGCGCGAACCTGCTGAACCGCCACCGGGAGCCCTTCACTGACCCGCTTGCCACCCGCCAGAAACTGACGGATGCCATCGTCCGCGAATGCGAGGCCGGAAACGGTGTTGAAACGCCGGATGGCCGCCAAGGGGTATGGTTGACAACCCCCGACGTGGATCGCATTAATGGTCCAGGTACTTTGGCTGAAACGATACCGCGTTTGTACTCCGTATTTAGAGAGTACGGGGTGGATTTAAGCTCTGAACCGGTTCTTGTTTATCCAGTACTACATTACAGTTTGGGTGGCTTAGTCATTAATCAGAATGCCGAGACGACCGTTCCGGGCTTGTTTGCTGCTGGGGAGGTTACATGGGGCGTTCATGGTGAAGACAGGCTGATGGGAAACTCATTGACGGATATCTTCGTGTTCGGTCGCCGTGCTGGCGTCTGCGCTGCCCGGTATCTGTCAGGCTCGAAGGCAGCAGGTGGGGATGAGTGACCATTACGGCGTAGGGGGGAGCCTGAAGGCTGAGCCGGCCCAGATTCTGGTCGACAGCGCCTATGCCCAAGACTCCGCACAGGCACCCCTTTTGATGCCCGGCCTGGCGCGCGCCAATCTCGCCCATTTCCTTATGCTCTGCGAACAGGACATTGTGCCTCGCGACATTGCGGGGAAGGTTTTGCCCCAGTTGATCGCGCTTTGTCAGAATGACAAGGCGTCAGAGGTGGTCTCCGACCCGCGACATGGCGACGCCTATAACTCCATGGATGCCTTTCTGAAAAGCCGCCTCGGCCAGACTGCTGGTTGGCTGCATGCCGGACGGGCTCGCCGGGAAGCCGTCAATATTGCCTTTCTGCTGGCGGCCAAACAACGCTATCTGGCTTGCGAGGGCGCGATGCTCGGGACGGCGGAAGCGCTGCTGCGGATCGCCAAGAACCAACGGTCGGCGATTATGCCGGATTGGACCTACTATCTTCACGCCCAGCCCACGACCCTGGGTCACTATCTGCTGACCTTTCTGGAATCGCTGGTCCGGGATCTCGACAGGTGGGAGCAGGGCCTGACCGTACTCGATTCCTGTCCCGGCGGGGCCGGTAGCGTCAATGGGTCGAGACTTCCCTTGGATCGACAGCGGCTTGCCGATCTGCTGGGTTTTTCATCTGTCGCCGTTCATACCCGCGATGCCATGTGGAAGCCCGACGTTCCCATGCAGATCGCGGCGAATCTGGCCCAGGCCATGGCAAACCTGAGCCGCCTCTGCGAAGAACTGATGATCTGGAACACGGCCGAATTCGGCTTCGTGGACCTGCCCGACCGGTTTTGCCGGGCCAGCGTGATCATGCCCCAGAAGAAAAACCCCTATGCCCTGGCCTACTTCCGGGGGCTGGCCACCAGCCAGATGGGCCTGATGAGCCAGTATGGCGGGCTCGGTAAAGGGCCCAGTGGCTTTCCGGACTCGCGGGTATTCGTCTATGGCTCCTTGTTGACGGAGCTCGAGAATTCGACAAAAGCGATGTCGCTTCTGGGGGGGCTCCTCTCCGAACTGACCTTCCACCCTGACAAAATGGCAAAGGCCGCGCGGGAGGGTTATACTTTTTCCACGGACTTGGCGGATCACCTATTACTCCGCTGCCGTTGTGATTATCAGACGGCGCACAACATCGTTGGCGCCTTCGTTCGCGAGCTTGCACAGACCGAAGAGGCGCTTTCAGAGAAGGCTTTTGCCAGGCTTCGGACCATTGCACAGGAAAGGGATGTGGACATCTCGGCGCTGGACACGGATGAACTCCTGAAACTCTGCGCACCGGATGAGGTCATCCTGACCCGGAAAACACTGGGCGGTGCCGGACCGGAGCCGCTGGATGCCATGCTGAACAGGCTTGATAGCGTCATCGACCAACACAATCAGCGGTCAGTCGAAGCTCGTCGGCATCATGAAAACACCGCCGAACGACTTGTGGCCGAGAGCCAAAAATTCCTCGCCGAAATGGGTTAGATCATGTTCCTCTCCGTACCTCCCAGAGCCCTAAAGCCCCGCTCCCAAGGCCAAACCATGGTGATCGACACAGGCTATGGCTTAAGCACCTTGAAGGATGCTTTTGAAGCCAGTTCTGCGTTCATCGATCAGTTGAAGTTGGGTTGGGGAACCAGCCTGGTCTGCCCCCATCTGCAGGCCAAGGTCGCGCTGTGCGAGGACTACGACCTCGTCCCCACCTTTGGCGGGACCCTGTTTGAGATCTCTTTTCTACAGAACAAGATCGATGACTACATCGCCTTCGCGAAGGAGAGCGGCATCAAAAAAATCGAGGTCTCCGACGGCTCCATCGAAATTGAGCGCAAGGATAAACTAAGCCTCATTGAACGGCTGTCCGGGACCTTTGAAGTGCAGTCCGAATACGGCAGCAAGGACCCCGATCAGATCGGTGTCCCTCAGGATTGGGTCAAGCACATCAAGGAAGAACTTTCCGCCGGCTCCAGCAAGGTGGTGTGTGAAGGCCGGGAGTCAGGCAGCAGCGGCATGTACCGTGCCAACAATGAATTGCGGACCGGCCTGATCGCCGAGATCATCGACCATATCAACCCGGAAAACCTGATCTGGGAGGCCCCGCTCAAGCACCAACAAGTCTGGTTTATCAAGAAATTCGGACCGGATGTGAACCTAGGCAACATTGCCCTGAAAGATGTCATTTCGCTCGAGACCTTGCGCCTCGGACTGCGCTGCGACACGCTCAACCACTTCCACACCTGAGCCGGGCGGTAAACGGCAAGCCCTATGAGACGGCGGGCCAGGCATAAAAGCAAATGACCAACTGCCCCTCGTGATCGCCTGCCATAGTCGGGCCGCTTTCCAGCCCGACCTGAAAGACGAAGGCTGCGCGGTCCTTGGCCTGCATCATCCTGCGGCCTTGGCAGTGGACCTTCAAGTCACCACCCGTTCGAGGGCCCCGGGGAAGAAAGGCCTCTGCGACCTGCCAGTCGCGAATGAAGGCACAACGCACTTTCTCGGTCGGCCCCAAACTGCCGAGCAGGATTTCCCGTACGAAAGCAATAATCCCGCGCAGAAGATCGGCCCCGGCATCCGGCACCTGGACCCGGGCGCGGCCGTGAAACGGCTGATCAATGACGAAATCGGATAGAAAGGCCGTGCTTTCGCCGCCCTTTCGGTTCTCGCGGACCGGCGCATCATCATCTGGCTCGAAATGGGCCAAAAAGGCCTTCTCGCCGATGGAGAGGTTCATCACGAAAGCCGAGTCGGGCGTCGGCATGTCGTCTGGTCCGTCCAAGGGCGTGAGGACGAAACGGCCATCAAAGGTGACCTCTTCGCGATATTTTACCAGATCCAGGCGGACGGCACCGTCAGCAGGCAGGTCTCCGGCGGTGCGGAGATGCTCGAGGTAGCGAAACAGCTCTTTGGTCTGAACAGCTGATTGCACGTAGGGGCGTTCGCCTTCGAAGAAGTAGTGGGTTCGGAAGTCAGCCGTTCCTCGACCGCTGGAAGGACTCATCACTCTCGGACCTTTCCCTAAATGCCGGGACTCGTATCGCGCCCGCCATCAGAAAGCGGCTACCCCATAGGACAACATATTATCCGAAGGATATCCGGTTAAAGCAGACGGGTCGCGCTTACCCAAGGTACTTTTCGAGGTTGGCGATGCTCGTCAATTCCTGGTCATCGATATCCTCGGCGGAGATCGATTTACCGGCCAGTTGTTCGATCTTGAACAGGAAGTTGATAAAATCGAGGCTGTCGAGGCCTACGTCTTCGCTCAAATCGAGGGCGCGGAAGGCAGCGTCATCCAAGGCCAGGCACTTGGCCTTCGGCTGGATGGACTTGATGACTTCACGAATAACGTCAAGCGGCTGAGATGTTTCTGTCATGCCCCATTACCTTCAAATCTTGCGTCTTCCGTCACCTTTCCGGACCGCGCCATTGCAATCCGGCAGGGTGATCCCAAGATGGTGGGCGCGGCTGGGATTGAACCTGCTATCCCTGCCGTGTGAAGACAGTGCTCTCCCACTGAGCTGCGCACACACTGGCCGGAGAACCTAGTTTCTCCGGTCAAACGAAAGAGTTCATAGTCGGCGGTTTCCGCTGCTGTCAAGCAAACTGACGGAGCCGCCAGCTTTTACTGTTCCCTGTTCGAACGCCAGGATGCACGGGAAAAACGGCGTCTTTTCAACGCAGTAATATCGAACCGCACCAGAGACGATGGGGAAGGGGGTGCCACAGTCCGGCTACCTTTTGAACCATCGGCAGAAGCCGCCGCTATCGCACTCCATTCGGGAGACAATAACAGCGGAAAATCCGCAAAAAGTGGGATTTGGCTGGGGCGGCAGGATTCGAACCTGCGAATGGCGGTACCAAAAACCGCTGCCTTACCACTTGGCCACGCCCCATTCGCCGAAACCGCAGGGAAACGCGTCCTGCGTGAGGGCGGCACTCTATCCAGCGATTCGCCATTTGCCAAGAGGCCTTCTTCCCGATTGGCACAAGGCTGCCGGATTGACCTCGTCCGGGTTGATTGTCACACTCAAGCCTATGCAGGTATCCGGACAATAAGACGACTGGCCTCTTCCTGGCCTATCATAAAGTCGTTAACCGGTTCAGGAATCTGGCAACTCGACGGGCGCAGGGGATGGCCTCGTTTGGGTAAGCCGGAGGCGGAGGAAACACAGATGGGCGAGAGGCCGACCAGGCCGGGAAAGCCGTCAGGCGAGGGGGAAGGGTTGTCGTTTGGGACAACCGGGCTTTGGCAGCAAATCCTGGACGGCTCGCCTGTGCCGACCTTCGCTATCGATAGAAGCCATCGGATCATCCATTGGAATCCGGCGCTGGAGGCGGTCTCAGGGGTCTCTGCCGATCAAATGCTCGGGACCAACGAGCCCTGGAAACCCTTCTACGATCATCCGCGCCCCACAATGGCGGACCTGATCGTTGACCAACGCATTCAGCGTCTGGACGAATTCTACGCCGGCAAATACCACCCCTCGCCGGTGATCAGCGGTGCTTGGGAGGCGGAGGATTTCTTTGAGCATTTCCCGGGCGGTGGACGTTGGCTGGCTTTTACCGCCATTGCGCTGCACGGAGCGGATGGGGAAATCGTCGGTGCCATAGAGACGCTGCGCGACGTTACCGATACCAAGCGGTCTGTCGAAAGTCTGAACCGCACGCGGCACCTGTTGACCAGTGTGATCGATGCCTGCCCGGTCCCGCTGTTCGTGCTCGACGCCGACCATAAAGTCACCCATTGGAACCGCGCCTGCGAAGCCATCGTCGGCGGCTCCAAGCACGAGATCATAGGATCCGACCGGCAGTGGGAACCCTTTTACGGGCGGCCCCGGCCGGTACTGGCTGATCTGATCCTTGATAGCGACGATCGTGCCATCGATACCTATTATCAAGGCAAGTGGTCGCCCTCGCCGCTGATACCGGAAGCCTGGGAGGCGACGGATTATTTCCCGAACTTCACCACGGGGCCGAAGTGGCTTTACTTCACGGCCGCACCCATCCGGGACGGCTCGGGACAGATTTGTGGTGCGGTCGAAACCCTGCAGGATATTTCAGCCCAGAAAGGCTACGAGTCGCGACTTGAGCACCAGGCCAGCCACGACGACCTGACAGGCCTTCCCAACCGCGGGCTGTTTTATGATCGGCTGGAGCAGGCCATCGCCCATGCCAGGCGGCACCGCCAGATCTTGGCCATCCTGTTTGTCGATCTGGACAATTTTAAAACCGTCAATGATACCCTGGGGCACAGCGCCGGAGACGATCTGATCAAGTTGGCAGCCAGCCGGATCGAGGCCTGCACGCGCCGTGGTGATACCGTGGCGCGTCAGGGCGGGGACGAATTCGTCGTACTGCTCTTCGGTCCGGAAAGCGAAGGGCATGTGATCGACGTGCTGAATCGCATCACAGAAGAAATGGCCGAGCCCGCGAATATTAACGGTCAAGACGTGCACACCGGCTGCAGTATCGGGGTCGCCATCTATCCCCGCGACGGCGCTGACCCGGAGACGTTGCTGAAACATGCGGATGCGGCCATGTATCAGGCCAAAAGGGGGGCAAAAGGGGGCTTCAGCTTCTTCACCCGCGACCTCAACCGGGAAGCGGAGAATCGCCTGAAAACCGAAGGCGATCTGCATGGTGCGATTGAACGCGGCGAATTCGAATTGCACTACCAACCGATTCTTTCCGTCGCCGACCAGAGTATTACGGGCGCGGAAGCGCTTTTACGCTGGCGTCATCCGGAAAAGGGCCTGGTGATGCCGGATGCCTTCATTTCGATCGCCGAAGACACGGGCCTGATCGGACCCATCGGCGAATGGGTGCTGCGCGCCGCGGTTGAGGAGGCCAAGTCCTGGCGGGATGATCCGACTCTCGGCCGCTTCCCGGTCCGGCTGTCCGTCAACGTATCCGCCCGGCAGTTCCAGGACCGGGGGCTGCAACGTCTGTTGGATGATCTGTCGTCCAAGGTGGACCTGTCGACTTTGGATATCGAGATCGAGCTGACCGAAAACATTGTCATGCAGAACCCGAAGAAGGCGGCGCTGTTGCTGCGGGAATTGCGCACCTTTGGGGTTCGTCTGGCGATGGACGACTTCGGCACGGGCTATTCCAGTCTGGCCTACCTGAGGCGATATCCCTTCGACATGGTCAAAATCGACAAGTCCTTCATTACCGATCTGGGAGAGAGCCGGGAGGCGGAGGCCATCGTGCGCGCCGTACTGGACCTTGGCCACGCCCTGGGCCTGCTGGTCGTCGCGGAAGGGGTCGAGACCGAGAGCCAGCTCGCCTTTCTGGCCAATGAGGGCTGCGACGAGGTCCAGGGTTATTTGTTCGCCAAACCGCAACCGGCCGACGTCTTTCGCAACCTGATTGGCAAGCCGCTCAGCACCTGAATCTTTGGACAGTCTGAAAGGATGGCCTGCTGGTTAAACAGCTGGGGCTAAAAGGTGATCTCGTTGCGTTCCAGGAAGGCGCGAGAGTCCGCGTGGTCGTTGCGCGCTGCAGATTTCAGGAAGCTCAGGCCCAGGGAAACATTGGCCGGACCGCCTTCACCCTGGATGGTCATCAGGCCCAGAGTATAAAGCGCCTGACCATGGTCCTGTTCGGCCGCCAGGGCATAGAGCCTGCGGGCGTGAAACATGTCGTGGACCCCGGTAAAACCGATTTGCAGCAGACGTCCGGCGCGGTAGGCGGATTCTGCGTGACCGGCCAGGCCGGCCTGTTCGAACAGCAGGAAGGCGCGCTGGTAATCTTCGCGCGTTGTCGCAGCTTCCATAATGGCTGTGGCTCGCGCATGGGTCTGTTCTTCGTCTTCCAACGCCCTATCCTCGTCCCATTCCACCATGGTTTTGGCCAAAAGCGGCAGGGTCGGGCGGGCAAGCGATGTCAGATCGCGCAGTTCGCTGCGGTGTGGGCTCATGCTGTTTTCGGTGAAGCCATCGTAATCGGACCGGTCAGGCGTTGCTTTCGCGACTTGGACGCCCCCGGTTCCGTCCCCGGCTTCGCCGGATGCCGAGGGCCGAATGGGCAACGGTGGTATCCCGACAGTGACCTTGCCCGCAGCCCTGGCGGTCAGGGGAATGTCATCAACGGAGAGCTGGACGCCGGGGCTGAGGTCCGGGTCGGTGTGACCGCGTGCGATCACGACGGAAGCCCCGGTGGACACTAGAATGGCCAAACCGAGCGCGCCGATGCCCAGACCCGTTTTGAAGGTCGGGTTTTGCTTCCGGATGGCGGTGCTTACCCTATTGAACATTCTGGTCTAATTCTTCCCAAAGAACCCGAGGCGGTCAAAGCTTCGGCCGCCGTTCGTGGGTGTCGAGCGTCCTGCAAGCGAAAGTCGATCTCGAACGATCTACTGTAACTCTACTCCAAACTGCTTGTCGAAGGGTTAACGTCCTGGAAGGGTTAACAAAGCTTCAGTTTTCCCGGTTTAGGTGGACCTGTGGGATGCGCTGTGGCATTTTAACCCATCTGGATACCGGGGGGGTATCCGATGGGGGGGCGCCCAAGGTGCGCTCTGCGAGCTCGTGCTGACGAAACGGGGCTTTCTCCGATCGGAGCGAAGCTCATGGGCTGGGTCGGCGTCTCGGGGCCCGTTCAGCATCCATATCACTGATATCGGTTGCCGGTTTTCGTCGGTCGACAGATCTTGAAGGGATTTGGCTGTGGGCGAAGTTATTCCGTTTCATCGCGCGTCGAAGCGAAAGTCCGAGGGGCCGTTCTACGCCCCGGCTCCGGACCGAGTGATTGATCCGCCGCCAAGCTTGCCGGGCGATGCCCAACAGAAGCAACGGGGCCATGGCACGCAGTCTGCCAGCAATCGCCTGGACCGCGCTTTGGAAACAATCGCCGAGGCCGGACGAACCAACCGGGCGGCTTTGGGCCAGTTCCGATCCGAGATGGACCGCCTGAAGAAATCCACCGACGCGCTCGGTGCCAGCCTGAAAGCCTATGGCAGCGCCATGAATAAAGTCGATGTGGAGAAGTTGCGCGAAACCGGTCGCAAGCTGAAGGAACAGGCCGCCCAATTGCCGGATTTGCCTTCTTCTGGAGCCCGGACTGGGGATAAACGGGACAGGTAACCCCGAGGCATTGTCAGCCATCCTAGCGGAAAACCGCGAGATCGGGTACAAACCCAGCAAAACCCGGTTCGATGACCTTCGCTGCCCGTCTATCAAACACGGCTGGCGGCAACGAGGAAGTGAAGAGACGAGATGCCCGACGCGAGCGAGAGCAGAGATCTGGACCGGGGGGGACTCCTCCCTGACCTGGGTTTTATGGAACGGTCTTCCGATCTGGTATGCCTGATTGCCGCTGGTCGGATTTTGCGCATGAATGCGGCTGGCAAGGGTTTTCTGCAGCTCGACGGCATCGAAGCTGAGGGCCTGTCTCTGCTTGACTTCGTGGCACCGGAATACCGGGAAGTGGGTGAAGACCTGTTTCCCATGCTGTTGACCGAGAACCAACCCTTTCCCCTAAAGATGATCGGGCGGGAGGGGCGGGAGCTGGCCTTCCGGGTCAACGTCGTGGAAGAGCCCGACGTGGGTGAAAACGTGCTGATTCTGGTCGCACACGATGTGACCTCGACCATGCGCATGGCTGAAGCCATCCATCGGTCCGAACAACGCTATCGCGCCCTGGTGGGCCATGCGTTGGACCTGATCGCCGTTGTCGAGGAAGGGCTTATCCGCTTCGTCAATCCGGCCGGTGTGCAGATGCTCCGGGCCGAAAGCGAAGGGGTGATCCTGGGGCGGTCGATCGAAGAGTTCGTTCAGCCGGTCTATCGGGATTTGTTCGAAGGTGAATTGCTGGCCAGCATGCTCTGGGACGATGAACTGGTGCCCATGAAACTGCTCCGGGCGGACGGCGCTGTCATCGACTGCGAAGTGGGGCTGGCCCCCCTGGATGGGCGGATCGGCAAGGAATACATGTTGGAAGCCCGGGACATCTCGGGCCATAACCGCCACGTGGCGGAACTGAGCAAGCTGAACAGGACGCTGGAACAGCGGGTTCGGGATCGAACAGCAGAATTGGAAGCCGAGATCGGTGAGCGCAAACGGGCGGAAGAGCAACTTCGCCACGCTGCGACTCATGACGCCCTGACCGGTCTGCCAAATCGTTCACTTGTTATGGATCGGCTGGGGCAGGCGGTTCTGCACGCCAGGCGGTCCGGCACCATGGTCGCCCTATTGTTCATCGACCTGGATCGCTTCAAGCAGGTCAACGATACACTCGGCCATGACGCGGGCGATGAACTGCTGCAACTGGTCGCACAGAGACTGAAAGATCAGGTCCGCTCAAGCGATACCATCGGGCGCCTTGGTGGCGACGAATTCATCGCCGTGCTGGATGGGCTGAGCGACGAGGAGCCGGCGCAGACCATTGGCCAGGCCATCGTTGATCGGCTGGGCGACCCGTTCTTTCTGCCCGAGGGGCGTGCCGATATCGGGGCCTCCGTGGGCATCGGGCTATTCCCACTGGATGCCGAGGATCCACAGTCCTTGTTGAAGCGGGCGGATGAAGCCATGTACCACGTGAAAAAGGACGGTCGCGGGACAGTCCGTTTTTTCCGTGATATCTGAGACCTTTTCAGGGCGTCCTCGGTTTTTTGATCTTCGGTTTTTGACGACATACCCCATAGCCAGGCAAGCCAACTCCTATTGAAATGGCTTTAAAACTGATCTCAATAACCTGCAGTGGCCAGGAAGGAATCTTGGTTTGATCACCAGCACGCGCTTGTTTTTCTGGCTTCTGGCCCTGGTGTTCTTTGCATCAGGCCTGGCAAAGCTGTTGGCATTTCCCTTCGAGGTCGAGGCTTTCGAGCGATGGGGCTATCCGATCTGGTTCATGTATGCGGCGGGCGGAATCGAGGTCGCCGGGGCGGTTGCTCTGTTCATCGAACGTCTTCGGGCGGCAGCGGCGCTGGGGCTGGCGGCCTTCATGATCGGTGCCGTGGTCACGCACTTCCGGTTTGCCGAATGGGGGATGATGATGCTGGCGCTCGTGATCCTGCTGTCTGCCTTGGCGTTGGGCTTGCGTCATCGAGCCGAAGCCTTTGCGTTGGCCCGGCGGTTTGGCCTTCCGGTTTAATCGGTCTCTTCCTCGATGGCGTGCATGTCGTCATCGCTGAGACCGAAGTGATGGCCGATTTCATGGATCAGCACGTGCCGGACCAAATGCTCCAGTGTCTCTCCGCTTTCGGCCCAGTAATCCAGGATGGGACGGCGGTATAGAAACACCCGGTCCAGGTCTTCCGGGGTGTCCGAGAGGCTCTTCGCGTTCAACGGGACACCTTGATAGAGCCCCAAGAGGTCAAAGGCGCTTTCCAGCTTCATTTCTTGAACAACATCGTCGGCCGGAAAGTCCTCGACACGGATGGTCAGGCCCTGGGCAAACGTTCGGAAAGCCTCTGGCAAGTCGAGCAGAGCCTGATCCGCCAGTCGTTCCAGGGCGATCAGGTCGGGTGCCGTGCCATAAGTCTCAGGCAAGACCCGGTCTCCCCTTGATCGGGCAAGGGTTTGAAACCACCTGCCTGATAGGACGATGACCAAAGGGAGTTCGCCGTATGGCCGCGAAGAAATTGGATGAAGCCGGCATCGATGCCGCGCTCAAAGGACTGGATGGCTGGTCAAAAAGGGCGGACCGGGATGCCATCACAAAAACCTTCACCTTCGCAGACTTCAACCGAGCTTTCGGGTTTATGGCGCAGAGTGCCCTCATGGCGGAAAAGATGGATCACCATCCCGAATGGTTCAATGTCTACAATAGGGTTGAAGTGACTCTGGCGACCCATGATTCCGGCGGTGTGACGGACCTGGATATCAAGCTGGCGGGTTTTATGAACGCGCTGTCTTGAAGTGGTTCTTCATTTGCCCGTAATGACTTTCAGTCATATAACCCGATCATCTTTAACGGAACCGGCGTGTCGCGGCGTCCTGCCTTTGGCACCCAGGGAATAAGACGGTTCCGTTCTCCTGAAATGAAGGGATCATCATGATCGATCTTAAGGGCAAGAAGGGTCTCATTGTCGGGATCGCCAACAATCAGTCCATCGCCTATGGCTGCGCGCAGGCCTTCAAGGCTGCCGGTGCAGAATTGGCCGTCTCTTACCTGAACGCCAAGGCCAAACCGCACGTTGAGCCGCTGGCCACCGAACTGGGCGCGGATTTCCTGGTGCCATGCGATGTCCGGGAAAAAGGTCAGGTCCGAGACATGTTCGCCGCCATCGAAAAAGGGTGGGGCAAGCTGGACTTCTTGCTGCATTCAATCGCCTTTGCCCCCCGGGATGACCTGCACGGTCGGGTCGTTGACTGTTCCCAGGATGGATTTGACGAGGCCATGAATGTCTCCTGCCATTCCTTCATCCGGATGGCCAAGTATGCAGAACCTTTGATGAAAGACGGCGGTTCTCTGATGACCATGAGCTACTACGGGGCCGAGAAGGTCGTCGATAACTACAACCTGATGGGCCCCGTGAAGGCAGCTCTTCAGTCGAGTGTTCGTTACATGGCCGCCGAATTGGGTAAGAGCAACATCCGCGTCTATACCATCTCGCCCGGGCCTTTGAAGACCCGCGCGGCCTCGGGGATTGCCCGATTTGACGAACTGATGGAGGCAGCCTCCGAAAAGGCACCGGGCCATCAACTGGCCACCATCGAGCAGATCGGCAACGTGGCGGCTTTCCTGGCCTCAGAGAACGCGGTCGGCATGACGGGCAACACCGTCTATGTGGATCACGGTTACAACGTGGTGGGTTAAGAAGGCTCAGCCACCATTCAACAGTCGGTCCACCTCTTCCTGGGTCAAACCCTCGGGCTGAGGCGGGGTCGGCTGTGGTGGCGGGGGCGGGGCTGCGGCCTTGGCTGCACCGGCGATCTCGGCTGCCGAGACCTGCCGGGTGTCGCGCAGGTACTTGATCAGACGCCCGACTTTGCGGATGCGCTGGCCCGTCAGGTCCTGAAAGGAACAGGCTTCCATGATCGCGATCAAGCGCTGCTGGCTCGGTGCATCCACATGGGCGATCATCAATTCCGCTATTCCCAGGATGCGCTCGGCGGCTTTTTCCGTCTCCTGTACGGCTGCCTCCAGCTCCGATACAGCCCGGTTCAGCGCCGCGTTCACGCGGGTGTCATCCGATGCCACCGGCGCGCGTTTTTGCGACCCGGTCGTTGCGGCCTGCGGAGGAGGAGTGCCTGAGTTCATGGGCCTACCATAAGGCCTAAACCGACGCGTCAAAAGCTCCCCGTTCCGCCGAACCGAACCATCGGGCGGGCGACGCGCCATAAAGCCTTGAAACCGGTTCGAAGCCCAAGTATAACCCCGGGCTCTCTGGACATTCCGGAGGTACAGCAGCGGTCCGGCAGGGCATGCCCAGCCGCTTGCAACACGGAGGCCCGTCATCGTCGCGGGCCCCATTCAAACTTTAGACTTTAAGGAACCGTGAAATGCCCAAACTGAAGACGAAATCGAGCGCCAAAAAGCGCTTCAAGATGACGGGTACCGGCAAGGTACGCGCCAACTTCGCGTTCAAACGACACAACCTGCGCAAGCGGACCCAGAAGATGAAGCGGAACGCCCGTCGCGGCTTCATCCTGGTCGATGCGGATGCACGCCTCGTCAAGTCCTACATGCCCTACGCCTAAGCAGGCGATCGGGGTTTTCGCGTAATCGGTTAATCGGAGAACAGAACAATGGCACGTGTCAAACGGGGCGTAACCGCCCACGCCCGTCACCGCAAAGTGGTCAAGCTCGCCAAGGGCTATCAGGGCCGCAACAAGAACAACTTCCGCATCTCGGTGGAAAAGGTCGAAAAGGCGCTGCAATACGCCTATCGCGACCGCCGGGTGAAAAAGCGGAATTTCCGCTCGCTCTGGATTCAGCGGATCAACGCTGGTGCCCGCGAGTGCGGCCTGACCTATTCCACCTTCATGCACGGCCTGAAAGAAGCCGGCATCGAGCTGGATCGTAAGGTTCTGGCCGACATCGCCGTGCGGGATCCGGAAACGTTTAAGGCGCTGGCTGAGCAAGCTCAAGCGGCCCTGGCTTAAACGAATCCCTTAAAATAAACCTTCGGGAGATAGCCGATGGCCGACCTTGAGTCGCTCCGCGCCGAGATTCTCGCCGCCGTGGACGCGGCGGTCGATCTGGCTCAATTGGATGCCGTGCGCGTTGATGCGCTTGGCAAGAAGGGTCGCTTGACCGGTCTGATGAAGACCCTCGGTCAAGCCTCTCCTGAAGAGCGCAAGACCCTTGGTCAGGCGTTGAACAGGGCGAAAGGGGAAGTTGCGGAAGCCATCGAGGCCCGCAAGGCTTCCCTCGAAGCCGCAGCACTCGAAGCCAAGTTGGCGACGGAGCGGGTGGACGTCTCTCTCAGCCCTCGCCCCGAGAGTGCAGGCGCGATCCACCCGATCAGCCAGACGATCGACGAGATCACGGCGATCTTCGGCGAGATGGGCTTCCAGGTTGCCGAAGGGCCCGATGTCGAGGCCGACTGGTTCAACTTCACAGCCCTCAACATCCCGGCCGACCACCCGGCGCGCCAGGAACACGATACCTTCTACATGCCGGCCAAGGTTGAAGGGCCGCAGGGCGAAGAAAACGTCGTGCTGCGGACCCACACGTCGCCCGTTCAGATCCACACCATGCAGGCGCAAGAGCCGCCGATCCGGATCATCGTGCCGGGCCGGACCTACCGCTGCGACTACGACGCGACCCATACGCCGATGTTCCATCAGGTGGAAGGTCTGGTGATCGCAGAAGGCATTCATATGGGTCACCTGAAAGGGACCTTGGTGGATTTCTGCCGCGCCTTCTTCGGCGTTGACGATCTGCCCGTGAAGTTCCGCCCCAGCTACTTCCCCTTCACCGAGCCCAGCGCCGAGGTCGATATCGGCTGCACGCGGGAAGGTGGCGAATTCAAGATCGGCCATGGCGACGACTGGCTGGAAATCCTGGGCTGCGGCATGGTGAACCCGAAGGTGTTGGAAAACTGCGGTATCGATTCGACCAAGCACCAGGGCTTCGCCTTTGGCATGGGGGTCGAACGGGTGGCGATGTTGAAGTACGGCATCCCCGACCTGCGCACCTTCTTCGAGAACGATCTGCGCTGGCTGCGCCACTATGGCTTCCGGTCGTTGGATGTACCTTCGCTGACGGGAGGGCTGAACCGATGAAGTTCACGCTCAGCTGGCTGAAAGCGCATCTGGACACGGATGCGACCCTGGACGAGATCACCGACAAGTTGACCCTGATCGGCCTGGAGTTGGAAGGCGTCGAGGACCGGGCGGCGGGCTTGGAGAGCTTTGTGATCGCCGAGGTGGTCTCCGCCGAACAGCACCCGGACGCCGACAAGCTTCGAGTCTGTCAGGTCAATACGGGTTCCGAGACGCTGCAGGTGGTCTGCGGCGCGCCGAACGCGCGCGCCGGCCTGAAAGGCGTCTTCGCGGCCTCGGGTGCTTACGTGCCCGGCATCGACATGACGCTGAAGAAGGCGACCATCCGCGGTGTGGAGAGCAACGGTATGCTGCTGTCCGAGCGCGAAATGGGCATTTCGGACGAGCACGAGGGCATCATCGACCTTGATACCGACGCCGTCCCCGGTGCCTCAGCCGTTGAGGTCATGGGCCTGAATGATCCCGTGATAGACATCGCCATTACGCCGAACCGGGGCGATTGCCTGGGCGTTCGCGGTGTGGCACGCGATCTGGCCGCCGCCGGTATGGGGACGCTGAAACCCCTCGATACTACTGCTGCGGCAGGTTCCTATACCAGCCCGATTTCGGTGACCATCCAGGATGATGCGCTTTCCAGTGGGGCCTGTTCGATGTTTGTCGGTCGGTACTTCAGGGGTGTGAAAAACGTCGAAAGCCCCGACTGGTTGAAGGAACGCTTGCTCAGCGTCGGCCTGCGCCCGATCTCGGCTCTGGTCGACATCACCAACCTGATGAACATTGATCTTTGCCGTCCGCTGCACGTCTTCGACGCCGACAAGCTGAACGGGAACATCAATGTCCGCCTGGCGGTCGATGGCGAAAAGCTGGATGCCCTGAACGACAAGACCTACGACCTGGAAGAAGGCATGACGGTCATTGCCGACGAGGTTGTTCCGGCCGCTCTGGCCGGTGTCATCGGTGGATCCGATACGGGTTGTGAGCTGGACACCACCAACGTCTTCCTGGAAACCGCGCTTTTCGATCCCGTGCGCACGGCTGCGACAGGTCGGAAGCTGCAACTGATCACGGACGCCCGGTTCCGCTTCGAACGCGGCATCGACTCCGCCTTCCTGGTGGATGGAACCGAGATCGCGACGCGACTGATCATGGAGCTTTGCGGCGGCGAGCCCTCCGAGCTTGTGATTGCGGGCGAACAGCCCTCGCCGCAAGATCCGATCAGCTTCCGCTTCGCCCGTGTGGCCGAGCTTGGTGGCGTTGATGTCCCGCGCGACGAGATCGTCCGCATCCTGGAGGTTTTGGGCTTCTGCATCACGGGCGAGGGCGACCAGGTCAGCGTCAGCATCCCGACCTGGCGCAATGACATCGTGGGCGAGGCCTGCCTGGTGGAAGAGGTCATCCGCATCCATGGCCTGGACAAGATCCCGGCGGTCTCCCTGCCGACGGAAACAGCCCTGCCGAAACCTGCCTTGAGCGCGGAACAGCGCCGCCGGTCCGATGTCCGTCGCCTGTTGGCGACCCGCGGCCTGGTGGAGGCCGTGACCTATTCCTTCCTGCCGACCCTGCAAGCCGAGCAGTTCGGTGGCGGTGACGAGCCTCGCAAACTGGCCAACCCGATCAGCAGCGATCTGGACAGCTTGCGCCCCAGCCTGCTGCCGAACCTGATCACGGCGGCTGCGCGCAACGCGGACCGGGGCCAGCCGAATGGTGCCCTGTTCGAACTGGGCCCCCAGTTCGATGGCGGGCTACCGGGCGAACAGCAGGTGGTCTGTGCCGGGATCCGGTCAGGCCAAACCGGCCCGCGCCACTGGGATGCCCGTCCGCGCAACGTCGATGCCTTCGATGCCAAATCGGATGCCCTGGCGGCGCTGGAAGCCCTCGGCGCCCCCGTGGCGAGTCTTCAGGTCGTGGCCGAGGCACCGTCCTGGTACCACCCGGGCCGTTCCGGCTCGCTTAAAATGGGCCCGAAGACGGTGCTCGCCACCTTTGGCGAGGCGCATCCCGGCGTGCTGAAGACATTGGATGCCAAAGGCCCCGTGGCCGCTTTCGAAATTTTCCCCGAAGCTCTGCCGAAGCCTAAGCCGAAGAAATCGGCTGCCAAACCGCTGCTTAAGCTCGATCCGCTACAGCCGGTGGAGCGTGACTTCGCTTTCGTGCTGGATGCGGGTGTGGCGGCGGAAGACGTCGTACGCTCGGCCAAGGGGGCCGATAAGAACCTGATCGCGGACGTGCGCATCTTTGACCTGTTCGAAGGCGAGTCGTTGGGTGAGGGCAAAAAGTCTCTCGCCATTACGGTCGTCCTGCAGCCGAAAGAGCAAACGCTGACCGACGCTGATTTGGAAGCCTTGGGCGCCAAAGTTGTCGCGGCGGTGGAGAAGCGGACCGGTGGGACCTTGCGGGGCTGACGCAAGAAAAACCCTCAGCAAGCAAAAACAGCGTCCAAAGGCATAACCTCGGGCGCTGTTTTTATGCCTTGCATAGCAAAGAGGGCTTAGCCGAAAAGGCCCATCCCCTGGCCGATACGGTCCAGCACATCATCTGAGCCGATTTCCTTTGCGACCTTACCGAAGGCCGCTTCGGTCTTCGGCCCGACGATCCCATCCTCTTTTAACGGTTCAACGGTTTTTGAAGCGAAGAGACCGTGATCTTCGGCTGCGTCGTTTACGGCGATCTGTAGTCCATAGCCTTGCGGGCTGGACTGCTCTGCCCGCCTCCCCAGCGAGGTTGGCCCCGAACCGAGCGTCGGCTTGGTGGGTTTTCCCGCAGCTTGGGGCATTGCAAACAACCCACCGAAGGACTTTCCCGTGGCCTGGTTCAACCCCTGGGTCGTCCCGGATTGGGCTGCCTTCATCACCGTTGGTTTGAAGCTGGCAAGAGCGACCGAATCCTGGACATGGGAAGCCTTGTTTTGAACGAGGCTGTTCCTCAGACCCGCCCGCGTCTTGGGGCCAGCCTGACCGTCCACGGCCAGCATGGGTTGGGGAGACTTTGATCGGTTGTTCAGGATATTCACGGCCTCCTGTGCCGTCTTCACCTGATCGGTTTGGTTAGCCTTCGCAGAAGCATCGGATAGCCCTTTGGCAAACTCGCCAAGCGCTTGGCTCAGAGGTTTCCCATCCGCAGCTTTGGCGGGACTGGCTTCTGTCGGGATTTTTCGCTTCGGCCCGGAATCGATCATCCGTCCCGTTGCGTCCCGTTCTACCGGGTCGGTCCCGTAGTTCGGTTCATAGAAGGCATTCACCTTCTCCTTGGACGCCAGATAGTCCGGATTATTGGACTCCCAGTAGGTGTCGGACTTCATGACACCCTCGATTTCCTGTTCGGTGATGTCTTCCGTCCGCTTGTAGAGAACATCTGACTGGCCGTCATCGGCGGTGAAGGCGTCGATGAGTTGCTTTTGAGGTGACAGGGTATCCGAGGCTGCGCCACCTTGGAGATCGTCATTACCGTCACCGCCTTCGATCACGTCATCTACCAGGGACTTACCTTGGTTTCTCGACGTTGGATCAGTATCGCCACTTTGAGGCCTATTTTGCTCCGAACTGTGCCCCTCATTTCGAAGGTCTTCGGATCGCTTACCTCGCGGGTTCAAGGGCGGCGACTTCGCTGTCCTAGATTGCGGGTGGCCGTGCTCCCGCAAGTTGTCGGCTCGTTTCGCCCTAGGATTTTTCCAGTACCGAGGATCGACTTTAAAGGAGTCCTGAGGATCAGAGAGATCATTCTCTATACCCGGCATTTTGTCTTTGGTGATGCCGTCTGGGATCGCGACGCCAGCTTCTTCCATGACCGCCCTTACCACGGAGTTGCTGTTCTGCATGGGAGCATGTGTCAGAAGGTTCAGGTTATAGTCGATCTCGCTATCAGCAATTTCTCCGGCTTTCTGCTTCATCTGCTCAAACACATCGGCAGGATCGCGGTCACCAATATCCAACTTGATCGACTTCCGCGATTTTGGTGTGTCGCCGGGCCCGTAGGTATCTTTCGATTCTGAGAGGGGAATGCCACTCTCGGTAACAATATCGCCACCAAGAACGCCTCCATCTCCCTCGGGGCCGCCACGGACAACCCATTCGCCGCCCTTTCCATCGCGATAAACAATGTAGGCGTGGTCATAGTCGTGGAACTCAGGATTACCCTTGGCCCTCGTCGCTTCGAGGTACAAACCTCGTTGAAGTTGCTGTTGCACTTTTAATCTCCTATCAGGAAGGCTTGATGTTAATCGCACCGCTTGACCATCAAAGGTGCGATTGCAATTTAGAAGTAATTGCAAAACGAGTGAGAATTCGCCGAAACTGGTTTCGGTCTCAGGGTTTAAAGGCGTTGCTTGGAATGAATGTTTTGGCGAGAGGAGCAATCGGCATCGCTGTGAGTGCCATGGCGATTTACGTAATGGTGCTCATCTTCTCATGCCCAACCAGCGCAAACGTGGTGGCTGTTGACTTAGCAATTTTCTTCTTTATTTCGTTCGCTGTTATTGTGGGATTTTTGTTAATTTTCTTTGATTTAAGTTTCCTAAAAAATTTGAGATTTATAATTTTATTTGTTTTTGCCGTAGATTTTTACTTCATAATTCAATTTTATTTACTGCTTATCGAATCAAATGGTTTCGGTTTGGTTTGGTTTCTGGTTTTCTGTGGCCTTGGGTATGTAGGAACCCAACGGGCTGGCGCACTCTTGGCGGGCCAACTTAATGACCAGCAAGACGTTAGAAACACTGGTTTAAAGCTCTTTGGAGCATCTTGGATGTCGGTGATCGGATTTCTTTTTCCTGCCGTCGGTTACGTTTTTTGTATCTAAGCGATTTTCTTCAGGCAGAGCTTTTCGAATAGATTTTGGCGTTCATAGGATCGCACAAAAAAACCGCCTTCCACAGGGAGGCGGTTCGCTGCGGACGCACTTGTAGCCCCCACACCCATACTGTTGTTCAAAATTGGGAAAATGTCAACAAGAATGCTCTGATTTATTGCATCAAAGCCATTTCATCTTTCTGACAGCCCGGCTTCGGTAGGCTCTCGCTTGAAAGTCTGGAAGCTGGGTTACGGGGGGTTACGGTCGGGTTACGTTGACAGTGCACTTTACTCCCGTAGCCCCCAAAGAGATCCCCGCCTAAACTCTGGTCAAAGGCCGTCTTTCACGCGCCTATTGTGAGTTTAAAACGCTGCATGAATTGCATGCACTGTTGTCTAATCGCGGCCCATTTCGTCAAGCTCCGAAGTATCATCTCCGC
>JBMYSY010000033.1:0-20651 GCA_049603795.1 Magnetovibrionaceae bacterium
GAAAAAACAGCAAAAGCAATCTCAGTGACCCAATAGCGACGAAAACCGCCCTAGCTCGGTTTAATCCGAAACCCTCAGCTGGTCGGAAACAGCTCTTTCTTCTGTCTCCCCTCCAGTGTCGACGTAGCCTTCAAACCCGCCTTCCAAATAGAGGGCATCAAGCCCCCTTGCCCGAAGATAGGCTGCTACGCCCTGGCTGACTTCATGGCCGTGAACGCAGTAGATCAAAACCGGCCGGTCGATCTCGCCCGCCCAGCTGTCGACCTCGAAGGGATGGCGCCAGCGGGCCCCCTTGATGAGCCGGTTGGACGCGGCAAGGGCCGGTGGCTTTCGGACGTCAATGATCATCCGGTCCAGGTCTTTGCTGATCAGTTGGTGTGGAGTCGCAGATTGCTGTGCTTTGCCCATGACTCTTGTCCCCTTGTCGATAGAGGTACAAGCAGTGCTTGGGCGACAATCGCCTGGAGCCAGACTTCTGAGGGCGCATTTCGACCATCGCCGTTCGCACTCATCGTCAAACGGGAGACTGCGATATCCCGCTCGGGTCGAGGATAGTTCCAGCGCTTTCGGCAATCAAGTCGCGCCCGGAATCCTCAAAACAGCCCGTACTGCCCGCCTTTCGGAACCGGCGGCTTGAACAGATGACTGGCCAACTGCTTGTCGTCGGGGCCTTCCAGGATCAAGCCGTAGCGCCGGATCGCCAGCTTGAAGCGTTTGGCCAGCAGTTCGGCGTGTTGGCCGGTGCCTTTCATGCGGGTCTTGAAATCGGGGATGTAGAGTTGGCCGTTGCGGCTTTCGGTCAGGAGGTTGAGCACGTGATCCTTTTTGCCCGGTGCATGGACCTCGAGCCACTCGGTGAAGAGTTCCTTCAACTCCAAGGGAAGCCTGAGCAGGACGTAGTGGGCGGAGGTGGCACCGGCCTTCGCAGCCGCTTCGAGGATACGCTCCAGTTCCCAGTCATTCAGAAAAGGGATCACCGGCGAAACCAGGACGGCGACAGGAATTCCCGCCTCCGATAGAGCCTTGATGACCTCAAGCCGACGTTCCGGGGCGGCTGCACGGGGTTCGAGCTTGCGGGACAGGTGGCGGTCCAGGCTGGTGATGGAAATACCGACAGCGACGAGGTTCCGGGCTGCCATCTCGGCCAATAGGTCGATGTCGCGCAGGATCAGGGCGGATTTGGTGACGCAAAGCGTCGGGTGTCTGGTTTCCGCCAGCAGGTCCAGAATCGCACGGGTTTCAGCCCTTTCCCGCTCCACCGGTTGCCAGGCATCCGTGTTGCCGGCGACCATGACAGGCGCAGGCGTGTAACCGGGTTTGGCGAGTTGGCGGGCGAGGACCTCCGTCGCACCTTTCTTTACCGTGATCTTGGTCTCAAAATCGAGGCCCGGCGAAAGGCCCACCCAGGCGTGGGAGGGCCGGGCATAACAATAGACGCAGCCGTGTTCGCAGCCCCGGTAGGGATTGACCGAGCGATCAAAGCCGAGATCCGGGCTGTTGTTGCGGCTGAGCAGTGACTTCGGTCGCTCAATGGCGATTTCCGTGGGCGGTTTCGCTGGCGGCTCCAGGTCTTCGCCCAGGATCCAGCCGTCATCCACCGCCTCGCGGACCTGGGCCTCGTAGCGCCCCGTCCGATTGGTGGCGGCCCCTCTGCCTTTGTGGGCGGAGGGGCCGTTCGGATCGAGCGGATCCGCCACCCCTTACTCGGCGGCCGCCTTCGGGCCTTCTTCGATCAGTCCGACGATCTCGTCCATCATGGAACTGATATCGTAGTTCTTCGGCGTATAGATCTGGCTGACCCCGGCGGCTTTCAGGACGTCTTCGTCTTCGGGCGGGATGATGCCGCCGACGACAACGGGCACGTCATCCAGGCCGGCCGCACGCATCCGGTCCATGCAGTCCTGAACCAGCGGCACATGGCTGCCTGAAAGGATCGAGAGGCCGACCACGTGGACGCCCTCTTCCAGGGCGGCATTGACGATCTGTTCCGGCGTGAGCCGGATACCTTCGTAGACCACTTCAAAGCCGGCATCGCGGGCGCGCACGGCTACCTGCTCGGCTCCGTTGGAGTGACCGTCGAGCCCCGGCTTGCCCACCAGCATCTTGGGGCGGCGGCCCATGGTCTTGGCCACGGCATCGACGCGGGTACGCAGCGCGGTCAGGGCATCCGAAGCGGTGGAAGAGACCGCGGAGCCGACGCCCGTGGGCGCGCGGTATTCGCCGAACGCGTCGCGAAGCGTCTGGCCCCATTCGCCCGTCGTGCAGCCCGCGTGGGCACAGGCGATGGAAGCGTCCATGATGTTGGAGCCGTCCTTGGCAGATTGCTCCAGCTTGGCCAGAGCCTCACGGACCTTGGCATCATCACGGGCGGCACGCCATTCGTTCAGCGATCTGATCTGCTCTTCCTCGACCGCCGGATCGACGGTCAGGATCGCACCGTCCCCGGTGGTCAGCGGGCTGGGTTCGGTTTCGATATACTTGTTCACGCCGATGACCGTCTGATCGCCGGATTCGATCCCGGCAACGCGAGCCGCATTCGATTCCACCAGGCGCTGCTTCATATAAGAGGTCTCGACGGCTTTCACGGCACCGCCAAGCTCATCGATGCGGGCCAGTTCGGCGCGGGCTTCCAGTTTCAGCTCTTCCACCTTCTCGGCCACCACGCGGGAGCCGTCGAACAGATCGCCATACTCCAGAAGGTCTGTTTCGAAGGCGACGATCTGCTGCAGGCGCAGTGACCACTGCTGGTCCCAGGGGCGCGGCAGGCCGAGGGCCTCGTTCCAGGCCGGAAGCTGAACAGCGCGGGCGCGGGCGTCCTTCGACAGCACCACAGCCAGCATTTCCAGCAAGATCCGGTAGACGTTGTTTTCCGGCTGCTGTTCGGTAAGACCCAGGCTGTTCACCTGCACGCCATAGCGGAAGCGACGGTATTTCTCTTCCTCGACGCCATAGCGTTCACGGGTGATCTCATCCCAAAGGTCGGTGAAAGCGCGCATCTTGCACAGCTCGGTCACGAATCGGATGCCCGCATTCACAAAGAAGCTGATGCGCCCGACAACGCGGGGGAAGTCTTCTTCCGGCACCTGGCCCGAGGCCTTGACCGTGTCGAGGACGGCGATGCCTGTTGCCAAGGCGTAGGCCAGTTCCTGGACCGGCGTCGCACCGGCTTCCTGCAGGTGATAGGAACAGACGTTGGTCGGGTTCCACTTCGGCACCTCTTTATAGGTGAAGGAAACCACGTCCGAGATCAGGCGCAGGCTGGCATCCGGGGGAAAGATGTAGGTGCCGCGCGAGAGGTATTCCTTGATGATGTCGTTTTGGACCGTTCCCTGGAGATCAGCCCGCGATGCGCCCTGGCGTTCGGCTGCCGCAATATAAAGCGACAAGAGCCAGGCCGCCGGGGCGTTGATCGTCATGGACGTATTCATCTGGCCGAGCGGGATGTCTTTGAACAGCGTTTCCATGTCGCCCAGGTGGCAGACGGGCACGCCAACCTTGCCGACTTCGCCCTTGGACAGGATGTGGTCGGAATCGTATCCGGTCTGGGTGGGCAGATCGAAAGCGACCGAGAGGCCGGTTTGGCCTTTCGAGAGGTTTTTCCGATAAAGGGCGTTGGACTCTTTTGCTGTCGAATGCCCGGAGTAAGTGCGGATAAGCCAAGGTTTATCCCGTTTAGGCTGTTCAGTCATGGTTTTCCCCGTGGTCTGGTCGGTCATTGGCTATTTTCCTCAGAAAACTGGAACCCTTTGTAATGTCACAAAAAATAAACGTTTTTTCTCATAAAATTTCACTAACAACAAATTTCTTGGAACATTCTAACAATTTTTGCATTGCGGTAAAGTCCGGAAGCATGTACGAACATGCCGCGCCGGGATGACGGGGGTGATCCCGGCCGGTGACGCTTAACATCTTTTTGACTTTTTAACCAACCTAAGGAGCATACCATGACCGATACGGCTGAAGTGGTCCAACTGCACCCCGGCCAGGTCAAAAAAGACCTGTACGAGCTGGGTGAGATTCCGCCCCTGGGCCACGTGCCTAAGCAAATGTACGCTTGGGCGATCCGGCGCGAGCGCCACGGCAACCCCGACACCGCCATGCAGGTGGAAGTGGTTGATGTCCCGGAACTGGACAGCCACGACGTACTGGTCATGGTGATGGCCGCCGGTGTGAACTACAACGGCGTCTGGGCTGCCCTTGGCACGCCGATCACACCTTTCGACGTTCACGGTGCCGAGTACCACGTCGCCGGTTCGGATGCTTCCGGCATCGTCTGGGCCGTGGGTTCCAAGGTCACCCGGTGCAAGGTTGGTGACGAGGTGGTGATCCACTGTAACCAGGACGATGGCGACGACGAGGAATGCAACGGCGGCGAGCCGATGTTTTCCAAGTCCCAACGCATCTGGGGTTACGAGACGCCGGACGGGGCCTTTGCCCAGTTCACCCGCGTTCAGGCCCAGCAGGTCATGGAACGTCCGAAGCACCTGACCTGGGAAGAATCCGCTTCCTACACCCTGGTGCTGGCGACCGCCTACCGCATGCTGTTCGGTCACCGTCCGCACATCCTGCGTCCGGGCCACAACGTGCTCGTCTGGGGTGCTTCCGGCGGCCTGGGCTCCATGGCGATCCAGCTTTGTGCGACAGCCGGGGCCAATGCCATCGGGGTGATTTCCGACGAATCCAAGCGCGACTTCGTTATGAGCCTTGGTGCCAAGGGTGTTCTGAACCGGAAGGATTTCGACTGCTGGCAGCAGATGCCGACGGTCAACACGCCGGAATACAAGGACTGGATGAAAGCCACCCGCAAGTTCGGCAAGGCCATCTGGGAAATCACCGGCAAGAAGGATGTGGACTTCATCTTCGAACACCCGGGCGAGACCACTTTCCCCGTGTCCGTGTTCCTGGTGAAGCGCGGCGGTATGGTCGTGATCTGCGCCGGTACCACCGGCTACAACCTGACCATGGATGCCCGTTACCTCTGGATGCACCAGAAGCGTGTCCAGGGCAGCCACTTCGCCAACCTGCTGCAGGCCTCGCAGGCCAACGAACTGGTGGTCGAACGTCGTATCGACCCCTGCATGTCCGAAGTGTTTAACTGGGAAGAGATTCCGGAAGCTCACATGCGGATGCTGGCCAATAAGCACAAGCCGGGCAATATGTCCGTTATGGTTCAGGCCAAGGTGCCGGGCCGACGGACCCTGGAAGAATGCCTGGAAGGCTAAGCCATCAGGCTTACCGTCTTGAAGGCTGACGATTGGCGAGGGGGCACCCATTATATTCGGTGGGTGCCCCCCGCACTATCGGCAAGAAATGATTGAAGTCCTTCCGCCCCAGGGCTGTGCTGTTGAGCAGGCACCTCCAGGGGGGAGAGGGGCTCCGTTTACGGATCCACGACCGAAGCAAGGATTATCGGGGAAATCGAGATATGAGCACAGCTGTTGCCTTTGCCGCGCCCGGCGCGCCGGAAGCCCTTTTGATTGATGATCTTCTCAACCTGACCGGCCAGGCCGTCGAGGCCGCCGACAGGCTGTATATGGCGGCCAAGAGCGCCGTAGCTGATCGTGTCGTGGTCGATGGCCGCATCAGCGGCAAGGCCCTGGAAGCCGATCAGTATGCGGCCCACGGGATTTCATGGCTTGCGACCTATGTTGAATCGCTGCGCCAGATGGATGAATGGGCGAAGCGGCTGACGGCGACGTCCGAGCTTCGCGAACTGGATGCGCTGATCCTGCAATGCGCCTTCGGTGAATACCTGGCCCAGATCCGGGGCGGTATCCCGATGAGCCAGGTGGAGATGATCCGTGCCACCGACCTTGGTGTTTCCGCCGAAGACATGTCGGCTTTCGAGACCCCGGCGGTGCAGACCCTGATCAACGGCGGTGCCACGGCCCACGTCAAATGCCGGATCGCCGAACTGGTCGAAGAGGGCTCTTCTTCCGGTGATTTCGGCACGCTCGGCTTCGATGACGAAATGCTGGACATGATCCGTGATCAGTTCCGCAAAGTGGCCGAGGAATACAAGGAACGCGCCCACGAGCATTGGCACCTGAAGGACGAGCTGATCGACCTGGACGTCATCAATCAGCTTGCCGAACTGGGCATCTTCGGGCTGACCGTTCCGGAAGAATACGGCGGACTCGGCATGGGCAAGATGTCCATGTGCGTCGTCACCGAGGAACTCTCGCGCGGCTATATCGGCCTCGGTTCGCTCGGCACGCGCTCCGAAATCGCCGCTGAACTGATCCGTCTCGGCGGCACGGAAGAGCAAAAGCAGAAATGGCTGCCGATGCTGTGCTCCGGCGAGATCCTGCCGACTGCCGTGTTCACGGAGCCGAACACAGGCTCGGATCTTGGCAGCCTGCGCACCCGTGCGGTCAAGGAAGGCGATACCTACAAGATCACCGGTAACAAGACCTGGATCACCCATGCCGCGCGCACCGACGTGATGACGCTCTTGGCGCGGACCGATCCGGACGAGAAGGGCTACAAGGGTCTTTCCATGTTCCTGGCCGAGAAGACGCGCGGTACGGACGAAGATCCTTTCCCGACGCCGGGCATGACCGGTGGCGAGATCGAAGTGCTCGGCTACCGCGGCATGAAGGAATACGAACTTTCTTTCGATGGCTTTGAAGTGAAGGCCGAAAACCTGCTCGGCGGTGTCGAGGGCCAGGGCTTCAAACAGCTGATGGAAACCTTTGAATCGGCGCGTATCCAGACCGCGGCTCGTGCCGTCGGTGTGGCGCAGTCCGCAATGGAAATCGGCCAGCGCTATGCTTTGGAACGCGTCCAGTTCGGCAAGCCGATCTACGGCTTCCCGCGGGTGGCGGCCAAGATCGGCTGGATGGCTGTGGAGACCATGATCGCCCGCCAGCTGACTTACTTCTCGGCCCGTGAAAAGGACCAGGATATCCGCTGCGACATCGAAGCCGGCATGGCCAAGCTGCTGGCGGCCCGCGTTGCCTGGTCGAATGCCGACAACGCCCTGCAGGTGCATGGCGGCAACGGCTATGCCCTGGAATATCCGATCAGCCGGGTGCTCTGCGATGCGCGGATCCTCAACATCTTCGAGGGCGCGGCTGAAATTCAGGCCCAGGTGATTGCCCGCGGTCTTCTGGCCGGTCGTAACTAAGGGGCGGCAGCATCACATCGAGGGCCGCTTGCGGTGATCTAATCCGGATGGCGGGCCTTGTGCCCGTCGTCTCGCCGCTTACCTAAGAATCCATGGAACAAACACTACCGATCCTGACCGTGCTGATCGGCATCGGCTTTGCGGCGACGGTTGCCGTGCTTCTGGCCGGTATCGTCGGCATGGCGGTCGGAAACGACTTCAACCGCCGTCATGGCAATCGCATGATGCGGCTTCGTGTTATCTTCCAGGGGATCACCGTCGCACTTGTTGTGGTCTTTCTGCTGATCAAGATGGGGCTTTGAGGCGGATCAACGAATGGTGAAACTGGACCGTATCTATACCAAGGGCGGCGATGCCGGAGAAACCTCGCTGGGCGATGGTGCGCGGCGAAAAAAGTTTGACCTGAGGGTCGAGGCCTACGGTACGGTGGACGAAGCCAACGGGCTTCTGGGGCTCGCCCGCCAGCATGCGGAAGGCGAGCACGATCAGATGCTTTTCCGCATCCAGAACGATCTGTTCGACCTGGGTGCCGATCTCTGTACGCCGGAAGACGGCCGCAAAGCTTCCGGCGCGCTCCGCATCAGCGAAGAACAGGTGGAACGCCTAGAATCCGAGATCGACGTGATCAACGATGGCTTGGCACCGCTGACCTCTTTTGTTTTGCCGGGGGGCTCGGCCTTGAGTGCCGCTCTTCATCACGCCCGTACCGTGGTGCGCCGGGCCGAACGGCTGATCTGCGAGCTGGCCGAAGCCGAAACAATCAATCCGCAGGCGGTCAAATACGCCAACCGCCTGTCCGATCACCTGTTCGTTCTGGCCCGTGCCGCCAATGAAAATGGGGCTCGGGATGTGCTCTGGGTGCCCGGAGCGAACCGCTAACTCTCCGTCCTTTCAAGCACTTGCGCGCCTGGCGATCAGGGGCGTTTCGGGTGCCTTGACGGAGGGGGGTCGAAACATTATGTTTCGCGCTCGAATTCACTGAAATCTAAGGGTTTTCAGGTCTTTGTTCAGCCGGAATTGTCCGGCTTTTTTCCGGAACTCCAGGGGTGCCCGCCACGGCCTAAAGAGGGTGGGACTAAAAGGGGGAGGGGTTCCGAGCCAAGGGGAAAGGTTCACCGATGAAAGTCCTCGTCGCTGTGAAGCGCGTGATCGACTACAACGTCAAGGTCCGTGTCAAAGCCGATCAAACCGGTGTCGAGACGGCCAACGTCAAGATGTCCATGAATCCCTTCGACGAAATCGCCGTCGAAGAGGCCGTGCGCCTGAAGGAAGCCAAGACCGCAGAAGAGATCGTCGTGGTCTCCTTGGGCCCTAAGCAGGCCCAGGAAACCATCCGCACCGCGCTGGCCATGGGTGGTGATCGCGGTATCCATGTGGAAACCGATGCCGAACTGCAGCCTCTCGCCGTTGCCAAGTGCCTGAAGGCCCTGGTGGAGAAAGAAAACCCGGATCTGGTGATCCTCGGCAAACAGGCGATCGATGATGATTCCAACCAAACCGGCCAGATGCTGTCCGCGCTTTTGGATTGGCCGCAGGGCACCTTTGCCTCCAAGCTGGAACTGGCAGACGGCAAGGCGACAGTCACCCGCGAAATTGATGGTGGCTTGGAAACCCTGGCGCTGGACCTGCCTGCGGTGGTCACCACGGACCTGCGCTTGAACACGCCGCGTTATGCCTCGCTGCCGAACATCATGAAGGCAAAGAAAAAGCCCATCGACGCCGTCTCTCCCGATGACCTGGGCGTCGACGTGGCACCCCGGCTGACCACGCTGAAGGTTGAAGAACCCGCCAAGCGCGAAGCCGGCGTGATGGTCGAGAGCGTAGCCGCTTTGGTTTCGAAACTCAAAGATGAAGCGAAGGTGATCTGATGACTGTTCTCGTCCTCGCTGAACACGACAATGCCGGTCTGAAGCCGGCGACGTTGAATACCGTCACCGCCGCCAAGGCGCTGGGGGATGTTGTGGTCCTGGTTGCGGGCTCCGGTGCCCAAGGTGCTGCCGATGCCGCGGCCGCCGTGGATGGCGTCTCCAAGGTGCTCCTGGCTGATGATGCGGCTTACGCTCATCCTCTGGCCGAAACCGTGGCTCCGCTCCTGGTGAGTCTCGCCGGGGAATATAGCCACCTTCTCGCTCCCGCGACCACTTTCGGCAAAAACGTCATGCCGCGCGTGGCCGCCCTGCTTGATGTGGCCCAGCTCTCTGACATCACGGGCGTTGTCTCCGAAGATACCTTCGTGCGGCCGATCTACGCCGGGAATGCCATGGCGACCGTACAAACATCCGACGCCACCAAGGTGATCACGGTTCGCGGCACGGCCTTCGAGGCCGCCGCCGAAACCGGCGGCTCCGCCTCCGTCGAGGCCGTTTCCGCTACGGGTGGCGCAGCGAAATCAAGCTTCGTCGGTCAAGAACTCACGGAAAGCGAACGCCCCGAACTGACGGCAGCCAAGGTCATCATCTCGGGCGGTCGCGGCATGCAGTCCGGTGAGAACTTCCACCTGCTGGAGACCATCGCCGACAAGCTGGGTGCCGCCGTTGGCGCATCCCGCGCTGCCGTGGATGCGGGCTTCGTACCGAACGATTACCAGGTCGGGCAGACCGGTAAGGTCGTGGCACCGGAACTCTACATCGCCGTCGGAATCTCCGGTGCGATCCAGCACCTTGCCGGCATGAAAGACAGCAAGGTGATCGTCGCCATTAACAAGGATGAAGAGGCACCGATCTTCCAGGTTGCGGACTATGGCCTGGTGGCAGACCTGTTCGAGGCTCTACCGGAACTTGCGGGCGAGCTGGATAAGGGCTAACACCCTGTATGCTTTAATCGATCAGGTGGCTCTTGGCGCTCGATAGGCGAGCGGGGAAATGATCCGGGGCCGACCTTATCGGGGGAATGGATCGAAAAGGACGGCTTAATGGAGATCAAGAAAATCGGTGTCATCGGCGCCGGGCAGATGGGCAACGGGATTGCTCATGTCTGTGCTCAGTCCGGGTTTGATGTGCATCTGCTGGACGTCAATGAAGACGCCCTGCCGCGGGCCCTCTCGGTCATTGGCAAGAACCTGGACCGCCAGGTGAAGAAAGAGTTCATCTCCGCTGAGGAGAAAGACGCCACGCTCTCGCGGATTTCCACGGGGTCCGACTATGCGGCCTTCGGCGACTGTGGCCTGGTGATCGAGGCGGCGACGGAAGACGAGAAGGTCAAGCGGGCGATCCTCAAAGGTCTCTGTGAACACCTGACAGAAGACGCCTACATCGCCACCAATACCTCTTCGATTTCCATCACCCGGCTCGCTGCCGTTACCGACCGTCCGGGCAAGTTCGTCGGCATGCACTTCATGAATCCGGTGCCGATGATGAAGCTGGTGGAACTGATCCGGGGCATCGCAACGGACGAGGAAACCTATTCCGACATCCGCGAACTGACGCTGAAGCTGAACAAGATCCCGGTGAATGCCGAAGATTTCCCGGCCTTCATCGTGAACCGCATCCTGCTGCCGATGATCAACGAAGCCGTCTATACGCTCTACGAAGGCGTCGGCTCGGTGGAAGCCATCGATACGGCCATGAAGCTCGGCACCAATCACCCCATGGGTCCGCTGGAACTGGCCGACTTTATCGGCCTTGATGTCTGTCTGGCTGTGATGCACGTCCTCCACGATGGTCTGGCTGATACCAAGTACCGGCCCTGCCCGTTGCTGGTGAAGTATGTGGAAGCCGGATGGCTGGGGCGCAAAACCGGTCGTGGCTTCTACGACTACAATGGCGAGCAGCCGGTTCCGACCCGCTGACCAACAGACTACCGGATCGGGATGAAGCCGGTTTACCCGGTTTCACCCCCGCACGATAGAGGCTCAGGCTCCGGCCTGGGCCTTTTTGCTTGGGGCATTCATCCGTGAAGGAGCCCGCCGGAAGCTGTCATTGCTCGAACTTATACCAAGGAGCACTGATAGAGACCTATCCAGACGGCCCAAAATCTTAGAGCCTGATCGACGAATTCCGAATCACCGATGGTGATCCGGCTTTCTTCGTGAATCAGTCTCTATCAACGTTTTAGAGGGGGATTCACGCCTTATGCCGAGCCACAAAGTGGCTCGACTTAAGCCGATCGCGACGAAAACCTCCCTAGAGTTCAAAATCAAACTCTAGAAAGTCTTCTGGCAGTAGTGGTTTGGAATAAAAATATCCTTGGGCTTCGTCGACTCCCAATGCGTATAGCATGTCGTGCAGCTCTCGACTTTCAATTCCTTCTACAGTTACCAAAAAATCCATATCTTTCATCATTTTAATTGAATTAATAACAAGAGAGAATGCTTTGTCCTGTTCTTCGAGATTATCTACGAAGGATTTATCCAGCTTTACGCGATTGATCGGCAAAGCTTCCAGCATCGTCAGGGAGGAATGACCTGTTCCGAAATCGTCGAGAGCGATTGAGCATCCCAATGAACGCAAGTTGTTTAGCGTGTCGATGACGCGGTCCGGGTGCTGGGCCACAGCAGTTTCCGTAACTTCGATTTCCAGATGTTTAGGGTTGATCGAAAATGTCTTGAGCGCATCCTCGACAAGATGGATGAACTCAGGCTCTCCCAGTTGGTGCGGCGACGCGTTTACGGCAAGTTTTGGTATCGGGTAGCCTCGCTCTTTCGCGGACAGGATCACACCGCAACTTTCCAGCAAAACAAACCGACCAATCGCTTCAATTAGGCCTGCATTCTCAGCAACGGGGACAAAGACATCCGGACCGATATTCTTCCCCTCTTTGGTTTTCCAACGGACAAGCACCTCTCCGCCGCTGGGAAGCGCTGTCCTGACATTGATCTTGGGTTGGATGACGACAAAAAATTCATTGTTCTGAATGGCATCGATCAGTTTGTGGGTGAGCGACGCTGAAAACTCCAGTTCGTCGAGCCTGTCGCGGGACAGCAAAAATTTTTGCTTTCTGGCCACTTGCTTGGCATCGCCATAAGCCATCTCTGAATGTTTAACGACGAGTTCCGGGGTCTCGGCTAGGTTGGGGATATGGATGGCTCCGACTGTAACGCTCGTGCTGACCCTGGCATCGCTTACTTGAAGCGGGCTGCGAATAAGCGTTTCAACACGAGAGAACGTCTTTTCCAGTGTTGCTTCGGGAGATTCTCCTTCGTCAATCGGCACGACAATCACGAACTGATCGCCAAAAAGTCTTCCAACAAATGGTAGTTGTTCAAATTCAATATTCAGCCGATTGGCAAACAGTTTTATAATTTCATCGCCTTGATCAAATCCAAATGTCGAATTTATTGTACGCATGTGATCAATTCCCATCACTGCGACGATAAATTGTCCTGTTTGTTCTTCAGAATAGATGCTGTTCAGAAAAAATTTAAAACTTGTCGCGTTTGGCAAACTGGTAAGGGGGTCGTAGTAGGCCAAACGGGAAAGCTCGTTTTCCTTCGATTCCAAATCCGACATGTCCCGAATGAAGGCGATATAATGCCGTTCCTCGTCGGCAATCAACGGAAACACATGGATATCAATCGGGAAGAGAGCGCCAGACTTGTGCTTGGCCTTAATGCGGCGAAGATTGTTTACAACCGCGACGGCTTGGCCCTGGAGATGGCGGTCCACATAGGAATGATGCAAAGCAGCGTTTGAGTCATTCATGAGCCTTTCGACTCGCTGCCCAATCAAGTCTGCCTTGTCGGAATATCCGAACATTAGAAGGGCCGTCTGGTTCAGATAGACAATCTCGGAGCGACGGTTAATCGCCACAATGCCGTCATGGGCGTTGTGAAAGATGCCATTGCTGTTGACGATTGCCTCTTTAAGGCTTTCCTCGGAAATCATTTCATCCGCACAAATATTTAACGGGAGGCAACTCTAGAGTCCTCTCCAAGGGCCCGCAAGCTAGCGGATTGCACTAGTTATTCGATGGCGTCGAAACCTCGGAGGCGTGGTCGGTTATCGATTGACTTTGTCCAGTCCAATCGAGCATATGGCCAGCACGTGTTACATTTGTTTGGTGATGCCTTGTTTTATCGGTACGCCGTTTAGCTTCGTTACCCCTGACAATGTGATCGTTATGACGACCCCGGTCTGGTGCGGGGCGATGAAACTCAACAGCTGTTAGAGGATATAACAATGGCTACAGGTACTGTTAAATGGTTCAACGCGGACAAAGGCTATGGCTTCATCGAGCCGGATGCGGGCGGTAAGGATGCCTTCGTTCACATCTCCGCAGTGGAACGTTCCGGGCTCAGCTCTCTGCGCGAAGGCCAGAAGATCTCCTACGAGATTCAGCCGGGCCGCGACGGTAAGTCGTCTGCGGAAAACCTAGAGATCACCGACTGACGTGATGAGCCCCGCCCCTTGGGTTTCCGGGGGCGGGTTCCTTCCCAAAAGGCTCATCGCGCCCTCTTGCACCCCCTTGGGGGGGGGCATGTCCCTGGCGAAAAGGACCTTCCTCTTGGCACAGTTATCCGAAGATGGAATCCGGCTCGTCGGAGAACTCTCCGGCCGTTACGGTGTCTCTTCTGACGCCGTTACCCATATGCTGATCGCCGTTCACCAGGGCAACGGATCGATGGCTCAGTTCAACCACCCGGAATTTCGGGGCTCCGGTCAATGGATGAGCGGCGGAATGACAATGGTGAGCGATCTTTTCGACCACCAGCTCAAGGCGCTGGTCGACGGCCTCTGTACGGATCTTTCCAACGCGCTTGTCGATCACCAGAAAGTCCCGTTCAGCGGATCGTTTCAATCACAAAGCCAAAGCGGGGCTGATCTCCAGCACCAGGGTGTGGGGCATATCGGCTCGGGCAACAGCCTCTTCGTACCGGACCCTTCGAATGAATGGTGGCCCCAGGACCTTGGCCAGCCCAGTGCCGTTGGTGCGCAGAACCATGTCCGTTACGCCCTGTTCGCCGATAGCCGCCGCCTCGCGGTAGAGGTCGGCGGATCGGTCACGGTCTACGACATCCTGGATCACCAGATCGGTGGGTTCGGCCAGCAGCAGAGCGCAGGCTCATCGATCACTTTTACCAGTCAGTTCGGTGTCGTGGACCTGACGGCCCTGCCGGTCGTCAGCAGGGATGGCACGGCGGCAGAAATCCCGGCACAGAACCAAGCCGAAGCGTCCTCAGCGGGAGAGCCGGTCGATATTTCCGGCCAGGCAGACCCGGACAAGCATAGGCCCTTGCCTGATGCCACCCCGATACCGCCCGCTCCAGCCACCGCTCCCGCAGGTGAAAAGCCGGAAGACGTCATCGCCCTGCTGGAAAGGCTGGGTGAGCTCAAGGATAAGGGCTACATCGACGCCGACGAATTCCAGGCCAAGAAGACCGAGTTGCTAAAGCGGATTTGATCTCGGCGCGCTCCATTTGGGGAGCCACAAAGTGGCTCGACTTAAGTCGATCGCGGTCTAGGTGACGCTGCGGGAACTTTATCTGCTCTCCTTGGTATAAAGATCCCTGCACCGTAATTCGCTCATCCTTTCGCCCCGACAATTCGGTTTCGCCCCATTTGCTTTGCCTCGTAGAGCAGTTCGTCGGTTTGATGGATCAGGGGAGCCGACCACTGATCGGGCGCAATTTCGAAGAAGTGATAGCCACCAGAGACCGTAAAGCGAAGGTGCTGGGCTTCTCCAATGGGAACCTCCATGGCTTCGATTTCGCTACGGAATGCCTCGATCTGGCGGGCGAATTCCGGTGCGTCAATGCTGAAACAGATGAGGCAGAACTCCTCGCCGCCATATCGGACAACCCAATCGTTATCGCGGCGGAAAACTTGATGAAGTTTTTCGACAAAGGCGACCAAGCACTGATCGCCGATCACGTGGCCATGCTGATCGTTGATGGATTTGAAATGATCGATGTCCAGCAAGGCCAGTCCCATGGAGACCTTGTTCCGGTTGGCGAGTTTCACAAGATGCGGGATTTGGCGGTTGAGAAAATTGCGGTTCTTGGCCTTGGTCAATCCGTCGGTTTCGTTGATGCGTTCCAGTTCCTTGTTCGCAATCTCGAGTTCCCGCGTCCGTTCAGACACGACATTCCGCAAATCCTCGGTGAAATTCTGAATACGCAGCCCCATGGTGTTGAACGCAACGATCGCCGGCGTTATCTCGTCCTCGCGGTTGATCTCGATCGGGTCGTAGTTCCCCCCCATGAAGGACAGTGCCGCCTGTTCCAACCGGTGCACAGGGTTGATCAAGTGGGACGACAGAAATCGTGCGATCACAAAGATCATCATGGCCGATACGGCGTAAGCGATCAGGGTTTTGTATAAGAGCTGCTGCCTTGCGGTCTTGATCGCGGTCTGCGGCTTCAGGCTGCGGATTTCCCAGTTGGTACTGCTGGCGGGTTCGGAAACCAGATAGTCCTCTCCTTCGAACTGAATCCTCCGCGGTACGCCTCCGGTCGGCCAGAGATCAGTTGCCTCGATCCTGTCCCTGGAAACGACCCAACCGCCTTTTTGAGTTTGAAACAGAATACGGGTCTTGGGATCGACGCGGTTGTTCGCGAGATGGTCCCGGATCATCGCGATAAGATCTGTTTTGAATTCAAGGCTTCCGGTGTCGACATTCAGGTAGGCGGTCTCTGCCACCAGGGAGCCGGGCGGCGATGGCGACGAGATTGCGGAAACCCCATGGATGTACGGTTTGCCATCCTTGAGCATGTTCAGTTCGCGTAGATAGGGATGGCGCTGGAAGGTCTCTTCCATCGCCTGCTGGACGAACTTCCGCCCCATGAAGGATACCCAGTTCACTTGGTCATAGGCGCTGGCGACATCCCCGTCGCTGCCAAGGACCGCAACGAGTGATCTATGGAGTGCCTGAAGCTTGCCGATATCCTGTTCGATGTAGCGGTTGATCTGGGAGATCTGCTGGATCTCGGAATCATAGAGCGTCTGGCTGAAGTGGGAGAAATAGAGCCAAGTCGCAGACAGGAAAACAACCGTGAAAATCAGCAGATAGCTGTAGAAGATCTTCCTCTGCATCCGCATGAAAGCTGGCCTATTCGAACATGGAAATCAGGGTCATGTAGTCCGCCTCGCTCATGCCGATGTACTTCTCCAGGCGTTTGGAGAAGTTCCCGCTGGCGCGGTCGGCGGAAAAGAACGCCCTGATTTTTTCGTTCAACATGACGGAGTCGGCAGCACTTCCCCAGGCAAGTTGGCTCCGCTTCGTGTTCGCCGGAAACAGGGGGCGTAGCCGATCCTTGAAGTGACCGACTTCGAAAACCCGATACAGCACGCCAACGGCATCATTGATACCGACGTCGATGTTTTTGTTGGCAACCGGCAGGTAGGACATGGTGGCCTTGGCCTTGGTTCCTTTTGGAAAAACCATCAGATTGATCTTGTCCGGCGTTTTGGCAAAAGACTCAGGCGTCGTGAACGACCCGAGTTCGTCGCCTGTCGGGGTCACGAAAGTCTCCTGGTAGGGCAGGTTTCGCGCGTCGAATTGAGCTTTGACCAGGGGATAGAAGCTCATCGCTTCATAGGTCAGGATCGTCTTTCCTTTGAGGTCATCGTAGTTCTTGATCTCGCTTCCCTTGGCGGCGAAGAAGATTTCGATGCTATCCAGGAACGGAGTCAGTTCCACCCGTTTCTGCCTTTGCGGCGTCACGGTGAAGATTTCCGCGGCGAGGTCTATTTCGTCGTATATCGGCGGTGTGCCGGTTTCGCCTTTCCAGTAGGTCGAAAACGAAGAAATCTCAATCAGGTCGAGCGCGAGGCCATGCTGTTCGGCGAATTCCTGCACCATTTCGTAGGTGAAGCCCGGCTTTTCCTCGCTGGCAGGGCGATAGACGAACTGCGCGGCGGTGCGTACGCCGACCTTCAGCGTCCCGGACTCGACGATTTCCTGCCAATCGCGCGCAAACCCCTGCGAAGCGACCAAGAACACGAACGCAAAAACGACCGAAAAAACTTTCATCAGGCTCTTCCCCCTCCAAGCGGTAACTCGGTTGCCAAGCTACCAGACCGGCACCAACCTTGGAACCACCGGCATGCCGGAGCACAAAGAAGCTACCGTCCGAAGAGGAGGCTCTCGGAGGCCATGCTGAAAAGCCACTGAGGTTGGCTATTGGACTGCTCCGGCCCGCCCGAGGCACCTTGACCGATTGAATAACCGGCAAAAACCCGCTGTCGTGATGCGAAGGATCGTGCGGCACGGAATGACGGCATCGGGCGTTGGCGTCAGGTGCGGCTTCACCGCGTCAACGGCTTGTCTTTGACGCGCCAATTGTGAGTTCGATGATGATGCGGAAATATAAGCGCTCTGTCACCGCAATCCCCTGCAACCATGAGTTTGAGTGACGCCCGGCAGCGTCCTGTACTAGCGGCGTCCCACAAGGTAAGGTATCCCTTCAGAGAAATTCTTGTCACGGAATGAGTGGCATTCTTGCGGGACACTTTCCCGTTTATGCGCGCGTAAGCGCAAAGGTTTCAAAAATGGCTAGCCAGGGTCTAAACCGCGTCTTTGCGCGGCTCCTCGTCGCATGCGTGCTCATGAGCATTGCGGTTCCCCCGCACCCCTCGACGGCTCAAACGGTGACAAATTCAGCACCCCAGAATGCTTATCCAACTGGAGAATCCTACGGGAAAGGCTGGAGATGCCTTCGGGGTTTCCGAGAAAGAGACAATGCTTGCGAGAAGGTCAACGTCCCAAAAAATGGCTACCTAAGTGACTACGGTGATTCATGGAAATGCCTTCGGGGTTTCCTGGAAAAACAAGGGCGTTGCGAGAAGATTGCCGTCCCGAAACACGCCTTCCTGAATGACCGGAATTACGGTGGAAAGGGTTGGACATGTGAGCGGGGCTTCACCGAGAACGGGAACGAATGCGTTGCCGTCAACCTTCCAGAAAATTCTTTCCTGAGCGATTCCGGATCAGGAAACGGATGGGACTGCGAACGCGGTTATCAGAAGGTCAACGAAACCTGTATCTCCATCAAACTGCCGGAGAATGCCCATTTGGATTACAGCGGCAATGACTGGGCATGCAGCGATCCCTACAGAAAGCGCGGCAATCGCTGCATCAAACCTTAGGGGTGTCGTTGTATTGTGATTGACTTTTGATCTTGGAGCCTAGCATATGGTCGCCACGTGATACATTTGTTTGGTGATACCTTTTTTGACCGGTACGCCGTTAAGCTTTGTTACTCCCTGACAATGTGAACGTTACGACAACCCCGCCCAATCATGGTGCGGGGCGCTAAAACTCAACAGCTGTTAGAGGATACAACAATGGCTAAAGGTACTGTTAAGTGGTTCAACTCGGATAAGGGTTTTGGTTTCATCGAGCCGGATGGTGGCGGCAAAGACGCCTTCGTTCACATCTCGGCTGTAGAACGTTCGGGGCTCAGTTCTCTGAAAGAAGGCCAAACGATCTCTTATGATGTCCAGCCCGGACGCGACGGTAAGATGTCGGCCGAGAACCTTTCGATCACCGACTAAAATTGCGGATATGCGCCCCCCGGCCAATTTCGGGGGGCGAGTCTCCCATTCGGCCATCAGTCTGGCCGCAACGGTGCTCTTCCTGCGGTACCCCTCGGGCACGCCCTGTGCCTTTAGTCTTGCACCTCCGGGATCCCGGACGGAACAGCCTAAGCTCGACGCCCGCAGGCTGGAGGCCAGAGAGAGAAGGCAGTCACCGATGCCCAGAAAGCCGAATTATCGGTTTGAACGCAATGAACGCGAACGCCTAAAGGCGGAAAAAAAGAAAAAGCGCTCAATCGAGAAGATGGAGGCTCAAGCCGCCAAGGACGAAGTGTCTAACTCGTCCGGTTCCGACAAGGGTACTGATACCTGACTAGGTAGGCTCGGGTTCAGGTATCGGACCTATGGTCGGAGAGGCTTGGATCACATCAATCCCGGATAGCCCGGGTATTCGTACCGGATCCGTCAAGCGAGTTGTGGCCCAAACACCTCGGCACTCCAAACGCAATAGGCTCGCAAAACAATGTCCGCTACGCCTATTTTGCCGACAGTCATCGGATCGCCGCGGCGGTCAACGGTTCAGTCTCCGTCTACGACGCGCTTGATCATCATATCGGTGGCTTCGGCCAACAACAGGGTGATGAATCATCAATTACCTTCACCAGTCAAAAGGGCGTCGTCGAATTGATGTCGTTGCCGGTTATCTGGCGGGATGGCGCGGCGGTTCAGGCATCAAGGCCGATCACGAAGGATCAGACTGCGAGTGGCACTGCACCCTCATCGCATAATTCGGAAGAGCCCGACAAGGAACCAAGCCAAATCCAATCTCAGCCGTCTCGGGCTGCTACGTCACCGCCTCCGGCACAGACAGCTGCAAAAAACGCCGAAGATGTTTTCCACCTCTTGGAAAAGCTCGAGCAGCTCATTGAAAAGGGATACATTGACGAAGAGGAGTTTCGGGCCAAAAAGTCGGAACTGCTAAAACGCATCTGAAAGGGCCCGCCGCCAAAGCGTGACGGTTCCTGCGAAGTTTCTCCTTCGCTTGCTATGGCCGGCGTTTCCCATAGCGGGCCAGTTGTTAGGAACTATCGGCTGCTTTTACGATCCTGGCCTTTTTCAACCGCCGGACAGTATCGCGGTTCAGACGTCGGCAAAGCTCTGCGACCAACGAGGCAAGGCTATCGTCCTCAACCGTCGCTTCCCGCTTCTCTGAGTTTTCGGTCTTTTCGCTGTCGCCACCTTGCGCATCATTCGTCCAAGGTGGCTGGGGGCAGGCCCCCTGACGTTCTTCCGGCATAACCAGGGAGCCTTTTACAAGGTTACCGGCCCATCCGGCCTAACGCCGGACCACTTTGGGAAGACCGGAAAAGCTTGCAGGAGCTTGCTGTTCAAGCGGTCGCTGTGTGGCCGCGTTCAGGCGCGCAGTTTTCGTGGTTGTGGCTTCGGCGTTTTCCGTACCCTCGACGTCAGCTACAGGCTCGGCAATTGAAAGATTTTTAGTAGACATTTTATTTTCCTTTATTGATAATTGTATTAATCACAAAAATAATATCACGGCACTTTACGAAATACAATCCCTATTAATGAATTGATAAAATTATTTAATACCTCAAAGATATTGCTTCTATTACTATTTTTGCACCGGAAATATAAAATTGATATTTTATAAATGTTGATTATATATAAAATAAACAGATTGTTTTTATTGGCAGTTAAGTAGAGGCCAGGGATACGCCGGAGAACCAAGGAAAGTGGGGATGGGGACAGACTTGCTGCCAAAGTCTTTGCTCCCAGAAATCCCATCTTGATTTTCAGTGAACTTGAGACCGAATCTGGCAAAAATGACCAAGCTGGTTTCTTGGAAATCTTCAAAGGGGTCTACAGGGGAATTAGGAATCCAAAAGCACACTCGCTCATTCACGATCTCAACGAGATGAAAGCTAGGCAGTATCTGGTCATGCTAAGCCTGCTAGCCCGCCGCCTTGAGGAAGCAAAAGTAAACCCACTAAATTGAAATGGTATTGCGCTGGAGATCGCGGTGACAGGGAGATCGCGGTGACATGGCCGTAATCGCGGCAGGTCACGCTCCAAGCCTATAGTACGGGGTC
>JBMYSY010000034.1:0-20618 GCA_049603795.1 Magnetovibrionaceae bacterium
GGATCACCACCGGTGGTTCGGATTTCTTCGATCAGGCTCTAAGGCTGCCAACCCTCCGGTGCTAGCTCGAATCCGGCGAAGTCGAAAGCGGGGGCCACCTGGCATCCGACGAGGGTCCAGTCGCCCAGGCTACGGGCAGACTGCCAGGCATCCTTCGGTACAACGGCCTGGGGCCGTTCGCCCGCGGCAAGATCGGTGCCGAGTGTTTCTTTCGTTACGTGTTCCGCGTTCGCGATGGAGAGTTCCAGAGGGGCCCCGGCATGGAAACACCAGATTTCTACGGCATCGACCCGGTGCCAGGCGCTGACCTGCCCGGCCTGGAGCAGAAAATAGATACTGGTGACCGCGCCCCGGTCTGCGGGAGAGGCCGGCGCGCGGAAGATTTCCTTGAAGAAACCGCCTTCGGGATGGGGGGCGAGGTCCAGGGCTTCGACGACGCCCTGGGCGCTGAGGGCCATCATGTCGGGTCTTTCGGCAGGGTTTTCTGGAAGAAGTCGTGATCGGAGAAACGATCGAACCAGTCGGCCAGGGCAGGGCGGTCGGGAGCCCAGGGCGTGTCCCCATATCGAAAATCAAGGTAGCCGAGGCTGCAGGCAATCGACAGCGTGCCGATATCCAGCCGGTCTCCCCAGGTATCCGCTTCCGCTTCCAGGGCATCCAGACCGGTCTTCATGCCGGTGGCCCAGCGATCCAGCCAAAAGGCCGAGGGTTCGGTATCCGTCCGACGGTTCTCGTAGATCATGGCGACCGCCACATCGAGCAGGTTGTCGCCAACGGCCATGCGCCGAAGGGCATCCAGGCGGGCAATGGGATCAACCGGAAAGAGCTTTTCCGCTGATCCCATCTGGTCGATCACTTCGGCGATCACGGGGCTGTCGATGTAACAGGTGCCATCGGTCGTCTTCAGGGCCGGGACCTTGCCGAAGGGATTGTTCGAACGGTAGTCGCTTGTCTCGTCCCAGGACGTGGCGGGCAGGAATTCGAAATCCTGGTCCAGTCCGTGATAGAGGACACTCGCTGTGCATTTTCGAACGTAGGGGGAGGCACTGGAGACAAAGAGCCGGTGTTTCTGTATCGACATAAAGCGAAGCCTTCTCCGAATAGGGGATTGATTTGCGGGCAGCCTAACACTGCCTTTATGGTCAGGTCATGTGGAACGACGTTGTCGAATTGCGGGACTTTTATGACGACCGGCTCGGCCTGATCGCTCGACGCATGATCCGTCGGCGGATCCGTGACTTCTGGCCGGATGTGACCGGGCGACGGGTCCTGGGGATTGGCTACGCTGCGCCCTACCTCGGATTGTTCCGCGACGAGGCGGAACGGATGATGGCCCTGATGCCGCCCCGCCAAGGGGTCTTGCACTGGCCGGTGGAGGGGGTCCAGCAGGTCTGCCTCGCCGACGAATGCCAACTTCCTTTTCCCGACCTGTCCGTCGATTTGATCCTGATGGTTCATGCCATGGAATGTGCCGAAACCTTGCGTCCGATGATGCGCGAGGTCTGGCGGGTGCTGGCGGCCAGTGGGCGATTGTTGGTGGTCGTCCCGAACCGGCGGGGGCTTTGGAGCCGACTGGAACGTACGCCCTTCGGCATGGGGCGGCCCTATAGCCGGGGGCAGTTGAAACGAACGCTGCGGGATTGCCTTTTCACGCCGACCCGGACGGAGCATGCGCTTTTTGTGCCCCCGACCCGCTACCGATTGGTCTTGAGTGCCGCGGCGGCATGGGAAGAACTCGGCCAACGCTGGATGACAGGTGCCGCCGGGGTTGTCCTGGCTGAAGCGGTCAAGGAAATCTATGCCGGTGTTTCGACCGAGCAGGACCGGGCCGGTGTGTTCGAAGGGGCCCGGGAGCAGGCAGCCCGGCTCCGGCCCGGAAAAAGCGTTGTTCACGGTCCTGTGGCTTCCCCTCGCCGAAATTCCCGCCATATTAATCCTTGAAGGCTGATGGGCTGGCACTGTTTGCACCCGGGCCCTCAAGGCAAGAGCCGCCAAACGGCCATCGCCAATTTCGGCGACAGGACGACGTGAAAAGCGATAGGGCGTTAAGAATGACCGCTCCAGGGAAACAAAAGAAGCCGGAAATTCCAACGGGCTCAGAGCGACCGCCCGCAGATCCCGAGATGCCGGAGGCTGCACCCGGGAAGGCCCTTGGCGGAGACTACTTCCAGGCGGCGGGAATCGTCATTGTCGTCTGGTGCGGTTCAATCGCCTTGTTGGATTTGTTGGCGAAAATCGGGCTTCTCAGGGCCGAAGCGCATTGGCTTGGCTATGTTGTCCTGGGCGGCTCTCTCTACGTTCTTTGGCGTCTGTTCCGGCAATACGATTTGCGGCTTAAACACCTCTCCCCCTTTGCCGGCGTGGCCTTGATCATGGCCTTCTTTGCCATCCTCGGCGCATAAGCCCCTACGAATAATAAGACATTTTTGGCTGGTCCGACCGGCGATATAAAATTTCTCGACGGCGGAGGTCAGTTCGGTTAGGTTCCATGCAAGCCCACTAAAATAAGGGCAAAGCGCAGGGACCCGGTTTCACGGTCCACCTGCAAAATGGGGACGTCGAAACAAAGGGAGGAAATCCGAGCCACTCGCCGGGGTGTCTCGAATAATACACAAGCCATCAAAGGCTCACCGGTCTAGAAAACTTCAGCAATATATCAGGCAAGACTTCGGTGCGAATAGGACGGTCCGTCCGTTCTTTCCCTGGGTTGTTGACCAATGCACTGAAGTTTTTTGTTTGATTGCCTGTGTAAATTTGTTACTGAGCAAGGGGTCTTTGCGCAATTGCGTAAGGCTTCAGGGAACTTTGGGGACGCATTCTTGGGGGCTAGCGACAACAAGTTGTTTGAAAACAACGTACGTTCGTTCCGCATCCTTCGATGCTTCGGACCATGATGGGAGGAGTTGTGGTTGATGTCTGATCAATCTCACGACGGCGCCGGATACTGGAAATCCAATATGCGCCTAATTGGAATACTGATGGCTGTTTGGGCCCTCGTTTCTTTTGGTTTCGGTATTATCCTGCGGCCGGTGCTTGATGGCATCCTGCCCGTGGGGGGTATCGGTCTTGGCTTCTGGTTCGCCCAGCAGGGGTCGATCTATGTGTTTCTCGCTCTCATCGCGATCTACGCGAAGAAGATGAATGCACTCGACCGCGAATACGGCGTGAGCGAATAAGGGGACGGAAGACATGGATCTTACAACACTTACTTACATTGTGGTGGGCTTCACCTTTGCCCTCTACTTTGGTATCGCCATTTGGGCCAAAGCTGGCTCCACCGGCGAATTTTACGCTGCTGGTCGCGGCGTTCACCCGGTTGCCAACGGTATGGCCACAGCGGCTGACTGGATGTCGGCAGCCTCGTTCATCTCGATGGCCGGCCTTATCGCCTTCCTGGGCTATGATGCTTCGCTGTTCCTGATGGGTTGGACCGGCGGTTATGTGATGCTGGCTCTGATGCTGGCACCGTACCTGCGGAAATTCGGCAAGTTTACCGTGCCGGAATTCATCGGGGATCGCTTCTACTCCCAGACGGCCCGTCTTGTGGCCGTGGCCTGCCTCATCACCGCGTCGATCACCTACGTTATCGGCCAGATGAAGGGCATCGGTGTGGCCTTCTCGCGCTTCCTGGAAACCTCCTACGAAGTCGGCCTGATCTCGGGCATGGCGATCGTGTTCTTCTACGCCGTGCTCGGCGGCATGAAGGGGATCACCTATACCCAGATCGCTCAGTACTGCGTGCTGATCCTGGCCTACACGGTTCCGGCCATCTTCATCTCGCTGAACCTGACGGGCAACCCGCTGCCGCAAATCGGCCTGATCGCCGACACCGCGGACGGCACCCCGCTGCTGGTCAAGCTGAACGAGACGATCGGTGCACTCGGCTTCCCGGCTTATACAGAGCTCAAGGGCAACATGCTCAACATGCTGCTGTATACGCTGTCGCTGATGATCGGTACCGCCGGTCTGCCGCACGTGATCATCCGCTTCTTCACCGTGCCGAAAGTGGCTGATGCCCGCTCGTCCGCTGGTTGGGCGCTGGTGTTCATCGCCATCCTGTACACCACGGCTCCGTCCGTGGGTGCCATGGCCCGGTTGAACATCACCACCACCATCCAGACCGGCGAAGTCGGTGACCCGAACGGCAACCTCGTCTATGAGGAACGCCCGCAGTGGTTCAAGAACTGGGAAAACACCGGTCTTCTGAAGTTTGAAGACAAGAACGGTGACGGCCGGATTCAGTACTACAATGACAAGAACGCTGACTTTGCAGCCAAGGCTGAAGCCTGGGGCTGGAAAGGCAACGAGATGGTCAAAATCGACCGTGACATCATGGTGCTGGCCAACCCGGAAATCGCTCAACTGCCGAACTGGGTGATCGCCCTTGTGGCTGCAGGTGGTCTGGCAGCTGCGCTGTCAACGGCTGCCGGTCTGCTGCTTGCGATCTCGTCCTCGGTATCGCACGACTTGCTCAAAGGCGTGTTCATGCCGGACATCTCGGAGAAGCAGGAACTGCTCTATGCCCGGCTGTCGATGGTTGGTGCGATCGTTCTGGCCGGTTACTTCGGGTTCAACCCTCCGGGCTTTGCGGCTCAGGTGGTGGCTCTGGCCTTCGGTCTCGCCGCTTCCTCGATCTTCCCGGTCCTGATGATGGGCATCTTCTTCAAGCGGGTTAACGACCACGGTGCCGTCATCGGTATGCTGGTTGGTATCGGCTCGACGTTGCTCTACATCTTCACCTACAAGGGCTGGTTCTTCATCCCGGGTACCAACATGCTGCCGAACACCGACGAGTACCGTCTGTTTGGTATCGCACCGGAAGCCTTCGGTGCCGTTGGTGCCATGCTGAACTTCGCAGCGGCCTTCATCGTCTCCAACATGACGGCTGAACCGCCTGAAGAAATTCAGCACCTGGTCGAAGACATCCGTATTCCGAAGGGCGCCGGTGGCGCAGTGGATCACTGATCCTCTTCAGAATACGAGAACAAGAAATGATCAACTCTTGATCGAACGAGACTTGATCTCACCTGACAGGCCCTGCACATTGCAGGGCCTGTTTTTTTTGGGGGCGTTGAGATCTGTCTCTTCCATTCTCAGAGGAAGGGCACAGGGCAAGGGTTTGGGGAAGCCTCTGTTCGCCACTATTTGGTTTCTGTCTTCGGGGGATACATGGACATTGAACTGATCGAGATTCGGGATTTCCTTTCCGGGTTCCATCCCTTTGATCTCTTGCCCAAGGCCGAACTGGAGGGACTGCCGGAAAGCATGTCCACCAGCTTCGCCCGCAAGGGGTCCGAGGTGATCACACCCGGGGCAAAGGTATCGAGCCTGTTCATTGTGCGGACCGGGTCGGTCGAGACTCATGCCCCCGACGGGCAACTCTTGGCCCGACTGGCAGAAGGCGAATGCTTCGGTGTTCGTGGCCTCATGGCCGATGACAGGCTTGCCGTGAATCGCGTCACGGCAATGGAAGACAGCCTGTTCTACCAGATGCCGGAGGACGATTTTTATCGCCTTTGTAAAGACCACGCCCAGTTCGCGTTCTATTTCAATCCGCTCGGGGCCGGTCGTCTGCGCGATGCCCATGTTCATGGCAAAGACGACGAAGATGACGGCCTGAACCTGATGTCCATGCGGGTCGACAGCATGTTGGGACGCGAACCCATTACCATCGAGGTTGGGGCGACCATTCAGGAAGCGGCTCAGGTGATGAAGGAGAAAAAGGTCTCCTGCATCCTGGTCACCAAGGGCGGCGAACTGGCCGGAATTTTCACCGACCGGGATATCCGTGGCCGCGTCGTGGCCGAAGGTCGGCCCGTCGAGGACCCGATCGAATCGGTGATGACACCCGATCCGATCCGCCTCGATGCGGACAACTTCGCCTTCGACGCGCTGCTGATGATGATGCGCAAGAACATCCACCACCTGCCGATCACCCGGGGGGACGAAGTGGCGGGCGTGGTTACCAATACCAACTTCCTGCGCAGGCAAACGAAATCCGCCGTCTATCTGGTGGGCGACATCTACAAGAAAACGACATACGAGGGCCTGGCCGAGGATATTGCCCACATACCCGAGGTTTTGGTCTCTCTGATCGAAGCCGGCGGAACGTCGCACAACATCGGTCATATCATCACGTCGATCACGGACGCGCTCACCGTTCGCCTTTTGCAGCTGGCGGAAGAAAAATTCGGAAGCCCCCCCGTACCCTATCTGTGGTGTGCCGCCGGATCCCAGGGCCGTCAGGAGCAGACGGGCGTGTCCGATCAGGACAACTGTATGATCCTGCACGATGACTACAACGAGGCGGAACACGGTGACTACTTCAAACAGTTCGCGACCTTCGTCTGCGATGGCCTGGATGCCTGCGGATATGTCTATTGCCCCGGAGAGATGATGGGCATGACAGATCAGTGGCGCCAGCCGCTTCGGGTCTGGAAGAAGTACTACACGCAGTGGACCGAAGAACCCGAACCGAAGGCGCTGATGCTCTCCGCTGTCTGGTTCGACCTGCGACCGATCCGAGGGGCCATGGGCCTCTATGATGAACTGCAGGAGATTGTCCGGCGCAAGGCGCAGAATTCCAGCATCTTCATGCAGCATATGATCGGAAATGCGCTAACCCACCATCCGCCGCTCGGCTTTTTCAAAAATTTCGTTTTGATCAAGGGCGGCGAACACGATTCCAGCTTTGATATGAAGCACACGGGAGTCGTGCCGATCGTCGATATCGCCCGGATATATGCCCTGCATACCGGCTGCTCGACCGTGAATACCCATGAGCGTCTGCATTCCGGCGGAGAGAGCCGGTATTTGAGTCCGTCGGGTGCGCGCGACCTGCAGGACGCCTACGAATTCATTTCGATCACCCGCCTGAAGAATCAGGCAGCGCAAATCGCCCGTGGCGAAAAACCAAACAACTTCATGGCACCCGACGAGATGTCGCAGTTCGAACGCAGCCACTTGAAGGATGCTTTCTCGGTTGTAAAAACGATACAATCGGCGATGACGAGCGGCTACTGAAGCCGCTTCCATCGGGGGCCTGACAAGAATTCTTAAGGCCCACAAAAAGGAACAGAGCGCCGGGTCCGCCACAGTCGGAAAACCGGGGCCGGGGGGACGAACGCGATGCTGAGCATCCTGCGGGGGCTGGATGGCCGAAGAAAGGCGCTTGCGAAGAAAGCGCCTGAAGGGCCATTGCGTCAGTATTACGAGGTCCCCTATGCCGATCCCAAGGCGGATTGCCGGGATGTGGAATATGTGGCGCTCGATCTGGAGACAACCGGCCTGCTTGCCTCCAAGCACGAAATCGTCAGCGCCGGCTGGGTGCCGGTACGCAACATGCGGGTGGAACTGTCGGGCTGCCATCATCAGCTGGTAAAGCCGGACAACGCGGTCTCGGAAGAATCCATCACCATCCACCACATCTTCGAAAGCCATCTCGAGGATGCCCCGACACTGGAATACATGCTGAGCATCCTGTTGCCGGAGATGGCCGGCAAGGTAATGATTGCGCATCATTCCAAGATCGAATGGAAGTTTATCGACGCGGCCTGCCGAAAGGTCTACGGCCAGAAGTGGGAGATTCCAACGGTCGATACCCTGCTGATCGAAAAGCGGATGTTCGATATGCGCAACGAACCGATCAAGCCGGGATCGCTCCGGCTCGATGCGGTCCGGCAGCGCTACAATATGCCGCGATATAAGGCCCATAACGCCATGATCGATGCGATCGCCTGTGCGGAAGTCTACCTGGCCCAGATTCAATATCGGGCCGGAAAAGAGCCTCTCCCCTTGCGCGCCATGACGATTTAGGGCCATTTAGCGCAAACTCGTTCAGGATACCTCGGGGACACTTTATGTTTTTCAATCTGATCGCCACTTTTGCCATGGGATTCGTGGTCGGCGGCATTCTGTTTGCCGTCTTTCGGCTTTTCCGGTTGAACGCGCCGCGTTGGGTGGTTCCGGCCTGTGCGGGCCTGTCCATGATCGCCTTCGGGGGGTGGAACGAATACACGTGGTATGACCGAACAGCCTCGGGCTTGCCGGACCATATCCTGGTGGCGGAAACCATTGGCACCACCAGCAAGTTCCAGCCCTGGACCCTGGTCGTGCCGCGCATTGACCGCTTTATCGCGGTAGATACCGCCAAGGCCAAACGCCACGGCGAGCGCACCAATCTGGTGATGACAGAGTCCATCCTGATGGACCGCTATGACGGTGTCCTGGTCCTGTTCACGATCTTTGATTGTCGCGCCGGTCGCCAGGCGGCCGTGGACCCGGGGCTGGCCTTTGATTCAAGCGGCCTGCCCACCAATCCGGAATGGACCGAGGTCAAGGGCGGTGCGCCCATCCTCGACGCGGTGTGTGGCAGTGTCTAAGGGCCCGGCCCGCTTGATCGTTTTCGCCTTCGGCCTTTCGCTGATTGTTCTGCTGTCGTCTGGCCTTCAGGCCGCACCCCGCGAGAATCCGGTCGAACTTGTGATGTTCGAAAGCCCGGTCTGCGAATGGTGCGAAAAATGGCATGACGAAATCGGCCCGATCTACCCCAAGACGAAGGAGGGCCAATGCGCCCCGTTGCGGACCGTTTTCCTGCACAGCCCCCGGCCTGATGATCTCAAAGATGTCCGAGGCGTGGTCTATACGCCCACCTTTGTTTTGATGGAGGCAGGGGAAGAACGCGGCAGGGTCGCCGGCTATCCCGGTGACGAGTTCTTCTGGACCATGCTGGGCCAGGTACTGTCGAAATTAAACAACCCTTGTCCCCTTTCAGATTAGGGGTTTAGCTGTTTCCTTATCGATTTCCCGAGACTTTATGTCAGATTCCTTCTTGATACATTTAAAATTTAGAATATGATTGCAAACAAGGGCCGTGGGGAGTGGGGCCCGCCGCAGTCTTGGCGTCCAGGTTTTATGATTTGGAGCCACCGACAATTGGGGGACTGGCGCGGTCAACTACTTCCCGCAGTAAGAAACAGAAGGCCCGGTAAACGGAGCAACAGAAGCGGTGGAGGAAATGACAAAACGTCTTATCGCACGCGTGGCGGGCTCGGTCCTGGCCTTGGGTCTCGGCATCGGTGCCGCTCAGGCCGAAGGTGTGGCCGATTACAAGATCGTCGATGACAGCGAAATTCCGGCGTCCCTGACGGGCAAGCCCGGCAACGCGGAAAGCGGCAAAAAGGTCTTCGTCAATCGGAAGCTTGGCAACTGCCTGGCATGCCATGCCCTGACCGAATTGTCCGACCAGCCGTTCCACGGCCAGGTTGCCCCCTCGTTGGACGAGGTGGCGGACCGCTATTCGGAGGCGGAACTGCGCCTTCGTGTCGTCAATCCGAAGGTGATCAATCCGGATACCATGATGCCGGCCTACCACCGGACGAAGGGGCTGCACATGGTCAAGAAAAACTTCGCGGATAAGCCGATCTTGACCGCCGAGCAGGTGGAAGACCTGTTGGCCTATCTGGTGACCTTGAAGTAGGGCGCTACCGGTCGAATTCAGAATGCCTGGTGGCTTCGAGCCACTGGAGACTATGGGGAAGAGCCGAGATCTCAATCGGGGCCGGTTCGGGAAAAACTAAGGTTCAAGGAGAACGAGTGATGACGGTGCAAAACGCATCCCTCAAGACGACCCGCCGCAAAGCCCTGAAGGGCATGGCGGCTGTAGCAGCCGTGGCTGCTGCCGGCCCGGTTCTTTTGCAGGTCAAGCCCCTGCATGCCACGCCGGAAATGGCCATGGATGCCGTCAAGAAGCTGGTCGGCAAAGAGCCGACCCAGGGCAAAGTCGATCTGGAGCTGCCGGAAATCGCCGAAAACGGCAACACCGTGCCTCTGGCCATCACGGTCGAGAGCCCGATGACCAAAGACGACTACGTGGCCAAGATTCACGTCTTCGCCGATGGCAACCCGACACCGGACGTCGCCAGCTTCTACCTCAGCCCGATGATGGGCGAGGCTTCCGCGTCCACCCGACTTCGCCTGGCCGGAACGCAGAACGTGATCGCGGTTGCTGAAATGAGCAACGGCGACGCCTTCATTGCGTCCAAAGAGGTCAAGGTCACCATCGGCGGCTGCGGCGGCTGATCGGTCAAACGAATTCCCCGTGAACGAGGAGTAATATTATGGCGAAAGCAAAACCCCGCGTCCGAGTGCCGAAGAAGGCTGCCAAGGGCGACGTGATCGAAATCAAATCCCTGATCAGCCACAAGATGGAATCCGGGCGCCGCAAGGGTAAGGATGGCAAGCTGGTTCCGCGGCAGATCATCAACCGCTTCGAGGTTCAGTTTAACGGCCAGGACATTTTCTCGGCTGACTGGCATCCCTCGGTGTCCGCCAACCCCTACATGGCCTTTCCGCTGAAGGTCGAGGAAGAAGGCACCCTGTCGTTCAAGTGGATTGATGACGACGGCAGCGTCTACACGAAAGAGTCCAAAATCAAACTGGCCTGATCAAGAACCTGCCCGGGTGGTGTCCACTGGGAAACTGGCACCACCCGGCTTGATCAGAGAAAAAACAAGCCGTTTTTTGACTTTAGGGAGCGATACGTCATGCAATTCAAAACCTGGACACTTGGCCTTTGTGCCGCTGTCGGCCTCAGCCTGAGTGCCGGCGCAGCCCTGGCCGATGGTCACGGCGGCAAGGAAGAGGCCCACGACTGGGGGCCCTATCAGGTGGAAGATCGCCGTAGCGGCTTCACCTACGCTACCAAGGAAACCCAGGCCATCCAGATGGACAACTTCGAAAACCCGGGCATGCTCTGGGTTGAGACCGGCCAGGAACTCTGGGAAACGGAAGAAGGCGAAGCGGGCAAGGCCTGCGCCTCCTGTCACGAAGATGCCGCAGAAACAATGAAGGGTGTGGCGACGGTCTACCCGAAGTATGATGCCAAACTCGGCAAACTGGTGAACATCGAACAGCGCATCAATATGTGCCGGACCGAAAACATGAAAGCCGACGCCTGGAAATGGGAATCGGAACAACTGCTCGGCATGACCACCTTCATCCGTCACCAATCACTTGGCATGCCGATGAATGTGAAGGTCGATGGTGAAGCTGCCCCCTTCTTCGAAAAGGGCAAGGCCTTCTATTACGAGCGCCGGGGTCAACTTGACATGGCTTGCTCTCACTGCCACGCGGATCACGCGGGCGAGATGCTGCGGGCCAATACGTTGACCCAGGGTCAGGGCAACGGTTTTCCGACCTATCGCCTGAAGTGGCAGAAGGTGGGTTCGCTTCACCGCCGCTTCCGCGGTTGCAACGGTCAGGTTCGGGCGGATCGTTTCGGCTACGGCTCTGAAGAGTACACAAACCTGGAACTTTACGTGATGTGGCGCGGTCGCGACTTGCCGGTGGAAACACCCGCAGTTCGGAACTGATCTCGCATCATCTCAGGTGCAGAAAGGGCGTCGGTGATCGGATCATCGGCGCCTCTTTTCTTTGAAGGCGGGGATCATGGGTGGTTTTGAAGTTGGACATGCGGGCGCTCTGCTTGCCGGTTTGGCGAGCTTCCTCAGCCCCTGTGTGCTGCCTCTGGTGCCGCCCTATCTCTGTTTTATCGCGGGTGTTTCGCTGAACGAGGTCACGTCCTCGGGCACGGACAGGGCTGCCGCCTGGCGGGTCCGACGTTCGGCCATCGCTTTCGTTCTCGGCTTCTCCACCGTCTTCATCGCGCTTGGTGCTACAGCCTCCGCGCTCGGGCAGTTGGTGGCCGATCACCTGGATCTGTTGTCCAAGATCGCGGGCGGTATCATTATTCTTCTGGGCCTGCATTTTCTGGGTGTCATCCGCATTGGCCTGCTGTTCCGGGAAGCCCGGTTTCAGGGGCCGACGAAACCCATCGGTCTGCTCGGGGCCTTCCTGATCGGCCTGGCTTTCGCCTTTGGTTGGACTCCTTGCGTCGGGCCTGTTCTCTCGGTGATCCTGTTTACGGCCGCCAGTGAAGACAGCATCGGCCATGGCATAGGGCTGCTGGCGGCCTATGCAACGGGCATGGGTATCCCCTTCCTGATTGCCGCCTTCGCGCTGCAGCCGTTCATGCGCTTCATGGCGGGTTTCAGAAAACACATGGGCCTGGTGGAGAAGATCATCGGCGGGTTTTTGGTGCTCACGGGGGTCTTGTTTGTCACCGGATCGATTTCCGATCTGGCTTTTTGGCTGCTGGAAGCCTTCCCTGTATTCGGCCGCGTTGGTTGAGGCCGATCGTCGCCTATCCGACCGGATGTTGCCGGGACTTCGGCATATGGCGTGACGCAGAGGTGGTGCTGGTGTAAGCCTTAACCCTGCAACGCCCTGAAGCGATACCGACACAATCGATTCCATGACGACCTTTACCCAAGCAACCACCGAGCAGGCCCGCGACCACGTGGAAGCGGTCACCCGGGCGTCTAAGACGTCGTTTTTCAGAGCAATGGACAGGCTGCCCGAGCCGAAACGCGGAGCCATGTTTGCGGTCTATGCGTTCTGCCGGGAAGTGGACGACATTGCCGACGGTGAGTTGGATCTACCCGAAAAGCGGACGGCATTGGCCCGGTGGCGGGAGGCTGTTGACGGTCTGTATCTGGGCCGTGCGGAAAGCCTGACCGGCCAGGCCCTGTTGGATCCCATTTCGGCATACGGTCTTCGCAAAGAGGACTTTCTTGCCGTGATCGATGGGATGGAACGCGACGCTGACGAACCGGTCCGCATCCAAAGCCGCGAAGACCTCGAGACCTATTGCGATCAGGTCGCCTGCGCCGTGGGACGGCTGTCGAACCGGATTTTCGGTGCCCCGGCGGAACATGCGGATGCTGTGGCTTTCGCACTCGGTCAGGCCTTGCAGCTCACAAATATCCTGCGCGATATCGTTGAAGATGCCGGGCGCGACCGGCTCTACCTGCCGGCGGATGCCTTGGCGGCGGCTGGGGTGCCATCGGGCCCGGCAGTCGAAGTGATTGCCCATCCGGGCCTGAAGCCCGTCTGTATGGGCCTCAGCGCGCTTGCTGGGCAGCGCTTCCGGGAAGCCGACAGCGCGCTTGCCTTCTGCGATCCCGAGGTGATGAAGCCGGCGCGGATGATGCAGGCTGCCTATTGGAAGATCCTGGAGCGCCTGAATCAACGCGGCTGGACCCGCCTCGACGAGCGCGTCTCACTCAGCACCATGGAAAAGCTGACGCTCGCCCTTAAATTCGGCCTCGGCTGACCCCGGGACGGAAAATGCCAACCAAGCCCCAGCATGTCCATGTAATCGGCGCAGGCCTTGCCGGGTTATCGGCGGCGCTTAACCTGGTGGACCGGGGGATTGGCGTCACGGTGCACGAGGCCGGACCGCGAGCCGGTGGGCGCTGCCGAAGCTATTTCGATCCCGTGCTCGATTGCGTTATCGACAATGGCAACCACCTGATGCTGAGCGGCAACACGGACATCGCGGCTTATCAGAAACGGATCGGCGCGGAAGGAACGCTTCTGGGGCCCGACCGGGCCGAGATTCCCTTTCTCGATCTCGAAACCGGCGAGCGCTGGACCTTCCGGCCCTCTCCGGGGCGCTCGCCGGTCTGGCTGTTCGACAAGACGGCAAAGGCACCGGGAACAGGGTTCTGGGATTACCTGAAGGGCTTGAGGCTGGCAAAACCGGGACGGACCGTCAGCCAGGCTGTGGGTGCCACAGGGCAGGCCTATCGGCGCTTCTGGGAACCGTTGGCGGTGGGTGTCTTGAACACCGAACCCGAAGCCGCGGAGGCCAGCCTGCTCTGGCGGGTCCTGATGGAGACAATTGCAAGAGGGGAGGCGGCCTGCCGCCCACGCATTGCGGAGAAAAGCCTTGCGGAAAGCCTGATCGATCCGGCGGTGGCGGCCTTGAAGGCTGCCGGGGCGGAGATCCGGTTTTCCAAGCGCCTGAGGTCGCTGGAAGGATCAAGCGAGAGGGTGACGGCGCTGCATTTCAGCGAAGAAGTGGTCCGTCTGACAGAGGCCGATGCCGTCCTGATGGCGGTTCCGGCCCCGGTCCTGGCGGGGCTGCTGGGCGGGGCCTTGGCGGATCCGCCACCTCTGCCGACGGAAACCCGGGCCATCGTGAACCTGCATTTTCGCCTGCCTGAGCCGCGCAGCGCCTTTCGCTTGCAGGGCCTTATGGGCGGGCATCTGCTGGGCCTTGTGGGCGGGGTCGGCCAATGGATATTCCTGCGCGATGGCCTTGCCAGCGTAACGGTGAGTGCTGCGGATGACCTTGCGAGCAAGCCTGCGGAAGACATCGCGGCTCTGATCTGGCCGGAAGTGGCCCGGGCACTGGACCTGAAGGCGGAAAACCTGCCGCCGTTTCGTGTGGTGAAAGAAAAGCGTGCGACCTTTGCCCAGACACCGGAAGCCATCCGTCTGAGGCCACCGCCCGGCCCCCTGCAAGGCCTTAAAAATCTTATTCTTTCCGGCGATTGGACGGATACCGGACTCCCGGCCACAATCGAAGGGTCAATCCGTTCCGGTCGCCTTGCGGTAAATGCTGCATTGCAATAATATGACGGCTCATCTCTTGACATTTGGGTCCGATTCCAGCCAAAAAATGCTTTGGACCCATGCGGTTGCAGCACGAGCTTGAGGGGCTGGCCCAGGGTCCGAACCGCGTACGATCGCGCGACAGAGACGTGAAGCTAAGGCACGATTTGGGGAAAGATGGTCGCTCCGGACACCGTACCGCAGGAAGACGTTTCGACGACAGCCGGCCGGGCTCCCCTGGCCGAGCCTGGTCTGTCGCGTCCCGGCCCGCTTCTGGACGCCGTGATTGACGAGGCCCTTGGCTGGCTTTTGGAGCAACAGCAGGAGGATGGCCACTGGCTGTTTGAATTAGAAGCGGACGCGACCATTCCTGCCGAATACATCCTGTTGAACCATTTCGTCAGCGAGATTGACCCGGAGACCGAACAACGTCTCGCCCGCTACCTGCGGAGGCTTCAGGAAAAGCATGGTGGCTGGCCGCTCTATCATGACGGCGATTTCGACATGAGTGCCAGCGTGAAGGCCTACTATGCGCTGAAGCTGGTCGGCGATGGGGTGGACGAGCCGCACATGGTCCGCGCCCGCGAAGCGATCCTGGAACGCGGCGGGGCGGCAAAGGCGAACGTCTTCACACGCATTTGCCTGGCGCTGTTCGGCCAGGTGCCCTGGCGCGCCTGTCCGGTCATCAGTGTCGAGGCCGTGCTGCTGCCCAAATGGGCCCCTTTCCACGTGGACAAGGTCAGCTACTGGTCGCGGACCGTCATGGTCCCCCTGATGGCACTTTGTTCCCTGAAACCTCTGGCCGACAACCCGACCGGTATCGGTATTGAGGAACTGTTCGTGACCCCGCCGGAGCAGGAAAAGAACTACATTTCCAATCCGACGGGCCATTGGCTGGGAGAGGCGCTGCTGATCTGTGATCGGTTGGCCCGGATTGCCGAACCCTTCCTGCCGGCAAAGCTGAAAGACAAGGCGATCCAGTGGTCGTTGAAGTTCATCAAGGAACGCCTGAACGGCGAAGATGGCCTGGGTGGCATCTTCCCCGCCATGGCCAATACTCTGATGCTCTATCACAAGCTGGGCTATGACAAAGATCATCCGGACTACAAAATCTGCCGGGAAGCCATAGACAAGTTGTTGGTCTTCCATGACGACTGGGGCTACTGCCAGCCTTGCCTGTCGCCGGTCTGGGATACGGGCCTTGCGGCCCACGCCATCCTGGAAGCGGGCCTGGACGGTTCTGATGAGCCGGTGATGAAGGCCAACGAATGGCTGCGCGGGCGTCAGATCAATGATCTGGTGGGGGACTGGAAAGCAGCCCGCCCCGACGCCCGTCCCGGCGGATGGGCTTTCCAATACTGGAATGACCACTACCCCGATGTGGACGATACCGCCGTCGTTGCCATGGCCATGCACCGGGCCGACGCCGAAACCAACGCCTACGCCGTCGAACGGGCCCGCGACTGGGTGCTCGATATGCAGAGCAAGAACGGTGGCTGGGGTGCCTTCGACGCGGATAACGAATACTACTTCCTGCAGCACATCCCCTTCGCCGATCACGGAGCGCTTCTGGACCCGCCGACCGTTGATGTGTCTGCGCGCTGCCTGTCCATGCTGGCCCAATTGGGCTATCCGAAGGACGATCCTGCGGTCAGCCGCTGCCTGACATACCTTCGGTCAGAACAGGAGGACGATGGCTCCTGGTTCGGGCGTTGGGGCAACAACTACGTCTATGGCACCTGGTCGACGCTCTGTGCGCTGAACGCCATCGGCGAGGACATGAACCAGCCCTACATTCGCCGTGCCGTGGATTGGCTGAAATCCAAGCAGATGCCCGACGGCGGCTGGGGGGAGGACTGCGCCAGCTATTGGCAGCACCGCCGCGACGAGGTGAAGGAAACCACGCCGAGCCAGACCTCCTGGGCGATCCTCGGGCTCATGGCCGCGGGTGAAGTGGACTGTCCTGAAGTTGAACGTGGCATCGACTACCTTCTGAATGCGTCCCGCGAAGGCGGAAAATGGCACGAAGAGTACTTCAATGCCGTCGGATTCCCGCGCGTGTTCTATCTCCGTTATCACGGCTACAGTGCCTATTTTCCGCTCTGGACGCTTGCGCGCTACCGCAACCTGAAGCGCGGCAACCGGCGCGTCACGCCCTACGGCATGTGATCGAAGGCCCTTGGCCAGACCCACCCCTTTCCCCGGTATCATTTGCGGCCTCGCCAGTGAGGCCCGCATGCTTACCGATGTGCCTGAAACTTCGATCGGGATCGCGGCTGCCCGGGCCACACGGGCCCGCGAACTGGCCAAGGGACTGGTCGAGAGGGGGGCTTGCGGCCTGGTCAGTTTCGGGATCTGCGGTGGCCTTATCCCAGGGCTTTCGCCAGGCGAGTTGGTTCTGCCCGAAGCCGTTGTCGGTTCCGGTCGGGGCAAGGGGCGCAGGTTCGAGACTGACAAGGCCTGGCGGGCGCGGGCGGAAGCAGCGTTAAGCGCGGAGGCCCCTGGGTCGCGCCTGGTCGTCCAAGGCGGAAAACTGGCCCAGGCACCTCAAGTCGTGGCCGAACCATCGGAAAAACAGACCATCGCCCTGGAGACGGGGGCCGGTGCCGTCGATATGGAAAGTTTGAGTGTCGGCCAAGTGGCAAGCGAGGCCGGCCTGCCGTTTCTGGTCGTTCGGGCGATCTGCGATGACGCGGAAACCCGGATTCCGAAGGCAGCCCTGGTGGGCGTCGGAGCCTCCGGAGAGGTTAGCGGATTCCTGGTCTTTATGCGCCTCTTGATGAGGCCCGGCGATCTCGGTGGGTTGATCCGGCTGGGCCGGACCAGCTCCAAAGCGCATGCCAGCTTAGGCCGCGCGTCCCGTCTTCTCGGTCCCGGTTTTCAGCTCCTCTGACGCGTTGGCGACCACGTTCTCGAACACCTGCTCCGCCGGACGTTGGTTTTCCAGCGGGATCTCGGGTGCCATCGGGCCATCCAATTTTGGACCCTTTAGGAAGACCTTCAGGGCCTTCAGCGGGTTCTTCACCGTATCGGCAACGGCGGTCGGCTCGTAGCCACAGTGGACCATACAGTCGGCGCACTTTTCGTAATTGCCGGTGCCGTACGAATCCCAATCGGTCCCGTCCATCAGTTCGGTAAAGCTCTTGGCATAGCCTTCGTTCAGCAGGTAGCAGGGCTTCTGCCAGCCGAAGACGTTGCGGGTCGGGTTGCCCCAGGGTGTGCAGCGGTAATCCTGGTTCCCGGCGAGGAAGTCCATGAACAGGCTGGATTGGCTGAAGCGCCATTTCACCTTGTTCTCGCGGCTCAAGATGTCGCGGAACAGCTGCTTGGTCTTGGAACGGTTGAGGAAATGATCCTGATCGGGTGCCCGTTCGTAGGCGAAGCCCGGCGAGATGGTGATGCCTTCCACGTCCAACTCACCCATGCAGAAATCAAAAAATTCAGCCGCTTCCGCCGGTGTCATCTGGTCAAACAGGGTGCAGTTGATGTTCACCCGGAAGCCCCGCGCGCGCGCAGCCTTGATCGCCTTGACCGCCTTGTCGAAGGTGCCCGGCTGGTCCACGGCCTTGTCGTGGTGTTCTTTCAGACCGTCCAGGTGGACGGAAAAGGTGAGGTAGGGTGTCGGCGTGAAGAGGTCGAGTTTCTTTTCCAGCAGCAGCGCGTTCGTGCAGAGGTAGACAAAGACCTTGCGTGCGATAATGCCTTTGACGATGGGCTCGATGTCCTTGTGGATCAAAGGCTCGCCACCCGGGATGGAGACCACCGGAACGCCGCTCTCGTCAACCGCATCCAGACAGTCTTCGACACTCAGGCGCTGATTCAGAATGCTGTCTTCGTAATCGATCTTGCCGCAGCCGGGGCAGGCCAGGTTACAGCGGAACAGCGGCTCCAACATCAGGACCAGCGGATACCGCTTGTTGCCCTTCAGCGTCTGTTTCATGATGTAGGCCCCGATGCGGGCCTGTTGGATCAGAGGAACGGCCAAGGCTCCGTCTCCTTACTCGGCAGCAGGTTTCGCGGGTTCTGCCAGTTCACGCGGCAGTTTGAACGTTATGTTCTCTTCGACGCCTTCCAGCGGCAGGACTTCTGCGTCCCGCAGGTCGGTCAGGTGCCCGATCAGGTCCTGGACCAGGGCTTCCGGGGCCGAAGCGCCCGCGGTAATCCCGATGGAGTTCACCCCTTCGAGCCAGGCCGGGTCGATATCGGAGGAGTCGTCCACCAGATAGCTCGGCTTGCCCATCTCGCGGCCGATTTCGCGCAGGCGGTTGGAATTGGAGGAATTGGTTGACCCCACAACGAGCAGCATATCGACGCTCTCGGCCAACTTGCGCACGGCGGTCTGGCGATTTTGCGTCGCGTAGCAGATATCATTCAGATCCGGACCGACGATTTCGGGAAAGCGATCTTTCAGCGCATTGATCGTGGATCGTGTCTCATCCACGCTCAGCGTCGTCTGGGTGACGTAGGCCAGTTGAGAGGCGTCGCTGACAGAGAGCGCGCTGACGTCTTCGGGCTTATCGACCAACAAGACCCCGCCGGGGATTCGGCCCCTTGTTCCCTCGACTTCCGGGTGGCCTTCGTGGCCGATCATGATCACCTGGCGGCCGGCTTCCGCGTGGCGTTGACCTTCGCGGTGAACCTTGGAAACCAGGGGGCAGGTGGCATCGATCACCGGAAGGTTCCGATCCAGTGCGTCTTTCTCGACCTTTTCAGCCACGCCATGGGCGCTGAAAACCGTGGTGGCTCCATCCGGGATCTCGTCCACCTCGTCGACGAAGATCGCCCCCTTGGCGCGGAGGTCCTCGACCACGTGTTTGTTGTGCACGATCTCGTGGCGCACATAGACGGGGCTGCCGTATTTCTCGAGCGCACGTTCGACAATCTCGATGGCGCGTTCGACGCCGGCACAGAAACCACGGGGGTTGGCGAGCACGATTTTGAGGGCACCGGACATGGGGCGCTTCATCCTTGTTGGTTCGAACTGCGGGATCGCGGTTGATAAATAGGGGATTTTCGGCGAAAGGGGAAGGTCAGAGCCACCATGATCCGGAATATCAGCCCTGATGCCAGAACAGCAGCAACAAACTGCCGCCCCTCTAGAAGGCCCGGTCCTGGTTACCGGTGCCACCGGTTTTGTCGGCTCCGCCCTGGCGCGAAAGCTGTTGGGCCGGGGCCTGACCGTGCGCTGCCTGGCCCGCCCCGGCAGTGATCGGCGGAATTTGGAGGGTCTGAATGTGGAGGTGGCCGAGGGCGACCTTCTGGACGAAGCCAGCCTGGTCCGAGCCTGCCAGGGATGTGCTTCCCTGTTCCATGTGGCTGCCGATTACCGGCTCTGGACCCTGGATCCGGAAGCCATGATGCGCACCAACGTCCAAGGGTCTCTGGGCCTGTTGATGGCCGCCAAGGCGGCGGGGGTGGGGCGCATGGTCTACACCAGTTCGGTCGCGACTTTAGGGATCCCGAAAGGTGAGAAGGGCGACGAAGACACGCCCGTCAGCTTCGACGACATGATCGGCATCTACAAGCAGTCCAAGTACCGGGCAGAGGAGGCCGTCTCTGCCCTGATCCGCTCGGAAGGACTGGATTGCGTGATCGTTAACCCCTCCACTCCCATCGGTCCTCGCGATATCAAGCCGACGCCCACCGGCCGCATGATTGTCGAAGCAGCCAGCGGTCGCATGCCGGCCTTCGTTGATACGGGCCTCAACATCGTGCATGTGGATGATGTGGCCGAGGGCCATATTCTGGCATTTGAGAAGGGGACGCGCGGGGAACGCTATGTGCTGGGCGGCACCGACATGTCCTTGGCGGACATTCTCTCCGTCGTCGCCCGGCACTGCGGTCGCAAGCCGCCCTCCGTCAAGCTGCCCCACAGCCTGGTCATGCCCATCGCCTATGTGTCGGAGGCCATTTGCCGCCTGACCGGCAAAGGCGAGCCGCTCGCGACGGTCGACGGGGTCAAGATGGCGCGGAAGCGGATGTATTTCTCGTCGGCCAAAGCGGAAGGCAAGCTGGGGTATCGCGCGCGGCCGGCGGAACAGGCGCTGACCGATGCCGTCGACTGGTTCCGGGAAAACGGTTATCTAGAGCGGTTTTCGTCTCAATTGGGTCACTGAGATTGCTTTTGCTGTCTTTTCAGCAGGATGTTGTTTGCAGGC
>JBMYSY010000035.1:0-19556 GCA_049603795.1 Magnetovibrionaceae bacterium
CAATAAAAACCCCACTATCGGTTATCCGGAAATAAATCGAATGCACCCGATAAATGGATAGCCGGTAGCCCTCGGAAATGTGGTCAACAGCGGGATACAATCGGGGCGCTTCAGCAATTTCCTGAAAACGCTCAAGCAGCCCCTCGAAATACTCGTCTGCCTGGCTAAGTCCAAAGGTCAGAAGGCCATATTCATAGAGGCGATCAAGGTCATCAAGGGCCTTATCGCTCAACTCATAGACGGCCATCGTCCCTCAATCTCTTCCGGACTCGTTGGCGGATCTCTTCCGGTGTTGCTGTTCCCACACCGCTTTCTTCGCCAGCGCGGAGCGCTTCTCGAATGCGCTCAATCTGTTCCTCGTCGTTCTGTGCGTGCCGAATGAGATCACGGATGATTTCGCTTTCCGAAGCATATTGCCCGCTCGCTATCTGAGCCTTCATCCACTCATTATGCTGATCCGAGAATGAAATGCTCTTTCGAACCGTCATAAAGGCCTCCTTGCCGCAGAATGGTGCATCAGTTCTTGTGGTTCCAAAATGCACCAATTTGGTGCACAAACGCAAATTGGAAGGATGCTCCCCACCCCATGCTTGTCTGTAGTCGAAAGTGCACTGTCAACCCAATTCTCAGTTTTCAAATCTCTCCTAATTTTAGAAAAAAATCAGATTCTATTTCATAAAAACCGTAGGCGTGTTCAAAGAAGGCAAATGAAAACCGGGGTTTATTTGGTATTTTTAGCCCAACTGTATTCCAGTGATTAGCGATAAAATCATAGTTGATATTTAATTGAACTTCGAACCATGCGATTTGTTGCCAGATTTCGCTAGCTAGGCGATTATAATCCCAATTGGTGCCGGCAGTAGTGAGCTTTCCCGTGCCGAAGAAGACTCTGTTTCCAATATCAATTGGAGTCGGACAACCCGAATTTCGAAGTTGATGGCGTTGATCGTCAGTACAATCTGATCCCGGCAATAGACCTAATAGTTCTATAAAAAGGCGGCGATCTGGCCAATTTTTTAAAGCAATTTCGACGATATTTTTTGAGGCCCAGGATTTATGATCAAATATGCCTATCAGATATACTGTGTAGTAGTTAAAGATCGCAAATACGAGTTTATTGCCTCTCTTCACAAATCCGTCGGTGTCTATTTCGTTAGAGATGTGTAGATGATGCACGCGCCAGTCATTTAATAAAAGGTCCAAGTCTGGCCGATGTCGTGGGCCAAGCTTTTTAGTGGGTGACGTCGGCAGGCTGAAACCCGTTTTGACGCCCCGGCTTAATCTAGGTGTAAGGTCATCTCCTCTTCTTATTTCAGAGACGAGTTTAGCAATCTCAGCTGGCCGGTTTATTTCGCGTGAGAGGGCCTCAAACTCTGCCGATTTCAGAACATTTCTAGGGTGTCGGGAAATTAGTCGCCTTTTCCAAGAGACAAAAATCCGAAGTAAATCTAATGCATTTCTACTTTTAAGGTGATCAGATACATCCACATTTGAGCGATCATAAGGAAGTTTTTCCAATATAAAATTTTTGATGTTTTCTTGGATTTGTGGCGATACAGATTTCATGCAAATTTTCTATTTGGAATTTGGTTTGTTTTTGGTGATCTAGCTCGATAGATGTCTCAGGTGAGCTACTGAAGTATGGGAAACAAAAGTAAGTCACTATTTATCGGGCGTATACACGAAAAAAGCGGGACCGGCTCATCGCCTTAAGTCCCGCTTTTTCATGCCCTTTTGGGGTCCGGATGGTCGGAGCGGCGGGATTCGAACCCACGACCCCTACACCCCCAGTGTAGTGCGCTACCAGGCTGCGCTACGCTCCGATCCGGAAAGATGCTGGTATCATCTGGCCCCCGACCCGGCAAGGGAAAAACCCGTGGTGCCGTGGACCAGGCGTCTTAAGCGTTCAATTCCGCCCTGATCTGCTTCAACTCATCCAAAAGCAGGCTCAGTTCGCCGTGGACATCTTCGTTCAGGCCGTCCAGGCGTTCGAAATCGCCCTCGGCCTCGGTCGGTTGGGCGGAACTGCCCTCCCCGTTGATGACGGCGCGGACGCCGGCTTGGCGCAGCAGCTTCTGGACGCCCTTGATGGTATAGCCGTCTTCGTAGAGCAGGCTCTTGATCCGGTTGAGCAGGGTCAGGTCTTCGGGCCGGTAGTAGCGCCGACCACCGCCGCGCTTCAACGGCTTCACCTGGGGGAACTTGGTCTCCCAGAACCGCAGCACGTGCTGAGGCAGGTCCAGTTCTGTCGCGACCTCGCTGATGGTCCGGAAGGCGGCTGCGGACTTTTTGTCCTGCCGGAAGGAAGGCTGTTGATCTAGATTGTCGGCCATGCCGGACGGTCGCCCCTAATCGCTGATAAGCGCAAGGATCAATGCTGATTGATGCGGTCTTTGAGAACCTGCGACGGACGAAACACCAGAACCTTTCTCGGCAGAATCGGTACTTCTTCGCCGGTTTTCGGGTTGCGACCGATCCGCTGGCCCTTTTGTCTGATCGAGAAGCTGCCGAAAGAGGACAGCTTGACCGCTTCCCCTCTGGCCAATGCGTCAGAGATTTCCTTCAGCACCTGTTCCAGAAGATCAGCCGATTCGTTCCGCGAAAGGCCGACTTCCTGATAGACCGCTTCACTGAGTTGTGCCCGTGTTACCGTTCGCCCAGACATAATGAGATTTCCACCCAACCGCTTTCGGAGGCTTCAGCCTAACCACGTCCGTAAAAGGCGTCAATATCAAAGGTTTGTCATATTCTATGGTATTCTTCGAGGTGGCCCCGAGCCATTGATATCGCCACCCACCGGAATGGCCGCCCCAGTCGGGCCAAATGGCCTACCAGCGGATCAGCCCGGCACCCCAGGCCATGCCGCCGCCAATGCCCTCCAGCAGGACCAGATCGCCGGAGGTGATCCGCCCGTCCCGTACGGCCTCGTCGAGCGCCAGGGGGATAGAGGCGGCAGAGGTGTTGGCGTGGCGGTCCACGGTCACCACGACCTTGTCGGGTGAGAGTCCCAGCTTCTTGCCGGTGCCGTCGATGATGCGGCGGTTGGCCTGGTGTGGGATCAGCCAGTCCAGGTCGGCTGGGGTCAGGTCATTGGCTCCAAGGGCCTCATGGACGATATCGACGAGGTTGACGACGGCATGACGGAAGACCTCCTTGCCTTCCATCCGCACCTTGCCGACCGCGTCGCCCGAAGAGGCCCCGCTGTCCACGAAGAGGATGTTGTTCAACCGTCCGTCGGAATGCAGATGGGTCGACAGGATGCCGCGATCTTGGGGTCCGATCCCCTCCCCGGCTTCCAGTACGATGGCACCGGCCCCGTCGCCGAACAGCACGCAGGTGTTGCGGTCGTTCCAGTCCAGCAGGCGGGAAAAGGTCTCGGCTCCGATCACCAGAGCCCGGTCGGCCATGCCGCCCTTGATCATGTTGTCAGCAACCGACAGCGCATAGACAAAGCCTGCACAGACGGCCTGGACGTCGAAGGCGGCACCTCCCGTCATGCCGAGCTCAGCCTGCACCTTTGTGGCGGTGGCCGGGAAGGTCAGGTCCGGCGTGGTCGTGGCGAGCACGATAAGGTCAAGATCGCTGCCGGTGATCCCGGCGGCATCCAGGGCTGCGCGGGAGGCGGCAAGCGCCAGGTCCGAGGTCAACTCGCCCTCTGCCGCGAAATGGCGTTGGGTGATGCCGCTGCGGGATCGGATCCAATCGTCCGACGTATCAACCGTCTTGGCCAGCTCGTCGTTGCTGACGCAGTTGGCCGGCAGATAGGAGCCGGTTCCGGTGACGATGGATCGCCGCGTTGGCGCAGGGTTGGACGGGTTCATCCGGAAGCAGCCTCCTTCAGACCGGCAAGCGCGCCGGAATCCAGCAGGCGGCTGTAATCGGCATGGATTTCGTCATTCAGACGATCAAGGATCAGCTCCACCGCCACCTCAACCGCGTGGGCGAAACCGACAGCATCCGTGCCGCCATGGCTTTTCACGCAAATCCCATTGAGACCAAGGAACATCGCGCCATTATAGCGACGCGGATCGACGCGCTTTTTGAATTCCTTCAGCGCCGGACGAGCGAGCAGCGCACCGAGCCTGCCACCGGTCGAGCCCATCAGCGCCTCTTTCAGCAGGTGTCCGAACAGGCGTGCCGTGCCTTCCGCCGTTTTCAGGGCGATGTTGCCGGTAAAGCCGTCGGTCACGACCACATCCACCGTTCCCCGGCCGATGTCGTCACCTTCGACGAAGCCATAGAAGTCGATGGGGAGTTCGGAGCGGCTCAGGATCTCGAAGGCGGCCTTAACGGCGGAATTACCCTTCTGATCTTCCGCGCCGACGTTCAGGATCCCGACAGAGGGTTTTTCATGACCTAGGACCTGCCGCGCGAAGACCTCGCCCATCACGGCGAACTGCACCAGATTCTCGGCGTCACAATCCACATTGGCACCGAGGTCGAGCATTACGGTTTCGCCCCGCATGGTCGGGAAAAAAGAGGCAATCCCCGGTCGGCTGATGCCCGGCAGCATGCGCAGGCCGAACATGGCAAGCGCCATCAGGGCCCCTGTATTGCCGGCGGAGACAATGCCATCGGCCTCGCCCGCCTTCACGGCATTGATAGCCAGCGCCATGGAGGACTTTCGTCCCTGCCGCAGGGCCGCCGAGGGCTTCATTTCGTTGGGGATGCGGTCCGCCGTATGGGTCAGGGTCGTCGCAGTCTGAACCCGGGGATACCGGTCGATCAGCGGCTGCACCTGGGCCTCGTCACCGAAGACCTGGAACCTGACGTTGGGCAGCTTCTCCATCGCCAAATCAAGACCTTCGATCACCATAGCCGGGGCGGCGTCGCCACCCATGGCGTCAACGGCGAGCGTGAGCCGGTCTTTCTTTGACGGTGCGTTCAAAGCTCTTAAGCCTCACATACGAAACCGGTCGGGCAAACCCTATCGGTTGGCCGACCGGTCCGGATGATGCGCGGAGCCGGATTAAGCGGCGTCGCTGGGTTCAACAACCTCGCGGCCATCGTAATACCCGCAGGATGCACAGACATGGTGCGGAAGCTTCAGTTCACCACAATTCGGGCATTCGATCCCGGTGGTGGAGCTCAGTGCATCATGGGCGCGGCGCATATTCCGACGCGAACGCGAAACTTTCTTTTTCGGAACAGCCATTTTCGCAATCTCTCGCCAATAAAAAAGCCGGGAGAACGTCCCGGTGTCTTGGAGGAGCGATTGTGTAATCCAATTCGAAACCGACCGCAAGCGGGTTAACGCTCTTTTTTACCGATTCATGACCGGAATGGCCGACCGCCTGCCGTCGGGGCCCGTCTTTCAGGACTTGCCGTCGTCCGAATCCGCCTTTGCGGCCTTCCAATCGGCCAGTACCGCAAAGGGGCTCTCGGTTTGGCGGTCTTCTTCCGGAACGTCCTTTTCAGCCTCCTCCGGGGATTCGAAATCGGCCCCTTCCGCCCTCGGGAACGGGTCGATGGAAAGCGCCAGTTCGTCGATGACGATCCCCCAGAGATCAATCGTGTCGCCGTCCATCGGTTCCGGCGCGTCGGGGGCTTCCTCGGACAGGTCCACTTCGGCTTCGCCTTCCGGCCACTCGGCCTTGCGGGTGTCAAAGGTCAGCTTGATCTCTGCCTCGTAGGAGCGCTCAAGTGTCTCCAGCGTGACCACGCAGGATTGTTCCACATCGGTCGTCGCCTTGCCCGCCACATGGACCAGAGGCCCCGCCTTTCGAACCTCAAGCGCAGCCTCACAGGAATTCAAACCCTGGACACCAAAGGTATTGGCCAGTTCGGCGAACTGCCCGGGCTCGGCCTTCAGGCGGTTTGTTTGGGGATCTTCCGAGAGGCTTTCGAGGGCAATGATCTGTTCGGGGCGCATGGGGCTTTTGGTCCTTCAGGCGGCGGATTCGACAGTGGGGTCCGGAAAACTGACCGTTCCGGATTCCAGGTTTTCGGTGTTCTGGTCGGCTAGATGGATGTTGGCGCGACGGACATAGGCGGCGAGATGGGCCACCTGATCGGATTCGGGGTCGCATTTCCGATAGGCATTGCGCTTCAAGGCGGCTTCCAGCGTCCCGGGCAGGCCGTCCAGGCCTTCGTCATAGGCGGCAATCCGACCGTAAAAGGCCTTGGCCATTTTTTTGATGCGCGAGGCGATGCCCATGTCACCGATGCCGAGTTCGCGCAGGTTCTGGTCCATATCGGCAAACATCAGGTCAAACGTCGCCTGGGCCAGTTCCTTCGTCCGGTCCTCGTCCTGTCGGAGGCGGCGCATCAGCAACCAGGCGTGAATCCCGATCATGTCAAATCGGCCATCCACCGTATCCGGCACGCCCCACTCGGCGTAAAAGACCGGTTGGCGCGCCTGAATCACCACGGTTTCATAGAGACGACGGGCGTGCTGTTTCCGCGTCCGGGATTCCTGTGAGAAGAAATCAAGAAGGCCCATGGGGCGGTTGTTCTCCTTATCTTGCGCTACGCAGAAGGCTTCTGGGCACCGCTCCTGGCCGTCGGTGCATTGCCCGCTCGGCCCTGATATAATATCTCTTGCCCGTAAAGTCCCGCATCCAAAGTCCCGCATCCGGGGGCCCTTTCGAGACAGGTCACGATCATGTCGCTTGGATACAAAAAAAATCAATCCGAACAATCTGTTTTTTCCGGCCTGTCCCTGGCCAGGCTTTTGGGGGTCGCAGCCCTGAGCGGTGTTCTGCTCGCCTGTACGCCCCGCGTGGACAACCGCGGCAACCTGCCTGATCCGGAAGCCCTGGCGAGTTTGAAGGCCGGTGAATACTCCCGCCAGGATGTGGCCGAAATCCTGGGTTCACCCACAACCGTGGCCCCGTTCGACGGGGAAACTTGGTACTACGTATCCCAACAGACCGAACAGGTCGCCTTTTTCGAGCCCGAGGTGAAAGACCGTATGGTCCTGGCGCTCAAGTTCGACCGCCAAGGCATCCTGGAAGATGTGAATATCCTGGGCCTGGAAGACGGCAAGGAGATCGAGTTGATCGAGCGGGAGACGCCGACGGCGGGTAAGGACTTCACGGTCCTGCAGCAGATCTTCGGCAACCTGGGGCGGTTTAATTCCGAGTAGGCCTCCCGGCCCAAGGAAGCAAGCAATCCGGCACCAAACCGGCACCAAACGAAAGCCCCGGAACCGTCAGGTCCCGGGGCTTCGTCTTTTCAGGCCGTTCCGACCGGCTTAGGCGACGATCGCCAGCAGCAGGATGGCCACAATGTTGATGATCTTGATCATCGGGTTCACGGCCGGGCCGGCGGTATCCTTGTAGGGGTCACCGACGGTGTCGCCCGTAACGGCAGCCTTGTGGGCTTCGGAGCCCTTGCCACCGTGGTTGCCGTCTTCGATGTACTTCTTGGCGTTATCCCAGGCACCACCACCCGACGTCATGGAAATCGCGACAAAAAGGCCTGTCACGATGGTTCCCAGGAGCATGGCACCCAGCGCTGCGAAGGCATCCGTCTGGTCGGAGATCGCCAGCACCACCACGTACATGACCACAGGGGCCAGCACCGGCAGCATGGACGGGACGATCATCTCTTTGATGGCGGATTTGGTCAGCAGGTCGACGCAGCGTGCGTAGTCCGGCTTCGCCGTGCCTTCCATGATGCCCGGGATCTCCTTGAACTGGCGGCGCACTTCCACCACCACTTCAGAGCCCGCGCGGCCCACGGCCATCATGCCCATGGCGCCGAACAGGAAGGGCAGCATGCCCCCGATGAACAGGCCGACCACCACGAACGGATCCTGGAGGACGAATTCCACTGTCAGATCCGGGAAGTAGTGCTTCAGGTCCTCGGTATAGGCCGCGAACAGCACCAAAGCGGCCAGACCGGCGGAACCGATGGCATATCCCTTGGTGACCGCCTTGGTGGTGTTGCCGACCGCGTCCAGGGCATCCGTGGTGTTGCGGACGTCTTCCGGCAGTTCCGCCATCTCGGCGATACCACCGGCGTTATCGGTCACCGGGCCGAAGGCATCGAGGGCGACCACCATCCCGGCGAGTGCCAGCATGGTCGTGGCGGCGATCGACAGGCCGAACAGGCCGGCGGTCATGAAGGACAACAGGATGCCGCCGCAGATCACGATCACCGGAAGTGCGGTTGCTTCCATGGAAATCGCGAGCCCCTGGATAATGTTGGTGGCGTGGCCCGTCTCGGAGGACTTGGCGACGCTGACCACAGGGCGGTGATCAACACCGGTGTAGTATTCCGTGATCCAGACGATCAGCCCGGTCACGGCAAGGCCCACGATGGCGCAGATAAACAGCTGAGCTCCGGTCACGGTGCTTTCGCCGTCTGCCATGGCGTGTTCGGTGTTGAAACCCATATAGAGGGAGGTCACGAGCGCAATCAGCACGCCCGAGATCACCGCACTGGCGATGAAGCCCTTGTAGAGCGCACCCATGATGTTTTCGCTCTTGCCCAGCTTTACGAACCAGGTGGCACCAACGGAACCGATGATGCAGACACCGCCGATCAGCAGCGGATAGCCCATCATCATCTCGGCCACGTCGCCGGTGAAGAAGATCGCGCCCAGCAGCATCGTGGCAACCACGGTCACGGCATAGGTCTCGAACAGGTCAGCGGCCATGCCGGCGCAGTCGCCGACGTTGTCGCCCACGTTATCGGCGATCACGCCCGGGTTGCGCGGATCATCTTCCGGAATACCGGCTTCGATCTTGCCCACCAGGTCGGCACCAACGTCGGCACCCTTGGTGAAGATCCCGCCGCCCAGACGGGCGAAGATGGAGATGAGAGAGGCACCAAAACCGAGGGCCACCAAGGCTTCCAGGATGTGGCGCTGGTCTTCAACGGTTTCCATGCCGAAGGCACCGAGCAGGATCACGTAATAGACCGCGACGCCCAGGAGTGCGAGACCGGCCACCAGCATGCCGGTGATAGCCCCTGACTTGAAAGCGATGTCCAGACCGCCGGCAAGGCCCTGGGACTGGGCGGCTTCGGCCGTCCGCACATTGGCACGGACCGACACGTTCATGCCGATGTATCCGGCAGCACCGGACAGGATGGCACCGATAAAGAAGCCGACAGCAACCGCAAACCCAAGGGCGATGCCGAGTGCGATACCAATGACCACGCCGGCGATGGCAATGGTCTTGTATTGGCGGTTCAAGTAGGCCGCAGCCCCTTCCTGCACGGCGCCTGCGATTTCCTGCATCCGTTCATTGCCGGCGGGCGCGGCCAGAATGGATTTAATCGCCCAGACGCCATACGCCAGCGCCACCGCCCCGCAGGCGATGATGAACACGTAGATTCCGGTCATGGAAATTCCTCTCTGTCTCCCCGGGGTGCCTGAGAACCAAGCCCCCTTCGTAAGGCCCTGTTATTTGCGCTGCTGCTTGATTGTTTTGTGGATCCGCAACGCTTCAAAAAAACGATAGTGCATCAAAAAACCCCTGGCAACAGGAGGAAATTGTTTCTGGCACCCATTTTGTCCGGTCAAGGGCAATATGTTAGAGAGGTTGATGAGCTCGAGTTTCCGTCAACTGAGAGGCGGAATGGGGGTCGGAAAGGATCAGCCCTTCCGCTCGTCGATGGACTGGATCAAGACACCGGTAACGACGCCTTCACCAAGTTGCCTGTTGGCGACGAGCTGCAAGCGGTCCCGTACGGCCAGGATATCAAGCCGCTTCATCCGACGCAGCAGCCGCGGGATGAAAGCGTGCATTTCCTTGACGAAGGCATCCTTGATCCTGGGCATCCGGCGCTCGATCAAGGCCTGGTTTTCCGGCGTATCGGTCTCCAGCTGCAATTCGATCTGGATAACGGTCGCCACCCGGTCATCGGCAAAGATCGACAGGACCAGGGGCTCCATGTCGATATAGCGGGCGGGCTCTTCTTCGACGACCTGTTCTTCTTCCGAAGGCGCGTTGGGATCGGCGAAAGGACCAATTTCCAACCATTTCAGGACGGACACAGTTGCCCCGGCGATGAGCACAACACCGATCAGCGCAATCAGAAGCTTTTTCATGGGGGATATCCGCCTGAAGTGAGACCGCTGCCATTATTCCCGGCGATCAAGAGCCTGAAAAGCCCCTAAAAGTGGCTGTAGCCCGCGCGGCTCGGTTCGGTGCCACTGGTCAGGCGCACCCCCTCGCCGGCCAGGGCCTCGCCGATGCGGGAAATCCGGGTGTTCCCCAGCTCACTCGGAAGGTGTTCCGGGCTCGTGAAGGCCAGTTCGTAGTCGTCTCCGCCTGTCAGTACCAGATCGAAAAGATGCCGGTCTTTTTCGATTACTCGCCGTGCGGGACCCGAGAGCGGGACGAGCCCAGGATCAATAACAAGTTGGACACCCGAGGCCTTGGCTAGGTGACCGCAATCCGCCATCAATCCATCCGAAATGTCGAGCGCCGCACTGGCCCTGCCGCGGAGAGCCTCCCCAAGGGCGAGGCGGGCCGTCGGTGCGTGATATCGGCGCAGCAGCTCGTCTTCGGTTTCCGGGTCAGCATCGCGAAGGTGCCCTTCCGCGGCCAGCAGGCCCAAAGCGCCGTCTCCGATGGTCCCGGAAACATAAAGCTGATCGCCGGGCTTTGCGCCGGAGCGCCGGAGCATTGTGCCCTTCGGAACATCCCCGAAGGCGGTGATGGTGATGGCGCAGGGACCCGGTGTAAGGACAGTATCCCCCCCCAAGAGAGCAATTCCGCTCCCTTTCTGGTCCCGCTTCAACTGATCGGTCAGGCCCTGCAAAAAGGCCGTCCGGTCGTGGATGGTCTTGGGCAGAGCCAGGGCCAAAGTATAGGCAACAGGACGGGCCCCCATGGCGGCAAGGTCGGAAAGGTTTGTTCCCATCGCCTTGCTGGCAATTTCACCCGGCTGTGCGTCCAGGGGGAAGTGAACGCCAGCGATCAGACAGTCGGAAGTGACCACCCTCTCCCACCCGTCTCTGACATCAGGCAGCCTTCCGGCGTCATCGGTGAGCGAAAAAGCCCCTTCCATCTCCGCTGCCAGGGGGGCGAAGAAGCGACGAATCATGTCGAACTCGCCGAGCCTGGTTTGGTCTTCGTTTCGGTTGGGGGTGTCTTCGCCGCTCGATGGTTTCATCGCCTACCGCTTAACCGCGCAGGACACCTGCCAGCCGGTCCAGCAGGCCATTGACCAGAGCCACCTCGGTATCTGAATAGAAGCTATGGGTCACGTCCGCATATTCACTGACAATGACTTTGGGCGGCACGTCGGCTTTTCCAAGCAATTCGTATGTTCCGGCGCGCAGGATCATGTGCAACAGGGGTTCCATCCGATCCAAGGACAGGTCCTCGGCCAGGGCACCCTTGATGATGCCGTCCAGTTCCGCTTCGCGATCCAGGACACCCCGTACCACGGCACCCAGGTGTCCGGCGTCGGGTTCCGGCAGGCCATCGAAATCGCCCTCGCCGACCTCGAATCGAGACCAGCGGTTCTGGATGAAGTCACGTAGGATCGGGTCTGCCGAGGCACCCGTGAGCGAAATCTCGTAAAGCGCCTGGACGGCCATCAGGCGGGAAATCGTCCGTTTTCGGCGCTTGGGAGGGTTTTTCGGGGCCGGTGCCTTTGTCTCGGCCGTCTGATTGTCGGTCATCCGCCCCCCAAATGCAGGGTGTTTTTCAGTTTGATCATGGAAACGCAGGCATCGGCGGCATCCCGCCCCTTGTTCTTTTGCTTCCGGTCGGCGCGCACCCAGGCCTGTTCGCGGTTTTCGACCGTCAGGATGCCATAGCCGATGGCCGCACAGTGGCTGAGCGAGAGGTCCATCAGGCCGCGCGCGGATTCACCGCAAACGTAATCATAATGGCTGGTCTCGCCACGGATCACGCAGCCGAGCGCGATGAATCCGGGAAACTTCCGGGCCGTGGCCCCGATCTCCATGGCTTTCAGTGCGCATCGGATGGCACCCGGGATCTCGAAGGCACCCGGGACTTCAATCACTTCATAATCGAATCCCTGCTCTTTCAGGTATTCGATGGCACCCGCCCGCAATTCCGCCGAAATATCGGCATAATAGGGTGATTCGACGATCAAGATCGGTCTGTTCACTGGCATTCTGCAGGGGCTCCTTGACGCCTCTTGTGCTTTTTCAGCCTGTCGCCTCGGCAATCGCGCGCCGTTCGACCACTTTCAGGCCATAGCCTTCCAGGCCGACGATGGTGCGCTGAGAATTGGTCAGCAGGATCATATCCCGAACCCCTAAATCCAATAGCATCTGGGCACCGACGCCATAATCGCGCAACTCAGCCGAGGAGCTTTCTGCAATCCCGAGGCGTGTCTTGACCCCGTCGGAGACCGAGGTGGGGCGCGGTTCGCGGATCAGGATGATGACACCCCGGCCCTCTTCGCCGATCTGCGTCATCGCGCGTTGCAACTCTGTGGCTTTGCCCGTCGATTGGTCGCCTAGAACGTCGCTCAGGACATCCAAGGCATGAACCCGGACGGGGACCGGCTGATCGCCCGAGATATCGCCTTTCACCAATGCCAGATGTTCGCCGTAGGCCACCTGGTTCAGGTAGACGTGCAGCGTGAAGGGGCCGCCGTGCAGGCTGTCGATTTCGGTTGTGAGCGAGCGTTCGACGACACGGTCATGCTTCAAGCGATAGGCGATCAGATCGGCGATGGTGGCAATTTTCAGTCCGTGCTCTTCGGCGAAGGTCACCAGGTCCGGCATGCGCGCCATGGAGCCGTCTTCGTTCATGATCTCGCAGATCACACCGGACGGGTTCAGGCCGGCGATGCGGGAGATATCCACGGCGGCTTCCGTGTGGCCGGCCCGGACCAGAACGCCTCCGTCGCGGGCACGCAAGGGAAACACATGGCCGGGCGTCGCAATGTCGTCAGCACCCATGCGTCCGTCGATGGCGACGGCGATGGTCCGCGCGCGGTCCCCGGCGGAAATGCCCGTGGTGACCCCTTCGCGCGCCTCGATCGAGACCGTAAAGGCCGTCTGGTGGCGCGACGCGTTGTTCTGGGTCATCAGGGGCAGACCGAGTTCCTCGACCCGCTCGCCGGTCATCGCCAGGCAGATCAGGCCGCGCCCGTACTTGGCCATGAAATTGACGGCCTCCGGCGTGCCCATCTGGGCCGGGATGACCAGGTCACCCTCGTTTTCGCGGTCCTCATCATCCACCAGGATGAACATCCGCCCGTTGCGGGCGTCATTAATGATGTCTTCGATGGGGGAAAGTTTGGCGCGATGGGGCACGGGGCTTAGTCCTTCTCCATGAGGCGCGCAACATATCGCGCCAGCATGTCGATTTCCAGGTTGACCCGGGTGCCCGGCTGATAGGCACCGAAGGTGGTGACATCCCAGGTGTGCGGAATGATGTTGACGCCAAAGGTGTCGTTTTCGACCTCATTGACAGTCAGGGAGACGCCGTCGATGGCGATGGATCCCTTGGGCGCGATATAAAGTTTCAGGCTTTCCGGTACGCGGAAGACAACGCGATGGGATTCGCCTTCCGGCGTGATTGAGACCACTTCTCCGGTTCCGTCCACATGGCCGGAGACGATGTGGCCGCCCATCTCGTCCCCCATCTTCAGCGATCGTTCCAGGTTCACCCGGCTGCCCACGGCCCAATCGCCGATGATGGTCTTGGAGACAGTCTCGCCCGAGGCCTGGACGGCAAACCAGTCCTCGCCCATCTCGATCACGGTCATGCAGGCCCCGGAACAGCAGATGGAGGCACCGATTTCGACGGTGGAAAGGTCGTAAGACGTGGTAATTTCGATCCGCGTGTCGCCGGTCTTTTCCAGAGAGCGCACATGGCCGAGATCGGTAACGATACCGGTGAACATAGGATATCTGGCCCTATCGTCAGTTGATTCAGCGTGAGGCCCGGAGAAAACCCTTTTCGCGCGCCCACTTCAAGCGCGAAACATCTCCAGCACGTCCGCCCCGAGGGCCTGCATCTCTTGCCCCTGAAAGCGCGGAAGGTCTTCGAGTGTCTTGCCGCTGACAGCATCGGTCACCGGAATTCCGTCCGCGCCGATCAAAAGGCCTGCCCGAAACCAGGCGATCTCGTCGATTGCCCCGGCATTCAGGAAGGAGGCACTAAGCGCTCCGCCGCCCTCCAGCAGAACACGGGTTAATCCCTGCCCCCCAAGGATCTGGAGCAGATCGTCGATGTCGACGCGACCGTCCGGCGTTGGCGGGGCCTGCAACAGGTTGACACCGGCTTTCCGCAGATCTTCCGCCTTGTCGTGGTGCAGGTCGCCCGCGGTCACCAGCCAGGTGCGCGTCTGGTGGGCGGAGGTCACCAGCGGATGGTCAAGCGGCAGGCGTCCCCGGCTATCGACCACCACCCGGATGGGCGAGCGGCCCTTCATGCCGGGCAAACGACAGGTCAGGCTTGGCTTGTCGGCGAGTGCCGTGCCGATCCCGACGATAATGGCGTCGTGGGTCGCCCGCATCAGATGGCCGCGTTGGCGTGCCTGTTCGCCTGTGATCCATTGGCTGGAGCCGTCCGCCATGGCAATGCGCCCGTCCAGCGACGTCGCGGCTTTCCAGGTGACAAAGGGGCGTCCCAACTCCAGGCGGGTCAGAAAGCCGATGTTGAGACGCTGGGCCTCCGCTGCCATCAGGCCCGTCGTGACCTCGATACCGGCCTCCTTAAGCCCCGCGATGCCGCCGCCATCGACCCGCGGGTCCGGGTCGCCTAGCGCGATGACGCAGCGCTTGATCCCAGCCGCGATCAAGGCATCGACACATGGCGGAGTCCGGCCATGGTGGCTGCAGGGTTCCAGGGTCACATAGGCCGTTGCCCCCCGTGCCTTGCTGCCCGCACGGCCCAAGGCCTCGGTTTCCGCATGGGGGCGACCGGTGGGCTGGGTCCAACCCCGCCCCACGACCCGGTTCTGGTCCGGATCGACCAGGACACAGCCCACAGCCGGGTTCGGTGCGACCTGACCGAGGCCTCGGGCGGCAAGCACCAGGGCTGCGCGCATATGTTCAGCGTCGCCCGGCAGGACCGGGCCCGTGATGTCACTCGGGCTGGATTGTACCAACGAAATCCTCGAAATCCTTGGCTTCGCGGAAATTCTTGTAGACAGAGGCGAAGCGGACGTAAGCCACCTGATCGAGGTCAGCCAGATGTTCCATCACCATCTGCCCGATCACCTTGGTCGGAATGTCGGTCTCGCCCAGGGTTTCCAGGCGTCGCTGGATGGAATTGACGATCCGCTCAACCCGGTCATCATCGACGGGCCGTTTGCGAAGGGCAATCCGCAACGAGCGGGCCAGTTTGTCCCGATCAAACGGGGTCTTTTCGCCCGTCGACTTGATTACGGAGAGCTCGCGCAGTTGCACCCGCTCGAAGGTCGTGAAGCGCGAACCGCAATTGGGGCAGTATCGCCGTCTGCGGATCGCCGAATTGTCCTCGGTGGGACGGGAATCCTTCACCTGGGTATCTTCATTGCCGCAGAACGGACAGCGCATCGGCCCTTCTCTCCCCTCGTCAATTCTTCCCGTTGATTATGAGCAAATTTCTCAAAACGCCTGATAAATCGGGAACTTTTGGCAGAGAGCGACGACCCGTTCAGAGACGTCGCGCTCCGTTTGACTGTTATCTTCGGGGTTTTTCACCAATCCGTCGAGCACATCGCTGATCATATGACCGATTTCGCGGAATTCCGCTTCGCCAAAACCGCGCGTCGTGCCAGCCGGAGAGCCGACACGGATGCCGGAGGTGACCATCGGCTTTTCGGGATCAAAAGGTACACCGTTCTTGTTGCAGGTGATGCCAGCGCGGCTGAGCGATTCTTCCGCCGCCTTGCCGGTTAGGCCTTTCGGGCGCAAGTCAATGAGTGCCAGATGCGTATCCGTGCCCTGGCTGACCGCGTCACAGCCGCGTTCCATCAACACTTCGCAGAGCGCCTTCGAGTTGGCGACCACCTGGGCGGCGTAAGCCTTGAATTCCGGGGTCAGGGCTTCGCCGAAGGCTACAGCCTTGGCGGCGATGACATGCATCAGCGGCCCGCCTTGAAGGCCCGGGAAAACGGCGGAGTTGATCTTTTTGCCGAGGTCCGGGTTGTTGGACAGGATCAGACCGCCACGGGGGCCGCGAAGCGTCTTGTGGGTCGTGGTGGTCACGATATCGGCATGGGGCAAGGGGCTCGGGTGGACGCCACCGGCCACCAGACCCGCGAAGTGGGCCATATCGACCATCAACAAAGCCCCGACGCTGTCAGCGATCTCGCGGAATTTGGCAAAGTCGATCTGGCGCGGATAGGCGGAGCCGCCGCAGATGATCAATTTCGGATTGTTCTCTTTGGCCATGCTGGCCACTTCGTCATAGTCGATGCGGCCATCCTGGCGGCGAACGCCGTATTGCACGGCATTGAACCACTTGCCGGACAGCGCAGGCGCAGCCCCGTGGGTCAGGTGCCCGCCGGCGGCCAGCGACATACCCATGATGGTATCGCCAGGGCTGGTCAGGGCCAGCATGACGGCCCCATTCGCCTGGGCCCCGGAGTGCGGCTGCACGTTGGCAAACTCGCAGGAGAACAACTCCTTCACACGGTCACGCGCCAAGTCTTCCGCCACGTCCACTTTTGAACAGCCAGCGTAGTAACGGCGACCGGGATAGCCTTCCGCATATTTGTTGGTCATCACCGAGCCCTGGGCTTCCAGGACCGCGCGCGAGACGATGTTTTCAGAGGCGATCAGCTCGATCTCGTTCTGTTGGCGATGGAGTTCGCCATCGATCGAGGCCATCAGGTCCGGGTCGCGCTCGGCCAGGCTATCGCCAAAGAAATGAGCCAGGTAGGAAGAAGCATAATCGTATGGCATGACAGCGTGCCCCTTTTCGGTAGCGGGAATCAGGTTCGGTGGTAACAAAGATCAGGTCGGGTTCGACAGCTTATCGACCCGGCGTTGGTGGCGTCCGCCCTCGAACGGGGTGTTCAAAAAGGCATCCAGGCAATCCTTGGCGGTCTCAAGCCCAATCAGGCGCCCGCCGAGGCAAAGAACATTGGCGTCGTTGTGCTGACGCGACAGCCTTGCCGCCAGTCCATCCTGGACCAGGGCTGCGCGGACATGGGGCTGGCGGTTGGCGGATATGCTGATCCCGATGCCGCTGCCGCAGACCAGAACACCGCGCGGTGCCTTGCCTGTTTTAAGGGCCTCGCCCATGGCATAGCCGAAGTCGGGATAGTCGACCGAGTCTGTTCCATTGGCCGGGCCGAGGTCGACAACGTCATAGCCACCTTCGCGCAGCAGCTTCGCGAGGGTGTCCTTCATCTCGAACCCTGCATGGTCCGAGGCTATGGCGATTGTTTTGTCTGACATCTCGTCGGCCACGGCCTTCGCTCCCCTTGGCTGCCCGGTTGACGTGGTGGCTCATGTCTGCCTTTCAAGCCGGGCGCGCGTTCTACCATATCTCGCGCCTCAATGCCAAGGATGCACAACCCGTCGCGTTTTTTTTTGGTAATCGTCTTGTCTCTTGGTGGCGATATCAAGGCCCTGGCAGCGGCTTGTAAGTCTCGTGAAGTCTGCTGGCTTATTATGGTTAATTTTTGTGGTATCGAATTTTTGATAAAAGGCAAAATTTACTAAATGGCTTCTTTTGGAGAATAAATTGACAGAGTAATTGGAGGTCGTTACTTTTTCTTTCTGAGCAAAGAATTGCGGTATTGCAGTCCCGAACTGCCCTTTAGGCCGCTAAAATTTTAAGGGACAGCGTCATGAGCGACACTGAAATGACCGAAAACGGCACCGATACGGCATTGGACATCAAAACCCGTATGGCCGTGGATATCGTATCGTCCTACGTGTCGCGGAACCCGACGACAGCCACGGACCTCCCTGACGTGATCCGCACGGTTTTCGGATCTCTCTCCACTTTGGACAAAACACCAGGCGAAGCGGCTCCGGAAAAGCGCAAACCCGCCGTTCCGATCAAGAAATCAATCACACCCGATTACCTGATCTGCCTTGAAGACGGTCGCAAGATGAAGATGCTGAAGCGTCATCTGCGGACCAGCTACGGGCTGACCCCGGATGAATATCGGGCGCGCTGGGGCCTTGGCGCAGATTACCCCATGGTTGCCCCCAACTATGCCGAACAACGATCACAATTCGCCAAGACCATCGGTCTGGGCCGAAAATCGGTTGGTCGCAAGTAACGAACCCGCTAACGTGACGGCTCCTTTCCCTTTCCTTCCCAACGGAGTCGTCCATGGCCAGCGTCCCGGTCCAACCCTCGGGCAGCGCTTCCTCGCCTGACACCCCATCATTCGCTGAACTCTTCAAGCTCTGGCTCAGGGTCGGCCTGATTTCGTTCGGCGGACCTGCGGGGCAGATTGCCTTGATGCAGCGGCTTCTGGTGGATGAGAAAAAGTGGTTGAGCGAGAACCGCTTCCTGCACGCCCTCTCTTTCTGCATGCTGCTGCCGGGGCCGGAGGCCATGCAACTCGCGACCTATTCCGGTTGGCTCACGCATGGGGTTCGGGGGGGCATCGTTGCCGGATTGCTGTTTGTCCTGCCGGGTGCCTTTATTGTCGTGGCGTTAGCGCTTCTTTATGTCGAATTCGGCGATATCGAGGCCGTTGCCATTGCCTTTGTCGGCATCAAGGCTGCGGTGCTCGCGATCGTTTTGGCGGCATTGATGAAGATCGGCAAGAAGGCCTTGCTCGGCTGGGGCCAACGCATTCTGGCGCTGTCGACCTTTGCTGGGCTTTTCCTGTTTGACCTGCCCTTCCCCGTTATCATCGCCCTGGCCGCGCTGGCCGGTGCCATCTGGTTCAAGCCGAAGGCGGCCCCCGACGATCTGCTGGATGAAGCCGTCGTGCCCCCGAGCCTGGGGCGTACGGGCGCTACCGTTGCCATCGGGGCGGCGATCTGGTTCCTGCCCTTGATCGCGCTCAGCCTGATCTTCGCCGAAACCTCCCTCGCCCGGGACCTCAGCCTGTTTTTCTCCAAGCTTGCCGTTGTGACGTTCGGTGGTGCCTATGCGGTCCTGGCCTATATGACCCAGCAGGTGGTCGATTCTTATGCCTGGATGAGCACGGCGCAGATGGTTGATGGCCTCGGCCTCGCCGAGACGACACCGGGTCCTTTGATCCTGGTGAATGCTTTCGTGGCCTTCCTTGCGGGTTTCCAGGCGGACGGCGGCGGCCTCGCCATGGCATTCCTGGGCGCATTCATCGCTCTCTGGGCGACTTTTGCTCCCTGTTTTCTATGGATTTTCGCCGCAGCACCCTATGTGGAGCACATGCGCGGCATGCCGACGCTGGCCGGTGCGCTGGCCGGGATTTCCGCCGGTGTCGTCGGTGTGATCCTCAATCTGGCGGTCTGGTTCGGCCTGGTGGTGATCTTCGGGGCCATCGGCGCGGTGGACTTGGCGGGGCTCAGTCTGCCCTGGCCGGACTGGGCGGGATTGGATCCCTTGGCCTTCGGCCTAGCTATCCTTGCCGCCTACCTGCTTCTGGGCCGGAAGTGGGGCGTCATCAGGCTGCTGGTGCTGACGGCTAGTCTGGCCCTCGGGGCCTGGGTTTTGGGGTGGGGCTAGAGCGGTTTTCGTCTCAATTGGGTCACTGAGATTGCTTTTGCTGTCTTTTCA
>JBMYSY010000036.1:0-16323 GCA_049603795.1 Magnetovibrionaceae bacterium
GGTTCGATCACGCCGCACACCAAGTTCACCTGTGAAGCCTACATCCTGACGAAGGATGAAGGTGGCCGTCACACGCCGTTCTTCACGAACTACCGTCCGCAGTTCTACTTCCGGACCACCGATGTTACCGGCACCTGCCAGCTGCCCTCGGGCACGGAAATGGTGATGCCGGGCGATAACATCGCGATGGAAGTCGAACTGATCGCACCGATCGCCATGGACGAAGGTCTGCGTTTCGCCATCCGCGAAGGCGGCCGCACCGTCGGTGCCGGCGTGGTGTCGAAGATCGTCGAGTAAACCTATTGGGGGGCTGGCTCCGGTCAGCCTCTCCCCGGGTCAGGTTGACAGGGCGGAAAAAAGTTTTCCGTCCTGTTTGCCGTTTGGGGAAAAGAGTGCTACACGGTGTGTCCCATTTTGGGCACCCCCATTAAAAATGAGGCGGATTTACGGTTACGAAGAGAGCCGATACGGCGCGATATTGCTGGTTTTTGAGAGGTTTAGGGGTATAGCTCAGTTGGTAGAGCGGCGGTCTCCAAAACCGCAGGTCCCGGGTTCGAGCCCTGGTGCCCCTGCCAGTCCTCACAAGGCTGCCCTTAGAACAAGGCAGTCCCCGCAGACCGGTACAAGCGCGCGGCGGTAAAACCGATCCGCTGATACGGAGAGAAGTGAACAGTATGGCCAAGACCTCACCCGCCCAGTTCATACGCGAAGTGCGTCAAGAGACCTCGAAGGTTTCCTGGCCGTCGCGCAAGGAAACCGGCATCTCGACGGTGATGGTTTTCGTGATGGTGATCCTGGCTGCACTGTTCTTCATGGCTGTCGACTGGCTGCTCTCGTTGGGCATCCAGGGCATCTTCGGTATTGGCTCTTAACGGCGGGTACGGAGGACAGATACGATGGCAATGCGCTGGTACGTTATTCACGCCTATTCGGGTTTCGAGAAGAAGGTCGCTCAATCCATTGAAGAGCAGGCCCGTCAGGCCGGAATGGAAGATCTGATCGAGAAGGTCATGGTGCCGGTTGAGGAAGTGATCGAAATCCGCCGTGGCACCAAGGTGCAGGCCGAGCGGAAGTTCTTCCCGGGCTATGTCCTGGCGAAAATGGAAATGACCGACGAGACCTGGCACTTGGTCAAGAATACGCCGAAGGTCAGTGGTTTTCTGGGGGGCGGCGGTCGCCCGTCGCCGATCACGGAATCCGAAGCAAACCGGATTTTGCATCAGGTTCAGGAAGGCGTGGATCGGCCCAAGCCTTCCATCATGTTCGAAGTGGGCGAACAGGTTCGCGTCAGCGACGGCCCCTTCACATCGTTCAACGGTATGGTCGAAGAAGTGGACGAAGAACGCGCACGGCTCAAAGTGTCCGTTTCCATCTTCGGTCGTGCTACCCCGGTGGAGCTGGAGTACTCGCAAGTCGAGAAGCTCTGATCCGTCCGGTTTTCCGGTGTGGGAGGTCCGCCATGGCCGCACCACACCCTCCGCCCACCCTCAGGCTGACTGCCTGAGGGAGCTATTGTTTGAGGAGTGACAAATGGCAAAGAAAGTGGATCGCGTGATCAAGCTGCAAGTGCCGGCTGGTCAAGCTAACCCGTCCCCGCCGATCGGCCCCGCTCTGGGTCAGGCCGGGTTGAACATCATGGAATTCTGCAAGGCTTTCAACGCCCAGACCCAGAACATGGAACAGGGTATGCCGATCCCGGTGGAAATTTCCGCCTATCAGGATCGGACCTTCACCTTCGCGATGAAGACCCCGCCGGCCAGCTACTTCCTGAAGAAGGCTGCCGGTCTGCCCAAGGGTGCCAACAAGACCGGCCACGAGATCGTCGGTTCGGTCACCATGGACCAGGTCAAGGAAATCGCCGAAGCGAAGATGAAAGACCTGAATACCCGTGATATCGATCAGGCCGCCAAGATGATCGCCGGCTCCGCCCGCGCGATGGGCCTTGAAGTAAAGGGGGGCTGATCTGATGGCCAAAGGAAAACGCTACCGTTCCGCCTCTGAGGGCATTGATCGGGAAAAGCTCTACGAACTCGACGAAGCCGTTGAGATCGTGAAGAACAACGCCAAGGCGAAGTTTGACGAGACCATCGAGATCGCCATGAACCTCGGTGTTGATCCGCGTCATGCCGACCAAATGGTCCGCGGTGTCGTGGCTCTGCCGCATGGCACGGGTAAATCCGTCCGTGTCGCGGTCTTCGCACGGGGTGACAAGGCCGAGGCCGCCAAGGCAGCCGGTGCTGATCTCGTCGGTGCCGAAGACCTGATGGAAGCCATTCAGGGCGGTGAAATGAACTTCGAGCGCTGCATCGCGACGCCCGACATGATGGCCGTCGTCGGTCGTTTGGGTAAGGTTCTCGGCCCTCGTGGTCTGATGCCGAACCCGAAACTGGGCACCGTGACCCCGGACGTCGAAGGTGCCGTGAAGGCCGCCAAGGCCGGGCAGATCGAGTTCCGCGTCGAAAAGGCCGGTATCATCCATGCCGGTGTCGGCAAGGCCAGCTTTGGTCTGGATGCGCTGCGTGAAAACGTCGCGGCTTTCATCGATGCCATCAACAAGGCAAAGCCCTCGGGTGCCAAAGGTACCTACATGAAGGGCATCGCACTCAGCTCCACCATGGGGCCGGGTGTGAAGATCAACGTCAGCACGGCGGTTCCCTCCGTCTAAGGTTGGCGTTTCGACCAGGATTCAGTCGCCTCGGCGGCTGTTAGGGCAGGGTGGTTCGCCACTTTGCCCGACCTGTCCGAGACAGCAGGGGCCGGTTACCGGCTTAAAATCCCTGCCGAGACAGTGCAAAAACCGTTTGTCCCTCAGACTCTGAGGATCTCAAGCGGCTTGAACTGGCGCACTGGACAGGCTTTCCGGCTCTTCGGATGGTCTGAAGAGTTGGTTTCTCGACGAACAGGTGATCCCTCGCCTGTGACGACAAGGTGTTTCACCTTGGATGCACAACGTGGGCAACCGCCTGTGAGGAAAGAGGAGACGATCCGTGGATCGCACTGAGAAGGAAGCTCTGGTTTCCAGCATGCGCTCGGTGTTCGATGCCGCCGAACTCGTCGTTGTCACCCACTACCAGGGGATGACAGTGGCCGAGATGGGCGAGCTTCGGATGCAGATGCGTGAAGCTGGTGCCACTTTCAAAGTGACCAAGAACCGTCTCACGCGCCTGGCTCTCGAAGGATCCACCTTCGAGGGTGTCAGCGACCTGTTCACCGGACCGACGGGCATGGCCTATTCGGAAGATCCGGTGGCAGCCGCCAAGGTGACCGTCGATTACGCCAAGAAGAACGACAAGCTCGTGATTATTGGTGGTGCACTCGGCGAAACCCGGCTCGACGAAGCTGGTGTGAAGGCTTTGGCCTCCATGCCGTCCCTCGACGAGCTGCGCGGCAAGATCGTTGGGCTGCTGCAAGCCCCGGCCACGAAGGTGGCTGGTGTCTGCCAAGCTCCCGCCGGTCAGCTGGCCCGCGTCTTTGGTGCCTATGGCGCCACGGACGAGGCTGCGTAAAGAGCGTTCGAAACCTGAAACCATGTGCCGGACCTGGCAGACAAACCAATCCAGGTCCCGTTCAAGTCGACTTTAGGAGAAGTGAAAAATGGCCGATCTCGAAAAGATTGCCGAAGAACTGTCCAGCCTGACCGTCATGGAAGCCGCCGAGCTGTCCAAGATGCTGGAAGAAAAGTGGGGCGTTTCCGCTGCGGCTCCGGTTGCCGTTGCTGCCGCTCCGGGTGCTGCCGGTGGTGATGCCGGTGCCGCTGAAGAAAAAGACGAGTTCGACGTGATCCTCACCGCCGCTGGCGACAAGAAGATCAACGTCATCAAGGAAGTCCGTGCCATCACGGGCCTGGGCCTGAAGGAAGCCAAGGAATTGGTCGAAGGCGCGCCCAAGCCGGTGAAGGAAGGCGCGAAGAAGGAAGAAGCCGAAGAGCTGAAGAAAAAGCTCGAAGAAGCTGGCGCTTCCGTCGAATTGAAGTAAGATGGCGGCAGGCCGGGCGTTCTGCCCGGCCTGACAGTCATTCCGTTAAGCCGGACCTTCCGGGGCATGTGGTGGCCTCGGAGCGTCCGGTTTTAGCCGTCTCCGGTCTCTCTGTTGTGGAGGCTTAGGCGGTCGTGGCCTTACCCTCTTCAAGAAGGGAAGGTCACAACCCGATCCGGAAAGCCCGGGGAGGGAAGAGGCAAAGAACTTCGGGTCCCGCCCGGATAGGCCATGCCAGGGCCGATAAAGCGGGAACCCGTGCAAAGCGTTTCTCTTTTCTTCGGTGCAAAGCCGTGAGAGAGGGGCGAAAACGAAAGCATTCCCTACGTGTCCCGGAGCGGCGTCCGGCGACGGCGGGGGATCTTGCGTTTAACATTTAGGGAAACACCCATGGCTCAGACATCCGCAAATCGAAAAAGAGTCCGGAAATCCTTCGGGCGGCTGAAGACAGTCGCGCCGATGCCGAACCTGATCGAAATGCAGAAGAATTCCTACGACAGCTTCCTGCTGATGGATACACACCCCGATGAGCGGCCGAATGCTGGCCTGCAGGAGGTGTTCAAGTCCGTCTTCCCGATCAAGGACTTTGCCGAACGGGGTACGCTGGAATTCGTTCGCTACGAATTCGAAGAGCCGAAGTATGACGTTGAGGAATGCCAACAACGTGGCATGACCTTTGCCGCCCCGCTGAAAGTGACGCTGCGCCTCGTGGTCTGGGACATCGACGAAGACACCGGCGCGCGCTCCATCCGCGACATCAAGGAACAAGACGTCTACATGGGTGACATGCCGCTCATGACCCGTAACGGTACCTTTGTCATCAATGGCACCGAACGGGTGATCGTTTCTCAGATGCACCGGTCGCCGGGTGTTTTCTTTGACCATGACAAAGGCAAGACGCACTCTTCGGGCAAGTTCCTGTTCGCCGCCCGCGTGATTCCCTACCGCGGCTCCTGGCTCGACTTCGAATTTGACGCCAAGGACCTTGTCTACGTGCGTATCGACCGCCGTCGGAAACTGCCGGTGACCACGCTGTTGATGGCTCTCGACAACGATGCGACCCAGAAGCTTCGCGAAGACCGCCGCAAAGCGCAGCTGCCGATGGAGCCCAGCGAGATCGTCGGCCTGAACCACGAAGACATTCTGGACTTCTTCTACGACAAGGTCGTTTACCACCGTCAGGGTGAAGCCTGGCGTACGGCCTTTGATGCTGAGCGCATGAAGGGGGCTAAGCTGACGGCCAACCTGGTGGACGCCGCCACCGGGGACGTGGTCGCCGAAGTGGGCGACAAGATGACGCCTCGCAAGCTGCGCAAAATCGTCGAAGGCGGCCTGACCGAGACGCTTGTCCAGGGCGAGGACCTGATTGGTCGCTACATCGCCGAAGACGTGATTAACGAGGAAACCGGCGAAGTCTTTGTCGAAGCCGGGGACGAAATCACCGAAGAGGTGATCGAAACCCTGATTGCCGCCGAGATCACCGAAATCGCGACACTGAACATCGACCACCTGAATGTCGGTCCTTACATCCGCAACACGCTGGCGATCGACAAAAACACCAGCCGCGACGAAGCCCTGATCGACATCTACCGCATCATGCGTCCGGGCGAGCCGCCGACCCTGGAGACGGCGGAAAGCATGTTCCACGGACTGTTCTTCGATGCGGAACGTTACGACCTGTCGGCTGTCGGTCGGGTGAAGATGAATGCCCGTCTGGATACCTCCTTCGAAGATGCGCCGGATACCCTGCGCACCCTGCGGCGCGACGACATTCTGAAAGTCGTGAAGATCCTCGTGGATCTGAAGGATGGTCGGGGCGAAATCGATGATATCGATCACCTCGGTAACCGTCGTGTGCGCTCCGTCGGTGAGCTGATGGAGAACCAGTACCGTCTGGGCCTGCTCCGGATGGAACGCGCCATTCGCGAACGCATGAGTTCGGTCGATATCGACACCGTCATGCCGCATGACCTGATCAACGCAAAGCCGGCTGCGGCTGCGGTGCGGGAATTCTTTGGTTCCAGCCAGCTCAGCCAGTTCATGGACCAAACCAACCCGCTGTCCGAGATCACCCACAAGCGTCGTCTCTCGGCCCTTGGTCCGGGTGGTCTGACCCGTGAGCGTGCGGGCTTTGAAGTGCGCGACGTGCACCCGACCCACTATGGCCGGATTTGCCCGATCGAGACGCCGGAAGGTCCGAACATCGGCCTGATCAACAGCCTCGCGACCTACGCACGGGTCAACAAGTACGGCTTCATCGAAGCCCCGTACCGCAAAGTGATCGATGGCAAGGTCACCGATGAAGTGGTTTATCTCTCCGCCATGGAAGAAAGCCGCTACACGGTGGCGCAGGCCAACTCGCCGCTGAACGACGATGCGACCTTCGCCGAAGACCTGATTGCCTGCCGCCGGGCTGGCGACTTCCAGCTGACCCAGCCGGACAGCATCGACCTGATGGACGTCTCGCCGAAGCAGTTGGTCTCGGTGGCTGCCGCCCTCATCCCGTTCCTGGAAAACGATGATGCCAACCGGGCCCTGATGGGTTCGAACATGCAGCGTCAGGCTGTGCCGTTGATCCGCGCCGAAGCACCCTTCGTCGGTACCGGGATGGAAGCGCCTGTGGCCCATGATTCCGGTGCCACCATCGTCGCCCGGCGCGGCGGTGTTGTTGACCAGATCGACGCCACCCGCATCGTGATCCGGGTGACCGATCAGACGGAAGCCTCGGACTCGGGCGTTGATATTTACAACCTCCTGAAGTTCCAGCGGTCCAACCAGAACACCTATCTGCACCAGCGCCCGCTGGTCCGTGTGGGTGACCGGGTGAAAGCCGGGGAGACCATCGCCGATGGTCCGTCCACGGAACTGGGCGAACTGGCGCTGGGCCGAAACGTCCTCGTCGCCTTCATGCCCTGGAACGGCTACAACTTCGAAGATTCGATCCTGATCTCCGAGCGGATCGTGCGCGATGACGTCTTCACCTCGATCCACATCGAGGAGTTCGAGGTCATGGCCCGCGATACCAAGCTGGGTCAGGAAGAAATCACCCGCGACATCCCGAACGTCGGCGAAGAAGCGCTGAAGAACATGGATGAAGCCGGTATCGTCTACATCGGTGCCGAGGTGAAGCCTGGTGATATCCTGGTCGGTAAGGTGACGCCCAAGGGCGAAAGCCCGATGACGCCGGAAGAAAAATTGCTGCGCGCCATCTTCGGTGAAAAAGCCTCCGACGTGCGCGATACTTCGCTTCGCCTGCCGCCGGGTGTGGCCGGGACCGTGGTCGAAGTCCGTGTCTTCTCGCGTCGCGGTGTGGACAAGGATGAACGTGCGCTTGCCAATGAGCGCTCCGAGATCGAACGCCTGGCCAAGGACCGGGATGACGAACGTGCCATCCTGGAACGCACCTTCACCCAGCGTCTGAAGGAACTGATCCTGACCAAACAGGCGGTCTCGGGTCCGAAAGGCCTGGAAGCCGGCACCAAGATCAGCTCCGAAGTGCTCGGTGCCTACACGCCGGGTCAAATGGCCCAGATTGTCGTCGATGATGACAAGGTCATGAAGGACGTGGAAGACCTGAAGAAGAACTTCGAGGAAGGCATTGCCGCCCTCCAACAGCGCTTCGAAAACAAGGTCGATAAGCTTCAGCGCGGTGATGATTTGAGCCCGGGCGTGATGAAGATGGTGAAAGTCTTCGTTGCCGTGAAGCGCAAGCTGCAGCCGGGTGACAAGATGGCCGGTCGACACGGCAACAAGGGTGTGATTTCCAAGATCGTTCCCGCCGAAGACATGCCCTATCTGGACGATGGGACCCCGGTCGATGTCGTTCTCAACCCGCTGGGTGTGCCGTCGCGGATGAACGTGGGGCAGATTCTTGAAACCCACATGGGTTGGGCCTGTCGTGGCCTGGGGCTCCAGGTCGCCGAGATGCTCGACACCTATAAGAAGAGCCACGATGCGGCGACCATCCGCGCCAAGATGATCGACATCTACGGTGAAGAGGTCGCGGGCGAAGAATTCGACGAGATGAGCGACTCTGATCTGGTTGAATCCGCCGGCAACCTGACCAACGGTGTGCCGATCGCAACGCCGGTGTTCGACGGTGCCATCGAAGACGATATCGTCGATATGTTGGGCAAGGCTGGCCTTGATGCCTCCGGCCAGGTGACCCTGACCGATGGCCGGACCGGCGAATCTTTCGAGCGGAAGGTGACCGTCGGCTACATCTACATGCTGAAGCTGCACCACTTGGTGGACGACAAGATCCACGCGCGGTCCATTGGCCCCTACAGCCTCGTTACCCAGCAGCCGCTGGGTGGTAAGGCGCAGTTCGGTGGCCAGCGGTTCGGTGAGATGGAGGTCTGGGCCCTGGAGGCCTATGGCGCCGCTTACACGCTTCAGGAAATGCTAACCGTGAAGTCGGATGATGTCTCGGGCCGTACCAAGGTCTACGAAGCCATCGTTCGCGGCGACGACACCTTCGAGGCTGGCGTGCCGGAATCCTTCAACGTGTTGGTCAAAGAGCTGCAGGCCCTCGGCCTCAGCGTCGACCTGTATTGAGACCGGGTCGGATAGGGAGAATAAGCCATGAATGAACTGATGAAGTTCTTCGGTCAGGTGAGCGGCACCCAGCGGTTCGACCAGATCAAAATCTCGATCGCGTCACCTGAACAGATCCGGTCCTGGTCCTACGGCGAAATCAAAAAGCCGGAAACCATCAACTACCGGACCTTCAAGCCGGAGCGGGACGGCCTGTTCTGTGCCCGCATCTTCGGTCCGATCAAGGACTACGAGTGCCTCTGCGGCAAATACAAGCGGATGAAGTACAAAGGTATCATCTGCGAAAAGTGCGGCGTGGAAGTCACCTTGCAGAAGGTGCGGCGCGAACGCATGGGCCATATCGAACTGGCCAGCCCGGTCGCGCACATCTGGTTCCTGAAATCCCTGCCGAGCCGCATCGGTCTGCTGCTCGACATGACGCTGAAGGATCTGGAGCGGGTTCTCTACTTCGAATACTACGTCGTCACCGAACCGGGCCTGACCCCGCTGAAGATGAACGAGCTCTTGAGCGAAGATCAGTATCAGCGCGCGCTCGACGAATACGGCGAAGACAGCTTTGAGGTCGGCATCGGTGCCGAAGCCATCCGGGAAATGCTGACCGGCATCGACATGGATGACGAACTCACCGAGGTGAAGGAAGAGCTGAAGGAAACCAATTCTGAAGCCAAGCGGAAGAAGCTGGTCAAGCGTCTGAAGCTGCTGGAAGCCTTCATCGAGTCCGGTGCTCGTCCTGAGTGGATGATCCTCGAAGTCGTGCCGGTGATCCCGCCCGAGCTGCGCCCGCTGGTGCCCCTCGACGGTGGCCGTTTCGCGACTTCCGACCTCAACGACCTCTACCGTCGTGTGATCAACCGGAACAACCGTCTGAAGCGTCTGATCGAACTGCATGCGCCGGAAATCATCGTCCGTAACGAAAAGCGGATGCTACAGGAATCCGTCGATGCCCTGTTCGATAACGGCCGTCGCGGCCGTGCGATCACGGGGGCCAACAAGCGCCCGCTGAAGTCCCTGTCCGACATGCTGAAAGGCAAGCAGGGGCGCTTCCGCCAGAACCTGCTCGGCAAGCGTGTTGACTACTCGGGTCGATCGGTGATCGTGGTGGGGCCGGAACTGAAGCTCCATCAATGCGGCCTGCCAAAGAAGATGGCGCTCGAGCTGTTCAAGCCCTTCATCTATTCGAAACTCGAACTCTATGGCATGGCGACCACCATCAAGGCCGCCAAGCGCATGCTTGAGAAAGAGCGGCCTGAAGTCTGGGATATCCTGGAAGAGGTGATCCGCGAACACCCGGTTATGCTGAACCGCGCGCCGACGCTGCACCGCCTCGGCATTCAGGCCTTTGAGCCGGTCCTCATCGAAGGTAAAGCCATTCAGCTTCACCCGCTGGTCTGCGCCGCCTTCAACGCCGACTTCGACGGTGACCAGATGGCCGTTCACGTGCCGCTCAGCCTGGAAGCCCAGCTGGAAGCCCGCGTGCTGATGATGTCCACGAACAACATCCTCAGCCCGTCTTCCGGCAAGCCGATCATCGTGCCGTCCCAGGATATCATTCTGGGCCTCTACTACATGACCCTGTTGCGCGAAGGCGAACCGGGTGAAGGTATGGCCTTCGGTGATATCGGCGAAATTCAGCTGGCGCTCGACCACGGTGTGATCACGCTGCACAGCAAGATCCAGGCCCGCTACCACGGTGTGGATTCGGAAGGTAATCCTGAGACCGTCCGCGTTGAGACGACACCGGGCCGGATGCTGCTGTCCGAAGTTCTGCCGCGCAACAAGAACGTGCCGTTCAAGCTGATCAATACGGTTCTGACGAAGAAGGAAATCACCAACGTGATCGACGTGGTCTACCGCCACTGCGGTCAGAAAGAGACGGTGATCTTCGCCGACCAGATGATGGGTGTCGGGTTCCGTATGGCCTGTAAGGCCGGTATCTCCTTCGGCAAGGATGATTTGGTCATTCCGGACGCCAAGGAAACGCTGGTGGGCGAAACCGAAGCCATGGTCAAGGAATACGAACAGCAGTACCAGGACGGTCTGATCACCCAGGGTGAGAAGTACAACAAGGTTGTCGACGCCTGGGCGCGCTGCACCGATCAGGTCGCTGATGAGATGATGAAGGGCATTCAAAGGGTCGAACCGGGCAAGCCGGTCAACTCGGTCTACATGATGTCCCACTCCGGTGCCCGTGGCTCCGCTGCGCAAATGAAGCAACTGGCCGGTATGCGGGGCCTGATGGCTAAGCCGTCGGGTGAGATCATCGAGACACCGATTATCTCCAACTTTAAGGAAGGCCTGACCGTGCTGGAGTACTTCAACTCCACCCACGGTGCCCGTAAGGGTCTGGCCGATACGGCGCTGAAGACCGCGAACTCCGGTTACCTCACCCGTCGCCTCGTCGACGTGGCGCAGGACTGCGTCATCAACGAGGTGGATTGTGGTACCGAGAACGGCCTGATGACCCGCGCTGTTGTCGAAGGTGGTGAAGTCTTGTCTCCGCTTTCGGAGCGGATTCTTGGTCGTTCGGCGGCTCAGGACATTCTGCATCCGGTCACGGGTGAGGTGATGGTGGCTGCCGGTCAGATCATCGGCGAAGAAGCTTCGATTGCAATCGAAGAGGCCGATATCGAGGAAGTCAAAATCCGCTCGGTGCTCACCTGCGAGACCAAGAGCGGTGTCTGCGCCACGTGCTACGGTCGTGACCTGGCCCGCGGGACCGACGTCAACATCGGCGAAGCGGTTGGCGTTATTGCCGCCCAGTCGATCGGAGAGCCGGGCACTCAGCTCACCATGCGGACCTTCCACATCGGTGGGGCCGTCCAGGGTGGGCGGGAGAAATCCTCCATCGAAGCGACCACGGATGCCATCATTAAACTGCAGAACTGCCAGACGGTGAATGACTCCGAAGGCCGCGCGGTTGTCATGAGCCGGAACGCCGAACTGATGCTGGTCGATGACCAGGGTCGGGAACGCGCCCGTCACCGTCTGCCTTATGGGTCCCGCCTGTTTGTCAAAGACGCGGCGAAGATCGCCCGTGGCGACAAGATGGCGGAATGGGATCCGTATACCCTGCCGATCATCACGGAAAAGAACGGTACCGCGAACTACATGGACCTTCTCGAAGGCGTCAGCCTTACGGAAGTCATGGACGAAGCGACCGGTATCGCACAGAAAGTCGTGACCGACTGGAAGTCCCAGCCGAAGGGCGGCGAGCTGAAGCCGCGCATTACGCTGCGTGACGAGAAGGGCGACGTCGTGGTGCTCGAAAACGGTATGGAAGCGCGTTACTTCCTCTCCGTGGACGCCATTCTCTCGGTCGAAAACGGCCAGGAGGTTCACGCCGGTGACGTGTTGGCGCGTATCCCCCGTGAATCCGCCAAGACCCGGGATATCACAGGTGGTCTGCCGCGCGTGGCGGAACTGTTCGAAGCTCGCAAACCGAAGGACCACGCGATCATCGCCGAACTGGATGGTCGGGTCGAATTCGGCAAGGACTATAAGAACAAGCGCCGCATTATCGTGGTGCCAGTAGACGAGGAGCAGGAAAACCGCGAATACCTGATCCCGAAGGGCAAACACATTTCCGTGCAGGAAGGCGACTATGTGCGGAAGGGCGACCCCTTGATGGACGGTAACCCCGTGCCGCACGATATCCTTCGAGTGATGGGCGTCGAAGCCCTGGCGGACTACCTGATCAAGGAAATTCAGGACGTCTACCGACTGCAGGGTGTGAAGATCAACGACAAGCACATCGAGGTCATCGCACGCCAGATGCTGCAGAAGGTCGAGATCACGGACGGTGGCGAGACCACCTTCCTGATCGGCGAACAGGTGGACCGCGGCGAGTTCGAGGCCACCAACGCCAAGGCCATCGAGGCCGGCGAACGCCCCGCCGAAGGCGAGCCGGTCTTGCAAGGGATCACCAAGGCAAGCCTGCAGACGCATTCCTTCATCTCGGCCGCCTCCTTCCAGGAGACAACCCGGGTGCTGACCGAAGCTGCCGTTTCCGGCAAGACCGACACCCTGATCGGCCTGAAGGAAAACGTCATCGTGGGTCGCCTGATCCCGGCGGGTACAGGGGCCACCATGAACCGCTATCGCGAGGTCGCAGCCGAGCGTGATGCGGAGATGATGGAGAACATGCCCCAAGAGCCGGAATTGGCCGCCCCCGAAGAGGTGGTGGATGCCCCGGCAGAGGGGGAGCAGGGGGCAGAGTAACCTCCGATTCCCCGAGAGCGCGGCCCGCATTTTCAGACCGCGCTCTCGACTTTACGCAGATTCGATCAGCCCCGGCGGAGGAATCCCCGGGGTTGATTCGCGTCTAGCGGGACAATTTTGGCCCCCATGGGATGTCGGCCCCCGTTCACTGAGCGGAAAACCCCCGGATTCCCTGGGGTTTCGCGGTGGTTTTTTTTCCCTGAAACCGCTTGACGGGGTAGGGGGGCGTGAATAGTATGCGCTCCTCATCGTTCGGGGGGCTGGTGGTAGACACATAAGCGGTCTAAACGCAGCCTCTGAGTAGATGCATAAATATTTGTTTTGGATGCTCTTTCTGCATCTCTGACACCTCCCGACACGCCGGGGCTCGCGCTTCGGGGTGTTTTTGTTTCGGGTCGATAGCGGCCCGAAGCTGTATGGACACGGCTAGGGCGGACGCTCGCCTGGCAAGAAATTGATCGGCAGACAGCCGGTCAAAGAACGGATGGAAGGACGGCATGCCGACTATCAACCAGCTCATTCGCAAGTCGCGGAAAGCGCCGGTTACGCGCAACAAGGTCCCGGCTCTCGAAGCTTGCCCTCAGAAGCGCGGCGTTTGCACGCGCGTCTACACCACCACGCCGAAGAAGCCGAACTCGGCGCTTCGTAAGGTCGCCCGCGTTCGGCTGACCAACGGGTTCGAGGTGACGAGCTACATTCCGGGCGAAGGTCACAACCTGCAAGAACACTCCGTCGTGATGATCCGCGGCGGTCGTGTGAAGGATTTGCCGGGCGTGCGCTACCACATCGTTCGCGGTGTACTGGATACGCAGGGCCTGCAGAACCGGCGCCAGCGTCGTTCCAAGTACGGCGCCAAGCGGCCTAAGTAAGAGAGGGCAAGAGAGATGTCACGTCGTCACGCTGCCGAGAAGCGCGAGATTCTGCCCGACGCCAAGTTTGGCGATGAGGTGGTGACCAAGTTCATCAACGGCTTGATGCTGGATGGCAAGAAGTCCACAGCGGAAAGCATCGTCTACGGTGCTTTCGATGCGGTGGAGGCCCGGACCAAGCAGGATCCGCTGGCGCTGTTCCATGAAGCTTTGAATAACGTGAAGCCGGCTGTCGAGGTTCGGTCCCGCCGCGTTGGTGGTGCGACCTACCAGGTGCCGGTTGAGGTTCGCGCGGCCCGCCGTCAGGCGCTGGCGATCCGTTGGATTGTCGATCTGTCCCGCAAGCGTTCCGAAAACACGATGACAGACCGCCTTGCCGGTGAGTTGCTCGATGCAGCCAACAACCGGGGCGCAGCCGTCAAGAAACGCGAAGACACCCACCGGATGGCCGAAGCCAACAAGGCCTTCAGCCACTACCGCTGGTAAGTTAGAGACACACCGGATCTAAGGTTCATCCAACATGGCCCGCAAAACACCCCTCGAACGGTATCGTAACATCGGCATCATGGCGCACATTGATGCCGGTAAGACCACCACGACCGAGCGCATCCTGTACTACACCGGGGTTTCCCACAAAATCGGTGAAGTGCACGACGGTAATGCGACCATGGACTGGATGGAACAGGAACAGGAACGCGGCATCACGATTACGTCGGCTGCCACGACCTGCTTCTGGAAAGATCACCGTATCAACATCATCGACACCCCGGGCCACGTGGACTTCACCATTGAGGTTGAGCGTTCCCTGCGCGTGCTCGACGGTGCGGTCGCTGTGTTTGACTCGGTCGCCGGTGTTGAGCCGCAGTCTGAGACGGTTTGGCGTCAGGCTGACAAGTACAACGTGCCGCGGATGTGCTTCGTCAACAAGATGGACCGCATGGGTGCCGACTTCTATCGCTGTGTCGATATGATGGTGGATCGCCTGGGTGCCACGCCGCTGGTCCTGCAGCTGCCGATCGGTTCCGAAGCCGAATATGCCGGTCTCGTCGATCTGATCCTGATGAAGGCCATCGTCTGGAAAGACGAAAACCTCGGTGCCGAATTCGAATACGTCGACATCCCGGAAGATCTGGCCGAAAAGGCCGCGGAATACCGCGAAACGCTGATCGAAACGGCGGTCGAACAGGACGACGAAGCCATGGAAGCCTACCTGGAAGGCACCGAGCCCTCCGAGGAAGTGCTGAAGGCCTGCATCCGTAAGGGCACGCTGAATAACTCTTTTGTTCCGGTCTTGAACGGAACCGCCTTTAAAAACAAGGGTGTGCAGCCGCTTCTTGATGCTGTGATTGATTACATGCCGGCACCGGTCGATGTCGCCGCGATCAAGGGCGTTAAAGCCGGCACGGAAGAAGAGATCGAGCGCAGCAACTCCGATGACGAGCCCTTTGCCGCTCTGGCCTTCAAGGTGATGAATGATCCCTTCGTGGGCTCCCTGACCTTCATCCGGATTTACTCCGGTAAGCTGGAAGCCGGTACGGGTACGCTGAACACCGTCAAGGACAAGCGCGAGCGCGTCGGCCGTATGCTGCAAATGCACGCCAACAGCCGGGAAGATCTGAAAGAGGCCCTTGCCGGGGATATCGTCGCCATTGCTGGCCTTAAAGATACGACCACTGGCGACACCCTCTGTGATCCGACCGCGCCGGTGGTCCTGGAGCGCATGGAATTCCCCGATCCGGTGATCGAGGTGGCCGTTGAGCCGAAGACCAAGGCTGACCAGGAAAAAATGGGCGTTGCGCTCAACCGCCTGGCCGCTGAGGACCCGTCCTTCCGCGTCACGTCGGATGCCGAAAGCGGCCAGACCGTGATCAAGGGCATGGGTGAACTTCACCTGGAAATCATCGTTGACCGCATGAAGCGGGAATTCAAAGTGGATGCCAACGTTGGCGCTCCGCAGGTGGCCTATCGCGAGACGATCTCCAAGAAGGCCGATGTGGATTACACCCACAAGAAGCAATCCGGTGGTTCCGGTCAGTACGCCCGCGTCAAGTTGACCCTGGAGCCCACCAAGGACGGCTTCGAGTTTTCCAACTCGGTTGTCGGTGGTAACGTTCCGAAGGAATACATTCCGGGCGTGGAAAAGGGCATCATCTCCGCGATGGAAGCCGGTCCGATCTGCGGTTTCCCCGTGATCGACCTGAAGGCGGAACTCTACGACGGTGCCTATCACGATGTTGACTCCTCGGTGATGGCATTCGAAATCGCGGGCCGCGCTGCCTTCAAGGAAGCGATGATGTCCGCCAGCCCGAAACTTCTCGAGCCGATGATGAAGGTCGAGGTGGTGACCCCGGAAGAGTACATGGGCGACATCATCGGTGACCTGAATTCCCGGCGCGGCCAGGTCAACTCCATGGATCAGCGCGGCATTGCCCGCGTGGTGACGGCCATGGTCCCGCTGGCCAACATGTTTGGCTACGTGAACAATTTGCGGTCCATGTCTCAGGGCCGTGCGCAGTACACGATGCAATTCGATCACTACTCCGAGGTCCCCCAACAGGTGGCCGAGGAAGTGCAGACCCGCCTGGCCGGCTGATCGGCCCAGGCGCATTCACTCAGTAACCTTTAGGCCTTGGATTTGGAGTAGGCGAAATGGCGAAGGAAAAGTTCGAGCGGACAAAACCGCACTGCAACATCGGGACGATCG
>JBMYSY010000037.1:0-9279 GCA_049603795.1 Magnetovibrionaceae bacterium
CAAACGCCGCCCGCGCATCCCTTCTCTTTATCTACAATCGACAACAGCAGAGCCGCTGGCTCGTTCCGCCGTTTGTGTCGGCGTCCCTCGCTGCGGGAGGCCGGGTTATAGGGGCTGGGTCGGGGGACTGTCAAACCCCTTTTTGAAAAAAAAATGACGGTCTTGGAAAAGCAGCTTTTTGCCGGCTCGAATGGGAGATGCTTTTCCCTGGGGTGAGTTAAACGACGTCTTAACGAATGGCGCGATAGTGTTGATTCAAGGGAAGGAATCAGAATGGTTAATAAAGCGTCATTCCGTTGAAGCGACTTGACAGCAGGGCTTGGGTCAGTACCCTTGCCCTATTGGGAAGAGAAAAGCTTCACAAGCGGTCAATGACCAACCGGCCGGTATCAAACAGGGATGCCGGTCTTAAGCCCTTCTGATCTGTGGGTCCGCTTCAGCTAAAGGCGGGGCCGGGTTTTGAGAAGAGCAAAGGGCACCCGGTGTCCTTAGAGGGCGGTCATGGACTGGTTCAAGAAGCGCGCTTCAGTGTTGAGGGACGAGATTACGATGCCGCGCGGGCCTGCCATGACCCGGATCATCCGCCTGACCACTGTTCTGGCTTTGGCCGGGGCGGCGCTTGGGCTGGGTACAGCGCTGGGTGATGCGCGCGAAAACCTCGTCGGTGCGCGCGACCATGGAGTTTCCGCTGGCCTGACCCAGCTGGATATTGCGCCAGACAAGACCTTTGGCCTTGCCCCGATCTCTGTCGGCCATCCGCAGATTGTGGCCGCCCTGGTAACCCGTCCGCCGGAGCGCCTCGGCCCAACCTTGGCCAGATTAACGCCTCAGGAAATCGCCCACCCTCGCCAGGAAGTGGTCCGGCTGCGTTCCGGTGATACCCTGTCGGCCTTGTTGAAACGTGCTGGCGTTTCTTCCGAAGAGGCCTATCAGGCCATTCAGGCCCTGCGGGAGGTTTTCGATCCCCGCGACCTGCGCGCCGGCCAGTCCTTTACGCTGACCTTCCAAGAGGATCCTCTGCTGGGCAGAAACCGGCGGGCCGCCGAAAAAGCCGCCGAAAGCCTGGTTGCCCTTCAGATGAAGCCCGATCTGCGCCACGAGATTCATGTAGTCCGGCTGGGTGACGGTTTTGCCGCTGAGAAACAGAAGCGGGCCCTGGTCCGGGAAGTCATTCGCGCTGAAGCCGAGATCACGTCGAGCCTCTATGTCGACGGCGATCGCGCAGGTGTGCCGCCGGCCATTTTGGTCGAGTTCATCCGGCTCTATTCCTGGGATGTGGACTTCCAGCGTTCGATCCGTAAAGGCGACCGTTTTGAGGTCCTCTATGAGCGGCTGGTGGATGAAAAAGGCCGGATCGTTGAAAGCGGCAACATTCTCTATGCCGGGCTGACCTTGAGCGGCGAGGAGTTGTCGCTCTACCGCTTTGAAGGCGGCAAGGCCAAGGCGGCGGAATACTTCGATGCCAGGGGCAAGGGTGCGCGCAAGGGCCTGATGCGGACTCCGATCAATGGTGCGCGGCTTTCAAGCGGATACGGCAAACGCCGCCATCCGATCCTGGGTTACAACAAGATGCACCGGGGTGTGGACTTTGCAGCGCCCACGGGTACGCCGATCTTCGCCGCCGGTGACGGTGTGATCGAGGTCGCGGGCCGCAAAGGCGGTTACGGCAATTATGTGCGCATCCGCCATACCAATGGCTACGCCACGGCCTATGCCCATATGCACCGTTTCGGGAAAGGCATCCGGGCCGGGAAACATGTGAAGCAGGGCCGCATCATCGGGACGGTGGGCACCACCGGCCGGTCTACCGGCCCGCACCTGCACTACGAAATTCTGGTGAACGGCAAGCACGTCAACCCCATGCGGGTCCGCATGCCGGCCGGTCGCACCTTGAAGGGTAAGGAACTGGCCAAGTTCCAGGCCGCCCGCGATGCCATTCGCAGCCAGTGGGCCGAACGCGGCCTGCCGGGCAAAGTCGCCCGCAACAAGGCCGGTCAATAATCCCTCCTTACCGTGGACGCCTTACCGCCCGGCATTGCCAGGAGCCCGGCCTTTCGGTAGCGTTTTTTTCGCAAAACCAAACAACAAAGTCGGCATGATCGAAGCCGGCCCACGATCGACCCCGCGCGGTGCCCTTCCGGCAACCGCCTCATCCCAGGGAGCAGCATGATGAAACAGGCAATTTCCGCCATCGCCTTGGTGACAAGCCTTGGCCTGGCTTCTGCGCCGGCTTTGGCCGATGGCGTCAAGATCGGCATGATCACCACCCTTTCCGGCGGAGGAGCCTCCCTCGGCATCGATATTCGTGATGGCTTCGAATTGGCCCTCGAAATGAAAGGCGGCCAACTCGGCGGATACCCCACCGAACTGATCGTCGCCGATGACGCCCGCAAGGTGGAGAACGCCAAACAGATCGCCAACCGCATGCTGCGCCAGGACAAAGTAGACGTGGTCACCGGTATCGTCTGGTCAAATCTCGCCCTTGCCGTGGTGCCCAGTGTGACCCGCACAGGGGCGTTTTACATCAGCCCGAATGCCGGCCCGAGCAAGCTGGCCGGTGCCGGTTGCGACGCCAACTACTTCAACGTCGCCTGGCAGAACGACAACCTGCACGAGGCCGTGGGCCAGCACATGACCGAAGCCTCGTTTGAAAATGTCTATGTCTTGGCACCGAATTACCCCGCCGGCAAAGACGCCATCACGGGCTTTAAGCGCTTCTACAAGGGCAAGATCGCGGGTGAGGTTTATACCAAGCTTGGCCAGGTGGACTATGCGGCCGAGATCGCCAACCTGCGTGCCGCCAAACCGGACGGGGTTTTCTTCTTCCTGCCGGGCGGCATGGGGGTCAATTTCGTCAAGCAGTACGCCGCCTCGGGCCTGATGAAAACCGTGCCCCTGTTCGGCCCGGCCTTCTCTTTTGATGAGGGCATTCTGAAGGGCGTTGGGGAGGCCGCTCTCGGCATTCAAAACACCTCGCAGTGGAACAAGGACCTGGATAACGAAGCCAACAAGGCCTTTGTCGCCGGCTTCAAGGCCAAGTATGGCCGCAACCCCTCGCTCTATGCCTCCCAAGGCTATGACGCGGCGATGCTCTTGGATTCCGCCATTGCCAAGGTGGGTGGGGATCTGAGCGACAAAGACGCCTTCCGCGAGGCCCTTCGTGCTGCCGATTTCGCTTCCGTGCGCGGGGATTTCGCCTTCGCCTGGAACCACCACCCTGTGCAGAACATCTACCTGCGCGAAGTGGTCAAGGAAGGCGACAAGATCACCAACCAGTTGATCAGCCGGATTTTCTCCGGCCACGGCGACGCCTATGCGGTCGATTGTCCGCTCAAGGGCCGGTAACAATCGACGGACACGCCGATGCTGCTGATTGTTGAACAACTGCTGAACGGTCTGCAGCTCGGCGTGATGCTGTTTCTGCTGTCGGCCGGGTTAACCCTCGTCTTCGGCATCATGCAGCTGATCAATCTGGCCCATGGCTCACTCTATATGGTGGGGGCCTATGTGACGGCCACCGTTGCCGGTGCATCGGGGTCTTTTGTCCTGGGCCTGCTTTGCGGTGTGGTGGCGGCGGCGATGGTCGGGCTGGCGATTGAAGCCCTTGCGCTCCGGCGTCTCTATGATCGGGACCACCTGGACCAGGTGCTCGCCACCTTCGGCATCATCCTGACCGCAAACGAGGCCACCAAGATGATCTGGGGGGCTCAGGCCCTGTTCCTGGACACCCCGGACATCCTGAAAGGCACGGTGGAACTGCTGCCGGGATTACCCTATCCGCTGTACCGGCTTGCCATCATCGGGGCAGGCCTTTTGGTGGCCTTGGGCCTGTTCCTGTTGATCACCCGGACCAGGACCGGCATGCGTCTGCGCGCCGGGGCCCTCAATCGGGAAATCCTGAGCGGACTCGGTGTCGATGTGGACCGCCTGTTCACCCTGGTCTTCGCCCTGGGGGCCGGACTGGCCGGCCTCGCAGGGGCGCTGGCCGGGCCGCTGCTCGCCATCCAGGTCGGCATGGGCGAGGATATCCTGATCCTGGCTTTTGTCGTCATCATCGTGGGCGGTGTGGGTAGCGTGCGCGGGGCGCTTTACGGTGCCATTCTTGTTGGCCTGGTGGACACGCTGGGCCGGGCTTTCCTGCCCAGTGTCATGCGCGAGGTTCTGGCCCCCGGGATCGCGGATGCCGTGGGGGCTTCGCTCGCCGGGATCGGGATTTACCTGTTCATGGCCCTTGTCCTGATCTGGCGTCCGACCGGCCTTTTTCCGGCGAAGACGGGATAGCGGCCATGCCGGTTCGGATCAAATTGCTGTTGGGCCTATCAGCCCTGCTGTTTCTGGCGCTTCCTCCCCTGACCGATATCCTGGGCAACCCCTTTTGGCTGGATCTGGCACGGCGGATCGTTATCTATGCGATTGCAGCCGTCAGCCTGGACCTGATCCTGGGCTACGGCGGGCTGGTGAGTTTTGGCCATGCGGCCTTCTTCGGTCTTGGCGGTTATGCGGTCGGCATCCTCGCCCATCACGCGTCGGAGCGAACCGGCCTGTTTTTTATCGAGGGTGCCTGGACGGGGTCAGCTGCGCTTCTGGTTCAGTTGCCCGTCGCCGTGTTGGTGGCCGGGCTGTTTGCTTTGGTCATCGGGGCGCTGTCGCTTCGGACCAGCGGCATCTATTTCATCATGATTACCCTGGCCTTTGCGCAGATGCTCTATTTCTTCTTCACTTCGCTGACGCCTTATGGCGGCGAAGACGGTTTGAACATCTGGGAACGCAGCAGCCTGCCGGGGCTCGATCTATATGACGACTGGACCTTCTACTACCTCTGTCTGGGATTGCTGTTTGGCCAGTTGATCGTCTTCCGGCGGCTGACCGACAGCCGCTTTGGTCGGGTGCTCCGCGCGATCAAACGCAACGAGGCCCGTGTCCGCGCGCTGGGTATCCCGACCAACCGTTACAAGCTCGCAGCTTTCGTGATTGCAGGCGCAGGTGCCGGGCTGGCAGGGGCATTGATCGCCAATCATACCGAATTCATCGGACCCGGCCTGATGCACTGGACGCGGTCGGGCGAGATCATGATCATGGTGATTCTCGGCGGTATGGGGACCCTGTTCGGGCCTGTGTTGGGCGCGGCGGCGTTGCTGATCCTGGAAGATGCCTTGGCGAGTTGGACCGAACACTGGATGATCTTCTTGGGCCCGATTTTACTGGGTGTTGTGCTGTTTGCACGGGCCGGGCTCTGGGGCCTTTTGGCTGGAAAGGAAGGACGAGATGGCTGAGGCAATGCCCCGGACGGCAGAAACGCCCGCCCTGGAAGCCACCGATCTGAACAAAGCCTTCGGCGCGCTCACGGCCACCGATCACCTTTCGATCTCGCTCGCTCCTGGTCTCTGCCATGGATTGATCGGCCCCAACGGCGCGGGCAAGACCACGGCCATCAACCTGCTGTCCGGCAGCCTGAGCGCGGACAGCGGCACCATCCGCCTTTTCGGCGAAGACGTCACGGCGCTGTCCCAGGTGAAAAGGGCACGGAAAGGCCTGCAACGCTCCCACCAGATCACCAGCCTGTTTGCCGATTTCACGACGTTGGAAAATGTCGCCCTGGCGGTTCAGGCAGGTGAGAAACACGCCTTCCGGTTCTGGCAACCCGCCATGAAGGACCCGAGCCTGACCGAACCGGCGGAAGCCGCGCTTGTGCAGGTGGGCTTGAAAGATCGCCTACACCTGCGTGCCGGAGACCTGGCCCATGGGGAACAGCGCCAACTTGAACTCGCCATGGTACTGGCAACAAAGCCACGGGTGATCTTGCTGGATGAGCCCATGGCGGGCATGGGTGTGGCCGAGAGCCGCCGCATGATTGAGGTTTTGGAGCCGCTGAAGGGCGATCTGACCCTGCTTTTGGTCGAACATGACATGGACGTGGTCTTCCAACTGGCCGACGTGATTACGGTGCTGGTCAAGGGCCACGCCATCGCCTCCGCCCCGCCTGCTGAAATCCGCGCCGATGAAGCCGTCCGCCGCGCCTATCTGGGGGACTATTGATGAAGGCTGATCTTCTGCAATTGGACGGCGTCGAGACGGCCTATGGGCCGAGCCAGGTGTTGTTCGGCGTCAGCTTCTCTATTCAAGCCGGCGAAGTCGTCACGCTCATGGGCCGCAACGGCATGGGCAAGACCACCACCGTGCGCTCGATCATGGGCTTGACCCGGGCCCGCGCAGGCACAATCCGCTTCAAGGGTGATGATATCCGGACCAGCCGGCCTCACAAGATCGCCCGAAAAGGTATCGGTCTGGTGCCGGAAGGACGACAGATCTTCCCGACGTTGAGTGTAAGGGAAAACCTTGTTGCCACCGCCTCCTACCCAAATAAATCCCCGGAACCCTGGACGCTGGATCGCGTCATCGACCTCTTTCCCCGCCTCGGCGAAAAGCTGGAACAAAACGGTGCGACGCTGTCTGGCGGTGAACAGCAGATGCTGGCCATCGGCCGCGCACTCATGACCAACCCGCAGCTGATGATCCTGGACGAGGCGACGGAGGGTCTGGCACCCCTGATCCGGGAAGAGATCTGGCACTGCCTGGAAACCAACCTGAAAGCCTCCGGCCAGGCAATCCTGGTGATCGACAAGCACCCGGAAGCCATGGCGCGCATCGCGGATCGTCACCTGATCATGGAAAAGGGGCGGATTGTCTGGGAAGGGAACAGCGCCGAATTGCTGGCATCAGAGGATATCCAGCATCGGTATCTGGGTGTTTGATTCCAAGGAGTGCTGAAGCCGTATTGACCTGAATCAGCCTCGAATCAATTGTTTGGAGGTCGTATAGTGCCCCAAGGCATATATTACGCTTTTTTTACAAGAACAGGACATAAAACTGTCACCTATTAGCAAAATAAACTTCATTTGCTGAAATATGTTGAATCCATCATACACAGCCGGATTAAGCAAACCAGCCCGCTGTCGATTCTGAATGCTTTGAATTGACTATTCGGGCCTTGGCTGCGGGGGCAGTGAGATGGATAAAAACCAAGACAAGGGTTCTGAGAAGAATCTGATCGTTCGGCTTGCGGAGTCCCCGCGAGAAGTCGAATGCGCCCAGGCGCTCCGCTACGACGTCTTTTACAATGAAATGAAGGCCGCCCCGACCCCTGAAATGCGCCGCCTCGAGCGCGATTTCGACGGCTTCGATGATATCTGCGACCACCTGCTGGTGATCGACCGGGAACGCTCCAACGGCGTGCCTTTCGTGGTCGGCTGTTATCGGCTGATGCGCCGCTCGGTGGCCTTGCAGCACGGCGGTTTCTACTCGGCACAGGAATTCGACATCTCGGCCCTGGAGGACCATCCGGGCGAGATTGTCGAACTGGGCCGGTCCTGCGTTCACAAGGACTATCGCAATCGTGCCGTGATGAATGTCCTTTGGGGTGGTTTGGCGGATTACGTCTTTTCCCACGATATCGAGTTGATGTTCGGATGCGCCAGTTTCCCCGGCACCGATCCGGAAACCATCAGTCGCGGGCTCTCCTACCTGCACCACAATCACATGGCGCCGGAACACCTGCGCCCCCGGGCCCATGACCACATGTATGTCGGCATGAACGGCCTGGAAGCCGACGACCTGAACCGGCGGGACGCATTGACCTTGCCCCCGCTTATCAAGGGCTACCTTCGCCTCGGCGGTTTCGTCGGCGATGGGGCTGTCATCGACCATCAGTTCAATACGACGGACGTATGCGTAATCGTGAAAACCGACTTGGTGGCGGAGAAGTACCTTCGCCACTATTCGCCATCTGGAACGTCCTCGACGACAGCAGCCTGATCAGCCCGAACCCGTTTCGCGCTCTCCTTTCAGGCCTTGTCATCGTCTTCCAGACGATCCTGTTGCTCGGCCCCTACCTGCTGTTTTTTTACCAGCCGCAGGTGCGCCGTGCGATCAATGGTCTCTGGCAGCGGGTGACCTGCCGCATGGCGGGTCTCGAGATCGAGGTTCGCGGAGAACCGGTGCGGGACGGCAAACGCCTGTTTGTCGGCAACCATGTCTCCTACCTTGATATCCCGGTCATCGCCTCGCAGTTACCGGATGTCTGTTTCGTTGCCAAGGCGGAGGTCCGCTCCTGGCCCTTTTTCGGCTTCCTGGCCAATCTGGCGCGTACGGTCTACATCCGCCGGGAGCCGGCTCAGGCCATGGCGCAGAGGGATCTGCTGAACAAGCGGATGACCAATGGCGATAGCCTCTACATTTTTGCCGAAGGCACCTCGACCAACGGCCACGACGTGCTGGCGTTCAAAAGTTCCCTGTTCAGCATCACCGAAGCTCGCCCCGGGGAGGAACCGATCACGGTCCAACCGGTTTCCATCGCCTATGTGCGCTATGCCGATGGACGCCCCTTGATCGGTGGCCTTGAAGACTATTACGCCTGGTACGGCGATATGGATTTGGGCCCCCACCTGAGCGATGTTCTGGGCCTCAAGGGTGCCAAGGTTCGGTTGACGTTCCACGATCCCATGGTGGTTGAGCCCGGTCGGACCCGAAAAGAAGTGGCCAAAGTGGCTCAGCAGGCCGTTTCTGAAGGCGTCCAGCGCTCCCGCGCCTATTGGCTTGGTTGAGAACAGAGCAGGCCGCTTTAGGTATGCACTAAGAGCATAGCTCATCCGCCGACTCGGCATTTCCGGATTTTGTCCGAAACCCGTATAACGTCTTCATCAAAGATGTTGCGCCGCAACATCGTATGGTCGAGAGATCGTTTTCCCGACGATTCCTCTCTTTCGGGGGCCAGGCACCCTCCCAGTGTCCTATCGCCCCCAGCGTCTCCCAGACGTGAAGCCTCCCTGTTTTACTTGCCGGACCCTACGGGGTCCGGTTTTTTTTGTGCATTTACAATAACTAAGGAGAGAACTCGGATGCTCTGGGCGTTACAGAGTCGCCGGTTATTGTGCAGTGCAAAAAAAATCTCTTGGATTCTGAATCGGTCTGGCTTATAAGATAGCCATGATGTTGCAGCGCAGCATCACCGGTTCGGTTCTCTGCCGGACCTTGGGGCTCAGCCTTCGGGCTTGGAGCTCCCACGTCTCCCAGACGTGAAGCCTCCCTGTTAAACTCCGGGTCCCTTGCGGACCCGGTTTTTTTTCGGAAGTGCCGCACCGTCCCTCAGCAAGCGCCCACGCGACGCGGCCCGACATCTGGGTGTCGACGCGGCAGACGGCGGACTGGCGCGTGGCGGGATGGCCGCGGGAGCGGCGTCTAAGACGGATGCCGGCTGCGGCCGTCGGCGCAAAGGCCGAGGCG
>JBMYSY010000038.1:0-4576 GCA_049603795.1 Magnetovibrionaceae bacterium
TTTTCAGCAGGATGTTGTTTGCAGGCGATGCGGTGCATCGGCAAGAACAACAGACGCCCTGAAAAGGCTGCAAAAGCAATCTCAGTGACCCAATAGCGACGAAAAACGCCCTAACCCGGGTGATCAGGGCTGCCAGTTCGCGCTGCACCGGGGGGCTAAGGCCCTCTCCCGCGGAGAAGTCCTCTCCAACAACGGCCTCGATGCGCAGACGGGGTGGCAGGCAATCGAGTTCACGGGCCAGGTGAATGGCCTCGGCTAGGCCCAGGACATGAGAACCGCCCCGGAAACTGTCCCTTGGGATGTCCTGTGTCCCGGGATCCAGGATGATCGGGCGACCGGGCAGAGGGCCGCGCGCCGCATCGACGATGACCACAGAATCAAAGGAAGCCCAGGCATTGATCAGGCTTAAGGCCTCGCCCGAATGCTCGATCAACGTCACCCCCTGATCCGCTTCTTCAGTGGGATTCAGGGCCCGCAGCGCATCGATGGCCAAAGGCCCCAGGCCGTCGTCGCGACGATATCGATTGCCAATGCCGATGATGCAGCGCCGATCAGCCATCAACCCCGCCCCGATCGATATCCAGATCAAGGAAGTGCGTCGCACAGGAAATGCAGGGGTCGTAGTTGCGAATCGTCTGTTCCGCCCGCCAGGTAAGGGCCTCGTCATCGAGATCCAGGCTGGCCTCGACCACGCGAGCAAGATCCCATTCAATCTGCGGCTGGTTTTGCGATGTCGGCGGGATGATCCGCGCGGAAACAATTCGGCCCACGGCATCCAGTTGATAGCCGTGGAAGCAGATGCCTCGGGGTGCCTCTGTGATGCCGACGCCCTCGCCCGGTCCGGGGACAACCGGCACGAAAGCCTCGGCGGGCTTGCGATAGTCCTTGATCAGCCGCTCGGCCTCTTCCAGGGCGACCATGGTTTCCACCAGGCGGACCAGGATCGACTTGAACGGATTGGTAACCCTGGCCCCCAGGTTCAACCGCCCGGCCAGATGATCGGCCCGCGGGGTCAGATGATCCCGATTGTTGTTGAAGCGTGCGAGCGGCCCCACCACATAGCGCGTTCCGTCGATAAACCGGGCGTGAAGGGCATTCGACCGTTTGACGTGTACTTCCTCGATCAGGTCCAGAAAATCGGCTGGCGGACAATCGTGGCCTTGGTCGGAGACAACCCGCCCGTCTTCGATTGGGTAGGCATCGATGCCGCCGAGCGAAACGTAGCAGGTCTCTTGGGAAAGCTCTGGGTAATCGAAGCCCCCGAATGCCAGCGCGATTTCTTCCGTCGCGTCCAAGGCCCAGGCGATCTCGGGCAGCAGGGCGACCAGATCGGCGGATGCGGGCACCTTCCAAAAGCCGCCAACCTTCAGACCGATCGGGTGCACCGCACGCCCCCCGATGACGTCCAGCAGACTGTTGCCGAGCTTTTTCAGGCGCAGCGCCTTCTTCACCAGTTCCGGATTGGCTTTGGCGATCTGCAGGGCGTCGTCGAGGCCCAGGAAGTCGGGCGCATGCAGCATCGCGGCATGGAGCACATGGCTCTCGATCCACTCCCCGCAGTAGATGACGCGCCGGAGATCATTCAAAGCCTTGGGCAGGGTCACGCCACGGGCATCCTCCATGGCCTTGGAAGCACCCAACAGGTAGGCGATAGGGCAGATACCGCAGATGCGCGCCGTGATGTCAGGGGCCTCGGTGAAGTCGCGGCCTTCCAGAAAGGCTTCGAAGAAACGGGGGGGCTCGAAGATACGGAATTCCAGATCGGTGACGCGTCCATCCCGAATCCGGACTTTCAGCGCCCCTTCGCCCTCGACGCGGGCCAGGGCATCGACTTTCAGCGTCCGGGTCATGGCTCACCCTCCGAATCTTTCGCGCGCAGGCGCTCCCCGGCTTCATGGAAGGCCGGCGCGGCGGCATTGAAGGTTTCGAACAGATTGGCCAGCTTTTCCCCCTCCAGGTCCAAATGATCCGCCAGGGAGCCAGCATTGGTGCGCCGCTTCGGCCCGAAGCAGCCATAGCAGCCTCGCCCGAAACCGGGGCACAGGTTGCCACAGCCGCGCTGGGTCACCGGCCCGAGGCAGGGCTCGCCCCTGGCCACCATGACGCAGACCGTGCCGGCGGCCTTGCATTCCATACACTGGCTGCCCTGGGACAAACGGGGGGAGCGACCCTGGATCAGTTCGATCAAACAACTTAGCAACTGTCCCCGGTCGATGGGGCAGCCGCGCAGTTCATAATCGACCTTGACCAGATCGCGGATCGGTCGGGATGTCTCGAGGGTGTCGATAAAGCGGGGTTCGGCATAGACGGTGGAGATGAAGCCACCGATATCACGACCGTTACGCAAGGCCTGAATGCCGCCCGCAGTGGCGCAGGCACCGATGGAAATCAGGATACGCGATTGGCGGCGGATACGCTGAAGGCGATTGGCATCGGCCGTGGTGGTGATCGACCCCTCAACCAGGGAAATGTCGAAAGGCCCCTTCACCCGGGCGCGGGTCGCTTCGAGGAAATAGGCGATCTCAACGGCTTCGGCGACGGCCAAGAGCTCGTCTTCGCAGTCCAAGAGGCTGAGTTGGCAGCCATCGCACGAGGCGAATTTCCAGACGGCGAGTTTGGGCTTGCGGGCTTTGGGTGTCGCCATGGCTCAGAGCTCCCGAATTTTCAGAAGCGGTTCGATATCATCCCAGCGGAATACCGGCCCGTCCCGACAGACGAACTGCGCGCCCAACTGGCACCGACCGCAGAAGCCCACGGCGCATCGCATGTGGCGTTCCAGACTGACCCAGATGGCCTCCGGCGATACGCCGTCCTCGATCAGCGCCTCCGCCGAGTAGCGCATCATGATTTCCGGCCCGCAGATCAGGGCAGCTGCCTGCGGCCCGTCAAAATCGGCGCGTCGGATCAGCTTTGGCACGACGCCAACCTGGCCGGACCAGTCGGAACCGGCGCGGTCCACCGTGACTTCGACGGAAAGATCAAACCGCCCCCGCCATTCGTGCAGTTCCCGTTCGTAAATCAGATCCGCCGGACTGCGGGCACCGTGAAGAAGGATCACACGGCCATAGCTCTTGCGGGCTGCGATCAGGCCGAGGATGGAGGAACGCAAGGGTGCCAGACCCAAGCCACCGCTGACCACCACCACGTCCAGCCCCTTCAGGTCGGACAAGGGCCAGGGTCGGCCATAGGGGCCGCGCAGGCTCAAGTGATCGCCTTTGCGCAAAGCCTCCAGAGCCCCGGTCCCTGCGCCGACCGACCGGATGGTATGGCGGAAAAAGCCCCGCTCGGCGACATCGCCCGCGATGGAAATCGGCACCTCCCCCGCACCGAACCCGCCCAGCATGTTGAACTGGCCGTGGTCGAAGGCCGGTATCGGCCCGCCATCGACGGGGGCGATGTCGATGGTGAAGGTATCGGCCAGATCCCGACGCCGCCGGATCACGCGATAGACGCGCGGCAGTAAAGGATCTTCCTGAAAATCGGCCAGGGTCGGTGCACCATCCATGGTCTCACCCCGCTCCGCTGCGCTTCTGGTTGTGGGTGGGATAGAGGTCCAGCATCTGTAGGCGCGCAGCCTGCAGACGATCCGCCATGACCGGCACAAATCGTTGATAGAGCAGGAAACCGAGTTCGTGGTCGGCTGCCATCTTGCCGCGCAGACAGGCCCCGTCGAGCGAGATCACCCGGGTCAGATCCCGCGCCCGGGCGTCAAACCGCGCCCGGTGCGGCGGCACCATCCAGGACCAGCCGAGAATATCATTGTCGGTCAAGGTCTCGACCACCAAAGGTTCCGCGCCGGGTGCCTGAACCTCCAGTGCGACTGCGCCATGGCGGATCAAGTAGAAGTTGGTTTCTTCCTGACCATAGCGATAGATGTAGTCGCCCGCCGGATAGACCACATGCCGCGCACAGCCCGCGAGCAGATCCAGAAATTCGGCCCTGAAGCCCTCAAAGAAGGGATGTTCGCCAATCAGGCGATCCAGGTGTTCGATCTTCATCGGCTGTCTCCCGCTGCTTTGTCGGAGAGGGCCCGAACCTCCGCCGTCAGGTCGATCCCCACCGGGCACCAGGTGATGCAGCGCCCACAGCCAACACATCCGCTGCTGCCGAACTGGTCCCACCAATCGGCAAGCTTGTGCGTCAGCCATTGCCGGTAACTGGCGGCGAGACTGCCCCGGATGATCCCACCGTGAACTTCGCTGAAGGCCATGGTGAAGCAGGATTCCCAGGTCCGGTGATGGTCGGAGACCTCTCCGCCGAGGTCCGTCACCTCTCTTGTCGTCGAACAGAAACAGGTCGGGCAGGCGAGCGTGCAATTGGCACAACCGAGACAGCGCCCCGCCACCTCTTCCCAATAGGGCGATTCCCGATTGTCCCTCAGGATATCCGCTGTGCCCGAGGGCAGGCCGCGGGAGAGACGGGCTGCCGTCTCCCTGACCCGGGCCTCGGCCTCATTCAGAAGAGAGGCCGGTGGTTCCGGGAATTCCAGATGGTGGAGCAAGGCGGCCCCCGCCGCACTGCCCGCGCGGGCGACAAAAAGCTGGCTGTCGTCGAGTGCCGATCCGGTCTCGGTCAG
>JBMYSY010000039.1:0-4372 GCA_049603795.1 Magnetovibrionaceae bacterium
AGGCAGGCGTGGACGCAGGCGTAGAAGCCGGGGTCGAGGCAGGCGTGGACGCAGGCGTAGAAGCCGGGGTCGAGGCAGGCGTGGACGCAGGTGTAGACGCCGGAGTCGAGGCAGGCGTGGACGCAGGTGTAGACGCCGGGGTCGAGGCAGGTATGGACGCAGGTGTAGAAGCCGGAGTCGAAGCAGGCGTCGAGGCCGGTGCTGACGTCGGCGTAGATACCGCCACCGAAGGCGGCAGGGAAGCGGGTGCAGAAGCGGGCGTGGAAACCACCGTGGAAGCCGGTTGAGACGCGGGTGCAGAGCCGGGGGTCGAGGCTGCCGGCGGTGTCGCCGCCAAACCCTGGGCGATTACGGGGCCAGTGCCATCGTCTTCGGCAGGGCCCTCGCCCTCTTCTTCGTCATCGCCTTCGTCTTCCGCGCCGACGCGCTCGACAGCCGGACCGCCGGCACCGCCGCCATCAAAACGGGCGTTGGCGAACAGGGGATCGCCCGCATCTTCGTCCCTGGGGGTGGTATCCAGGGTCACACCCGGATCATCAATGCCATCCAGTTCGACACCACCTTCGAACTGGTTTTCCTCAATCTTGCTGCCGGTCTCCTTGAATTCACCGGTCGGCAGATCGTTCAACAGGGTTTGTGTTGTCGGACGGTCACCAGAGTGGGTTACCGAAAGCGAGGCGTCTTCCGGTTCCTGCTCATCCTGTCCCGACGTAAGGCCGGTTTCCTCTTCCTCTTCGTCGCCCTCGCCGGTCAAAACGGTTAGGTCATCGAGGATCTTTTGTTCCTCTTCGGCCTGTTGTTCCCGATCTTCCTCTTCCTCATCGTCCGCCGGAGCGCCATCAACCTGGTCGGCAGGCACACCACCGTCTTGGCTTTCAGGGCCATTGGGGTTTTGCGGATCGTTGGGGTTTTCCGTTTCGTCAGCCATAGGAGCCTCGGGCTTTGCCATTTCGTTGTTGAGACGCCCCATCCCTGGTGAGGCTCAAGCCTTACATCTCGAGCCAGCAGGCGGAACAGGGGCCTATTCCGTTTCGTTTAAGATATGAAAGAGACGAAGGGAGAGGGGCGGAAAAGCTACAAGCCCAACAGCCAAGATCAGCCACGTGCCCTTATGTGGCCCCTTATGTGGCGGCAGGGACCGGGTCGCCCTCGGCAAAGGCTTCGAGATCCGAGAGCAGGTCGCCAAACAGGGTGTCCCAGCCGCCATCCGGTTGGACCGGATAGAGGCGTAGGCTCGGATACCAGCCGGTCTCGCCCCCGAGTCTCGGCCAGCGATAATCCGCAGGCCAGGGCAACAACACCCAGCATGGAACACCGAGTGCGCCCGCCAGATGCACCAGTGTACAATCGACTGAAATCACCAAATCCAGGGCCTTGATCTGGGCCGCGTAGGCATCGAGGTCGCTCCAGGGATCAACGGTCCGGTCATGGATGACTTCTGCTCCGAAGTCCCTGAGTTGGGTGATCTCCCCGGCCTCGGCCCGGGGCTGAAGATTGACGAAACGCAAGCCCGGTTGGGCCAGGACAGATCGCCAGAGCGCAAAAGGAGGGGTCCGGCGCAGCCCCTCTCGCGAGTCGGCTGCCGGACGCCAGCAAAGCCCGACGAGACGAGGTCTGCTGGCTGTCGATCCACCTTGGTAAGCCTGTCTCAAGATCGCGCTGCGATTCTCTTCCGCCTGAAGCCAGGGTGCCAATGGGCCGATGCGTTTCTCGGTCGAACAGAGCACCCCGGGCAGGTCGCCCAGGGCAATCTGGTGGGTCAGGCCCGGCGGCAGGGGCTCTTGCGGATCAAGCATGGGAACAAGGGGGAATGACCGCCGAAACAGGGCGCGGTTCTTTTCCGACACCAGGACCACCGGGCTTTCGACGATGTCAGCCAGACGCGCCAATAGCCCGGCAAACATGATCTCGTCACCAATCCCCTGTTCGCCCCAGACCAGCACGCCACCGATTGTCTCAGGGGCCGAGGCCTGAAGAGCAAGTGTCCAGGGGGCGAGTCCGTGATCCAGCCGGGTGCTGTTATGGCTGGCCAAACGCCAACGCACAGGCGTCAACGCCCAGCCCTCTCCTTCCCGCCCGAACCGGGGTCCGGACTGGATCAGCGTCGTGGCGAGAGCCCAGGCCGTGTCCGGGTCTTCCGGGGCCATTGCCTGGGCCTGCTCCAGGGCCGCGACGGCCTCCTCCATTCTGTTCAGCTTGCGCAGCGTTATGCCGATTTCGTGGTGCCAGCGAGCCTTTTCCGGTTGGGCCTTGGCCAGGTTTCGATAGAGCGACAGGGCGGCTTCAAGCTGACCGGCCTCCCTCAAGCCATTGGCCAGGGCTGCGGTTGCCGCAGGGCTTCCGGGCTTGACCCCCAGCGCCCTTCGAAAAAAAACGATAGCGAGGTCTACCTTTTCGTGTCGGAGCACCAGACCGCCCGCACCCAGGATGGGGTTCAGCGTTGCCTCGGGACCTGTGGCCGAAAGGGCTTCCCGTTCTTCTTTTAGGAAACCGTGGAGACGCGTTGCCGTCTCTTCCTCACCCACCGCCAGAAGCGTCTCGTAGGCAACCTCGGCCCGGTCGAGGGCACCACTGGCGTGTTCGTGAAGCGCCGACATGAGCCTTTCGGAGAATTGTTTCATCGTCTCCACTTCGTACATTGGTCCTTCGCTCTTCTGGCCATCAGAGAAATGACTCTTCAAACAGGATAAGCCGGTGGTCTAAGAAGACCAGAACAGAACCGCATTTAACCGATCAGGTGTTTTTATGGTGAACCAACCCGACCCTTGGCTACCGACCTCGCCCCGCCCGCCGATCCTGATTACAGGGCTGCCGCGTTCGGGGACGTCTTTGGTCACTGGTCTGTTGGGGACGGCGGGGCTTTGGCTGGGCAGGACCGTCCCGGGGGGATCGGAAAACCCGACGGGCTTTTTCGAACACGAGGCCCTGCGCGAACAGGTACAAAAGCGGATCCTGAAACGCCTTGGCGGGGATGCCGGCGGTGTTCGCCGCCTACCCCGTCTGGACAGCCTGCCCGAACTTCCCGCACTGAAGTCCCACGTAGAGGACCTCTTGGCCAAGGACGGCTGGACGCCGGACCGTCGTTGGGGCTTCAAGGACGCCAAGTTGTCCTTGACCTGGCCGATCTGGCATCGGGCCTTCCCGGAGGCGCTCTGGGTCATCGTCCGGCGGCCTCGGGCGGCTGTTATCCAAAGCTGCCTGCGCACCTCCTTCATGAAAGAGCATTCGACCGATCCCGCGTTCTGGGACTCCTTCGTCGATGCCTATCTGAAGCGGTTGGAGGCACTAAAGCGCTCGGACGCCCGTTGGGTGGAGGTTTTCGCTGATGATGCTGCGGAAGGCCGTTTTGCCGCTCTCGAAGACATCGCCCGGCGCGCCGGCCTGTCCTGGGATGAACAGGCGGCCAGAAGCCTGCTGCGTCCCGATGCCTATTCCGCCCAATCGGAAGCCGCCGCCTGAGACTGGACCATGGATACCCCCATTCTCCCCAGCGAGCCGGAAAAAGCCGCCATCCTCTTTGCCAACGAAGCCTTCTATCTGGCCTTCGACAGCCGCGACATGGCCGCCATGGAGGCCATCTGGGCGCAGATCGAACCCGTCACCTGCCTGCATCCCGGTTGGGACCCGATGATCGGACGGGCGAATGTGCTGGCCAGTTGGCGGGCAATCCTGAATTCGCCCAGCCCACCCCGCATCACGGCCTTGAAACCCACCGTCCATCTGACGACACCGGCACGGGACCTGGCCCTGGTGATCTGCATCGAACAACTGGAAGGTGCCAGCCTGATTGCCAGCAACCTTTTCCGCCTGGAAGGCCGCACCTGGCACATCATGCACCATCAGGCCAGTCCCACGGCCCACCGCCCCTCAGACTCGGCTGAAACCTCCCGGCAGTTACAATAACGCCGGGAAGGGCTCTAGCGTCTTCGTTCCCTCGATATTCAGCTCCGCGAAGCTGTGCAGGACAGGTAGACCCCCATGCAAAAAGAGCATGTCAAATTAACAGGAAATCAAGTGTAAAATTGGGTGGTCAGGTCATTGCTCAAAAAGGGGGAGGAAAAAATGTCAGCAACCATCATGAACATATGGCGCCTCAACCAGCAGGCGGCCCGCACCGGCCTGGAAGTCTGCACCCCGGCCCTGCAAAATGTCTGTATGGCCTGGGTCCGCATCGCGACCCAAGGCAAAACCTTGTTCGACCTCAGCCCGCATGTTCGACTTGAAGACCATCACGAAGCCATGCGGCCCTTCATCATGGGTGCTGAACTGGCCGACCACTACGGTCGTCGTGCCCACGATGTGGATGTGGAACGGATTTAGAGCGGTTTTCGTCTCAATTGGGTCACTGAGACGGCCTCTGGAGAACGCTGGT
>JBMYSY010000040.1:0-668 GCA_049603795.1 Magnetovibrionaceae bacterium
AACCCTAACCCAGGAGATCTTCGAGAGCCCGATCCACCACTCGTGCCAGCTGGTGGCGCGGCGCACCTAACCCTCACCCTCACCCTCACCCTCACCCTAACCCTCACCCTAACCCTGACCTCAACTCTTAAGCTAGCCCTGACCTGCCCCCCTCACCCCACCCCGACCCGCGAACCCAACGAGTCCAACCCTGACCCTGGCCCTGATCCAAACCCTGACCCTGACCCCGACCCTAACCCTCACCTCTGCTATGTGGAGCTCTCACCCCTAGCCTAAGCCTAACCCTAACCCTAAGCCTAAGCCTAAACCTGACTCTAAAGTCAGCAAACGTATGCACACAGGCTTGCGGGGTGCCAACTGCCGACGAGGACGCGCTGCGGGCGATCCGGGCGGCGAGCACGGCGCTGCAGAAGCTGTGGCCCGAGGGCAAGAGCCCACGCGCGTGGAAAGGCGTCGAGTGGAGCGGTGACCGCGTCCAAGAGCTCCACCTCGCGAAGAGCGGGCTGGAGGTGCTGGCGCCCCAGATCGGGCAGCTGACGGCCCTCACCGGGCTCGGCCTCTTCGGCTGCCCGCTGGAAAAGCTGCCGCCCCAGATCGGGCAGCTGCTAGCCCTCACCGACCTCGACCTCCTCGGCTGCGAGCAGCTGGCCCTCGCCCCAGGCGCCAGC
>JBMYSY010000041.1:0-658 GCA_049603795.1 Magnetovibrionaceae bacterium
CCTTCTACGGTACGGTGACCGTCAATGAAGACGGCAGCTATACCTTCACGCCGAACGAAGCGGCCAATGCCCTGGACGATGGCGAGCAGGCGGTCGATACCTTCACCTACACCATTACCGATGAAAACGGTGCCGAGACCACGGCCACGGCGACGATCACCGTCACGGGCGTAAACGATGGTCCGGTGGCGGTGGATGATACGGCAACCACGGACGAAGACTCCGCTGTTACCATTAACGTCCTTGGCAACGACACCGACGTGGACGGCGACAGCCTTTCGGTCACAGAGGTCAACCTGCTGGACAACGCAGGCGGTGATGTCGTGATCAACGAAGACGGCACGATCAGCTTCACCCCCGACGACAGCTTCGACGATCTGGATGATGGCGAGAGCCGTCAGGTGGAGATCGAGTACACGATCACCGATGGTGACGCGACCTCGACCGCGACGGCGACGGTGACCGTCACAGGTTCCAACGATGGCCCGGTGGCGACCGATGACACGGCGACGACGGATGAAGACTCTGCCGTCAACATCAATGTGCTGGCCAACGACACGGACCTGGATGGCGACACGCTGACCGTGGTCGACGACTCCGTTTCGATCCTGGGCGGTGCCGGTGGTGATGTTGTCTTGAACGATGACGGTACGGTCAC
>JBMYSY010000042.1:0-291 GCA_049603795.1 Magnetovibrionaceae bacterium
TGAACCGCGACGGTGCCGGGTTTGAGGACGGTATTCGGCTGCGTCTGGTGCAGCCCAACATTCCACAGGTGGACAAGTGGGTGCCCGAACTGCGGGCCGGACACGTGCGCAAGCAAATTGCCCTGTCCACGGCACCGGAAGCTAAAGGGAAGCCCCCCACCCATGCCATCTGGGGCGAGACCATGGTGCCCTTCGACCTGGCGGCGGACGGCAATCTGCAGCGTGCTCTGGCCGCAGCCGTGCCGGCGCCGCAGGGGTTGGTTATCGTCGGCGCACCGAGGGTGGAGCGTG
>JBMYSY010000042.1:301-589 GCA_049603795.1 Magnetovibrionaceae bacterium
TGACGCGGCCGGGCGGCGTTCCTACAATTCCATGATGGCATTGGATAGCCTTGGCCGTCTGCTGCAGTCCTATGACAAATCCCATCTGGTGCCCTTCGGTGAATATGTGCCCTTTGCCGATATCCTGCCTTTGGGGCCGATTGCCATCGGCGGTGGGTTTATGCCGGGCCCTGGGCTTCGCACTCTGACGTTGCCCGGCCTGCCGCCGGTCGGGCCGCTGATTTGCTACGAGGTCATCTTCCCCGGCCGGGTGACGGCGGAGCCGAGACCGGATTGGCTGCTCAATCT
>JBMYSY010000043.1:0-566 GCA_049603795.1 Magnetovibrionaceae bacterium
ACCACAGGCCCGTGCTTCGCCGCGTTCAAACTGAAAATCTTCATGGAGAGCCTTGAGTTCGGCAATCTCATTTGCGCGGTTTATGCGCTGCTGAAGTGCTATCGATGCGGGGACGTTAAGTGAAGGCATGTCTCTCTCCTGTTATGTAAGTGCCGTTTTCAGCACCATATATAATAACTGAAAGTGATCATTACAAGTGTGACCGTCAGGTTCTGCCTGCCGTTTCCGAAACCTGTCCGCTACGCTACGCGCTACGCACAAAAAAAAAGACGCCCCGAAGGGCGTCTAAGCTATTGATTTTATTGGTTGCGGGGGCAGGATTTGAACCTGCGACCTTCAGGTTATGAGCCTGTAAATCACTTGCCGAAGCATGATGAAATATATCGGCGCAGTCGCTGAAACCCACGGATTCTCTCAGTCATAGATACATTTGGTGCTGTTCCCTACAGTGCCATGATTGGCGGTTCAGAGCAATCGTCCGCTACGATTTCGCTACGCATTTCGCTACGCTGCGTAGCGGCTACGCTTCCAGGTGAGAAACTCGGCGCCTTCCTTGAGATCACCGA
>JBMYSY010000044.1:0-565 GCA_049603795.1 Magnetovibrionaceae bacterium
TCTAAGCGGGAAGCCCCCCTCAAAACAAGGTATCCCTGAGAACCGTGATAGACCATCACGTCGATAGGCCGGAGATGTAAGCGTGGCGACACGTTCAGTTGACCGGTACTAATTGTTCAATAGGCTTGGTTTGATCCAGTAGAAGACAGACTTCCAAAATCAAAAGCCATACAAGTTGTATAAAACTTGGAACATAATGATGCTCAGCCAATAGGCTTGAGTTTTTTCCTCGGTTTGGTGATCATAGCGCAAGTGAAACACCCGGTCCCATCCCGAACCCGGCAGTTAAGCACTGTAGCGCCGATGGTACTGCGTCTTAAGGCGTGGGAGAGTAGGTCATCGCCAAACCTAGAAAAAAACTCATAACTCTCATAACGATAAACAAAAACTACCCGCAGGCCAAATCGGCCAGCAATCGGCGCGGGATGGAGCAGCCCGTCTTGCGCACTGTCGCGGCCCCACTGGGGCCACGCTTACTCAAGACCTCATCAGGCTAATAACCTGAAGGCAATTGGCGCGGGATGGAGCAGCCCGGTAGCTCGTCAGGCTCATAACCTGAAGGTCG
>JBMYSY010000045.1:0-515 GCA_049603795.1 Magnetovibrionaceae bacterium
AACATCGACTTCGCCAAGTTTGGGGAGGAATCTGCCAATTTTTTTGCCGCTTACGCATTAGCCCAAGCAGATGGCGTTTTCGATGAATTCGAACATCGGGAACTGCTCAGCAGGGTAGCCAAAATCAACCAAGTTACGGGTGCTATCTACGCCCGCCTTCGGGCTGGCATTGAAAAATTGGAGGCGGGATGATGGCCCTAGGTCTGATCGCCGCCATGGTTTCCAAAGATTCCGAGCTGAAAAAACGCTCGAACACAGCTTCGGCCTGCCAGGCCGGAGAGGGGCGATTAGGACAGCCGCTCCAACGTCTCCCAGACGTGAAGCCTCCCTGTTGAAACTGCCGGGTCGTCTCCACCAGAACGGCGACCCGGCACCTTTTTTGAAGGATGAGAATCACCATGGCGAAACAGGAACGCCCCGCACTTGAGAACAGCGGCGCCCGCGCTGCCTGCATCAATGATGGCTTTCTGGCGATGTTTGAGTTGGAAAGCCAGATCGAAGCACTGAAGGAAAAG